>NZ_CP077249.1:1675000-1797500 GCF_019047325.1 Aeromonas sp. FDAARGOS 1403 | reverse complement strand
GCCACAGGATCGCCTGTTCGCCGGCCAGATCGACCGGATGTCCCGCTTTACCCTGCGCTACGAAGCGCTGGTCAACCAGCACAAACGTCGTCGCAATCCGACCCGCGGTCTGGCCGGTGGCCGGGTCAGCCTGATCCCGCACCAACTCTATATCGCCCATGAAGTAGGCCACCGTTATGCCCCGCGCGTACTGCTGGCAGACGAGGTGGGCCTCGGCAAGACCATTGAAGCGGGCATGATCATTCATCAGCAGCTGCTCTCCGGCCGCGCCCATCGCGTGCTCATCCTGCTGCCCGAAACGCTCCAGTACCAGTGGCTGGTCGAAATGCTGCGCCGCTTCAACCTGCACTTCTCCCTGTTTGACGAGGAGCGCTGCATCGAGGCCTTTGCCGATGCGGAAAACCCCTTCGAAACCGAACAGCTGGTGATCTGCAGCCTCGACTTCCTGCGCAAGAAGCGCCGCCGCTTCGAGCAGTTGCTGGAAGCCGAATGGGATTTGCTGGTCGTCGACGAGGCACATCACCTGGAGTGGAGCGAGGAAGCGCCAAGCCGTGCCTACGAAATGGTGGAAGCGCTGGCCGAACAGGTGCCAGGCGTGCTGCTACTGACCGCGACCCCGGACCAGCTGGGCCATCAGAGCCACTTTGCCCGTCTGCGCCTGCTCGACCCCGAGCGTTTCTACGACTACGAAGCCTTCCTCGCCGAGGAGCAAGCCTATGGCCAAGTCGCCAGTGCCGCCCAGGAGTTGCTGGATGGCGAGGCCCTGAGCGAAGCTGCCAAACAGACCCTGGCAGGCCAATTTGATGGTCTGGATCTCACTGATGCGGCCGCCCGTCAGCAGGCAGTCGCCAAGCTGCTGGATCAGCACGGCACCGGTCGCGTGCTGTTTCGCAACAGCCGCGCCAACATTCAGGGCTTCCCCGAGCGTCATCTCAACGTCTACCCCATGCCGTTGCCGGAGCAGTACAAGACCGCCATCAAGGTGATGGGCATGATGGGTGGCAACGGCGGCGATCTGCAGACCCGTGCCCTGCGCTACCTCTATCCCGAGAAGATCTTCCAGCAGTTTGAAGGCGACAACGCCAGCTGGACCCAGTTTGACCCGCGCGTCGACTGGCTGCTTGAGTTGCTGATCTCTGCCCGTCAGCAGAAGATACTGGTGATCTGCTCCGAAGCGGCCACCGCCATCGCGCTGGAAGAGGCCGTGCGTACCCGCGAGGGGATCCGCGCAGCCGTCTTCCACGAGGGGATGTCGATCCTCGAGCGGGACAAGGCGTCCGCCTATTTCGCTCAAGCTGAGGGGGGCGCCCAGGTGCTGCTCTGCTCCGAGATCGGCTCCGAGGGTCGCAACTTCCAGTTTGCCAGCCATCTAGTGCTGTTCGACCTGCCCCTCAACCCGGATCTACTGGAGCAGCGAATCGGCCGTCTCGATCGCATCGGCCAGCAGAACACCGTCGAGATCCACGTTCCCTATCTGGAGGGCACTTCCCAGCGCGCCCTGCAACTCTGGTATCACGATGGCCTCGATGCGTTCGAGCAGACCTGCCCGACCGCCCGCCCGGTGTTTGAAGCGGTGCGTGACGAACTGTTCGAGCTGCTGGCCGCCAACACCGGTGAGCAGGCGACCCTCGAAGCACTGCTGACCCGCACCCGCGAGTTGCACGAGCCCCTCAAGGCCAAACTGGAACAGGGCCGCGATCGTCTGCTTGAGATCCACTCCAGCGGTGGCGCCGCCGCCCAGCAGCTGGTCGAGAAGCTGGCCGCCGAAGATGACGACACAGGCATGATCTCCTTCGCCCTCAAGATGTTCGACGAGATCGGCGTCAATCAGGATGATCGCGGTGAGAACGCACTGGTGCTGATGCCGGGCGACCACATGCTGGTGCCGAGCTTCCCGGGACTGCCGCAAGACGGCATGACCATCACCTTTGATCGCACCACCGCCCTGTCGCGGGACGACATGTCGTTCCTCTCCTGGGATCACCCCATGATGCGCGGCGGTATCGACCTGATCCTCGGCTCCGAGATCGGTGCCACCTCGGTAGCTCTGCTCAAAAACAAGGCGCTGCCGGTCGGCTCCATTCTGTTGGAGCTGATTTTCGTCGCCGAGTCTGCGGCCCATCCCCAGCTCTACCGCTTCATGCCACCGACACCGATCCGGCTGCTGATGGACAAGAACGGCAACAACCTGGGTGAGAAGGTGGCCTTCGATGCCTTCAACCGCCAGCTGACGCCGGTCAACCGCCACCTGGGCAGCAAACTGGTCACCGCTTCCCAGCCAGTGATCCACGGTCTGATTGGCCAGGGCCAGGCGATTGCCGAAGGACTGAAGGCGAATATTGTCGACCAGGCCCGTGCCCAGATGGCGCAAACTCTGCAGCAGGATCTCGATCGTCTGGAGGCGCTCAAGGCAGTCAACCCGAACGTGCGCGACAGCGAACTGGATTATCTGCGCAATCTGCAGGCAGAATTGCACCACCTGATCGACCAGACCCAACTCAAGCTGGATGCCATCCGCTTTATCGTGGTTACTCATAACTGATGAAACGGTGAAGGCATCGTCTGGTTGATAACGACCAGACCCAACGCGAGTTGGATGCCATGCACTTTTTATCGTGGTTACCCATAACTGATAAAACTGTGAAAGCATCGTCTGGTTGATAACGACCAGACCCAACGCGAGTTGGCTGCCATGCACTTTTATCGTGGTAATCCATAACTGATGGGGGCTTGCCCCCGCTTTGACCAAAGATGCGAGACGCTATGTTTGTATACTCACCGCCCCTGGAACCCTGGCTCGATATCCTGTTCAAGGACAAGGACATCATGGTGGTCAACAAGCCCACTGGCCTGCTGAGCGTCCCCGGGCGCGGCCCCGAGAATGAAGACAGCGTGCTCCATCGGGTGAAGCAACAGCACCCCAAGGCGGCGGCAGCCCATCGTCTCGACATGGCGACCACAGGTGTGCTGGTGATCCCCCTCAATCCCAACTCTCACCGGGAGCTGAGCCGGCAATTCCGCGAGCGGGAAACCGAGAAGCACTATCTGGCCTGGGTGTGGGGCGAGCCGGAACTGGATGCGGGTGAAGTGGATCTGCCGCTCTGCGTCGACTGGCCCAACCGCCCGAAGCAGAAGGTGGACTTTGAGGAGGGGCGTCACGCCCTGACCTTGTGGCAGAAGCTGAAGGTGGAGAATAGCAACAGCCTGATCAAGCTGACTCCCATTACCGGTCGCTCCCATCAGCTACGGGTTCATATGCTGGAGCTGGGGCACCCCATTCTGGGGGATAACCTCTACGCCAATCCGGAGGCGCTGGCGGCGGCACCGCACCTTTATCTGCATGCGGCCAGCCTGACCATCAGCCACCCCCGCAGCGGCGAACGGATGACCTTCGAGGCACCAGCCCCTTTTCCGGTCTGAGCCAAGAGAGACATTGCGATATTGCAGACATAAAAAAGCCCCCATCGACTAGATGGGGGCTTTTTCGTTAGGGTCAGACGCGAATATCGATTTTACTTCCCAGAGAAGCGTTGGCCGATGTCGGTGCAACCGGTGCTGATTGAGCCGCTGTTTGCAGCAGTTTCAATGCAGATTCACCTTCTTGGGTCTGCTGTTTCTTGGCCAGGCTGGCCGTCATCAATGCAGAACCAAATGACGCAGATGCAGAACTAGATATATCCATGGTGTACCTCCTGCCCTAAGACTATCGGCCATCTTAGGCCAGACATGAGCACTTTGGCTAAATTAAATACGCCTTGTCGGGCTGACGCCGCTCCAGCCACTCCTCTTCCATCTCCAGCAGGGTCTGATAGACCTTCTCCGCCTGCTCGGGACGGCTGAACAGATAACCCTGACCATAGAGATGGATGTCGGTCAAAGTGCGCAGCACGTCGAGCTGGGCCTGGGTTTCGATCCCTTCGCACACCAGACTCTTGCCCAACATGGAGCCCATACGGCAGATGTTGGCGACCAGCTCGGACGCTTCGATGGAGGTATCGATCCCCTGAATGAAGGAGCGATCGATCTTCACCTTGCTGACCGGCAGTTTCTGCAGATAACTGAGAGACGAGTAGCCCGTCCCGAAGTCATCCAGCGCCAGCTGTACCCCTTGCTGGTTGAGATCCTGCATCAGCTGCAGGGAGTTTTTCACCTCGCGCATGGTGGTGTCTTCCGTCACTTCCAGCACCAGGCTGGCAGCCGGGATATGGTGGTCCATCAGCGCCTTGGCCACCAGCTTCAGCAGGTTGCGCTGATACATGCCAGGAGAGATGTTCACGCACATCTGCAGATCCACCAGGCCCAGCTGCTGCCATTGATAGAGCTGCTCACAGGCGGTATTCAGCACCCAGCTACCCAGCTTTTCGGCCAGCTGAAACTCTTCGGCGACCTGGATCACCTCGTTGGGCGGGATGAAACCAAGCTCAGGGTGACGCCAGCGCAGCAGGGCCTCGACCGCCTCGCAGCGGCCGCTTTCCAGGTTGACGATGGGCTGGTAGTAGAGCTCGAGCGCATTGTGCTCCAGCGCCATGATCATGTCGCTGGCCAGATGCTTGCGACGCGCTGTCTCATTGAGCAGCGAGCTGTCGTAGATGACGTACGGCACATGGGTCTTGCGACTGTGGAACAGTGCCTGTTCGGCCCGGCTGAGCAGTTCCTGGGCCTGTTTGCTGTCCATCGGGAAGAAGGCGATGCCGATGCCCACCTCCAGCCGGAATGGATAGTTGTCGATGATGATGTCCTGCTTGAGCGCGTGCAGCAGACGGGCTACCAGCTCCCTCACCTGACGCAGATCACTGCTCTCGCGCTGGATCATGGCGAACTGGTCACCGCCAAGCCTGGCCACCCACTCACCGTTTTCACACAGGCCGCGCATCCGTTTCGCCAACTCCTGCAACAGGAAGTCACCGGTGTTGTAACCGAACTTGCTGTTGATGTCGCGAAAGTCATTGATGTCCACCAGCACCAGACCAAACGGCGTCTCCTTGCTGGCGTAGGATTCCATCTTCTCAAGCAGGGCCAGGCGATTGGAGAGCCCGGTCAGGGGGTCTATCCGTGCCACTCTGAAATGGCGGCGCGCCTCGCGGATCAATAGACCGCTCAGCAGCATCACCGACAACACCAGCCCGGATACCATGAACAACAGGGCATTGCGCAACTGGCCGAAGCGCTTGTCATTGCCCGAATAGACATTGATGTTCTTCTGCATCACGGAGGCGAGGGAATAGGAAAGCGGTTCCTGCAGAGGCGACAGCCGCATCATGATCTGCTGATAATCCGGCGTTCCCGACTTCAGGTTGGTGATGTTGGGCTCCATCTCGCGGATATTGCTTTCGATCAACTGCACAAGCCGCAGAGTCTTCTGCTTGTCCTTCATGCTCTGACGCAGCTGGCCGCTGAGCAGGATGGGGGTGCGGCTCCAGAGGATGTCGTAGCGCAACATCAGGGTATCGTGATCGATACCACCATAATGGTAAATCTCGACGGAGTTGAGGAAGCGCCCCAACTCCAGTTGCAACTGCATCAGGGCCCAGGAGACGTCATAGGTATACTTCTCCATCACCCGGGTCGCATTCTGTATTTGTGCGAGGCAATACAGAGTGCTCCCGGTGAACAGCAGGATGGATAGATAAAGAACGATGAGTAAAGGCCACGCCTTGGTCTTTGCTTTCACTCGTGCTCCCAGAAGCCACTACATCAATGCTGAATATCAATGGCATTCAATTGCCAAATCATCATGTCGGTAAACTCCGAGCGCTTCAGCTCGGGATATTGATCCAGCGGTAGGATAAACCAAAGCGGTCCCTTATTCCGTACCCGCATGGTGACCCCATCATCTTGCCAGGCCAGAATCGGGTCGTATTGCTTGACCTTATCCCAGTTGAGCCTGATCTGAAAACTGTTCAATGCGGTCAAGGTGATCGCCTTGCCATCCGCGCCGACGGCGGCCAGCAGATCGGCCAGCTTGGGGCCCACATATTTGTGCGGCTTGTCGACCCAGGGGTTGGCGGTCACGATCTCGTGCTGCGGCAACGCCTTGAGCATCGCCAGATCGAAGGAGACCACCCCTTCGGTCGCTTCCGCCGGTTGTACATTTCCGGTCACCTTCAGGATGACGGGACCTTGCGGCGTTTCCAGCGCCATTGCCGGCATGGCCAGAGAAAACAGTAATGAAATCAAACCCAGTACACGCATATTCACCTCGGATAAAGTCACTGACAATAGACTCAGTCTAGTCGCCATAAAAAAAACGGCCCGCAAAAGCGAGCCGTTTGGTAACCCGGGCTGAATTACATCATGCCCATGCCACCCATGCCGCCCATGTCAGGCATGGCAGGGGTATCTTTCTTCGGCAGCTCGGAGACCATGCACTCGGTGGTGATCATCAGACCGGCAACGGAAGAGGCAAACTGCAGGGCAGAACGGGTCACCTTGGTCGGATCCAGGATGCCCATGGCCAGCATGTCGCCGTACTGTTCGGTGTAGGCGTTGTAGCCATAGTTGCCTTCGCCGTTCTTCACCGCGTTGGCGATGACGGAGGCCTCTTCACCGGCGTTGATGACGATTTGACGCAGCGGAGCTTCCATGGCGCGCAGAGCAACCTTGATACCCACGTTCTGGTCTTCGTTGTCACCACGCAGACCGGTCAGTTTGGCGGCAACGCGCACCAGCGCCACACCACCACCGGCAACCACGCCTTCTTCCACCGCAGCGCGAGTCGCGTGCAGGGCATCGTCAACGCGTGCTTTCTTCTCTTTCATCTCGACTTCAGTGGCAGCACCCACCTTGATCACCGCAACGCCGCCAGCCAGTTTGGCTACGCGCTCTTGCAGCTTCTCACGGTCGTAGTCGGAAGAGGTCTCTTCGATCTGCTGACGGATCTGGGCTACACGGCTCTCGATCAGGCCTGCGTCACCCACGCCATCGATGATGGTAGTGTTCTCTTTGGTGATGACGATGCGCTTGGCACGGCCCAGGTCTTCCAGGGTCGCTTTTTCCAGCTCCATGCCCACTTCTTCGGAGATCACGGTACCGCCAGTCAGGATGGCGATATCCTGCAGCATGGCCTTGCGACGGTCACCGAAGCCCGGCGCCTTGACCGCAGCCACTTTCACGATGCCACGCATGGTGTTGACCACCAGAGTCGCCAGCGCTTCACCTTCAACGTCTTCGGCGACGATGATCAGCGGCTTGCCAGCCTTGGCCACGCCTTCCAGCACCGGCAGCATTTCGCGGATGTTGGAGATTTTCTTGTCAACCAGCAGGATGAAGGGGTCGTCCAGCTCGACGGCACCGGTTTCCGGCTTGTTGACGAAGTACGGGGAGAGGTAGCCACGGTCGAACTGCATACCTTCAACCACAGCCAGCTCGTCTTCCAGACCCTGACCGTCTTCTACAGTGATGACGCCGTCACGGCCCACTTTGTCCATGGCTTCGGCAATCAGCTTGCCGACTTTCTCGTCGGAGTTGGCGGAGATGGTGCCAACCTGAGCGATGGCGTTGTTGTCTGCGCAGGGCTGAGACAGCGCTTGCAGTTCGGCAACGGCGGCCACCACGGCCTTGTCGATACCGCGCTTCAGATCCATCGGGTTCATGCCGGCGGCAACGGCCTTCAGGCCTTCGTTGACGATGGCCTGGGCCAGTACGGTCGCGGTGGTGGTACCATCACCGGCTGCGTCGTTGGCCTTGGAAGCGACTTCCTTGACCATCTGGGCGCCCATGTTCTGGAACTTGTCTTCCAGTTCGATTTCGCGAGCGACGGAGACACCATCCTTGGTGATGGTCGGAGCGCCGAAAGATTTGTCCAGCACCACGTTGCGGCCTTTCGGGCCCAGGGTCACCTTGACGGCATCGGCCAGGATGTTGACGCCTTCCAGCATCTTGATGCGGGCTTCGTTGCCAAACTTGACTTCTTTAGCTGCCATTTTGTTCAGTCCTTCAATCAATTCTTGGGGGAAAGGGGTGGATTACTCTTCGACAATCGCCAGGATGTCGGTTTCAGACAGGATCAGCACGTCCTGACCATCCAGCTTCTCGGTCTTCACACCGTAGCCTTCGTTGAAGATCACCTTGTCACCAACCTTGACGGCGAGGGCTTTGACGTCGCCATTATCCAGAATTCGGCCAGTCCCCACGGCAAGAACTTCACCACGGGTGGACTTCTGGGCCGCCGTACCAGTCAAGACAATGCCGCCAGCGGATTTGGCTTCAGCTTCGATGCGCTTGATGATGACGCGGTCGTGCAGTGGACGAATTTTCATCGATAACTCTCCCAAAATGAGTCTCTGTGTTGCTTTGAGGAATGGCCATTCCTGGCCAAATTAGATATGTCTCCGATGTGGGGTACGTTTGTTAACCCTTCAAGGGCAAATACAAAAAAAATATTTTCACGTACTATGAAGGTCTTCGATGGATCGCCCGAGTCCCGGTCAGGAAACCGGTTTGTGCTGCCAGCAGCCAGAACTCCGCCAGATGTACAGAGACCAGCCCGTGACCCGACCCAATCCCCTGCTGACAGCCCCCATGACGTCCGTACTGCTGCGCATGACGGGCCCCATGATCCTCGGCATCGTCGCCATCCTCGCCTTCAACCTGGTCGATACCTTCTTCATCGGCATGCTGGGCACCCAGGCGTTGGCCGCCATCAGCTTCACCTTTCCGGTCACCTTCGTGGTCACCTCGCTGGCCATGGGGCTGGGGGCCGGCCTCTCCGCCGTGATGGGTCATGCCCTCGGCCAGGGCAAGCATGAAGAGGCCGCCCGCATCACCACCGACAACCTGTTCCTGGCGGTGCTGCTGGTCACCCTCATCGCCGTGGCGGGGGCGCTAACCATACACCCGCTGTTCAGGCTGCTCGGTGCCAGCGATGCGCTGATCGCCCTCATCTACGACTACATGTTGATCTGGTATCTGACCGTCCCCATGCTGGTGCTCCCCATGGTGGGCAATGCCGCCATCCGGGCCACCGGCGATACCAAGACCCCGAGCCTGGTGATGACGGTGGCCGGGCTGGTCAACGGCGTGCTGGATCCCCTGCTCATCTTCGGCATAGGCCCCTTTCCCGAGTGGGGGATCCGCGGCGCCGCCATCGCCACCTCCCTCTCCTGGCTGATGGCCATGCTGGTCAGCCTCTATATATTGCGCCACCGCGAGGGCCTGCTGCGCTGGCGCCTCTCCCCGCGCCCGCAGTTGCTGGCCCACTGGCGCGCCCTGCTGCACGTGGCCGTGCCCGCCTCCTTCACCAACATGCTCAACCCGCTGGCCAATGCGGTGCTGATGACCATCTTCGCCGGACTGGGCACCGAGGTGGTGGCCGCCTACGGCGCCGCCTCGAGGGTCGAGGCCCTGCTGCTCATCGTGATGATGGCGCTCTCCTCGGTGCTGGCTCCCTTCATCTCGCAAAACTGTGGCGCCGGCAACCCGGCCCGCGCCAAAGCGGCGCTGCAGCTCTGTATGCGCTTCGCCCTGCTGTTCCAGCTGGCGGTCTACGCGCTGACCTGGCTGCTGGCCCCCTTCATCGCCGATCTGTTCAGCGATCACCCGCAGGTGGTGCGCCTCATCGTGCTCTATCTGCACCTGGTGCCCATCGGTTACGGCTTTCAGGGCATGGTGATGCTGCTGGCATCCGCCTTGAATGGCGTGAGGGCATCCAGCATCTCTTTTCTATTCAACGGCTTGCGATTGTTTGTCTTCTTGCTGCCAGGAGCCTGGCTGGGGGCAAAACTGGGGGGAGAACAGGGGATTTATCTGGGGATCCTGCTGGCGAACCTGGCGGCGGGCACTCTGGCCTGGTGGTATGCCCGCCACCGCTTCGAGCAGTTGTGCCATCAGGGCAAGCCCTGATGGCCCGGGATTGAGCGCAGCACTTACTCCTTGCGCTCGAACTCCCCTTCGATGGTGGTACCGGCGCGCGGGGATTGACCCGGCTGGTCACTGCCAGGCACCTCGTCGAACGGCTGCTGACGGCCCTGAAAACCGCCCATCTGCATTCTGAACTGGTTGCTGCCGATCAGCTTGTCGGCCAGCTTGTTGCGCAGCCAGGGTTGCAGCAGCAGGATGCCGAAGAAGTCGGTCACGAAGCCCGGAATGATCAGCAACAGACCGGCCAGCGCCAGCATCATGCCCCCCATCACCTCACGTCCCGGCATCTCCCCCTGCTGCATCTTCTGCTGCGCATTGAACAGGGTCTTGATCCCTTCGCTGCGCACCAGAGAGGAGCCCAGCACCGCAGTCAGAATGAGCAGGCCGACGGTCGGCAAGGCGCCGATCACGGAGCCCACCTCGATCATCACGGTGAGCTCGAGCACCACCAGACCGACCAACAATAGAAACAACTTGCCCATAACAACCTCAGTGCGGGTGAATGTGAATGAACCGCCGGCGAGACCAGACAGCCGTCGATGCCGCTGCCAACCCGCCATGATATCGGTTCCTGTTGATTAAAATGGGGGTCAGCGCGCACTTTTCAAGTGCGGAGGGTGACGCAGCGCCGGATCCGCAGAAAAACCGGCTTGCCGGACTGTGATTGAAGTCATTGTTCTGTCAAAGTTAATCGGTCGATTGCAATATCTGTTTAATGACCACAAGTTATTTGAGGTTGTCTCAAATTTAGTGATCCAGGTCTAATATCAGATACCTCAATTGGGGTAATATCGACGTCAGTAATGAAGGAGGCAAAAAAGGCCTCCAACCGCCCCACTCGATGTGTGGTGCTTCAGGATGAACCGTGCGTAAGGAACTCGCGACCACTCGGTGAGGATCGTTTCCATTTATCTGATTTCTGAGGCATTACAATGAGCGACATCAAGAACGTCCGCATTGAAGAAGACCTGCTGGGCACCAAAGAAGTTTCCAACGACATGTACTACGGCGTACACACCCTGCGCGCCGTCGAGAACTTCAAGATCAGCTCTCAGAAGATTTCTGACGTTCCGGAATTCGTCCGCGGCATGGTGCTGACCAAAAAGGCCGCCGCGCTGGCAAACGGCGAGCTGGGCACCATCCGTCCTGAAATTGCAGACAAGATCGTGGAAGCCTGCGACCTGATGCTGAACACCGGCAAATGCTTCGACCAGTTCCCGGTCGACGTTTACCAGGGCGGTGCCGGCACCTCCGTCAACATGAACACCAACGAAGTACTGGCCAACATCGCCCTCGAGCTGATGGGTCTGGAAAAAGGCCGCTACGACGTCATCAACCCCAATGACCACGTCAACAAGTGCCAGTCCACCAACGACGCCTATCCCACCGGTTTCCGCGTCGCCGTGGTGAACAGCACCGACACCACCCTGTTTGCCCTGGAAGCGCTGATCGCCGCCTTCGATGCCAAGGCTGCCGAGTTCAAGAACATCCTGAAGATGGGTCGTACCCAGCTGCAGGACGCGGTACCCATGACCCTGGGTCAGGAGTTCCACGCCTTTGCCGTCACCCTGCGCGAAGAGATCAAGTCCATCAAGCGTTGCCAGGAGCTGCTGCTGGAAGTGAACCTGGGCGCCACCGCCATCGGTACCGGCCTCAACACCCCGCCCGAGTACTCCGCCCTGGCCATCAAGCGCCTGGCCGAGATCACCGGTCGCGCCTATGTGCCGGCTGAAGATCTGATCGAAGCGACCTCCGACTGCGGCGCCTACGTGATGCTGCACGGCGCCATCAAGCGCATGGCGATGAAGCTCTCCAAGATCTGTAACGACCTGCGTCTGCTCTCCTCCGGCCCGCGCACTGCACTCAAAGAGATCAACCTGCCGGAAATGCAGGCTGGCTCCTCCATCATGCCGGCCAAGGTCAACCCGGTCATTCCGGAAGTGGTCAACCAATCCTGCTTCAAGGTATTTGGCAACGACGTCACCATCACCTTCGCCGCCGAAGCCGGTCAGCTGCAGCTGAACGTCATGGAGCCGGTGATCGGTCAGGCGATGTTCGAATCCCTGAGCCTGATGGAAAAGGCCTGTATCTCCCTGCGCGAGAAGTGCGTGGAAGGCATCACCGCCAACCCGGAAATCTGCATGAACCACGTGCTGAACTCCATCGGTATCGTGACCTACCTGAACCCCTTCATCGGCCACCACGAGGGCGACATCGTCGGCAAGATCTGTGCACAGACCGGCAAGAACGTCCGTGAAGTCGTGCTGGAACGCGGCCTGCTGACCGCCGAACAGCTGGACGAAATCCTCTCCATCGAGAACCTGATGAACCCGCAATACAAAGCCAAGCGTTACACCCGCGAAGCCACCGTATAAGCGAGCAAATGGGCCGGGATCATCCCGGCCCATAGAGTCAGTTCCCGATAGGTCTTGCCCAGCCCCATCGGGAATTGGCTTTTCTGCCAAATAAAACCTAAAAAAACTGGAAAATGGAGTGTTCACTATGATTGGAATCGAGTTGCTCGTCGTGCTCGCCGCTATCTATCTGGGGGCCCGGATAGGCAGCATCGGCATCGGCTTTGCCGGTGGTTTGGGGGTACTGGTGCTGACCTGGGGCCTCGGGGTGCAGATCCCGAGCGATCAGCTGGTCACCTACATCCCCTGGGACGTGATCATGATCATCGCGTCCGTCATCTGCGCCATCGCCTGCATGCAGCTGGCCGGCGGGATGGACTACCTGGTGCACCTGGCCGAAAAAGCCCTGCGCAAGAACCCCAAATACATCACCTTCGCAGCCCCGGTCGTCACCTACCTGATGACCATGCTGGCCGGTACCGGTCACACCGCCTTCTCCACCCTGCCGGTGATCGCCGAAGTGGCCAAGGAGCAGGGTATCCGCCCCTCCCGTCCTCTCTCCATCGCGGTCGTAGCCTCCCAGATCGCCATCACGGCCTCGCCCATCTCCGCAGCCGTGGTCGCCTTCTCCGGCATGCTGGAGCCGTTCGGTGTTGACTACCTGACCCTGCTGGCCATCTGCATCCCCTCCACCTTCATCGCCTGCATCCTCGGCGCCTTCGTCGCCAACATGCTGGGCAAGCCGCTGGACCAGGATGAAGTCTACCTGGAGCGCAAAGCCAAGGGGCAGATCAAGCTGCGTGGTACTACCCAGCTCGAGATCAAACCCTACGCCAAGCTGTCGGTCTGGATCTTCATCGCCGCCATCGTGGCCGTGATGGCCTATGCCACCGCCATCTCCGGTAAAGTGGGCCTCATCACCAACCCGCCGATCCCCCGTGACGGCGCCATCATGGGCATCATGCTGGCCGCGGCCACCATCATGACCCTGGTGTGCAAGCTGGACGTGACCCAGGTTACCAACATGCCGACCTTCAAGTCCGGTATGTCCGCCTGTATCTGCGTACTGGGTGTGGCCTGGCTCGGCAACGTCTTCGTGAAGGGCAACATGGATACCATCCAGCTCATCGCCGGCGACCTGCTGAACCAGTACTCCTGGCTGCTGGCCGTGGTGCTGTTCTTCGCCGCCATGCTGCTCTACTCACAAGGCGCCACCACCAAGGCCCTGATGCCGGCCGCCCTGGCACTGGGTGTCAGCCCGCTGACCGCCATCGCCTCCTTCGCCGCCGTGAGCGCCCTGTTCGTGCTGCCCACCTACCCGACCCTGCTGGCCGCGGTCGAGATGGACGACACCGGCTCCACCCGCATCGGCAAGGCGGTGTTCAACCACCCCTTCTTCGTACCGGGTGTGGCCACCATCGCCATCGCCGTGGCGCTCGGCTTCTTCTTCGGTGGCATGATGCTCTAAACAGCATTTAATTCCACAAATGTTCAAACGGCCCTCTCTGGGCCGTTTTTTATGCCTGCCTTTCTGGTCAAACCATTAATTAATCCTTGTCCGCTTCAGTTTCTATCAAGGTTCGCAGGGCTACTCTGGGCTATCGGAACAGATAACCGATCAACAGGGCCGAGCACAGGTCCGACAGTGTTTACACCAGAGGAACGAACAATGAAAAAAACAGCATTGACCATGGCCATCTCCAGCCTGCTGCTGGCCGGTGGTGCGCAAGCCGCGACCGTTTACAACCAGAACGACACCAAGCTCGACATCGGTGGTCGCGCCCAGGGCATGTACTACGGCACTGATGACAACGGTTCTGAAGGCGACGCCAGCTACCTGCGTCTGCACATCGCCGGCGAAACCAAGATTGCTCCGGAAATGCAGGCCTTCGGCTTTGCCGAGTACAACCTGCCGACCTCCGGTTCCGACAATGACGAGCTGCGTTATGCCTACGCCGGCATCAAGCACGATCGCTTCGGAGCCTTCAGCTACGGTCGTCAGGACGGCCTGTTCACCAAAGCCGTGAACAACTACACCGACGTGCTGCCCGAGTGGGGCGGTGACGGCCTGGGCAAGGACACCGAAGTGTTCGGCACCGGTCGTACCAATGGCCTGGCTCAGTACATCTACACCTATCAGGGCCTGACCCTGGGTGCCCAGTTCACCGGCAACAACGATCCGCAAAATGCCGATCGCTCCAACCTGACTGGCACCAACAGCACCTGGAATCCGAAGGGTTCCGCCGAAGGCTTCGCCGTGTCTGCCAACTATGACTTCGACATGGGCCTGAGCCTGGGTGCCGCCTACAACCAGGCCGGCAAGACCGACGAGCAGGCTGCCAACGCCTCCTTCGGTGGCGACAGCGACGCCAAACTGTACGGCGTGGGCGCCAAGTACGCCGTCGGCGACCTCTACCTGGCTGCCACCTACTCCCACGGTGAAGACCACATGTACGTCAGCACCTTCAACGGTTACGCCGAGAAGATGGATGGCTACGAAGCCGTGGCCCAGTATGCCTTCGGCAAGTTCAAGCCGTCCGTGGCCTACCTGCGCACCGACGTGAAAGACGATGCACGCGGCATCGATGATACCGCCACCGAATACGTCTCCATCGGTGCCTGGTACAACTTCACCGACAACTTCAACGCCTACGTTGACTACAAGATCAACCTGCTGGACAACGTCAACGGCACCCACACCAACTCGCTGGGCAAGAACACCGACGACGTGGTCGCCGTGGCCCTGCAGTACAACTTCTAAGTCTTCCTGTAGCCTACTGTATTTTTTACCGGCCGCTTGCGGCCGGTTTTTTTATGCCCGTTCAGACATTGACCCGCGCCAGACTCGACTCGCGATGAAAGCAGTTGGCCAGCAGCAGCAAGGTGGTCACGCCCACTGTGCCCAGCACCAGCCAGGGCAACCAGGGCTGCCCCTGAGCCATGGCGTAGTCATGCAGGGCGCCGCCCCCCACGTAACCCGTCATGCCTCCCAGCGCCAGCCCTAGCCGGCTGAAGCCCATGTAGCTGCCGCGCGCCCCCGGCTGCGCCAGCTTGGTCATCAGGGTCTCCCGCGCCGGCTCGGCGATGACGATCCCCAGATAGAAGCAGGCCAGCAGCATGAACACGGCTGGCAGGGTGTTGGCAAAGGCCACCAGCCCGATGCCTGTGGTCATCAGCAGTACCCCGGCCATCAGCCGGCTCTCCAGCTTGAAGCGCCGCTCGCCATAGCGTGCCAGCGGATAGAGCAGCGCCAGCGAGATGGCGGTCTCCAGGGTATACATCCAGCCAACCGCCGTGGTACTGCCCGCCATCTGTTTGACCAGGATGGGAAAGATCAGCATCACCTGCACCCAGAGCGCATAGTAGCCGCTCAGGATCAGCACCAGCCGGCAGAATGCCTTGTCGGCCAGCACCTGGCCAAGACCGGCCCGGATCGGGGTCGGCCGCACCGAGAGCTTGTAGGCGGGCAGGATCAGCAGGTTGCACAGGGCGGCGCAGATGAACAGGCCGGCCCCCAGCAGACAGACGTATTCGAAATCGAAGTTGAGCAGCCAGCTGCCGAGCAGGGCCCCCACCACGGCGCCGGCGCTCTCCAGCATCATCAGCAAGGAGATGTAGCGACCCCGCTCCCGCGGCCGGGTGAACTTGATCACCAGCGCCGCCCGGGGCGGGTCGAACAGGCAGCCGCCAAGGCCCGAGATGATGCAGGAGAGGATCAGCTCAAGGCCGCTCTGGGCATAGGCCAGGCTGGCAAAACCCGCCGCCCGCAGCAGCATGCCGCCCACGATGAGCGGGCGCGCCCCGAACTTGTCCGCCAGTGACCCCCCCAGAATGCCCAGCCCCTGCTGGGTCAGCTGACGCAACCCCAGCGCCAGGCCGACCACCCCGGCCGCCCAGCCGAGCTGATCCACGAAGCGCAGGCTGATCATGGGCATCACCACGAAGAACCCCAGGATCACCAAGAGGGAATCCAACGCCAAAAACCACCGCCCCAACCGCCTCGCCCGATCCACCATGACTACCCGTCCCCTGCTGCTCTGATGACATTCATATCGATTACTGCTCGTCGCCCGAATGACGCCGTCACCAAACGGACTCAAGGTGCTGCAAGCCCCTGAGCCGGTGTGGCAATATGCCAAAGCACAACGATTGATACTGCTATTCTGGAAGGACGCCAGATATAGTGGTAGCCGACAACTGGCTATATTTCATATTGGATTATCTTATGGCTATGACCCTCGACGATCTGCAGTTGCTGCTGGATGTGGTCAATCGCGGCAGTTTCAGCAAGGCGGCGGCCGTGCGCGGCTGGTCGCAACCCATGGTGAGTCAGCGGATCGCCGTGCTGGAGCAGGATCTGGGCCAACCCCTGTTTCGCCGCCACCGGCGCGGCGCCACCCCCACCCCGGCCTGCGAGCAGTTTCTGCCCGCGGCGAGCGCGGCCCTCAGCGCGCTGGAAGGGGGCCGGCTGGCCATGCAGGGGGCACCGGCGCTGCCGCGCATCCGGCTCGCCTGCCTGCCCTCCCTGACGACAGTGGTGTTCGGCCCCCTGTTGCTGGCACTGGTCGACGAAACCTTCGAGATCCGCTGCAACACGGATCACTCCGGCATCATCATGCAGGAGCTGCTGACCGGCGAGACCGACGTCGGCTTCATCCTCAAGTGTCCCGCCATCGCCGGCATCCAGCTCGAGCTGCTCTACCGCTCCCCCATCATAGCGGTGGCCTGCGCCACCCATCCGCTGGCCGGGCGGCAAGGCCTGACCCTGCAGGACATCGCCAACGAGCGGCTGGCGCCCCAGCAGTGGGGCACCGGCTGCGACGAGCTGATCCTGCAGCTGCGTCTGCTGCGCCAGGTGGCGAGCCCGCTGCACGCCATCCAGCCCGCCAGCGCGGCGCGGGAGCTAGCGCTGGAGCACGGCTTCATCACCCTGATGCCGGCGCTCGCCATTGCCCGGGATCTGGAATTTGGCCGGCTGGTGCAGCTGGACGTGGTGGATCTGCCACCGGATCACTGGGACGTAATGATGGCCTGGCGCAGCGGCAAGCGCCCCAACCCCGCCAAGGAGCGGGTGCTGGAGGCCGCCCGCACCCTGGCCGCCCGCTGGGCGGGCAAACCCGCATAAAAAAAGCGCCGGACAAGTCCGGCGCTTCACTGTTGTCAACGGCCACTGATGATCAGTAGCTGGCCTTGAGGGTCACCCCGGAGAAGGCGCTGAAGGCGCTCAGCTGCACGTTCCAGGTCCCCGCCTTGGGCGAGTTCAGGGTGCAGGTCTCGGCGTTGCCGCTCTTGTAGGGGCGGCAGTCATAGCTGCTGCTGGTCGGCACGCTGCCGAACTTCACATAGAGGTCCGCATCGCCGGTACCGCCGCTGCTGGCGATCACCAGCTGGCTCTTGCCGGCCGGCACGTCGATGGTGAAGTTCAGCTTGCCACCCTTGGCGGCGGAGAGACCGGTCACCGGTACCCCGTTTTGCAGCACGCTGCCAGTGGGCGGAGTGGTGCCGCCACAGGTGGCATTGACCCCGACCGTGGTAAAGGCGGCCGCCACGTCGGTCACGCTGTAACCGAGATCGGTCGCCGCCTTGGTCACGCCGCAGGCGCCCTGATCGAAGGTGGTGTTGGCGCCCCAGTAGAGACGGTTGGCCAGCACGAACACTTCGAAGGCCTTGCGGGTATTCCAGCCGCTGGTGTTGGCCAGCAGGTAGAAGGCGCGGTTGTAGACACCCGAACTGTGGTGCACGTCAATGCCGTCATAGTAGTCGCTGGCGTGGCCGATGGAGCGGCCATCCCGGGTCGGATCCTCGAAGTAGCGCAGGGAGCCGTTGCCCTTGAAGATCTGGGCGCCCACCAGCCAGTCATTGCTGCCCTTCATGTAGTTCTCGGCCGCTTCCCCCGCCATGTCGGAGAAGGCCTCGTTGATACCGCCCGACTGACCGGAGTAAACCAGCCCCGAGTTCTGCTCGGTAAAGCCGTGGCTCACCTCGTGGGCTGCCACGTCCAGGCTCACCAGCGGATAGAAGGTGGTGGCACCGTCACCGAAGGTCATCTGGCTGCCGTCCCAGAAGGCGTTCTCGTAGTTGCGGCTGTAGTGCACCCGCATCTTCAGCTTGAAGGTCAGCGGCGCCGTGTTGTACCAGTTGCGGTACATGTCGAACACCACGTTGCCGAAGTAGTGGGCATCGTTGAGCGGCGAGTAGGCACCGTTGATCTCCTTGACCGTGTTCTCCGGGCAGGTGAACTGGTGGATGGTGCCGCCTGTGGTGGCGTGATTCATGTTGAGGGTGTCGACGTTGGCACTGGTCATGCGGCAGTTGTCATCCACCTGCAGCGGGCCGAAGTCGGAGCCGTAGAAATATTTGCCGGTCTTGATGTTGCCGCCCGGGCCGGTGGCATCCTTGTGGTTGATCCCTTCCCAGCGCTTGAGCTCGTTGCCGGTCTGGGCATCGATCATCACGAAGGGACGGCTCGGCTCTTCGCTCGCCGCGAGCCAGGAGACCAGATAGACCAGCTTGGCCTGACCCGCGTCATCCTGCATCACGAACAGCTTGACCCGCTCGTTGCTGCCCTTGGCCCCGGCCCGCGCCTTGCTGGCGGCATCGGCCGGCGACAGGGCCGCGGTCGGGCTGGCCAGATCGGCATCGATCTGGCGCAGGATCTGACCGGAGACCTGGCTGATCTGGCCACCGAGGGACTGCTCGGCCACCAGAACCTGACCCCAGACCGGGATACCGTGCCAGGTCTGCTCATAGCGCACCCGCTGCTGGCCGTTGGGCAGCTTGACTGCCCGCACCTGGCGGAACTCGCCATCCCCGGCCAGCGCGCTGACGCCGGCGGCACCGCTCGGTGCTCCCTGAATGCCGGCAACCTGATGTACGTCAACCTGTTCTGCAGCCAAGGCTGCGCTTCCCCAGCAGGCCAATACCACGGCCAAATAGACTTTGTTCATCCGTCTTTTCCTTAAGTCGATGAAGATTACACGCCGGGTCCGTTGCCCAGCGCTCCTACACTAGTTGGCGCGATCGGAATTGCTGCCTGTCATATGTGACAGCCCAGCATGAATTCATAGCAGAATCTGCTGTTGCCTGTTTTTGGTAGCGTAAAGAGCCGAAAAAATGGCGAATAACACCAGGAAAGGCCGAACAATGACAAGGCGCCCCAATGGCGGTCGGAGCCGCCCCTCCATATGGGGATAGCGCAGCCTTGATAACGGCTGAAAGTCCTTGGCTAACAAGGGGTTGATTGGCTACATTGGCGGTTCTACGGCCCATTGCGGGCCCCTGCGGCAACGGGAGGTGCGGATGTTTTCATGGCAACTGGATGACGAGCTGGCGCTGCTGTTCCTGCAGCCCGACATGGCCAGCGAACTCTTTGCCCTCTGTCGGGAGAATCGCGACTACCTGACCCAGTGGCTGCCCTGGCCCCCCTACATTCAGCAACCCGCCGACAGCGCCACCTTCATCCGCCACGCCATCGAGAAATTCGCCCGCGGCGAGGGGCTGACCACCGCCATCGAGTATCAGGGGGAAGTGGTCGGTGTCATCGGTTACAACCAGATCGACCGGGCGCTGGCCAAGGTCAGCATCGGCTACTGGCTGGCCGAACGCTGGCAGGGCAACGGCATCATCACCCGCGCCTGCCAGGCCCTGATCCATCACGCCTTCGAGGAGATGGGGATGGAGAAGGTGGAGATCAGCGCCGCCACCGACAACGAGCCCAGCCGGGCCGTCTGCGAGCGCCTCGGCATGCAGCAGGAGGGGATCACCCGCCGTGCCGAGCGGCTGGCCGACCGCATCGTGGATCACGTTCACTACAGCCTGCTACGCGATGAGTGGCTTGGACAGAGGGATCACTGATGGCACTGCCACACCTGTGCACGGCCCGCAGCCGGCTCACCGTACTGCCCCCCGAGCGGGCCGATCTGATGCTGGATTTCTATCTGCGCAACCGCGCTCACCTCACCCCCTGGGAGCCCAGCCGGGACGAGAGCTTCTATACCCTGAGCCACTGGCACGGCCGGCTGCGCGACAGCTACGGCCAATTCTTCAACGGCAGCGGGGTGCACCTGGTGGCGCTCGAGCCGGATGGCGAGCAGGTGATCGCCACCTGCAACTTCACCAACATCCTGATGGGTGCCTTCAAGGCCTGCCACCTGGGTTACGCCATCGACCAGGCCCACCAGGGACAAGGGCTGATGCAGGAAATCGTCGGGGCCGGCATCGACTACCTGTTCCGGGAGCACGGTCTGCACCGCATCATGGCCAGCTACATGCCGGCCAATCAGCGCAGCGGCGCCCTGCTCGAGCGGCTCGGTTTCGAGCGGGAGGGGTACGCCAAAGAGTACCTGATGATCAACGGCCGCTGGGAGGATCACATCCTCACCTCCCGTCTCAATCCGGCGCTCTAGCTGGTTCTCTTGCCGGCGAAGACCCCGTCAAAGACGGGGAGCGGACATAAAAAAACGGGCCCGAAGTCACCTTCGGGCCCGTTCTTCAGATGAGGTGCAGGCTTAGTTGGCCTTGGCATCGCTCACTGCGGCTTCTGCCTTGGTGGCTACGTCAGCGGCAGCCTTCTCAACTGTTGCAGTCGCTTCGGAAGCAGCCTTCTCTACAGTAGAGGTGGCTTCGCTAGCGGCTTTCTCAACCGTTGCAGCAACGTCGGCGGCCGGAGTAGCGGCCGGTGCGGCGGCTTCTTCTTTCTGACCACAAGCGGTCAACATCAGACCCAGGATACCGGCTACCAGTACTTTGTTCATGTGCATACCCTCAGAAAAATATGGAGAGATGGTTGGTACAACCATCACAGTGCGTCCTTTCACCCGGTGAAAAACCCATATGCCGGGAGCCAAGAGGCGCGCGAAATATATCCCCATACGCGCCCAATGAAAACGAGTATCACAATGATATTTTCTCGTTGGCTGGATGAAAAGAACTACTACAGCGACAAACATTAATACAAAACACTGTAAACGGCGTGAATTCGTACAATAAAACGCCACAGGCCCCGTGATGGCTGGCAATAAACGGCTATTGCATGGTGCCGGCCATCACGCACATAGACCGCCTCAGTCAGACAGGATCTGACAAGCCAGCCGCTTACCCTCGCAGGCGCTGTCGCGAGCCAGGTCCAGCAGCGCCATCACCGCCAGCGCCTCGCCGGCCGGCACCGGGTTCTCTCCCTCCCCACGAATGGCGGCGCAGACGCCGCGATAGTAGGCGCCGTAGTCCCCCGCCTCGCCGGCCACGCTCTGCTGCTGCAGCTGACCATCGCAGATCCGGCTGAGCTGGCCGGGTTCGTTGTCCACCCCCCAGCCTGCCGCCGGCGGCCGCTTGCCGAGCTTGAGCTGCTCCTCCTGCACATCCATACCGAACTTGATGAAGGAGCCCTCGCTGCCGTGGATAACGAAACGCGGCATGGTGGCCGACACCAGGCAACTGCCGTGCAGCACGACCCGCATCTCGCCATAGCCCAGCACCACGTGGAAGTAGTCATCCGCCAGGGCACCGGGGCGCTGCTGGGCCAGATCCGCCTGCAGCCAGTCCGGCTGACCGAACAGCTGGAGCGACTGATCGAGAATGTGGGGGCCGAGATCGAACCAGAGGCCGGAACCCGGACCGCCCGCCTCGCGCCAGCGCTGGCGCACCTCGGGACGATAGCGATCGAAGTGGGATTCGAACTGGGCGACCTGACCGAGCGCCCCCTCCGCCAGCAGGCGGCGTACGGTGAGAAAGTCACCGTCCCAGCGCCGGTTGTGGAAGATGCTGAGCAGCCGCTGCTGCTTCTGCGCCAGCTCGACCAGCGCCTTCGCCTCGGCCAGATCCAGGGCGAACGGCTTGTCGATCACCACATGCTTGCCGGCCAGCAGCGCCTCGCGGGCGATAGGGGCATGGGTGTCGTTAGGGGTGGCGATCACCACCAGATCGACCGACGGATCAGCCAGCACCTCGGCCAGCGAACCGACCCGGCAGCCGGGCAGATCGCTCTGCACCCTGGCGGCATCCCGGCTCACCACCCAGCCGAGGGAGAGCCCGAGCGTGCTGGTCAGAAACGGGGCGTGAAAGGTTTGGCCTGCAAAGCCGTAGCCCACCAGGGCGGCATTGATTGTGTGGCTCATCCGGTTTTCTCCACGGGTAGCTGTGTCATGAGATGCAGGCGAACCTTTGGCCTGCCAAAAGAGAAGGGGGCCCAAGGCCCCCTGAGTGTGCCCATCAGAGCACAGGATTTATTGCAAACACAAGCGCCGGCCCTGGCGGGTCATCAGCACCAGCAGCGGGGGCAGCAACAGCCACATGTGCAGTGCCAGCTGGTTCAGCGGATCGTGCATCAGCGCGCCGATAAAGCCCACCAGCGCACCGGAGCCGCTCATCTGGAACAGGCCGAGCAGGGCGGCGGCGGTACCGGCGCAGTGACCGAACGGTGCCAGCGCCATGCCGGCGGCCGAGCCCAGGATCATGGCAAAGCCAATGCTGGAGAGGAACACCGGGCCCATCATGGCCAGCGGATGATCGATGTGCATCGACAGGCTCAGGGAGATGGCGGAGAGCAGCAGCACCAGCAGACCGATGCGCAGGGTGCGTCTTGGCCCCACCCTGGCGATGAAACGGGGTGCCAGGAAGCAGGCCAGGATGTTGAGCGCCGCGTTAGCCGCAAACCAGTAGCTGAAGCCGCTCATGTCCAGCCCCAGCCTCACCATCAGTTGCACCGGCGCCGCGGTGACATAGGCCAGGATCACCGCCATCGCCAGCATGCACAGCGTCGCGTTGAACAGGAAGCTCGGGGAGCGCAGCACCGGGCTGTAGCGCGACCAGCTGATGAGCGGGCCGCCGCTGCGGGTCTCTTCCGGTCGGGTCTCCGGCATCCGCCACAGCAGCCAGCTGCCGACGATGGCCGCATAACCGGCCATAAACCAGAAGTTGGCCGACCAGCCCGCCTTGGCGGTGAGCCAGCCACCGAGCAGGGGGGCCAGCGCCGGAATGAAACAGATGGCACCGTTCAGGTAGGAGATCATCTGACCGCTCTTCTTGGGGCCGTAGCTGTCACGTACCACCGAGAAGGCGGCCACCGAGGTGGCACAGGCGCCGAGGCCCTGCAGCACCCGCGCCAACATCAGCTCGCCAAGGCTGGCAGCAAAGCCGGCACCCAGGGCGCTCAGACCGTAGAGCAGCACGCCGCCAAGG
Source organism: Aeromonas sp. FDAARGOS 1403 (assembly GCF_019047325.1). Taxonomy (NCBI): domain Bacteria; kingdom Pseudomonadati; phylum Pseudomonadota; class Gammaproteobacteria; order Aeromonadales; family Aeromonadaceae; genus Aeromonas; species Aeromonas sp. FDAARGOS 1403. The sequence continues at coordinate 1,774,113 of NZ_CP077249.1, read as the reverse complement.
GCGATGGGCTTGCGGCCGTAGCGGTCGGCCAGCGGCCCCACCAACAGTTGCCCCAGTCCCATGCTGAACAGGAACCAGGTAATGGTGCCCTGCATCAGGGTCACCTCGGCACCTAGCTGCTCGGCCATCTGCGGAATGGCGGGCAGGTAGATGTCGATGGCCAGCGGACTGAACAGCACCAGGAGTACAAGCAGAAGAATCAATGGCATCAGTCACCTCGTGGCATGGGGAAATGGATTGGGGCGCGAGTCTACTGACTCACAGTAATGAATTGAAATGGTATTTAATCACTTCTGTTATTCCATTCAGGAAACATTCATTTTATCCACATCTTGCCATGACCCCGGCGAGGGTGATCCAGGGCAATTGGCGCTTTTCCTGGGCGCCAGCCCCGCATAGAATGCGCAGATTATTTTTGCGGAGGTGCTCGATGAACAAGCTTGTCCTGGCAACAGGGAACCAGAAAAAGGTGAAAGAATTGGCTGCCATGCTGGCCGATATGAAGATCCAGGTGATCCCACAGAGCGAGTTTGCGGTCTCCGATGCCGAAGAAACCGGCACCACCTTCGTCGAGAATGCCATCATCAAGGCCCGCCATGCCGCCCGCGTCACCGGCCTGCCGGCGGTGGCCGACGACTCAGGCCTGGAAGTGGATCTGCTGCACGGCCGCCCCGGCGTCTACTCCGCCCGTTTTGCCGGCACCGGCGCCAGCGACAAGGAGAACATCGACAAGCTGCTGGGCGAGCTGAAAGGCGCTCCCGAGTACCTCAAGAGCGCCCGCTTCTGGTGCGTGCTGGTCTACATGCGCCACGCCGACGATCCCACCCCCATCATCTGCCAGGCGAGCTGGGAGGGGATGATCATCGACGAGCCGCGCGGTCAGCACGGCTTCGGCTATGACCCTGTGTTCTTCGTGCCCGACCATGACTGCACCTCGGCCCAGATGCCGGCCGAGCTCAAGAACCAGCTCAGCCACCGCGGTCAGGCGCTGGCCAAGCTGAAAGCGGCCCTGGCGGCGGTCAACTAAAGCGCTGTCTCCCGCCGCGTTGTCATCTACAATGGGGGCCGTCGGCCCCCGTTTCGTTCGCGGCGCCCCGGCCCGTTGTCATCGTAAACCAGGGCCATCCGACCCCTTTTGATTGTTGAATACTGGAAACCCCATGCTGCAACTGCCGCCCCTCTCCCTCTATATCCACGTGCCCTGGTGTGTCCAGAAGTGCCCCTACTGCGACTTCAACTCCCACGCCCAGAAGGGGGAGCTGCCCCACCTCGAGTATGTGGCGGCCCTGCTGGAGGATCTGGAACAGGACCTGCACTGGGCCCAGGGGCGCCCCCTCTCCTCCATCTTCATCGGCGGGGGAACCCCGAGTCTACTCTCCGTGGAGGCGATGCAGGCGCTGCTGGACGGGGTGCGCGCGCGCATCGCACTCACCGCGGACTGCGAGATCACCATGGAGGCCAACCCGGGCACGGTGGAGGCGGACAAGTTCGCCGGCTTCCAGCGGGCCGGCATCAACCGCATCTCCATCGGGGTGCAGAGTTTCCAGCAGGAAAAATTGACCCGGCTCGGGCGCATCCACGGCCCGGAAGAGGCGCGCAAGGCCGCCGAACTGGCCCACGCCATCGCACTGCCCACCTTCAACCTGGATCTGATGCACGGCCTGCCAGATCAGAGCCTGGACGATGCCCTCTACGACCTGCAGCAGGCCATCGACTGTGCGCCGCCGCATCTCTCCTGGTACCAGCTCACCATAGAGCCGAACACGGCGTTTGCCTCCAAGCCGCCCACCTTGCCGGAAGATGACACTCTGTGGGACATCTACGAGCAGGGCCACGCCATGCTGACCGCCCAGGGCTATCAGCAGTACGAGATCTCGGCCTACGCCAAGGCGGGGTATCAGTGCCGCCACAACCTCAACTACTGGCGCTTCGGCGACTATCTGGGGATCGGCTGCGGCGCCCACGGCAAGGTGACGGATCTCGCGAACCAGCAGATCCTGCGCACCGCCAAGGTGAAGCATCCCAAGGGATATCTGGACCCGAGCCGCCCCTATCTGGAAGAGCAGTGGCAAGTGAGCGCGGACGATCTGCCGCTCGAGTACTTCATGAACCGGTTCAGATTGTTTGAGCCGGCCCCCAAGACGGAGTTCGAGGCCTACACCGGTCTGCCGCTGGAGCGGGTGGAGACGGTGCTGGACATCGCCCAGAGCAAGGAGCTAATCGAGGATCTCGGCGACAGCTGGCAGCTCACCCCTCTCGGCCATCGCTATCTCAACGTGCTGCTCGAACTCTTTATGGACGAGTAAGTGCTGATTCACTCTCTTGCGGCAAGAGAGTGAATCAGCACCAGCGAATAGAAAAACAATCAGGGCGCCATTGGCGCCCTGATTGTTTTGGTTCCAAGAACCTGTTCACGGTCTGTCACGAGATGCTGTCAGCAAGGTGAAGAGCAGCGCAGGAACCGGAGTGTGTAAGTACACATGAGGATTGCGAGCAGCACATGAGCCTTGATCACGGCCTCGCAGCAAGATCGTGGACAGGTGCCAAAGCAGGAACCCGCTCAGCAGCAGACGCTTACCATCTGCTGCTGGCCGGGCTCCCACCGCTTGCCGTGCTTGGCCTTGCGCTGATAGCTGCCCTTGCCCTTCTTGCTCGGCTCGACCCGGGCCTGGAACAGGGGGGAGGTCACCAGTGCCTTGAGGTGGTTGTCCTGAATGATGCCGCGCTGATGTTCGCAGGCGGGTTCGGCGGTGACGGAAGTCACCTTCTTCTTGGCCATATCGGCTCCTTTGCGATGACTGACTCTAGTAAGCGATTGTTCAACGCCTGGCCGAAGTGGATCCCCCGGTGGCGAAAAACGCGCCGATTGTGCGCCTCCCCGAAGCCGAGTGCAAGCTGAGGGTGGTGCAAGGATTCACGCGGCGGGCGGCAAGGGTTCGGGCCGATAGACGACCCGCACCAGAGCACTCGGCAGCAGAGTGCTGGAGACGGGGTTGAGGCCGCCGGGCAGGGCCCCGGCAAACAGCGGCACGCCGGCCCCCAGGGTGACCGGCACCCAGAACAGGGTCAGCTCGTCGACGACCCCGGCCTGCAACCCCTGGCGCACCAGATCGCCGCCGTCCAGGTAGAGGTGGCAGCTCCCCACCTGCCAAAGATCCCTGAGCACCTGCGCCAGCGCTCCCTGCCGAAAGGAGACATGCTCACGGGGAGCGGCGGGTCTGTGGGTCAATACCACCACCGGCTTGTCACAATAGAACCATTCGGGAAAGGCGTTCACAATGTCATAGGTGTTGCGCCCCATCAGCAGGGTATCAACACTCGCCATCAGCGCGCCGTAGCCGGTCTCTTCCTGGGAGTCGCCGTTGTAGGGTTCAAGCCAGGCCAGATCGCCCCCCTCCCCGGCAATGAAGCCGTCGAGGGAGAGGGCGAGAAAGGCTGATACCCGGGGCCGGCGCAGCTCAGTGCTCATGGTCGTGATGTTCATGGCGGGAGGGAGCACCGGATTCCAGCGTCTCGAGGATGGCGCAGTGCTCCGCCGAGCGCGGGCCACCGCAGCAGATGTTGGAGAGCTCCCGCAGGTTGTCGCGAAAACGGGTCAACTCGATGATCTTCTGCTCCACCTGTTCGAGCTTGGTGTCGGCCACCGCCTTCACCTCCTGGCAGGTGACCTTGGCCTTGTTGGTATCGAGATCCAGCAGCTCGCCGATGTCGGCCAGCGAGAACCCCACCGACTTGGCGCGGATGATGAACTCCAGCCGCCGCTTGTCCTGCTCGCCATAGAGGCGATAGCCGGACTCGTTGCGAATGCCCGGCGAGATGAGACCGTTTTTCTCGTAAAAGCGCAGAGTATCCGCCTTCACCCCGCACGCCTTGGCCAGCTCCCCGATCCGATACATGCCTTTCTCCCTCCCAAATGAGTCAAGAACCACAACCGGCACCCACTATCTCCCCTTTGCCGGACGATTGCCAGTCGGCAGCGGGAAAGAGGACGCGGCCACCCTTTTGCCATCAAGAGACTGAAAAGACAAACGTTTCACAAAAAACCACCAGAAAACGTTTAACACTGCACCAGACAAGGCTTTGTCACTTTAAAAAATCCACCACGGGTCACATTTTTTGTGTAGAATACGCGCCCACAAGAGAGCGACGCGTCAAGCGGGTATTTCCTAAAACGCTTTTGCCTGGCGGCAGGTTTCAGGCGAGAGCGGTTTGCGAAATCCCCCACTTCCATTTATTTGGGGACTCTCTGTGTTGAGCCTCGCCTCCCATGGAACGGTCCCCGTTATGCTGAGGACGATAGTGTGATGGAACAAGCTCGACCCATTCGCCGTGCACTGCTGAGTGTGTCTGACAAGACTGGCATCGTGGAATTTGCCAAGGCACTCAACGAGCGCGGCGTGGCCCTGCTCTCCACCGGTGGTACCGCCAAGCTGCTGGCCGAGGCGGGTCTGCCGGTGACCGAGGTCTCCGACTACACCGGATTCCCCGAGATGATGGACGGCCGGGTCAAGACCCTGCATCCCAAGGTCCACGGCGGCATTCTCGGCCGTCGCGAGCAAGACGACGCCATCATGGCTCAGCACCACATCTCCCCCATCGACATGGTCGTGGTCAACCTCTATCCCTTCGCCGCCACCGTCGCCAAGCCCGGTTGCACCCTGGCCGATGCGGTCGAGAACATCGACATCGGCGGGCCGACCATGGTTCGCTCCGCCGCCAAGAACCACAAAGATGTGGCCATCGTGGTCAAGGCTGCCGACTATGACCGCGTCATCCGCGAGATGGATGGCAACGGCAACAGCCTGAAACTGGCCACCCGCTTCGATCTGGCCATTGCCGCCTTCGAACACACCGCCGCCTACGACGGCATGATCGCCAACTACTTCGGCACCATGGTTCCTTCTTATGGTGACAACAAGGAGGGTGACGAGGAGTCCCGCTTCCCGCGCACCTTCAACAGCCAGTTCATCAAGAAGCAGGACATGCGCTACGGCGAGAACAGCCATCAGGCCGCCGCCTTCTATGCCGAGGAGCAGGCCGCACCGGGCTCGGTGGCAAGCGCCATCCAGCTGCAGGGCAAGGCCCTCTCCTACAACAACATCGCCGACACCGACGCGGCGCTGGAGTGCGTCAAAGAGTTCGACCAGCCGGCCTGCGTCATCGTCAAGCACGCCAATCCGTGCGGCGTGGCCATCGGCAGCGATCTGCTGAACGCCTACGAGCGCGCCTGGCAGACCGACCCCACCTCCGCGTTTGGCGGCATCATCGCCTTCAACCGTGAACTGGATGGCGCCACCGCCAAGGCCATCGTCGAGCGTCAGTTCGTCGAGGTGATCATCGCCCCGACCGTCAGTCAGGCGGCCCGCGACGCGGTCGCCGCCAAGCAGAACGTGCGGCTGCTCGAGTGCGGTCAGTGGACCGCGCCGGCGCAAGGCTTTGACTTCAAGCGCGTCAACGGCGGCCTGCTGGTGCAGGAGCGCGACCTTGGCATGGTGACGCTCGGGGATTTGAAGGTGGTCAGCAAGCGTCAGCCCACCGAGGCCGAACTGAACGACCTGCTGTTCTGCTGGAAAGTGGCCAAGTTCGTCAAATCCAACGCCATCGTCTACGCCAAAGACGGCCAGACCATCGGCGTCGGCGCCGGCCAGATGAGCCGCGTCTACTCGGCCAAGATTGCCGGCATCAAGGCCGAGGATGAAGGGCTGACCGTGGCGGGCTCCGTCATGGCCTCCGACGCCTTCTTCCCGTTCCGCGATGGCATCGACGCCGCGGCCGCCGCCGGTATCTCCTGCGTCATCCAGCCCGGTGGCTCGATGCGCGATCAGGAGGTGATCGACGCCGCCGACGAACACGGCATGTGCATGCTGTTCACCAACATGCGCCACTTCCGTCACTGATGGATCAGGGCCGCCGCCGGCGGCCCTTTTGTTGTCTCTTTTCACCTGGCTATTTTCACCGGCGCAGGCCCCAGGCCCGCCCGTGACCACGAATAGAAGCGAGCGATACGATGAAAGTACTGATCATTGGCAACGGTGGCCGTGAACACGCCCTAGCCTGGAAGGCCAAACAATCCCCCCTGGTAACCCGGGTCTTCGTCGCCCCCGGCAATGCCGGCACCGCCCACGAAGGGAGCATCGAGAACGTAGCCATCTCGGCTACCGACATCCCGGCCCTGCTGGCGTTTGCCAAGGAGCAGCGCATCGGTCTGACCATCGTCGGACCGGAAGCACCGCTGGTGAAAGGGGTGGTCGATGCATTCCGTGCCGAGGGGCTGGCCATCTTCGGCCCGACCGCCGCCGCCGCCCAGCTGGAAGGCTCCAAGGCCTTTGCCAAGGATTTTCTGGCCCGCCACGCCATCCCGACCGCCGAGTACCAGAACTTCACCGAGGTGGAGCCGGCGCTGGCCTACCTGCGCGAGAAGGGCGCGCCCATCGTCATCAAGGCTGACGGCCTGGCCGCTGGCAAGGGGGTCATTGTTGCCATGACCCTGAGCGAGGCCGAAGAGGCGGTACGCGACATGCTCTCCGGCAACGCCTTTGGTGACGCCGGGGCCCGGGTGGTGATCGAGGAGTTCCTTGAGGGGGAGGAAGCTAGCTTCATCGTCATGGTGGACGGCGAGCACGTGCTGCCGATGGCCACCAGTCAGGACCACAAGCGGGTGGGCGATGGCGATACCGGCCTCAACACCGGCGGCATGGGGGCTTACTCCCCCGCCCCCGTGGTCACCGACGAGGTGCATCGCAAGGTGATGGAGCGGGTGATCATGCCGACGGTACGCGGCATGGCGGCCGAAGGCAACGTCTACACCGGTTTCCTCTACGCCGGTCTGATGATCGATGGCCAGGGCAATCCCAAGGTGATCGAGTTCAACTGCCGCTTCGGCGATCCCGAGACCCAGCCCATCATGCTGCGCATGCGCTCCGATCTGGTGGAGCTCTGCCTGGCGGCCTGTGCCGGCAAGCTGGATCAGGTAGAGGCCATCTATGACACCCGCGTCGCCATTGGCGTGGTGCTGGCCGCCGGCGGTTATCCCGGCGACTACCAGCAGGGCAAGCCCATCAGCGGCCTGCCGGTGGAAGAGGCGAGCGGCGAGAAGGTATTCCACGCCGGCTCCCGCATGGAAGGCGATACCGTAGTCACCGCCGGGGGACGCGTACTGTGTGCCACGGCCCTCGGCCACACGGTCGCCGAGGCGCAGCAGCGGGCCTATCAGCTGGCCGGGCGCATCAAGTGGGACGGCGTCTTCTACCGCAACGACATCGGCTGGCGTGCCATCGAGCGTGAACAGCAGCAGTAATCAACAGGGCCCGCAAGGGCCCTCTCTTTAGCTTGCCCTCGGCCAGCCTGACAGCATGGATCATATGGCATGGTTCGATTGGCTCAACATCCTCCTTGCATCTCCCCCCTCCCCGTTACCCTTTGTGACAAAAAACAGCAATATTCACAAACAGTTCACGTACTGTCATGGCATCATGCCTGTGATGAATCCAGATAAGGGTTCATAAGAAGCCACATAGAATCGATAAGCATGTCGTTTAAATAAGGAAATCCCATGTTGAAAACTGTACGCCCCCTGTTGCTGCCCCTGATGTTTGGCCTGATGACCCTGCCCGCCATGGCCGGTGAGCTGGAGCAGCCGATGAAGAAGATCGGCTTCAACTACAAGCAGGCGGTCAAGGCCGAGGATGCCGCCACCATGGAGAAGTACATCAACGAGATGAAGGCGCAGTTCGACATCGCCAAGCAGAAGAACATGCCGGCCGCCAAGAAAGAGAAGTTCCTGGAAGGCATGAACGAAGTGCAGACCGAACTGGACGCCAGCCTGGCGGCTCTCAAGGCGGGTGACGAAGCCAAGGCGCGCGAGCACCTGGCCAAGGTCAACGACCTGAAGAAGGAGTACCACAAATATGCCAAACAAAAAGGCTGATCCCTTCCATTGGGATAGTCTGGTCCGCCTCACCCACTGGGGTGTGGCGGCCATCTGTATCGGCAACCTCTGGCTCAACGAGGCGGGCGAGGAGTGGCACGAGCGGCTGGGTTATCTGGCCATCGCCCTGATCAGCCTGCGCCTGGCGTGGGGGCTCTCGTTTGCCAGGGGTCATGCCCGGTTGCGAGCCCTCATCCCAAGCCGGGAAGATTTTCGCCAGCAAGCGCTGGAGCTGCGCGAGCGCACGCCACCGGCCCCCGGTCACCACGGCAGCGGCAAGCTGGCGGTCTGGACACTCTGGCTGCTGATCCTGGCCACCGCCGGCACCGGCTGGTTCCAGAATACCGAGATGGGGTTCGAACTAGGGGCTGACGACTGGCACGTCTGGTGCACCTGGGCCCTGCAGGGCATGATAGCGCTGCACCTGCTGGCCATCCTGTTCACCTCCTGGCGCCAGCGCAGCAATCTGGTGAGACGCATGTTGCCCGCCCGACGCCCGGGCGCCCCCAAGCAGGCCCCCATCCAGCAAGATCAGGGCTCCTGACCCAGTTTGAGGCGAAACGCCAGAAAGCAAAAAGGCCGCTCATGATGAGCGGCCTTTTTATGGAATTTGGTGGCCCCTGGGGGACTTGAACCCACGACCAATCGATTATGAGTCGACTGCTCTAACCAACTGAGCTAAGGGGCCGAAATGTGCTTTTGCGGCGTGGATTATAGGGGATGTCCGTTAGCCAGTCCATAGGCATATCAACCACTTGGCGAGATTTCATCCATATTCAAGCGGTTCCGTGGTTCATCGTCAGCGCCCCATCGCCACGAATAAAACAAAGCCCCGCATGGCGGGGCTTTTTGGATGCTGTTCCGGGTTGGAACGTCCGGGATTATTCGTCCAGGAAGCTGCGCAGCACTTCAGAGCGGCTCGGGTGGCGCAGCTTGCGCAGCGCCTTGGCTTCGATCTGACGGATACGCTCACGGGTCACGTCGAACTGCTTGCCCACTTCCTCAAGGGTGTGGTCAGTGTTCATGTCGATACCGAAACGCATGCGCAGTACCTTGGCCTCACGAGCGGTCAAACCGGCCAGCACTTCGCGGGTCGCGTTGCGCAGGCTCTCGCTGGTGGCCGCATCGGCCGGCAGGGCCAGGGTGGTATCTTCGATGAAGTCGCCCAAGTGGGAATCTTCATCATCACCGATGGGCGTCTCCATGGAGATGGGCTCTTTGGCGATTTTCAGTACCTTGCGGATCTTGTCTTCCGGCATGCCCATGCGCATGGCCAGCTCTTCCGGGTTCGGTTCGCGACCCATCTCCTGCAGCATCTGACGGGAGATACGGTTGAGCTTGTTGATGGTCTCGATCATGTGCACCGGGATACGGATGGTACGGGCCTGATCCGCGATGGAGCGGGTAATGGCCTGACGGATCCACCAGGTGGCGTAGGTCGAGAACTTGTAGCCACGACGATATTCGAACTTGTCGACCGCCTTCATCAGACCGATGTTGCCTTCCTGGATCAGATCCAGGAACTGCAGACCGCGGTTGGTGTACTTCTTGGCGATGGAGATAACCAGACGCAGGTTGGCCTCGACCATCTCTTTCTTGGCACGGCGGGCCTTGGCCTCACCGATGCTCATGCGACGGTTGATGTCCTTGATCTGGGCGATGGACAGACCGGTCTCTTCCTCGATCTGCTGCAGCTTGCCGATGGCGCGCAGCACGTCTTCGTCCATCTCCACCAGACGGGGAGACCAGGCCTTGCCAGCCTGCTTCTGGTATTCGAACCAGGCAGTTTCGCACTCGTTGTTGGTGAAGGCCGCGACGAAGGTCTTCTTCGGCATCTTGGCCTGCTCAACGCAGAGTTTCATGATGATGCGCTCCTGCACGCGAACCCGCTCCATCATCTCGCGCATGTTGTTGACCAGGCGATCGAACTGCTTGGGCATCAGGCGGAATTGACGGAACACGTCTGCCAGCTGGGCGATGGCATTCTGGGTATCTTCGTGCGCGCGGCCATTCTGCTGAATGGAGAGACGAGTTACCTCGTACTGGGCGCGCAGCTCACCGAACTTCTCGCGAGCAACTTCCGGATCCGGACCACCGTCGCCATCATCGTCGGAGTCATCCCCATCACCGTCTTCGTCTTCGTCTTCGTCTTCATCCTCGTCAGCCAGATCTTCCTCGCTGAGCTCGGAGCCGATGTGAGTGGCGGTCGGTGCGACGTCGTCGGTCTCATTGGGATCGATGAAGCCGGAGATGATGTCGGACAGGCGCAGCTGTTCGGCTTCATACTTGTCATATTGTTCAAGCAGATAGGTAATCGCTTCCGGGTACTCGGCGACGGAGCTTTGTACCTGGTTGATACCGTCTTCGATCCGCTTGGCGATATCGATTTCGCCTTCGCGGGTCAGCAGTTCGACGGTACCCATTTCCCGCATGTACATGCGGACGGGATCGGTCGTGCGACCAATCTCGGATTCAACAGATGCCAGAGCCTGGGCCGCTGCTTCGGCAGCGTCCTCATCGGCGGTACCACCTTCAGCCATGATAAGATCATCGGCATCCGGGGCGTTTTCCACCACCTGGATACCCATGTCGTTGATCATCTGGATGATGTCTTCGATCTGGTCAGAGTCGACAATGTCTTGCGGGAGGTGATCGTTCACCTCGGCATAGGTCAGGTAGCCCTGTTCTTTACCTTTGGCAACGAGGAGTTTAAGCTGAGACTGCGGGGTTTGCTCCATAGAACTCATCCGGTTGGTGTTGCTAGGTTGCGCGTACAGTGCGCTGCTGCGCAAATAGCCAATTCTAATAGAAAACCGCCAGACATGCTATGTCTGGTTGCGGCGTCGGTCATGAGAAACCCCTGCCCGCAGTATTGTCGGGGCCAGGCGGTTATAAAATGTTTGCTTTTAATCCCGTCCATTCGGGCAACGGTATTCATATTGGGGTTAATCACTCAAATATCAAGCCCCACTCTCATTTCTTTTCTCAATCTGCACCTCTCTGATCAGCATCATCAGCTCCTGAGTTTCCTCAGAGCTTAGCCCTTCCTGCGCCACCTTGGCCTGCAATTCCTCGATGCGCTGCTTCAGGAACAGGTTGATGAAACCGACGAAAGTATCCTGCAATTCTCCCAGAATATCGGGCTCCTGGTCGAGCTTTACCTCTTCAAACAGATCGTGCATCGCCAGCTGGGCCAGGATATCTCCCTCTTTGGTACCGCGCCAGTGTTCCAGCAGGATACCCGTTGTCACCCCAGGTTGAGTCAGGATCTGCTGATGCAGTTGCAGCAGAAACTGGATCCCCTGCAGACGAAGCCCAGCCAGCTCAGGCATGGCCGGCAGTTCGGCGGTGATCGCCGGATATTGCACCATCAATGCCAATGCCCGGCGCAGTGGTGTCAGCTTGGCCGCCTTGGGCTTGCTCACCTCGGCCTTCGGCTGGCTGTTGCGGGCAAACAGTTCGGCGATCCGCTGCTTGTTTTCACCCCAACGCATCATGCTGGAGAGGCGGGTGATCAGCCCCTCGCGGGTAAAGCCTTCCGGCACCCGGCGGATCAGCTCGGCGGCCTTGTTGGCCACTTCGAACTTGCCGGCCTCACCGGAAAGAGCCGCATCGCGCCCGAGACGTTCGAACATGAAATCGGCAAACGGCTGAGCCTGGTCGAGCAGCGCTTCGAACCCATCCTTGCCGATCTGGCGCACCAGGGAATCGGGATCCTCGCCATCCGGCAGAAACACGAACTTGAGTTCACGGCCATCCTGCAGATGGGACAGCGCGTTATCCAATGCCCGCCAGGCCGCCTCACGGCCGGCATTGTCGCCGTCGTAACAGCAGACCACCTCGGCCGTGGTGCGAAAAAGGGTATGGATATGGTCGCTGGTGGTCGCGGTTCCCAGCGCCGCCACTGCATAATCGATGTCGTACTGGCCGAGCGCCACCACATCCATATAGCCCTCCACCACCAAGATCCGACGCGGATCCTTGTGCGCCTGCTTGACCTCGTAGAGACCGAACAGCTCCCGTCCCTTGTGGAAGATGGGCGTTTCAGGCGAGTTGAGGTACTTGGGCGTGCCATCCCCCAACACCCGGCCACCGAAGCCGATGACCCGGCCGCGCTTGTCGCGGATCGGGAACATGATGCGATCGCGGAAGCGGTCATAGCTGCCCGGGCCGCTGTCACGGGGGATCAGCATGCCGCCCGAGATAAGCAACTGCTCGTGTTCCCGGCTGGATCCAAAGCGGCGACGCACCTGATCCCAGTCTCCGGGGGCATACCCGATGTTGAAGCGCTTGACCACCTCGCCAGTCAGGCCTCTGCCTTTCAGATACTCCACTGCCTGCGGCGCGTTCTTGAGATTGCTCTCGTAGAAGCGCGCAATATGGTTCATCAGCTCGAACAGGTCCTTGCTGACGGCCGGCTGGCTATTGCTGGCTCCCCCCGCCGTTTGCTCACGGGGGACCTGCATGCCATGCAGGCTGGCCAGCTCCTCGATGGCATCGGGGAACTCCAACCCGTCGTACTCCATCACAAAGCCGATGGCATTGCCGTGGGCACCGCAGCCGAAACAGTGATAGAACTGCTTCTCCTGACTGACGGTAAACGAGGGGCTTTTTTCGTTATGAAAAGGGCAGCAAGCCTGGTAGTTCTTACCGGCTTTCTTCAGTCGCACACGGGAGTCGATCAACTCGACAATGTCTGTGCGTACCAGCAGATCATCGATAAAGGATTGTGGGATCCTGCCTGCCATAACCGTCCTGTTTCATTGCGTAGAAAATAAAAAAGCCGCGCATTCCTAGGGAAGCACGGCTTCTTTGACCAAACAAGAGAGTTGCCTGTTACGCCAAGCGGGTTTTCACCTGCGCACTGACGGCGCCGACATCGGCACGCCCCTGAATTTTCGGCTTCAAGACAGCCATGACTTTGCCCATGTCAGCCATGACGGCAGCACCACTTTCAGCGATGGCTTGCTCAATCAGTGCGGCAATTTCGGCTGCGGTCAGCTGTTGCGGCAGGAACTCCTGCAACACAGCGATCTCGGCGGACTCTTTGTCGGCAAGATCCTGGCGACCGGCGGCCTCGAATTGACTGATGGAATCACGGCGCTGTTTGACCATCTTGGTCACCACAGCGAGGATATCCTGATCATCGAGCTCGACACGGGTGTCAACTTCACGCTGCTTGATTTCAGCCATCAACAGACGGATCGCACCCAACCGCTGCTTGTCTTTGGCAAGCATGGCGAGCTTTTGCTGATCCTTGAGTTGATCCTTCAGCGACACGGCATGATCCCTTGATTAGTACAGGCGGATACGACGTGCGTTTTCGCGGGACAGCTTCTTGGCGTGACGCTTAACGGCGGACGCTTTGGCACGCTTGCGAATGGTAGTCGGCTTCTCGTAGAACTCACGGCTACGAACTTCGGACAGGATACCGGCTTTTTCGCAAGAACGCTTGAAGCGACGCAGAGCAACGTCAAACGGCTCATTTTCACGGACTTTGATTACTGGCATGTGCCTTTCACCTCAGTGATAAATTGTTAGCTGACCTTCAATCGATCAGCATGTCTTAAAATGGTGCGAAATTATACTCTGGACAGGGAATGAAAGTAAACCCGCAGAGATCGCTCTGGTTTAAAAAACCCGCGAAGGTTACCATAGCCGTCTCATTTTAGCAGTGAAATTTTTTAGCAATGCGTGTATTGGGCATAGAGACATCCTGTGACGAAACCGGGATCGCGATCTTCGACGATCAAAAAGGGATCCTTTCCCACCAGTTATACAGCCAGGTCAAGCTGCATGCGAACTACGGCGGCGTCGTTCCCGAGCTGGCCAGCCGGGACCATGTGCGCAAGACGATCCCCTTGATCCAGGCGGCGTTGCAAGAGGCCGGACTGGGCAAGGATGACATCGATGGCATCGCCTATACCGCGGGCCCGGGTCTGGTTGGCGCCATTCTGGTGGGGGCCACCATTGGCCGCTCACTGGCGATGGCATGGAACAAGCCGGCCATCGCCGTGCACCACATGGAAGGCCACCTGCTGGCGCCCATGCTGGAAGAGAAGGCCCCCGAGTTTCCCTTTGTGGCGCTCTTGGTCTCCGGCGGCCACTCCATGCTGGTGCGGGTCGACGGTATCGGCAGCTATCAGCTACTGGGCGAGTCTATCGACGATGCCGCCGGCGAGGCGTTCGACAAGACCGCCAAGCTGATGGGTCTGGACTATCCCGGTGGTCCGCTGCTCTCCCGCTTGGCTGAGAAAGGCCTCAAGGGCCGCTTCACCTTCCCGCGTCCCATGACCGACCGCCCCGGGCTCGACATGAGCTTCTCCGGCCTCAAGACCTTTGCCGCCAACACCATCGCCGCCAATGGCGACGACGAGCAGACCCGTGCCGACATCGCCCGGGCGTTTGAGGATGCGGTGGTCGATACGCTGGCCATCAAGTGTCGCCGCGCCCTGAAGGAGACCGGCCTCAATCGCCTGGTAGTCGCCGGCGGCGTCAGCGCCAACCGTCACCTGCGCGCCCAGCTGGCCGAGCTGATGGAGAGCCTCAAGGGGGAAGTGTTCTACCCACGTACCGAATATTGCACCGACAATGGCGCCATGATCGCCTATGCCGGCATGCAGCGCCTGAAAGCGGGCGTGTTCGAGCCGCTGGCCGTGAAGGCCGTGCCGCGCTGGCCGCTGGATACGCTGGATCCGGTTTGATCCTGTGGATCCAGTCGACATGAAAAAGGGGCCATGGGCCCCTTTTTGTTTTGCCTGGTAAGCATCTTCGCTCACTCGCAGCAATTAGTTGGTGCGGAACAGCGCCTCGATGGAGAGCCCCTGCCCCAGCAGGATCTCCCGCAGACGGCGCAGTCCCTCCACCTGGATCTGGCGCACCCTCTCCCGGGTCAGGCCAATCTCGGCCCCCACGTCTTCCAGGGTCGCCGGCTCATAGCCGAGCAGACCGAAGCGACGGGCCAGCACCTCACGCTGCTTGGGATTCAGCTCTTCCAGCCAGTGCACTATACTGGCGCGCATGTCGTCATCCTGCGACTCCAGCTCAGGGCCCATGCCGCGCTCATCAGAGAGCACATCCAGCAGCGCCTTGTCGCGATCGCCACCAATCGGCGTATCGACCGAGGTGATCTTCTCGTTGAGCTTGAGCATGCGGTTCACATCGTCCACCGAGCGATCGAGCGCCTGGGCAATGTCCTCGGCGGTCGGTTCATGATCGAGGCGATGAGAGAGTTCGCGTGCGGTGCGCAGGTAAACGTTTAACTCCTTGACCACATGAATGGGCAGACGAATGGTACGGGTCTGGTTCATGATGGCCCGTTCTATGGTCTGGCGGATCCACCAGGTGGCATAGGTGGAGAAGCGAAAGCCGCGCTCCGGATCGAATTTTTCGACCGCGCGGATGAGACCGAGGTTGCCCTCTTCGATGAGATCCAGCAGCACCAGGCCGCGGTTGTTGTAACGACGGGCGATCTTGACCACCAGTCGCAGGTTGGACTCGATCATGCGCTTGCGGGCGGCTTTGTCGCCCCGCAAGGCACGGCGAGCATAATAGACTTCCTCTTCAGCCGTGAGCAGGGGGGAGAAACCAATCTCCCCGAGATAGAGCTGGGTGGCATCCATCACCTTGTTCAGTTCAGGTGCCATCAGCTCATCGGAAATCGTCTCTTCGGCCTCGGCCGCAACTTCCTGTATCTCTTCTTCTTCCTGACTCTCCAGCTCTTCGTCGAACTCTAACTCTGCATCCTGCATTACCAGTTGTTCTTGGCTCATGGCGTGTCTCCCTGACCTGCACCAGAGTAAGACTTAACTCTCTGGGTCTAACGCTTTGGCAAATGGCTCATCGGGTTGATCGACTTGCCTCTGTACCGGATTTCAAAGTGCAATCGCACATCCGGCGCGTCCGTGCTACCCATGTTGGCAATGACAGATCCGCCCTGCACCGAATCCCCTTCCTTGACCCGCAGCTCATCGTTGTGAGCGTAGGCTGAAAGGTAGTCATCATCGTGCTTGAGGATGATCAGCTTGCCATAACCCCTTAGTGCGCTACCCGCATAGACGACCTTGCCGCCGCTCGCTGCGTAGATGGGTTGCCCCTTCTGGCCGGCGATATCTATGCCCTTGTTCCCCTGTTCCGCAACAGAGAAACCCTCGACGATCCGGCCTTTGGTCGGCCAGTGCCAAGAAAGTCTCGACTGAGGCTTGTTGTCGTTTTTTTGTTCTTTTGCCTGAGCGTATTCTTTTGAAGATGGCTGAGCAACGGTTTTTTGTTTGATGAACGGAGTGGTCGTACCTGACGTCGCCGGCGCCAGGGGTTTGGGACCACTGCTCTGGCTGACCACCGGAGCGGTCACCGGCGAGGTCGCCGCCACCATCTGGCCACTGCTCGCCCCGGAGGACTGCACGTTCAGCACCTGCCCCACCTGAAGGGCAAAGGGGGCTCTCAAATTGTTGTTCTGGGCCAGGGTCTGATTCGACATGCCGAACTGGCGACCAATGCTGCTCAGGGTATCACCGGGTCGAACCTGATAGGTGCCCGCGCTGCGTGCCACCGCCATGGTGCTGCCGGAGGCGTCGAGCCTGATCTGCTGACCCGGATAGATGTTGTAGGGAGGGCTGATGCCATTGAGGCTGGCCAGCGAGGGCACGTCATTGCCCGAGTTGAAGGCGATGGAGTAGAGCGTATCCCCTTTCTTCACCGTATAGCTGTTGCCCTGAATGGTGGGCTGGGCCGCCATCTGGCGCGCCGGAATGGTGGAAACAAGACCGTCATTGCCCAGTCCCTGGACGGGGGCGGCGGTCTTGCTGGAAGCGCAAGCAAGCAACAGCCATGACAACACGACGACACTGCTTCCTTGCCAAATACGCGAACGCATAGTGGATCCTCAACGACTAAACCAGAAATAGGCCACGACGGCCAAACCAATACAGAGCCAACCCAGCACATCCACATAGTGCATCAGCTTGCGCTCCATCTTTTCGCCACCCCAACGCATCAGACCCGCCACCAGGAAAAAGCGCATGCCACGCCCGATCAGCGAGGTCACGATGAAGGGCAGCAGTGCCATTTGCAGCAGACCGGCCGTCACGGTAAACACCTTGTAGGGGATCGGCGTGAAGCTGGCAATAAAAATCACCCAGATACCCCACTGCTGGAACCACTGTTCGGCCACGGCAATCTTCTCCTCATAGCCGACGGAAGCCACCAGCGGCTGGACCACCGGCTCCCACAGGGCATAGCCGAGCAGGTAACCTACCAGGGCACCCAGTACCGAAAACAGGGTGGCGAGCGCGGCATAGTGCCAGGCCCGTCGGGGTTTGCCGAGCGCCATGGGGGCCAGCATCACATCCACCGGGATGGGCCAGAACACCGACTCGATGAAGGCGGTGATCGCCAGATACCAGGGGGCATATTTGTGGCGCGCCCACTGCATCACCAGCACATAGAGGCGGGAAAACAACTTCACTCGACATCTCCGTCAATCAGGGGAACAAAACGGACCGGCTCCAGGATCCGGCTGGTGAGCTGGGAGCCCGACCGCTCGATCAGCTGCAAGGTTTGCTGGCTATCCCCCACCGGCAACACCAGCCGACCACCGTCGGCCAGCTGATCGGTGAGGGCCGTCGGCACCTCGCTGGCGGCCGCCGTGACCAAAATGGCGTCAAACGGTCCTTTATTGGGCCAACCCAGCCAGCCATTGCCGTGCTTGGCGGAGACATTGTGCAGGTCGAGCTGGCGCAGCCGGCGCCGGGCCTGAAACTGCAGCGACTTGATCCGCTCCACCGTGTAGACGTGCTCCACCAGATGGGCCAGCACCGCCGTCTGATAACCCGACCCTGTGCCAATCTCCAGCACGTGGGCCGGATTGTTCTGGATCAGCAGCTCGGTCATGCGCGCCACCATGTAGGGCTGCGAGATGGTCTGGCCGTGACCGATGGGCAGGGCCGTATTGTCCCAGGCCTTGTGGGCCATGGCTTCATCCACGAACAGCTGGCGCGGCACCTTGGCAATCGCCGCGAGTACGCGGAAATCGCGAATGTCCTGCGCGATCAGCTGGTTTAACAGGCGCTGTACTATCACACCTTCATCCCTGCAGGTCCAACCAAGCCCCCAGCCCCGCCAGACTGCTGTAGGCAGTCATATCGATGGTCAGGGGGGTGATCGAGACGTAGCCCTGCTCGATGGCGGCGAAATCCGTGCCTTCTCCCGCATCTTGCTGGCTGCCGGGGGGGCCGATCCAGTAGATGGGCTGACCGCGAGGATCCTCGGTGCAGATCACCGACTCCGCCCGGTGGCGGTTGCCAAGGCGCGTCACCCTGATCCCCTTGATCTGGTCGAGGGGCAGGTCGGGCACATTGACGTTGAGGATCTGATCGGCAGGCAACGGGTGCACCATCATGCCTTTCACCAGCAGGGCCGCGTAGTGGGCCGCCGTGGAGAAATGGGTCTTGCCTACCAGCGAGATGGCCAGCGAGGGGAAGCCGAGGTGGCGCCCCTCGGTCGCAGCCGCCACCGTGCCCGAGTAGATGACGTCATCCCCCAGGTTGGCACCGTGGTTGATACCGGCCACCACCATGTCGGGTTCCGGGCGCACCAGCTCGTTGACGGCTAGGTGCACGCAATCGGTCGGCGTTCCCTTCACCGCATGATATCCGGTTTCGGCGATGCGGGTGACCCGCAGCGGCACTTCCAGCGTCAGGGAGTGACTCGCCCCGCTGCGATTGCGATCCGGCGCCACCACGATGACCTCGCCGCAGGCGGCCAGCGCCTCGCTGAGGGCACGGATACCCTCGGCATGCACACCGTCGTCATTACTGACCAGAATTCTCATCGGACTGATCCCTGAAACCATGATCGGCCTCTTCGGCCTGCATTAACTCGCGCACCACGCTGGTGGCAAACGCCCCGGCCGGCAGGAAGAACGACAGGGTCAGCACAGCCCCCTCCAACTGCCAGCTCATGGCCTGCGGCTTGAGCAGCAAGGGGCGGCGATCCTGATCCAGCCCCGCCTTCTCCAGCCCCTCGCACCACTCGTGATAAGGCGCCAGCACTGCCTGCTCGAACTCGGCGGCGGCGCCCTGGCTGGCAGAGCGACCACGCCCCCACTGGGGCGCGGTGAGCTGCACGTCGCCGGAGGCGAGACGCGCCTCCAGCTCGGGCGTCACGCTCTCTTCGCTGAAGATGGAGTGGCTGCCTTTGAGCATCACGCAGTCGCCAGCCAGCAGCTGATGGGCCAGCCCCTGCTCGATGCGGGCGCTGACGATAGCGTTGAACAGCATACTGCGAGCGGCGGAGAGATAGAGGGAGCGCTTGTTGCGATCCTTGATCCGCTTGCCGGCGAACATCGCCTTGGCGGCCTCCAGATTGTTGCCACCACGACCGAAACGCTGCTCGCCGTAGTAGTTGGGCACGCCCTGGTCGGCGATGGCCTGCAGGCGGGACTCCAGCCCGTCGGCCTGCTCCAGTCCGGTGAGGCGCAGGGTGAAGTGGTTGCCCTTGAGATAGCCGACCCGCAGCTTCTTGTTGTGACGCTTCACCTGCAGGATCCGGATGCTGTCGCTCTCGATGACCGAGAGGTCCGGCTCTGCCTTGCCAGGCAGGTGGATACCGAACCACTGTTCGGTCACCGCGTGGCGATCTTTCAGCCCGGCCCAGGTCACCGCATTGCGGGCAACCCCGGCCGCATCGGCCAGCAGGCCCGCCACCCAGGCGGTGTTCTCGCCGGTTTTGCGCACCTGGACGAAGATGTGCTCACCCTCGCCGCAGGGTTCAAACCCGAGATCTTCATTGACCACGAAGTCGGCGGCTTGCGCCTTGAGGATGCCGCGGGCCGTGGGCGCCCCGTGCAGGTAGGCCAGTTGTTCGAGCATTATTGTTTCACCAGTAAGACGACGGCTTCGGTGGCGATCCCTTCCTTGCGCCCCGTGAATCCAAGCTGTTCGGTGGTCGTCGCCTTGACGTTCACCCGGTTCAAATCACATTGCAGATCGGCGGCCAGCACGGCGCACATGGCGTCGATGTGGGGCGCCATCTTGGGCGCCTGGGCGATGATGGTCACATCCAGATTGCCGATGGCATAACCCGCCTTCTGCACCCGGGCAAACACGTCCCGCAGCAGGATGCGGCTGTCGATGCCCTTGAATTCGGCCGCGGTATCGGGGAAATGGCGGCCGATGTCGCCGGCGCCGATGGCCCCCAGCAGGGCATCGCTCACCGCATGCAGCACCACATCACCATCGGAGTGAGCCAGCAGGCCCTGTTCATACGGCACCGCCACCCCGCCCAGCATGCAGGGGCCAACCCCGCCAAACTTGTGTACATCAAAACCATGTCCAATCCGGATCATGCCAGCTCCTCTGTGGGTGAATCGGGTCGCGCCGGCCGGCGCGCGTCCTGTTGCTGCAAATAGAGCCCCGCCAGGGAGAGATCCTCCGGCCGGGTCACCTTGATGTTGTCGGCTCGCCCTTCCACCATTCGCACCCGGAAGCCGGCCCGCTCCATGGCGGAGGCCTCATCCGTGATGGTGGCACCCAGCGCCAGCCCCTCCTCCAGCGCCCGCTTGAGGGGGCCGGTGGGGAACATCTGCGGGGTCAGGGCGTGCCAGAGCTCCTCGCGCTCGACGGTGGCGAGGATGTTGCCGGCGGCGTCGGAGCGCTTCATGGTGTCGCGCACCCGGCTGCCGAGGATGGCTCCGCCACAGGCCATGGCGGTGGCGATGAGGCGATCGAGATCGCCGTGGGTCAGGCAGGGACGGGCGGCGTCATGCACCAACACCCACTCCCCTTGCGCCACGTGCAGCGCATTGAGCACGGAGAAGGCGCGTTCGGCGCCCCCTTCCACTTGCAGGATCCTCGGATCGGCGGCCACGGCCAGTGTGTCGAACCAGCGGTCATGGGGAGCCAGCGCCACTATGACCTGACCGATAGCCGGGTGGGAGAGCAGCAGGGTTAGGGTGTGCTCCAGAATGGCCATGCCCGCCAGCTGCAGATATTGTTTCGGGCACTCGGCCCCCATCCGGCTGCCGATGCCGGCGGCCGGCACGATGGCGGTCAGTCCGCTGTGATGATCAGTCATCGTAGGCTGCGTCTCCGGAACTGGAGCCCTTGTCTTTGTCCTTGGGAATGATGCGGTAGAAGGTCTCGCCCTGCTTGATGTAGCCAAGATCGTTGCGCGACAGCTCCTCGATGGCCTCCAGGCCCGAGGTCAGGTCATCAATCTCGCGATAAATCAGGTTGTTGCGATCCTTGAGTACCAGATTGTCCTGCTGCTGCCGGGTGATGGCATCAGACAGCTCACGATAGTCAGACAGGCCATTCTTCCCCAGCCAGAGGTCGTATTGAAGCCCTCCCAACAGGAAGAGCAGGATAAGAGTGAGTAGCCGCATGCACTGAGTCTCCTTCAAGCGGCCTAGTTTCCCATATTCGCAGGCAAGACAAAAGAAAGCCTGTGTCCCGGATGGGTTCGGTCGGAACAAAAAATGCAGAATCCGGGGATGGGGGTGACACAGACGAAAAAGCCCCGCCGGATGGCGGGGCTTTGTGAAGCAGGAGAACAGGCGATGATTAAGCCTGGTTCTTCACTTCTTTCAGACCGCGGAACGGAGCCTTGGCACCCAGGGCTTCTTCGATGCGGATCAGCTGGTTGTACTTGGCAACACGGTCAGAACGGCTCATGGAACCGGTCTTGATCTGGCCAGCAGCGGTACCAACAGCCAGGTCGGCGATGGTCGCGTCTTCGGTCTCACCGGAGCGGTGGGAGATGACGGCAGTGTAGCCAGCGTCTTTGGCCATCTTGATGGCAGCCAGAGTTTCGGTCAGGGAACCGATCTGGTTGAACTTGATCAGGATGGAGTTGGCGATGCCGTTGTCGATACCGCGCTTCAGGATCTTGGTGTTGGTTACGAACAGGTCGTCACCCACGATCTGGATTTTCTTGCCCAGTTTCTGGGTCTGGTAGGCGAAGCCTTCCCAGTCAGATTCGTCCAGGCCGTCTTCGATGGAGACGATCGGGAACTTGGCAGTCAGCTCTTCCAGGAAGTCGGAGAAACCGTTGGAGGTGAAGACACGGCCTTCGCCTTTCAGGTTGTACTCTTTCTTCTCTGCGTCGTAGAACTCGGAAGCAGCGCAGTCCATGGCCAGGGTCACGTCGGTGCCCAGCTTGTAACCGGCAGCAGCAACGGCTTCGGCGATCACTTCCAGCGCTTCGGCGTTGGATTTCAGGTTCGGAGCGAAACCACCTTCGTCACCAACTGCGGTGTTGTAGCCCTTGGACTTCAGCACTTTGGCCAGGTTGTGGAACACTTCGGCGCCCATGCGAACGGCTTCTTTCAGGGTCTTTGCGCCAACCGGCTGGATCATGAACTCCTGGATGTCGACGTTGTTGTCGGCGTGCTCACCACCGTTGATGATGTTCATCATGGGCAGCGGCATGGAGTAGACACCCGGGGTGCCGTTCAGCTCGGCGATGTGGGCGTACAGCGGCATGCCTTTGGCAGCTGCGGCAGCTTTGGCGTTGGCCAGGGAAACAGCCAGGATGGCGTTGGCGCCGAACTTGGATTTGTTCTCGGTACCGTCGAGGTCGATCATGATCTGGTCGACAGTGGCCTGGTCCTTGGCATCTTTACCCAGCAGAGCTTGAGCGATCGGGCCGTTGACGGCTTCGAGGGCTTTCAGCACGCCTTTACCCAGGAAACGGCTCTTGTCGCCGTCACGCAGTTCCAGCGCTTCGCGGGAACCGGTGGACGCGCCAGACGGAGCGGCTGCCATACCAACAAAACCACCTTCCAGGTGAACTTCGGCCTCAACGGTCGGGTTACCACGGGAGTCGATGATTTCACGACCGATCACTTTAACGATCTTGGACATGTGTATTTCCTCAGGTTTCGTAAAAAAACAACAAAAATATGCCAAAAAAAGCGGCTGTGGCACAGGGCCCCAACCGCATTTATTTTCAATTACTTCAGATTACGCTTCTGATACTCGCCCGCCGCCTTCACAAAACCGGCGAACAGGGCGTGGCCATCACGAGGAGTCGAGGTGAACTCCGGGTGGAACTGCGCGGCCACGAACCAGGGGTGATCCGGGATCTCGATGATTTCCACCAACTTCTTGTCGGCGGAGAGACCGGTCACTTTCAGGCCCGCTGCTTCGATCTGCGGCAGCAGCTTGTTGTTCACTTCATAACGGTGACGGTGGCGCTCGTAAATGGTCGGGCTGCCGTACATCTGACGCACCTTGGAATCTTCCACCAGGTGGCAGAGCTGGGAACCCAGACGCATGGTGCCGCCCAGATCGGACTGCTCGGTCCGGGTCTCAACGTTGCCTTCGTCATCCACCCACTCGGTGATGAGACCCACTACCGGGTAGGCGCAATCTTTCTTGAATTCGGAGGAGTGAGCCCCAGTCATACCGGCCACGTTGCGGGCAAATTCGATCATGGCAACCTGCATGCCGAGACAGATGCCGAGATACGGGATCTTGTTCTCGCGGGCATACTGGGCCGCCAGGATCTTGCCTTCCACGCCGCGCTCACCGAAGCCACCCGGTACCAGGATCGCATCCAGACCTTCCAGCAGCTCGGCGCCACGGGTCTCGATGTCCTGGGAATCAATGTACTTGATGTTGACGGAGAGACGGGTCTTCAGACCGCCGTGCTTGAGCGCCTCGTTGACGGACTTGTAGGCATCCGGTAGGGAGACGTACTTGCCTACCATGCCGATGGTCACTTCTGCAGTCGGGTTGGCCTCTTCATAGATGACCTGTTCCCACTCGGCCAGATCGGCCTCCTTGCACTCGATGCCGAAGCGCTCGGTGATGTAGGAGTCCAGGTTCTGGGATTTCAGCAGCGCCGGGATCTTGTAGATGGAGTCGACGTCCTTCATGGAGATGACGGCACGCTCCGGCACGTTGCAGAACAGGGCGATCTTGGCACGTTCATTGGCCGGAATGGCGCGGTCGGAACGGCAGATCAGCACGTCCGGCTGGATACCGATGGAGAGCAGCTCCTTCACGGAGTGCTGGGTCGGCTTGGTCTTCACTTCGCCGGCGGCGGCCAGATAAGGCACCAGGGTCAGGTGCATGAACATGGCGTTGTTGCGACCCACTTCGGCAGCCAGCTGACGAATGGCTTCGAGGAACGGCAGGGACTCGATATCGCCCACGGTACCGCCCACTTCGACGATGGCAACCTGATGGCCTTCGGCACCGGCAATCACCCGCTCTTTAATGGCGTTGGTGATGTGCGGGATCACCTGAATGGTGGCGCCCAGATAGTCGCCGCGGCGCTCTTTGCGCAGCACGTCGGCATAGATGCGACCGGTGGTGAAGTTGTTGCGGCGGGTCATCTTGGTGCGGATGAAACGCTCGTAGTGGCCCAAGTCCAGATCGGTCTCGGCCCCGTCCTCGGTTACGAACACTTCACCGTGCTGGGTCGGGCTCATGGTGCCCGGATCCACGTTGATATAGGGGTCCAGTTTCATGATGGTCACATCCAGACCACGGGCTTCCAGAATGGCTGCCAGAGAAGCTGCGGCAATGCCTTTGCCGAGGGATGAAACAACGCCACCAGTTACAAAAATATATTTTGTCGTCATGCTGAACCTGAAAGAAGTTTAGGGAATTTTAAGGGGTGCTTCGGGGATGAAGCAGGACGGGGAAACAGTATACCAAAACCCCCTCTCCCAAACAATGAACAAAAATCTATCAGGCTCCCGGTGCCCCCATCTTGCGCCAAATCAACTTTGTTCGGTTTCCTTGGCCTTGACCCAGGCGGCATCCAACTTCTCGAGGCTGCAGTCGGTCATTTTCAGCCCTTCCGCGGCGATAAACTGTTCAACCTGACGAAAGCGGCGTTCGAACTTGGCGTTGGCGCCCCGCAGCACCTGCTCCGGATCCTTGCCGAGATGACGCACCAGGTTGACGGTGGCAAACAGCAGATCGCCGAGTTCGTCACTCACCCGCGCTTCATCCACGTCGGCCATCAGCGCCTCTTCCATCACCTCGTCGATCTCCTCGTGGATCTTGTCCACTACCGGGCCCAGGGTCTTCCAGTCAAAACCGACGGTGGCGCAGCGCTTCTGGATCTTGGCGGCGCGGGTCAGGGCCGGCAGCGAGAGGGGGACGTCGTCAAGCACGCTCTCTTTGTCGAGCGCCGCCCGCTCCCTGGCCTTTTCCGCCTCCCAGTTCACCTTCACCGCCTGCTCGTCGCCGAGGTCGGCATCGGAGAAGACATGGGGGTGGCGACGAATGAGCTTCTCGCTCACCGTGTCGACGATGTCGGCAAAGTCGAACAGCCCCTGCTCCTTGCCAAGCTGCGCGTAGAACACCACCTGGAACAGCAGATCCCCCAGCTCCCCTTTCAGCCCCTGCCAATCTTCGGTCTCGATGGCGTCGGCAACCTCGTAGGCCTCCTCCAGAGTGTGCGGCACTATGGTCTGGAAGCTCTGCTTGAGATCCCAGGGGCAGCCCCCGTGCGGATCGCGCAGTTTGGCCATGATGGCGAGCAGTTGGGGCAGGTCGTAACGTTGGGACATGGGATGTTCGCTTTTCTTGATGCTACCGGGAGAAAACAGTGACCGACCTGGCGGTCGGTCACGAGTGCAGTGTTGCGTACGATCAGAGGCGCTTGGCGCTGATCACGTCATTGAGCTGGCTGAGCTTGGCCAACGCCCGGTTGAAGGCGTTGATGTTGTAAATTTCCAGCTCCATGTCGATCTCGGCGGTCTGCTCGCGCACGTTGGAGCGTGAGCGCACCCCCATCACGTTGATCTTCTCGTTGGCGAGCACTGTGGTGATGTCGCGCAGCAGGCCGGATCTGTCGTTGGAGAGGATGCGGATGGTGAGACCGTAACCGCCGGAGTAGTTCTCCCCCCATACCGCGTCGATCAACCGCTCCGGGTTGCGGCGCGACAGCTCTTTGAGCTGCTCGCAATCCTCCCGGTGGATGGATACGCCGCGGCCCATGGTGATGAAACCCTGGATGGCATCCCCGGGGATCGGCTGACAGCAGCGGGCGATGTGGGTCATCAGGTTGCCCACCCCTTCCACGACTATGTGATCCTTGGGCTTGTGGCGGAACGGCGCGTTGGCCTTCTGTTCCAGTTTCTCCAGCAGGCGGCGATCTTCCTCCTCCGCCGTCGGCTTGTTGTAGCAGGTGTCCAGGTAGTTGATCACCTGGTTGATGCGGATGTCGCCGCTGCCGATGCCGGCCAGCAGATCGTCGGTGCTCTCCAGATTGAAGCGGCGCAGCATGTTGCCCTTGTCGATCTTGGCCATGCTGAGGTTGTGGCGATCCAGCTCCTTGTCGAACAGCTCGCGCCCGGCGACGATGTTCTTGTCCCGATCCAGCTTTCTGAACCAAGTGGCCACCTTGGCCCGCGCCCGGCTGGAGCGCAGGAAGCCTGAGTTGGGGTTCATCCAGTCGCGGCTCGGGTTCGGCTCTTTCTGGGTGATCACCTCCACCTGATCGCCGGTCTGCAGCGCATAGGTGAACGGCACGATGCGGCCGTCGATCTTGGCGCCGATACAGCGGTGGCCGATCATGCTGTGGACGTGATAGGCAAAGTCGAGGGGCGTGGCCCCCGCCGGCAGGTCGATGACATCCCCTTTCGGAGTGAAGACGTAGACCCTGTCCTCGAACACCTGACTGCGCAGATCCTCGAGCAGGGAGCCACTCTCGGAGAGATCCTCCTGCCAGGCGAGCAGCTTGCGCAGCCACTCGATCTTGTCTTCGAAGTTGTTGGCCTTGCCGCCGGCCTGAGCCCCTTCCTTGTAGCGCCAGTGAGCAGCCACACCGAGCTCGGCATCCTGGTGCATCTGGTCGGTACGGATCTGGATCTCCACCGTCTTGCCCTCGGGCCCCACCACCACGGTATGGATGGACTGGTAGCCGTTGGGTTTGGGGTTGGCGACATAGTCGTCAAACTCGCGGGGAATGTGGTGGAAGTGGGTGTGAACGATGCCGAGCGCCGCATAGCAATCCTGCAGCCGCTTGGTCACCACCCGCACCGCACGAACGTCGAACAGCTCGTTGAACTCGAGGTGCTTCTTCTGCATCTTGCGCCAGATGCTGTAGATGTGTTTCGGCCGGCCGTAGACCTCGGCCTCGACCCCTGCCTCTTTCAGGGCATCGCGCAGGGACTGCACGAACTCGCGGATGTAGCGCTCCCGATCGAGCCGTTTCTCGTCGAGCTGTTTGGCGATCTGCTTGTAGGTATCCGGGTGCAGATAGCGGAAGGCGAGATCCTCAAGCTCCCACTTGAGCTGACCGATACCGAGCCGGTTGGCCAGCGGGGCGTAGATGTTGGTGATCTCCTGGGCCATCAGCACCCGGGTCTCTTCATCCGCCTTCTTCGCCTCCCGCAGACAGGCGATCCGCTCCGCCAGCTTGATCACCACGGCGCGCACATCCTCGACCATGGCGAGCAGCATGCGCCGCACGTTGTCGACCTGCTCCGGCGAGGTTTCACTGCGGTGGAGGGTCTGCAGGGAGCGGATGGCCTCCATCTCCAGCACCCCTTCCACCAGCTTGGCGATCTTGGGACCGAAGTCCTCGTCCATCCGCTCCTGGCTGATGAGACCGGCTTCGACGAAGGGGTAGATGATGGCGGCCTTGAGGGTGCCGAGATCCATGCTGAGCATCAGCAGGATGCCCACCATCTCGACCCCGCGCACCAGCAGCCGGTTGGTGAGCGCTTCGTCACCGAGCGTCAGACAGTACTGGTAGACGGTTCGCAGCTGATCCTTGTCACTGTCACTCAGGGTGAGCGAGCTGACCCACTCCTCCAGGGTGAAGTTGTCTTTCAAATGAATATCGCGAACCGCAACCATGGTATCAATCCTTTAAATTATTGGGCTGAAGGCTGTCGCCCTCTCCCCTCATGAGATTGCCTCAAATGGGGATCTGCGGAGAATTTTTCAAGGCATATTGTCAAGAAAAACAATAGAGTTCTCCGCCAGGCCCTGCCGATTTACAAGGGTCTAGATTACCCCAATCATGCCTGCCCAGACAGCGTTATGGACGCTACCATCGCCAGCTGACGGCTGCCCTTTCATGGCACCGCCACCACGTCCGTTTTGCCCATCACCGTCCGTCTATTTGCGCTCGAACAGCGCCATGGACTCCAGGTGGCCGGTATGCGGGAACATGTCGAGCATGCCGAGGCGCACCAGCCGATAGCCCCCTTTCACCAGCACCTGGCTGTCGCGCGCCAGGGTGACCGGATTACAGGAAACGTAGACCACCCGTCTGGGTGAAAGTTTCACGACGTGCTCCATCACCTCGAACGCACCGGGACGGGCCGGATCCAGCAGCACCAGATCGAACCCTTCCCGCGCCCAGGACATGCCGGCGATGTCGCCGCTCAAGTCCGCCTTGTAGAAACGTGCGTTCTCGATGCCGTTGCGACGGGCGTTCTCTTCGGCACGGGCCACCATGGCCAGCTCCCCTTCCACCCCCACCACTTCGCGGGCCTGACGGGCCAGCGGCAGGGTAAAGTTGCCAATACCGCAGAACAGATCGAGTACCTTGTCATCCTTGCCCGCCTCGAGCCAGGAGAGCGCCTGCTCTACCATGCGCTGGTTGACCGGACCGTTGACCTGGATGAAGTCACCGGGAGCGAATGCAAGAGACAGGCCATCAAGCGAGTAGGAGGGCGCAAATTGCTGGTGCAGCGGCTCAATCTGCTCGTCGGCCGCCTGCAGATAGAGGTCGATCCCCTGCGCCTCGGCGAACTCGATCAACTGCGCCCGATCCGCCTCGGTCGGCCGGCCGGTATGGCGCAGCAGCATCAGGATCCCCTGCTCGGCCTGGATCAGCTCCGCATGGCCCAGCTCACGCTGGCTCTTGAGGCGGTTGAGGCATTCGCGCAGCGGGGCGATCAGTGCGGAGAGCTGTTCAGCCAGCACCGGACAGCCACTGATCTCCACCAGATCGTTCGACTGGCGACGACGAAAGCCCACCCGGGTGCAGCGGCCGTTCTTGTCGAACTTGATGGCCAGCCGGCAGACCCGGCGATAGGCGCGGGACTCCCCGCCCAGCACGGGCTCGAGCGCCGGAGGCTGGATGTTGCCGAGCCGCTCGAACAGGCTGACCAGGCCGGCCTCCTTGGCGGCGCGCTGATCCGCCTCAGCCAGATGCTGGGCGCTGCAGCCGCCGCACTCGCGGTAGTGGCTGCAGAAGGGGGCGATGCGATTGGCCGCCGGGGTCACCACCTGTTGCAGGGCGGCGTGGGCATACTGCTTCTTGTCTTCGAGGATGCGGGCCTTGACCTGCTCACCGGGCAGCGCCCCTTCGATGAAGATCGCCTTGCCCTGGTGGCGGCCGATCCCGACGCAGTGGTGATCCAGGCTGTCTACCGTAAATTCAATACGTTGGGGCTGGGCGGATTTCTTTTGGGGCTTGAAAAACTGGGCCATAAAACTTGGTGCCTATAGGTGGCTATGTCATGATTGTGGAATCTGCAGCAGGCTATTGTCCCACAAGAATAATAGTATGACCAAATACGGCCTGTGGGCCCGCACCCGCTCGTTTACGCCATTGCCAACCCTGCTCTTCGGGGGATCATCCGCATGACCAAATATGGCCTTCGGGCGCGTGTGCTGGCCTTTACCATCTTGCCGACCCTGATCATCGGCGGCCTGATGGCCGGCTATTTCACCTTCCACCGCTATCAGCAGCTGGAAAACAACCTGATCGATCAGGGCATCAACATCATAGAGCCGCTGGCCATCGCCAGTGAATACGGGATGACCCAGCACAGCCGCGAATCGCTCAAGCGGCTGATCGGCCTCACCCACCGCAAGAACTCGCCGCTCATCAAGTCCATCGCCGTCTTCACCCAGGACAACCAGCTGTTCGTGACGTCCAACTACCACAGGGACTTCACCCGGCTGCGGCTGCCGGACGGCAGCCAGATCCCCGAGCTCACCAGCGTCACCCTCTATGGCGACGACATCATCTTGCGCACCCCGATCCAGGCCGAGACCAGCATGGACGGCTTCCCGCTGCCGAGCGACGTGGAGCCGCCGATGATCGGCTACATCTCCATGCAGATGACCACAGACCGGGCCATGATCCTGCAGTACCGCGACACCTTCTTCGCGGTGATCATGGTGCTCATCGGCATCGCCTTCAGCACCCTGTTCGGCTTTCGGCTGGTCAAGAGCGTGACCCAGCCCATCACCGACATGGTGCAGGCGGTGCACAAGATCAGGGAGGGGCGGCTCGACACCCGGGTCAGCGGTCAGCTCACCGGCGAGCTGGACATGCTGAAAAACGGCATCAACGCCATGGCCAAGGCGCTCTCGGAATACCACGAGGAGATGCAGCAGAACATCGATCAGGCCACCTCCGACTTGCGCGAGACGCTGGAGCAGATCGAGATCCAGAACGTCGAGCTCGACATGGCCAAGAAGCGGGCGCAGGAGGCGGCGCGGGTCAAGTCGGAGTTCCTCGCCAACATGTCCCACGAGCTGCGCACCCCGCTCAACGGGGTCATCGGCTTTACCCGCCAGCTGCTCAAGACCAGCCTGACACCGAGCCAGACCGACTACATGCAGACCATCGAGAAGTCGGCCCGCAACCTGCTCGGCATCATCAACGACATCCTCGACTTCTCCAAGCTGGAGGCGGGCAAGCTGCAGCTGGAGCACATCCCCTTCAGCCTGCGCGACACCCTCAACGAAACCATGCACCTGCTCGGCCCCAGCGCCCACGACAAGCAGCTGGAGCTCTCCCTGCAGGTGGATGCCGAGGTGCCGGACTACCTCACTGGCGACCCCATGCGCCTGCAGCAGGTGCTGACCAACCTCACCGGCAACGCCATCAAGTTTACCGAGCGCGGCAACGTGGACGTGCGCATCGAGCAGACCGGCAGCCTCAGCGGCAATAAGGTGCGGCTCAACGTGCTGATCCGCGACACCGGCATCGGCATCTCGGAAGAGCAGCAGCGCCAGCTGTTCCAGGCCTTCAACCAGGCCGACTCCTCCATCTCCCGCCGTTATGGCGGCACCGGCCTGGGCCTCGTCATCACCCAGAAGCTGGTGCAGCAGATGGGGGGGCAGATCCGATTCGAATCGGAACTCGGCAAGGGATCTGTCTTCTCCTTCAGCCTGGATCTGGAGGTCTCCCCCCTGCCCCAGACTGACCGGTTGCCGCTGGATCGCATCCAGGGCAAGCGGGTCTGGCTGCTGGAACCGGATCCCTTCAGCCACTCCGCCATCTGCGCCCTGCTGGCGGAGTGGCAGTTGCAGGTGCACTCCCTGACCGGCGACGACCCCTGGCCCGAGATGAGCAGCCAGGACATGGTGATCATCGGCAGCGGCACCCAGCACAGCCCGCAGCAAGTGGTGGCGCGCCTCGACGGGCTGGATGGCCAGCAGAACACCATAGTGCTGCTCAGCAGCCACGAGCCTTCGCTCTACGAGGCCATGCTGGCCCACGGTGCCCAGCACTGCCTCTCCAAACCCATCAACCACCGCAAGCTGCTGCACGCCCTGCTCTCCCCCGAGGCGGCGCGCAGCGCCCCGCTGCCAGAGCCCTCCCCGCGCAGCGTGCAGGAGATCAAGGTGCTGGCGGTGGACGACAACGCCGCCAACCTCAAGCTGATCGCCGCCATGCTCAAGGAGATGGTGAGCCAGGTGGTGGTGTGCAAGAACGGCAAGGAGGCGGTCAGACTGGCCCAGAGCCAGCCGTTCGACATCATCTTCATGGATATCCAGATGCCGATCATGGACGGCATCAGCGCCACCCAAGCTATTCGCAGCCAGTCCCTCAACACCGAGACGCCCATCGTCGCGGTCACCGCCCACGCCATTCCCGGCGAGCGGGAGCGGCTGATCCGCCAGGGCATGGACGACTACCTGGCCAAGCCCATCGACGAGGCCATGCTGGCCAAGCTCATCACCGACTTCGCCCATCGTCGCCACCAGAATCACGCCAGCCAGCAGATCGACTGGTCGCTGGCGGTGCGCCAGGCGGCGGGCAAGCTGGATCTCGCCAAGGAGATGCTGACCATGCTGATGACCAGTTTCGACGAGGTGGATCCGGTGCTGGAGGCGGCGCTCGCCGGCCAGGTGGAGGACAGCGAGGTGCTGGCCCAGCTCCATCGCCTCAACGGCGGCTGCGCCTACTCGGGGGTGCCTCGCCTGCAGCGGCTGCTCTCCCAGTTGGAGCAGCAGCTGCGGGACGGGGTGGCGGTGGCCGAACTCGAGCCCGAGTTGCTGGAGCTGCAGGATGCGATGGAGCAGGTGCGCCAGGAGGCTCCCCGCTACCTCGCCTGACCCGGTGGTCCGCTTTTTCTGACGCGGGCCCCGCCAGATGGTAAAGTTGCGCCGTTTCCACAGGAGTCGACATGACCAACAACGATATTTTGCGCCGCCTGCGCTACGCCCTCAGCATCAGCAACGACCAGATGGTCGACATGTTCGCCAAGGGCAACCTGACCGTCACCCACGCCCAGCTACACGGCTGGCTGATGAAAGAGGCAGAAGAGGGTGAGGTGCAGGAGGCAGGCTTTGCCGCCTGCCCGGATTCGGCCCTGAGCCAGTTCCTCGACGGCCTGATCCTGGTGCGCCGCGGTGCGCGGGAAGATGCACCGCCCCAGGTGATCCCGAACCGGATCAACAACAACATGATCCTGCGCAAGCTGCGCATCGGCCTCAACTTCAAGGAAGAGGAGATGCTCGCCACCCTCAAGCTGGCTAACTTCAACCTCTCCAAGTCCGAGCTGAGCGCCCTGTTCCGCTCACGGGACCACAAGCACTATCAAGATTGCGGGGATCAGATCCTGCGCAACTTCCTCATCGGCCTCACCGCCAAGTATCGCGGCTGAACCATGGGCCGGCGTCTGCGCTCACCATTATCCCGCCTGCTGGCGGTGGGTGGGCGCCGTCGGCCATGGGGCAACTGCCGGCACTGGTATGCCCTCTGCCTCACCCTGCTGCTGAGCGCCTGTCAGCCCGCCCCCTATCGGCTCAACAACGACCATCAGAGCGCCAGCCAGAACGAGCGCATCGCCTTTCTGATCCTGCACTACACGGATGAAGACGATGAGCGTTCCCTGCGCCTGCTGACAGAGCCGGCCCATCAGGTGAGCGCCCACTACCTTATCCCGCGCGATACCCATGAGCGGCCGCTGCCGGTCTACCAGCTGGTGCCCGACAACCGGCGCGCCTGGCATGCCGGCCGCAGCCGCTGGCACCAGTATACGGGGCTCAATGCCAGCTCTCTTGGCATCGAGATCGTCAACCTCGGCTACCCGCCACAAGACGAGCTGCTGCCCGCCCACCAGCGGCGCTGGCAGCCCTACACCCGGGCACAGATAGCCGCCCTCGGTACCCTCGGCCGCGAGCTGGTCGAGCGCTACCAGATCCCCCCCACCCAGGTGCTGGCCCACAGCGATGTTGCCCCCGAGCGCAAGCAAGATCCCGGCCCCCACTTCCCCTGGCGCGAGCTGGCTCTGAACTACGGGGTGGGCGCCTGGCCCGATGAGACCCGGCTGACCGAGCTGTGCCAGCAGCCGGCGCCGGCCTGGGATGCCCTCGGCTGGCAGAAACGGCTGGCCCGCTACGGCTATGGCGTCGCCCCGAGCGGCCACTGGGACGAACAGAGCCGCGCCGCCCTGCGCGCCTTCCAGCTCCACTTTCGGCCCGCCCTGGTCAGCGGTGAACCGGATGCCGAGAGCCAGGCCATCCTGACTGCCCTGCTCGAGCGTTACTTTCCCGAGCCAGACTGACCCTCATCCCTACCGGTATCACGCCATTCTGCCCAAAGCAGAAGAACGCCGAACGTCAGGCCATCCTCCCTCTCCTGCTCGAGCGCTATTTCCCCGCGCAAAACTGAGCTTCGCCCCGACCACGAAAGAGGGACGCCGCGGCGTCCCTCTTTTGCATTCTCAGTCGATTGCCGGCTCAGGCCTCCACCAGCAGCACCTCTATCCCGGCCTGGCGCAGACCGGTCAGGGTCTCCGCCGCAATGGCGTCGTCGGTGATCAGGGTGTGGATGCGCCGGGTATCGACGATCTTGTGCAGGCTCAGCCGGCCAAACTTGCTGGAGTCGGTCACGACGATGATCCGCTCGGCCACGTGGCACATGCAGCGGTTGAGCCTGGCCTCGTCTTCGTGATGGGTGCTGACGCCGCGCTCCAGATCGATGCCATCCACCCCGAGAAACAGCAGATCGAAGTGATAGTTCTGCAAGGAGAGATCCGCCTGGGCGCCGTAGAAGGAGAGCGACTTGCGGCGCAGGTGGCCCCCCGTCATCAGCAGCTCCACCCCTTCCGCCTCCAGCAGGGCATTCGCCACGTTCATGCCGTTGGTCATCACCACTATCTCCTGGTGATCGCGCAGGTGGCGTGCCACCTCCAGGGTGGTGGTACCCGAGTCGAGAATAAGGCGACAACCCGGCTGCACCAGGCTCGCCGCCATGGCGCCGATGCGCTGTTTGACCGGGGTGTTGAGCACGCTCTTGTCGGCGATGGTGCGCTCGGCCACCGGCTGACCGGATTCGCACAGCAGGGCGCCGCCGTAGGCGCGCACCGCCACCCCCTGTTTCTCCAGAAATGCCAGATCGTTGCGGATGGTGACGGTGGAGACCTGATAGTGGCCGGCCAGCTCGTTGACCTGAACGCTGCCATTGCTGCGCAGCTGCTGAATGATGCGCTCCCGTCGCTCGCTGGTGCCGAGCACGCTCTTTTCGGTGATTTGCATAGTCTCTCTGCCGGAGTCCTGTGGTGAAAGTAGAGCTTTCACTTCGTTACGTTTCCCTATTAACACTCAGCCTCGATGGCAAATCAAGCTTTCATTGAATTGAAAAGTGCCATCAGACTCCCTGAAGCAGCGAAAATACTTTCGATTCATTTCTTTTTGTGATCTTACTCAAGATGTGAACACGCTTTTATTTCGTTTCGAACGCCGTACGCCTAGGGTAAAGAAAGAAATCGAAAGCAACGCATCTTGTTCAGGCCAAGAGGAAGAGGGAAATGAAATCAATGCTGGATCTGGTCGCACAACACAAGCAGGGGGAACAGGTCGGGATCTACGCCGTCTGCTCCGCCCATCCGCTGGTACTGGAGGCGGCCCTGCGACTGGCGGCGCAAGGGGACCAGCTGCTGCTGGTCGAGGCCACCTCCAATCAGGTGGATCAATTTGGCGGCTACACCGGCATGACGCCGGCCGATTTTCGCGACCTGCTGCACCGGCTCGCCGCCGAGTGCCGCTTTCCCGTGCAGCGGCTGGTACTGGGTGGGGATCACCTCGGCCCCAACCGCTGGCAGAGCGAGCCCGCCGAACAGGCCATGGCCCATGCCGAGGACCTCATCACCAGCTATGTCGCGGCCGGCTTCAAGAAGATCCACCTCGACTGCAGCATGTCCTGCCAGGGGGATCCGGTGCCGCTGACCGACGAGCTGGTGGCGGCGCGCGCCGCCCGGCTGGCAAACGTGGCCGAGCAGACCGCCATCCGGCAGTTTGGCCACAGCGACCTGGTCTATGTGATTGGCACCGAAGTGCCGGTACCGGGCGGCGCCCACGAAGAGCTGGCCGAGCTGGCGGTCACCACGCCGGAGGCGGCGCGCCACACCCTGGCCGCCCACCAGCAGGCCTTCGAGCAGGCCGGGCTGGCCCGGCTCTGGCCAAGGGTGGTCGGTCTGGTGGTGCAGCCCGGCGTGGAGTTCGACCACACCCACGTCATCGACTACCGCCCCGAGCGGGCCGCCCCCTTGAGCCGGATGATCGAGGCCTATCCCCATCTGGTGTTCGAGGCCCACTCCACCGATTACCAGACCCCGGACGCCTACCGCCAGCTGGTACGCGATCACTTCGCCATCCTCAAGGTCGGCCCGGCCCTCACCTTTGCCCTGCGCGAGGCACTGTTTGCCCTCGCCGCCATCGAAGAGGAGCTGGTGGTGGCCAAGGCCTGCTCGGGCCTGCGCCAGGTGCTGGAAGAGACCATGCTGGATCGGCCCGACTTCTGGCGCAGCCACTATCAGGGCAGCCCCAACGAGTGCCGGCTGGCCCGTGGCTACAGCTACTCCGATCGCATTCGCTACTACTGGCCCGACAGCCGGGTCGATGACTGTTACGCCCGGCTGCTGGCCAACCTGGCCGCCGAACCCATTCCTCTGCCGCTGCTCAGCCAGCACCTGCCGCTGCAATACCGCAAGGTGCGTCAGGGCTCGCTCTCGGCCAATCCCCATGACCTCATTCTCGATCAGGTGCAGGAGGTGCTGCGCCAATACGCGGCGGCCTGCAGCGCCGCCCCCGCCAGCCACTCCCGGCTGACCCCGGTTGTATAAGGAGTTGTAGAGATGATCCTTGGTTATCCAGAAGAGACGCTGCGGTCGGCCAACGGCCTGGCCACCGCCCGTGAAATTCGCCAGCAACCCGCCACCTGGCGGGAGACCCTCACCATGGTGGAGGAGTGCCGCGCCACCATTGAACGCTTCCTGCTGCCCCTGCTGTCACGGGGCAACCTGCGGGTGATCCTGACCGGAGCCGGCACCTCCGCCTTTGCCGGCCGCGCCCTCGCCCCCTATCTCAGTGCCCGCCTCAACGGCCGCTTCGAGGCGATCGCCACCACCGACATCGTCACCGATCCGGGCGAATACCTGGCACAGGACTGCCCGACCCTGCTCATCTCCTTCGCCCGTTCCGGCAACAGCCCGGAGAGCGTGGCGGCGGTGGAGCTGGCCAGCCAGCTGCTGAGCGAGTGCCACCACCTGGTGTTGACCTGCAACGGCGAGGGGGAGCTCTATCGCCGCTGCCAGAAGGATGCCCGCTCCCTGGCGCTGCTGATGCCGCCCCAGACCCACGACCGCAGCTTTGCCATGACCAGCAGCCTGACCAGCATGATGCTGAGCTGTCTGGCGGTGTTTCTGCCACGCCAGTTCAACCCGATCGCCAGCCAGCCGCTCATCGCGCTGGGGGATGCCATCCTGCCCCAGGCCGAACTGAAGGTGCCCGAGTGGGATCGACCGTTGCCGGAGCGGGTCATCTACCTTGGCAGCGGCAGCCTACAGGGGGTAGCCCAGGAGGCGGCCCTCAAGCTGCTGGAGCTCACCGCCGGCCAGGTGATGGCCATGCACGACTCCCCCACCGGCTTTCGCCACGGGCCCAAGTCGGCCATCAATCGGCAGACCCTGATCGTGCTGATGGTGTCCAACGATCCCTATACCCGCCAGTACGATCTGGACCTGCTCGGTGAGCTGCGCCAGGACGGCTATGCCGCCCGGGTGGTCGCCCTGGCCGACCGGCCGGATCCGCTCATCAGCGCCGGCGAGCACATCTATCTGCCCACCCCCCTCAACGGTGACGACGCCGAGCTAGCGCTCTGCTACCTGCTCTACGCCCAGTACTACGCCTTCCACACCGCGCTGGTGCTGGGCATCACCCCGGACAATCCCTGCCCGAGCGGGCGGGTCAACCGGGTCGTGCAGGGGGTCAACATCTATCCGTTCAACCAGCAAGGAGGCGTCTGATGCCGAACATAGTGCTGAGCCGTATCGACGAGCGCCTGATCCACGGTCAGGTCGGCGTGCAATGGGTCGGCTTCGCCGGCGCCAATCTGGTGCTGGTCGCCAATGACGAAGTGGCAGAGGACCCCATCCAGCAGAACCTGATGGAGATGGTGCTGGCCGAAGGCATCGCAGTGCGCTTCTGGCCGCTGCAGAAGGTGATCGACAACATCGGCAAGGCCGCCGATCGCCAGAAGATCCTGCTGGTGTGCAAGAGTCCGGCGGACTTTCGCACCCTGGTGGAGGGCGGGGTGCCCATCCCCCGCATCAACGTCGGCAACATGCACTACGCCGACGGCAAGCGTCAGATCCACAAGACGGTATCGGTGGACGAGTCGGACATAGCGGCGTTTCGCGCCCTGCAGGACGCCCACGTCGCCTGCTTTGTCCAGGGGGTGCCGACCGAACCGGCACAGGACATTTTCAACCTCATCTGATTAAGGACAATTGTGATGGAAATCAGTTTGTTGCAAGGGCTTTTGCTGGGCATGCTGGCGTTCTTCGCCGGGCTTGACCTGTTCAACGGCCTGACCCACTTCCACCGGCCCGTGGTACTGGGCCCGCTGGTGGGCCTGATCCTCGGCGACCTGCCCACCGGCATTCTGGTGGGTGGCACCCTGGAGCTGGTCTGGATGGGGCTGGCCCCGCTGGCGGGGGCGCAGCCGCCCAACGTCATCATCGGCACCATAGTCGGCGCCACCTTCGCCATCACCACCGGGGTCAAGCCGGATGTGGCGGTCGGGGTCGCGGTGCCGTTCGCGGTGGCGGTCCAGATGGGGATCACCTTCCTCTTCTCGGTGATGTCGGGGGTCATGTCCCGCTGTGACCGGATGGCGGAACAGGGGGATGTGCGCGGCATCGAGCGGGTCAACTACCTGGCGCTGCTGGCGCTCGGCTCCTTCTACTTCCTGTGCGCCTTCCTGCCCACCTACTTCGGGGCCGAACACGCCAAGACCGCCATCGACGTGCTGCCCGCCCGTCTCATCGACGGCCTCGGCGTCGCCGGCGGCATCATGCCCGCCATCGGCTTCGCCGTGCTGCTCAAGATCATGATGAAGAACGTCTACATCCCCTACTTCATCCTCGGTTTCGTCGCCGCCGCCTGGCTCAAGCTGCCGGTGCTGGCCATCGCTGCGGCCGCCCTGGCCATGGCTCTGATCGATTTCATGCGCAAGGACCCGGCGCCACAAGCCCGCCCCATCCAGGAGGAAACTGAAGATGGCATCTAACAACACCGCCACCCGGCTGACCCAGGCGGCCGAGCCGCAACCGACCCGCACCGTCTCCGACGACGTCTACGAAGATCAGCACCTCGGGGCCGAGCTGACCCGCCAGGACATCAACCGCTTCGCCTGGCGCTCTCTGCTGCTGCAGGCCTCCTTCAACTACGAGCGGATGCAGGCCTCTGGCTGGCTCTACGGCCTGCTGCCGGCACTGCAGAAGATCCACAGCAACCCCAAGGATCTCTCCCGGGCGATGAAGGGCCACATGGGCTTTTTCAACACCCACCCCTTTCTGGTCACCTTCGTGATGGGGATAGTGCTGGCGATGGAGCGCTCCAAGCAGAACGTCAACAGCATCCAGAGCACCAAGATCGCGGTTGGAGCCCCGCTCGGCGGGATCGGCGATGCCATGTTCTGGCTCACCCTGCTGCCCATCTGCGGCGGCATCGGCGCCGACCTGGCCCTGCAGGGTTCCATCATGGGGGCTGTGGTCTTCTTCCTGCTGTTCAACCTGGTGCACTTCGGCCTGCGCTTCGGGCTGGCGCACTACGCCTACCGCATGGGGGTGGCCGCCATTCCGCTCATCAAGGCCAACACCCGCAAGGTGGGCCATGCCGCCTCCATCGTCGGCATGACGGTGATCGGCGCCCTGGTCGCCACCTATGTGCGGCTCGGCACCACCCTGGAGATCACCGCCGGCGATGCGGTGGTGAAGCTGCAGGCGGACGTGCTCGACAAGCTGATGCCCGCCTTCCTGCCGCTGCTCTACACCCTGGCCATGTATGGGCTGATCCGCCGCGGCTGGAGCCCGCTGCGCCTCATCGTCATCACGGTCGTGCTCGGCATCGTCGGCAAGTTTGCAGGCTTCCTCTAATCCGGTGCCGGCACGAGGCCGGCCCTTTGCTGTAAAGGAACAGATTATGTTGGGCATCATCATTTGCGGACACGGCGGCTTCGCCAGCGGCATGGAACAGGCCATGTTGCAGATCCTCGGCGAGCAGGAGGCGGTGGTCGCCATCGACTTTCCCGAGTCCTCCACCACGGCCCTGCTGCAGGATCAGTGCGAAACCGCCCTGACCCAGGTTGAGCGAGGGGATGGGGTGGTCTTTCTGACCGACCTGCTGGGGGGAACCCCGTTTCGGGTCGCCTCCACCCTGGCGCTGCGCCAGCCCGGGCGGGAGGTGGTCACCGGCACCAATCTGCAGCTGCTGCTGGAGATGGTGATGGAGCGCGGCGAGCTGACCCCGTCCCAGTTTCGTGAACAGGCGCTGTGCTGTGGCCATCGCGGCCTCACCAGCCTGGTGGACGAGCTGGCGCGCGAGCGGGCCGAGACGCTGGCCGAGGAGGGGATCTAGATGGCAGAGCGGATCCGCGCCCGCCGCCTGCTGACCGAGCAGGGCTGGCTGACACACCAGGTACTGACTCATGAAGGAGGCGTCATCACCGCCATCGACCCCATCCCGGCCGACGACCCGGTGCGGGAGGTCGAGCTGCTGGTGCCCGCCCTCATCGATGGCCACGTTCACGGCGGGGCGGGCGTTGACGTGATGGACGAGGCGGCCGACGCCCTGGCCCGCCTCTCCCTTGCCAAGGCGGCAGAAGGGGTGGGTGCCTTCCTCGCCACCACGGTCACCGCCCCGCTGCCCGCCATCCTCAGCACCCTCGGTCGCATCGCCGATGCCATGGCGAGCCCCCAGCCGGGCGCGCAACTGCTCGGCAGCTATCTGGAGGGGCCCTACTTCACCCCGGACAACAAGGGCGCCCATGACCCGGCCCTGTTCCGCGAGCTGGATCTGGCGGAGCTCGACCGGCTGCAACAGGTGGCGCGAGGTACCCTGAAGGTGGTCGCCCTCGCCCCCGAGAAGGCCGGGGCGCTGGCCGCCATCCGTCATCTCAAGCAGGCCGGCATCCGGGTGATGCTGGGTCACTCCGCCGCCGACCACGACACCACCATGGCGGCGCTGGCGGCGGGGGCCTCCGGGCTGGTGCACTGCTTCAACGGCATGCGCGGCCTGCACCACAGAGAACCCGGCATGGTCGGCGCGGGTCTGGTGCATCCCGGTGCCTGGCTGGAGCTCATCGCCGACGGCCACCACGTCCATCCGAGCGTGCTCAGACTCTGTCACTGCTGCGCCAGGGATCGCCTGCTGCTCATCACGGATGCCATGCGCGCCGCCGGCATGCCGGACGGTCACTACCTGCTCGGCGACTACCGGGTGGAGATGAAGGACGGGGTGGTGCGCACCGACACCGGCGGCCTGGCGGGCAGCACCCTCACCCTGCTCGCCGCCGTGCGCAACATGGTGCAGCTGGCCGGCGTGCCGCTGGAGGAGGCCATCCGCATGGCTTCGCTGGCACCGGCCCGGATGCTGGGGATGGAACATCGCCTCGGCTCGCTGGCCGTCGGCAAGCAGGCCAACCTGCTCGCCCTGACTGCGGAACTCAATCAACAACATATCTGGGTAGCGGGCCGGGAGATCCTCCCCGCCCCTGCCCCGCTCTCTTTCCCTGAAGCTGGTGCCCGCCAGGGTGCCAAGGAGTCCTCATGTATCTGATCTCGTCCCACGAAATGCTTAAAGATGCCCAGCGCCGCGGCTATGCGGTGCCCGCCTTCAACATCCACAACCTGGAGACCGTCGAGGTGGTGGCCCGCACTGCCGCCAAACTGAACTCCCCGGTGATCCTGGCCGCCACGCCGGGTACCTACCGCCACGCCGGGGTCGAGTACCTGGTCTCCATCTGTGCCTCGGCTGCCCATCAGTACCGCATCCCGCTGGTACTGCATCTGGACCACCACGAGGACGAGCAGGATATCCACTACAAGGTCGAGGCCGGCATTCACTCCGCCATGATCGATGCCTCCCACCTGCCGTTCGAGGAGAACGTCGCCAAGGTGCAGCGGGTCGTCACCTTCTGCCACCGCCTGGGGGCAAGCGTGGAGGCAGAACTGGGCCAGCTCGGCGGCCAGGAGGATGACCTCATCGTGGACGCCGCCAACGCCCATCTGACCGACCCTGACAAGGCGGCCGAGTTCGTGGCGCGCACCGGCATCGATTCCCTGGCCGTCGCCATCGGAACGGCCCACGGCCTCTACAAGGAGGAGCCGCGCCTGGACTTCGAGCGCCTCGCCGCCATCCGGGCCAGGGTAGCGGAACCGTTGGTGCTGCACGGTGCCTCCGGCATTCCCGACCGGGACGTGCGCCGCTGCATCGAGCTCGGGGTGTGCAAGGTCAACGTGGCCACCGAACTCAAGATCGCCTTCTCCGACGCCATGAAGGCGTTCCTGGCCTCCCACCCCGACGCCAGCGACCCGCGCCAGTATCTGGTGCCCGCCATGGCCGCCATGGAGGAGGTGGTCGCAGCCAAGATCCGCATGTGCATGAGCGACGGCAAGCTCTGAACATCGCAGAAGGCAGTGCAAGTCTGACCGCCACCGACCTTTCCATCATGCTTGGTCACAACAAAAAGGGACGCCATGGCGTCCCTTTTCTCTTCGTGTGGCGGGGCCCAGCCCCTGCCGACAGATCAGATCCCCTGACGGGCTTCCTGCATCAGCAAGCGCATGTCGCTGACCGCCTTGGCCAGGCCGTCGAAGGCGGCGCGGCCGATGATGGCGTGGCCGATGTTGAGCTCATAGAGTTCGGGGATGGCGGCGATGGCCTTGACGTTGTGGTAGTGCAGGCCGTGGCCGGCATTGACCTTCAAGCCCTTGCCGGCGGCATAGGAGGCACCGGCGGCGATGCGCTTGAACTCGGCGTTGCGTTCGGCATCCGTGGTGGCATCGGCGTAGCGACCGGTGTGGATCTCGATGAAGGGTGCACCGCTCGCGGCGGCCGCATCGATCTGGATGAGGTCGGCATCAATGAAGAGCGACACCTGGGCGCCGACGGCGGCCAGACGGGTCACCGCATCGGTCACCTTGTCCAGCTGGCCGGCCACGTCCAGGCCCCCCTCGGTGGTCACCTCGGTGCGCTTCTCCGGCACCAGGCAGACGAAGTGAGGCTTGATACGGCAGGCGATGCCGACCATCTCCTCGGTCACCGCCATCTCCAGGTTCATCCTGGTCTGGATGGTCTGGCGCAGGATCTCCACGTCACGGTCGGTGATGTGGCGGCGATCTTCCCGCAGGTGCACCGTGATGCCATCGGCACCGGCCTGCTCGGCCACGAAGGCGGCCTGTACCGGATCCGGATACTGGGTGCCCCGGGCATTGCGCAGGGTGGCGATGTGATCGATGTTCACACCCAGATAGATTTCGCTCATTGACGACTCCTTGAAGCTCTTCACTGTTAACTGTGCAGCTGCCGCCTAGGCGCCAGCGCCGATATCCGTATGTCACGTGTGTGGCAGCTCGTAGGTTCGATTAGCGCAGCGTAATCGGACCTAGGTAACATTCTTGCCGTGTTGGGTAACGCCGCAGGGCGGTTAACCCAAGCTATTACGACGTTTTAAAAACAGCTCCCGGCTCTTCAACTGACGCCGTCCCAGATAGGGTTGCAG
The DNA here is from genome assembly GCF_019047325.1 of Aeromonas sp. FDAARGOS 1403. Taxonomy (NCBI): domain Bacteria; kingdom Pseudomonadati; phylum Pseudomonadota; class Gammaproteobacteria; order Aeromonadales; family Aeromonadaceae; genus Aeromonas; species Aeromonas sp. FDAARGOS 1403. The sequence continues at coordinate 1,730,954 of NZ_CP077249.1, read as the reverse complement.
CGCCAGCCGGCTGAAACGCTTGGCCGCCTGCAACAGGGGGGGAGTATCGAAACGCCCCTCGGCAAAGGCCAGCAGGTGCGCGCCGAGAAACAGGGTACGGGGATCCGGCGCCCGCTCGCAAGCGACAAAGCCCAACTCCCGCTCGAAGCCGTAGAGCAGGGTTGGTTCAATTGGCGACTCGTCATCCGCCGTGTACTCGAAGTCCACCGCATAACCCAGCGCCTGCAACAGCAGGAACTCGAAGCGGCGCAGCGGCAGCTCCGGCGTCTCGCCGTCGGCCAGCGCCATGATGGCGCGGGCATAGGCATCAAACACCTCGGGGAAGGGGGTGTGCGCCTCCAGCAGGTAGTAGACCAGCTCGTTGAGATAGAGGCCGTAGAAGAGGCGATCGCCACCGAGGCGCAGGGAGTGATCCGGGCACTCGACCTGGGTGAGATTCTTGAGATCCCCCTTGCCACGCCAGGCGATGGTGAGCAGGGTAAAGGGTTGCAACAGCCCCTTCAGAGGCGAGCGTGGCCCGCGAGAACCGCGAGCCACCAGGGTAAAACGGCCACTATCCTGGGTGAAAACCTCGACCAGCTGGCTGGTCTCTCGATAGGGCCGACTGTGAATGACGAAAGCCGGGGTCAGCAATCAGTCGTCGCCATAGCCGAGACTGCGCAGGGCGCGCTCGTCGTCGGCCCAGCCGGACTTGACCTTGACCCACAGCTCGAGGTGCACCTTGTTCTGGAACAGCCGTTCCATGTCGATGCGGGCCTCGGTGCCGATGGTCTTGATCTTCTCGCCCTTGTTGCCGATGACCATCTTCTTCTGGCCCTCGCGCTCCACCAGGATCAGGCCGTGGATGTGGTAGAGACCGTTCTCTTCCACCTTGAAGCGTTCGATCTCCACCGTCACCGAGTAGGGCAGCTCCTCACCGGTGAAGCGCATCAGCTTCTCGCGGATGATTTCGGAGGCCATGAAGCGGGAGGAGCGGTCGGTCACGTAATCTTCCGGGAAGAAGTGGACGTTTTCCGGCAGCAGATCCTTGGCCCACTCGCGGATCTTCTCCACGTTGGTGCCCTTCTCGGCACTGATGGGCAGGATATGGGAGAAGTTCATCTGCTGGCCCAGCCACTCCAGGTGGGGCAGCAAATCCTCTTTCTCTTTGACGTTGTCGATCTTGTTGACCGCCAGCACCACGGGACACTTGAGGTTGCGCAGTTTGCCCAGCACCATCTCGTCGTCCTTGGTCCAGTGGGTGCCGTCGACCACGAACACCACCATGGCCACGTCCCCCAGCGAACTGGTGGCGGCGCGGTTCATCAGGCGGTTGATGGCCCGTTTCTCTTCAATGTGCAGACCCGGGGTATCCACGTAGATGGTCTGATAGTTCTCCTCGGTGTCGATCCCCAGGATCCGGTGACGGGTGGTCTGGGGCTTCTTCGAGGTGATGCTGACCTTCTGGCCAAGCAGCTTGTTGAGCAGGGTGGACTTGCCCACGTTGGGGCGGCCCACGATGGCGACAAAGCCGCAATAAGTGCTATCTGTCATGACAGTTTTTCCAATGCTTGCTGCGCCGCGGCCTGTTCGGCCTTGCGGCGGCTGGTGCCGACCCCGACCAGCGGACCATCCAGGCCTTCCACCTCACACTGGACGGTGAACTCCTGGTTGTGGGCTTCGCCCTTGACGTTGGTCACTGTGTAGGTCGGCAGGGATTTGCGGCTTCCCTGCAGAATTTCTTGCAGACGGGTCTTGGGATCCTTCTGCTCTATGCCCGGCTTGATCTCGTCCAGGCGGCTGGCGTACCAGCCCAGCAGCAGGGTCCGTACCGTCTCAAGATTGGTATCCAGATAGACGGCGCCAATCACCGCCTCGACCGTGTCGGCCAGAATGGATTCACGGCGAAAACCGCCGCTCTTCAGCTCGCCCGGCCCCAGGATCAGGTGATCCCCGAGGTCGAACTCCCGGCCCAGTTCGGCCAGGGTCTTCTCACGCACCAGGGTGGCGCGCATCCGGCTGAGATCCCCTTCCGCCGCCTGCGGGAAGCGGTGGAACAGATCGTCGGCAATCACCAGACTCAAAATGGAGTCACCCAGAAATTCCAGTCGCTCGTTGTGACGGGAGCCGGCGCTGCGGTGAGTCAGCGCCCGGGTCAGCAGTTCTTGATCCTGAAAGACATGCCCAAGACGGGACTGCAGTCTGTTCATCTTGATATTCATTTACTTGATTCCGCCAATGCGGTTGAAGCGCACCCCTGTCGGTACCCAGCTCGGCAGCAGGGAGCCTTCTTCGCGCTCGAATTCAAAACTTATCCAGATAGCGACCGCCTTGCCCACCAGGTTCTGCTCGGGCACGAAGCCCCAGAAACGGCTGTCGGTACTGTTGTCACGGTTGTCGCCCATGACGAAGTACTGGCCTTCCGGTACGACCCACTCGTCTGGGTAGGTGCCGGGCTGGCGGTAGTAACGGCCGACCATATCGGGCATCAGCGGGTTGCGCAGGGTCTCGTGAGACACCTCGCCCAGCTGCTCGGTATAGCGGTCAAGCGGGATCCCCATCTGGGTAAATTCACCCCTTTGTTCAAACTTGACGTCGAGCTTCTGGAAGCCCGGGCACGTTTTCCCTTCCTGCTCCTCGCACTTGGGCCGGATCATCAGCTCCTTGTTGCGATAGATGACCCGATCCCCCGGCATGCCGACCACGCGCTTGATGTAGTCCACCCGGGTATCCAGCGGATACTTGAACACCACCACGTCGCCGCGCTTGGGTTCACCGGTCTCAAGGAACTTGGTGTTGGTCACCGGATCCTTGAGGCCGTAGGCAAACTTCTCCACCAGGATGAAATCGCCCACCAGCAGGGTGGGCATCATGGAACCAGACGGGATCTGGAACGGTTCGAAGATGAAGGAGCGCAGGATCAGTACGAGGGTGATGACCGGGAAGACCCCGGCGGTCTGTTCGATCCAGACCGGCACGGGGGCCACCTTGGCCAGGGTTTTCTCGTCCAGATGGGCGCCGCCGTGGGCACGGGCCACGGCAATCTTGGCGGCCCGCTGTTTGGACCAGATCATCTTGTCCAGACACCAGATAACACCGGTGATCGCGCAGACCACCACCAGGATCAGGGAAAACGTGCTTGCCATCTATTAATCCTTTCCGACGTGGAGAATTGCGAGGAAGGCTTCCTGCGGCACGTCGACACGGCCCAGAGACTTCATCCGTTTCTTGCCTTCTTTCTGCTTGTTCAGCAGCTTCTTCTTACGACTCACGTCACCACCGTAGCACTTGGCGGTCACGTCCTTGCGCAGGGCCTTGACGGTGCTGCGAGCGATGATCTGGTTGCCGATGGCAGCCTGGATGGCGATGTCGAACATCTGGCGCGGGATCAGCTCGCGCATCTTCTCCACCACCTGGCGACCGCGATACTGGGCGTTCTCCTTGTGGGTGATGATGGCCAGGGCGTCGACCCGCTCGCCGTTGATCATGATGTCCAGACGGACCATGTCGGAGGTTTCGAAACGCTTGAAGCCGTAATCCAGCGAGGCGTAACCGCGGCTGGTGGATTTGAGGCGGTCGAAGAAATCGAGCACCACTTCCGCCATCGGGATCTCGTAGGTCAGTGCCACCTGCTTGCCGTGGTAGACCATGTTGGTCTGCACGCCACGCTTCTCGATACAGAGGGTGATCACGTTGCCCATGTACTCCTGCGGCAACAGGATGTGACACTCGGCGATCGGCTCACGCATCTCCTTGATGCTGGTGATGGCGGGCATCTGGGCCGGGCTGTCGATGTGGATGGTGGTACCGTCGGTCTGCTCGATCTGGTAGACCACGGTCGGCGCCGTGGTGATCAGATCCAGATCGTACTCACGCTCCAGCCGCTCCTGGATGATCTCCATGTGCAGCATGCCGAGGAAGCCGCAACGGAAACCGAAGCCCAGTGCGGTGGAACTCTCCGGCTCGTAGAACAGGGAGGCGTCGTTGAGCGACAGCTTCTCCAGTGCATCGCGGAAGGACTCGTAGTCATCGCTGGAGATGGGGAACAGACCGGCATAAACCTGCGGCTTCACCTTCTTGAAGCCGGCCAGCGCCTTCTCGGCACCGTGTTTGGCCAGGGTCAGGGTATCGCCCACCGGCGCGCCGTGGATGTCCTTGATGCCGCAGACGACCCAACCTACCTCGCCGCAGCCCAGACCGTCGGTATCCACCTGCTTGGGTGTGAAGATCCCGATGCGATCGACACCCCAGGTCTGGCCGGTGCTCATTACCTTGATCTTGTCGTTCTTCTTGAGCGAACCGTTCTTGATCCGCACCAGGGAGACGACGCCCAGATAGGAGTCGAACCAGGAGTCGATGATCAACGCCTGCAGCGGGGCATCCGGATCCCCTTCCGGAGACGGGATCTTGGCCACGATCTCTTCCAGCACCAGATCGACACCGAGGCCGGTCTTGGCGGAGCAGCGCACCGCATCGACTGCGTCGATGCCGACGATGTCCTCGATCTCTTCGGCAACCCGCTCTGGCTCGGCGGCCGGCAGGTCGATCTTGTTCAGCACCGGCACCACTTCCAGGTCCATTTCCATGGCGGTATAGCAGTTGGCCAGAGTCTGTGCCTCAACCCCCTGGCCGGCATCCACCACCAGCAGTGCCCCTTCACAGGCCGCCAACGAGCGGGAGACCTCGTAGGAGAAGTCCACGTGGCCCGGGGTGTCGATAAAGTTCAGCTGGTAGGTGTTACCGTCTTGTGCCTGGTAGTTCAGGGTCACACTCTGTGCTTTGATGGTAATGCCGCGCTCGCGCTCCAGTTCCATGGAGTCAAGCACCTGAGCCTGCATCTCACGGTCGGACAGGCCGCCACAAGTCTGGATCAGACGGTCCGACAGGGTCGATTTACCGTGGTCGATGTGCGCAATAATCGAAAAGTTACGAATGTGTTTCATCGAGCAAGAATCACTCAAAATTAGGTTAGGGCCGGATATGGAGGCAGGATTTTACTGGATAACCCGGTCGACGGCCAATCTTTAGTCGACGAAGCACCAGAAATAGCGGCCTGCACGGTCAGGAGAGATGGCGGGTGGGCAGGACCACACCCAGCATGCGGGGACCATAGGCCCCCTGATCGAGCCGGTTGGAAAAGTAACGAACCAGTGAAAAACCGACGAGGCCCCCCAGCAGGCAGCAGAGGATGGTGACCCCCTCCCCCGCAGAGAGCAGGGGTGCCAGCCAGAGTTGCCCCAGCAGGGCCCCCGCCAGCAGGCAGAACAGCGGCAGCACATAGACCAGCGCGGCCCCCTGCAGGATGCTCGCCTGGGGAATGCCGAGCCTCACCTGCTGGCCGACGCTCACCTCGGCGGTGAGCGCCACCCGCAGTCGCTGCGCTTTCAATGGAAACGCCTTGGCCACCGTGCCGGTGCCGCAGTTGGACTGTTGATGACAACCGCTGCAGGCGGAGCGCCGTTCGCACTCCACCCAGGCATGTTCTCCATCAATGGCCACCACGGTTGCCAGCTCTTCGCTCATTCCACTCACAAGACGGTTCCACAATAACGAAAGATAGATTGACCCAATCTGAACACGGCTGCCGGCCTTGGGCAAGCAGCCGCGTCTGACGGCTTACTGTACGGCCTCGTTGCGGGCCAGCGGCTGCACCGATTCGGCAATCCGCTTGGCGGTGTCGGCTGGCACTTCCCCGACCACAGTGATCTCGACCCCCACGTCATTGACGAAGCTCACCAGCGAGGTGGCGCCCTGACGGATCAGTTGCTGGCGCACCGCCTGCTTGGGATCGACCCGGGCCACGTAGACCGAGAGATCCACCAGCCCGTCGGAGAGCATCATGTAATCCACCGGCAGACTGGTAGTCACCAGTTGGTGACGATCCCGGGAGAGCACCTTGAAGCCTTCAGGCAGCCAGGTGAGGTGCCAGTTCAGCTGCTGCTGCGGCGCCGGATAGGCATCTTCCAGCGCCAGTGCCTGGGGCAGCTTGCTGCTGGCCAGCTTCACCAGCCAGGGGGCCGGCGCAGGGAGCCGGTCCAGATCCACCCCCAACACCTGTTCGACCAGGTTGCCTTCCCGATCCACCATGTCCACCCGCAGCAACAAGCTGCTCTGCTCATCAATCCAGAGCACGAAACCGTACTTGTCGGCCTCCTTGGGCACCAGCCGCACCACCTGAGCCACCAACCCAGCCGCCCGGCTGCGGCCGGCCAGCACAGGATCATAACTCTCCAGCACCCGCGGCAACGGCATTCTCACCAAGGTGGCCCACACGCCGGGGAAACGTGCCCCCTTGAGGGTGTAGGGTTCATGGGTATTTTCAAAAAAGGTGTACTCGTCCTGGCGCTGCAGGTACTCGATGGTCTTGCCATCGAGGTAGCTGAGGTGAGCCACCTCCTTGCCATCGATCACGCCGTGGCTGAAGCGGATAGGCTCGAGTCGCCCCTGCCGGACCTTGACCATGGACAATTCGAAATTCTGTTGCGAGACGGCACTCTGCATCTGCTGCAACAAGGCCTCGGCCGACTTGTCGTCGGCCGAGGCCTTGGCGCTGATCAACAGGAGAGAGGCCAGCAAAATACGGCTGGACTGGCGCACGTTCTGATCCCTAATCCGTTATTCCTGAATCTGCTTGTCTTGCAGCAGACGCTGTTGCAACTGGTGGTCGCGCAGGAAAGCGTTGATGCGCTCGCGCTGCTCCTGCATCTGCTGTTCGCTCAACCCCTGCTGACGCTGGGTCGCACGATTGCCGTCCTGCGGATAGTGCACGCTCACCGGCGAGGCACTGCCACCAACGGGGATAGTGTTGAGTACCGGGTTGGTCGGCACACCGTCCTGCCCCTGATACTGCTGCACCCCGAAGATGACGGCGGCAGCGACCGAGGCGGCGATGGCGTATTGCCCTACCTGCTGGCCGGCGCGGCGCAGGAACGGCACTATGGTGGCGGTCTTGGCGGTACCCGGCTGCGGTGCGGCAGGTTTGCTCTCCACCGGCTTGGGCGCCAGTATGGTAGGCTCATCTTCCAGCGCAGCCATGATGCTGTCGCTCAGATCCAGTTGCAGATTGACCGGCAGGTCCCCCCGCATGGCATCACCAATCAGGTGGTAACGAGACCAGGTCTCTTGCAGAGCCGGATCCGTTCCCAGCTCGTTCAGAACCTCAACATCGCTCAAGTCACCGTCCATCAGGGCCGAGAGTTGCTCTTTATTTGCCATAAGTTAACCTGTCTTTCCCCAGTTAATTCTCGATCAGAGGTTGCAGCTTTTTATCGATTGCTTCCCTCGCCCGGAAGATGCGGGATCTCACCGTACCCACCGGACAATCCATGATTTCGGCAATCTCTTCGTAGCTCAGCCCTTCCAGTTCGCGAAGGGTGATAGCTGTCCTCAAGTCTTCCGGCAAAGCTTCTATGGCAGAAAACACGGTGCGCTTGATCTCGTCGGTCAGCGTCAGGTTTTCCGGGGTGGCCACCTCTTGCAAGGCTTCGCCACCGCCATAGTATTCTGCCTCTTCTGCCTCTACGTCACTGCTGGGCGGCCTGCGCCCCTGAGAGGTCAGATAATTCTTGGCCGTGTTCACGGCAATCCGGTACAACCAGGTGTAAAAGGCGCTCTCGCCACGGAATGTCGGCAGCGCGCGGTAAGCCTTGATGAAAGCCTCCTGCGCCACATCCGGTACATCGCCCGGATTGTTGACATACCTGGCCACCAGGTTGACCACCTTGTGCTGGTATTTTTTTACCAACAGGTTGAATGCATTTTTATCGCCACGCTGGACCCGTTCAACCAGCTGTTCGTCCAGTAGATTCTGGTCGCTCATCAGAGCCGTAAAACCCCCATCAGGTTATCGTTTTTCTTTTCCGGCCCTTCCTAAGCGCACAAGTTCAGACAGGAGGAATCAGGGAAAGTTCGCTTGCATTGAAAAAAATGTGACGCAGGCTGCATCACCACCCTCGCTTGGGCTACCATGGTGCCAGTTCTTAATCCAGGCCAATGATACTTATGAAAGCAAGTGTTGAATACCTTTGCGACGTACTGATCATTGGCAGCGGTGCCGCCGGTTTGTCTCTCGCGTTGCGATTGGCAGACCAGGCCAAAGTCCTGGTTCTGAGCAAGGGGCCCATCAGTGAAGGGGCCACTTTCTATGCGCAAGGAGGCATCGCTGCCGTGTTCGACGAGACCGACAGCATCGAATCCCACGTGAGCGACACGCTCAACGCCGGGGCCGGGTTGTGTGACCCTGCCGTGGTGGAGTTCACCGCCCGCAACGCCCGCGACTCCATCCAGTGGCTGATCCAGCAGGGAGTCCCCTTCGATCAGGAGGAGGACGCCGAAGGGGAGTCCCACTATCACCTGACCCGCGAAGGGGGCCACAGCCATCGCCGCATCTTCCACGCGGCCGATGCCACCGGCAAGGCGGTGCAGCTCACCCTGATCGACCAGGTGCGGGCTCACCCCAACATCCAGCTGATGGAGCGCTTCAACGCGGTCGATCTCATCACCACCCGCAAGCTGGGTCTGCCGGGCAACCGGGTACTGGGCGCCTATGTCTGGAACCGCAACGCCGAGCAGGTCGAGGTGATCCGCGCCCGTTTCGTGGCGCTGGCCACCGGTGGCGCCTCCAAGGTGTACCAGTACACCTCCAACCCGGACGTCAGCTCCGGTGACGGCATCGCCATGGCGTGGCGCGCCGGCTGCCGGGTGGCGAACCTGGAGTTCAACCAGTTCCACCCCACCAGCCTGTTCCACCCCGATGACCCCAACTTCCTGCTGACCGAAGCCCTGCGCGGCGAGGGGGCCTATCTGCGCCGCCCCGACGGCAGCCGCTTCATGCCCGACTTCGACGAGCGGGCCGAGCTGGCACCGCGAGACATAGTCGCCCGCGCTATCGACCACGAGATGAAGCGGCTCGGCGCCGACTGCATGTATCTGGACATCAGCCACAAGCCGGCCGATTTCATCATCAAGCACTTCCCGACCATCCATGAGCGCTGCCTCGCGGTCGGCATCGACATCACCAAGGAGGCGATGCCCATCGTCCCTGCCGCCCACTACACCTGCGGTGGCGTGATGATCGACAACAACGGCCAGACCGACATTCCTGGCCTCTACGCCATCGGCGAGGTGACCTACACCGGGCTGCACGGCGCCAACCGGATGGCCTCCAACTCCTTGCTCGAATGCGTGGTCTATGCCCATCAGGCGGGGGCCGACATCCTGGCCAAGCTGCCGATGAGCGTGGAGCCGCCCCGTCTGCCGGTGTGGGACGAGAGCAAGGTGGAAGATTCGGATGAGCTGGTGGTGATCCAGCACAACTGGCACGAGCTGCGGCTGATGATGTGGGACTACGTGGGGATAGTGCGTACCAACAAACGTCTGGCCCGCGCCAAGCGCCGCATCGACCTGCTCAAGCAGGAGGTGCAGGAGTACTACGCCAACTTCCGGGTCTCCAACAACCTGCTGGAGCTGCGCAACCTGCTGCAGGTGGCCGAGCTCATCGTCAACTGCGCCCTGCAGCGCAAGGAGTCGCGCGGCCTGCACTACAACCTGGACTACCCGGACATGCAGCCGGACTCCAAGCCGACCGTGCTGACACCAGAGCGGGATTGATCTTCTTGCTCAGCAATGAGCCTGAAGGTCCCGCGGCCTGCACTGCTGCAACCCGGACTACCCGGACATGCAACCTGACTCCAAGCCGACCGTGCTGACACCGGAGCGGGATTGATCTTTTCGCTCAGCAATGAGCCTGAAGGTCCCGCGGCCTGCACTGCTGCAACCCGGACTATCCGGACATGCAGCCGGACTCCAAGCCGACCGTGCTGACGCCGGAGCGGGATTGATCTTTGCGCTCAGCAATGAGCCTGAAGGTCCCACGGCCTGCACTGCTGCAACCCGGAGTATCCGGACATGCAGCCGGACTCCAGGCCGACCGTGCTGACGCCGGAGCGGGACTAGCCTCTGCTACAAGCAATAAGAAGCAATATCCAGATGACCTCGCTCCGGCGGGGTCATCTGTTTTATGGGGAAGAGCGGCTAGCGGGTCGGCTGGGAGAAGTGAATGGCGCGAGCCAGCGTGCGGTAGTGGGCCGGTGCCAGCGCATCACTGAACAGCCAGAGCCGGCTGGCGGGACGCTCCAACGCTACCAGCTGCAGCCAGAGTACCCCGGGCCAGATGCGGCTGCCCGCCCCCAGCTGATAGCAGTTGCCCTGCCAGCTGAGCCACTGACCGTCCCACTCCAGCACACCGGTCATCCGGTTTGTGTCGAGCCAGGCACGCCACAACCCCAGACCCCAGCAGGGCAGCAACAGGGCCCACTGCCAGCCGTGGATCAGGGCGGCCAGTGGCCACAGGATCAGCAGAAACAGCGACAACAGCAGCAGACGCTGCTGCCTGGAGACGGTGACGGGCATCGACACCCGTACGGATGGATCAACGCTGGCGATCGTGACGGGCCTGATTGCGTTCCAGGATCAGCGGGATCATGGCGGCGAAGGCGGGGTCTTCCGGCACGCCGTGGCCCATGCTCCAGCGGAACAGCTCCGGATCCTCGCACTCCAGCAGACGGATAAAGGTCTGCTGATCGGCCTCGCTCAAGCCATCGAACTCGTGCTCGAAGAAGGGCATAAAGATCACATCCAGCTCGAGCATGCCACGGCGGCAGGCCCACTTCAGGCGGGATTTTTCAATTGGGCTCAACATGGAACTCTCCTTACAAAGACCCGGCGATGGTACCAGCTGGATTTTCCGGCTGACAAACATTCCTTACGTCTTTACCATGCAGGTCACATACTTTCTGTCTCTGGAATGCCATCGTGAGCCTGCCAACCCTTCCTGCCGAGCCAACCCTGTTCCCTCTGACCGACCTGGCCATCACCAGCCTGAGCGGCCCGGATCGCGCCAAATACCTGCAGGGTCAGGTTACCTGTGACGTCAACGCCCTGCAGCCGGGCCAGAGCACCCTGGGCGGCCACTGCGATCCCAAGGGCAAGCTGTGGAGCGATTTTCGCCTGCTCTGCCTGAGCGATCGCCTGCTGATGCTGACCAAGCCGTCGGTGCTGGCCCGCCAGCTGCCCGAGCTCAAGAAGTTCGCGATCTTTGCCAAGGTCGAGATCAGCGAGAATCACGGCCAGGCGGTCGGCGTAGCCGGTCAGGGGACCGATGGCTGGATCGCGGGGCAATACGACCTGCAGCAGAGCGGCCTCATCGAGGGTGGCATGGCGGTGCGGATCGAAGCCGATCGCTGGCTGCTGGTCAGCGAACAGCCGCTGGCACTGGCCCTGCCCAACGGCCCCGAGTCGCTCTGGTGGGGATTGGAGATCAAGGCCGGCATCCCCCATCTGGAAGCGGTTCATCAGGGTGAGTACATTCCCCAGATGCTCAACCTGCAGGCGCTGGATGGCATCAGCTTCACCAAGGGTTGCTACATGGGGCAGGAGACGGTGGCCCGCGCCAAGTATCGCGGCGCCAACAACCGCGCCCTGTTCGTGCTGAGCGGCACCGCCACTACCCCGGTTACCAGCGGCGACACCCTGGAGATCCAGCTCGGTGACAACTGGCGCCGCAGCGGCATGGTGCTCAACGCCTGGCAGCAGGATGGCGAGCTGTGGCTCACCGCCGTGCTGCCCAAAGACACCGAGGCCGACGCCCGCTTCCGGCTCAAGCAGGAAGAAGGCTCAAGCCTGACCCTGCAGCCCCTCCCCTATCAGCTGACCGAGTAAGCGAAGCCAAGCGCCCTGCTAGCGCACCCGCGCCAGCAGGGCCTCCTTCAGCCAGCGCCCCGCCTGCCCGAGCGGGCGGGCGCGATGCCACTGCAGCTCCAGCGCCAGCTCGGGCTGGGTGATGAAGTCCGGCTTGAGCACCACCACCTCGCCCCGAGCCAGCGGCCGGTGCAGCAGAAAATCGGGCACTGCCGCCCACCCCAGCCCCAGTTTCACCAGCTCCAGGATCCCGAGATCCCCCTCTACCCACCACACCTGCGCCGACAGGCGAAAGCGATGGCGCTCCGTCCCCTCCCGTCGCCCTGTCACCAGCAGCTGGCGAGCCCCCTGCAGATCGCTCTCCCGCAGCGGCGCCTTGTGGGCCAGCGGATGTTCGGGGGAGACCACCAGCGGCATGGCGACGCCTCCCAGCGAGCGGGCCACGATCTCCTGCTGCGGGTGCTCCTTCTGATAGCTGATGCCAAGCTGGGCGCGGCCGCTAATCAGCATCTCGGTGAGATCCTCCATCAGCGGAAACAGCAGCTCCAGCTCAACCGTCGGGTAGTGGGTGGCGAACTCCTCCAGCACGGCGCCGAGCCAGGGCAGGTGGGAGTCATCATCGATGGCCAGGGTCAGGCGCGACTCGACGCCGCTGGCCAGCTCGCCGGCGATGGCCTGCAAGCGGGCGCTCTGGGCCAGCAAGATGCCGGCCTCCTGGCTGATGCGCACGCCCGCTTCGGTCAGCACCGGATAGCGCCCGCTGCGATCGAACAGCTCCAGCCCCAGATCTATCTCCAGATTGGCGATGGCGGTGCTGACTACCGACTGCGCCTTGCCCAGCTGGCGTGCGGCCGCCGAGAAGGAGCCTGCCTGCGCGGCGGCCAACAATACCCTGAGTTGTTCCAGCGATGGGTTCATCATCCTGCTCCTGCAAATGTGGTCATCCATCTATTTTAGCGATGGATACCAACGTGAAACTATCAATAAATAGGGATAGATTGCCAACCAGTCAGTCAACATAGCTGTTTAAAGAGAGGAATTTATGCGTACCCGCAATGACCGTATCCGCCACGCCATCGGCTTTGAAGTGATAGGTCTGCTCATCGCAGCCCCCCTGGCCAGCTGGATCACAGGCATCGAGCTCAGCCACATGGGGCCGCTGGCCGTCCTGTTCTCGGTACTGGCCACCGTCTGGAACTATGTCTACAACATCGGCTTCGACAAGCTGCTGCTCAAGTACCAGGGGCACCCGCACAAGACCTTTTGGCAGCGCGTGGTCCATGCGTTCGGCTTTGAAGGGGGCTTCATGGCGCTCACCCTGCCGGTCATCGCCTGGTGGCTGGATCTCGCCCTGCTGGCGGCGCTGGCGCTCAATATCGGCTTCGTGACCTTCTATCTGGTCTACGCCTTCGTCTACAACTGGAGCTACGACAAGGTGTACCCGATCCCGGGTCAGTGGCAGCAGAACGCACTGGGTTGAACGACGGCAAAAAACGGTGGGAAAAACGAGGCACCATCATGCAAGAGGCATGATGGTGCTGGGGGAGGACAAGCCCGGCGGGCCTGCCGCGGCCTTCAGGCTTGTGCCTTCAGCTCTTCGGTCTGGGCCTCTGCCTCGGCCTCCTGGGTCAGCATGGCCTCAAGGTCGCTCTGGTACTGGGTCAGCAGACGCTGGGCCGCCACCATGTCACCCTTGTGCAGGCGCTCGAACAGATGGTGTTGCACCACGCCGTTGAGATACTCCACCGTGACCGGTTGCTCCAGGGTCTCCAGCAACTCCTCTTTTTCCAGCTCGGCATTGATTTCATCGGCACTGGTACGCAGCAGACCGGCCAGTTGCACCAACATACGGCGCTCACCTTCGCGCAACAGGCTCAACATGCGGTTTCTCTGCTGCTCATTCTGTTGGGTCATACATTTCCTTACGTCGAATGGGAACAAGCCCGCTCATTCTGCCTTGTCGCTCTGACAGCGTCTATCTCATGCCCCCCACTTATTTTCATGTCGCAGCCGCAAAGTGCGCCAGATGCTATTTGACCCGTCGCTAGGTATAGTAGCCACTGGTTTGCGGGCGCCTTGCCGCCCGGTACGGACGAGAAATTTCACCATGATTGACGCCATTCTGGTGCTTTGCACCTGCCCGGATGAGGCCAGTGCCGACCTCATATGCGAACAACTGCTCGACCGGCGGCTGGCGGCCTGCATCAACCAGCTGCCCGGCCTCACCTCCGTCTATCGCTGGCAGGGCCGGATCGAGCGGGCCACAGAGATCCAGCTCATCATCAAGTCGCAAGCGGCCCTGTTCGAGCCGCTGCGCCAGTGCATCCTTGCTCATCACCCCTATGAGGTGCCGGAGATCCTGGCGCTGCCGACAAGCCAGGGCCACCAGCCCTATCTCGACTGGATAAAACAGGAAACTTCATGACGCCGTTTCGCCTGCTCTCTCCCCTGCTGTTGCTCTGCGCCCTGCTGACCGGGCTCGGCTCACTGCCGGCCCGGGCCAGCAGCACGGATCTGCTGAGTGCCCTCGGCATCGAGGCCAGCGCCCAGCCCAAATTTCTGAAAGTGGACGAGGCGTTCGTCCTCGAGAGCGAACAGCAGGGCAACCGGCTGCTGCTGCGCCTGCGCATCGCCGACGACTACTACCTCTACCGCCACCGCTTCAGCTTCCAGGGCGAGAACCTCACCTTCGAGGAGCCGGTGCTGCCCGCCGGCACCGATCATGAAGATGACTTCTTCGGCAAGACCCAGGTCTATTACCGGGAGGTGCAGATCCCCGTCACCCTGACCGAGGCGGGCCAGCAGGCCAGCCTCAAGATCAGCTATCAGGGCTGCACCGACGGCCTCTGCTATCCCCCGACCGACAAGCGGATCGCCGTCGAGCCCCTCGTCGCCGAGCCGCCACATGACCAGGTCGATGCGCCCACGCCGGCCCCGGCCAGCAGTCAGCAGGATCAGCTGGCGGCCGCCCTCGGCAACCAGGGTTTCTGGCTCAGCGTCGCCGCCTTCTTCGCACTGGGGCTCGGCCTCGCCTTCACCCCCTGCGTCTTCCCCATGTATCCCATCCTGACCGGGATCATCGCCGGGGCCGGCCATCGCCTCTCCACCCGCCGCGCCTTCCTGCTCTCCTTCGTCTACGTGCAGGGGATGGCGGTCACCTACACCCTGCTCGGGCTGGTGGTGGCGTCGGCAGGCTTGAAATTCCAGGCCGCGCTGCAGCACCCCTATGTGCTGATCGGGCTCTCGGTGATGTTCGTGCTGCTGGCCCTCTCCATGTTCGGGCTCTATACCCTGCAGCTGCCGAGCAGCCTGCAGACCCGCCTCTCCGGTCTCTCCAACCGCCAGCAGGGCGGCTCCGTGCTCGGGGTCGGCATCATGGGGATGATCTCCGGCCTGGTCTGCTCCCCCTGCACCACGGCCCCCCTCTCCGGCGCCCTCATCTACGTGGCCCAGAGCGGCGATCTCTGGCTCGGCGGCGCGGCCCTCTACGCCCTGTCGCTCGGCATGGGGCTGCCGCTGCTACTGCTCGGCACCTCGGGCGGCAAGCTGCTGCCCAAGGCGGGCGCCTGGATGGACGTAATCAAGCAGCTGTTCGGGTTTGCGCTGCTGGCGGTGCCCATCCTGCTGCTCTCCAGGCTGTGGAGCGATCAGGTCGCCACCCTGGCCTGGCTCGGCTGGGGGCTGCTGCTGTGCGGCTACCTCTACCATCACAACCAGCACCAGCAACATTCGGTGGGGCGCAGCCTGCGCGGTTTCGTGCTGCTGCTGGCGATGATCAGTGCCGTGGTGGTGGGCAAGGATCTGCTGCTGCCCTCCCCGGGCGCCAGCGTCGCCGCCCAGGCCGAGACCCCGGCCTTCATCCGCATCAAGACCCTGGACGATCTCAAGACCCAGCTGGCCGCCGCCCGCGGCAAGCCGGTGCTGCTCGATCTCTATGCCGACTGGTGCGTGGCCTGCAAGGAGTTCGAACACAAGACCTTCAACGACCCCGCCGTGCGCGAGCGCTTCGGCCAGATGGTACTGCTGCAGGCGGACGTCACCGCCAACGACGATGCCGATGTAGAACTGCTCAACGGCCTCAACGTGCTGGGCCTGCCGACCCTGATCTTCTTCGACCGCGCCGGCAATGAGGTGAGCGGCCAGCGGGTGACCGGCTTTATGGGGCCCGCCGAGTTCCTCGGTCAGCTGGACAGGATTGGCGATGCCAACTGAGCTGCGTCAGCTGCAGGCAAGCGATGCGCCCGCCCTGCAGCGGCTGTTCGAACTGGCTCCAGCCTATCAGGCAGCGATAAGTCACGCGCCGCTCTGCGCCCAGGCAGCAGAGGAGGCGCTCACGGCCTGTCCGCCAACGCTGCCCTTCTCTGCCAAACAGGTGATCGGGTGCTGGGAGGCGGGGGAGCTTACCGCCGTGCTCGATCTGCTGCGCGGCTATCCCGAACCGACCACCGCCTATCTGGGGCTGTTGCTGGTAGGGGAACTCTGGCAAGGGGCTGGCCGGGGGCAGGCACTCTATCTTCACGCCTGCACGCTGGCTCGCGCTTGGGGCGCAACCCGGCTGCGCCTGTCGGTCATTGCCAGCAATGAGGTCGCCTTGTCCTTCTGGCAGCGCCGAGGGTTCACCGAGTGCTATCGCCGCGAGCTGGCCGGCTACCGGGCCGAGGCTATCGTGCTGGAGTGTGCCATCGACCCTGCCCCTTCCGGGCACACCCCCTCCCTCTCACCCCTTACTGACTGATTTTTCTGGCAATCCCTTGTATATGGTCGGCAGCATGGCAAAATTTGCCCTTTCCCGTCTCGTTCGTCCGGAGTTTTGATGAAAAAGTGGTTCATCCCCCTGCTGGCCCTCTGGCTCTATGGCTGTTACGCAGGTCCAGGTGAAGAGGCAATCCGGACCCAGGTCACCGCCAAGTTGCAGGCAGACACCGACGCCAATCTGTTCGAGATCAGCGACTTCGCCATCCTCGATAAAGAAGAGCGCATGGAGGGGGTCTATCTGGTCAAGGTGAGCTACCAGCTCCACTTCAAGCGGGGACTGGAGCAGTTGCAGGTACTGCAGGACGAGGATCTGGTCTATGACAGGGTCGGCCCCTTCCAGCAGGAGATGGGGCTGATGGAGCTGGAGCGCAAGTACGGTGAGTTCGAGGCGGGCCAGGTGCTGCCGCAGCAGGCCGAGGTGTGGATGATGAAGACCGAGCAGGGCTGGCGTCTGGCCGAGCCCGCTCACTGACGCGGCCCCGGCCAGGCAACCCGGGCCGACTCAGGCCTGGGTATCCACCATATAACCCTTCCGGTCGGGCGCGTCACTCGGGATCTTGCTGGCAAAGGCCGACAAAAGATCTTTCAGAGTCACCCCGCTACCGCTGTTGCCGCTGCTCTCCAGCAGGCTGGAGAATTGACTCTGCAGGGCGCTCACCTCGCTGCCAGGCTCCCCTTCCCCATCCAGCTGACCCAGCAGGCTCTGCAGATCCAGCTTCATGGGATTGTCATTGCTGCCAGTGGCGATGGCCTTGCTCCCCTCCTGCTGAGCGTGCAGGGCATCCATCAGGCTCGCCATGAAGGAATCGAGTGAACCACCGCTGGCGGCGGTACTCTCGGCACTCTCACAGCTCTCTTCCTCGCTCTTGCCCGACAGGCCCAGCTCGGCCAGCACCGACTTGAGATCCTGCTCCATCTTGTTGCTCGCACCGGGGGGCGGCGGGGGCGGCATCTCTGGTCTCTCCTGCCGTTCGCCGCTGCGCGTTGCCAGCAGTTGCGCCAGCGAGCCGACGCTTCCCGCGGCTGTTACGTTTGTTGTCATTGTCCTTATCTCCTGAGCGGGGCCGCCGCTGATCCTCAGCGGCTCGAACCCCGTTCACAGATGGCAAACCCCGCGCCAATCCGGTGTGTTCCTCTGATCAGCACAAGAAATTGGCGCACGATGGATTTTTGACAACTCCGGCTATAAAGCGAGGCAACGGCAGGATAAATCCGGCTGGCCGGCAAACGGGGCGGCAACCGCTTGCCGAGCCGTGGCAAGCCCTGACTCGCTTAGAACAGATCCTTGAAGCGGTACCAGAGCATGCCGAGCGCCAGCAAGGGCGAGCGCAGCGCCGGGCCGCCGGGGAAGGTCATGTGCGGCACGCGGCCAAACAGATCCAACCCCCGGCTCTCCCCCCTGATCGCCTCTGCCACCAGCTTGCCCGCCATGTGGGTAGCGTTGAGGCCGTGACCGGAATAGGCCTGGGCATAGAAGACGTTGGGATGATCCGCCAGGCGGCCGATCTGGGGCAGCCGGTTGGCCCCTATGCCTATCATGCCGCCCCACTGGAACTCGATGGCGGTCTCCGCCAGCTCGGGAAACACCCGCAGCAGCTTGGGCAGCATGAAGGCCTTGATGTCGCGAGGATCCCGTCCCGAGTAGTTGCAGGCGCCGCCAAACAGCAGGCGGCCGTCGGCGGAGAGGCGGTAGTAGTCGAGCGCCACGTTCTGATCGCACACCGCCATGTTTTGCGGCAGCAGCCGCTGGCGCAGCCGTTTCTCCAGCACCTCGGTGGCGAGGATGTAGGAGCCCGCCGGCAGCACCTTGCCCCCCAGCTCGGGGTTGAGGTCATTGAGATAGGCGTTGCAGCCGATCACCAGGTAGTCGGCGCTGACCCGGCCATGGGCCGTGGTGACCTGCAGCCGCTCGCCATAGTCGATGTGCACCACTCTGGATTGCTCAAACAGCGCCACCCCCAGGCTGGCCGCCGCGCGCGCCTCACCCAGCGCCAGATTGAGAGGGTGCAGGTGGCCGGAGCCCATGTCGATCATGCCGCCGATGTAGCGCTCCGACCCCACCACTGTATGCATATCTTCGCGCGCCACCAGTTTCAGCTCGTGCCGGTAGCCGAGGCTCGCCAGGTGCGCGAGCTCATCTTCGAAGCCGGCCAGATGGCGCTGACGGGTGGCCAGATCGCAGTAACCCCAGCGCAGGTCGCAGTCGATGTTGAAACGCTCGACTCGCTCGCGCACCAGCTCGACCGCCGCCAGCCCCATCAGATCCAGCTCGCGCACACCCTCTTCACCAATCCAGCGGGCGAACTGGCTGGTGTCGTGACCGATACCGCGAATGAGCTGACCACCGTTGCGCCCGGAGGCGCCCCAGCCGATACGGTTGGCTTCCAGCAGCACCACCTTGTAGCCAGCCTCGGCCAGATTGATGGCGGTATTGAGACCGGTGAAGCCGCCGCCGATGATGCAGACCTCGGCATTGTACTCCCCGCTGAGCTCTGGCCACTGCTGATTGTCATTGCGGGTGGCCGCGTAGTAGGAGGCCACGTGTTCCTGATGTGTGTTGTGCTTTCCCTGCATGTTCAGCATCCTGCCCTGGTCCCGTTGCGTTTACTAAAATAAACGGCCTGTCATCGATAATACGCAGGCCCCCGCCGCCAATCCAGCCCGCTGGGATCACAGAAATGCAAAAGGCGTCCCAAAGGACGCCTTGTCACGAGTCGACCGCCCATCGCGATCCGCACTCATGCAAAAGGCGCCCCACAGGGCGCCTTTTCATGCAATCAAGATGCTGTAACGAATTACAGTACGTTGATGGCGTTCAGGTCGGAGAAAGCCTGTTCCAGACGCTTGATCATGGAAGTCTGACCGGCACGCAGCCATACGCGCGGATCGTAGAACTTCTTGTTCGGCTTGTCGGCACCTTCCGGGTTGCCCAGCTGACCTTGCAGGTAGGCTTCGTTGGTCTTGTAGAAGTCCAGGATGCCTTCCCAGGTCGCCCACTGGGTGTCGGTGTCGATGTTCATCTTCACTACGCCGTAGGAGATGGACTCGCGGATCTCTTCCAGAGTGGAGCCTGAGCCACCGTGGAATACGAAGTCCAGAGACTTGGCCGGGATGCCGAATTTCTCGGACACGTACTTCTGGGAAGCGTCCAGGATGGACGGGGTCAGCTTGACGTTACCCGGCTTGTAGACACCGTGCACGTTGCCGAAGGAGGCAGCGATGGTGAAGCGCGGGCTGATCTTGGACAGACGCTCGTAGGCGTAGGCCACGTCTTCCGGCTGGGTGTACAGAGCGGACTGATCCATGTGGCTGTTGTCGACGCCGTCTTCTTCGCCGCCGGTGCAACCCAGTTCCAGTTCCAGAGTCATGTTCATCTTGGCCATGCGGGTCAGGTACTCGCAGCAGATGTCGATGTTCTCTTCCAGAGACTCTTCGGACAGATCCAGCATGTGGGAGGAGAACAGCGGCTTGCCGGTTTCAGCGAAGTGCTTCTCACCCGCTTCCAGCAGACCGTCGATCCACGGCAGCAGCTTCTTGGCAGCGTGGTCGGTGTGCAGGATGACCGGTACACCGTAAGCTTCGGCAACGGCGTGCACGTGCTTGGCACCGGAGATGGCACCGATGATGGCAGCCTGCTGACCTTCCAGCTTCAGACCCTTACCAGCGGTGAATGCAGCACCACCGTTGGAGAACTGAACGATAACCGGCGCTTTCACCTTGGCGGCAGCTTCCAGCACGGCGTTCACGGAGTCGGTACCGACGCAGTTGACTGCCGGCAGAGCGAAGCCGTTCTCTTTCGCGATGGCGAACACTTTCTGAACGTCATCACCAGTGATCACGCCCGGTTTTACGAAGTCGAAAATTTTCTTAGACATGTTTAATCGTCCTGTCTCGTATGCCGTTAATAAAAAATGGGGGGTTCATCATGAACCGGCACAGCGGCCACATGATAAACGAAACGGGAGGCTTTTGCCCCCCGTCTCGGGTCAATTAGGCTTTGGCGCGCTGTTCCAGAATCGCAACAGCCGGCAGTACCTTGCCTTCCACGAACTCCAGGAAGGCGCCGCCGCCGGTGGAGATGTAGGAGACCTTGTCGGCGATGCCGAACTTGTCGATGGCGGCCAGGGTGTCACCACCGCCCGCGATGGAGAAGGCCGGGGATTCAGCGATGGCGCGAGCGATCACTTCGGTACCCTTGGCGAACTGGTCGAACTCGAACACGCCGACCGGGCCGTTCCACAGGATGGTCTTGGCGTTCATGATGATGTCGGCCAGGGCCTTGGCAGAGTCAGGGCCGATGTCGAAGATCATGTCGCCGTCGGTCACGTCAGAGACGGACTTGATGGTGGCCGGGGTGGACTCGGAGAACTCGGCACCCACAACCACGTCGGTGGTCACCGGGATATTGGTTTCGGCAGCCAGTTTCTTGGCGGTGTCGATCAGGTCGTGCTCGCACAGGGACTTGCCGACGTTGTGACCGGCAGCAGCGATGAAGGTGTTGGCGATGCCACCACCGACCACCAGCTGGTCAGCGATCTTGGAGAGGGATTCCAGTACGGTCAGCTTGGTGGAGACCTTGGAGCCGCCAACGATGGCAACCATCGGGCGCTCGGGCTTCAGCATGGCTTTGCCCAGGGCTTCCAGTTCACCAGCCAGCAGCGGGCCGGCACAGGCGACCGGTGCGAACTGGGCCACACCGTAGGTGGAACCTTCGGCGCGGTGAGCAGTACCGAACGCATCCATTACAAAGACGTCACACAGGGCGGCGTATTTTTTGGCCAGCTCTTCGGTGTTCTTCTTCTCGCCTTTGTTGAAACGGCAGTTTTCCAGCACAACCAGCTCACCGGCGGCGACTTCTACGCCATCCAGGTAGTCTTTGGCCAGACGAACCGGGCAGGACAGTGCGTCTTTCAGATAGTTGACAACCGGAGCCAGGGAGAATTCTTCGTTGTATTCACCCTCGGTCGGACGACCCAGGTGGGAGGTGATCATCAGCTTGGCGCCCTTTTCCAGAGCCAGCTTGATGGTCGGCAGAGTCGCAACGATACGTGCATCGGAGGTGACCTTGCCGTCTTTTACCGGCACGTTCAGGTCAGCACGGATCAGAACGCGTTTGCCCGCCAGATCCAGGTCAGTCATCTTGATAACAGACATATTCAGTCCTCTATATTTTCAGGTAATGTTAAAAACAGTAACCTTGCGCCCGGTGCAGGCTCTCAGCCTGCGGCCATCATGGCCCGGGTGGTATCCAGCATGCGGTTGGCGAAGCCCCATTCGTTATCACACCACATCAACATCTTGACGAGGTTGGCATCGCTGACCCGGGTCTGGGTACCATCAATGATGCAGGAGTGAGCATCATGATTAAAGTCTACGGAGACCAGTGGCTCTTCCGTGTAATCCAGAATACCGCTTAATGTACCTCTGGATGCCCGTTGCAGGGCTTGATTTACGTCAGTAACCGTCACTTTTTTACGAACAGTAATACTGAGATCCATTGCCGTTACATTGATGGTCGGTACCCGTACCGCGATCGCCTCGAACTTGCCGGCGAAGTGGGGGAGGATCCGCTCCAACCCCTTGGCCAGCTTGGTATCCACCGGGATGATGGACTGGCTGGCGGCGCGGGTTCGGCGCAAGTCGCTGTGGTAGGCATCGATGACTTGCTGATCATGCATGGCAGAATGAATTGTCGTAATAGTACCACAATTTATCTCGAATTCTCGATGCAATGTTTCGATGACGGGGACCACGCAGTTGGTGGTGCAGGAGGCGTTCGAGACGATCCGCTCGCGCCCCGTCAGCACCTGATGGTTGACCCCGTAGACGATGGTGGCGTCCACGTCCGCCTCGGCCGGATGGGAGAACAACACCTTGCCCGCCCCCGCCGCCAGATGCAGCTCGGCATCGGCCCGCGAGCCGAACACCCCGGTACAGTCCAGCACCACGTCCACCCCCAGCGCCCGCCACGGCAAGCGCGACGGATCCCGCTCAGCGAACAGGGAGATGAGATCCTCCCCCACCAGCATGCTGTTGCCGGCCAGCTGCACCGGATGGTGGAAGCGACCGTGGCTGGTGTCGAAGCGGGTCAGGTGCACCATGGCCTCGGGGGCGGCCAGCTCGTTGATGGCCACTATCTTGATGTTCTTGTCGCGGCCGCTCTCGTAGAGGGCCCGCAGCACGTTGCGGCCGATCCGCCCGTACCCGTTGATGGCAATCTTGATCATGAAAATTCCGGGTCCTCAGCATGGACAAAGGGACAAGCGGATGGCTGACTCACGACAGCAGGGCATCCTGAAATTCACCGCGGGCCAGCAGTGCCGCCCCGAATACCCCGGCGCTGTCCCCCAGGGCTGGAGCAATAATGGGGGTGGCGAAGCGGGGATTAAAGAGGAAGGGCAAAATAGTCTCCCGTCCGGCACGGTACAGGCTCTGCACGTTGCCGACCCCGCCGCCGATGACGATCACATCCGGATCCAGGATGTTGACCACGTTGGCCAGCGCCTGGCCAAACAGCAGATGCAGCCGGTCGATGGTGAGCTTGGCCACGTGGTCGTGAGCCGTCACCGCCGCGATCTTGGCCAGCGGGAGGCGGCGCTTGGCCTTGGCCTCATACCAGGCCTCCAGCGCCGGGCCGCTGATGAAGGTCTCGACGCAGCCGCGCTTGCCGCAGTAGCACTCGGGGCCGTCGGGTGAGAGCACGTTGTGGCCCCACTCGCCGGCAATGCCGTGGTGACCGTTGAGGATGCGGCCGTTGATGACGATGCCGGAGCCAACCCCGGTCCCCATGATGATGCCGAACACCACCTTGGCGTCGGGATGGTGCTGGCGCACCGCCCCCAGATGGGTTTCCGCCAGCGCGAAGCAGTTGGCGTCGTTGGCGATAAGCACCGGCACGCCGAGCCGGCGCTCCAGATCTTCCTTGAACGGCCTGCCGTTGAGCTCGGTGGTATTGCAGTTCTTCATCAGGCCGGTTTGCGGATCCCGCGCCCCCGGCGTTCCCATGCCGATGAGGGTCGGCCGCTGACCGAGCTTGTCGACACACTCTGCCACCAGTTTGGCGATCTGACCGATCATGTGGTCATAACCGCCGGCACGCTCGGTGGGAATGCGATGGCGCAGCAGCACCTCGTCCCCTTCCAGTACCACGCACTCGCACTTGGTACCGCCAAGGTCGATACCCCAATCCAACAACCTGTTGCTCATCCTGCCTCCAGCCATGACCGCAGGGCGCCAACTCCGGAGTGCACGCTGCCGTGCTCGCCTGAAGTCGACCGCCCTCTACCGGGTTGCAGTGTAACCCGAGCGGCGGTCAGGATGCAGCCCCCGCCGCAGGCAGCAAAACGGGGCCCGCAGGCCCCGTTGTTCATTGTGTTGTCGGCGGCGCTCAGCGGCCGTGGTACTGGGCTGACAGCTCGTGGACCGCGTTGACGAACACGCCGGCATGCTCCGGGTTCACATCCTGATGGATGCCGTGACCCAGGTTGAAGACGTGGCCGTTGCCGTGACCGAAACCGGCCAGGATGGAGGCGACCTCTTCACGGATGCGAGCCGGGCTGGCGTACAGCATGGAAGGGTCCATGTTGCCCTGCAGCGCCACCTTGTCGCCGACCCGGCGCTTGGCGTCGGCGATGTCGGTGGTCCAGTCCAGACCCAGCGCATCGCAACCGGTGGCGGCGATCTGCTCCAGCCACTGACCACCGTTCTTGGTGAACAGGGTGACCGGCACGCGGCGACCGTCATGCTCGCGAATGAGGCCATCGACGATCTTGTGCATGTACTGCAGGGAGAAGTCGCGGTAATCGCGCGGGGTGAGCACGCCGCCCCAGGTGTCAAACACCATGACCGCCTGGGCACCCGCCTTGATCTGGGCGTTGAGGTAAGCAATCACGCTGTCGGCCAGCTTGTCGAGCAGCAGGTGCAGGGTCTGCGGCTCTGCGTACATCATCTGCTTGATCTTGGTGAACGCCTTGGAACTGCCCCCCTCCACCATGTAGGTGGCCAGGGTCCAGGGGCTGCCGGAGAAGCCGATGAGCGGCACTTCGCCCTTGAGCTCACGGCGGATGGTGCGCACCGCATTCATCACGTAGCCCAGCTCATCTTCCGGATCCGGCACCGGCAGCGCCTGCACGTCAGCCATGGAGGTGATCGGACGCTCGAAGCGCGGGCCTTCACCCTGCTCGAAGTAGAGACCGAGCCCCATGGCATCGGGCACGGTGAGGATGTCGGAGAAGAGGATGGCGGCATCGAGCGGATAGCGGCGCAGCGGCTGCAGGGTGACTTCACAAGCCAGCTCGGCGTTGCGGCACAGGGACATGAAATCCCCCGCCTGGGCGCGCGTGGCCTTGTATTCCGGCAGATAGCGGCCAGCCTGGCGCATCATCCATACCGGAGTCATGTCCACTTCCTGGCGCAGCAGGGCACGCAGGTAACGATCGTTCTTCAGCTCTTTCATCCCAGTTCCTGAGTTCATATCCAGCATAAAATGGCGGATATGATACCACTTTGTGCGCGGCGGGGGGCGGCTCAAACGCCTGTCGCCGCCGTTGGAGTGCAAAGATGTGAAGGGGCGCAAACAAGCGCCCCTCTTTGCATCCCTCGTGGCATCCCTCAGGCCTGTTCGCCGAGGCTGAGCTCGATGAGCCGCCGCGCTATGGTGCCGTGGGGCGGCAGCCTTGGCAGCGCATCGGCCTCGAAGAAATCGGCCGCCACCAGCTCCTCGTCCTGCACCCGGATCTCGCCGCTCTCATAATCGGCGGTGAAGCCCATCATCAGGCTGTGGGGAAACGGCCAGGGCTGGCTCGCCACGTAACGCACATTGCGCACCCGGATGCCGCTCTCCTCGAACACCTCCCGCGCCACGCACTGCTCGAGGTTCTCCCCCGCCTCCACGAAGCCGGCCAGCACGGTATACATGGGATCCTCGGCCTGATAGTGACGGCGGTGGGCCGCCAGCAAGATGGCGGGCCCCTTGCGCACCGCCACGATAATGCAGGGGGAGATGCGCGGATAGACCAGGTGGCCATGGCGGCACCCTTGCGCCCACTCCCCCGCCTTCGGGCTCATGGGAGCACCGCACTCGCCGCAGAAGCGGTGGGTACGGCGAAAGGTGGCAAGCTGCCAGGCGCGGCCGGCCAGGCGAAAGCCCTCTTCATCCCCGGCCACCATCAGCTGGCGCAGGGGGGTAAGGGCCTCGAGATCTGCCTCTTCCCCCAGATCCAGCAGCAGGCAGGGCAGCCCGTCCCACTCGTCAAAGCGCTCAAAGGCAGCATGCTGCAAGTGGCTGGGCAGACAGGCGCGGGGGCCTTGTGGAATGCGCCCCTGGTCATCCAGCAGGACGAGGTGATCGCCCCCCAGCACGAACCAGCGGGCCTGTTCGGTTAATGGCATAGATGCAGCACTCTTTGTTGTGACGTCGGTCGGGATGCGCGCCCGGGACTGGGCGGCGGTGACGGATGAAAGC
The DNA here is from genome assembly GCF_019047325.1 of Aeromonas sp. FDAARGOS 1403. Lineage (NCBI taxonomy): Bacteria > Pseudomonadati > Pseudomonadota > Gammaproteobacteria > Aeromonadales > Aeromonadaceae > Aeromonas > Aeromonas sp. FDAARGOS 1403. Next base: position 1,705,060 of record NZ_CP077249.1, on the reverse strand, counting down.
GACAACCGGCCACCATCTTAAGACGCGGCAAGCCGGGTGGCGACCCCAAGATGGCGGCTTTTCAATACCCATGAGAATGCCCATGAAAAAGGCCGCCCGCAGGCGGCCTGATGTCGGTCACGGTCGATCAGGCATCGCCCATCGCCAGCAGTGAGGCGTTGCCGCCCACCGCCGTGGTGTTGATGGTGCGGGTCTTCTCGGTCACAAAGCGGCTCAGATAGTGAGGGCCGCCCGCCTTGGGGCCGGTGCCGGAGAGGCCCTGCCCGCCGAACGGCTGCACCCCGACCATGGCGCCGATCTGGTTGCGGTTGATGTAGACGTTGCCCACGTTGATGCGGCTCGCCAGCTCCTCGGCATGGGATTCGTTGCGGCTGTGGATCCCCAGCGTCAGGCCGTAACCGGTGCCGTTGATATCCGCGATCACCTTGTCCAGATCCCGCGCGGCGTAGCGCACCACGTGCAGGATGGGGCCGAACTGCTCGCGGGTCAGCTCGCGGATGGAGCCAATCTCCAGCGCGGTCGGCTGCACGAAGTGGCCCCCCAGGGTCACCGCCGGCATCGGCGCCTGTGCGATCAGACGGGCACGCGGGATCATGTGCACCAGGTGTGCATCCAGCCCCGCCTTGGCCTCGGCGTCGATGACCGGGCCGACGTCGGTGTTGTGCTCGGCCGGGTTGCCCACTTTGAGCTCCTGCAGGGCACCGGTCAGGATCTCCAGCACCCGCGGCGCGATCTCTTCCTGCAGGTAGAGCACCCGCAGGGCGGAGCAGCGCTGGCCGGCGCTCTGGAAGGCGGCGCTCACCACGTCGCGCACCACCTGCTCCGGCAGGGCGGTGGAGTCGACGATCATGGCGTTCTGGCCACCGGTCTCGGCGATGAGCGGCAGGATGGCGCCATCGCGCTGGGCCAGAGTCATGTTGATGAGCTTGGCGGTCTCGGTGGAGCCGGTGAAGCAGACGCCGCCAATGCGGGCATCCGCCGTCAGCTTGGCACCCACGGTGGCACCGTCACCCGGCAACAGTTGCAGCACGTCGCCCGGAATGCCGGCCTGATGGGCCAGGGTCACCGCCAGGTGGGCGATGAGGCCGGTCTGCTCGGCCGGCTTGGCGATGACGGTGTTGCCGGTGGCCAGCGCCGCGGCGACCTGACCCAGGAAAATCGCCAGCGGGAAGTTCCACGGGCTGATGCAGACGAACACGCCGCGCCCCTGCAGGAACAGCTCGTTCATCTCGCCGGTGTAACCGGGCAGCAGGGTGGCCTGCCCCATCAGGCCGCGGGCCTGCACCGCGTAGTAGCGGCAGAAGTCCACCGCCTCGCGCACCTCGTCGATGCCGTCCTGCAGCAGCTTGCCCGCCTCGCGGGTACAGAGGGAGATGAACTGCTCGCGGTTCGCTTCCAGCAGATCCGCCAGTTTCTCAAGGGCGGCGGCACGCTCGCTCACCGGGGTCTCGCGCCAGCGCGGGAAGGCGGCATGGGCCGAGGCCAGCGCCTGCTCCACCGCCTGCTCGTCAGCCCAGTGGATCTTGCCGACGGTCAGGCTCACATCCTGCGGGCTCAGCACCACGCGGGCCTCGCTGCGCTTGAGGGTCTCGCCATCGACGATGGGGCCCGCCAGCCACTGCTTGCTCTCCAGCTCCTTCAACTTGGCGAAGAAGGGGCGCTGGATGGAGACGATGTTCATGTTGACGCCGCTGGAGTTCTTGCGGTCGCTGAACAGATTCACCGGCTGCGGAATGCGATCGTTGGCCAGGCTGGAGTAGCGCTTGAGGGTGCGCAGCGGGTGCTCGGCCAGGGAATCGACCGGGGTATTGGGGTCCACCAGCTTGTGGACGAAGGAGGTGTTGGCCCCGTTCTCCAGCAGGCGGCGCACCAGGTATGGCAGCAGATCCTTGTGGGCCCCCACCGGCGCATAGATGCGGCAGTGCAGACCTGGCTGCTCGTTCAGTACCGCGTTGTGCAGCTCCTCCCCCATGCCGTGCAGGCGCTGGAATTCGAACTGGCGATCGCCGGCCATCTCCAGAATGCTGACCACTGTGTTGGCGTTGTGGGTGGCAAACTGGGGCGAGATGAAGCCGCGGGTCGGCTCGCTCAGCAGGTAGCGGGCGCAGGCGAGGTAGGAGATGTCGGTGCCCGCCTTGCGGGTAAACAGCGGGTAGCCGGGCAGACCGGCCTGCTGGGCATATTTCAGCTCGCTGTCCCAGTAGGCCCCCTTCACCAGCCGCACCGGGATCATATCCCCCTGCTCGCGGGCCAGCGCGGTGAGCCAGCAGAGCACCGGCAGCGCGCGCTTGGAGTAGGCCTGCACCACCATGCCGAGCTTGCCCCAGCCGCGGTTCGCCTCGGAGCGGTAGAGCTGCTCGAACAAGTCCAGGGAGAGCTCGAGGCGGTCCATCTCTTCGGCATCGATGCTGATGGCCACGTCCTTGTCGCGGGCCAGACGCACCAGCCCCACCAGCCGCTCACACATCTCGCCGAGCACCCGCTCGCGGTTGGCCACGTCATAGCGCGGATGCAGCGCCGACAGCTTGATGGAGATGGAGGGGGCCGGGCCGCCGTCGCTGATGCGCTCGCCGCCCACCGCCTCGATGGCGCGCTGGTAGTCACCGAAATACTTGTCGGCATCGGCCAGGGTCAGGGCGGACTCCCCCAGCATGTCATAGGTGTGGGTGTAACCCTTCTCGCGGGACTTGCGGCTCGCCTTGAGGGCTTCCTTCATGTCGCGCCCCAGCACGAACTGCTTGCCCATGATCTTCATGGCGGCGTACATGGCGGATCGCACCACCGGCTCCCCCAGCTTGTTGACCATGCGGCCCAGCAGGTTGGCCGGGTTGCCGTCCAGCTTCTTGTCCAGCTTGATGATCTTGCCGGTCAGCATCAGCCCCCAGGTGGAGGCGTTCACCAGGGTGGAGTCGCTCTTGCGAAAATGGGACGACCAGTTGGCGCCGGAGAGCTTGTCCTTGATCAGGGCATCGGCGGTTTCGGCATCGGGAATGCGCAGCAGCGCCTCCGCCAGGCACATCAGGATGATCCCCTCCTGGGTATCCAGGCTGTACTCCTGCAGGAAGGCGTCGATGCCGTCGCCGGAGCCGCTCTCCTTGCGCACCTTGGTTACCAGGGTGCGGGCACGCTGGGTCACCCGCTCCAGCGAGGCGCCATCCCCCGGCAGCATGGCCGACAGTTCGGCCAGATAGGCATTTTCATCCACCACGTAGTTCTGGGTGATGGCTTCGCGCAGGGCGGCCAGATCGGAGGGAATGTAGTCAGCGGCAAGCACTTGGGTAGCTTTGAACATATGGGGTCTTCCTGTACGCCCTAGGGCTGATATCGACGAAGGCGGTCGTGCCGCCGAAATGCCGATAATGTATACAATATCAACCCATAGATGAAATGAAATTGTTGCCTGTTATTAACAAAGATCGCTGATTGGCTCATATGGCGCACTATATCGGCGCCATATGCCTACCAGGCAAAATTCATCGCCTTATTTTGTATACAATTTTCCGCCAGGCAAAAAAAGAAGGGTCGCCATGGCGACCCTTCACGCTGCTGCCGACAGCGGTTGTCAGTTCATCCAGCGATCACCGCGGCTGCGGCGACGGGGCAGCATGGGCAGCAGGATGCCGAGCAGAATGCCGCCCCCCACCATGGCACCACCGCGGATGAACCAGTCCATCTGCATATCGTGCTCCTGGTTGTCGTAGCTCTGGGTCAGGGCATCGTTCTGTTCCTTGAGGTTGCCCATCTCCTCGCCCTGGCTGGCCAACTGGGCCTTGAGGGTGGCGATCTCCTTGCTCTGCTCGGCGATCTTGCCATCCTTCTCGGCGAAGCGCTTCTCGTTGTCACCGTTGAGGTTCAGCAGGCGGGCCTTGGCCTCCTCCAGCTCTTTCTGTACCTGGGGCAGCCGCTCGCGCAGGCTGATCTCGCCCTGCAACTCGCTGCTCTTGATCCAGCCCTCACGGCCGCGACCGTCCACCACCTGGGTAAAACCGGCCTCGTTGTTCACTGTCTTGACGTCCAGCGGCTCACCCGCCTTGACGCTGCCAAGGATCCGGTACTGGGTGCCCGGACCATTGTGAATAAAGGTAAAGATGTTGTCTGAAACATAGCGGGTATCGGCCAGTGCCTGTTGGGCACACAAGCAGATCAGGATCCCGAGAAGGGCGCGCATGGTCGATCGGTTCTCTTCGTTTGGTTAGGTGACTGGCGAATGTTAAGCCGCCGGCGGGTCAAAGGACAAGCAAAGAAAAGGGCTCCCCCCCGAGCTGAGAGGTGGCTCGCAACTTGTCTCTATCGCGACGCGACCATTCCGGACGCCGCTGCCTATTTCTGTTTCAGTGCCTTCACTTCGGCCCGCAGGGCACGCAACTCCTGCAGCAGCAGATCTTGCTGTGCGCTCTGGTGATGGCGCCACTTCTCCAGCTCCGCATCCCCCCGTCCCGGCTGCAGGAACAGGCTGGCCATGAAACCGCTGATGGCACCGAACAGACCGACCCCGAACAGGATCAGCAGGCTGGCGACGAAGCGCCCCTCCTCCGTCTTGGGCACCAGATCGCCATAGCCCACGGTGGAGAGGGTCACCAGCGTCCACCAGAAGGCATCGTAGGGAGTCTGGATCTGGCTGCCGGGCTGGCCCGACTCGACCCAGTACATCACCCCTGATCCCACCCCCAGCAGCAGGAAGAACAGAAACAGGATGCCGGAGAGGGTGGTCTCGTTGCGCTCGCGGCGAAACATGGCCAGCAGATCCGGCTGATCCCGCAGCAGCTGGTAGATCCGCCACAATTGGATGAGCCGGGCCCAGCGCAGCTGCTCCACCATGGGCAGACTGCCCGGCAGATAGAACCAGTTGGCCTTGAAGAAGGCCATCCGGTCGGGGGCCCGGATCCAGCCATAGGCGAAGTGACCGAGGAAGAAGTAGCAGATCAGGCTGTCGACGTCATAGAAGAGCTGCAGGGTCTGGGGGGCCAGGGTTTGATGACCCCACCAGCGGGCCGTGACCAGCACAACCGAGATCACCGACAGAAACGCCATCAACAGATCCATGGCGCGTAGATGAGTTAAGTGATGGCGCATACATTTTCCCACTTTAGGCACGGTGCGAATTAATAAAAAGGAAGATAATGCCGATAGTCCTGAGGACAAAGGAAAACCGGTCATTAAAAGGAGAAATATTATGCAGTTAAACCCGCTGGAGAAGCGAATGAGCAATATCCGGCTGGTACCCAAAGTGGTACTGCTCATGGTGTTCAGTACTGTGCTGCTGCTGATCAAGCTCTGGTTCGACGCCAGCAATCTGGAAACCACCCTGCTCAGCGAAGGGATCGCCCCCGACAAGGCAGATACCATCGCCAACAGCCTGCTCTGGACCGGGCTGATGGAGACCGCCATTATGGGGCTGGTCTTCGTGGTACTGCTGCTGACCGGCTCGCGCCTGATGGTCAAGCAGGTGCACTATCTGGTGGGCCTGCTGGAACGCTTCGCCCGCAAGGATCTGAGCCACCGGGTGCTGCTCAAGTCCCGTGACGAATTCGGCGACATCGCCAAGGCGGTGGCCCACTCCCAGGAGAACCTCAAGGAGGTGTTCGGCACCCAGCGCGTCGCCTGCAAGGAGCTCAATGACATCGCCTCCCAGGTGACCCTCTGCATGGAGGAGGCCAACGAGGCCATCAGCGAGGAGTTCACCCAGATTGAGCAGCTGGCCAGCGCCATGAGCCAGATGGTGGGCGCCATCCGCGAGGTGGCCGCCCATGCGGAGCAGGCCTCCCACGCCACCGCCGAAACCAGCCAGCTGGCGGAAGAGGGGAGCCGCTGCGTGGCTGCCACCGTCAACACCATCGACACCCTCTCCGGCAACATTCAGCGCTCCTCCACCGTGGTCAACCAGGTGGAACAGGGGGTCGATCAGATAGGCTCAGTGGTCGACACCATTCGCGGCATCTCGGAGCAGACCAACCTGCTGGCGCTCAACGCCGCCATCGAAGCCGCCCGTGCCGGTGAGGCGGGCCGTGGCTTCGCGGTGGTCGCCTCCGAGGTACGGGAGCTGGCCAACCGGGCCCAGGCCGCCACCGTCGAGATCCAGAAGATGATCGAGCAGCTACAGGGCAACGCCCGCCAGGCCGCCGAACTGATGGCCCAGAGCGTGCAGCAGGCCGACAAGGGGGTGGAGCAGGTGACCCAGGCCGGCGACCAGCTAGCCACCATAGTGCAGCGGGTACAGGGGGTGGCCGACATGAACCGCCAGATCGCCGCCGCCTCCGAGCAGCAGAGCTCGGTGGCCGAGGAGATGAGCGGCAACCTGGAGCAGGTCAAGCAGGTGGTGGAGGGTTCCGTCGTGGTGCTGCGCGAGCTGCAGGAGGCTTCCGAACTGGTAGAGCGCCACAGCCAGACCCTGGATACTCATATTCAGGCCTTCAAGCTGGCCTGACACAGAGCCGCTGTTGTTGAACGCCGCAATCCGGTTAGACTGGAAGGCCCCCACGAGGGGCCTTTCTTTTTCATCGCGGCAAGGAGCCAGGATGCAGACCACAGAACTTGCGCTTGAAATCAGCGCCGACCAGGGGCGGCTCGACCTGCCGCTGATCCACCGTTTCCTGTCGGAACAGGCCTACTGGTGTCGCGGCATTCCCCTTGCCACCCTGCAGCGGGCCATCAACCATTCGCTCTGCTTTGGCGGCTACCTCGGCGGCCAGCAGGTCGCCTTCGCCCGGGTCATCACAGACCGCGCCACCTTCGGCTATCTGGCCGACGTGTTCGTGCAGCCCGAGTATCGCGGCCGCGGCTACAGCAAGGCACTGGTGGCAGCCATACTCGACCATCCCGAGCTGCAGGGATTGCGCCGCCTCTCCCTCGCCACCTCCGATGCCCACAGCCTCTACGCCGGTTTCGGCTTCGCACCGCCCGCAAGCCCCGGCAGCCTGATGGAGATCTACCACCCCGATATCTACCAGCGCACCTGAATGGTCGGCTACCGATAATTCCCGCCGGATCATGCTTCTCGCCCCTGCGCTGTGACGCGGGGGCCCGACAGTGCTAGATTGGCAGCCAGCTTTTTATCCGGCAGTTTCGTTAATCACAAGGACGGCAACCGTGGCCCAGCACTCTCCCTCTTTCTCCGCCTTCTCCCCCCTGCTGCAGGAGCTGGCCCAGCGCCACTGGCAACGGCTGACTGAACTGGCCCCCGACTACGGCACGCTGCCCGAGCCGGTACGCCAGACCCTGCTGACCCTGCTCGGTCTCTCCGATTTTGTCGCCGATTCCCTCTGCAAACAGCCGGAGTTGCTGACCGAGCTGCTCTCCTCCGGAGATCTGGAGCAGGCCGAGCGCTGGCCCGCCTACCAACGCGATCTGGCCGCCCTGCTGGCCCAGGTGGACGACGAGGAGGCGCTCAAGCGCATCCTGCGCCAGTTCCGCCGCAGCCGCATGCTGGTGATCGCCTGGCGCGAACTACTGGGTCATGCCGAGGTTGAAGAGAGCTTTATCCACCTCACCAAACTGGCGGATGCGCTCATCTGCTCCGCCCGCGACTGGCTCTACGCCAAGCAGTGTGGCGAGCTGGGCACCCCGATGGACGGCAACGGCAACCCGCAGCCGCTGCTCATTCTCGGCATGGGCAAGCTGGGTGGTGGCGAGCTCAACTTCTCCTCCGACATCGACCTTATCTTCACCTTCCCCGAGAACGGCTACACGGTCGGTGGGCGGCGCGAGCTCGCCAACCAGCAGTTCTTCATCAAGCTGGGCCAACGCATCATCAACGCCCTGCACCAGAGCACGGTCGACGGCCAGGTGTTTCGGGTCGACATGCGGCTGCGCCCCTTTGGCGACGCGGGGCCGCTCGCCATCTCGTTTGCCGCCATGGAGGATTACTACCAGCACCACGGTCGCAACTGGGAGCGCTACGCCATGGTCAAGGCGCGGGTGCTGGGGCCCCAGTGCGAACACGCGGTGGAGCTGGCCGAGATGCTGCGTCCCTTCGTGTTTCGCCGCTATATCGACTTTGGCGTCATCGACGGCCTGCGCCAGATGAAGGCGATGATTGCCGCCGAGGTGCGTCGCAAGGGGCTGGAGGGCAACATCAAGCTGGGGGCTGGCGGCATTCGCGAGGTGGAGTTCATCGCCCAGGCGCTGCAGCTTATTCGTGGCGGTCGTGAACCAGCGCTGCGGGTGCGCCATCTGCCGGAGGCGCTGGCCGCCATCGCCCAGTGCGGCGCCCTCGAATCCACCCATTGCGACCGCCTGCTGGAGGCCTATCGCTTCCTGCGCCGGGTCGAGAACGTCTTGCAGGAGATCGGCGATCAGCAGACCCAGACCCTGCCCACCGAGGAGCGGGATCGCCAGCGCCTCATCGCGTCCCTCGGCTTTACCGACTGGGGCGCCTTTATGGCCCACCTGGACGAGGAGATGGCGGCCGTCCACCAAGAGTTCGCCGCCGTGGTGGGGGAGGAAAAAGAGGCCCCCGCCCATCTGGAGCAGCTCTGGCTCGATCTGTGGCGCACCGAGCTTGACGCCGCCGAGCTGGAGCAACTGCTGACCGCCCAGGGGGTGGCCGAGCCCGCCTCGCTCTGCACCGCCCTGCTGCGCTTCAAGGAGGAGTACAAGCGCCGTCAGGTCGGCCCACAGGGGCGCATCGCGCTGGACTGGCTGATGCCGGAACTGCTACGACTGGTGGTCGCCAGCGAGCAACCCGCCCGTCTGTTCGAGCGGGTGTGCGAGCTACTCACCCGCATCTTCACCCGCAGCGCCTATCTGCAGCTGCTGGCGGAGAACCCGGGCGCCCTGCGCCAGCTGGTGCGGCTCTGCGACGCCAGCCATCTGGTGAGCGAGCAGCTGGCCCGCTACCCGATTTTGCTGGACGAGCTGCTCGACCCCCAGCACCTCTATCACCCCACCCCGCTCGATCAGTACAAGCCCCAGCTGCGCCAGTTCCTGCTGCGCATCCCCGAAGAGGACGTGGAGCAGCAGATGGAGGCGCTGCGCCAGTTCAAGCAGGTGCAGCTGCTGCGCATCGTGGCGGCCGACATTGCCGGCGCCCTGCCGCTGATGAAGGTGAGCGACCACCTCACCTGGCTGGCGGAGGCGATCACCGAAGAGGTGGTCAATCAGGCCTGGGCCCAGATGAGCGAACGCTACGGAGTGCCGCCCGAGGTGGCGGTGAGCGGCCAGCGCGGCTTTGCGGTGGTGGCCTACGGCAAGCTGGGCGGCATCGAGCTCGGCTACGGCTCCGATCTCGACCTGGTGTTCCTGCACGGCGGTGACCCCAACAGCTACACCGACGGGCGCAAGCCCATCGACAGTCGCCAGTTCTACCTGCGTCTGGCCCAGCGGATCCTGCACCTGTTCAGCACCCGCACCCCCTCCGGCATCCTCTACGAGATCGACATGCGGCTGCGCCCCTCCGGCGACTCTGGCCTGCTGGTCTCATCGCTGTCGGCCTATGAGCTGTATCAGCAAAACGAGGCCTGGACCTGGGAGCATCAGGCGCTGGTGCGGGCCCGTCCCATCTATGGCGATGAGGCGGTGATCGCCGAGTTTGCCCGCATCCGACGCGCCGTGCTGGCCAAGGAGCGTGACCTGCCGACCCTGGCCCGCGAGGTGCGCGAGATGCGCCACAAGATGCGGGATCACCTGCTCAAGGCGGGTGCCGGAGAGTTCGATCTCAAGCAATCCCCCGGCGGCATGGTGGATATCGAGTTCATCGCCCAGTACCTGGTGCTGGCCCACGCCTGCGGCGAACCCGAGGCGCTCACCCGCTGGTCCGATAACGTGCGCATCTTCGACGAGTGCGTGCTGGCGGGGGTGCTGACCCTGGAGCAGGCGGAGGGGCTCAAGCACGCCTATCTGGAGATCCGCAACCTCGGCCATCGCCTCAACCTCTCCGAGGTCTCCCGCAAGGTGGGGGACGACCAGTTGCTGACCGAACGAGGCCATGTGCTGGCGGTCTGGCAACAACAGCTGGGGGAGTAAACGGAAGGGGCGCCGAGGCGCCCCTTTTAATTGCTCTTTGCGACAATGAGCCAAATATTTTTCACATAAAACTCAATAGCGGTGAGCTAGATCCTGTTTCAGGCATACAAACCTTGGAATCGTATGGCACTTTGCTGAATATAAGCAGAGGTTATGGGTATCCAGTCTCCATTATTCAGCCCGGAAATGATGGAGGGGAATATAGCGTTAAAAAGTACCACCTTGCCGCCATACAGAGAGGAAGAAATGGATTTTTCAGAACAGCTACAGAGTCTATCCAAAAAAATTGCGCAACAAGCATCGATGATCACCACTGAAGAAGCGACCAAAAATGCCTTTGTCATGCCATTTCTCAATCGTGTTCTCGGTTATGATGTCTTTGACCCCACCGAGGTAATCCCCGAGTTCACCGCAGATACCGGTATCAAAAAGGGAGAAAAGGTTGACTATGCCATTCTGAAGGATGGCCAAATTCAAATTCTGGTTGAATGTAAAAAATACAGTGAAAAGCTGTCTGCAAAACATTCAGGCCAACTCTTTCGTTATTTCTCGGTCACCAATGCCAGAATTGGCATTCTCACCAATGGTGCTCAGTATGAATTTTATACCGACCTGGATGCACCAAATAAAATGGATGAAAAACCATTTCTAACATTGGATCTTGAGGACATAGATGAGCATGTCGTTCCTGAAGTATTAAAACTGACTAAAACCGCCTTCGATGTTGAGTCCGTTGTTGATGCTGCAGGAGAACTCAAATATCTTAGCCAGATCAAAAAACTACTTGCCGAGCAATTTGCTTCTCCAGAAGAGGATTTCGTCAAATTCTTTGCATCTCGTATTTATGATGGCGTACTGACAGCCAGGGTGAAGCAGTCGTTCACTGATATCAGCAAGAAAGCACTGAACCAATTCCTCAACGATAGCATCAATGCAAGATTGAAGTCTGCAATAGGTAATAGTGTCAGTACTTCAACTGTCTCATCAATCTCAGAGAGCGATCTGCCTAGTGACAACAGCGAAAATGATAACAATAAAGAAAAATCCAGAGTAGACACCACTATTGAAGAAATGGAAGCGTTCAATGTGGTTAAAGCAATACTCAGACAGCAATTTGATGTCGCCAGGATTGCCCCCAGAGATACCCAAAGTTATTTTGGAATCCTGCTGGATGACAATAACCGGAAACCACTTTGCAGATTACATTTTAACTCTCGCCAAAAATATATAGGCCTGTTTGATGAGGAAAAGAAAGAAACTCGACATCCGATTGGCTCAATAGATGAGATTTTCACTTTTGCAGATCAACTGCTTCATACTACTGCCGTCTACGAATAATCCTGCTATCAGGGGGAGAGACCTCCCCCTTCACTTCACAATAGAGTGCCTGTCACTGATTCAGGCCGGGCCGTGATCCATCACTGTCTCCACCAGCACCTTGTTGAAACGCCGATAATCCTCCTTGTCGAGCGGGGCCGGATAGCTCAGCACCCGCAGCGCATGTCCCTCGCAATCAGGCTGATAGGGCGGGTGCACGTGGTCATGCTCGCTCAGGCAAAAGCCCAGCGACTGGTAGAAGCGCAGCCGGCGCAGGGAAATCTCGTCCTCTGGCGGGTCTATCTCCAGAATGACCGGGCGCCCCGCCGTCTCGCAGAAGGCGGCAAGCAGGCGTGAGCCGTGGTTCTGGCCGCGCAGGGCCGGGTTGATGGCCAGGTGTTCGATGTAGATCTGCTCGCCGCAGTCCCACCAGAAGATGAAGCCGAGCAGCTGCTCACCCTGATAAAAGAGCTGACAGTGAAAGCGGGAGTCTGCCATCTTGAGCTCTTGATGCTGCGGCTGGCGCTGTTCGTAGCGGGGAAAGCTGCTGCCGTAGATCTGCCAGACCAGCGGCCAGTCCGGATGGGATACCTCTCTTGCGATTTCACTTCGACTCATTCATCTGCTCCTTGGTAAAACCACAGTGATACCATCTTTGTCCGGCCCAAACACCCCTCTCTTTTGCTACCGGCGCGTCCCCGCCTCCCGGCCAAAACGCACAGAGCCCGCACGGGGCGGGCTCTGCATGGCGATAAAACAACAGGGCTAGGCTATTTGAACAGGCCCTTGAGTAGCTGATCGGCCACCCCCTTCACCCCTTCGTTGTCGGCCTTGTCACCCAGCAGCTTCTTGAGACCGCGCTCGGCCTCCTTGCGGGCCTTCTCCTCCAGCAGCTTGTTGTTGCTGAGCAGTGCTTTCACATCGAGCCGGTAACTCGGCGCCTGCCAGTGGCCGCCGATACGCACCGGTATGGTGATGTCCTTGAGCTCGTCCACATCCTTGCCCCCCTGCCCCTTGCTGCTCTCCACCACTGAGGTGAGGAACAGGAAATCGAGGGTCTCCGGCACCAGAGCGGTCTGGCCCTGCCCCTTCACCCGCAGGGCGGGCGCGAACAGCTGGATGTCGTCGCTCTGGGCGACCCCGTCGGCAATCCGGAAGCTGGCGGTGAGGGCGCTGAAGTCGGTCTTGCGCGCCTCCTTCACCTGATCCGCCCCCTTGCCGGTCAGGGTGGCCCGCGCCTCGCGGATCATCTCCGCCAGGTTGATGCCGTGCAGGGCGCCATCGCTCAGCTTGAGGTTCACCTTGCCCTGCATCCGGCTGCGCAGCGCCAGTTCGGAGAGGCCGGCCCCCTGCACCTCGACCTCGAGATCCCCCTTGCCCTCCAGCAGATCGGTCTGGGCCAGGGTCTGCAGCAGCGGCCGCACATCGACCCCCTGTACCCGCTTGTGGGCCTGATAGCGAGCCGGCTTTTGCCGTGCATCGAGCACGCCACTGGCGGTCACCTTGCCACCGGCCACGCCGGCGCTGAACTGCTTGAGGGTGAGCTGGCCACCGGCCAGGGCGAGCTGCAGGTCGACGGCGCTCAGATCCAGTCCCTTCAACCGCACACTGCCCAGCTGCAACCGGCCGGCCAGATCCACCGCCTTGAGGGCGGTCAGGTCCGGTTCGGCCGTGGAGAGCGCCTTGGCGGCGGGGGCGGCGGCCTGCGCCGTCGTCCCGGCCGGGGCTGCAGCGCCCGAACTGGCCGCGGCGGGTGCGGTCTTGGCCGGCTGACCGAGCCAGCCGTCAAGATCCAGCTTCTCCCCCTTGAGGTCGAATTCCACCCTGGGCACGGCGCCCAGCTGCACGCTGCCGTTGCCGCTCAGCAGGGCGTCATCCACCCCCATCACCAGGTTGGTCAGGGTCACTCTCTGCTTGTCGAGCTCGGCACGGGCAAAGCCCGCCAGCTTCACCAGCAGTTGCGGGCGTGGCAGGGCATCACCAGTGAGTTTGGCGGCCAGCACGGCATCCGACACCTCCAGCAGTTGTCGGTTCTCATCGAGCCGCGCCTTGAGGGTGCCCTCCAGGGTGCCGGCCAGGGTCGGCTTGTCCGCCGCCCCCTGGGCGCCCTGCAAACTGAGCGTGAGGCTGCTCCACTCCCCCAGCGCCAGCCGATCGGCCTTGAGGGAGAAGGCGTCGAGCCGCTGCACCGGATCCTTCAGGCTCCCCTCCAGGCTGAGCTCCTTGAGCTCGCTGCGGCTCTCATCCTGGGCCAGCTTGAGCTGGGCCTGCCCCTTGAGATCAAATGCCAGCACCCCCTGGGCCCCCTTGGCGGCCAGGGTCACCGGCACCCACTGATCCACCACCAGCTGGCCCAGGTTCAGGTCCAGTTGTTCGAGGCGGGAGACTGTGCCGTTGCGATCGTCCTGCAGCAGGGCGCTGGCCTGTTGCAGCTCCACCCCTTGCAGGCTGATCTGCCAGGGTTGCTTGTCACTGGCGGCCGGGGCAGCCGGCTGACTCTCGCCCGCCGGCGAGGCATCCGCCCCCTGTTTGGTCGTCTTGATGAGATCGCTCAGGTTGGAGCTGCCGTCAGCCTTGGTCTGGATAAACAGGTGGGCACCGCTCAGGGTCACCTTGCCTATCTCAAGCTTGTGGGAGAGCAGCGGCAGCAGGCCCACCGAGGCCTCCCCGCGCTCGAAGCGCACCAGGTCGGGCTCGGCGAAACCGGCGGGGTTGCGCAGCGCCACCTTCTCGAGGGAGAGGCCAAGGCTCGGCCAGAAGCGCCAGCCGATCGCCCCCTCCATCACCAGCTCGCGGCCGGTGCTTTTGCGCACCTGCTCCACCAGCTGAGGCTTGAACTGATTGGGGTCGATGAGGGACACCAGGGCGGTGATGGCCACCACGGCCGCCAGCGCCAACCCCAGCAGGATGTAGATGATCTTCTTCACGATGGGCTCCTTGAATGCGGATCTTGTGACTGACTATACCACCGGGGGGGATAACAGATGGGGCCCGTCTGCCAAAACGGGCCACCGGCGAGACAGGGATGGTCGCAGGTCGGCGTTCAAACGCGCGGCAATGAAAAGGGCCCCGCAGGGCCCTGATGATAGTGGATGGCTGACGCCCGTCTCGCCCGGATCAAGGCTGACGCGGCAGCTCCCGGTAGCCCATCTCGTACAGGGTGAAGGCATAGATGTCCGCACTCTGCTCGATCAGCTTGGCCACCGGCGTGCCCGCCCCGTGCCCGGCATTGGTCTCGATGCGGATGAGCTGGGGATGGGGGCCCGCATTGTCGGCCTGCAGGGTGGCGGCAAACTTGAAGGAGTGAGCCGGTACCACCCGATCGTCGTGATCCGCCGTGGTCACCATAGTCGAGGGGTAGCTTACCCCGGGCCGGACATTGTGCAGCGGCGAGTAGCCCTTCAGGTAGTCGAACATGGCCTCGCTGTCGGCGCTGGTGCCGTAGTCATAGGCCCAGCCCGCCCCGGCGGTGAAGGTATGGTAGCGCAGCATGTCGAGCACCCCCACCGCCGGCAGGGCGACCCGCATCAGATCCGGCCGCTGGGTCATCACGGCCCCCACCAGCAGACCGCCGTTGGAGCCACCGCGGATCGCCAACCGATCGGTGCGGGTGTAGCCCTCGGCCTTGAGGTACTCGGCCGCCGCGATGAAGTCGTCGAACACGTTCTGTTTGTTCTGCTGGGTGCCCGCCAGGTGCCAGGCCTGGCCGTACTCACCGCCCCCGCGCAGGTTGGCCACCGCATAGACGCCCCCCAGATCCAGCCAGTTGGCCACCGACACGCTGAAGCTCGGAGTCAGGCTCACGTCGAAGCCGCCATAGCCGTAGAGGATGGTCGGGTTGCTGCCATCGAGTTTCAGCCCCTTGCGGTAGCTGATGATGAGCGGCACCCGGGTGCCGTCCTTGCTCTGGTAGAAGCGCTGCTCGGAGACGTAATCCTCTGGCTTGAACGGCGCCGCCGAGGCGCGATAGAGGCTGATGGCGCCGCTCTTGGGCTCGAACCGGTAGAGTGTGGGCGGCTGGGCATAGTTCTCGAAACCGAAGTAGAGTGCGGGATCATCGTGCTTGCCGTTGAAGCCGCTGACGCTGCCAAGGCCGGGCAGCGCCACCTCGCGCACCCGCTTGCCCTCGTAGTCGAACTGCTCGACCCGGGCGGTGGCATCCACCATGTACTCGGCAAACAGATAGCCGCTGCCGCTGTGCACCGTCAGCACCTGCTGACGCTCGGGGATAAGGTCGCGCCAGTGGGCCGGCCCCGGGTTGGCGGCATCCACCGTCACCAGCCGGCGGTTGGGGGCGTCCCTGTTGGTCAGCAGGTAAAGGGTGCTGCCCTTGTTGTCCACCAGGCTCACATCCGCGTCCAGATCCCCCTGCACCGTCAACAGCGGCGCGTTCTCCTGGCTCAGATCCTTCACATAGAGGCGGTTGCCGGAGGTGGAGTTCGCCGCCGAGATGAGCAGGAAGCGGTCATCCTCGGTGACGGTCGCCCCCACGTAGCGGTGGTGCTGGGCCGGGATGGCGCCGAACACCAGCCGGTCATCCTGCTGCGCCGTGCCGAGCCGGTGGAAATAGACCTTGTGCTGATCGGTCCTGGCCGACAGCTCGCTGCCGTCGGGCTTGTCGTAGCTCGAGTAGAAGAAGCCCTCGTTGCCAAGCCAGCTGATGCCGCTGAACTTCACATCCTTGAGGGGCGCCTCTAGCGGCTGCTTGCTCTCCACGTCCATCAGGTGGATCTCGCGCCAGTCGCTACCCGCCAGCGACAGCGAGTAGGCCAGGATGCGGCCATCGCGGGAGAAGCTCAGCTGATCCAGTGCCGTGGTGCCGTCGGGGCTGAGGGTATTGGGATCGAGGAACACCTCGGCCGGCTTGCCCTCCTGCTGGCGCCACAGCACGTTCTGGTTCTGCAGTCCGTCGTTCTTGAAGAAGTAGTGGTAGCGCCCCTCGCGAAACGGCGCCCCCTCCTTGGCGTAGTTCCAGGAAGCGGCCAGCTTCTCCTTGATAGCGGCGCGATACGGGATCTGTGCCAGATAACCCTGGGTCACTGCATTCTGGGCCTTGACCCAGGCTTCGGTCTCGGGGCTGCGGTCATCCTCCAGCCAGCGATAGGGGTCGGCCACGGCCTGACCGAAGTAGTGATCCACCTGCTCACCCTGGCGGGTGACGGGGTAGTGAAGGCGCGCTTTCCCTGACATGGCATCCTCTCTGGTTGGCTGGCCGCTGCACGCACAGAGCAGTGACAGGGCCAGCAGGCTGACAATCGCTCGCATCGATGCGGCTCCCTGCAATTTCGGTGAAGCGGGCAGGTTAGCAAAGAGTGCCGGATGGCCCAACCCCCCAGCGGGTGACCAGGCGACATGAGCGGGAAACCGCCACAACCCGGAACAAGCGGAGTCATATGAATTTTTTCGCTTAGGTTTGCCAGTTTATTTTGTTTGTTATCCGGCACTTGGGTCACAGGATGGAATAAGACACCAGCCAACGTGAGCCATTCAGGATAAAGCATGCCGTACAGCTACCTATCACATCTGCGTTGCAGCAAGACCGGCGAGGTTGTGGATGCCGATCAGCCCCAGCAGCTGAGCCCGGTCGGCGCCCCCTTGCTGGCCAGCTACGACCTAGAGGCCCTGAAGCAGGCCTGGCATCCGGCCGCCCTGCTGGGTCGCCCCGCCAGCCTGTGGCGCTACCACGAGCTGCTGCCGGTGCGCGACCCCGCCCAGGTGGTCACCCTGGGGGAAGGCTTCACCCCGCTGTTGCCGCTGCCGCGCCTCGGCAAGCAGGTCGGCATTCCGGATCTCTGGATGAAGGATGAGAGCCTCACCCCCACCGGCTCCTTCAAGGCCCGCGGTGCCGCGGTCGGCGTCTCCCGCGCCCGCGAACTCGGCGTCAGCCACTTCGCCATGCCCACCAACGGCAACGCCGGTGCGGCCTGGGCACTCTACGGCGCCCGCGCCGGCTTGCGCAGCACCATAGTCCAGCCGCAGGCAGCCCCCGCCATCACAAGGCTGGAGAGCGCCCTGGCCGGTGCCCGCCTCTATCTGGTGGACGGCCTCATCAGCGACGCCGGTCGCCAGGTGGCCGAGGCGGTGGCGCAGCAGGGGCTGCTTGATGCCTCCACCCTCAAGGAGCCCTATCGCATCGAGGGCAAGAAGACCATGGGGTTCGAAATCGCCGAACAACTCGGCTGGACCCTGCCGGACGTCATCCTCTATCCCACCGGCGGCGGAGTCGGCCTCATCGGCATCTACAAGGCACTGCGGGAGTTGCAGGAGCTGGGCTGGGTGCAGGGGCCGCTGCCGCGCCTGGTGGCAGTGCAGGCGAGCGGCTGCGCGCCTATCGTCCAGGCCTGGCAGCAGGGGGAGCGCGAATCGCGCTTCTGGCCCGACTCCCAGACCCTCGCCTTTGGCATCAACGTACCCAAGGCGCTGGGGGATTTTCTGGTGCTGGACGCCCTCTATCGTACCGAGGGCTGCGCCGTCGCGGTGGAAGATGGCGCCATCCAGCGCGAGCTGCGTCAGCTCGCCTCCCAGGAGGGCTGCTTCGTCTGCCCGGAAGGGGCGGCCGCCTTCGCCGCCGCCCGCCAGCTGCGGGAAGCGGGCTGGATCCAGGGGGGCGAGCGGGTGGTGGTACTCAACACCGGCGCCGGCATCAAGTACCCGGACGCCATCACGGTCGTGCCCCAGCGGCTGCGCCGCGACGGGAGGATCCCGGCATGAGCTTCGACTGGTCTTTTGTCCTCACCACCCTGCCGGCGTTCGGCCAATCGGTCTGGGTCACCTTGCAGCTCGGCGCCATCGTGATCCTCACCTCGCTCGCCGTGGCGCTGCTCAATGTGACGCTGCAAAGCCTGCATCGACCCTGGCTGAACGGGGTGATCCGCGCCTATGTTGAGCTGGCCCGCAACACGCCGCTCTTGATCCAGCTGTTCTTTCTCTACTTCGGGCTGCCGGCGCTCGGCCTGTCGCTGTCGGGCTTTGCCACGGCGGTGATCGCCATGACCTTCCTCGGCGGCGGCTACCTGACCGAGGCGCTGCGGGCGGGCATTCAGGCAATCCCCCCCAGCCAGCTGGAGGCGGGGCGAGCCATCGGCCTCTCCCGCTGGCAGCTGCTGCGCCACGTGCAGCTGCCCCAGGCCTGGCTCGCCAGCCTGCCGGCGCTGTTTGCCAACTTCATCTTTCTGCTGAAAGAGACCACGGTGGCCTCGGCGGTGGCGGTGCCGGAGCTGCTCTACACAACCAAAAACTACATCGCCCTCTACTACAAGACCTACGAAATGCTGACGGTGCTGACCTTGATGTGCGTGCTGATCTTTCTGCCGCTGTCGCTCGCCCTGCGGGTCGTTGAAAGGAGGCTGCAACATGGTCAGTTCGGTCATTGAGCAACTGATGCAGGCATCGATCGTTCTGCTATCGCTATCACTCGTCACCGAAGCGCAGGAAAGGAGGGATCAATATGGTCAGTTCGGTCATTGAATCGCTGATTCAGGCATCGATCGTCCTGCTACCGCTATCACTCGTCACCAAGGCACAGGAAAGGAGGGATCACTATGGTCAGTCCGGTCACTGAGCAGCTGACGCAGGCGCTGCCGCTGCTGGCGGTGGGCGCGGGTCAGACCCTCGCCATCTCGCTGCTAGCCATCCTGTTCGCCACCCTGGGCGGGGTCGGTTACGGCGTGCTGGCCCAGCAGGGGGGAAGGCTGACTCGGGGAGCACTACGGGTCTATCTGGAGCTGTTTCGGGTAGTGCCCGTGCTGGTCTGGCTATACCTCTTCTACTTCGGGCTGCCGATCTTCTTCGGCCTGGACATCCCAGCCTTCTGGTGCGCCGTGCTGGTGCTGGCCCTGTGGGGCGCCAGCGAGGTGGGAGAGGTGGCGCGCGGTGGCCTCAACTCCCTCGCCCGCGGCCAGCAGGAGGCCGGCCTGGCGCTCGGGCTCTCCCGCTGGCAGCTCTATCGCCACGTGCTGCTGCCCCAGGCGCTGCAACGGCTGACGCCGCCCACCATCAACATCTACACCCGCATCATCAAGACCAGCTCGCTGGCGGTGCTGATCGGGGTGGTGGAGGTGATCAAGGTGGGCCAGCAGATCATCGAGCGTACCTATGGCTCGCTGCTCATCTACGGTCTGCTGTTCCTGTTCTTTTTTCTGGTCTGCTATCCGCTCTCGCTCGCCTCGCGCCGGCTGGAGCAACAATGGGGTAATGCGGTATGACACCTCTGCTTGAGCTCAATGCTGTCAGCAAACAATTCGGCCAAAACCGGGTACTGGATGAGGTCAGCCTCACGGTGAACCCGGGGGAAGTGATCGTCATCCTGGGGCCGAGCGGCTGCGGCAAGAGTACCTTGCTGCGCACCCTCAACGGGCTCGAACCCATTCAGGGGGGCGACATTCGCTTCGACGGAGAGTTTCTGGATGCCAGCACCGACTGGCAGCGGCTGCGCCAGCGGATCGGCATGGTGTTCCAGAGCTATCACCTCTTCCCCAACCTGACGGTGTTGGAGAACGTGCTGCTCGGCCCCTTTCAGGTGCAAAAACGAGAGCGGCAGGAGGCCCTGCTGCAGGCGGAACAGCTGCTGACCCGCATCGGCCTGTGGGAGCGGCGCCACGACTATCCGCGCCAGCTCTCCGGCGGCCAGCAGCAGCGCATCGCCATCGTGCGGGCGCTCTGCATGAACCCGCAGGTGATGCTGTTTGACGAGGTGACCGCTGCGCTGGATCCCGAGATGGTGCAGGAGGTGCTGGAGGTGATCCGCGATCTCGCCGGCAGTGGTATGACCCTGCTCATCGTCACCCACGAGCTGGTGTTCGCCCAGGCGGTGGCGGATCGCATCGTCTTCATGGACGGCGGCCACATTCTGGAGCAGGCCGCCCCCCATCAATTTTTCGAGCACCCGCGCAGCCAGCGTGCCCGCCAGTTCCTCGCCAAGTTTTCTTATACAACTGTCATCAAACGAAAGGAGTCAGCATGAAAAAAATCACCTCGGTTCTGTTCAGTGCCTTGCTGGGACTGGGTCTCGCCAGCGGCGCCGCCCATGCGGCGGACGGTTCACTCGACAAGATCAAGGCCCGTGACAAGCTCATCGTCGGCGTCTTCACCGACAAGCCCCCCTTCGGCTATGTGGACGAGAAGGGCAACTACATCGGCTTTGACACCGACCTCGGTCGCCGTTTCGCCAAGGACCTGCTGGGGGACGAGAACAAGGTCGAGTTCGTGGCGGTGGAGCCCGCCAGCCGCATCCCCTTCCTGCAAAGCGACAAGGTGGATCTCATCCTCGCCAACATGACGGTGACCCCGGAGCGGCGGCAGGTGGTGGACTTCACCAACCCGAACCTCAAGGTCGCGGTGCAGGTGCTGGTACCGGAGAAGAGCGCCGCCAAGGGACTGAACGATCTCGCGGACAAGACCCTGATCGTCACCACCGGCACCACGGCCGACATCTGGCTGACCCGCAACCACCCGGACTGGAAGGTGCTCAAGTTCGAGAAGAACACCGAATCCCTGCAGGCACTGGCCCAGGGCCGCGGCGACGCCTACGCCCAGGACAACCTGGTGCTCTTCAGCTGGGCCAAGGAGAACCCGGGCTATCGCGTCCTGCCCGAGAAGCTGGGCTCGGAAGACCCCATCGCGCCGGCGGTGAAGAAGGGCAATATCGAGCTGCGTGACTGGGTCAACGACCGTCTCGCCAAGCTGGGGGAAGAGAAGTACCTGCTGAAACTCTATGACCAGTATGTGCGCGACAAGTTGAGCGCCGATACCAATCCCGACGACGTGATAGTGGAAGGAGGCAAGTGGCAGGGCTGAGCCTGCCGAGAGAAGTGCTGAGAGTGTGATGTGTGTGAAATCTTGGTTCCGTTGGTCCGCAAACCGCAAGGTTTGACCTTTCAGGCGTCCCCCTCGGGTGGCGCCTTTTTTTCGCATGGGAAAAAGAACCGGGCCAGGGGCCCGGTTGAAAACCCGCGCAGAGCAGGCTGTGTCACGTCGATGACACGGTTCAGGCTGCCGGACTGGCACGGGATGCCGTCCGGCCAATTCGCCGCGCCACCGGGGGCGGGATGAGCCCTCGGCAACGCCGGCGAATGGGGTGGCGCAGCGGGCGCCGAAGATAGTGGCTACTCCCGCTCCAGGGCGTGGATGGGGTCCATCCGCGCCGCTCGCCGCGCCGGGAAGAAGCCAAACAGCACGCCGATGAGGCTCGAGCAGAAGAAGGCCATCAGCACGGCGTCCAGGGAGTAGCTCAGGGTAAACTGGCTGCTGAAGTGCTCGAACAAGACGCCGACCAGCAGGGAGAGCAGCACCCCGGCCGCCCCGCCCAGCAGGCAGACCAGCACCGCCTCGATCAAGAACTGCTGCAGTATGTCGCCGGTTCTGGCCCCCACCGCCATCCGCACGCCGATCTCGCGGGTGCGCTCACTCACCGACACCAGCATGATGTTCATCACCCCGATACCGCCCACCACCAGGGAGATGAGCGCAATCATGGCGATCAGCAGGGTCAGGGTGGCATTGGTGCTGGTGATCGCCTGACGGATGCTGTCGGTGTTGAGCACGAAGAAATCCTGAGCGCCGTGCCGTTCACGCAGCAGGCGGGTGATGCCATCCTCGGCGGCGGCCAGCGCCACCTCGTCCTGCACCCGCACGCTGATGCTGCGCAGGTGGCTCTGGCCCAGCATCCGCGTCATGGCCGTGGTGTGGGGGATCCAGACGTTGAGGTTCTCGTCGCTGCCAAAGCCGCTCTGGTTGCGGGCCACCACCCCGATCACCCGGCACGGCAGGCTACCCAGCAGGATCACCTGACCGAGCGGCGACTCCCCCGCGGCAAACAGGCGCGCCAGGCTGTTCTCGTCGATCACCACCTCCTGCGCCATGTCGGCCACGCTGGTGGCATCGAACAGCATGCCTTGCAGCAGTCGATAGCCGCGCACCTGGAAGAACTGCTCCCCCACCCCGTTCACCGAACCCAGCACCGCCTGACTGCCCCGGCGCAGGGTGACGCTGGTGGCCAGGCTGGGGGTCACGCTGTGCACATAACCAAGCCCGGCGAGGGCCTCGGCGTCCCCCACCCTGAGGGTCTGGACTGCGTCGGCCCGCCGATCGCCGAAGCCGCTGCCGGGGAAGATCTCCAGGGTGCTGGTGCCCATGGCGTTGATGTTGGCCAGCACCTGCTGCTGGGAGCCGCGCCCGAGCGCCACCACAGACACCACGGCGGCGATACCGATGATGATGCCGAGCATGGTGAGGAAGGTGCGCATGCGCTGGGCCTGCATGGCCAGCAGCGCCATCTTGAAGGCGGCGCCGAGCCGCCCGGCCAGACCACCGCGCGCCCCTTCGCCGGCCCGGGACCCAATGCGTGCGGAAAGCGGCTGTGCCGACTCGCGACGACGGTCGGCCACCACCTCGCCATCTTTCAGCTCGATGATCCGCTCGGCCTGCTCGGCGATCGCCATGTCGTGGGTCACGATCACCAGCGTATGCCCCTCGCGGTGCAGCCCATTCAATATGCCGAGCACCTCAGCCCCACTCTGGCTGTCGAGGGCGCCGGTCGGCTCGTCCGCCAGGATCACCTGACCGCCGTTGATGAGGGCACGGGCAATGCTGACCCGCTGCTGCTGGCCGCCGGAGAGCTGGCTCGGCTTGTAGTCGAGCCGGCTGCCTAGCCCGAGTCGCTGCAGCAGGCTCTCGGCCCGCGCCTTGCGCGCATCGCCGGCCAACCCGGCATAGAGGGCGGGCAGCGCCACGTTGTCGCGGGCACTGAGATCCCCCAGCAGGTGGTAGCGCTGAAAGATGAAGCCGAAGTGCTCGCGGCGCAGGGTCGCCAGCGCATCGGCCGTCAGCCGGCTCGTCTCCCGTCCGGCCACCCGGTAGTCGCCCTCGCTCGGCTGATCGAGGCAGCCCAGAATATTGAGCAGGGTCGACTTGCCGGAGCCGGAGGCGCCGACGATGGCCACCATCTCGCCCCGCGTTATGGTCAGGTCGATGCCCTTGAGCACCTCGACGCGCCGCTCCCCGTCGCCAAAATGGCGGCGGATACCGCTCAGTTGCAGCAGTGGTTCTCTCATCATCACATCCCCATGGGCGGACCCATCCGCCCGCTCTGCTGGTGCTGGGCCGTCAACTGGCTCACCACCACGGCCTCCCCCTCCGCCAGCCCGTCCAGGATCTGGGCATCCACCTTGTTGTTGAGGCCGACCTTCACCTGCCGCCATTGCGGACGACCGTTCCCATCTACCACCTGTACTCGCCCCTCGCTCAGGGCGATGGCCGGGATCACCAGCGCGTTGCGTTCGGTCGCCAGCACAATGTGCACCTGGGCCGTCATGCCGATGCGCAGGGCCCGCTGCGGATTTTCCACCTCGAAGAGGCCGTTGTAGTAGACGGCCGTGCTGGTCGAACTGCTGGTCGTGTCGTCGTTGATGGTGTCGGGGGCGGGTTCGATGGCACGCAAGCTGGCCTGGTAGCGCTGTTCGGGCGCTCCCAGCACGGTGAAATAGCTGGGCAGGCCGGCCTTCACCCTGATCACGTCCGCCTCCGAGATCTGCGCCTCCACCGTCATGGTGTCGAGTCGCGCCACCTTGACCATGGTCGGGGTACTCTGCACCGCGTTGACCGTCTGCCCCTGCTCCACCGGGATCGCCACTATGGTGCCCGCCATGGGGGAGACGATGCGGGTGTAACCCAGATTCACTTTGGCGGTATCGACCGCGATGCGGGCCTGCACCGCCTGCGCCGTCAACGCCCGGATGTCGGCACGGGTGGCCGTCAGGGTCGCCTCCGCGCTGTCGTAGTCGGCCTGACTGCCCAATCCGCGAGCCAGCACCTTGCGCTGGCGCTCGAAGGCCAGCTGGTTGTTGCGCAAAGTTGCCCGGCGCGAGGCCAGCTGGGCCTGCACGTTGTCGAGAGCGGCTTCGGCATCCTTGAGGGCGTTCTGCTGGGTGAGATCGTCGATCTCGACCAGCAGATCGCCCTGCTTCACCTCGTCCCCCAGTGCCACGTGCAGCGCCTTGATCTGCCCCGACACCTGGGCCCCCACACTCACCAGCTTCTGGGCCTGCAGGGTGCCGTCGGCCAGCACGCTCTGCTCCAGATCCCGCCGCTCGGCCGAAGCCGTGATATAGGCGGCAGCCGGCGCCGCCCTGGAGGGCAGCCACAGCCAGCCGGCGCCGACCAGCAGCAGGGCGGGCAGCAGCAGGCGAACAACGAGAAGACGGACAGGGGTCATCGCGGATATCCTTGGCTAAAACAGAGGATGAAACAGACCCGGGCAATCTACTCCAATGTCCGGTTAAGCCTCTTGCAGGGCAGTGTAAGGATTGCGTAAAAGCAGCTGTCAGGCGGGGACAGACACGGGAAAATGGCGCCAACCCGAGACGGAGAAGAGCGATGAAGATCCTGCTGGTGGACGATGATCTGGAGCTTGGCACCATGCTGAGCGAATACCTGGGCGGAGAAGGCTTTGCCACCACCCATGTGCTGACCGGCAAGAGCGGCGTGCAGCACGCCCTCTCCGGCAACTATGCCGCCGTGGTGCTCGACATCATGCTGCCTGACCTGAACGGCAGCGAGGTGCTGCGCCAGATCCGTCGCGACAGCCGGATCCCCGTCATTATGCTCACCGCCAAGGGGGACAATATCGATCGGGTGATCGGACTCGAGATGGGGGCCGATGACTATGTGCCCAAACCCTGCTACCCGAGGGAGCTGGTGGCCAGGCTGAGGGCCGTGCTGCGCCGGGTCGAGCCGGCCCCCGCCCATCCAGGCAAAGAGCAGGGACTGCGTCTTGGCGAGCTGGTGCTCTCCCCCGCCAGCCGTCAGTGTCACTGGCAAACGCAGCCGCTGGAGCTGACCGCCACCGAGTTCAACCTGCTGGAGCTGCTGCTGCGCTCGCCGGAGCGGGTGGTCAGCAAGGATGAGCTCTCCCTGCATGGGCTGGGCCGCCCACGCGAGCCCTATGATCGCAGCGTCGACGTGCACATCTGCAATATCCGCCAGAAGCTGCAGGCCCTGGCGGGGGAAGCCGTCGGCATCGAGACGGTGCGCAGCATAGGATACCGGCTGGCATGATCCTCAAGGGGCGCCTGTTCTGGAAGATCCTGTTCGGCTTCTGGTTCACCATCATCATGATGAGCCAGCTGCTGTGGGTGGCCTTCAGCCTCTATCGCCATGAGGGACCGCCGGAGCAGCGGATGGCAAGCCAGCTGGCCGAACGCCAGCTGGAGGCGGCCGCCAGCCTGCTGCAGCGACAGGGACCGGCTGCAGTCGCAGCCCTGCAGGCCAGCTGGCCGGCCCGGGAGCGAAGGCTGCTGCAGCTTGAACCGATCACAACAGAACCAGCCACGACGCTGAGCGGCCGCATCCTGCCGGGGGCCGATGGCCAGCACTATCGGCTCGACTACGACGGCGCCGGCCTGCAGCAGTTGCTGGCCCCACCCCAGCCCCACCGCAACTGGCTCAACATGCCGCCCCCCATGTGGTGGATCGGCGGGCTTGGCGGCCTCTTCTTCAGTGCCCTGCTCGCCTGGCACCTGACTCGTCCCATGAACCGCTTCCGACAGGGGTTCGCGCGCCTCGCCCAGGGTGAGCTTGATGTGCGCCTCTATCCCGCCATGCGGCGGCGCCACGACGAGATAAGCGATGCGGCCCGCGACTTCGATGCCATGGCCGAGCGGCTGCAACTGCTGGTGGAGAGCCGCGAGCAGCTGTTGCACGACGTCTCCCACGAGCTGCGATCCCCCCTTGCCAGGCTGCAGCTGGCCATCGGCCTGGCCCAGCAGGATCCGGCCAGGATCGCGGGATCCCTGGCGCGGATCCAGCTCGAGACCCAGCGCATGGACAAGATGATCGGCGAACTGCTGACCCTCACCCGTGCTGGCCATGGCGAGCGGGATAGCGAGGAGTATTACGATCTGCAGGGGCTGGTCGACGCCGTGGTGAGCGATGCCCGCTACGAGGCGCAGCATATGGGCATCGAGATCAAAACCTGGGTGGATGAAACCCGGGAGTACACGGTCTGCGGACAGGCGGAGCTGATCCGCCGGGCTCTCGACAACGTGCTGCGCAATGCCCTGCGCTTCTCGCAGGCGGGCCAGTGCATCCACCTGACCCTGATGCAGCAGGGCAGCGAGTTCGTCATCGAGGTGGCGGATCAGGGGATCGGTGTGGATGAGAGCAAGCTCTCCAGCATCTTCGATCCCTTCGTGCGGATCGGCTCCCCCGCCGCAGGCAAGGGCTATGGGCTGGGCCTTGCCATCACCCGCAAGGCCATCCAGGCCCAGGGCGGGCGGGTCGACGCCAGAAACGGCGAAGAGGGCGGCCTGATCGTCACCCTCCACCTGCCGGGCTAGCTGCTCCGCCCTGTCATCACAGCGATCGGTTAGCCCCGCAGCCGCTGCAACTGGTTGATGGCGGCGCCGGTAGAGCGAAAGGCAAACTCGGCAGGGGCAAGGCCGGCCAGCTTGCGCCACTCGCAGGCGGCCACATCATCGGCCGCCACCACCAAAGGCTTGTCTGCCAACTCCAGCAAGAACACGGTATCGCAGGTGTGATAGATCACATCGTCATAGGGATAGACGTTGGCATAGGAGCCCAAGTAGCGCGGCGTCTCCCCCGTCAGGTTCAGCCCCAGCTCCTCCTTGAGCTCCCTCACCAAGGCTTCCTCCAACGATTCGCCGGGATCGACGAAGCCACCCGGCAGATCCAGCAAGCCCCGGCCTGGATCACAGGCCCGCACCGCGACCAGCAGCTCGTCCTGCCAGCACAGCGCCACCATCACGGCCGACGCCACATTCTGGAAATAGTGAAAACCACAGCCACAGGCGAACTCTTTCTCGCTGCGCTGTTGCAGAGATCCGGAACCACAACGCGGACAAAACATAGGGGGACTCTCATCTGACACCAAAGGCGCATTGTATGCCGAACCCCATCCCTGATGGAAAGCCTTGAGGCACAACACCCATAACGTGATAAATCAGCGGGATATAAAAGAGGAAGAAGAGGTAATAGAGAGGGAAGCAAACGAAAAGAAGCCCAGTCTTTCGACTGGGCTTCTTTTCGTGGCGGAGCGGACGGGGAGACAGACAGAGTCCGGCTCAAGCACAAGGGACAACAGACAGGGACCGAGTTGCCAGTGGCAAGTCGCAGCCCTGGCGGTTGTCCCTTGTTTCCTCATCCCGTTTGCAAAAGCCAGACAGCAAAAAGGCCTTCCCGTCAGGGAAGGCCTTTCAATTTAGTGGCGGAGCGGACGGGACTCGAACCCGCGACCCCCGGCGTGACAGGCCGGTATTCTAACCGACTGAACTACCGCTCCGCATTCGGTTAGCTTTCGCTAAATCTTTTGCCGCTTCTTCTGAGGTGTCATCCTCGCAGCCGGTCATGTCTTTCACATCACCGTTTAATTGGGTGCCTGGCAGTGTCCTACTCTCGCATGGCGAATGCCACACTACCATCGGCGCTACAGCGTTTCACTTCTGAGTTCGGCATGGGGTCAGGTGGTTCCACTGCGCTATTGCCGCCAGGCAAATTCTTCAATCTGAAAAAGCTGATTTAATTCTTCGTTCTCGGTATCTGCTACAAGCCTTAGAACACTTCTTGGGTGTTGTATGGTTAAGCCTCACGGGTAATTAGTATGGGTTAGCTCAACACGTCGCCGCGCTTACACACCCCACCTATCAACGTTGTGGTCTCCAACGGCCCTTTAGGACCCTCAAGGGGTCAGGGATGACTCATCTCAGGGCTCGCTTCCCGCTTAGATGCTTTCAGCGGTTATCGATTCCGAACTTAGCTACCGGGCAGTGCCACTGGCGTGACAACCCGAACACCAGAGGTTCGTTCACTCCGGTCCTCTCGTACTAGGAGCAACTCCCTTCAATCATCCAACGCCCACGGCAGATAGGGACCGAACTGTCTCACGACGTTCTGAACCCAGCTCGCGTACCACTTTAAATGGCGAACAGCCATACCCTTGGGACCGACTTCAGCCCCAGGATGTGATGAGCCGACATCGAGGTGCCAAACACCGCCGTCGATATGAACTCTTGGGCGGTATCAGCCTGTTATCCCCGGAGTACCTTTTATCCGTTGAGCGATGGCCCTTCCATTCAGAACCACCGGATCACTATGACCTACTTTCGTACCTGCTCGACCTGTCCGTCTCGCAGTTAAGCTGGCTTATGCCATTGCACTAACCTCCTGATGTCCGACCAGGATTAGCCAACCTTCGTGCTCCTCCGTTACTCTTTGGGAGGAGACCGCCCCAGTCAAACTACCCACCAGGCACTGTCCGCGAGCCCGATTCAGGGCCCTGCGTTAGAACATCAAACATACAAGGGTGGTATTTCAAGGACGGCTCCAGCGCAACTGGCGTCACGCCTTCAAAGCCTCCCACCTATCCTACACATGTAGGTTCAATGTTCAGTGCCAAGCTGTAGTAAAGGTTCACGGGGTCTTTCCGTCTAGCCGCGGGTACACCGCATCTTCACGGCGAATTCGATTTCACTGAGTCTCGGGTGGAGACAGCATGGCCATGGTTACACCATTCGTGCAGGTCGGAACTTACCCGACAAGGAATTTCGCTACCTTAGGACCGTTATAGTTACGGCCGCCGTTTACCGGGGCTTCGATCAAGAGCTTCGCTTGCGCTAACCCCATCAATTAACCTTCCGGCACCGGGCAGGTGTCACACCCTATACGTCCACTTTCGTGTTTGCAGAGTGCTGTGTTTTTGATAAACAGTCCCAGCCATCTGGTCACTGCGACTCCCGTCAGCTCCATCCGCAAGGGACTTCACCAACAAGAGCGTACCTTCTCCCGAAGTTACGGTACTATTTTGCCTAGTTCCTTCACCCGAGTTCTCTCAAGCGCCTTGGTATTCTCTACCCGACCACCTGTGTCGGTTTGGGGTACGATGACTTGTAATCTGAAGCTTAGAGGCTTTTCCTGGAAGCAGGGCATCAATGGCTTCCGCACCGTGGTGCGTTCGTCTCGTGTCTCAGTGTTGTGTCTCCGGATTTGCCTAGAAACACCACCTACGCACTTTCACCAGGACAACCGTCGCCTGGCCCACCTAGCCTTCTCCGTCCCCCCATCGCAATTACAAGTCGTGCAGGAATATTAACCTGCTTCCCATCGATTACGCCTTTCGGCCTCACCTTAGGGGTCGACTCACCCTGCCCCGATTAACGTTGGACAGGAACCCTTGGTCTTCCGGCGAGGAGGCTTTTCACCCCCTTTATCGTTACTTACGTCAGCATTCGCACTTCTGATATCTCCAGCATGCCTCTCGACACACCTTCGCAGACTTACAGAACGCTCCCCTACCACTCACGCTTAGCGTGAATCCGCGGCTTCGGTGCCTGGTTTGAGCCCCGTTACATCTTCCGCGCAGGCCGACTCGACTAGTGAGCTATTACGCTTTCTTTAAATGATGGCTGCTTCTAAGCCAACATCCTAGCTGTCTGAGCCTTCCCACATCGTTTCCCACTTAACCAGAACTTTGGGACCTTAGCCGGCGGTCTGGGTTGTTTCCCTCTTCACGACGGACGTTAGCACCCGCCGTGTGTCTCCCGGATATTACTTACTGGTATTCGGAGTTTGCATGGGGTTGGTAAGTCGGGATGACCCCCTAGCCCAAACAGTGCTCTACCCCCAGTAGTATTCGTCCGAGGCGCTACCTAAATAGCTTTCGGGGAGAACCAGCTATCTCCGAGTTTGATTGGCCTTTCACCCCCAGCCACAGGTCATCCCCTAACTTTGCAACGTTAGTGGGTTCGGTCCTCCAGTTGATGTTACTCAACCTTC
>NZ_CP077249.1:1190000-1670000 GCF_019047325.1 Aeromonas sp. FDAARGOS 1403 | reverse complement strand
TGCCGTGCTTCTCCCACTCATGGCGATAGAGAAAGCGGCTGGGATAGAGGCCGGCAAATTGCTGCTCCATCGCAGGATCCAGCCGCTCGCGGGTACAGCTGCTCGGGTAGCCGCGCTGGTACTGGGGCCAGAGCCCGTGTAGCACGAATCCCAGCTGGCGGGAACATTGGTCCCGGTCGGCCGGCTTGATGGCGCAGTGCTCTGGTGACCAGGAGAGCGCCATGGCGTAATAATCAAACTCGCCGGCCTCCCCTTTGGCCTGAACGGCAGAGGAGAACCAGGGGGCCAGCAGCATGCCGAGCAGCACAACAATCTTCTTCATCTTGGATATCCAGGGTTATGCAAATAGTGTCGAGCGGGCCGTTTCGCCCTCGGGAACGGCCATGCTCCCATATTTTGCCCAAAGGGAACACCCTGCCGGGGCGCCGGCCAATGTCGGGGTCAGACCAGTAAAGGGTTTCCCCTCCCGGCACCGAGGCGTAAGCTGACTCTCCGGCGGGCCCGCACGTCCGGCCTGTTTCCCGTCCGCTTTCCTCTTCAACAGGATGTAACATGATCCGCAAGAATCCCTCCGGCCATCTGCCGGTCATCGACGAGTCAGCCTATATCGACAAGACAGCCATCATCTGTGGCAAGGTGATCATCAAGGAGAACGTGTTTGTCGGCCCCTATGCGGTGATCCGCGCCGACGAGGTGGATGCCAGCGGCGACATGGAGCCCATCGTCATCGGCGCCAACTCCAACATTCAGGACGGGGTCGTCATCCACTCCAAGTCCGGCGCGGCGGTCACCATCGGCGAGTACACCTCCATCGCCCACCGCAGCATAGTCCACGGCCCGTGCGAAGTGGGTAACCGGGTGTTCATCGGCTTCAACAGCGTGCTCTTCAACTGCCACATAGGTGACGGCGCCGTGGTGCGTCACAACTCGGTGGTGGACGGCTGCGATCTGCCGCCGGAGTTCTACGTCCCCTCCACCACCCGCATCAACCAGCAGAGCGATCTGGACCATATCCCTCGAGTCTCGGTGGATGCCGCCGAGTTCTCCGAGGACGTGGCCCACACCAACATCGATCTGGTCAAGGGGTACAAGGCGCTCTCCAACGAGTTCTGAGTCCCGCTGTTGCCAGGATCCACAACGGGCGCCCAGGCGCCCGTTGTCATGACTGTAAAGAGGGTGAAAAGGGAGCGTAAAAGCCGTTGAGATAGCGGCTCGCCTGGCGTTTGATGGGCCATCTTCCCTGGATGGAGTCATCCCATGTCACGTTACACCCTCGCACTTACCCTGCTGCTTGCCAGCCTGTCGGCCCAGGCCTGCGAGCTGCCAGCCCCGCCAGCCGGTCGTCCCGACACGCGCCCGCCGGCGTTACCCGCCTCCCTCTATCACGCCAGCAAGCTGGGCCAGGATCCTCAGGCCACCGCCCAGGCGCTGTTCAAGAACATTCCGCCGGCCGAAGCCGACAAACGCTATGAGGTGGTGGTAAGCGTGCGCGAGCTGCCACCCCAGCCCATCCGGCTTCAACCCGCAGCCGCACCACTCAAGGGGCAGTAAGGCTCACCGCAGAACCGGCCATGAAAAGGGCGCCGCAGCGCCCTTGTCGAGATCATGACTCGAGTTCCTCTAACGTGCCCGCACGCAGGCGACGCCGTGAGCCTCTTGCGGCAGATCCGTGATGAGCTCGCCGCTGCCCGGATCGAGCAGAGGGGCCTCCCCGTCGTCGTTGGGGGCATCGCTACTCCAGAGCCGGCTGTAGAGCGGCCAGCCCTGCTCCGTCAGCAGCTTCATCTCCTCACCGACCTGATGATAGGCGGCAAACAGCGCCGTCAGCTCCCTGGCCGCCGGCAGGCGCCAATCATCGTGGCCACGCGCCACCAGCTGCTGGCAGTAGTCGCGAGCCCGCTCCTGGCTCATCACCACGTAGTCGTGGGGGAAGGGGTTGTAATCCCCATCCTCATCCCTGGCACTGCCGTCGTAGGCCAGCTCCAGCCGGTCCGCTTCCGCGCGAGTCAGGGGGCAGACGAAGATCAGCTCGCCCGCCACCAGCTCGGGATGACGGCAACCCTGGCTGAAATCGGGCTGGGCATCCACCACCTGCACCGCCAGTTCCAGCATCCGCTCGCCCGTGCTCACCTGCACCCGGGCCGGCCCCACCGCCAGAGCGCGCAGCACTCCATCGCCGTCGATGCTGACCCGCTCCGGCGTCATGCTGCGCCACTGCAAGGGGCCCTGCGCCGGATTGCGCGTGCCATCGCTCAGCCGCAGTTCGGCCTGCAGAGCCAGCGCCTGGCCCACTTCCAGCCGGGGGGCTGCCGGCGTCACCTGCAGATCGATCACGATGGCAGACACCGGCGCCTCGTCAGCCACCCCGCTCAATCCGAGCTCGGCGACCGTGGCCGGAGTGCGCCTCGGCTCGGCAGACACGCTACGCAGGAACTCACCGATGGCATCCAGCTCGTCGTTGGAGAGACCGAGCGCATGCAGGTGATCGGAGGCTTGCGGGAAGAAGGGATCGTACTGCGCAACCCCGGTCGGGAAGCCCACCCCGCTGCTCCACTTGGTCACCCCGAAGTTGTACATGGCCACCACCCCCTGCACGGAACTGCCGATACGCTGCGCCAGGATGGGGAAGACCCCGTTGTGCATATAAGGTGCGGTAAATGCCACATCCCGCAGGCTGGGGGTCTTGAAGCGCCCCATGTCTGCCTTTTGGCGGGTGTGCAGGAAACGGCCACGGTCTTCCAGATTGCGACCATAGTAGGCCAGCCCCACGCTCTCGAACCGGTACTGGCTCAGCAACGGCCCGGAGTGGCAGTTCATGCAGCGGCCATCGGTGCGATAGAGGTGCATCCCCCACAGCGCCTTGTCGCTTAGGGCCTGCCCGTCGCCTTGGACGAAGCGCTCGAAGTCGCTGTCGCGGCTGATGATGGTGCGCTCGAAGGTGGCGATCGCCTTGGCGATCCGCTCCAGGCTGATCCCCTCGTCACCGAACGCCGTGGCAAAGGCCGCCGGGTAGTCGCGGCTGGCCCGCAGACGCGCCAGCAGTTCGTCGTGATCCAGCGCCATCTCCACCGGATTCTGGATGGGGTGCAGCGACTGCTCTTCAAGGGAACCGACCCGGCCATCCCAGAACTGGCTGCTGCTGAAAGCACTGTTGAGGATGGAGGGAGCGTTGCGGGTCCCCTTCTGCCCCTGATGGCCCACCGAGACGCTCAGCCCGTCGCTCCACCCCTTTTGCGGATCGTGGCAGCTGGCACAGCTGATGTCTTGCGCCCGGGAGAGCCGCTTGTCGAAGAACAGTTGTTGGCCCAGCACCACCTTGGCCCGGCTGTAAGGGTTGTCGGCCGGGAAGGGGACCGCCGGCAGCGGCCCCAGCTCCTGCCACTCGACCCCCTCATCGACCCTGGCGGCCGGCCATTGGGTGGCAGGGCCGGCATACTGGGCGCGCAGGGCGGCCATGTCGGGCATGCTGTCGTCACGGATGACCGAAGGGCGTACCGGATAGGGCGCCAGCGCATACCAGAGCACGCTGCCCTCCCCCTCCTCGAGCCAGCTGCCCGTGGCGGGTTGGTAAAGAGCGGGGCGGCCGGCGCCGTCCTGCAGCCAGATCCGGGTCGGCACTGCCAGAGCAAAGGTGTGGGGGTAGCGCCAACTCTGCTTGTCCGCCGCCAGCAGCCGTTCAAATTCGGCCAGGCCAGGCAGTCGCCAGTCACCGCGTCCGCAGCCGGTCGGCACCACTCCCAGCCCGGCACGGCTGCTCTGCGGCAAGATGCTGCTGCCGCTGGCGTGCAACCAGTACTGACTGCCCTTGACCCCGGCGGGGCTGCGCACATCGTGCAGGCAACGCCAGTCAGTGCCGCTCGTCAGCCGGCCCTGCTCATCAAGGCGCAGCAGCTCGGCCGTCTCCGGCTCGTCGGGCTGGCTGGGTTGGGCGGGATAGAGCAGCTGCCTCGCCGCCTCGATGGGGCTGCTGTTGCTGCGCCGATACCAGCTACGCTCCCCCTGATCGGCACGCAGGGCCAGCAGCATCTGCCAGCTGTCCGGATAGTTGAGCTCGGCCCCCGGCTGGCGCTGGGCCAGCAACAGGGCTGCATAGTCCTGGATGAGTGTTTGCTGTTGCAGACGGATCTCTGCCAGTTGCCCCCACTCGCTCTGATCGAGGGTGCCGTCTCCATTGCGGTCGGCCAGCAGGAACAGCGCCGTCTCCTCTTCATCCAGTCGCAAGGAAGGTGCGTCAGCGCGGCGGGCCGACAGTGCCGTGGCACCGAGATCGGCCACTCGGGCCGTCGCGGCGCGCAGAATATAGCTGCCGTCGCTCCCCACCAGCTCCAGCGGCTGATCCAGCAGCAAACCGGCCGGCAGCGTCATGACCAAGGGGCGCTCCTCCCCCACCTCTCCGCTCACCGCGATGCCGGTAGCGGCCTGGCGCAGCAGCAGGGTGGCCCCCAGCCCCAGGCGGGTCGTCACATCGAGCCGCACGGTCAACTCGCTGCGGGTATGGGTCGGTACCGGCTCAACCGGCGGCTCTGTGGGTGGCGTCACCACCGGAGGTTCTACCGGCGGCTCTACCACGGGCGGTGTAACCACCGGCACAGAGGGAACGGGCGCCTGGCTATGGTTGTCATTGCAGGCGGTCAGGATCAGCAGGCTGACCAGTAAGAGGCTGGTTTTCATCGTGCAAAGGGTGAGTGGTCTGAGGAGTCGGCGATTATCCAGCCAAATGACAATCATTATCAATATCACCTTGCAAATATGTGTTTTGACAACAACCATCCTGCCTCGGACGCCATGACAAGAGGGCAGGCATCCGTCGATGCCTGCCCTCTTTATCTCCGTGTACCGGCCACCCGGTGACCTCAGCTTGTCGTCAGGAGCACTTCTTCAGGCTGATATGCCAGTTGGCGCCGGATTGCACCTGATGCTGGGCGGCGAAGCTGTCCATGTTCAGCGCCACCGACACCTGCAGCAGGCTGTTGAGGTAGACCAGCGGCTGGCCTTCCGGCACATCGCCAAAGCTGCTGACATAGGGGGCCTTGCCCTCGTATTTCAACGCATCCCCTTCGCTGATCTTGATGCAGGCGTTGTCGCCCTTGTTGATCCCCGCCTTGGTCAGCAGGCTGTCGTCGATGTTGGTCCAGACGTTGCCGTACTGCACGTCCAGGATCGGAATGGTGCCCCTGAGAGTGCCATCCTGCTCGGCCACTGCCGGCTGATAGGGGATCTTCACCACCTCGGCAGGCAGTTTCGGGCCCACCTGCTCATAGCTGATGGCACCGGAGGCGAGCCGGGCGCCGGTGTAGGCGTAGACGTCGCGACCGTGGAAGGTGTAGGACTTCTCGGAGCCCTTGAGGCGGTTGGTCTTCTCGTCGATCTGACGCACCGTGTCGATGCCGAAGTGCTCCGCCACCAGGGTCAGGGTGCCGTTGTCCGGGCTGACGATGTAGTGGCCGCTCTTGGTCTTGAGCACCACCGACTTGCGATCGGTGCCGACCCCCGGATCCACCACGCTGACGAACACAGTCCCCTTGGGCCAGTACTGCAGGGTCTGATAGAGACGGTAGGAGGCTTCCCAGATGTTGTAGGCCGGGATCTCGTGGGTCAGGTCATAGAGTGGCAGGGTGCGATCCACCCCGAAGGCGACCCCCTTCATGGCCGAAACGGCACCATCCTTGAGACCGAAGTCGGTCTGGATCACCAACGCCTCGTTGGCGGTGGCAAGGCCGCTGGCCAGCAACAGGGCGAGCGCAAGCGCACGGGGGGCGGTACGAATATCCATATCTGAACTCCTGAAGGTAACGACAAAACAACCATCTAGACATCCAGAATGCCATCACTGCCACATATTGCAAGCCGTATTCCCCGGATGGGGGGCGCCGAAAGCCCTCGCCAGCCGGTCGCGGCGGGTGTATGGATAGGGCTGAGTCGCGACCGCCACTAAGGAGACCCCATGACCCGCCACCAGACCGCCATCCTGCTCAGCCTGGGGGAGCACAGCAGCCAGCTGCAGCTGACCCGGGCCGACGGCACCCGCTTCACCCGTGACTTGGGCTTTGGCCTCGACGCCATGACGCCGGGCCCATTTCGCCGGGATCCGCCGAGCGCGCTGGAGCTGGAGCAGGCCATCATGGTGGTGGAGGACGTGCTGATGCCGCTGGCCGCCGAGGTACCGCCCCATGAGGTGGTGACCCTGCAGGCGCCGCTGCCGCTGGCCGAGGTGCTCGGCAGTCGTGAACTGAGCCGGGAGAGCCTGGAGCAGCTGTTCGGCCAGTTTGCCGCCATGGTGGAGGGTGACCCGCTGGCCGCAGCCAATCTGCCCAAGACCCGGCGCTTTGCCGCTGCCCTCTTGATCCTGCGTGAATGGATGCACCATCTGTCAGCCGAGCGAGTAGTGCTGGCCGACTGAGCCACACTAACCTGCCCAAGACCCGGCGCTTTGCCGCCGCCCTCTTGATCCTGCGCGAATGGATGCACCATTTGTCGGCCGAGCGGGTGGTGCTGGCCGACTGAGTCACACCAGCCTGCCCAAGACCCGGCGCTTTGCCACTGCCCTCTTGATCCTGCGCGAATGGATGCACCATCTGTCAGCCGAGCGGGTGGTGCTGGCCGACTGAGTCACGCTAGCCGGCAGCCGGCTCGAAGCGGGTGCGCCAGGCCGCCCAGGCCAGCCCCAGGCTGATCAGCACGCTGCCGACGCTGAGCAGATCCACCGCCGCCTGCACGCCGGCCCCGTCGCTGACCCAGCCCAGCAGCACAGGCACCCAGTTCGCCACATAGGCGATCACGTAGAAGAGCGACACCAGTCGGGCGTGGCTGGCAGCCGGCGCGATGCGGTTGACCAGGGTCGCACTGCCAACGAACACCGCACCCTGGGCGTAACCGGCCACCAGCAAACCGAGCACCGCCAGCCACCACGACTGGACATGCACGGCGCCGGCAAACAGCAACATGCAGAGCGCTAGCGCCAGGGCGCCGCTTTGCAGGGTGTGACGGGCATCGAGCCGGCGGGCCCAGAGCTGGCACAGGCCGGAGAGCACCATGTAGGCCGCGATGAGATAGCCGAACAGACCCAGATCCCGCAGCCCCAGCAGCTGGCTCGCCACCTTGGGACCGATGGCCAGCAGGCTGGCCGCCACCGCCCAGGCGGTAAACAGCGCCAGTGCACAAATAAAGAAAGCCGCCCCGGTGGCCTTGAGCCCCTCCCCCAGCGATCCCCTGCCCTGCTGCGTTGCCGCAGTCGGCGCCCCTTGCGCGCTGGCGGGCCAGCTCAACGCCACCCCCGCCATGGCGCAGGCCGCCAGCCCCATGATGAGCAGGAAGGGCAGTTGGGTCGGATAGCACTCCAGCTGCAGCGCCAACCCGCTGAACACCGGGCCGAGCGCCAACCCGGCGGTGAAGGAGAGGGTCGCGCTGAGGGCGGCCCGCTTGCCGCCATCGCGCGGGCCAAAGCGCAGCAGAGCCACGTTGGCGGCGCCGGTCAGGGCGCCGGTGCCGATCCCGGCCAGCACCCGCGCCAGCAACAGCGACCAGAAGGAGTCCGCCAGAGAGAACAGCAGGGCGCCCCCCAGTACCGCCAGCAGGGCTGGCAGGATCATGGCGCGCAGATCGCTCACCCTGCCCGCCAGATTGCCCACCCCGAACAGGGAGATCAGCACCCCGCCCGCATAGCCGCCGTAGATGAGGGTGAGGCTGACATCGCTCAGGGCCAGCGCCTGCTGATAATGGGGATAGAGGGGAGTGGGTACGCTGCTGTTGAGCAGCGCCGACATCAGCGCCAGCGGCAGAAACAGCAGGATGGCGCGATGGGAGGTGGCCGCCGCAGAGGGGGCGGCGGCACAAAGATATGATGACATGCAAGGCTCCGATGAGGGCGGGCAAGGCCGCTGACGAGAGGCGTCATGATAGCGCCCGTCGCGGCCCCTCGACAGCGACACAAATGCATCAGCCTGCTTCAATAATGCATGTCAGTGGCATCTATCTGCATGTCGACAAGGGTACTCTTGCCTTGTGATCCCGCCAGCGCTGGCTTCTAATGAGCAAGCTCCAACAGGGGCTGACAAACGGGAGGCTCGATGATCAACTGGGACGACGCGCGGTTTTTTCTGGCACTGGCACGGCAGGGCACCCTGCGCGGCGCTGCCGGCGTACTGGGGGTCGATCAGGCCACCGTGGGGCGCCGCATCACGGCGCTGGAGCAGAACCTCGGCTCCAAGCTCTTTATCCGCACCCCCAAGCTCTATGATCTCAGTCCCCTCGGCGAGGCCATGCTGGCGGATGCCAGCGCCATGGAGCAGGCCATCAAGGCCATCGAACGCAAGGCGAGCGCCGGTGACCAGAGCCTGTGCGGCGAGGTGCGCATCGCCACCACCGACACCCTGGCCCAGGCCTTCGTGCTGCCCGCCCTCACCTTACTGCGCGAGCGCCACCCCGGTATCCGGCTCAGCCTGCAGACCGCGGTCAGCGTCAGCGACATCGCCTACCGGGAGGCCGATCTCGCCATCCGCGGGCTGCGCCCGGACAACGACGAGCTGGTGATCAAACGCCTCACCACCATAGAGATGGGGCTCTATGCCTCTCGCGACTATCTGGCCCGCCACGGCACGCCCAAGAGCGGCCACGGCCTCAGCCAGCACGCCCTGCTGCTGTTTGCCAGGGAGCTGGTCTCCCGCCACTGGCACAGTCTGTGCGGGGAGCCGCTGCACGAGCCCAACGTGGTGCTGCAGTGCAACGCCCAGCTGCTGTTGCTGGCGGCGGCCCGCCAGGGGCTCGGCATCGCCCTGCTCTCCACCTTTCTGGCGGACAAGGAGCCGGAACTGGTGCGCGTGCTGCCCACCCTGTGCGATCCGGTCGACATCTGGCTGGTGCTCCACCCCGACTTGCAAAAAGCCAGCCGGGTGCGCGCCGTGGTGGACGCGCTGGAGGAGGTGTTTCACTGTCGCTGAGCCGGCGGCGCCTTCTGCCCGCGGCCCCGCATCTGTTACCATGCCGGCCATCAAGACTGTTTCCAGCGCGGCGTGGCCGCGCCCATCCCGACGGGTACCCTTATGTCCATTGCCTCCTTCGCCGATCTGGCGCTCTCCCCCCGCCTGCAGCAGACCCTGACCGAGCTTGGCTACGCCGCGCCGACCCCGGTGCAGGCCAGCGCCATCCCGGTCATTCTGACGGGGCGCGATCTGATGGCGGGTGCCCAGACCGGCACCGGCAAGACCGCCGCCTTCGTGCTGCCACTGCTGGAACAGCTGCTACAGCAGCCACAGGCAGAGCCCCGCCCCATCCGCGCCCTGGTGCTGGTGCCGACCCGCGAGCTGGCGGTGCAGGTACATGAGAGCGTCACGCGCTACGCCAAGGGCACCGACCTCACCAGCACGCTGGTCTACGGCGGGGTGAGCATAGCCGCACAGGTGGAGGCGTTGAAAGCCGGGGTGGATATCCTGATCGCTACCCCGGGCCGGCTGCTCGACCACC
Source organism: Aeromonas sp. FDAARGOS 1403 (assembly GCF_019047325.1). Classification (NCBI taxonomy): domain Bacteria; kingdom Pseudomonadati; phylum Pseudomonadota; class Gammaproteobacteria; order Aeromonadales; family Aeromonadaceae; genus Aeromonas; species Aeromonas sp. FDAARGOS 1403. Next base: position 1,660,541 of record NZ_CP077249.1, on the reverse strand, counting down.
TGCGGCAAGGGGCCTTAAGTCTGGCGGCGCTGCGCCATCTGGTGTTTGACGAGGCGGACCGCATGCTCGACATGGGCTTTATGGACGAGATCAAGGCGCTGCTGAAGCAAATCCCGGCGGATCGTCAGACCCTGCTCTTTTCGGCCACCTGCGATGACAACCTGTTTGCCTTGAGCAAAGTGCTGCTGCGCGACCCGGCGCTGATTGAAGTGGCCCCACGCAACACCACGGCGGCCGAGGTGGAGCAGCGGGTCTATACCGTGGATGGCGATCGCAAGCTGGCGCTGGTCGAGCACATGTTGAAGGTAAAGGGCTGGGCGCCGGCGCTGATCTTCAGCCGCACCCGCCAGGGGGCCGACAAGCTGGCCCAGCAGCTCGGCAAGACCGGTATCAATGCGCTGGCCTTCCACGGTGATCTGTCACAAGGGGCGCGGGAGAAGGTGCTGCTGGAGTTTCGCGCCGGCACCCTGCAGGCACTGGTGGCCACCGATGTAGCGGCCCGCGGCCTCGATATCACGGATCTCAACTACGTGATCAATATGGAGTTCCCGTTTGTGGCGGAGGATTACGTGCACCGCATCGGTCGCACCGGTCGCGCCGGCAACAAGGGGCTCGCCATCACACTCTTCAGCCCGGAAGATGCGCCGCTGCTGGAGAAGGTGGAGGCGGTGCTCGACACCCGTTTGCCCCAGCAGTGGTTCCCGGGCTTTGAGCCGGATCTCACCCGCTTCGAGCCCGAGCCACGCCGCAGCAGCAAGGCGGCCCAAAAGCAGCGCGCCCGAAAGCAGGCGCTCGCTGGCAACAAGAGCAAGGCCCGCCGCTAATCCGGTGAGGGGGCCCAGGCTCCCTCCGCACGGCCACATGGCCTACTCATTTACACCGTTTTTGGCCCTGTGAGCGGGTCCATGGCGGGCATACAGTGCCTCATCACCCCAGCATGGACACCCGATGTGGCACACACTCTCCACCCCCTCGACGACGAAGCGGCCTTTGCCGCCAGCTTCGCCCTGATGCAGCAGCTGCGCCCCCACCTCAGCTGCCCGGAGCGCTATGTGGCGCAGCTCACCAGGCAGACGCAACAAGGCTATCGCCTGCTGGGTGCACGGGACGCCGAACGCATCGTCGGCCTGGCTGGCTATCGCCTGCAGGAAAATCTCATCTACGGGCGCTTTGTCTATATCGACGACCTCGTCGTCAGTCCCGACCTGCAGCGCAGCGGCCTGGGGGCGCAGCTTCTGGACGCCGTGCGCGCCGAAGCCCTGCGGCTGGGGTGCGATCACCTGGTGCTCGATACCGGCCTGCACAATGCGCTGGCCCAGCGCTTCTACTTTCGCTGCGGGTTGCTCTCCCGCGGGATGCACTTTTGCGAGGATCTGCGCCCATGAACCAGGTACTGCTGATCAATGCCAGCGCCCAGGGAGCTGCCTCTCACGCCAACCGGTTGGCGCTGGATCTGGTGGCCTGTCTGCGGCAAGCGCACCCGGCCCTCGCGCTGGTCGAACGCCCTGTTGGCACTGACCCCCTGCCGACCCTGAGCCAGGCCTATGTGCAGGCGCTGACCACGGCCACCCCCTTTGACGCCCCCGAGCTGGCCCTCTCCGAGACGCTGATCCGGGAGCTGGAGCAGAGCGATGCCCTGCTTATCGCCACCCCGCTGCACAACTTCACCCTGCCGGCCGCCCTCAAACTGTGGATTGACTATGTGCTGCGCATCCATCGCACCTTCCAGTCGAGTGCCGAGGGCAAGCTGGGGCTGCTGGCCGACCGCCCCGTCTACGTCCTGGTGGGATCGGGCGGCTTTCATCAGGGCCCGCGAGCCGGGCAACCCGATTTCCTGACCCCCTACCTGCGCCACGCGCTCAACACCCTGGGGCTGTTCAACATCCATTTCTTCTATCTGCAGGGACTGGTGTTCGGTGACGAGGCAGTGCGCCAGACCATCGACGCCAACCGCGCGCTGCTGGCGCAGCAGCCCCTGTTTAGCCGGCTTGCCGATCCACACCACCTTGGAGTACTGCCATGACTCAGCCAAGACTTCCCTTTTCCACCCTGTCAGCCGAGGCCTATCAAGGGCTGCGCGCCACCAGCGACGCCCTGGCCGCAGGCCCCCTCGGCGCCCCCTTGCTGGAGCTGGTCTATCTGCGCATCTCGCAGATCAACGGCTGCGCCTTCTGCCTAGGGATGCACGCCAAGGCGCTGCGCGAGTGCGAGGTGTCGCAGCAAAAACTCGATTGTCTGGCGGGATGGCGGGTCAGCGACCTGTTCAGCGAACGCGAGCGCGCCGCCCTGGCCTGGGCCGAGACGCTCACTTATGTCCATGAGGCAGGCGCACCGGACGAGCGCTACGCACCGCTCAAGGCCCATTTTTCCGATCGCGAGATCTCGGACCTGACTCTGGCGGCCGCCCTGATGAATGCCTTCAACCGGCTGGCCGTTGGCATGCTGCTGTAACCCGCAGCGCGACCCAATAAAAAACGCCCAAGCGGGCGTTTTTTATTGGCTGGCCGGCGGCTACCCGTGGCTGGCCAGCACGAGCGGCAGGGCCCGCAGGATGCGCTGCTCGGCCAGGGTGGAGAGCACAAACATCACCAGATAACCGAGGCCCAGCGCCACGATAATGGCCACCACGTTGGTGGTGAAGCGGGCCACCAGGTAGTAGGCCGCCACCAGCGCCACTATGCCCACCGCGCGGATCAGCAGACTCTGGGTGAAGTGGCCGTGGGCCTTGATGTAGGCAAGCTGGTAGCCATTGAGCATCATGAAGATGAAGAAGAGGGAGAAGTGCAGCAGCACCGGCACGGCCCCCAGATAGTCGGCCGGGAACAGCAGCGACACCAGCGGCTTGCCCGCCAGCAGCATCACCAGGAAGAAGACCAGGCTGACGATGGCGCTGAGGCGGAAGATCCAGCGCCGGATCAGGCGGATCTGGCGGTGATCACCGCTGCGCAGATTGACTGCCAGCTCCGGCAGCACGAAGCGGTAGATGGGGAAGACGAACAGGGTGGTCATGTAGGTGAAGATGGGGCGCACCACCACCTGAAAATCCCCCAGCTCGTCGAGGCTGAAGTGGCGGATGGTGAGCAGTACCGTGATGTAGATCATCAGGATGCTGGCCCCCGCCTCGAGGGATGCGGTAAAGCTCTTCTTCACATAGCTGCGCATCTCGGGGCCAAGCTCGACCCTGGCCAGCGGCCGGGTGGCGATGGCCCTACGCCGGTACAGATACATGTAGCCGGCGATACCGAGCGAAGAGAACGTCAGCCCGTAGAAGAGCGAAGCAAGGGCATCCAGGCCAAGTGCGAAATAACAGGCCATAAACAGCAGACCGTTGGCCAGCGGCTCCAGCCAGGTGACCCGGTTGGAGATCCCGTACATCCGGTACATGGCCACCAGATTGGTGAAGTAGACCTTGAGCCCCAGCCCGAAGATGACCCCCACCAGTTGCAGATATTCGGCCCGGATATGGAGCCCGTGCTTGATGTAGGGGATCACCAGCCCCCAGGTGAGCAGCACCATGCCGATGAGGAAGTAGCGGAAGATATTGATGATATCCCGATCGTTCCTGGTCTGGGAGTAGCTCACCACCATGGAGGAGCGAAAGCCGGTCATCAGGATGAGGGACAGCGAGATCAAATCCACCACGCTGTTGAACAGCGCCAGATCCCCCTTGGCCACCCACTGCGCCAGCCACACCTTGAAGGCGAAGCCGATGATGATGCTGGCAAGGGACGCCCACATGCCGGTGATGAAAGCCTGCTTGAGGCGGCCAAGTGAATCGGGTTGTTCGTCTTGAATTGCGTGCATCACGAAAGGCCCGCTAACTGCGTGAGGAGAGGCCCATCTTATGAAAGGGGGCCGCCCTTGAACAGCCCGAAACAGGGGGCAAGGGCGTCACCTTGCCAGAAACGCCCCGGTCGGGGCGCCTTCTTTAGTGCATCCAGCGCGTCATTCGGCTGCCGCCGCGCCGGCTTATGACTGGGGCGCGGCCTTGATCAGCGCCTCGTATTGATCGATAAGCTCAGGCCCGTGCAGCGGTGAGTCGTGACCGCCGATCACCGTCTTGATCGGCAGCTTCATCGCTTTCAGCCGCTCGATGGTCTGCGGATACTCCTTCACATTGGCAAAGCTCAGGTTGCCCAGCTTCTCCTTGAGGATGCAGTTGCCATAGAGCACCTGCTCATCGGGGAAGTAGACAAAGATGCCGTCCGGCGTATGGGCCGGGCCCGCGTAGAAGGCACGCAGCTTGCCCTCTTGCAGCGTGAAGTCGCCATCGTGCACCACGTTTGGCAGCACCAGCGGCAAGTCCGGGTACTCCGGCAGCCCCTTGCGGGTAAAGGCGACAATCTCGGCCCAGTCGCTCTTCATCAGATCCCGGGTCTGGCGGGTCGATACCACCTTGGCCCCGATGGACTTCCAGTAGGCGTTACCGCCTGCCCGGTCGGTGTGGTAGTTGGTGTTGATCACCTCCAGCACCGGCTGGCGGCTGACCCGTTTGATCAGCTTGTGCAGCTCGCGGGCGGTATCCGGCGTCCAGGTCGCTCCCACCACCGTCACGCCCTTGGCCCCGAAATAGACCATGGAGTTTTCCTGTATGTAGTAGTTGTCCTCGACAACGTAGACAGGGCCGCTCACCTGCGTCAGCGACATCCCCGCCGCCCGCACGCTGCCGCCCCAGAAACTCGCCATCAGCACCAGGGCCCCGGCCAGCCCGCACTTTATCCAACCTTTCATCATCTTGCTCCCTCGAACCAACCGCCCCCTCGCCACCCCTGTGACAAGTCGGGCCTATTTATCAGTGGGCAGAAAATACGGGGGATTTGTGAAGGGAAAATGGGCTTGAGTGAAGGGAGGGTGAAGTCGGGGGAAGTCAGAAAAAAATCAGGGGGAATCGGCGGCGAGCCACGCCAATATGGCGATTGACGGTGCGGGAAGTGGAGAGAGGTAAAGGCTCAAAACGAAACGACAACACAGATAGCAACCCCTCACCCTAACCCTCTCCCGAGGGAGAGGGGATGGTCCGTGCCAATTCCAACCCATTGATATTCACCCGCACCACAGAGCCAACACACAATCAGCGGAGCATATTTTCCCCCTTCTCCCCTTGCGGGAGAAGGGCTGGGGATGAGGGGGAGGTAACAATAAGTCCCATAATGTAGGGTCGATTAGCGCAGCGTAATCGTCCGTTTATCGCCACGCATCGAGTCATGGCAAGGCCAACAGAAAACTCTGAATATCACCTGCTTCTCGGCCACGGCCTGTCCGCGATCGTCTGAATACGATTCACTATTCGAACCCATGGCACTAACTGTGAAGACAATCATGCAAGCTAAACAATGCTCAATCTATCCCGACAATAGATTAGAAAACAAATATGAAATCATATTATGATGCATGAAATTACTCACTAAAACGTGCAGGTACGGTGATGAAGAAAGAAATTTCCTACAAATACAGGGCGATGAATACTAACCTAATAGAATCTCTTTGTTGGGATAAAATATTTTATGCTTCACCCGCGACCTTTAATGACCCACTTGACTGCAAAATGTTCTCCATTGAGAATAATTCTTCAATTGAAGAGCTAAGACAGATATATGCTAGGCTAAAGTTTCCTAGAACACTTAAAAATGCAGAACAGAACATTAGAGGTAAAGACATTGAAGCAAAAATAAAACCCTTACTAGAAGAAATGGCAAAATCTATAGTAATAGATGACTTAAATAGAATGAGTTATAACTCAACCGATCCAGAGTATACCTGTACACCGGAGGATGCTGAAACTGGAATATTAACTTCAAATATACTTTCAGAGTTAAGGGAACATTACAGTAGAGGTGTTTTCTGTTTTTCTAAAGATGGGAAAAACATGCTAATGTGGAGCCATTATGGTGATGAACATAAAGGTATCTGTATTGGATATAGCGATAATAGAAAGCCTGTTCCTGATATCAAGCCTGTGATATATGGCAAGCATGGCGTGATAAAAACATCATCACTTTACAATGCATTTGTTAAAAATGATAAAGATGAACAAACCATCATAGAAAATGAAATCCTCTTAAAGAAAAGCAGAACATGGAAATATGAAAAAGAATACAGACTGATAAGTAACATTGGTCTTCAAAACTCGCCCCTAATGTTAGAGGAAATCACGTTTGGTCTCCGATGCCCAGCTGAAATAAGGCATACGATTATAAAAATGATGGAAGATCGACAACCAAGTATAAAGTACTATGAAATGGTATTAACAAACAAAAATGCAGACCTAATTAAACAACCTTACAACGAAAATTGCGAGTGGAGCGTCCACTTACCCAAGGTAGCATATTCAGGCGTGGAAATTTTTGGTGAACATAAGATGGAAATACCGAACCAATAACACATTTAAATAAAAACCACCCGCATAACGGGTGGTTTTTTCATTATCTTCGGATAAACCAGATAGATTTAACTCACCACACAAATCAAGCCAACGGCGGCGTCCGTGGCGGCACCATGCGCTTGCTGCCGGTGGACTCGAAGGCCGAGGCGAAGCGCAGCAGGTTGTTGTCGTCATAGGCGCGACCGGCGAAGGTCAGGCCCACCGGCATACCGATATCGGCCATCACGCCCATCGGGACGGTGACGGTCGGCACGCCGAGGTGGCGAATGGCGAGGTTTCCGTTGGCAACCCAGATGCCGTTGCTCCAGGCGATATCGGCGGAGGCCGGATTCACATCCGCGTCAGCCGGGGCGACGTCGGCGACGGTGGGGAACAGCACGGCGTCGAGCTTGAGACCGTCCATCCAGTCTTCCAGATCCAGCTTGCGGGTCTTCTCCAGACCACGCAGGCCGTCCGGCACTGTGGCGATCTCGTCCCAGGATTTCAGGCCGCGCTTGGCCATATTGACGTACTCGTCCATGCCCGCCGCCAGATCGCCCTCGCGGTTCGGCAGGGTGCCCGGATCGTGGGGGAAGATCTTCGGCCCATCGACATCGGCCAACTTGTTGAGTTTGGGATCGCCGTTGGCGCGCAGGAAGTCGTCGAACGCCCAGCCGGAGAGCTCCCACAGCTCGTCGTTGAGAAACTCCGGGCTCACGATGCCGCGATTGAACACGGTCGGCGCGCCTGGTCGGTCCCCTTCGCAGTTGGAGACCAGCGGGAAGTCCACTTCGATGACCTCGGCGCCAGCGGCTTCCAGCGCCTGACGGGCCTGCTCCCACAGGGCAATCACGGAGTCGCGGGTATGGATGCGCTGACCGGTCGGGCCGCCGATACCGGGGTTTTCGCTGGTGCCGGCCAGTTCATCCTTGTTGATAAACATGCGCGGCACGCCGAGGCGCTTGCCCTTGAGGGCATCGGCCTTGGCAGCCAGCTCCAGATAGGAAGCCGGACGCACTTCGGAGGCCTTGGGCAGTTGCACCCAGGGCTGCATGCGCCAGAGATCGCCACGGGTATCGGCATCGTCAGCCACTACCACATCCAGCACTTCCAAGAGATCAGCCATGGTGCGGGCATAAGGCACCACCACATCCATGGTCGGAGTCAGCGGCCAGTTGCCGCGCACCGAGATGACACCACGGGACGGAGTGTAGGCGCACAGACCGTTGTTGGAAGCGGGGCCACGGCCGCTCGACCAGGTCTCTTCAGCCAGGCCGAAGGCGGAGAAGCTGGCGGCGGTGGCGGTACCGGCGCCGTTGGAGGAGCCGGAGGCAAACGGCGCGGTCAGGTAGTCGGCGTTGTAGGGGCTCTCGGCACGGCCATAGACGCCGCGCTGCATGCCGCCATTGGCCATCGGCGGCATATTGGTCTTGCCAAGGCAGATGGCACCGGCGGCGCGCAGGCGCTCAACGGTAAAGGCATCGCGCTGGGCCACCAGATCCTTGAAGGCCGGGCTGCCGGAGGCGGCGGTCAGCCCCTTGACCAGATAGCTGTCTTTGGCGGTGTAGGGGATGCCGTCCAGCGGGCCCAGAGTTTCGCCACGGGCGCGGCGCGCATCAGACGCTTGCGCCTCTTTCAGTGCATCGGGGTTGGGGACTACCAAAGCGTTGAGCTTGGTAGCAGTCTCGGGGCCGTTGTAGGCCTCGATCCGGGCCAGATAGGCCTTGACCAGTTCGACCGCTGTGGTGCGGCCTGCTTCGAGCGCACCGCGCAGCTCGGCAATGGAAACCTCGGTCACTTCGATCATTTGGATCTCCTGTAAAGGGTGACGGTGTGCGATATCGGCTAACGCGGCAATATCGCAGCGAATCGCTTCAGGGGGGTCGCGGCCGCTACAGCTCCCGACCCCCGTATATCAAGAGACAAAACCCCACGATGTGGGGTTTTGTCGAGTTAGTCGAGCCTGCTGCTTATTTCCCGGAGGGGATTTGCTGAGTAATGCAGTGAATATTGCCACCGCCCAGCAGGATCTCGCGAGCCGGCACGCCGACGACCTTATGCTGCGGGAAAATTTCTTCCAGGATGCGCTGGGCCTGCCCGTCGGTGGCGGCATCCAGCAGCGGGTAAACGATGCGATCGTTGGTGATGAGGAAGTTCACGTAGGAACCGGCCAGACGGCCTTCTGCCTCGCGCGGCACACCGGTACCGCTCTCGACACCGGCAGACTCTTCCTGGGTGCAGTAGAGCGGGCCCGGCTGGGGCAGCTTCCACACTTTCAGCTTGCGACCCTTGGCGTCGACCGCCGCTTCCAGCACCTTGAGGGCGGCCACGGAGCGCTCGTACTGGGGATCGTTCTGGTCGTCAGTCCAGTGCAGGGCCACTTCACCCGGACGCACGAAGCAGCACATGTTGTCGATGTGGCCGTCGGTCTCGTCCATGTAGACGCCTTCGTCCAGCCAGATAAAGCTCTGCACGCCCAGATAGTCGCGCAGGTGAGCTTCGATCTGCTCTTTGCTCAAATGCGGGTTGCGGTTTTCGTTGAGCAGGCACTCGGCGGTGGTCAGGCAGGTGCCTTCGCCGTCGACGTGGATGGAGCCCCCTTCCAGAATGAGCGGCGCGTCGTAACGATCCATGCCGTGCTGTGCCAGCATCTGGGCCGCCACTTGCTCATCTTGATCCCAGGGGTAGTAGAGACCGCCCTTGTGGCCGCCCCAGGCGTTGAAGCCCCAATCCACGCCACGGCACTCGCCGGTTGCGTTGGTGACGATGGTGGGGCCGCTGTCGCGGGCCCAGCAGTCATCGCTGTTCATCTCGACCAGGGTGACATGGCTGGGCATGATGGCGCGGGCCTGCTCCATAAACCGGGCCGGCACCCCCATAAAGACCGGGGTGGCTTGCCCGATGGCATCCGCCACCTTGGCGAAGGTGGCTTGCGCGAAGCGACCGGCCTCACGCCAGTTGTCCGGGCGAAACGGCCAGATCATCCAGACGGCCTGCTGGTGTGCCCACTCGGCGGGCATGGTGAAGCCGTCGGCGGCCGGCGTGGTGTTCATGGTCTTGATGCTCATCGCAAGGCTCCTTGCATGGATTGAGACCCCGCAGGCGTGAAAACGCGGCGCGGGGATCCTGGAAAAATAACAGTGGTCGCAGTGTAAGAAGTTGCGCTCACATCCATCAAATGAATAGGATGGATTGTCCCATAAGCCTGGCAAATAATCTTGATGAAACTGCACCAGCTCGACCTCAATCTGCTGCTCGCCTTTGACGCCCTGATGGCGCAGGGCAGCGTCACCCGCGCCGCCGAAACCCTCTTTATCAGCCAACCCGCCATGAGCCATGCGCTCAATCGTCTGCGCACCTTCTTTGGCGATCCGCTCTTGGTGCGCACCCCGCAGGGGATGCTGCCGACCCCTCGCGCCCAGCGGCTGCATCTGGGAGTCCAGCAGGCGCTGCGGCTGCTGGAGCAGCAGCTCAGCGACGAGGAGGTGTTCGAGCCGAGCCAGTCGAAGCGCCGCTTCGTGCTCTGCACCACGGATTACGTGGAGTGCGTGCTCATCCCGCCGCTTATCCAGCGTCTCAAACGGCTGGCGCCCGGAGTCACCATCGAGATCCGCATCCTGCGCGACACCCTGCCCGAAGCCGAGCTGGCGAGCGGCGAAATCGATCTGGTGCTCGGCTTTGACGAATACATGCAGGTGCCTGGGTACCTCGGCAAGGAGACCTGGCTCACCGAGCCGCTGGCCGGGCTGGTGCGCGCCGATCTGCCGATGGCCGCCCCGGCGCTCGCAGAGAGTGGGGATAACTCGGCGCTGCCGGGCGAGCGCATCAGCTTGGCGCAGCTGATCGAGATGCCCCACGTGTTCCACTCGCCCCTTGGCACCTCGGAGGCGAGTCTGGATCGCTATCTGAAGACGCTGGGGTTCAGTCGCACCATCTCGGTCAACAGCCAGAGCTATATGTCCGCCGCCGCCATCGTGAGCCAGAGCGATCACCTGCTGGTGTTGCCCAGCATGGTGGCCGAGCTGCTCGCCAACCACTGGCCGCTGAAAAGCCTGCCGCTGCCCGAAGATGTGCCCGATTATCACCTCAACTGCGTCTGGCATCCGGTGCATGCGCAGCAACCGGCGTTGATCTGGTTGAAGGCGCTAATGAAGGAGTTGGTGAATCCGGAGTAACCCGGCAGCGAGTGACATCCCCCTCATCCCCAACCCTTCTCCCACGAGGGGAGAAGGGGGCTGGTTCCGTGCCACTCGTGACATGGCTGACAGCCTGCCTACTTGCCTGCCTGCCGGGGTGAAGCATATCCATCCCACAACGATCGACCCATCAGTTCACCAGTTCATGATCCCAAAACTCCACTAAGGCCCCGAGATGATCGACAAAATGACAACTGTCACTCGATCTGTCCCCTCTCCCTCTGGGAGAGGGTCAGGGTGAGGGGACGCCACCCACTCAGTCACCAGACAGGAGAATGGCTATATCTATTAGGGTCAAATAGCTCTGGATAGGCACCATGAGAACCCATCCGTTTGCCAAGCGCATGAGGCGAGAAGCCACCCTTGCCGAACAGAAGCTGTGGCTGCAATTGCGCGACCGCCGTCTGGCTGGGGTGAAATTCCGTCGCCAGATGCCCATCGGGCCCTACATTGTCGATTTCATCTCTCTTGAACAGAGGTTGATCATCGAGGTAGACGGGTCACAGCACAACGAACCGGCGGGGCGGCAATATGATGGCGCAAGAACGGCCTACCTCAATCAGCAGGGCTTTCGGGTGATCAGGGTGTGGAATAACGATGTGTTGAGTCGGATGGAGGCCGTACTGGAACTTCTTTTGCTCTCATTGCGCTGAGCAGAGCCCTCCCCCTCATCCCCAACCCTTCTCCCGCGAGGGGAGAAGGGAGCAAACACCCCGGCGGCGTGTGACATCCCCAGAAACAGCCATGGCTCCCACAAGGGGAGAAGGGAGCAAACACCCCGGCGGCGTGTGACATCCCCAGAAACAGCCATGGCTCCCACAAGGGGAGAAGGGAGCAAACAACCCGGCTGCGTGTGGCATCCCCAGAAACCACCATGGCTACCGCGAGGGGAGAAGGGAGCAAACAACCCAGCTGTGCGTGACATACCCAGAAACAACCATGGCTACCGCGAGGGGAGAAGGGAGCAAACAACCCGGCGGCGTGTGACCTCCCCATAAACAACCATGGCTCCCGCGGGAGCCATGGTTGTTTATGGGCGAGGCATTACGCCCGCAGGGCCGTCATCAGCTGGGTGACCACGCCACCCAGCAGGACGGGGTCGGGGCGGCACTGGGCGAAGGTGACCAGGCCCTGGATGTTGATGAGCAAAAAGGCGGTCAGGGTCGGGATGTCGCGCCCGGCCGCCAGCTCGCCGCGCTCGAGGGCCAGCGTCAGCACCGCCGCCAGATCCGCATCCAGCTCGCCATAGATGGCCTTGAGCTTCAGGTGCAGCTCCTCGTCCTGCTCCGCCAGCTCCATCAGGGTGCGGGTCACCAGACAGGTGCCGCAGAGGGCGTCGTTCACCACCTGCTCGAGGTAGGCCTGCACCCCCGCCAGCGGGCTCGCGGCGGCGAAGAAGCTGCGCCGCAGGGCGCTCTTCTCCTGCACATAGTGGTCGACCGCCGCCAGCAGCAGGCCGCGCTTGTTGCCAAACGCCGCGTAGAGGCTGCCCGGATGCAACCCGGTCGCCGCCACCAGCTCCTGCATGGTGGTCTTGGCGTAACCCTTGGCCCGAAATGCCTCCATGGCATTTCGCAAGACGTCGTCCCGGTTGAACTCGGCGCTGCGCATGGTTTCTCCGTTGAAAAAGCGGATTCACCGGCCTGGGGCCGGTGAGAGGAAATAAGAGGGCGGCAAGTTTACCCCAGCGGGCTGGCAACACCAACCCATGTTGAATGCTCGTTCAAAAAAGACTTGCACACAAAACAAAAAACGTCTTGAATGCACGTTCAAGAATCACTCCCTCAGGACAGACGATCATGAATACCCTGTTTCAGCCCTATCGCCTCAACGACACCCTCACCCTCGCCAACCGTTTCATGATGGCTCCCCTCACCCGCTGCATGGCAGGCCCGGGCCTGGTGCCCACCGAGCAGATGGCCGCCTATTATGCGCGCCGCGCCGACATCGGCCTTATCATCTCCGAAGCCACCATCATCCGGCCGGACGGTCAGGGCTACCCCAATACTCCTGGGCTCTACAGCGCCGAGCAGATCGCCGGCTGGAAGAAAGTGACCGGCGCCGTACATGCCAACGGCGGCAAGATCTTCGCCCAGCTGTGGCACGTGGGTCGTCTCTCCCACCCCTTCTTCCACCACGCCGAAGTGCTGGCCCCCTCTGCCGTCGCCCATGAGGGCACGGTGCCGCGCATGCGCGAGCTGGTCTATCAGGTGCCGCGCGCCCTGACCGAGCGCGAAATCGCCCAGCTGGTCGAGGATTACGCCCAGGCCGCCGCCAACGCCATCGAAGCGGGCTTTGACGGGGTGGAGATCCACGGTGCCAACGGCTACCTCATCGATCAGTTCCTGCACCACGCCAGCAACCTGCGCACCGACAACTACGGTGGCAGCCCCGAGAACATGAGCCGCTTCGCGCTGGAGGTGGTGGATGCCATCAATGCCCGCATCGGCGGGGATCGGGTGGGCCTGCGCCTCTCCCCCGGCGCCTATGTGCACCTCGAAGGGGATGCGCGGGATCGCGCCGTGTTCGACCACCTGCTAGCCGAGCTGAACCAGCGCAACCTGGCCTATGTGCACCTCGGCATCTTCGATGACAGCCTCACCTTCGACTACCTGGACGGCCGCGCCTCCGACTACCTGCGCGCCCGCTACGACGGTCATCTGGTGGGGGTGGGCAACTACAGCGCCGAGACCGCAGCCGAGGCCATCAAGGCCGACCGCTTCGACCTGGTCGCCATCGGTCGCCCGCTCATCGCCAACCCGGACTACCTCGCCAAGGTGAAGCAGGGCGACGCCCTGGTTCCCTATGCCGACACCATGCTGGCCGAGCTGGTCTAACGCTCGCCGGCACCTTGCCTGACCAAGGATGGGATCCGCGCCCTCGCGCGGGTTTCCAATGTTTGGGCCCCCTCCCGGGCCCTTTTTTGTGCCCGCTCGTCATGCCCGCCAGTTCCGTGATCCCTCTCTGACCCAATAAAAAGTTGCTAGTAACAACTAGTTGACTATATTGGTTGTTGATGACAACCAAATAGGAAGCCCTGATATGGATCCCCGCCCCCTGCGCGCCCTGTCGCGCGATCTGGTTCGCGAACTCGGCATGCTCTCCCAACAGTGTGGCGAACTGGCGCTCAGCCCGCTCGAAGCCCATCTGCTGATCGAGCTGGAGAGCGGCCCCGCCACCAATCAGCAACTGGCGGAGCGGCTGCGCATCGACAAGTCCAACGCCAGCCGCCCGCTGGCCCGCCTGGCCGAGCGCGAGCTCATCAGCTGGCATCCCCATCCGTCCGATGGTCGCAGCAAGGAGGCACGCCTCACCATCGCCGGCCAGGCTCAGCTGCTGGATCTGCATCAGGAGATGGACAGCGCCATGGAGGAGACCCTGGCCCAGCTCACCCTCACCGAGCGCGAGCAGCTGTGGGAAGGCCTGCGCCTCTATCGCAGCGCCCTCTCCCGCGCCCGTCGCCAGCAGGGCTATCGCATTCGCCCCATCACCCAGGCCGATAACCCTGCCATCGCTGCCGTGGTGCGCGCCGTCTCCGCCGAATACGGCCTCACCGCCGACAAGGGCTACGGCGTAGCGGATCCCAATCTCGACTTTCTCCATGAAACCTACCTGGGTGAGCGCAGCCGCTACTGGGTGATCGAGGGACCCGATGGCTCCATTCTGGGCGGGGGCGGCATAGCGCCGCTGGCGGGGGAAGAGGGGCAAGTCTGCGAGCTGCAGAAGATGTACTTCATGCCCTCCCTGCGCGGGCTGGGACTGGGGCGGCGGCTGGTGCTGCAGGCACTGGACGAGGCGCGCGCGCTCGGCTATCAGCGCTGCTACCTGGAGACCACCGCCGTGCTGCGCGAGGCCACCGCGCTCTACGAGTCTCTGGGCTTCGAGCACCTGCCGGGGCCGCTCGGCAGCACCGGCCACGATGCCTGCGAGATCTGCATGGTGCTGGCGCTCGCCGCCAACGAGACCCTGCCTGTGGCGTGAAGCATAAAGACTGGATGAACAAGGGCGGCCCTGGTACCGCCCTTTTGTTTGCCTGTTGCTCAGGGCCAGACGGCAGGTAACGCAATATGGCATGAAGGGTGAGGCCTGACGTCAGCCGGAGTTGCCGGACGGTGTTTACAGTCAGGCCAAGGCAGACTGGGGCGCTGGGCGCCTGTCAGGTGGGAAAGTAGAACCAGGCCGTTTTGATAAGGCCGGCCTCCACCTCAAACACCGCCATGCTCTCCAGCGGCTCGGGGGAGAGGCCATAGATCAACTCGTGATCGAACACCTTGTTGCCGATGACGGTGCGCGCCAGCAGCTCGGCCCGCAGGGCCGGGTTGTTGAAACGATGTTCGGCATAGAAGGCGCTGAGCGCCTCCTTGCCCACTGTGCTCGGGCTCTCCGTCGGCATCCGGTACCCCTTGAACGCATCGGAGAAGCAGGCCAGGAAGGCCTCGAGATCATGGGCGTTGTAAGCGTTAAATTGTGCCTCGACGGGCAGTTCGACCGACATGCATCACTCCCTGAATCATGTGTAAGCCCCCTTTATAGGGGGCATTGCTCCCCTTGTCGACCGGTGACGGCGGCGCTCCCCCCATCCGCGCCCTGTTCGCCATCCAAAAAGAGACCCCGCCGAAGCGGGGTCTCTTTTTATCCTGTCTGCCTGTCGGCAAGCCCTTGTCAGTGCTCGCGGGTCTGGCGGAACTGGACGTCAGGGTGACGCTCCTGGGCCAGGCGCAGGTTGACCATGGTCGGCGCGATGTAGGTGAGGTTGTCACCGCCATCGAGGGCCAGGTTGACCTCGTTCTTGCGCTTGAACTCCTCGAACTTCTTGACGTCGGTCCCTTCCACCCAGCGGGCAGTGGCGACGTTGACCGCCTCGTAGATGGCCTCGACGTTGTACTCGCTCTTCAGGCGCGAGACCACTACGTCGAACTGCAGCACACCGACCGCACCGACGATGAGATCGTTGCTGATGAGCGGACGGAACACCTGCACCGCCCCCTCTTCGGAGAGCTGCACCAGCCCCTTGAGCAGCTGCTTCTGCTTGAGCGGGTCGCGCAGGCGGATGCGGCGGAACAGTTCCGGCGCGAAGTTCGGGATGCCGGTGAACTTCAGATCCTCACCCTGGGTGAAGGTGTCGCCGATCTGGATGGTGCCGTGGTTGTGCAGACCTATGATGTCGCCGGCGAAGGCGTCTTCCGCCTGCTCCCGGTCACCGGCCATGAAGGTGACGGCGTCGGAGATGTTCACGTCCTTGCCGATGCGCACGTGGCGCATCTTCATGCCCTTGGAATAGGTGCCGGAGACGATGCGCATAAAGGCGATACGGTCGCGGTGTTTCGGGTCCATGTTCGCCTGGATCTTGAACACGAAGCCGGAGAACTTCTCCTCGGTCGCCACCACTTCGCGGCTCTCGGCCTTGCGCGGCATGGGGGCCGGCGCCCAGTCGGTCAGGCCGTCCAGCATGTGGTCGACACCGAAGTTGCCGAGTGCGGTACCGAAGAAGACCGGGGTCATCTCGCCGGCGATGAAGGCGTCGTGATCGAACTCGGGGGAGGCGCCCTGCACCAGCTCCAGTTCTCCCCGCAGCTGGGCCGCGAGATCCTCGCCGATGGCGGCGTCCAGCTCGGGGTTGTTCAGCCCCTTGACCACCCGCTTCTCCTGGATGGTGTGGCCCTGACCGCTCTGATACAGATAGGTCTCGTCCTTGTAGAGGTGGTAGACACCCTTGAAGGATTTGCCGCAACCGATGGGCCAGGTGATGGGGGCGCACATGATGTTGAGCTCACGCTCCACCTCGTCCATCACCTCCATGGGATCGCGCACTTCGCGGTCCAGCTTGTTCATGAAGGTGAGGATGGGGGTGTCGCGCAGCCGGGTCACTTCCATCAGCTTGCGGGTCCGGTCTTCAACACCCTTGGCGGCGTCGATGACCATCAGGCAACAGTCGACCGCCGTCAGGGTACGGTAGGTATCTTCGGAGAAGTCCTCGTGACCCGGGGTATCGAGCAGGTTGACCAAGCAGTCGGCGTAGGGGAACTGCATCACGGAAGTGGTGATGGAGATACCACGCTGCTTCTCCATCTCCATCCAGTCGGATTTGGCGTGCTGGCCCGAGCCACGGCCCTTGACGGTACCGGCGCGCTGAATGGCCTGTCCGAACAGCAGTACCTTTTCGGTGATGGTGGTTTTACCCGCATCCGGGTGCGAGATGATCGCAAAAGTGCGTCTCTTGGAGACTTCACTCAGAAATTCAGCTGACATAATTCAACGTTCTTCTATTGGGCGGCGGCCTTGGCCACCGTGGGAATAATTCCGGGATGCCGCATTGACTCACGGTCCGGCATGGATACGCAACGGGCCACTCGGGCGGGCATCAGACCCGCCGGTGGAGAGAGGAAGAGGGTTGCGTTACATGGGTCTTCTCACCTGAGCCAAAGCAAAATTGCGCGACATTATACCCGCGCGAGTGAAAAATACCCAGCCCGGCTTTGCAGGGTGGTGCACCCTATTCGGCCCGCATCACCTGGTTGCGGCCGGCCTGCTTGGCCCGGTACATGGCCTCGTCGGCCCGCTGCACCAGCCCCCCCAGGCTCTCGTCGAGAGGACCCTGCTGGGCACAACCGATGCTGACGTTGACAAAACGCCCCTCCGGCATCCCCTCGATACGCAGCTGGGAGACGCGATGACGGATCCGCTCCGCCACTTCCATCGCCTCGTCCAGACAGGTGTCGGGCAGCAGCACCAGAAACTCTTCGCCACCGTTGCGCCCCACTCTGTCCAGCGAACGCAGCTGGGCGGCGATGCACTTGGCCACGGCGGCCAGCACCAGATCCCCCACGTGGTGGCCCAGCTGGTCATTGACCAGCTTGAAGTGATCGATGTCCAGCAGCAGCACCGAGAAGGGCTTGCCCTGCTCCCGCGCCTGTCTGAACCAGTGCTGGCCCTTGTTCTGGATCTGGCGGCGGTTGTGCAGCCCGGTCAGATCGTCGGTCATGGCGAGCCGGCGCATCTGGCGGGAGCGATTGAACTGGTGCAGCGCCAGCATGCCCATCACCAGCAACAACAGGGCCACCACCACGTACTGCCAGTGGCGCCGCTCCTGCAGTTGCTTGAGCTTGGCCTCCTGCAGCAGCTGCTTGGTCTTGAGGGCCTGGTTCTCCAGCTCCTTGCGAGCCAGATCGAACTCGAAGCGCATCTGCAACGAGCGCTGCTCCCTGAGCACCCGTTCCAGCGAGTGCTTGGTCTCGACAAACAGCTTGAGGTTGCTGAGGGCGGCGCTGATCTGGCCCTGCTGCTCCAGGATCCGCGCCCGCACCTCGTAAACCCGCGCCAGGAAGCGCTGGTTCTTCTCCTTGACGAAAATGGGTTCGGCGTGGGCCAGGTAGTAGAGCGCCTTGGTCGGGTTGCCCTGCGCCGCCTCCGCCATCCCCATCACCAGTTGCCAGTGACCCAGGGTGACGCTGTCGGAGCTCTCGCGCCCCTGCAAAATGGCGTCAGCCTGGCGCAGCTTGCTCACCGCCTCGGTCACCTTGCCCTGATTGAGCAGTATGGTGGCGATCTCGATCCGGACCCAGGCCAGCAGCCCCTCTTTCTGCTGCGAGCGATAGAACTGCTCGGCCATCTTCATCAGCGGCAGCGCCCGGTCATACTCCCCCATCTCGGAGTAGAGCAGCCCCTGCTGGGAGCGGATCCTCACCAGCGGCTCCTGGGCGCGCAGGGCACTGTAGTCATGGGCCAGCTCTTCGAAATACCCCTCGGCCCGCTCATAGAGCCCCATCCGCCGATAGGCGTTGGCGATCTGGGCCAGCACCTCCCGCGCCTTGCCATCCAGCCCCAGCGACTCGAAGCGCTTGTGCGCCTCGATGAGCTCCATCAGCCCCTCCGCCAGCTCCCCCTGATAGGCGTACATGTCGCCGCGCAAGCTGAGGATGTCCGCCTCCTGCACCCGATCGCCGAGCCGGCGGGCCAGCACCAGCGCCTGCTGGTAGTCCTCCTTGGCCTGCTCCATGTTGCCAAGCATCTGCTGATGAAAGGCGCGGCAGGCCAGCAGACCTGTCTCGGTGATCCTGTCCTTGCGGGCCCGGGCACCGGCCAGTTCCTGGTCGGCAAAGTTCACCACGGCACGGTACTCGTCGTCCCACTCGGAAGGCATGGCCCAGCACTGCAGCCGCACGATGCGCCCCTGCACGTCGGGGGGATAGGCCTCCTTGCTCGCCACCAGGGCGGCGATGCGCAGCCGGAACATGCGATCGGGCTGGAACCCCTCCTCCAGCAGCTGCAACTCGCGGGAGAGCTGGGGCTCGGTCAGCGGCGCCCGGGCCGCCCAGGCGAGGGGCGTACACAATCCCGTCAACAGGATCAGGGTCATGATGCGTTTCATGCCGGTTCGGTTTCCCCTCAGGTGGTGCTAGTACACGAATATGCTCACTCCCCCCATCATATCTCGCCTTGCAGCAACACACAGCAACCATGGAAAAAGAGAGGAGATAGGCCAGATCCGGCAGGCTCTCACGCTGACCGAACGCGCCCCTTTACAGATGGAAAATCAGCATCGACTATAGGCGCCATCCAACACAGGGAAGCGCAGGTTGATGACATATCAGGAGCTGCAGGCGGCCTACGACAAGCTGCTGCAGGAGAACGAACGGCTCAGGCGGGTCGCCGACGATGCGCGGGAGAAGCTGGAAGCCGCCATGGACGGCACCGGCCTGTGCATCTGGCAGAACCATGTGCCCACCGGCAAGCTCATCATCTTCAACCGGCGCTGGGGTTCCATGCTCGGCTACCAGCCCAAGGAGCTGTCGGCCCACTTCGACGTCTGGCGCGAGCATCTGCATCCGGAAGACAGGGAGCGGGTGCTGCAGGCCTTCTTCGATCACCTGAGCGGCAAGAGCCCGTTTTATCAGGTGATGCACCGGATGATCGCCAAGGACGGCAAGACCACCTGGGTGCTGGACCGGGGCCGGGTGGTGGAGCGGGACGCACAGGGCAACCCCGTTCGGGTGATGGGCACCCACATCGACATCACCCACGAGAAGGAGTACGAGCAGCAGCTGGCCCGGCTCGCCCACCGGGATCCCCTCACCGGCCTTGCCAACCGCACCGCCCTGCAACGCAAGTTCAACCAGGGTTTCAAAGCCATCTGCTTCATCGATCTGGACGACTTCAAGCAGGTCAACGACAACCTGGGCCACCGCGCCGGTGACGAGCTGCTGATCGCCCTCACCCGCCGGCTGCGCAACTGTTGCGAGGAGGGGGTGAAGATAGGCCGGCTCGGCGGCGACGAATTCGTGCTGCTGCTGCCCTGGGCCAGCGACGATCCCCGCACCAGCCAGCTGGCCAGCCAGTGCATCGACGCCATCGCCACCCCGTTCGAGCTGCCCAACGGTGACGCCTCGGTGGGCTTGAGCATGGGGATTGCGGCAATCCGGCCGCAGGATGATTTCAGTACGGCGCTGGCCCGGGCCGATCAGGCCATGTATCGGGTCAAGCGCGGCGGCAAGCGGGGCTTTCATGTCGCCCGGCCGAGTGGCCAGCCACTGCTGGATCAGGAGCAGGTCAACGAGCACGGGCTCGGTCACCAGCCCTGCCCCTGAACAGGGTCAGATGGGCAGCGGCCCCATCACCTTGACCGCCCGAATGGCGAAGTGGCTGCTGATGTCGTTGACCATGTCCTGAGACTGCAACCGCCTGATCCATTGCTCGTAGGCGGGCAGGTCGGGTACCACTACCTCCAGCAGGTAGTCGTAGTTGCCGGAGACGGTGTGGCAGCTGATCACCTCCGCCATGGCCGCCACCTCCTGCTCGAAGGCCTCCACCAGCGGCTCCCTGTGCTGACTGAGCCGCACGTTGACGAAGATGGTGATGCCCAGCCCGAGCTTCTCCCGCGCCAGCACGGCGCGATACCCCCGTATATGGCCCTCCCCCTCCAGCCGCTTCAGGCGCCGGGCACAGGGGGAGGCGGACAAGCCGACCTGCTCCGCCAGCTCCACGGTCGTGAGGCGTCCATCCTGTTGCAGCAAGCGCAGCAGATGTAAATCAATCCTGTCGAGCATCTTGGTGATATCCGGTAAAAATCCCTTTTGGATTGGCTGAAACTATCAACTCCCCCCGAATATCTCAAACAGTTTGCCCTGCAACACCCTCCCCCCTGGCGTGATAATGAGCCGGGACACGCCATGGAGGGAGCCCGATGTCATTTACACCATCACCCCGTTGCAGCGGCTGGGCCGCCGCCCTCGCCACCGTGCTGCTCTGGTCCGGTTTCTTTCTCTCCCTGCGTCTGGGCGCCGAGGAGAAATTCCCGCCACAGGCGCTGGCGCTGCTGCGCTTCGGCATCCCGGCCCTGCTGCTGCTCCCCTATTACTGGCGTCACCGCATCCGTCTGCGCCGCACGCCCCTGCGCTGGCAGCTGGCCATGCTGGCGGGGGCCGGCCTGCCCTTCTTCTGGCTCGGCGCCACCGGCATGCAGCTGGCCCCGGTGGCCCAGGGCAGCGCCCTGATCCCGGGCACGGTCCCCCTCATGGTCAGCCTGCTCGGCCTGTTGCTGTGGCGCGCCCCCTGCCCCCTGCAGCGGCGCTGGGGGCTCGCCCTCATCACCCTGGCCACCGCCATCCTGTTGCTGGGCGGAGAACCGGGATTATGGCAAGGGCAGCTCTGCTTTCTGGGGGCGGCCCTGCTGTGGGCCCTGTTTACCCTGGCGGTCAGACGCAGCGGACTGGCGGCACTGGATGCGGCCGCGCTGGTGGCGGTGCCATCGGCCCTGTTGCTGCTGCCGACGCTCCTGTGGAGCCCCTTGCCCACCGTGAGCCATACCAGCGTCTGGCTCTGGCAGGGTCTGCTGCAAGGGATAGGCGCCGGCTTGCTGGCGGCACTCTGTTACGCCCACGCCATCCGCACCCTGGGCGCCGAGGTCAGCTCGGCGCTGGGCTCGCTCACGCCCGTGATGGCGGCCATGCTGGCCTGGTGGCTGCTGGGGGAGAGCGTCACGCCGCCGGTGTGGCTGGCGCTTGGCCTCTTGTGTGTCGGGGTGGTGCTGGCCAGTCTGCCGGCACGGCGGGTGTCAGCTGCGCTGCCAGCGGCGCAGCAGGCGACCGCGCAGGCCGCAGTCGAGTAGCCAGCTGTTGTCGAACACCCGCAGCAGCGCCGGTTTGGCGTGGCGGGACATGGCCACCGCGTGGAAGCGGGTCTGCTGCTTGCGCTGGCGGTTCATCCGATCCAGCAGGCTGTGGGGCAGGCTCTGGGCGATAAAGTCGGAGACCACCAGCACGTCCGCTTTGGCAAAGGCGGGGTCCTCCAGCTTGATCAGGGCCTTCTCGAGGCAGGGCACCAGATCGGTGCCGCCGTGAAAACTCATGGAGAGGAAGCGCTCCGCCTTGTCGAGCCCGGTGTCGGCGGTGATCTCCAGGGTCGCCACCTCGGTGGAGAAGAGCATCAGGTAGCAGCCCCGCTTCTCGTCCATCGCCACCTTGAGCAGCGCCAGAAACAGTGCCTTGGCGCACTCCTCCGGATATCCCCCCATGGAGCCCGAAGTGTCGATGCAGACGATGAAGGGCCCCCGCTGCTGCAGTTGCCGCCCGCCAAGCTCAGGGGTGCGCAGCATGATGCGCTGGCGCGGCAGGGTGCCGCGCGACTGGTAGCTGAGCAGGCGCCGCTCCAGATAGCGGCGGTAGAACTCCAGCTCCAGCTCCGGCAGCGCCAGCATCACCGCCTCGCTCGGCAAGAGTCGCATCAGGTCGCTGGCCGGGTGGATGCCCACCAGATCGTCCGGCACGTCGTCGGTCTGCACCTCTTCCAGTTCGTGCACCTGCACCGGCGGCACCGGCGAGTCGTTGGCCCGGTTGTCCTGCTCGCTGCGTCCCAGCAGGTTGGCGATCTCCGCCAGCAGTGGCTCGCGCTGCAGCATGCGAGCGTACTGCTTGACCAGCACCAGGCTGCGCTTGTGCCAGCTCCCCTGCGCCAAATCCCAGAGCCCGCCGGCGGAGATCTGGTTGGGATCGAGCGCATCGGCCAGGGTACGGCTCGCCAGCAGCTGATCTTCGATCTCCTGGCGCTGCTTCTCCCGCTCCGCCTCGGCGATCTGCTGCTGCAGCTGCAGCAGGCTGCCCACCAGGCTGGTGCGCCACTTCTCGATTAGCAGCTGGCGCTGGCTGTCGGTGGGGTGAGCCATCAGCTGGCGCACCAGGCTGCGCGCCTCGCCGGCGAAAGGGCTGTACTGCTCAAGCCCGTCCAGCAGGGCCGGCAGGCGCCCCATCAGCTCGGCCAGCGGCAACCCCTTGTGGGCCTGATAGAGGCGATACTCCTGCTCCAGCGCCACCGGCACCGGCTTGTGGCGCATCTCCTCCCCCAGCTGATCGCTCCAGCGGCGGATGCGCTTTTGCAGCAGTTTGCCCTGCAGCGGGGAGCGTTTGATGAACTCGGAGATCTTGGGGGTGGAGGCCAGCAAGAGCGCCATTTCGCCCGCCAGCTCCCCCTCGCCCATGAGCAGCCCCAGATCCATCATGCCGATCTCAAGCATGGCGACCTCCGCCGACCAGGCTCACCACAGTCCCTTTCGCGCTCGCCATGGTTCAGGCGTCCAGCTGCGGCAGCCGGTCGTGCCACTGGCTGATGTCGGTGCGCAGCTGATCCAGATCCCGGTTCAGCACGAAGAAGCTGTCCTCCACCTGCTGCAACCAGTGACGACCGATGAAGAGGTGCTGCTGATGACGCTCGAACAGGTTGCGCTGGCGCTTGAGCTCCTGCGCCAGCACGCCGGCCTCCGCCAGCAGCTCGGTCAGGGCCGCCTGCCAGGGGGTGATCACCACCTCGGGAATGGGGGTGCGCTCCACCAGCACCAGCGGGATCTGCTGGCGCTGCAGATCCAGCACGTGCAGCCGCAGCTCGTCGTCCAGCACCAGCTCGTAGTGACCCTCCTTGGGGTTGCCAAGCGGCCAGCCCACCAGCGACTCGCCGGTGGGATGCCAGTGGGAGAGCAGGGTCCGGTCGAACACCAGCGTCTCCACCAGCCGCTCCGGATCGTCGCCATCCAGCGCCGCCTGGGTGAGCAGGTGGAAGTGCACCAGCTTGCCGAACGGGCGGGCGTTGGCCAGCGGGATCTGGATGCCGCGGGCGCGGCGCCCGAACCACTGCTGGCGCTTTCTGGCCTTGCAGCACAGGCGCTGGGCCACGCTCTGTTTGAGCTGCTTGAACTTGTCCCGCAGCCCCATCAGCTGACGGGTCATGGTCAGCTGCTGATAGCCGTAGAGGCGGGAGAATTCGGTCATCATCTCCAGCAGGGCGGTGCGCGAGGCCTCGTCATGCCAGAGGCAATCCTTGAACAGCAGCAGATCGAGCGGGGCCACCTCGTCGCGGCCGTTGAAAAACGCGCTCGCCTTGATGAGCCTGACGGCCTTCTTCCAGCGCCGATCCGACACGTAGCAGCTGTGTGCCAGCTGGCTGTCGAGCTGCTGGCGCAACTGATAGATGAGCTCGAAGCAGTCGTCCGGCAGCCGAACCCGGTCGATCTGCTCCTGCCACTCCAGATACTCGTCGCCATGGATCTGCACCGAGGGCGGCAGATTCTGGTGGGACTGGCCGTCGCTGGCCAGCATGGCCTGGAAGTTGGCCTTCTCCTGCACCCGGTCCATCCAGATCCGCACCAGCATGCGGTCGTAGAGCGCTTCCAGCCCGCTGTCGGGGGCCGGCAGCTCGTTGGAGGCGGTCACCAGCAGCCGCATGGGGATGGGGTGCTGGCTGTCGCCGTTGCGAAACTGCCGCTCGTTGATGGCGGTGAGCAACGTGTTGAGGATGGCGGGGCCCGCCTTCCAGATCTCGTCGAGGAACACCACCTCGGCCTCCGGCAGGTAGCCGGCAGTGAGCCGCAGGTACTTGCCGTCCTCCTTCAGCGCCTGGATGGAGAGGGGGCCGAACACCTCCTCCGGCGTGCTGAAACGGGTCATCAGGTACTCGAAGTGGCGCGCTTCATGAAAGGCCAGCTTGAGGCGCCGCGCAATCAGGCTCTTGGCGATGCCGGGCGGGCCCAGCAGAAACACGCTCTCGCCGGACAAGGCCGCCAGCAGACCAAGCCGCAGGGCATCCTGGCGCTCGTAAAGCCCCTCGCCGAGGGCCGACAGCAGGCGTGGCAGCCGTTCGTGAATGGGGGCGAGACGAAGATTCTGTGATGCTAAAGGTGGCATAGGCGCACTTCCGATACTGGGGTTGTCTGGAACCGGCACACCCGCGACGCGATCGAAGGTTCCCTGTCCTGCTTGTTGTATTGTCGGGAGGTCGCCTCAGGCTCGCACCGGCCGGTTGCCGGGCGCCGGAGCGCCTCTCCTGGCTAAAACATACCGCAAAAGATGCAGCAAAACGCGTTCGAGTGTACCCTGCGCAGAGCTTTTTTCATCAATGCAGATCAAGACTGAGTCATCGCCCATGCAAGATCCAGTGCAGCTGACCACGGCGCGGGAGCCCGTCCCCGAGCAACCCGACCAGGCATCCGGTCGCCTGCGGCAACACCTGCTGGCCCGGATGGGTATCCCGAACTGGCAACTGCGCCGGCCGGCCCTGCTGGCGGGCTATCAAGCTGCGCCCGCGCCGGCCAATGAGACCCAGGCAAATCAGCAGGAGGCGGCCCCCGCCCCGGCCGTGCCGAGCGAGCCGCCGAGCGGCAAGCTCTGGATCCTGGCGAGCCGGCTGCCCGCCCCCGGTCTGCTGGCGGATCTCTGCCAGTTGCTCGGCATCGGCAGCGACGAGGTCAGCCTGCTGAGCAGCCTGCCCGCCGGCCACACCCCGCCCCTGCTCTGGCTGGAGGCGGCCGATCCCGCCTGGCCAGAGGCCCTGATCTGCCCGCTCCCCCCCAGCCCGGCCCAGAAACGGGCGCTGTGGCAGCAGCTCAAGGGGCGCCTCGGCTGACCAGCCGTGCGCCCCGCATCTCTCTTCGTTCAGCCGCCCCGACCCGGAGCCACCATGGTGCAATTTCGTCCCCTGCTCGAGACCGACTTCGAGCTCGTCTACCCCATAGAACAGGCTGCCCACAAGGAGCCCTGGAGTCAGGCCAACCTGCTATCCTGCTTCGGGCCACGCTATCTCAACGGCCTGCTGCTGGTCGACGGCCAGCCGGCCGGTTTCTATATCTCGGATCTGGTGGCGGGCGACAGCTCGCTGATGAACATCTGCGTGCACCCTGACTTTCAGGGCAAGGGGCTGGGGCGGGCGCTGCTCAGGGAGTACCTGAGCCGCAGCAAGGCCAACAAGGCCGAGGCCTGGTTCCTCGAGGTACGGGCCGGCAACAGCACCGCCATCAGCCTCTACGAGAGCGAGGGGTTTGCCGAGTACTGCCGGCGCGCCGACTACTACGGCACCGGTCAGGATCGGGAAGATGCCGTATTGATGTCCCGCCTGTTTGACTTCGGCTAAGCCGCCGCGCTACATCTGCAGCACTACAGCAGCGGCGCGTTGTCGAGGGCCGGATCCTGCAGGCTTTGGGTGGTGTGCAGCACCGCCTCGAAGCCGGCGGCGGAGAGCGGCATGAAGAAGCCGCGCTGCCAGGTCACCCCGGGCATCCAGATCTGCTGGATATCCACCACTATCTTGATGGGCTTGAGCTGCTCGCCCGGCTGCTGCACATAGATGCCGGGCGGCGTTGCCACCTGCGGGAAGCGGCGCAGTATCTGCTCGCTGCCATCCCCGGCATTCGGGTTGAGGCGCACCTTGACCAGCCGGGCCAGCACAGGCGCCATCTCCTCCGTCTGCCACAGGGTGGTATCCAGCAGCTTGCAGCGCCGGCATTTGGCGCGTTCGATCACATAGAGCAGCGGATAGCCCTTCTGCAGGGCCAGCTGCTGTGCCTGGGCGTAGCCTTCGGCGCCGCTCAGCCAGGGGTTGTCCTCCTCGCCACCCGTTCCTCCCAGCGTAAACCAGAGCCCGCCGGCCCCCGCCAGCAACAGCAATACCCCGGTCACCACCCCCTTGATACCGACACTCATTATGCTCCCTCCCTGAATGGATCCACACGTCAGCCACCATCATGCCTCAAGCCCCCCTAATTGACGACTTTGTGATCCAAGACAAATGGCGAACACTTGTAAGCTGTAATCTTAGAGTTTAAACTCCAGCGCGATTTTTCAGTGCCCCTTAGGGCGTACAACTGTTACTTGAGGATGTCTGACTGATGCCGAAACACCACCTGGTTCGACTGATGCGGGAACGTATCGCCCGGCTTGGCAACAAGGCCGCCCTGCGCGTACAACAGGATGGCCAGTGGCGTGCCATCGGCTGGCGTACCCTGGGGCAGGCCATGGACTACTGTGCCCAGGCGCTGATCCGCGCCGGCCACCAGCCTACCGAGATGGTCGGCATCTATGCCCGCAACATGCCGGAGTGGACCCAGGCCGATCTCGGCATCCTGGCCGCCCGCGGCGTCAGCGTCCCTATCTACCCCACCAGCACTCTGGATCAGCTGCGCTACATCGTCAAAGATGCCGGCATCAAGGTGCTGTTCGTCGGCGAACAGCCCCAGTTCGACCAAGCACTGCAACTCATTGAAAGCGGCGAGATTCAGCAGCTCATCGCCCTCGACGGCAGCGTCAACCTGCGCGGCTGCCCGCAGGCGAGCCACTTCCAGGAGTTCCTCTCTTCCGGCAATCACCAGCCCAGCGAACAGGTACTGCGCGAGCGCGAGGGCCAGTACCGGATGGACGACCTGCTGACCCTGATCTACACCTCGGGCACCACCGGCGAGCCCAAGGGGGTGATGCTCGATTTCGCCAACATCGCCGCCTGCTTCGAGATGCACAACAGCCGCCTCGATCTGAACGAGCAGGATGTTTCGCTCTGCATGCTGCCGCTCAGCCATGTGTTCGAGCGCGCCTGGACCTACTACGTGCTCTATTGCGGCGCCGAGAACGTCTACATCCGCGATCCGCAGAAGGTGATGGATGTCATCGGCGAGGTGCAGCCGACCGTGATGTGCGCCGTACCGCGCCTCTACGAGAAGGCCTACGCCATGATCCAGGCTCGCGTCGCCCAGGCCCCACGCCTGCGCCAGGCCCTGTTCGGCTGGGCCACCCGGGTCGGCAAGCAGATGGTTGCCACCCGCCAGGCGGGTAAAGCCGCCTCTCCTCTGCTCTACGGCCAGCTCTGGCTCGCCGAGCGGCTGGTGTTTCGCAAGCTGCGCGCCCGTTTCGGCGGCCGCACCCGCTTCCTACCGGTGGCCGGCGCCCGCCTCGCCGACGAGGTGAACTTCTTCTTCCAGGCCATGGGGCTCAACCTCAAGTACGGTTACGGCATGACCGAGACCACCGCCACCGTCTGCTGCTACGAGGACAGCCAGTTCAAGCTGGGCTCCATCGGCACGGCGCTCAGCGGCATCGAGGTGAAGCTGGGTGAGAACAACGAGCTGCTGGTGCGCTCCCCCACCGTGATGCGCGGCTACTACAACAAGCCCGAGGCCACCGCCGAGGTGATGACCGAGGATGGCTTCCTGCGCACCGGCGATGCCGGCGAGCTCGACGGCGAAGGCAACATCTACTTCACCGAGCGCCTCAAGGAGCTGATGAAGACCTCCAACGGCAAGTACGTGGCGCCGCAACTGGTGGAGGGGACCCTCGGCAAGGATCGCTTCATCGAGCAGATCGCCATCGTAGCCGATGCCCGCCACTTCGTCTCCGCTCTGATCGTGCCCTGCTTCGAGTCGCTGGAGGAGTACGCCCGCTCCATCAACCTGCAGTACCAGTGCAAGACCGAGCTGCTGCGCCACTCCAAGGTGGTGGAGTTCTTCGAGGCGCGCATCCAGGATCTGCAAAAGGAGCTGGCCAAGTTCGAGCAGGTGAAGAAGTTCACCCTGTTGCCGAGCGCCTTCTCCATGGAGCTGGGAGAGCTGACCCCGACCATGAAGCTGCGCCGCAAGATCATCGAGTCCAAGTACCAGAGCGAAATCGAGGCCATGTATAACCACGTCTGATTACCGCTCGGATTTCCGGAAATAAAAAAGCCGCTTCAAGAGCGGCTTTTTTTGTTGCCTGTCATCAGGCCGGGGTCTTGCTGGTCCCGAAGTAGTCGGCCAGGAAGTCGTCGAACGACAGGCTGTCGCTGCGCTCCCGCTCCCGCTGCTTGGCCAGGGACTCCCGTGCCTCGCCGGCAAAATAGGCTTCGTCCCAGTACTGCAGCTCGCCAGCCAGCATCTCTTCCCGGTAGCGGCTCGCCAGCTCGTCGGCAAAAGCGCCGTTGTCCTTGCCGCTCTCCAGCAGCTGCTTGAGCAGGCGGGCGGAGTAGGTGAGCTCGGGGTTGAGCAGCTTCTCGCGGTGCATCGCCAGAGTCTCGCGGTAGCGGTTGCGGCCGCAGCAGCGATCCAGCAGCGCGGCGACCTCGGCCAGCTCGTCGAACAGCTTGAGGCCGAACTCCTTGAGGCCGATGGGGTTGCCCTGTTCGTCCTCCAGCTCGAGGCCGGGACGGCGCCCCTCCAGCACCACCTTGGTCTGGTTGCGGCGATTGCGGGCGATCTCCTCGTCACCCAGCACAGGGGACGGGCGCAGCAGGCACCAGACCAGGAACAGGTCGAAGAAGCGGATCTGATCCACCTCGATGCCATACGGGGTAAAGGGGTTGACGTCCACAGTGCGCAGCTCGATGTATTCGATGCCACGCTGCTCCAGCGCGTCGGACGGCTTCTCGCCGCTGCGCGGGGTGCGCTTGGGGCGGATCGGGGCGTACAACTCGTTCTCCAGCTGCAGCACATTGTCGTTGAGCTGGCGGTACTCGCCATTCACCTTGACGCCGATCCTGGCGAAGTCGGGATCATGGGTATTGATGGCGCGGCGCAGGCTACTCACATAGGCCGGCAGGTTGTCGTGGCTGATCTTGAGCCCCGCCTGGGCGCTGTTGGTGTAACCCAGATCCGACAGCCGCAGGGCGGTGGCATAAGGCAGGTAGAGGGTGCCCTTGCCGGTCTTCTGGAACGGCAGGTTGCTCTTGCGCCCCTTGAGGAAGGATTCGCAGATGGCCGGCGAGGCGCCGAACAGGTAGGGCACCAGCCAGCCGAAGCGGTAGACGTTGCGGATAAGCCCCATGTACTTGTCGGAGATGAAGCGCTGGCTGCAGCACCCCTCGCACACCAACTCCTGCCACTCGCACCAGAAGCTGTCCGGCATGGAGAAGTTGAAGTGCACCCCGGCGATCACCTGCATCAGGCTGCCGTAGCGGTTCTTCAGCCCCTGCCGGTAGAGGGTCTTCATCCGGCCGATGTTGGAGCTGCCGTACTGGGCCAGCCGGATGTTCTCCTCGTCGCCGACGAAGCAGGGCATGGAGAGCGGCCAGATCCGCTCATCACCCAGGTGATGAATGGTGTGACGGTGGATGTCGCCAAGCTGTTCCAGCAGGCTGTCGATGGAGTCGGTGGCCGGCGTGATGAACTCCAGCAGGCTCTCCGAGTAGTCGGTGGTGATGTTGGCATGGGTCAGTGCCGAGCCCAGACTTCTGGGGTGATCGGTCTGGGCCAGGGTCCCCTGTGGGGTGATGCGCAGACATTCACGTTCGATCCCGCGCCGGATCCCCTTGAGGGCGGTCAGCCGTTCCGGCGAACCCAGGGCGGTCAACAACTCGGTGAGTGACAAGCTTGTCGTAGTCATATTCACGGCTCATGTGTGGCCGCCCCACAGGGGGGCGGCACTATTTTTATGTAGCGCCCTCAGGGCAGCTGCAGCGGATAGATGGGAAGATGAAGCTCCTGCAGGGGTTTTTCAAGCTTTTGCTTGTCCCCCACCACCACAATCACCATCTCGGCCGGGTCAAGCCAGCGTGCCGCACTGGCCTTGAGCGTCTCGGCCGACACCGTCTTGATCAGGTTGTTCTGGGCCTGCACATAGTCCGGCTTCAGGTCGTACATGATCATCTGCAGCAGGAAGCCCGCCTTCTGGCCAAGCGTCTCGTAAGAGAGCGCATCCTGCTGGGAGACGGCACTGCGCATGTAGGCGAGCTCGACCGGGGTCGGGCCGCTCTTGCGGTAGTTGTCCATCTCCTTGAGGAACTGGCGGATGGCATCCACGGTCGCATCGGCCCGCACGTTGGCACCGGTGGCGAAGGTACCCACCTCCCGGTTGGCGGAGAAGCCCGAGCTGGCCCCATAGGTATAGCCCTTGTCTTCCCGCAGGTTGAGGTTGATACGGCTGTTGAAGTTGCCGCCCAGGTTGAAATTCATCAGCCCGGCGGTGAAGTAGTCACCCGTGGTATCGAACGGCATGGCGCGGCGGCCGATGCGGATCACCGACTGGGGCGCCCCCGGCTTGTCCACCAGATAGATACCCGGCTTGGCCTGCTCGCCTTCGGGCTTGAGGCTGCCAAGGGAGGGCGCCGCCCCCTTCCACTGGGTCAGGAAGCCGAGTTGATCCTCCACCTGGGACTGGGTCACGTCACCCACCACTACCACCTTGGCGTTGGTCGGGTTGTAGTAGTTTTGGTAGAAGCGCTTCACGTCCGCCAGGGTCAGCTTCTCCACATCGGCCAGCACGCCGTCACCCGGCTGACCGAGACGGTTCTGCTTGCCGTAGATCAGCTCGCGGAAGGCCTGACCGGCCAGCCACTCGGGCTGCTGCTCGCTCTGTTTCATCCCCTGCAGCATCTGCGCCTTGACCCGCTCGAAGTCGGCCTCGCGCATGCCGGGCCGCTCATACACCTCGCGCACCAGCGCCAGGGTCTGCGGCAGCTTGTCGGCCAGGCTGCTGATGGTGACCAGGTTGTTGTACTGGGCGCTGGAGACGCTGACGCTGGAGCCGAGCTTTTGCAGCTCGTCGCTGAGCTGGGCCTCGGTCAGACGCACCGAGCCCTGCCCCATCATGCTGGCGGTGAGGCTGGCCAGCCCCAGCTCGCCCTTGCCTTCGGCCCGCATGCCGCCCGGCAGGGCGACCATGATGGAAACCGCCGGGATCTCATCGCTCTGAGTGCCGATGATCTCGATCCCCTTGTCGAGCTTGCCGTGCCAGATGGCCGGCACCTTGACGCTCACCGCATCGGCCGCCTTGGGCTGCACGCTGCGATCGAAGTCGTCTTTCACCGGCCGCTCGGCCAGCACCTTGTCATGCTTGGCGTAATCCGGCAGCTCGCGCTTGGCCGGGGTGAAGTTGGGCTTGGCGGCCTGCCAGTCGTTCTTGCCCTTGGGCACCACGCTCAGCACCACCGCCGGCTTGTTCAGGATGAACTTGTCGTAGGCGGCCTTGACCTGCTCCGGCGTCACCTTGCCGATGGCGTCCAGGCTCTTGAACACATAGTTGGGATCCTGGGCGAACACCTGGCCCATGGCGAGCTGGCTCACCTTGCCGGAGACGCTGTCCAGACCCCAGATGGCCGAGGCACGATAGCTGTTGATCGCCTTCTCCAGATCCTCCGGCTTGAGGCCGCGACCGGCGAACTCGCCGATCACCTTGTCCACCTCGCTCTTGAGGGTCTTCAGGCTGCCATCCACCGCCGGGTTGGGATAGGCGTAGACGGTCAGGGTACAGGCCAGCTCCTCGCAGTAGTGGGAGGCCCCCGCATCGATCGCCTTGCCGCTTTTGACCAGCGACTGGTAGAGCATGGAGCTGGCGGAGCCGCCCAGCACGTCGGCGAACATGTCGAGGGCCGGCTCCTGCGCATCTCCAAGGGACACGGTCGGGTAGCTGATGTAGAGCAGCGGCAGGTGCACCTTGTCCTCGAGCGTCACGTAGCGGGTCTCGGGCAGAGTCACCGGCTCGGGGGTCGGCTCGGCCACCTCGGGTCCACGCGGGATCGGGCCGAAGTACTTCTCAATCCAGGCCAGCGCCTGCTTGGTGTCGAAGTCGCCGCCCAAGGTGAGGGTGGCGTTGTTGGGGCCGTACCAGCGCAGGAAGAACTGCTTGAGGTCGTTGACGTCGACCCGGTCGAGATCCTCCACATAGCCGATGGGCTGCCAGGAGTAGGGGTGGGTGCGCGGATAGAGCGCCTCGCCCACCTTCTCGCTCACCAGACCGTAAGGCTGGTTGTCGATGCGCTGGGCCCGCTCGTTCTTGACGGTGGCGCGCTGGATTTCGAACTTCTTCTGGCTCACCGCATCGAGCAAGAAGCCCATGCGATCGGCCTCCAGCCACAGCACCTTCTCCAGCTGGTTGGCCGGCACGGTCTCGTAGTAGTTGGTGCGGTCCTTGTTGGTGGTGCCGTTCATGTCGCCACCGGCCTCGTTGATGATCCGCATGTGCTCCTGATCCCCCACGTGCTTGGAGCCCTGGAACATCATGTGCTCGAAGAAGTGGGCGAACCCGGACTTGCCCACCTGCTCGCGGGCCGAGCCCACGTGATAGGTGACGTCCAGGTGCACCAGAGGATCGGATCGGTCGGGCGCCAGAATGACGGTCAGGCCGTTGTCCAGCTTGTACATCTGATAGGGAATGCCGAGTTTGCCCTCTTCCTTGACCTGTTCCGACACCAGGGTGGGTGCCGCCAGCACGGGCAGAGAGAGGCCCAGAAGCATGCTTAATGGAATGAGTTTGTTCACGGTTACCTCGTGAGTGAAGCTAGAAGATCTGCCTGGCCAGCAGAAAGACCAGGGCATAACGCAACAATTTGCCGAGCCCGATGAGAATGAGAGAGCGCCAGAAGGAGAGGCGCAGCCAGCCGGCCAGCAGACAGAGACCATCGCCGACCACCGGCGTCCAGGCCAGCAGCAGACACCAGTGGCCATGTTGTTTGAGCCAGCCGAGGGCTTTTTGTTCCCCACGGCCTTGAAAATCTTCCGGTTTTTTCTTGAAGGTGGCGAGCCAGCCGAGCCACCAGGTGGTCATGGAGCCGAGGGTGTTGCCCAGCGTCGCCCACAGCAGCAGGCTGGCCATGCTCCACTCCCCCTTGGTCGCCATGGCCCCCAGCAGCACTTCCGAGCTGCCGGGCAGCAGGGTGGCGGAGGTGAAAGCGCTCAGAAACAGCCAGCCGAGCCCCAGCTCGGTGATGCCGTTCATCCGGCCAGCTCATCCGCGGCGGGCATGCGCAGCAGCAGCTTGCCACGCACGTGGCCCTGCTCGATGGCCTGATGGGCCAGGGCCCCTTCCGCCAGCGGGAATTCGCCGGAGACGGTGATCTGCACCTCCCCCTGACGCAGCAGGATCAGCATCTGGCTCAACTGCTGGCGGTCAGGATGTACCAGCATGCCAAGCACCTCGATGGCGCTGCCGGCCGCGGCATCCTTGATCTGCTGGGCGGTGATGGTGGGTACCGTCACCAGCCGGCCACCCGGCTTGACGCAGGCCAGCGCCGCCTTGCCGCTCTCGCCACCCACCAGATCCAGCACCAGATCGACCGGACCGTCAGCCACCACCTGGGCGGCCCAGTCTGCATCGTGGTAATCCACCATCTTGCTGGCCCCCAGCGCGTGCAGGAAGCTGTGGTTGTCACCGCTCGCCGTCGCCACCACCTCGGCGCCATAGGCGCTGGCAAACTGCACCGCCAGATGGCCGACGCCGCCGGCCCCGGCCAGGATCAGCACCCGTTGCCCCGCCTTGAGGGCGCCGTGTTCGAACAGCCCCTGCCAGGCGGTGAGGCCGGCCAGCGGCAGCGCCGCCCCCTGCCTCAGAGCCAGCTCCTCCAGCTTGACCAGCTCCTCCTCGCGCGCCACCACGGACTCGCCGTAGCCGCCGGCGGCGAGGGGAAAGCCCACCATGCCGCATACCCTGTCCCCCTCGGCCAGCGAGCCGACACCAGGGCCGACCTTCTCGACCACGCCGGCCACGTCATAGCCCGGTGTCCAGGGCAGCTTCTCCTTGTTTTGCGCCGCCGCCCAGCCGAGGCCTGCCCGGGTCTTGGCATCGATGGGGTTGACCCCCGCAAAGCAGATGCGCACCCGCACTTCGCCCTCGGCAGGCACCTTGTCCTGGGAAGGGTTGAGCCTGAGTACCGAGGGGGCGCCGAATGCGGTAATCTGTAGCTGCGTCATTGCACAATCCATCCTGTTGATTGATCAAGGGTCAACAGAATAACAGCGAGGACACCATGGCTCGAATGTTTCTTATTCCTCTGTTGCTGGCCCTGGGGTGGTGGGCGTTTCTGCTCTACTTCCGCATCCCGCTCAAGCAGGGGGCCAAGGGGTTTTACTGGATCATCGGCATCGGTGGCGGACTGGCCGCCTTCCTCAGCCTGATGATGGTGCTGACCCACTAGCACAGCGCCCGCGCGCAATAAAAAGGCCACCCCGAGGTGGCCTGATGATCAACTTCCTTGCGAACTGAGATGGTAGTGGCGGTTGCTGCCCTGCCCCAGCACGCCCT
The DNA here is from genome assembly GCF_019047325.1 of Aeromonas sp. FDAARGOS 1403. NCBI lineage: Bacteria > Pseudomonadati > Pseudomonadota > Gammaproteobacteria > Aeromonadales > Aeromonadaceae > Aeromonas > Aeromonas sp. FDAARGOS 1403. The sequence goes on along the minus strand of NZ_CP077249.1, from coordinate 1,625,757 downwards.
GGGCCAGCAGATGCTGGAACACCCGGTCCACCTCCTCCAGCGACAGCGACAGCGCCTGTGCGACGCTGCGCTTGCTGCACTTGAGCTCGCCGCTCTCCAGCGCGCTGCGCACCTGCTCCACCACCTCTGGCTCGGGCTCCGGCCGGCCGGGCAACTGCTGTGCCATGGCAGCGGCCTCCGCCTGCTGCAGCACGATCTGTTCCCGCTCGCGATCCCGCTGCCACAGCCAGCTGCGGCGAAAGCGGTTCTCCTCACCGATCAAACTGACGAAGAAGGCGCCGAACACGTCGAGCAGCACCGAGAGGAAGCAGACCAGCAGAAACTGCACCTGGCTGATGCTCATGCCCACCCCGTCCGCCAGGCTGCTCATCAGCCCCAGCATGGAGGATTGTTCGTTGACGGGCTTGGCGTCGCGCTCCTGGCGCAGCTCGTCCTGGCGCAGCCTGAGCTTGGTGTTGGCCTGTTGCAGGCCGCTGACGCCGCTGGAGATGCGCGCCATCTCGATGTACTTGCGGGCCGCCTCCTCGTTGAGCTGGATCTGCCGCTCTATGCTGGCGATCTGCTCGTCGAAGCGGGCGATCTCCCGCTCATGGCGCGCCTGCTGGTTGAGGATGGTGTTGGTGGCGCTGTTGATGCCGCCTATGCTGCCGCCGATGGAGATGGCGGCCAGCACGCTGTAAAACAGCAGCGACCAGAAGGCCCCGCTCAGATCGCGACGCGCCTTGCACTCCCCGTATTCATACCAGACGTAGAACTTGCCCAGTTCGAAGATGATGGCCAGGCCACCGAACAGCCACTTCATCAGGGGGTTCTCGTCGATGGAGAGAAACAGCAGCAGGGAGAAGACGATGGAGGCCAGAATGGCCAAGCCGGTAAAACTGTACACCGTGGTCAGTGCGAACCACCCCTTGGGGTAGCGCAGCACGGCAGAAGCCTGTGTGGTCATGAGAAAGCGGGCGCGATATGCAGGAAAAGTTGGCTGCCGATTATAGTCAGCAGGCTCCTCGAGAGAAGGACAATCACCATAATTGCACCAGATCCTTGGTCAGCTGCCCAGAGTGCGACCAAAACGGACAAATCGGCAGCAAAAAGTCGATACACTCACTGCCGACTCTCGTAGCATGGGAGATTGAGCCTGATTCTGCCCGGATTCAGCAAGACTGGCATACACTGACCCGCAACAACCAACCACCGAGGCCACAATGAACCGAACGACTAGCTTGTTACTGCCCCTGCTTCTGGTTGCCGGCGCCGCGCTGGCTGCACCGCAGTATGAGGAGGAAGGTGGTACGGCATTTTCCGTCGATGCACTAACCTTCAACCTGGACTGGGATGACAAGCAATTTGGCTGGTCATCGACCAACTGCTTCGAGCCGGGAATGAACGATGGCACCCAGACGCCATGTCGGGAAAGCAGGGTCAGCTTCGACGATGAAGAGCACCGCAATGATCCCCCCGGCAGCAACCAGATGCCCGCCACCCAGGGCACCGGCCAGTAACCAAGGAGAACTTTCGTCATGACTCATTCAACCATGTTCAACAAAGGCGCCCTGCTGCTCTCCCTGTTGCTGACCAACGGGGTTGCCTTTGCCGCCCCGCCCCACTCCAAGGATGGCGATGGCATCCGCCTCTCCACCGACAACATCAAGCTGAACGTCGACTGGGATGACAAGGAGTACGACTGGTGGCAGCACAACTGCCTGGATCTCGGCATCGGTGACAGCCGCATCAAGCTCAACTGCGACAAGATCGACGGCAAGTACCGGGATCACTACAACCGCAGCATCCATAGCGGCAACAACCCGGGTCAGGGACATGACAAGTTCAAAGAGAAGGACAAGGGCCACGGCAACAAGAAGCACTGATCTGACTGCCGGCGTGCATGAACAAGGGGCCCATGGCCCCTTGTTCGCTTTTCCTACCAGTAATTCTCCGCACTGATGTTGCCGGGGGCCCGCCGCAGGTTCTTGGCCAATCCCAATGACAACAGGGTCTGCTGGGTCTCCTTCACCATGGCCGGGTTGCCGCAGATCAGCACCTGGCTCAGCGCGGGAGCAAATTCCAGCCCCACTCGCGCCTGCAGGCGACCATCGGCGATGGCCGCCGGGATCCGCCCCTCCATCGCCTCGGGCCAGCTTTCACGGCTGACGAAGGGGACGTAGCGAAAACGCTCGCCATGACGCTTTGCAAAGCTCGCTATCAGCTCCCGATAGCTCAGCTCCTCCCCCTTGCGCACCCCGTGCACCAGCACCAGATTCTCGAAACGGGCAAAGGCTTCACCGTCCGCCAGCATGGAGAGGAAGGGGCCGATGGCGGTCCCGGTGGAGAGCAGCCAGAGATCGCGCCCGGCCGGCACCTCGTCCAGGGTGAGAAAACCGGTCGCCAGGGATTGCACCAGCAGGCTGTCGCCCGTCCGCAGGGAACCCAGGGACGGTGTCAGTTCCCCATCGGGGATCTCGACGAAATAGAACTCGTGATAGGGGGCAGACGGGGGATTGACGAAGGAGTAGGCCCGCTGGACGCGGCGATCACCCTGCTCGAGGGCCAGTTTGGTGAATTGCCCCGCCTTGTAGGGGGCCAGCTCAGCCGCCACACGCAGGGAGAACAGGGTGGGCGTCCACTCGATGCGTTCAAGGACGCGACCTTCGACCCAGGCCATAGTGATCTCCTCCAGAGGAACAGGTCTTTACTCTACCCCCGGGCCTGAAAATAAAAAACCCGCGCAAGTGCGCGGGTTTTTTCTGCAAAAGCGAATCGCTATTACAGGGCAACAACCTGGATCTGTACGGTTGCTTTAACGTCAGCGTGCAGCTGAACAGCAACTTCGTAGTCACCGGTGTTACGCAGAACGTTGCCCATGCGGACTTCGCTCTTGGCAACGGCTACGCCGGCAGCAGTGATGGCTTCAGCCACGTCACGGGTACCGATGGAACCGAACAGCTTGCCTTCGTCGCCAGACTTGGAAGCGATAACCACGGTAGCCAGTTCGGCCAGCTTGGCAGCACGCTCTTCAGCAGCAGCTTTGTTGGCAGCCAGTTTGGCTTCCAGCTCAGCGCGACGAGCACCGAAAGCTTCGATGTTGGCCTTGGTGGCCATAACAGCTTTGCCTTGCGGGATCAGGAAGTTACGGGCGTAACCAGCTTTCACGGAAACTTGGTCACCCAGACCGCCCAGTTTGGCGATTTTGTCGAGCAGGATAACTTGCATTACCTTTCCTCTATAAATTTCGTTGAGTTAGGCTTAAGTGCCGGACCGATTCTTACTTGTTGTGCAGATCGGTGTACGGCAGCAGAGCCAGGTAACGAGCACGCTTGATGGCGCGTGCCAGCTGACGCTGATACTTGGCGCGGGTACCGGTGATACGGCTCGGTACGATCTTGCCAGATTCAGTGATGTAGTTTTTCAGAGTAACGATATCTTTGTAGTCGATCTCGGTAACGTTCTCGGCGGTGAAGCGGCAGAACTTACGACGACGGAAATAACGTGCCATGGCCTTTATCCTCTAGTCAGTGATCCAGAATTACTCTTCGGAAGCAGCTTCAGTAGCTTCTTCGCGGCGCTCGTCGTCACGACGGGTGAAGCGCTCTTCCTTGGCCTTGGCCATCGGAGAAACTTCAGTCACGGCGTGCTTGGTGCGCATGATCATGTTGCGGATAACGGCATCGTTGAAGCGGAAGTTGGTTTCCAGCTCATCGATAACGGCTTGCTCTGCTTCTACGTTCATCAGAACGTAGTGGGCTTTGTGCAGTTTGTCGATCGGGTAAGCCAGCTGACGACGGCCCCAATCTTCCAGGCGATGAATGGTACCACCGGAGGTGGTGATGGCGCCGGTGTAACGCTCGATCATGCCAGGTACTTGCTCGCTCTGGTCCGGATGAACCATGAAGACGATTTCGTAATGACGCATTTTAGCTCCTTACGGATTAATTCAGCCTCCGCCCAGGTGCAGCCAGACCTCGGAGGCAAGGAACATAATGGTGTTTAGACGCTGCTTTTCTAGGGCGGCGTATTGTACGAAATCCCATCCCTCACTGCAACCAGCCACCGCCGATGTTTTTATCTATGGGAACAATACAAAACTTCAATTGATAATAATTATCATTTAAATCTATTCTATCTCCATGCACTTATGGAGGCTGATACCATGCAACCCGCGCTGACCACGGCCATCCCGGCCCGCAAATTCAAGCTGACCCTGCTCGGGCCGGCCTTTATCGCCGCCATCGGCTACATAGATCCGGGCAACTTCGCCACCAACATTCAGGCCGGCTCCACCTTTGGCTACCAGTTGCTGTGGGTGGTGGTGTGGGCCAACCTGATGGCCATGCTGGTGCAGACTCTCTCGGCCAAGCTCGGCATCGTCACCGGCAAGAACTTGGCGGAACACATTCGCGACCGACTGCCCAAGCCGGCGGTCTGGGCCTACTGGGTGCAGGCGGAGATCATCGCCATGGCCACCGATCTGGCCGAATTCATCGGGGCCGCGGTCGGCTTCAAGCTGCTGCTCGGCGTCACCCTGCTGGAAGGGGCCGGCATCACCGCCGTGGTCACCTGGGGCATTCTGATGCTGCAGTCCCGCGGCCAGAAACCGCTGGAGTTCGTGGTAGGCGGCCTGCTGCTGTTCGTGGCAGCGGCCTACATCGTCGAGCTGGTGTTCTCCCGCCCTCATCTGCCGAGCCTGCTGGAGGGCGCCCTCTTCCCCGGCCTGCCCAACAGCGACGCCGTCTATCTGGCGGCCGGGGTGCTCGGCGCCACCGTGATGCCTCACGTTATCTACCTGCATTCGGCACTGACCCAACACACCCAGGATCAGGGCTCGGTCCCCCAGCGGCTGCACACCACCCGGGTCGACGTGGCCATCGCCATGACCATCGCCGGCTTCGTCAACCTGGCCATGATGGCCATGGCCGCGGCCGCCTTCCACAGCTCCGGCAACCAGCAGGTGGCCGAACTGGAGTCGGCCTACCAGACCCTGACCCCGTTGCTGGGCCAGGCGGCTGCCACCCTGTTCGGCCTCTCGCTGGTCGCCTCAGGCATCAGCTCCACCGTGGTGGGCACGCTGGCCGGCCAAGTGGTGATGCAGGGCTTCGTGCGCTTCACCATCCCGCTCTGGCTGCGTCGCGCCATCACCATGGCCCCTGCCTTCGTGGTGATCGCCATGGGCCTCAACACCACCGAGATTCTGGTGTTGAGCCAGGTGGTGCTGAGCTTCGGCATCGCGCTGGCGCTCATCCCACTGCTGATATTGACCGGCGATCGCGCCCTGATGGGGGAGTATCGCAACCACCCGGTGACCCAGGCGCTCGGCCGCCTCATCGTCGCCCTGGTGATCGGGCTCAACGCCTACCTGCTGGTCGCCATGATCTAGCGCTCATCATCCGCCTCCAGACCGGCTCATTAACCGAGGTTAATGAGCCGGTCTGCGCTTTGACGTATGCTGGCGGCTCTCTTCCTCTTCGATCTGCGGGAGCTATCCATGTCACATACCCGAGCCAGCTTCGTGCTGGGCCACCACCAGGAGCAGGCCAGCGTCATCTGCTGCCAGAGCGGCGATACCAGCCTGCTGGTCACCGACCTCACCCCCTTTCATCCCCAGAGCCACCTCTGGCCCGATCAGCCGGGTGACGTGGGCACAGTGCGCTGGGAGGGTGGCGAAGCGGCCGTCGGCCCCTGCCGCATGGGGGCCATCAGTCCGGATGGGGAGCTGTTCGTCGACCAGGCGATCCCGGTCAAGCGGGGCGCGGAAGGGTGGCGTTTCGTGGTGGTGCACCCGCTGGCTGGCCACTGTGCGCTACCGGTGGGCAGTCAGGTGACACTGCAAGTGGATGCCGAGGCCCGCCACGCCCTGAGCCTGGGTCACAGCGGCTGCCACCTGGCGGCACTGGCGCTCAACCGGGCGTTGATGCCTTACTGGCGCAAGGAGGTGAGCGAGCGGGATGCGCTGGAGCAGCCCGATTTCGACCGCCTCGCCATCCAGACCTCGCGGGTCGAGCCCAATGGCTCGCGCGAGCAGTACCGGATCGGCAAGAGCCTGCGCAAGAAGGGGGTCAACAGTGAGGCCCTGCTGGCGGATCTGGCGCAGATTGAAGCGCACATCAATCGCCAGCTGGCCGACTGGCTGGCAACCGGAGGCGAGATCCGCCGCAGCCGGGCCGGCGAGTCGATCATCGACTCCCGTTACTGGCACTGCCCGCTGGAAGGACGGGAAGTGACCATTCCCTGCGGCGGCACCCATGTGGCCACGCTGGCCGAGCTGGGACGGATCGAGACAGTCCTCACCGCCGATGCAGAGGGGTTTGTCATGATGACCCGGGTCTACCCCTGAGGGCGTCCGAACTCGGCGACCAGCGCGTCGATCAGGGCGCGCACCCGGCGCGGCTGATGCCGCCCGGAGGGGTAGACGATCTGCAGCCGTGACGCCGGGGCGGCGAACTCGGGCAGGATCTCCACCAGGCGGCCACGGGTCAGATCCTCCCCCACATCCCAGCGGGACTTGAGGCAGATCCCCTCCCCCTGCAGGCACCACTGGCGCACCAGATAACCGTTGTTACTGATGCGCCGCCCCTGCACCATCACCCGCTTCACCACGCCCTCGACCTGAAAAGACCACCAGCGCTCCGGATGTTCTCCGAAACGCATCAATAGGCAATCATGATCGGCAAGCTCCCCCGGATGGCGGGGCACTCCCTTGCGCGCCAGGTAGGCGGGTGAGGCGCAGACGATCCGGCGGTTCTCCCCCAGCGAGAGGGTGCGCAGTGTGCTGTCGGCCAGCTCACCGTAGCGCAGGGCCAGATCGATCCCCTGCCCCACCAGATCCAGATAGCCGTCGGTCAGGTTGAGATCCAGCGTGATCCCCGGGTGTTGCGCCATGAAGCGATCGAGCAGCGGCACCAGCCGGCTGATCCCCAGATCATGAGGGGCGCTGATGCGCAGCAACCCGTTCATTTCGTCCCCGCCATCGCGCAGACGGCGCTTGAGCCCCTCGGCCTGGGCCAGCAGATGGCGCCCCTCCTCCAGCAACAGGCGCCCCTCTTCGGTGAGGCTGATGGAGCGAGTGGTTCTGCTGAGCAGGGTCGTGCCGTAGTAGCGCTCCAGGGAGGCCAGCCGCTCCGAGACGGTTGCCGGGGAGAAGCCCAGCTCACGCCCCGCGGCGGCCAGCCCCCCTTTTTCCACTATGACCAGGAACAGATTGAGGTTCTCGAGCATGATTGTATTGATAATCCGAATTATGTTTTAGATTTTGCGGCAATTATCAAAATACACCGTCACATCTATCTTCTCCAGCAGACACAGGCGCGGATCCCCCGCCGTCTCAGAGAGGAACATTGCCATGGCATTTCATCAACACACCCTGTCCCTTGTCATCGGTGGCCACACAGGTATCGGCCGCGCCGTCGCCGACGCCCTGCGCCAGCGCCCCGGTCAGGTCATCGTCGCCAGCCGCAAGAGCGGCCTGGATATTACGGACCAGACCTCCATCGATAACCTCTTGACCGATCTGGGCCAGCTGGATCACCTGGTCATCACCGCCGGTTCCCAGGCGCCTGGTGGGTCGCTGCTCGAGCTGGATCTCACGGCGGCCAAGGCGGCCTTCGACACCAAGTTCTGGGGCACTCTGGCGGTCATTCGCAGCCTTGCCCCGTATATGGCCCCCGGCGGCACCATCACCCTGACCACAGGGTTCCTGGCCCGCAAGACAGTGCCCGGCACCCTGGTCAAGACCACCATGAATGCCGCGCTCGAGGCCGCCGCCAGGCTGCTCGCCCGTGAGCTGGCCCCCATCCGGGTCAACGTGGTCAGTCCGGGGCTGACCGATACCGAGGCCTACGCCGCCATGGCACCCGAGGCGCGAGAGGCCATGCTGGGCCGGGCGGCCGCCAGCCTGCCGGCCGGTCGGTACGGCCGCGCCGAAGATCTTGCCGCCGGCTATCTGCTGGCCATCGACAACCCCTTCATGACCGGCGCCACCATAGATATCGATGGCGGCGCCCTGATCAACTGAGGAGATGAGCATGAAAGAGGCCAACACGCTCCCGGCCCGGATCTGGATCCTGACCCTGAGTGCCTTTGCCATCGGCACCGCGGAGTTCCTGATCGCCGGCATCCTGCCCCAGGTGGCTGAATCGCTGGGGGTCACCACGGGCCAGGCGGGCAACCTCATCACCGCCTATGCCCTGGCCATCGTCTTTGGCGGCCCGCTGCTCACCCTCTGGCTGGCCCGCTTCGAGAAACGTCGCGTCCTGCTGGCACTGATGGTGCTGTTTGTGGTCGCCAACCTGATCGCGACCTTCAGCACCGACTACGTCACCCTGATCGTGAGCCGTATCCTGGCCGGCCTGACCCAGGGCCCCTTCTATGGCATAGGTGCCGTGGTCGCCACCCGCATGGTGAGCGACAAGATGGCGGGCCGCGCCGTCGGCCAGATGTTTGCGGGCCTGACCCTGGCCAACGTGCTGGGCGTGCCGGCGGGTGCCTGGATAGGCAACGCCTTCGACTGGCATACCACCTTCCTGGTGGTCGCCGGGCTGGGTCTGCTCTCCATGCTGGCCATCGCCCTCGTCATCGAGCGCCAACCCAGGGAGAACGCCGCCTCCATCAGCCAGCAGCTCGCCGCCTTCCGCAGTTGGAACCTGCTGGCCAGCCTGCTCTTTACCGTACTGGGCTGGGCCGGCTTCATGACCCTCTATGGCTACATAGCGCCGCTGGCAGAAGAGGTGGCGGGCTTCGAACGTTCCGCCATCACAGGCGTGCTGGTGGTCGTCGGGCTGGGCCTGGTGCTGGGCAACAACATCGGCGGGCACAGCGCCGACCGCAATCTGCGGCGCTCCCTGCTGGTGTGGCCACTGCTGACCATTCTGGCCCTGCTGCTGGTCGGCGTGCTGGAGCACTACACATGGCCTTTCCTGATCGCCACCTTCCTGTTTGGTGTGGCCACCTTCGCCAATCTGCCCGCCATGCAGATGCGGGTGATGAAATATGGCCGGCAGGCCCCGGAGCTGGCGGCCACCGCCAACATCTCGGCATTCAACATCGCCAACGCCTTGGGCGGAGTGATCGGTGGCGCCGTCGTCGACAGTCAGCTGGGACCGGCAGCCCTCCCCTTCTTCGCGGCGCTGGTACCGGCTCTGGGGCTGCTGTTCATTCTGACCCAGGAGCGAAGAGGCCGGCCAAAGGCCCTGGCCTGCTAGGCAACGACCCCTTCACCCGCATTCCGAGCCGACAGGAGGCCATATGACCATACATGCCATCGACCACGTCACGCTTCGCACGGATCAGCTGGAGCAGACCATAGCGTTTTATCGCGATGCCATCGGCCTGCAGGAAGGGGGGCGGCCCCCCTTTCCTTTTCCGGGTTGCTGGCTCTATGCAGGAGGGCGCCCCCTGCTGCACATCGTTGCCAACACCCAGGGCCAAGGACTGACCGACTATCTGGGGAAACGGGAGACGGAGCAAGGCAGCGGCTGCATCGATCACATCTCGCTGAGTGCCTCGGATCCTGTAGAGACGCAGGCTCGCCTGCTGCGACTGGAGGTGCCCTTCGTCAGCCGGGTCATCCCGGAGCGCAACGAGCTGCAGCTCTTTCTAAGGGATAACAACGGGGTGCCGGTCGAGTTGCTCTTCACCCAGACGGACATAGACCAGCACGACAACCCGTCGACCGGGGGAGATAGGGATGAGTAACAGACGACATTTCATCAAAAGCGCGATTGCCATGGGCACCCTGGCAGTGGCGGGGCGGGCCTTGGCAAGCCCCCGCTCCCCCTCAGAGCAGGGCGCTGGCACCCAGCTCAGGCTCGGCATCACGGATCTCTCATTCCACCGCATGGCCGGGGCCCTGGTGACCGCCGTTCTGGAGCAGCGGGGCTACCGGGTCACCCGCAGCCACGCCCCCCATGAGGCCAATTTTGAACGACTCGCCAGCGGCGAGATCGATCTGCTGGCCTCCGCCTGGCTGCCTGCCAGCCACGGCATCTACAAAGCCGAGGTCGAGAAGCGGGTGGCCGTGCGTGAGCTGGGGCTGCACTACCAGCCCTATGCCCTGTGGGGCGTCCCGGAGTATGTTCCCGTCGATCAGGTGGCCGAGGTCGCCGACCTGCTGCGCCCCGAGGTGAGACGGCGCATGACCCCGCAGATCCAGGGGATCGGGCCGGGGGCTGGCATCAGCCGCTTCTCGCGGGAGATCATGCAGGTGTACGGGCTCGAGCAGGCGGGTTACCGCTTCCTGAACGGGACACAGGAGCAGTGTCTGGCCGCCTTTGAGCAAGCCGTGGCCGAGCAACGCTGGGTCATAGTGCCCCTGTGGCGCCCCCAGTTCCTGCACGCCATCCATCCCATCCGTGAGTTGAAAGAACCCGGAGGGCTGCTGGGCGGGGTCGACAGGGCCGTGCTGCTGATACGGGAGGATCGCCTGGACAGACTGGACGGCGCCACCCTCACAGCGCTGGACAAGCTGCGCTTTGGCAACGAGCTGATAGAGCGCCTCGACTATCGGGTCAGCCGGCTCGGCGAGCCCCTCGACCGGGTCGCCCGGGAAGCCATTGCCGCCTTGCAGCAACCAGCCTGATGTTGCCGCCGCCGGCATCCAGGTCGGGGGCGGCCGTCAACACCGAGGGGGCACGCCCCTAGCCGAGGCGGATCAGCAGGATCCCGCCCAGGATCACCAGGGCGGCCAGCAACCTGACCCGCCCCAGCGTCTCCCCCAGCCAACCCCAGGAGAGCAGCACCGCAAACAGCACGCTGCTCTCGCGCAGGGCCGCCACCAAGCCGATGGGCGCCCTGGTCATGGCCCAGATGACGATCCCGTAGGCCAACAGCGACAGGGCGCCCCCGATGGCGCCGCTGCGCCACGCCGCAGGCCCCAGCTCGCGCCAGGCGGTGCGACTCTGCCAGCGCATCAGCAGCGGCATCATCAGCGCGGTGAGGGCGAACAGCCAGAGGGTGTAACGTATCGGCTCGCCGGCCGAGCGGGCCCCCGCCCCATCGGACAGGGTGTACGAGGCGGTAAACAGCGCCGTGACAAGCACCGCCTGCAGCGCGGCCGGTGCCAGCCGCAGGCCGCCGCGCCACGCCATCAGCAGCACGCCGCTCACCAGCACCACGGCTCCTGTCACTGCCACCATCCCCGGCACTTCACCCAGCAGCAGGGCACCGAACAGCAGGGTCACCAGCGGGGCACTGCCCCGGGCCAGCGGGTAAATCTGGCCGAACTCACCCAGCCGGTAGGCCCGACCGAGAAACAGGCAGTAGCCACAGTGCAGCAGGATGGAGAGTGCCAGCCAGGGATATTCGGCCGCCACCGGCCAGCCCACCAAGGGGAGAAAGGGGGCGGCAAACAGACCAGAGCAGAGGGAGACCTGCAGGACGCTGACACGCCCCTCGGCCTGGCGCTTGGCCAGCGCATTCCAGAGCGCGTGCAGCAAGGCAGCCAGCAGGATGGCGGCAAAGATGGTTGGAGTCACGACAGGGTTCCGATAGCAACAGGCCGCCCAGCATACCCGGTTTGCCCGGCCATGACAGAGAGCGGCCTCATAAGATGCCTGTTTTTCTCATCCGGCAGCCTGCTGCCGGTCTGGCCTCAGCGCAACCGGCGCTGCCAGTGAATTGCCAGCAGGATGAAGCTCACCCCGACCCAGAGGTTCCACGCCGGGATCTCGCCAAACAGCCAGACCCCCAGCAGCACCACGAACATCAGGCCCGAGTACTCGGTCGCCGCGATGCGGTTGGCCTCCACCTGACGATAGGAATAGAAGCAGCTGGCGTGATAGAGCAGCTGCATGACGCCGCTGCCGCCGATCAGCACCAGCAGCCGCCAGTCCACCGGCTGCCACTGACCCACCGCCAGACCCGCGGTCAGCGGCATGGCCAGCAGGTTGGCCCAGAACAGGGTCGCCACCACCGAGATCCCTGCCGGCAACTTGCGTCCCGTGATGTTGAACAGCGCCAGGGTGAAAGCGGTCACCAGGGCGCCCAGCCCGGCCAGATGGAAATCCCCCGGCCGCAGCACGAACACAACCCCGAGCAGCCCCATGCCGCTCAGCAGCCAGACTCTGGGGTGGATCTTCTCCTTGAGCAGCCAGGCTGCCAGTGGCAACGTCAGCAGCGGGGAGACATAGAAGATGGCGTTGGCCGTGGCCAGCGGCAGCTGGGTCAGAGCCAGCATCATGCCACCGCCGCCGAGCAGGCAGAGGTGGCCGCGCAGCAGGTGCCACTTCCAGGCACCCAGCCCCCAGGCCGGGCGCGGCACCCGCAGCATGAAGGGCAGCAGCACCAGCAGGGTCAGCAGCTGGCGCAGGAACATGTATTGGAAGGGGCTGAAGCCGGGGCCGATCAGCTTGACCAGCACGTCGGAGAAGGCCTGGGCCAGATTGCCCAGCACCAGGGTGATGATGGCGAAGGTTTGCAGGTCCAGTGCGAACCGCTTGCGCAACAACTCCATCAGCGACAACCGCTCGTGTGACGAACGCAAATAAAATGGCTCAACGGCTCAATCGCTGAATCTTGTTCTGTATTAATGGGGTAAAAGACCATTTTTAAAACCTATCCATCAACTGTTGCCGATTAATCACTCAGAGGGTACCCACTAACATGGCGCCAGGCACCCGTTTTCTTTACTACCTCAAGACATAATAATTTCATTGTTATGCCTAAAAGGCATTAAGAGGAGCTCATGCCGATGTGGGGAATGTCATCTTCCAGATAGGGTTCCCCCACGGCGGTGAAGCCGTGACGGCCGTAGAAGCCCTGCAGGTGCGCCTGCGCCCCGAGATAGATGCTGACCCCGGGCCACAGCCGGGCACACTCCTGCAACGCCTGCTGCATCAGCCGGTGGCCCAGGCCATCGCCTCTCGCCTCGGGGGCGGTCACCACCCGGCCGATCACCACCTGCTCACTCTTGGCCACCCCGGGCGCCATCAGCCTGGCATAGGCCACCAGTGCCCCATCCTGCCAGCCGAGCAGGTGCAGTACGTCGGGGCGCTTGTCGACACCGTCCAGATCGAGAAAGACGCAGGTCTGCTCCACCACGAAGACCCGGGATCTCAGGGTGAGCAGTTCATAGAGTTCGTTGACGTCGAGTTGTTCGAAAGATTTGAGAGACCAGTTCATGGGGATTCCTTGCTCATGATGAGAAGGGCAGCATAGCCAGCCGCACGCAGGCCGGCATTAACCTTTGTTAAGATCCTTCAGCCGTTTGCGAATGCGGCTCAGGCTGATGGGGGTGATGCCGAGATAGGCGGCGATCTGGTGATCGGGCACCCTGGCCTCCAGCGAGGGAAAACTGCGCAAAAAGTGCTGATAGCGGGCCTGCGGGCTCTCGGTCAAGAGCAGCAGCTCCTTCTCCTCCTTGATGCGCAGCTGCACCGCCAGCAGATGCTGATACCAGGCGGGCCAGCAGGAGAGAGTGCGCAGGTCGGCCAGATTGAACAGCAAGAGCCGACAGGGCTCCAGCGCCTCCACGCTGTAGCGGGCCGGCTCGCCGCTGAGCAGGTGGTGAAAGTCGAGAAACTCGTCACCCTCCCAGTAAAACTCCTTGATGTACTCGCGGCCATCTGCCAGCACCACCTTGGCCCGCAACAGCCCCTGCTCCACCATCACCAGCAGATCGGGTCGATCGCCGGCATGCCAGAGGCAGGCACGGGGGCTCAGAGTCAGCGGCCGGGCAAAAGAGAGGAGGCGCGCGGCCTCCTGCTCATCCGTGACCCGATCCCGGCAAAACGGGGGTCTGTCCATTCAGCTTGCCTCAGGCACGACGCTGGCGCACGGCTTCAAACAGGCAGACGCCGGTCGCCACCGAGACGTTGAGGCTGGATACCGCCCCCGCCATCGGGATGCTCACCAGCTCGTCGCAGTGCTCGCGGGTCAGGCGGCGCATCCCCTTGCCTTCGGCACCCATTACCAGCGCCATCGGGCCGGTGAGTTTCGCCTGATAGAGGTCATGATCCGCCTCGCCAGCAGTGCCGACGATCCAGACATTGCGCTCCTGCAGCTCGCGCAGGGTGCGCGCCAGGTTGGTGACCTGAATGAGCGGCACCACTTCGGCGGCGCCACAGGCGACCTTGCGCACGATCGGGGTCAGGCCGGTGGCCTTGTCGCGCGGCACGATCACCGCATGCACCCCGGCCGCATCGGCGCTGCGCAGGCAGGCACCCAGGTTGTGCGGATCGGTCACTCCGTCCAGCACCAGCAGGAAGGGGGCGGTTTCTTGCTCGGCCAGCTTGTCCAGCAGGCTGGCCAGATCGTGCTCGGCCAGCTTGGGCGCCTCCTTCAGCCGGGCCATGATGCCCTGGTGATTGTTGCCCTCCGCTTTGTCGTCGAGCGTCTTGCGGTTCACGCTCTGCACCTTGAGGCCGAGCGCATCCAGCTCCGCCAGCAGGGGCTGCAGCCGGTCGTCATCGCGGCCCTTGAGGGCCCACACTTCGATGAAACGCTCCGGCTCGCGCTCAAGAAGGGCGGCCACGGCGTGGATGCCGTAAATCAGTTCACTGCTCATGTTCAAGATCCGTGGTGTCGGGTCGCACCCAGTGCGCCCCAAAGAAAAATGGCCCTACCGGCAGCCTGACCACCATGATGCTGGCGTCGGCACCGGTCGCTAAATGATGGCGCATCATACCAGAGACTCCGCTCCCTAGGGAGTTCAGCCAAACGCCTTCGCCTATGCCAAGCATCCCAATCCCTGCGGGATTGCCACTATGCGGGGTTTCGCCCGCCCTGCGGGCTGCGGCGAGTGACTTCTTGCTGGCCCAAGAAGGCCTTCCCACGCCAATTCGACCGCTGCGCGGTTTCCCTCGGGTCAAGCACAAGGTCGGACGGGCCGCCGCAGATGGGGCATCCATGCCACGCTGCGGCTGCGCCATCATCCTGAGGGCGATCCTGACCTTGCGCCCTCCCCTCGGCGGATCACAGGGGGAGCCAATACCCCGCCCCTCTGATGCACTTGCTGTTACCTGAAACTCACCGTATTGGCGCACTACGCCCCCCCATGCCAATTAATTTGTTGATCCTGCTCAGGAAATCATTACTCCCCTCTTTTCTCCCCGGCGGCACTCGCTACCATAGCCGTTTGGCAACCTTCTCGTCGGAGTTACCCATGAGCCAGACCAGCGAAACCACGCAGGTAAAAAGCAGCAGACTGGAGGCTGGAATTCAGGGGCGGTAGCCTTACCGCCACATGCCATAGCAAACACCGCCACGGTTTTTCCTCACAACGGTAATGCGCGAGAAAAATACGGAAGTCATGCGAACACATTCAGCTTCAGAGGCAAGATATTAATAAGTGGTTTTTTAATGATATTACTAATTATTGATATCAGAGCGAAGCAGGGCTAGATGGAGGGCGGCACCAATGTGTTAGTACCGTCTTTCATCTAATTTTAATTAAGTTTCAGTCAAGGATGGTGGATTATCAAAATTGATATTTATGATGTGTTTATCGGTGAATCGGCCTTTGGCAATCCTTGTGGTGTATTAGAGCTAAAAAACTGGTTTCCCGATAACGAGTTGCATCAAATCACCCGTGACATTGGGCTGCCAGTGACTTCCTTCATTACTAAAGTTGACGGACAATTTCATATTCGCTGGTTTGCATTGGATGGTGAAATTAATCTTTGCGGTCACGGTAGTTTGGGAGCTGGCGCTGCTATTATTTCCAAGTACTCACTGGATGAGGTGGTCTTCAGTAGCAGACACGGTGAAGTGGTTATTGCTAAAAGAAATAGCCTATATACACTTTTGCTGCCGAGTTGGGAGGGCCAGCCTTGTCCTGCTCCAGTAGAGATATCTGACTTAGCTGCCGATGCCATTGACGTTTTTTCTACTCGAGATTTAGTTTTGGTTTTACCCTCTGTAGAGAGGGTAATGAATTTCCAGCCAGACGATGAACGATTGAAGAAACTCAATGGCTATCATGCTCTAATCGTGACAGCCGCAAATGGAAAGAGTGGTTATGTTCTAAGATACTTCGCCCCTAAAATTGGCATATCTGAAGATTTGGCAACGGGCTCAGCACAATGCTCGCTTGCTCCTTATTGGTTTAAAAAACTTGGTTCAGATTCATTGAATGTGCATCAACTTTCAGTGTCTGGTGGTTATTTTGAAGTAGAGCGCACGACAGAGAGTTTAATCACGGTGTGTGCTCAAGCAAAGCTACGTGCTATTGCAATTTAACAAACGACTCAAGATGGGCTGTCAACGCACTATGTGTCCAGTCCCTAAGCCAAGCATTGGGGTTTACTGAAAAATGGCAGCTTTCAAAGCTATCGGGAACGTTCAAATCAGTCCGATCCACAGAGTAATTTGCCATTGTGGCGGGGTTGTTATTGAACTGAGCTTGCCGAACGGAGTCGAAAACCCGAGGCGTTGCAATTGTTCTATCTGCCGTCGTCGTGGTGCCATTTGCTCTTCTGTTCCTGTCGCCAGTCTGCGCATCCTTCAAGGTGAAGAGTTGCTTACCCTGTATCAATTCAATACACATACGGCCAAACACTATTTCTGCAAAGTCTGCGGCATATATACCCACCATCAGCGTCGCTCCGATCCAAGCGTTTTCGCCTACAACGTCGGCTGCCTTGAAGGTGTCAATCCATTTGCTCTTGGAGAAGTACCCACATCTGATGGTATTAACCATATCTCTGATCGAAAATATGGAAAAACACCCTGACACTGCAGTCTAGAGAGATAGCCATCATTTTGAGTGCCATGTAGGAGTCAACAACTCGACGATTGACCACCTGAAGCGGATAGGCACTATGTTGTCCCCCTAACTCCCGCTTCATCCCGTCACAGGATCACAAGATGCCTTACTTCTTCTCGGATACAGCCCGCAGTGAACGCCAATACGCGACAATGTTGTTACCACATTTGCTTATGGCAGATGATTTTGCTGGCTTAGGAGCCCTTTTTAAACAACTGGGTCTACCTTGGTGTGCATCGAAACGATTAAGCGACACTGAGGCTGTTGCCGAACTGAACCCGATTCGAGATGTGGTTAAACCAAACCAGCCTGGCTGGGCAGATGATATTGAATCAGCTCAAAAGGCAAGGGCTGTTGTGCCAGATCTCTTTTTTCGACACGGTGACACCGCACTAGTGATAGAGGCAAAATTCTTTACACATCCCTCTAGTAGCGCACTTGCCGAACAGTTGCAGGAACAAGAGATCGCAATTCGACGCGCCCTGCCGAATACTGTTTATGGGACGTGCCAATTCCATTACTTGGCACTGACCGTCCTTCCCTTGGATAACATTGGTGATTGGCCTTCAAACTATCGTCGAATGACATGGACCGATATGCTACACACCATAGAGCCAGTGGTAACCGAGCCACCGAGCACAGATAAACACTATGCCCTGTCCACCATACGGGCAGCCATTGAACGGAGCACCAGCGAAGCCAACACATCAGCAACCGAAACAGGCCGTGAACCAACCATTCAAGCGCTCGTAGCAAAAGCACCTACATTGCTGGAAGCGGGTTACCAGTATATTGGTTTCATCGGTGGTCTGAGTGCGCTCGCCAATACCGACCTAAAAATGTTAGAGACCCGAGATCACTACAAGTATTCAGATTGCCAGCCAAATAAGAATTGGATACCGCTGGTAGCGGTGGTCGCCAAATACTTAGAGCTAAAGGCCGCTGCCTATGCCAAAACCACCGCATAAAAAAACGTGGCGGAGGTGAGAAAACGCTACACAGGAAGAGTACATAAACAGTAGTGGCAGCCCCTCCCCCACTTCGATGACCATAAAAAATCCGAACCCCGGTAACAGGGTTCGGATTTTTTTCATCGCCAGGACTATCGGCGCTGGCGAAGATACCCGGGGGCCATCAGCCCCTTACGATCTCAGCCCGGGTCGCCAGACCCAAGCCATAGGCCGAGGGCTTACCCCTTGGCCTTATCGCGCGCTTTTTTGCTCGGTCGTCTGTTGCTGGGTTTGGCACGGCCGCCCTTGGCGGATTTGCCGTGGTCCTTGCCCTCTTTCTCTTTGCGTTTGTCGTGGCGCTCGGCGCTCTTGGCCTTCTCTTTCTTGATCTCGGCCTGCTTGCGCGCCATCTCTTTGGCGTTCTTGCCGGTTGCCTTGAGCGGCTCTTCCACCATCACGAAGTCGATCTTGCGATCGTCCAGGTTCACGCCCATCACCTTGACCCGCACCTTGTCACCCAGACGGTAGCGGCGGCGGAAGTTCTCGCCGATCAGCTGCTGATGCAACGGGTCGAACTGGTAGTAGTCGTTGGTGAGGGTGCTGACGTGCACCAGACCGTCGATGTGGATCTCGGCCAGACGCACGAAGAAGCCGAAACCGGTGACGCTGGCGATGACACCGTCGAACTCGTCACCCACGTGATCCAGCATGTACTCGCACTTGAGCCAGTCAGCCACGTCGCGGGTGGCGTCATCGGCGCGGCGCTCGGTCATGGAGCAGTGCTCGCCCATCGGATCCACTTCTTCCAGCTGGTAGTGGTAGCCACCGCTCGGAGTCCACTTGTGGCGCAGGTTGCCCTGCTGCTCCTTGGCGGTCTGATACTTGATCGCCCGGTGCAGGATGAGGTCGGGATAGCGACGGATCGGCGAGGTGAAGTGCGCGTAAGACTTCAAGGCCAGACCGAAGTGGCCGATGTTGTCGGCCTGATAGATGGCCTGACGCATGGAGCGCAGCAACATGGTGGAGAGCAGCTCCGCATCCGGGCGCCCTTCAAACTTGGCGGCCAGGTCGGCAAAGTCTTTCGGCTCAGGCTCGAGGCCCCCCTTGAGCTCCAGGCCCAGCTCGGCCAGGAAGTCACGGAAGCCGGTCAGACGCTCTTCGCCCGGGCGGTCGTGCACCCGGAACAGGGCTGCAGCCTCGTTCTTCTCGATGTAACGGGCGGCAGCCACGTTCGCCTGGATCATGCACTCTTCGATGATCTTGTGGGCGTCGTTGCGCACCAGCGGCACGATGCGGTCGATCTTGCGCTGGGCGTTGAAGATGAAGCGGGTCTCTTCGCTCTCGAACTCCACCGCACCGCGCTGATGGCGGGCATGCTTGAGCGCCTTGTAGAGGTTGTTGAGCTCCTCGATGTGGCCCACCAGCGGCTCGTATTGCTGGCGCAGCTTGGGATCGCCATCCAGGATCGCCGCCACCTTGGTGTAGGTCATGCGGGCGTGGGAGTTCATCACCGCTTCGTAGAACTTGTAGCCGGACATGCGGCCGGCGGCGGAGATGGTCATCTCGCACACCATGCAGAGCCGGTCAACCTGCGGGTTGAGCGAGCAGAGGCCGTTGGAGAGCACCTCCGGCAGCATGGGCACCACGAATTCGGGGAAGTAGACGGAGTTGCCGCGCTGGTAGGCCTCGGTGTCGAGGGCTGTGCCCGGTTTCACGTAAGCGGAGACGTCGGCAATGGCGACCCACAGGCGCCAGCCGCCGCCGCGCTTGGCTTCACAGAAGACGGCGTCGTCGAAGTCGCGGGCATCTTCCCCATCGATGGTGACCAGCGGCAGGGCACGCAGGTCGATGCGACCCTCTTTGGCCTTCTCCGGCACCTGTTCGCCTAGACCTGCGACCTCTTTGGTCACCTCCTCGGGCCAGGTGTGCGGGATGCCGTGGGTACGCAGGGCAATCTCGATCTCCATGCCGGGTGCCATGTTTTCACCCAGCACTTCCAGCACGGTGCCGACCGCGTTGAAGCGGGCAGTGGCGCGCTGGTTGATGCGCACGACCACCACCTGGCTCTGGCGAGCCCCCTTGTTCTCCCCTTCCGGGATGATGATATCCTGGCCGATACGGCTGTCGTCGGGTACCACGAAACCGACGCCGTTCTCGACGAAATAGCGACCGACGATGTCCGCCTCGCGGGCCTTGAGCAAACGCACCAGACGCGCCTCCTGGCGACCCTTGCGGTCGATCTCGGTGGGCTGCACCAGGGCGTAGTCGCCGTGCATCAGGCGCTGCATCTCGCGGTTGTTCAGGAACAGATCCGGGCCACCACCCTCGGGACGCAGGAAACCGAAGCCATCCTTGTGGCCGAGCACATAGCCTTTGACCAGATTCAGGCGATCCGGCAGGGCGTAACACTGGTTGCGGGTGAAGACCAGTTGACCGTCGCGCTCCATGGCGCGCAGACGACGACGCAAGGCTTCCAGCGGCTCTTCTTCGGTCAGCTTGAGGACCTTGGCCAACTCTTCACGGGACATGGGCTTTTCATGGCCCTTGATGAGGTCGAGGATCAGCTCGCGACTGGCGATCGGATTCTCGTATTTTTCGGCCTCGCGTTCGAGGAAAGGATCTTTTTGAGACATAAGCAGGCCTTAGGGTAGGTGGTAACGGCGACATTATATCGGAGGGGGGGGCGAATGGCATCCATCGACTGCCTTTTGGCCAATCTCTCTGTCATACTATGCACAGTTTGCAGTCATGATGAGACATGGAACTCATGAGCAAGGATTCGTTCGCCCAATCCGCCGCCTATCTCAAGCAGGCGGTTCCCCTGATGATCAAGTATCAAATCCCCACCACGCCGGATAATTACACCCTTTGGTATAACTATGTGGCGGCCAGCATGCCCGAGCTCAATCAGGCCATCGATCAGGCCATCAAGCTGCAGGGCACCTGCTCTCTCACCACCTGCGAACGCCTCTATCACCAGCACCTCGCCGCCCAGGATGAGCAGCAGATGGAGGCGATGAAGCTCAACCTGGCCGCCATGGCCAACGAGCTCGGCCACACCATGCAGGATGCCATCTCGGATACCGGCATGTTCCAGGAGATGCTCGACAAAAGTTTCGACCGGCTGAGCCTCATCGATGACGAGGGGCTGAGCCTGGAGGACACCATGGGGATCCTGCGAGATCTGGTGCGCGAGTCGCGGGACGTGCGCATGTCGACCATGCACTTTCGCAACCAGCTCAGCAGCGCCGAGAAGGAGATCAAGGAACTGCGCGAGGCGCTCAACGAGACCCGCAAGCTGGCCAACGAGGATGCCCTCACCAGCCTGCTCAACCGGCGCGCCTTCGATCTGGAGATAGACAGCCTGCTGCGCAGCAAGCAGCCCTTCTCGCTGATCCTCGCCGATATCGACCGCTTCAAGAGTTTCAACGACGAATATGGCCACCTGCTGGGAGATCAGGTGCTGCGCGCCTTCAGCAAGCGACTGCGGGAGACCTGCAAGGAGGGCGTCACCGCCTACCGCCTCGGCGGCGAGGAGTTTGCCCTGCTGCTTCCCATGCGCAACCTGGCGCTGAGCCGCCAGATGGCTGAGAGCCTGCGCCGGGCCATCGAGAAGATGTCGATCCTGGACCGCAAGTCGGGCCGGCGCATCGACCACATCACCGCCTCGTTTGGCGTTGGCGAATACAATGGTCAGGAGACGGGCGACAGCCTGGTCGAGCGCACCGACAAGCTGCTCTACAAGGCCAAGGAGCTGGGCCGCAACCGGGTGATGCCGCTGCCATCCTGAACTCGCCAAACGCAAAAAGGCCGGTCATTGACCGGCCTTTTTCATGTTTGCCATCCCGGGTTCAGAGGCTTTTCAGCTTCTCTTCCGGCAGGGCCAGTTCGTCATTGCGGTTGACGCCGATGCCGCGCTCCAGCACGTGGCGGGCGATGGCATGGGCCTCTTCCAGCGAGTGCATGCTGTAGGTACCGCACTGATATTCGTTCAGCTCGGGGATCTTGCCCTGTTCCTGCACGGTCAGCACGTCGCTCATGGCTGCCTGCCAGGCAGCGCCAACCCGGGCTTCGTCCGGTGCACCGATCAGGCTCATGTAGAAACCGGTGCGGCAACCCATGGGGGAGATGTCGATGATCTCAACCCCATCCCCATTGAGATGGTCACGCATAAAGCCGGCAAACAGGTGCTCGAGGGTGTGGATGCCGCGCTCGGAGAGGATCTCCTGGTTCGGCACGCAGAAACGCAGGTCGAACACGGTAATGGTGTCCTTGTTCGGGGTCTGCATGGTCTTAGCCACACGTACCGCCGGCGCGGCCATGCGGGTGTGGTCAACGGTAAAACTGTCCAATAACGGCATTTCTGACTCCTGATTTGGTTACCAGAACCAGCCCCCGCTGGAGAGCTGATCCTTGCATTGTCGATACTGGGCGCCGTAGCGCTGGGCGCGAGCCTCCACCTTGCGGGATGTCTTCATCAGCCATCCCTTGCTGCGGTAGCTGCCACGCCGATAGCCACCCCACCCTTCGTGATAGTTGAGATACTGGCCATACGCATCCCACTTGGAGGTGCCGTTCAGCCGCTGGGCCTTGTGAGTGTACCAGCCCATGAAGTCGATGGCGTCGGCAAAGTCATCGCGATCGCTCCAGCTGTTGCCGGTCTCCCGCTGATAGTCGGCCCAGGTTTCATCTTTGACCTGGGCATAGCCGTAGGCGGAGCTGGCCCGCCCGGTCGGGATGAAGAGGAAATACTGCATCGGCGGCTGGGCATCGTGCACGAAGGAGGACTCCTGATACATCATGGCCATCACCACCTGCACAGGCGTTCCCCACTTCTCGTTCATCTTGAGCGCCGCCTTGTGCCAGTCCGGCTTCTCACGAAAGATCTGGCACAGGTTTTCCGGCTGGGCCGGCGGCCGGGTACTGCAGGCGGTCAGACCGGCCAGCAGGCCGGCCACCGCAACGAGGCGCATCCAGGACATCAGCGGGCTCGAGTCTCCATTCGTTGGCTCATCACAAGGCTCAGCCATCCGTCAGATGGCGTCTTCGTTCTCTTCGCCGGTACGGATGCGGATGACCCGCTCCACCTCGCAGACGAAGATCTTGCCGTCACCAATCTTGCCGGTGCGGGCGGTGTTCTGGATCGCTTCCAGGCAGGCATCGAGATCCTCGTCCTGCACCACCAGCTCCACCTTCACCTTGGGCAGGAAGTCGACCATGTACTCGGCGCCGCGATATAGCTCGGTGTGGCCCTTCTGGCGGCCGAAGCCCTTGACCTCGGATACCGTCATGCCGTTGATGCCGATCTCGGCCAGGGCCTCGCGCACATCGTCCAGCTTGAACGGTTTGATGATGGCTTCAATCTTCTTCATGGTGACTCCTTACCAGTTTTGTTTGCCAAACCCGGACGTGATGGGGTAACGGCGATCCTTACCAAAGTTGCGGGCCGTGATGCGGGGCCCGACCGCAGCCTGACGGCGCTTGTATTCGTTGAGATCCACGAGGCGGATCACCTTGCGCACCACCGCCTCCTCGAAGCCTTCCGCCACCATGTCAGCCACGGAGGCATCTTCTTCCACATAGCGCTTGAGGATGGCATCCAGGATGTCATAGGGGGGCAGGCTGTCCTGATCCACCTGGTCCGGTGCCAATTCTGCCGAAGGAGGACGGTCGATGACCCGCTGCGGGATCACATAATCGACGGAATTGCGGTATTCGCACAGCTTGAAGACCAGCGTCTTGGGAACGTCCTTGAGCACGTCGAAACCGCCGGCCATGTCGCCGTACAGGGTGGCATAGCCCACCGCCATCTCGCTCTTGTTGCCGGTGGTCAGCACGATGCGACGACGCTTGTTGGAGAGCGCCATCAACAACACACCACGGCAGCGAGCCTGCAGGTTCTCTTCGGTGGTGTCGCGGGCGGTCCCTTCAAACAGCGGCGCCAGCTGGGCCATAAAGCCTTCGAACATTGGCTCGATGGAAATGATGTTGAACTCCACCCCCATCCGTTCGGCCTGCTCCTTGGCATCTTCCACGCTCATCTGGGCGGTGTAGCGGAATGGCATCATCACCGCCTGCACCTTGTCGGCGCCGATGGCATCGGCCGCGATGGCCAAGGTCAGCGCCGAGTCGATGCCGCCGGAGAGGCCCAGCACGGCGCCGTGGAAGCCGTTCTTGGTGACGTAGTCGCGCACCGCCAGTACCAGTGCCTGATAGGTCTCGGCCAAGGGTTCCAGTGGTGCGGCGGGTTCCCGCTCCTTCACCGGCTGACCATCGGCAAAGTGCACCAGCGCCAGCTCTTCGGCAAAGGGGGCCAGCTTGTGGGTCAGCTCGCCCTGGCTGTTGAACACCTTGGAGCAGCCGTCGAAGATCAGCTCGTCCTGACCGCATACCTGGTTGAGGTAGACCAGCGGCAGACCGGTCTGATCGCAGCGCTCGGCCATCAGCTCACGGCGGATCCAGGGTTTTTCCTGATCGTAGGGCGAGGCATTGATAGTGAGCAGCAGCTCGGCTCCGGCGGCCTTGGCGGCCAGCGCCGGCCCCGGCTGCCAGAGATCTTCGCAGATGAGCAAGCCCAGCTGATGACCACGGAAGGGGACCACGCAGGTCTCGGTTGCCGCGGTGAAGTAGCGCTTCTCGTCGAAGACCCCGTAGTTGGGCAGATCCTGCTTGAAGTAGCGTGCGACCAGCTGCCCCTGCTCATAGAGGGAGGCGGCGTTGTAGAGCGCCTCCCCTTCACGCCAGGGGTGACCCACCAGAATGGCGCAAGCCCCCTGCCATGCCGCGATGCGGGTCAGCGCGGCCTCCACCCGGATCATCAGATCGGCGCGCAGCAGCAGATCTTCCGGCGGGTAGCCGGTCAGGGCCAGTTCGGAGCAGACCAGCAGATCGGCGCCTTGCCGATCGGCTTCGGCGGCTGCCGCCAGCACCTTGTCACAGTTATCTTCGATGGCGCCTACCGTCAGATTCAACTGGGCAAGCATCAGAGAGAGGGCTTTTGCCATGGCGATGCATCTTGAATTCGAAAATGATGGGGAATGATAAAGAAAAGGCGCTGGCTGTGCCAGCGCCCAAGACTCAGGGGGTACAAGTCAGGCTGCTCGCGTTGGTCACGCCGTTGTCCACCAGCAGGCCACAGGGCCCGGTGATCACCTGACCGCTGGCGGGCGGTGTCATGGCGATGCTCAACGACGCCGGCTTCAGCAGATAGGTGGTGTTGCCCTGGGCACTGTAGGAGAAACTCACCACCAGGCTGCTGTTTTGCGCCGCCGTGCAGACATAGGTGGCCGGCTGGTTGTTGGCCTGGGGCTTGTCGATGCGGCATGTGGCCCCCGTGGTGGTGGTGGTCACGCTCAACCCGTTGAAGGTGTTCTTGTTGCATGAAACAGGATCCGTATTGTTACCGTTACCTTTTTCCAGACATTCGATCCGTCCCGATACAGTGATGGTCGGCACCGTCTGGGAACTGGTATCGATCGCCACCGGCATGCTGGCGCTCTTGGCTTCACTCTGATCCACTGGCGAGATGAGCGAGGCGGTGATCCCCGAGTTGCCTTGATAGGCGGTCACCTTGATCGACGCGCTCTGCAACACGTTGGAGGCATCCTTGGTGCTCTTCTTGGCCGACAGGTAGCCGCGACTGTAGCTGCCGAAGTAGTAGTTGTTGAGATCGACCACCGTCTTGACCGTCTCGTTGGTCACCCCTACATAGTCGGAGACACTGCCGGTCAGCTGGCCACTCAAGGGCACCAGACTCCACTCGGCCAGCATGGTCAGGTTGATATCCTGGAATGGCACTCTGGCCAGCAGATCCTGCGAGGTCAGGTCGAGTGCGGCCAGATAGGTGGGCGAGAGCACATCCACATAAATGCCGCGCGCGATCAGCTGGGCCGTGCCCGTGCTCATGGTGACCTTGGTCGTGGTGTCTCCCCCCGCCGCCGCGTTGGCAGGCAACCAGTCGGCAAACTCGGTGATGGTCGGTGGCGTGGCGGTGGGGTTCGCTGTCCAGTTGAGGGTGTTCTTCTGCCAGGTGATGTAGGTGGTGACCACGTACTTGATGTAATTCTGGTAGCTGGTCTGATTGGCCGTCTTGGCGAGGAAGTCGGCGCTGGCCACCACCACCTTGATCAGGTTCCACTCGGGCAGAGGGCGATAATAGCCATCGAGCCGGACGAAGCGGCAGGCATCCACATAGTCGCCACTGTTGACCGAGGTGAGCGAGCTGTTATAGCGCTGCCTGTTGGTGTGCAGCGGGGAGTAGAACTGATCAAAGCTGCTGCCACTGCCATCGAAGTGGTTCTTGCAGCAACTGGTGCAGAGGGTGGGTTGATCCTTGACGCTGCTGTTGAGGATGCCGGTCTGCTTGGTGACCTGGGAGCCCACGCTCCAGTAGAGAAGATTGCTGTCGGTCAGGATCGCCTGGCCCGGCAGGTAGGCATTGACGCTCGAGCCGTAACTGCAAGAGCAGGAGACCGAGGCCAGATCCTGCAGCACCTGCTGGGTGTTGCCGCCGTTGTCGGGCTTGTAGGTGACCGTCTCGAACTGCACCAGCTTGCCGACGGTGCCATCCTTGGAGGTCACCGTCGGCAGCGGTTTGCTGGTCTCCTGCTTGCGCCCTTCCTGATCGATTTGGATGGAGATGACGTCCGGCGCCACCCCCGGGGTATAGACCACCTGGGGTGGCTCGCGACTGGTATCGAGCCCGCCATTCAACTGGTTCTGGGCCAGTGACTCTGCCGGCGACACTGCACCGGCCAATAACAACGAGACTGGATTCCCGTCATTGTCGCTCCAGCTGACGGTTACGTTGACGACCTTGCGACCCGGGTAGGACTGCAGGTATCCCGCCGGGGCCGTGGTCTGCCAGGCCGTACCATTCCAGTACTGGTTGTTGACGGTCCAGCTCAGGGTATAGGTCCCGCCGCCGTCGGCGGGGGTGACCGTACTGGTGCCCGCCGCAATGCTGTTATAGGCCGTGAGAGGAGAGACGGCACTCACTACGCCGTTGAAGGTACGAAAATCATCGAGTTTCGACTCGGCCAGCCGCATCGCCACCTCATAGCGCCGACCGTCCTGGGAGGCCCCGAGGATCCCGCGCGACATGGCCACCAACCCGGCCACCCCCACCCCGAGCAGAACCAGGGTGATCAAGATCTCCAACAGCCCGAATCCCTTGTGCGGTTTCATGTTCGCTCCTACCAGTCCCGCCAGCTACCGGGCACTAGGTTAATGATCTGAAATGCGGCTCCATTCTCGATATTGCTCAGCACCGCTTGGTCGTACTTGGCGTCGAAGGTCCCGTTGGCGGTCTTGCCCAGTTGGTAGTTGGCAACCACTGCGCCATTGACGATGGCGCCCCCCTTCAAGCTGATATCGTTGGTAGTCGTGGCGGGTGTGGAGGAGTAGGCGAACACCAGCCCATAGAGGGTGGCGTTGCCGTTGACCATCAGATCCCCGTTGCGCACGATAAGTACCACAGGTGCGGCAACCGAACCGATCGAACCGCCCGGCTTGCAGTCCCCATCGACGATGATGAGTCCACGGGAGGCGGTCGACAACGAATCGCAATTGGTCAGCATCTGCACAGCCCGCGACTCCAGATTGGCCCATCCTGTTGCATCGTCATTCTCGTTGAACAGATACCAGACCAGGTCGCTTGGGAAGGCGGTATCGTTGTCCTTGATGTCCGACTGCTTGTCCCCCTTCTGGCTGATGTAGGCACTGCACCCTCCGCTGTAATCCCCCTGATGGCAGGTCTGACCGGAGCCATTGGTCAGATCCACATTACCGTTGGTCCAGATGGAGAGCGGCACGCCAGGCCCGCCCCCGTTGGGATTGGCCACCACGGTAAAGTTGCCGGAAACGGCCATACCACCGGCAACCGTCAGAGGGGCAGCCGGGGTGCCAGCCAATACGCTGACCTTGATGGTCTTGATCTCCACATCGGCATTGGCAGTACTGTCAACCAGGGTAGCCTGAGCACGCACCCTGACCGGCGTCACGCTCGCCCCGCCCACGGTCACGGCTGTGTCGTCCAGCGCAAACAGGGTATAGGTACCGGCCGACACAGTGACCGACACGCCACTGCTGGCGCTACGCCAACTTGCGTCCTGCGCCAAGCGGCCGACCCCGTCGGACAAACCCAGTTCGGCCAGGGCCAGCGCCTGTCGATACTGCACTTCGTTGAGGCTGACACGGCGGTCAGACACCATCAGCTTGCCCACCAGCAGCGAGATACTCAGCAACATCACAGTAAGCAGCAAGGTAACGGTGAAGGTGGTAAAACCAAGATGACGTTGCATGACATCAATACCCGTCGTTGCGCAGCTTGATATCACGCTGCAGAGTGAGTTTGAGTGCGGTGTTGGCCTTGAACTGGCCCGATATGTTCAGCCGCACCGTCCGTGCACCTGACGAGACGCTGCCACTCAACAGCGAGAAGGTGAGATCCGTAATTTCGATGGTATTGTCGGTACTCAGCAGGCTGCCGGTGCTGCAAGTGGTGCCAAGCTGCACCCCTTTGTCGGCACTGTCGTAGCTGTAGATATAGGTTTCATCAGCCCCAAGCACGCCGTTGTTATCATCATCGTATTTCAGCCGGATGCAGCGATAAATCTTGGAGCCAGTGACCGTCTCATTCAGCAGATCGCTGCTGGTATCGAAATAGAAAGGAGATCTGGCTCCCGATGCCGCGCCGAGAAAGGCTGTCGCCCCCTGATCATAACCGGTGCGCTGCACGTCACGAGCGATCATATCGGTGACGCTCTGCAGCTCCTGATTGAGGCGGCTCACCTGCATGGAGGTCTGATTGACCCTGAGGATGGTGGCGAACAGGGATGTCACCGCGGCGACCAGCAGCAGGCCTGCGACCATGGCAACCATCAGCTCCACCACGTTGAATCCCCTTGGCGCTCTCAACATGCAGGCACCCCACTGACATTGCTGACACCACAGGTACGCACACGCCCGACATTGTTGGTCTTGACCTGCATGGAATAGGTACCGGATGAGATGGCAATATTCCCCGCCGTCAAGGAAGACCTTCTGGGAGAGATACTCAGGGGCCTGATGTTGCTCGACGATTCACTGTAGCTGGCAACCAGGCTGATACCGGGATATTCACTGGCATCGCCCCCCTTGCGCCCCTCAATACTGGAACAGTGATCGCTACAACTGTTGCAGCTGCCATCAATAAAAATGCGATAACACCAATTGCTGGTGCCGCTGTTGAAGATGATGAATTGCAGGGTGCGGTTACGCTTGATCGCCTCGGACTTCAGCAACATCACATCCGTATACACCGCCTGGGTGGCGGCCTTGACCATCTGCTCCTGGCGCAGTGATTGATAACTGGGAATCGCAACGGTCAGCAGCAGAGCGACCAGAGACAGGGCAACCATCAGCTCTATCAGGGTAAAACCGGCGGATCTGCCCTTTCTGCCTTCCATCGTTCAAGACTCCTTTCTTTTTGCACATGCCAGTAGAGCACACCGTCAGTACTATCCTATAGTATCAACCTGTTTCACGAAGCATGCCGCCCCATGAAAGCCAAACAGTCCGGAATCACGCTGCTGGAACTGCTCGTTGCAGTCGCCATCGTCGCCATCATTGCATCCATCGCCTACCCCAGTTTCAGCGACGGTTTGCGCAAATCCCGTCGAGCCGAGGCGTTCAAGGGCCTGCTCAGCATGCAGCTGAAACAGGAAGAGTTCAGAGTCTCCAACACCAGCTACGGCACGACCCCGTCCCAGGTGGGCAACCCCACCAGCAGCTACTATGACTTCACCATCTCCGGGGCTACCGCAACCACCTACACCCTGATCGCCACCAGCAAGGGAGCGCAGGTGGGTGACAAGAGCGGCAGCACCGCCTGCGATACCCTCACCCTCAACAAGGCTGACATCAAGACCCCGGCCGCCTGCTGGTAACGTATTACCAGCACTCGGCGGCCGTCATGCTGGCCATCGACACCCCCTGTTGCCCCCCCTGATCCAGGGTCAGCAAGCCGCAGGAGTCGCCATTCATCACTCCGGTCGGGATCGCCGTCAGGGTATAGCGGGCACCGCTGGCATTGAGCGCCAGATTGTAATAGGCAGCTCCGCCATCCCTGGGCAAGGTGGCCAGTCCGGCTGAGGCCAGATTGCCGCCATCATAGTTGCCATCGGCGGTAAACTGCCGCTCCATGTATTGCGCCGCCTCGAGCAGCGCCGCCTTGGCCTCGGCCCGCTTGGCCGACGCCATGTAGCTGTTGTAGCTGGGGTAGGCAATCAGGGTCAGAATCGCCATCACGGCTACAGCAATCATCAGCTCCAGCAGGGAAAATCCACGCGCCATCTCCACCTCTACTCCAGTTGCAACCAGGACTGGCGCCCCCCAAGGTCACCCGCCCCCTCTTCCAGCGTGACCGAGATATTGCCGCTGGAACCGCTGATGTACTTGCGCTCCATGTCGGCATCCTCCACCACGCTCGGCGTCGTGGTGAGCTCGTCAAACTGCTTGCCGCTGACCGGCACCTTGATGTCGTTGCCGCTGCCGTCCTTGATCCCCACATAGTCGTCATCGTTGACGGCCCCATCGCCATTGACGTCGAACACCGAGTAGCTCAGACGCGCCCCCGAGACAGGATCCAGCTCCATCAGCCAGGAGCGTCCACCAAAGTCACAGGCATCCGCCGAGGGGATCAGGGTATTGAAGATCAGACGTTTGTTGCGGTAGAGCATCTCCGAAACGGCTCGCTCCCCTACTCCCTTGCTCAACGCAGGGGATTTGAGCACCAGATACCATCCTTTCTGGCTGGTGTAGTTGACTGCCGTGTTGGAGACCACCCTCACGTTGAACTTGATGGTGGTGCCATTGGCGGAGTATTCGTGAGTGATGCTCTGCTGCTGCAACTGGCTGGCAAGCACGGTCGCCCCGGTATCCCAGATGCCATAGACGGCCTCCAGCCTGGGGGTTGCCGGCAACAGCTTGTCGTCATTGGTGAAATAGCTGCCGGTTCCCATCAGCACCATGATGCCCCCCTTGGGATGGCGGATAGCCAACGGGCGCATGGTGATGGGCTGGCGCGTGCTGGCAGAGCAGGTCCCGTTGCACGCCTGAAACAGCGGTTTTGGCTTGTTGCCGGTCTTGAAGGCACTCCCCCACTGGGCGCTGTTGTTGTCGGTCAGGTCGAATTTCCACAGATTGCCCTGCAGATCGCCGGCATAGACATAGTCCGCCACCCGATCGCCGTCCTCGTCTACCGGCAGGGGGGATGAGAGGCCATTGGGTTCGCTGGCCGAGCCCACCTGGGTATCTATCTCCTTGATCACGGCGCCGGTCGCCAGATCCAGCACAAACAGCCGGGCAGTCTGGCTGGTGCTGTTGTAGCCGTTGGCCACCAGCGCCACCCATTTGTTGCCAGACTTCACCCGGACCAGGGTCGGCGCAGCCAGCGCTACCCCCATCTCGGCGTTGGTAAACTCCCACAACATCTTGTCGGCGGTGAAGTTGTCGGGAGCCGTCACGTCGATGGCAAAGACCGCCTTGCCTCCGGCGCCGGTCGACCCCAGCAGCACGGTTTTCCAGCTGCTGCCAAGATAGGCATCCCCCACCTTGGGCGTACCGTCCACATAGTAGCGGTGGCTGTAATCCGGCTTGGTCAGCAGGCTCAGATCCCCCAGCAGGCTGGCCGGGATATAGCCCAGCGTCTCCACCCCGTTGGCGACCCGAAAACCGTGCAGCATGCCGTCGTTGGCCCCCACGTAGAGCATGGGAGTACGGCGACTGATGGCCGTCGAGCCGAGGAAACTCTGGTAGCCCTCCCGCTCGGCCTGGATCAGGCCGGTGGCGCTGCCATAGCCGTAATCCCGGTTACCGACATAGACGGGATCCGAGTTGATGATGTCCCCCAGCAGGTCGCTGCGGCTGCGAAACAGGCCGCCATTGCTCTGCTCACGGCTGCGATCACCGCGCAAGTAGGCGACCCGGTTTTCCCCCTGGTTGTCACCGGCGAGGTTGAACAGGGCGCGATTGGTGGCGTTGAGATCGGCCCAGGTGAAGGGAATGCCGACCCCGTTCTGGCGAGTGAAGAGGCTGCGGGCGGTATGGGCAGGGATCTGGGTTGCGGCATCCCAGGCCATGTTGCCCAGCGAGCCGTCGCTGTTGAGCGGAATGGAGATGAGCTGCCCGGACCAGTCGCCACTGTTGTAGCGGGCCTGATAGATGTGGGTATTGCTGTCCAGCCGGGTGGCATTGGCGGTCACCGAACTGGCGGAGCTGTTGCGTGCCGCAATCTGGGCCAGAGTGCTGCTCAGGGCCGCAGCAAAGACGTCGGGGTCACCCGCGCTGAAGAAGCTGCCCTTGCTGTTGAGCGCCGCGTGCCACAGGTCATCGATCTTGTACTCCGGAATGTAGGTCGCGTTCTTGTACTCCTTGTCATCCGGATCATGGGGATTGGGCCAGCTGTTCGGGATGCCGTTGGCCGGATTGAGCGACCCGTTGACCCCGAGCCCCACGGTAAAGTTGACCAGATGCTGCCAGTTGGCGGGATCTGCCGTGCTGGTCGGCACCTTGTCGGCCAGATCGGCACGCAGGTCTGTTTTCCAGTACTTGTAGGCCACGTCGGCCAAGGTATTGCTGTAGCCATCCTTGTCCAGATCCCCCACAGAGGGGGTATCCCCGTTCCAGTAGCCGTCGGTCATCAGGATGTTGTAGCTCTGCCGGCAGGTGAGGTGGGGCAAGGTGCTGCCGGCGCTGGCCGCCCAGGGGCCATTGTTGTCGGTGCGGGAGAAATACTCCCCCACATCCTTCAGGCTGGTGCGCAGCGGCGTGCCGGCGGCCGGAATGTCGCGGCTGTAGAGGTCGCTGAAAAAGGCACTGCGATCGGTGCCGGAGAAGGGCGCCACCCCGCGGATCACGCTGCCGCTGGCATTGATGGTGGCAAACCCCACCCGCAGGGCCTGTCCCTGACTGGCGAAGGCACGACCGACCCCGGCCCGGGCAGCCAGGATCCGGGAGCGATAGTAGGTGTACCAGTTGGCGAAGTTCTGAATCTCCTCCTCATAGGTACAGACAGGAGCACTCTTGCAGTCGCTGCGATTGGGACGCCCGCCATAGGTGCTGCCCGACTTTATCTCGACCCGGGTATAACTGCTCGCCCTCTTTACGTCACCGCTGCCCTTGTAGGCGAAATAGACGGCGGGCCAGAAGGTCTCGTCATCGTTGTAGTCGCTGGAGGAGAACCCGGTGTAGTAGCGCAACGACTTCGAGCGGTTGTTCTTGGTCAGGTCGCGACAGCCGGCGGCGATGTTGAAGGGGTTGTGCGGCGCGCAGCTGATGCTGGCATTCGCCATCAGGGTACCGTCCGCCTTGGCCCAGGGGCGGTAGCTCAGCAAGGGGTTGTAGTAGAGCTTGTTGTTGTTGCTCGAGCGGGTGTAGGCGTTGCGATCGTTGTTGCTGGTGAAGGTCACGGTCCGGTTGTCATAGTCCTCGCTGCCATAGACGTTGTCGGCACGGGGATAGACGTAGCGAGCGCTGTTTTCGATCAAATCCTCCGGCATCAGCTCGAAGTGCATCGAACCTGAGTCATCCAGACTGAACATGATGTTGGGTTCGGCCCGGGTGCCGAGATAGAGGGGAACCTGGGCGATGTCGAGCGCCGCCTGCACCTGGGTGCAGAGCAACAGGGCACAAAATCCGTAGCCAGATGCACGCATGGTTCCCTCCTAGCGGCTGTAGGTCGATTGCAACAGCACCCGGCTCTCGTCCGAGAGGCCAAATCCCCGAGCCGTGATGCGATAAAGACGGCGCTCGCTGATGGGCTCGTCCACCGCCAGGCTCTCGTTGCTGCTCTGGGTGTAGGGCAGCCGCTCGATGAAGTACTCTGGGGCCCGTCCCGCCAGCCCGCTATTGGCATAGGTCCGCCAGGCCGTGGAGGGAGAAGCGGGATCCACCGCCACGCTGACGAACTCATAGAGGCCGGCGCTGTTGTCGTAGGGGCCTGAGTTGCCCGCCTCCAGATAGCGCTCGGCAGCGCGCAGTGCCGCCTCCGCCGCCTGCAGCGCCTGTTGCGACTCCTTCTGGTTGCCCGCCATTTTCTCCTGCAGCAGGGCGCTCTGCATGCTGGCCATCGCCAGCAGGCTCACTACCGCGAGAAAAATCAGGCTGATCACCAGTGCCATTCCCCCTTGTCGCCCCATCATGCCTCCCTCCTCATGGCAGCCGGTTGCGCAAGGCGACCGTGGTTTCGGCCACCCAGTACCAGTGGCTGTCGGTTGCCTGGAAGGTAGCCCCGGCGAAGCTGATGGCCTGCGGATCCGACACCACATTGCCCTGGTTGCTGCGCATCAACAGCTGAACGCCGATCCCCAGCACGTTGTCCCAGTTCGGGTTGCTGGCGGCACTCACGTAACGATCCGCCGCCCGATCCCGGTTCTGATCCTCACCGAAGGTCAGCTGGATGTCGGTGACCCCGTCCGCCAGCAGCATGCCCGCCCCCAGCCCGCTCTTGCGATAGAGGGCATAAGGTGCGCCGGCCGAGGGACGGGCGATGTAATAGACCCGGGTTTCCATCCGGCTCAATACCGAACCGGCGCCGAAGCGCTCCTCGACCGGGCTGCTGGCCCCACCCCAGGAGCTGACGGCATTGCCTGGGGTGTATTTGTTGTCATTGGAGTGGCCGATGTTGACCTCGCTGCCCCCTCCCACCACCTGGGTCTGGGTGATCTGGAAGATCCGCGCCTTCTGGCAATCGGAAACCATGACGATGTCCCCCTCGCACAGGTCGCTGTAGCCCTGCTTGCCGGTGCCGCAGTAGTTGGCCTTGCTGGAGAGTTGCTGCACGAACAGCTGGGCCGCACTGTTGTTGCGGGTCACCGGCACACCGCTGCCGGTAGGCCCCTGCACCAGCAGCACGTCGGTTCCCGGCTTGGGTTTGGGCTCGGCCGCGGTAAACAGGGCCGACAACGGCGCAGGCAGCGTCGCCGTGACATTGTCATAGCCGCGCAGATAGACGGTGAAGTTGTAGGGCAGCGTCGTCGCCCCGTTGAGGGTATTGGTGATGTTGACCCCCTGCTTGCTGAGGCAGCCCTGGTAGCCCACCATCCGCAGCTCTTGTTGCAGCAGGTTGACGGCAAACCGGCTGTCCTCCTGCACCCGGGCGATGGCCTCACCGGTCAGGTAGGTTTTGTGGTTGCCAAGCAGCACCTGGATGATGACCCCGACCGTCAGCAGCGACAGCAGCAGGGCGATCATCACCTCCACCAGACCGACACCGGCCTGGCGCAGCAAGGTGCGCCGCCCGTTCACAGATCGGTCCTCAAGGTCATGCTGCGCAGCGCAGGCTCGGTGGCCAGCCGGCTGGCATCCCACTGGATGGTGATAGTCGCCTGTCCGGCACTCACGGCAATGGCCCCATCACCGCCGGGCAGGCCGCCGAGCGCCTGTTTCCAGTACTGCACGTCCTGTATCGCCATCGAGCTGCCGGAGACCGCCTCCCCCAGGCCGACGTTGTACTGGCCGAGCAGAGCCGCGCTGCGGTTGGCCCGCATCATGTCGGTGATCATGTAGGCAAACTGGGTCGCCTCGGTCCGGGTCAGGGCCGACTGATTGCTCTTGAGTGCCTGCAACTGCAAGGTCGCCATGCCGAGGATGCCGATCGACAGCACCAGCACGGCGATCATGATTTCAAGCAGCGAGACGCCTTGCTGGTGCTTCATATGCAGCTGGTCTCCGTGATTGAAGGGCGGCCGGCCGGGGTGATCGTGATGTCGCGCGATGCCTCCTGCGCGCAGTCGGGCGGCTGCAGGGAAAACACCAGCGCCGCCTGGGCGCGACCATCGAGAAAGCCATTGCCACTGAAACGTACCAGCGAGGTATTGCTGACCAGGGTGCCGGCCCCCATGTCGGGAAAGAGTCGCAGCAACTCGCCGTTGTCCAGGGTGCCGTTGCCGTTGCTGTCGACCCAGATCTGCCAACCCGATTCCCAGTGGTTCTGGGTCAGATTGCTGGTGGAGGCGGAGAGAGTGACCGCCGTATTGCGGCGAATGGCTTCGGAGCGGGCAAGGTTGATGGCGGCCACGAAGTTGTTGGCCTGGCTGGTCAACGTCATGTTGCGCATTATCGCGCTGAAGGAGGGGACTCCCAGCGTCAGCAGGATAGAGACGAGCGCAATGGTGACCATCAGCTCGATGAGGCTAAAACCTGAACGCAAAAACATCCTGTTTCGCTCTGATTTTGTCGGGGGGCCGGCTGCACATCCATCTGCCATCAAGCCGGTGATAAGTTCATCAGCAGTCTAGGCCGCGAACCTTCGCTTGCAATTCAATCTACTCAAATCTTGGACATACATCATCAAATTTCGCTGCGATCTCACGGCAAAGCGGCCAACAAGAGCCATAAGAATCACCCATGAAAAAGCCACCTCGCTGGAGGTGGCTCAATCAGAGACTGTGTAGTCCCGCAAGGGACGCATCACTCACAGGATGCGCAGTTCCGGCGGCACTTCAAACACCACGTTCTCTTCACGACCGGGGTGTTCGGCCACCACCTTGCCGCCCAGCTCGCGCAGACGGGTGATGACGGACTGCACCAGCACCTCGGGGGCGGAGGCACCGGCGGTGACACCGATCGCCTTGACTCCCGCCAGCCAACCGGCCTCGATCATGGAGGCGTCGTCGATGAGGTAGGCCCTGGCGCCCACCTTCTCGGCCAGCTCCCGCAGGCGGTTGGAGTTGGAGGAGTTGCGCGATCCCACCACCAGCATGGCGTCCACCAGCCCGGCCATCTCCCGCACCGCATCCTGGCGGTTCTGGGTGGCGTAGCAGATGTCATCCTTGCGCGGCCCCTGGATCTTGGGGAAGTAGGCACGCAACGCATCGATCACGTCCGAGGTCTCGTCCACGCTGAGGGTGGTCTGGGTGACGAAGCAGAGATCGTCCGGGTTCTTCACCTTGAGCCTGGCCACGTCTGCCGGCGTCTCCACCAGATACATGCCGCCCTCACGATTCTCGTACTGCCCCATGGTACCGATCACCTCGGGGTGGCCGGCATGACCGATGAGCACGGCTTCGGAGCCCTTGCGACTGGCGCGATGGACCTCCATGTGCACCTTGGTCACCAGCGGACAGGTGGCATCGAACACCTTGAGAGCGCGGGACTTGGCCATCTCGCGCACCGCCTTGGAGACGCCGTGGGCGGAGAAGATGACGATGCTGTCGTCCGGCACCTCATCCAGCTCCTCGACGAAGACGGCGCCCGCCTCCTTGAGCTTGTTCACCACGTAGCGGTTGTGCACCACTTCATGGCGGACATAGATGGGGGCACCGAACTTCTCCAGCGCGCTCTCGACGATGCTGATGGCGCGGTCGACACCGGCACAGAAGCCGCGGGGATTTGCGAGCAGGATATCCATCAGTGCACCTTCTCCTCGTCATCAACCCCCAGGATCTCCACCTCGAAGGTGACGGTGTGACCGGCCAGGGGGTGGTTGAAATCGACCGTCACCGACATACCTGCCACCGCCCGGACGATACCCGGCAGCTCGCTGCCGTTGGGCTGGTCGAACAGTATGATGGTGCCGACTTTCGGCTCCACATCGGCGCCGAACTTGGCGCGGTCCAGATGGTAGATGTTGTCGGGGTTGGAGAGGCCAAAGGCCTCTTCCGGCGCCAGGGTGAAGCTCTTGCTCTCCCCTTCGCGCAGCCCCAGCAAGCACTGCTCGAAGCTCGGCGTCAGGCTGCCGTCGCCCATCCGCAGACGGGCCGGCTTGCCGTGCAGCGCCGTGCTGTCGGCCACCGAGCCATCTTCCAGCTTGATGGCGAAATGGAACAGTACGCTGCTGTCCGCAGCAATCAGCTGGCTCATGAGTTCGCGTCCTGTTTTTTCTCGCCACGCAAGCCGTCCAGCACGATCATGGCGGCACCGATGAAGATGAAGCTGTCGGCCAGGTTGAACGCCGGCCAGTGGGCGCGCTGCCAGTAGAAGTCGAGGAAGTCGACCACATGACCCAGCACCAGCCGGTCAAACACGTTGCCGAGCGCCCCGCCGATGATCAGGCTGTAGGCGATGCCGCTCCAGCGCTGGGTGACCGACTGCTTGCGCAGCCAGTGGATCAGCAGGCCGCAGATGGCGAACGCCAGTACGGCGAAGAACCAGCGCTGCCAGCCCCCCTGATCCGCCAGGAAGCTGAAAGCCGCCCCCTTGTTGTAGACGTGGACCAGGTTGAAGAAGGGGGTGATCTCCACCCCCGGGTAGCCAAACGGCAGCAGCTTGACCACGGCGAGCTTGCTCGCCTGGTCCAGTACGAAGGCCAGCACCGCCAGCCACAGCCAACGCAGGCCGCTTTTATGTTGAGTCATGTTCATCAGGCAAATTGACGAGTTTCGCCGTCACCCTCGACGTTGGTGACGCAGCGGCCACAGATCTCTTCATGGCCCGCGATGGTGCCCACGTCTTCCACATGGTGCCAGCAGCGGTCGCACTTGGCGGCGGCAGACTGGGCCACGCTCAGCCACAGGTCGTCACGCTCGGTTGCCACGGCCTCTGCCGGTGCGGCATCGACGCTGACCACCTTGGCCTTGGAGGTGAGCAGCACGAAGCGCAGCTCATCGGCCAGGGCGTTCAGACGCGCAGCCAGCTCAGGCTTGGCGAACAGGGTCAGCTCGGCCTGCAGAGAACCACCGATGCGCTTCTCGCCACGGGCCACTTCCAGCGCCTTGTTCACTTCACCGCGCACGGTGAGGATCTCGGCCCAGAACTCGTCGTTCAGCACTTCGCCCGCTTCCAGCCCGAACAGGCCGTCGTACCACTCCTCGGTGAACACGAACTCGCCGCGCTCACCCGGCAGCAGAGCCCAGATCTCGTCGGCGGTGAAGCTCATGATGGGCGCCATCCAGCGCACCATGGCCTCGGCGATGTGATAGAGAGCGGTCTGGCAGGAGCGACGGGCCAGGCTGTCAGCCTTGGCGGTGTACTGACGATCCTTGATGACGTCCAGATAGAAGGAACCCATCTCGATGGAGCAGAACTGCATCAGCTTCTGGGTCACACCGTGGAAGTTGTACTCGTCGAACGCCGCCACGATCTCGGCCTGTACCGCCTTGGCACGGCCCACGGCCCAGCGATCCACCACTACCATGTCGGCCGGTGCCACCATGTCGGTCGCCGGATTGAAGCCGTTCAGGTTGGCCAGCAGGAAGCGGGCGGTGTTGCGGATACGGCGATAGGCGTCGGCGGAGCGCTTGAGGATCTCGTCGGAGACGGTCATCTCGCCGGTGTAGTCGGTGCTGGCGACCCACAGACGCAGGATGTCGGCACCCAGCTTGTTCATCACGTCCTGCGGGCTCACCACGTTGCCGATGGACTTGGACATCTTGCGGCCCTGACCGTCCACGGTGAAGCCGTGAGTCAGCACCTGGTTGTAGGGAGCCTTGTCCTTCATGGCGACGCCGATCATCAAGGATGACATGAACCAGCCACGGTGCTGGTCAGAGCCTTCCAGATACATGTCGGCCGGCTTGCCGTTGAACTCGGGACGTGCGTCGACCACGGAGGCGTGGGTAGAGCCGGAGTCAAACCAGACGTCCAGGGTATCAGGCACCTTCTCGTAGTTGTCGGCATCGGCGCCCAGCAGCTCGGCCTTGTCCAGATCCCACCAGGCCTGGATGCCGGACTGCTCGACCCGCTTGGCCACCTCTTCCATCAGGCGCACGGACTCCGGGTGCAGCGCCTGGGTATCCTTGTGGACGAACAGGGAGATGGGCACGCCCCAGGTACGCTGACGGGAGATACACCAGTCAGGACGGTTCTCGACCATCGCCTGAATGCGGTTCTTGCCCCAGGCCGGGACCCAGCCGCTCTGACCGTGCTGGGCAATGCCCTCTTTCTCGATGCGCTCGATCTCTTCAAGAGCACGCTTGCGCAGACCCTTCTGCTCCATGCTGATGAACCACTGGGGGGTGGCACGGAAGATGATCGGGGTCTTGTGACGCCAGCAGTGCGGGTAGGAGTGGTTGAACACCTTGTGGTGCAGCAGGGCGCCACGCTCGGTCAGCACCTCGACCACGGCCGCATTGGCCTTGAACACGTGCTGGCCGGCAAACAGTTCGGTATCCGGCAGATAGACGCCGTTGCTGCCAACCGGGTTGGCCACTTCCAGACCGTACTTCTGACCGACCACGAAGTCTTCCTGACCGTGGCCAGGGGCGGTGTGCACCGCGCCGGTACCGGCGTCCAGGGTGACGTGATCACCCAGCACCACAGGCACGTCGAAGCTGTAGAAGGGGTGGTTGAAGCGCAGCAGCTCGAGCGCCGCGCCCTTGGCGTAGCCCAGGTTGTGGAAGTGCTCGATGCCGGCACGATCCATCACGTCCTTCACCAGCTCGGCGGCCAGGATCAGACGCTCGGGATTGTCACCCTCGACCTGCACCAGCGCATAGTCGAGATCGGCGTGCATGGCGATGGCGCGGTTGGCCGGCAGGGTCCACGGGGTGGTGGTCCAGATCACGGCAGAGAGGGGCCCCTTGCCGGTGTGGCCTTCGGCGCAGTCAAACTTGGCGGCCACGGCAGCCTCGTCGACGGCCTTGAAGCGCACGTCGATGGAGGGGGAGTTCTTGTCGTAGTACTCCACCTCGGCTTCAGCCAGCGCGGAGCCGCAATCGGTACACCAGTGCACCGGCTTGGAGCCTTTGTGCAGGTGGCCGTTTTCAACGATCTTGGCCATGGAGCGGATGATGTTGGCTTCGGTGCCAAAATCCATGGTCAGGTAGGGGTGTTCCCAGTCACCCAGCACGCCCAGACGGATGAAGTCGGTCTTCTGCGCTTCGATCTGGGTCTTGGCGTATTTGCGGCACTCGGCGCGGAATTCGGCGGCGGAAACCTTCTCGCCCGGCTTGCCGACCATGCCTTCCACTTTCAGTTCGATGGGCAGACCGTGGCAGTCCCAGCCCGGCACGTAGGGGGAGTCGAAACCGGAGAGGCCCTTGGACTTGATGATGATGTCTTTGAGGATCTTGTTGACCGAGTGACCGATGTGAATGCTGCCGTTCGCATAGGGGGGGCCATCGTGCAGAATGAACGAAGGCTTGCCCGCTTTGGCGCGGCGAATGGCGCCGTAAAGATCCTGATCGTACCAACGTTTCAGCATGTTGGGTTCGCGCTTGGCCAGATCGCCACGCATCGGAAACTCGGTTTCCGGAAGATTCAGGGTGTGTTTATAGTCGCTCATCAGTCCTGGGTTCCCTTCTTTTCTAAAAGAGTGCTGGGTAAATGAAATTGTGGCAGCCCGAACCAGGCTCGGGCCGCCAGGGCATCTCGTTCGATCTGCTCTTTCAAGGCGGTGAAAGAGGCAAACTTCTGCTCTTCGCGCAGCTTGTGGCGAAGCAGCACCTTGACCTGTTGACCATAAAGGTCGCCAGAAAAATCAAATAGATGTACTTCCAATCTGGCTTGTGTACCGCTCAAGGTCGGCCGTACACCCACATTGGCGACACCGGGGAAGGTCTTGCCGGAACATATCACTTCCACCGCGAACACGCCACCGACCGGGATCACCTGACGCTTGAGGGCCAGATTGGCGGTGGGAAAACCTATGGTGCGGCCCAGCTTTTCACCGTGGGCCACTCGACCGCTGATGGTATAGGGACGGCCAAGCATCAGCTCCACCTCCGCCATCCGGCCGGCCGCGAGGGCCTCGCGCACTAGCGTGCTGCTGACTCGCTGACGGGACAACTGGAAACTCTGGGTGCTGATCACCTCGAAGCCAAAGCGCCGGCCGGCCTCCTCCAGCAGGTGGAAGTCCCCTTCCCGCCCCTTGCCGAAGCGAAAATCGTCGCCGACCACCAGATAGTGCACGCCGAGTTTCTCCACCAGCAGCTGCTCGATGAAGGTGGTGGCGGACTGCTCGGCAAAGCGGTGGTTGAAGCGCACGCAGAGCATGCGATCGA
This sequence comes from Aeromonas sp. FDAARGOS 1403, assembly GCF_019047325.1. Taxonomy (NCBI): domain Bacteria; kingdom Pseudomonadati; phylum Pseudomonadota; class Gammaproteobacteria; order Aeromonadales; family Aeromonadaceae; genus Aeromonas; species Aeromonas sp. FDAARGOS 1403. The sequence continues at coordinate 1,584,199 of NZ_CP077249.1, read as the reverse complement.
TCTGCATCCCCTTGAGCGCCTCGTACTTTTCCCGCAGGCGGCTGAGGCGGGCCGGCGCCGCGGCCCCGGCAAACAGCTCCAGCGGCTGGGGTTCGAACAGCATGACGCAGGCCGGCAGGCCGAGCTGGGAGGCCTTTTCCTGCAAGCGAGCCAGCACGGCATGATGACCCTGATGGACCCCATCAAAGTTGCCAATGGTCAATACACACCCCCGGTGACGGGGCTTGATATTGTGAATACCGCGGATAAGCTCCATCAGTGCCTTGTGCTTTGCTGCTATGAAAATCGCCGGATTATATATCAGGCGGCACGCCGGGTCAGCCCTGTTGCTGACCCGATTTCAGCCGCTCCGCCCCGACAACAGGTTCAGGTGGGGCTATCTCGCCGCAGGGGCTGACTCAGTCGTCCCGCCCCGCTCTCAGATCTCTTGGCCGGATCCCAAGCGCCAGCAGGACACCGGCATAGATGGCGCCCCCCACGACCAGCAGCATGGCCAGCTGCATGGACGCCTTGCTCATGTGCCAGGCGCCCCACTGGGCCAGATCCGGCGAGAGGTACAAGAGCACGCCCCCCATCAGCAGGCTGGCGGTCAGCAGCTTGAGACAGAATACCCCGGTGTGACGGGACGGGCGGTAGACGCTCTGCTGATGGAGCCCCCTGAACAGCAAAGCCGCGTTCAGCGTGCCCGAGCAGGCGGTCGAGAGGGCCAGCCCCACGTAGCCGAGCGGATAGATGAAGAGCAGGTTGCAGACCATGTTGGCCGCCATCGAGATCATCCCGATCCGCACCGGCGTGCGGGTATCCTGGCGGGCGTAGTAGCCCGGTGCCAGCACCTTGATCAGCATCAGCGACAGCAAACCCGTGGTGGAGGCCAGCAAACTGGCACTCGACATGCTCACCTCGTGCAGACCGAACTCGCCGCGCATGAACAGCACCCGCAGGATGGGCTCGCGCAGCACGGCGATGCCCACCATGGCCGGCAGGCCGAGCAGCATCACCATCCGCACCCCCCAGTCCATGGTGCGGGAGAAGTCGGCCGGGTCGGCATCCACGTGCTTCTTGGCCAACGCCGGCAGAATGACGGTGCTGATGGCGACGCCGAACATGCCGAGCGGGAACTCCAGCAGCCGATCCGAGTAATAGAGGTAGCTGATGGCACCGGTCGCCAGGAAGGAGGCGAGCATGGTGTTGACCAGCAGGTTGATCTGGCTGACCGAGACCCCGAACAGGGCCGGGATCATCAGGGTGCGGATCTTCACCACACCCGGGTGGTGCCAACCCCACTTGGGCCACACCAGCATGTTGAGCTGGCGCAGGAAAGGGAACTGGAACAGGAACTGCACCAGACCGCCGAGGAAAACACCGATGGCCAGCGCCAGCTCGGGATTGTCGAGCCAGGGAGAAATCCACCAGGCGGCGGCAATCATGGTGATGTTGAGGAAGATGGGGGTAAAGGAGGAGACCCCGAAGCGGCCGAAGGTGTTGAGAATGGCCCCCGCCATAGCGGTGAAGGTGATGAACCAGAGGTAGGGGAAGGTGATCTTGAGCATCAGGCTCGCCATCTCGAACTTCTCGGCCGCCGGCCCGCCGTGCAGCCAGTCCCAGAACCAGCCCCAGCCAAACAGGGCGGTCAGCACGCCTGACCCCAGCACCCCAAGCAGGGTGACCACGGTAACGATCCCCCCCAGGGTGCCCGCTACCGCAGCCAGCAACTCGCGCACTTCGCTCTCGTCGCCCTTTTTCTTGTACTCCGTCATCACGGGAACAAAGGCCTGGTTGAAGGCACCTTCGGCGAACAGGCGGCGCAGAAAGTTGGGAATGCGGTTGGCAAAGAAGAAGACGTCTGCGGCCACCCCGGCGCCAAGCAGATTGGCGATGACCACATCGCGAACCAAGCCCATCACGCGGGACGCCAACGTCATTCCGGACACTATCATGCCGGATTTGATCAATTTCTTACTCAAGACGAGGCCTCTGGAACTGTCGGAATGAAAAGAATGCTGATAGAATCGGCCGACAGTTTAACCGTCTCCCACCTGACACACCACCGGGGGGCGGTGTTTATTTGCACAAATCATTTGACAATATGTGGTTGAGAAGGCATATTTCCGGGCCTTTTCAATACACTCGCTAAGACAGTTTTAGGAGTTTTACCTTGGCTAACATCAAATCTGCTAAGAAGCGCGCTCTTCAGTCAGAGAAACGTCGTCAGCACAACGCCAGCCGTCGTTCCATGACCCGTACCTACCTGAAGAAAGTCATCGCTGCCATCGCCTCTGGCGACAAGGCTGCTGCGACTGCCGCTTTCGCTGTTGCTCAGCCGATCATGGATCGTATGGCGACCAAAGGCCTGATCCACAAGAACAAAGCTGCTCGTCACAAGAGCCGCCTGTCTGCCCAGATCAAAGCTATGGCTTAATCAGCGTCTGCTGATAAAGCTGAAAAAACCGGCCTTTGTGCCGGTTTTTTATTTCTGTTCGCTGCAGTACAACTTGTGCAGCAACCCTATCATCTCGCGCACCTCGTAGCTGCGCAGCGAATAGTAGACCGTCTGGGCCTCCTTGCGCGTCTCCACCAGTTCATCCCGTCGCAGCACGGCCAGGTGTTGTGACAACGCCGACTGACTCAGACCAAGCCGCTCGTTGAGCTCCCCCACCGACAGCTCCCGCTCCAGCAGCTGACACAGGATAAACAGCCGCCGTTCATTGGCCAGCGCCTTGAGCAGTGCCACCGCCCGGCTCGCATTGGCCTCCATCTCTTCCAGTTGCATCTCATTCCCTCTCGTTCGAGGCAAGAATCATACTCTGTGGCCCGTCAATTTAAAATGACAGGGTTGCCGGTTGAATCATGGCAAAGTCCTCCTGGCCGGCAAACAGGAAGGAGAAATCACTCTCGCACACCCGTTTTACCGCCGGGTGCTGGATCATCCGCTCGGCGAAGATGACGTAGTACTCCTCCATCAGATCCTGGGTCTCGCCCAGCAGCATCACCCCCTCCCCTTCCAGGATCTCCTCCCGGTAGATGGTGGGCGCCATGAAGATGCCTTGGTTGAAGAAGCCGAACGCCTTCATCAGAGCCGCATCGTCAAACTCGCCGAGAATGCTGGGGGAGACCCCCTGCTGCTCGAACCACTGGGTCAGCTGGCGACCCATTGCGGTACGCCGGCCGGGGATCAGCAGCTTGCGCTCCTCCAGACAGGCGGGAAACGGCAGCGATGGTAGCGGCGCCTTGCAGAAGAAGCTGACCCCGCAACCACCGAGCCGCTTGGAGAGCAGGCCGGCGTGCTGGCTGGAGTCCACCGGGCAGTCGGAGAGGATCATGTCGAGCTTGTGCTCACTCAGCTGCTCCAGCAGCAGCTCGTGGGTCGATTCGAAGCAGCGCAGGTGGATGGAGCCATCATTGGGGATGACGGAGAGCAACACCCGGCTGGCGAGGCGTTTGGAGAGAGCGTCGGCGATGCCGACGTCGAACAGGATCTGGCTCTCCTTGCGGTAGTTGACGATATCCAGCATTTCGTAGGAGAGGCTGAACATCTTGTCGGCATAGCGGAACACCAGCTGGCCCAGCTCGGTCGCCTCCAGGGAGCGCCCCTTTCTTATCAGCAATTTGCCGCCGAGGCGCTGCTCCAGCAGCTTGATCTGGCCGGTGACGGTCTGCGGGGTCAAAAAGAGGGCTTCCGCCGCTTGCGTGACGGAGCCCTTCTTCTGGGTCATCCAAAAATAATAGAGATGGTTGTAGTTAAGGTGTGACATCCGATGGGGTTCCCGCCTGGCGCGGGCTCCGGTAGCAACTGAGTTCAGCCGCCAGAATGTCATACATGTCGCTGATCGAGTCAACCTTGTTCGCGCCGAACTGCTCCTGCAGGTGGGCCTTGAGGCTGACCGGATCCGGCATCCGTTCCCCGCAGTAGCGCTTGTTGGACTGCTTGACCCGCTCGCCGGCCCGGCTGCTCAGCGCCCGCTCGGCGAAGGTCTCGCCAAACTGCGCCTTGGCCTGCTTGTCCCCCAGCAGCAGGGCGCTGTCGACCACGCCGCTGAGGTAGGCCGAGCAGCTGGCCGAGGCTGCATCCTGCTGGCAATCCTGCAGACTGCCGGCCCAGGCCGCCTGGCTCAGCGCCAGCATGGCCAACCATCCTACTCTTTTCATAACCCCTCCGTGCTTTGATCGGCCTCCCGGTTAGGGAGCGCCATGCGCAGGGCGAGATAACCGACGATCGCCGCCAGGGTGGATCCCACCAGGATCCCGAGGCGAGAGTAGCTGCCGTAATCCAATCCGCCGTGCTCGAAGGCCAGCGAGGCGATGAACATCGACATGGTAAAGCCGATGCCGCACAGAATGCTGACCGCAAAGATCTGTCTGAAGTTGACCCCGGGTGGCAGTTGGGCAATGCCCAGCTTGACCGACAGCCAGCTGATGGTGAACACCCCGAGCGGCTTGCCGATGAACAGCCCCAGCATGATGCCCATGGGCACCGGGCTCAGCAGGGAGGAGAGACCTATCCCCTCCAGCGACACCCCGGCGTTGGCAAAGGCGAACAGCGGCAGGATCAGGTAGGCACTCCAGGGGTGCAGGGCATGCTCCAGATGCTTGAGTGGCGAGGCATAACGCTTGCCGTTGAGCGGGATCATGAAGCCCACCACCACGCCGGCCAGGGTCGCATGGACGCCCGACTTCAGCACCGCCACCCAGAGCACCAGCCCGACCAGCATGTAGAGGCTGATCCGATCCTCGCCGCGGCGATTCATCCACAGCAGGGTCAGGGTCGCCAGGATGCCGATCGCCAGCGCCGTCAGCGACAACTGCTGGGTGTAGAACAGGGCGATGATGATGATGACCCCCAGGTCATCCATGATGGCCAGCGCCAGCAGAAACACCTTGAGGCTCACCGGCACCCGCTTGCCCAGCAGCGCCATCACCCCGAGGGCAAAGGCGATGTCGGTAGCGGCGGGAATGGCCCAGCCGGCACGCGCCACTTCGTCCGAGTAATTGAAGAAGGCATAGATCAGGGCCGGCGCCAGCATGCCACCCACCGCCGCGATGGCCGGGAAGGTGGCCTGCACCCGGGAAGAGAGGGCCCCTTCCAGCATCTCGCGTTTCACCTCGAGGCCGACCAGCAGGAAGAAGACAGCCATGAAGCCGTCGTTGATCCAGAGCAGCAGCGGCTTGTTGATGTCGAGGGCGGCAATGCGCACCTGCACCTGGGTATCGAGGAAAGCCTGATAGCTGCCGGCCAGGCCGCTGTTGGCCAGGATCATGGCCAGCATGGCTGCCATGATCAGAATTATTCCGGAGGCGGCCTCCAGCTTGAGGAACTTCTTGATTACGTCGCTCATGGTTAAAATATCCACAGTCTTACTTTGATTTGAGTCTATATCCGATAACAATCCGTGAAAAATCGTTTCTTACTGCGAGATACAACGAAAAAACCGAAGGCAAAATCAAACATGCCTGCTATAAGCAGGTTATCTCTCGGGCGGATATCACTCGAAACTCCCCCATAAGAATGAATATTCTGTGGTTTTTATGCATGAAAAAGGCGCCTCATGGGCGCCTTTCACATCAGATGGCGACGGGCGCCTTGATGCCGGGATGGGGGTCGTAACCCTCGATCTCGAAATCCTCGAACTGGTAGTCGAAGATGGAGTCCGGCTTGCGTTTGATCAGCAGGGTCGGCAGCGGGCGCGGCTCGCGGGAGAGCTGCAGCGCGGTCTGCTCCATGTGGTTGGAGTAGAGGTGCACGTCACCACCGGTCCAGACGAAGTCCCCCACCTCCAGGTCGCACTGCTGGGCCATCATGTGGGTCAGCAAAGCATAGCTGGCGATGTTGAACGGCAGGCCGAGGAAGACGTCACAGCTGCGCTGATAGAGCTGGCAGGAGAGTTTGCCGTCCGCCACGTAGAACTGGAAAAAGGCGTGGCAGGGGGCCAGCGCCATCTTGTCCAGCTCGCCCACGTTCCAGGCGGAGACGATGATGCGACGGGAATCCGGGTTGTGCTTGATGTCGTCCACCGCCTTCTGGATCTGGTCGATGACAGACCCGTCAGCCGCTGGCCAGGAGCGCCACTGGGCGCCGTAGACCGGGCCAAGATCGCCGTTCTCGTCGGCCCACTCGTCCCAGATACTGACACCATTTTCTTTCAGATAGGCGGTATTGGTGTCGCCGTTGAGGAACCAGAGCAGCTCGTGAATGATGGAGCGCAGGTGGCACTTCTTGGTGGTCACCAGCGGGAAGCCTTCGGCCAGGTTGAAGCGCATCTGATGGCCGAACAGGGAGACGGTGCCGGTGCCGGTACGGTCGGACTTGACGGTCCCCTCATCCAGGATCTTCTGCATCAAGTCGAGATAGGCTCTCATTGTTTTGCCTCCTTCACGGCGTTGCCGAACAGCTGCGGGCGCTTGTAGGCGGCCCAGATCATCAGGGCACCGATGAGGATCATCGGAGTAGAGAGGATCTGGCCCATGCTGATCTCGTTGAAGTAGAGCCCCAGCTGGCTGTCAGGCTGGCGTACGAACTCCACCAGGAAGCGGAACAGGCCGTAGAACAGCAGGAACATGCCGGAGATGGCGCCGCGGGGCGGGTTCTTGCGCCAGAACAGGTTGAGGATGATGAACAGTACCACCCCTTCCAGTGCGAACTGGTAGAGCTGGGAGGGGTGGCGCGGCTCGGGGCCCGCCTCCGGGAAGATGATGGCCCAGGGCACATCGGTGACCCGACCCCACAGCTCGCCGTTGAGGAAGTTGCCGATGCGGCCGACGCCGAGGCCAAACGGAATGAGCGGTGCCACGAAATCAGCCACGGTAAAGAAGTGGCGCTTGGTCTTGTGGGCAAACCAGACCATGGCGGTGATGACCCCGATCAGGCCGCCGTGGAACGACATGCCACCGGTCCAGATCTTGAACAGGTAGAGGGGATCGGCCAGGAACATGTCGAAGTTGTAGAACAGCACGTAACCGACCCGACCACCCAGGATCACCCCGAGGAAGCCGTAAAACAGCAGGTCGGACACCTCGTTGCGGGTCCAGCCGCTGTTCGGCGCATCGGCGCGGCGCCCCGCCAGCCACATGGCAAAGGCGAAACCAAACAGGTACATGAGACCATACCAGCGTACCGATAGTGGTCCCAAACTGAATGCTACGGGATCAATCTGCGAGAAAACCCAATATCCATCGTGCTGCATAAGCGGCCCCAGTCATAAGAAAAGCCGCATTTTCCGATCATTCGTCAGCAGGGACAAGGCATGATTATCAATCAATCTGTTTCGCTTTGTGACCGGCGCGCAGCAAACCGCCCAGACCGTGCTCTTCCAGATAGCGGGCAAACAGGCCGCGCAGCACATGGGGATTGTCGTGCTTGAGGCCGTCGGTCAGCAGCACAGTCAGTTCGCTCAGGTTGGCCTGGCGCAGTACGTACTTGATGCGTGCGATGTTGTGGGTGTTCATGCTGAAGCGGCGATAGCCCATGGCCAGCAGCAGCAACACCCCGACCGGATCACCGGCCAGCTCGCCACACACCGACACTGGCTTCTGATAGCGATGGGAGGCGTCAACCAGCAGCTGCAGGGCGCGGATCACCGCCGGATGGAAGGCGTCGTAGATGTTGGCGACCCGAGCGTTGTTGCGATCCACCGCCAGCAGGTACTGGGTCAGGTCGTTGCTGCCCACCGACCAGAAGTCGATGAGCGGCGCCATCTCAGGCAGGATGTAGAGGGCGGAAGGCACCTCGATCATCACCCCGAGGCTCGGGTAGCGGATCACCGCCCCACGGCTGGCCGCCTCTTCCGACACCTCGCGCCAGGCCTGATCCAGCAGGCGGCGGGAGGCCTTGATTTCGCTGACGCTGCTGATCATCGGCAGCATGATGGCCAGATTGTCCAGCCCTTCGCTGGCCCGCAGCATCGCCTTGAGCTGCACCAGGAACAGTTCGGGGTGATCCAGGGTGAGCCGGATCCCCCGCCAGCCAAGGAAGGGATTTTCCTCGACGATGGGGAAATAGGGCAACTGCTTGTCACCCCCCACATCCAGGGTCCGCATGCAGACCGGCCGGTTGCGATAGGTCTCCAGAATGCCGCGATAGCGGGCGGTCTGCTCCCACTCGGACGGGAAGCTGTCCTGCAGCATGAAGGGGATCTCGGTGCGATAGAGGCCGACCCCGTCCGCCAGCTGATTGAGAGAGATCTCGGTGTCGGCGCTGAGGCCGGCGTTGAGCAGCAGGGAGACAGGCACGCCATCGGCGGTCTCGGAGGGCTGGCTGTCGACACTGCGCACCAGGGTATCGAGCGCCCGCTCCTCATTGAGCAGCTGGCGATACTCGGTGAGGATCACCTGATTGGGCTCGATGAAGAGATCGCCGCTGTAGCCGTCGACCACCAGCATGCGACCACCGATGTCGCCGAGCGGCAGATCCACCCCCATGATGGCCGCCACCCCCATGGCGCGGGCCAGGATGGCGGCGTGGGAGTTGGTGCCCCCCTTGAGCGACACCACCCCGGTCAGGAACTCGCGGGGCACCTCGGCGAGGATGGTGGCCGTCACCTCGTCGGCGACCAGCACTACAGGCTCGCCGATAGCGATGTGCTCGGGCTCGTTTTGCACCAGTCGGCTGATGAGCCGCTGAGCGATGTCCTTCACATCGGTGGAGCGCTCCTGCAGATAGGGATCCTTCATCCCCTTGAACTGCTCGATGAGACGATCGCTGATGAGCTTGACCGCCGAGACCGCCGTCCAGTGCTCCTTGCTCACCTTGTTGCGGATCGGCTTGATGTAGCCGGGATCGTCCAGCAGATGCAAATAGATGTCGAAGATGGCCACCGAGTCCTGGCTGTAGCTCTCGCGAAAACGCAGGGCCAGGCTCTCCAGATCGTGACGCACCTCTTCCACCGCCACGTTCAGCCGCGCCAGCTGGCTGGCGTGATCCTCATCTTTGCGCGGGGTGATGGAGCGCAGCTCCTTGCGTGGCCGCCACACCCAGGCCTTGGCCATGGCGATGCCGCTGGCACCAGCAATGCCGCGCAGCGGCTTGCTCCAGTCGGTCTTCTGCAGCCAGCCTTTAGCTTGGGCTTGGGCGATGCGCGCCGCCAGCTGGGCCGCCAGGGTGACCATGAAGGACTCCTCCCCCTCATCGAAGAGACGGCTCTCCTTCTGCTGCACCACCAGAATGCCCACCACCTGGCGCTGATGCATGATGGGGGCGCCGAGGAAGGAGCGAAACGCCTCTTCGGCCACATCGGGCAGGAATTTGAAACTGGGGTGGGATGGGGCATCGGCCAGGTTGATCAGCTCTTCACGCTGACCCACCAGGCCGACGATACCCTGCTCGAACGGAAGGGTGGCCTTGCCCACCGCCGACTCGGCCAGACCGTCGGTCGCAGCCAGCCGGTAGCGGCGCATTTCAGGTTCGGAGACGTAAACGGAACAGCAGTCCACCGACATGGCCAGCCGGGTCTGGCTGACCAGTGCCTGCAAGGCCAGCTCGAGGGTATTGGCTTCGGCCATGCTTTCGACGATGCGTCTGAGTTCCGTTAACAACTAATCTGTGCTCCTTAGCGGGCGCGATTACGCCGCCCATCCTTCTTGTTGACCTGCACTGCCGGCACCGGCATCGCCAGCGGGGCAAACTCCTTCATCACCCGGCGATAGACTTCCCGCTTGAAGGAAACCACCTGACGCACCGGGTACCAGAAGCTGACCCAACGCCAGTCATCAAACTCCGGATGACCATGACAACCGAACTGGATCCTGGACTCCCTGCCCGGATCCAGCTGCAGCAGAAACCATTTTTGTTTTTGGCCAATACAGACCGGTGAACTGTCCCAACGAACGAGGCGTTTTGGCAAGCGATACTTCAACCAGTTGCGACTGGTCGCCATGATGGTCACATCCTCGGGCTTGAGGCCTATCTCCTCATACAGCTCACGATACATGGCCTGCTCTGGCGTCTCACCGTCATCAACTCCTCCCTGCGGAAACTGCCAGGAGTGCTGCCCATAACGCTTGGCCCACAATACTTGTCCGTCACGGTTACAGATCACGATTCCGACATTGGGACGAAACCCGTCGCCATCTATCACGTGATCACCTTATAAAGGCTGAATCTATAAGGGGATTGTTCCACATTCACCTCGTGGCAGCAAACAAGGACTGCAATCCCCCATTCATGAATAACTTTCGATTTCAAGCAAACTTATAAACAAATTAAAGGATCAGATCCTGCAAGTTGCCCACCCAGACTGTGCATAAGCCTGTGAGCAAGCGGGTATATACAGTAGTTTTATTTATCTGCTCCAAACTGCCCCACAGCATACAGGATGCAATATAAAACAAAATATGTATTTAAATACATGGTGTTAAACAAAGAATGCTGGATCAAGATCCATGTCTTTTACCGCCGGCGATCCGGGATCCGGATTGTGAACAAGTTCGACTGTTCAAAGATCCACCACGGCTATTTTATCCACAGGAGTGGCACACTATCTGCCCCGATATCGCCGCAAAAATCGGTGCCGTTTCACATTTTTTTGTAACAACAGGGTGACTATTCCTACTTTTAAGCAGTTATCCAAGATTTCTGTGGATAACTGTGTGAAACAGCGCGAACAAACCCTTGGACAACTATTTCAAGGCAGGATCCAGTGCGACGCCCATCGATAAATTGGAGACAAATCCCTTTAAAATCATTACGATAAACACTTACACACAAAACTGCCCCCCCTGTGCATACCCCTGCCAGGATCGGTTATAAAAACAGCGATCCTCAGGGAGGATCAGAGTTGCTAGAATAATCCCTCTTTGCAGGAGTCACTCATGCCCGCCAACCCCCGCTCCGAACAGGAACTGCTGGCCCGCGCCTACGCCATGGCCGGCTTCACCCTGGCCCAGCTGGCCGCCGACGCCAACATCGCCGTGCCGGCGGATCTGCGTCGGGACAAGGGCTGGGTCGGCCAGCTGATCGAGTGGCAGCTGGGAGCGAGCGCCGGCAGCAAGCCGGAGCAGGACTTCCCGGATCTCGGCATCGAGCTCAAGACGATCCCCATCGATCCTCAGGGCAAGCCGCTGGAAACCACCTTCGTCTGCGTGGCACCGCTGATCGGTGTCAGCGGCCAGCGCTGGGAGGAGTCCAACGTGCGCAACAAGCTCTCCCGCGTGCTCTGGATCCCGGTGGAGGGCAGCCGAGAGATCCCCATCGGCGAGCGCCGGATCGGCATGCCGCTGCTGTGGAGCCCGAATGAAGAGGAGGAGATGCTGCTGCGCCAGGACTGGGAAGAGCTGATGGACATGATAGTGCTGGGAGAGGTGGAGCAGATCAGTGCCCGCCACGGCCAGGTGCTGCAACTGCGTCCCAAAGCGGCCAACAACAAGGCGCTGACCCGGGCCATCGGCCGCAATGGCCAGCCGATCCTGACCCTGCCCCGCGGCTTTTACCTCAAGATAGGTTTCACCCACGGCCTGCTGCAGCGCTACTTTGCCCTGCCCGCTTGATCTCTGTTATCAACATCCTTGTCATAAAGTGATATAAAAATAGACAGCCGCTATTTTTCGCAATCAGGACAAGGAGGCGTCATGCCGATCAACAAGCAATTTCTCAAGTCCCGCCCCGAGGTCAAGGTGACCTTTGCCGTGGAAAGGGAGGCCGCAGGAGAGGCCGAGCAGGTGTTGTTGCTGGGAGAGTTCAGCCAGTGGCAACCCATCGAGCTCAAGCGGATGAAGAGCGGTGAGTTCAAGACCACCCTCAACCTGCCGACCGATGGCCCCAGCCATTTCGAGTACTGCTATCAGCTGGTTCAGCCGAACGGGGAGACCCACTACGACAACGACTGGGCGGCGGATGACTACGTACCCGGCCCCTTCGGGCGAGACAACTCTGTGGTGCGGGTCAGCCAACCAGGTTGAGTCGGCACACCCGAAAGTGGATACAAAAAAGGCTCGCCATTGGCGAGCCTTTTCACTACCTGTCGAGCATTTCGCCGACATATCGACACCAATTCGAATCGAATTAGTTGAGCTTCTCTTTGATACGAGCAGCTTTACCGGACAGGTTGCGCAGGTAGTACAGTTTGGCGCGGCGAACATCACCACGACGCTTCAGTTCTACACTGTGGATCAGCGGAGAGTGAGTCTGGAATACACGCTCAACACCTTCGCCGTTGGAGATCTTGCGAACGGTGAAAGCAGAGTGCAGACCGCGGTTACGCTTGGCAATCACGATGCCTTCGAAAGCCTGCAGACGCTCTTTACCACCTTCTTTAACACGAACTTGAACACGTACGGTGTCGCCCTGGGCAAAAGCCGGGATGTCGGTACGCATTTGCTCTTGTTCAAGCTGCTGAATAATCTTGCTCATTGTCTTTCCTTACCTAGGATAAACTGAAAACTCTACTTAACGCTGTCACGCACTTCGCGGACATACTCGGCAAGAAGTGATTCTTGCTCGTCAGTCAGAGCTAGGTTGTTAATAAGTTCCGGCCTTCTTTGCCAGGTTCGTCCGAGCGACTGCTTGAGACGCCAGCGCCGAATCACTTCGTGATTGCCGCTTGTCAGCGCCTCGGGCACCGCCAGCCCATCCAACACCTCCGGCCGAGTATAGTGGGGATGATCCAGCAAGCCATCCGTGAAGGAGTCCTGCTCGGCACTGGCCTGATCACCCAAGACACCTGGAACCAGACGCGAAACCGCATCGATCAGGGTCATGGCAGGCAACTCGCCACCACTTAACACGTAATCCCCGATAGACCACTCTTCGTCGACTTCGGTTTGTATCACGCGTTCATCGATACCTTCGTATCGACCGGCTACCAGAATCAGTTTCTGATTCGTCGCCAACTCGGTCACGCCCGCTTGAGTCAGCTTGCGCCCCTGAGGGGAGAGATAGATGACTTTCGCCCCGTCTCCCGCCGCTTGCTTGGCTGCATGAATCGCGTCACGCAGCGGCTGAACCATCATTAGCATGCCGGGCCCACCACCATAAGGACGATCATCGACCGTACGGTGTTTGTCGTGGGTAAAGTCCCGGGGGTTCCAGCACTCAATCTGCAGCAGGCCACTCTTGACGGCCCGACCCGTTACCCCGTGCTCGGTAATGGCTCGGAACATTTCAGGGAAGAGGCTAATCACCCCAATCCACATAAGAAACCTCCGGCACTCGTGTTACCGCGGGAAACTAGAAACCAGGATCCCAATCAACTTCGATTGTTCGAGCAGTCAGATCAATATTCTTGATCACCTGCTCTTCCAGGAACGGAATCAACCGCTCCTTTGCACCAAAGGCATCTTTTACATTGGCCTCAACCACCAACACATCGTTGGAGCCGGTTTCCATCAATTCGGTCACCTTGCCCATGTCGTATCCCTTGGTGGTCACTACGGAGCAACCAATCAGGTCACGCCAGTAGAACTCGCCCTCAGGCAACGCAGGCAACAGATCGGCGGCTACGCCAATCTCGACATTGGTCAATGCCAGGGCATCCTCGCGCACGTCGATACCATCGAGTTTGCAGATCAGACCCTTGTTGTGACGCTTCCAGGATGAAACCTGAATTTCACGCCACACCCCGTTCTGATTGATCAGCCAGGGGTTGTAATCGAAAATCGCTTCGGCAACATCGGTGAAGGAGTTCACTTTAAGCCAGCCCTTGATGCCGTAAACGGTACCCAGGGTGCCCAGAACTACAGGTTTTTCCACCTTAACTCCTTACCGTTTGGCTGATTAAGCAGCTTTGGCAGCGTCTTTGATCAGCTTGGCAACGCGGTCAGAAACAGCGGCACCAGTAGCAACCCAATGCTCGATACGAGCCAGGTCCAGGTTCAGCTTTTCAGCGTTACCAGAAGCAACCGGGTTGAAGAAACCAACGCGCTCGATGAAACGACCGTCGCGGGCGTTACGGCTGTCAGCAACTACTACCTGGTAGAACGGACGCTTTTTCGCGCCACCACGTTGTAAACGAATGGTTACCATATCGTCCTCATTAACATCTAATGAACAAGGCCCGCAAACACGCGGACCCTAGCTTAAAATAAGCCGCATAATTCTACTTGGATTCGTAATAATTGCAACCAAGCCAGCCATTTTTTGCGCAGAGCCGCAATGAAAAGGGTCTGCCAATGGCAGACCCTCGCACTCTACGTCAGCCCGAATAATCAGAACGGACCGCGGCCGCCACCGAAGCCGGGAGGCAGCATGTTCTTCATCTGGCTCATCATCTTGCGCATGCCACCCTTGCCGGACATTTTCTTCATCATGCGCTGCATCTCGGTGAACTGTTTGAGCAGCTTGTTGACGTCCTGCACCTGCATGCCGGAACCCGCGGCGATACGGCGCTTGCGAGAGCCCTTGATAAGATCGGGATGGGCACGCTCCTTGGGAGTCATGGAGCTGATGATGGCCTCCATCCGCACGGTGAGCTTGTCATCCATTTGATCCTTGACGTTGTCAGGCAGGCCGGACATGCCCGGCAGCTTGTCGAGCATCCCCATCATGCCGCCCATGTTGCGCATCTGGGCCAGTTGCTCGCGGAAGTCTTCCAGATCGAAGCCCTTGCCACTCTTGACCTTGCTGGCCAGCTTGGCTGCCTTCTCTTTATCGACGGTACGCTCCACCTCCTCGATGAGAGAGAGCACATCGCCCATGCCGAGGATGCGGGAGGCGAGACGATCCGGGTGGAACGGCTCAAGCGCGTCGGTCTTCTCGCCCATACCGATGAACTTGACCGGCTTGCCGGTGATGTGGCGCACCGACAGGGCGGCGCCGCCGCGGGCATCGCCGTCCGCCTTGGTGAGGATCACGCCGGTGAGCGGCAGCGCCTCGTTGAACGCCTTGGCGGTGTTGGCGGCATCCTGACCGGTCATGGCGTCGACCACGAACAGGGTCTCCACCGGCTTGATGGTGGCATGAAGGTGTTTGATCTCCTCCATCATCTCGCCATCGACGTGCAGACGACCGGCGGTATCGACGATCACCACGTCATAGAACTTCTTGCGTGCCTGATCGATGGCCGCGTTGGCGATGTCCACCGGCTTCTGGCTGGCATCGCTCGGGAAGAAGTCGACGCCGATGTCGCCGGCCAGGGTCTCCAGCTGCTTGATGGCCGCCGGGCGGTAGACGTCCGCACTGACCACCAGCACCTTCTTCTTGTTGCGCTCCTTGAGCAGCTTGGCCAGCTTGCCGACCGTGGTGGTCTTACCGGCACCCTGCAGACCCGCCATCAGGATGATGGCCGGCGGCTGGGCCGCCAGATTGAGCTGCTCGTTGGCCTCCCCCATCACGGAGACCAGTTCGCCGTGCACAATCTTGATGAAGGCCTGGCCCGGGCTCAGGGACTTGGCCACTTCCTGGCCCACCGCCCGCTCCTTGACACGAGCGACGAAATCACGCACCACCGGCAGGGCGACGTCCGCCTCGAGCAGCGCCATGCGAACTTCGCGCAAGGTATCCTTGATGTTCTCTTCGGTCAGGCGGCCACGGCCGCTGACGTTGCGCAGGGTGCGCGAGAGTCGTTCAGTCAAATTCTCAAACATGACGCATTCCGGTTCTTGGCGTAACAAATGGGAGGCATTATACCTCACTCGCACGATGAGGACGATTATTCGCCGCACTCGGCTGCGGTCAGCCCTGTGCGGCTGACCCAACATGCTGCCTATATATGGGCAGATCGGCGGCAGCACAACTGGCGAGCACATCTTGTGCAAGGTATACTGCCCTTCCTATTCCCAATCGCTTGCTCGACAACGACCCGGTTATGATCGTGATCTCTGTTCTGGCCCTGGCGTTCTATCTGCTGGCCATCATCGCCTCTCTGCACCTGCTGCTCAGTGCCAAACCAGTGGGACAAGCTCCCCTGTTTGCCTGCATCGGACTGGCCCTGATCGCCCATGGCGCCGCCCTCTCCGGCGAGGTGCTGGTGACCCACTCAGGGCAGAATCTGAGCATGCTCAACGTGGCCTCGCTGGTCAGTCTCATCATCAGCTGCTTCATGACCTGCGTCACCCGCCGCTTCAACGGCTGGATCCTGCTGCCGGTGGTCTACAGCTTCTCGGCCCTGTTGCTGGCCGCCAGCGCCCTCATTCCCGGTCGCTACATCACCCACCTGGAGGCCCATCCCCAGCTGCTGCTGCATATCGGCCTCGCGCTGATGGCCTACTCGGTATTGATGATCGCCTGCCTGTTTGCGCTGCAACTTGCCTGTCTGGACCGGCAACTAAAGACGCGCAAGATCAGCCAGCTGCCGGCCATGCCGCCCCTGATGACGGTCGAGAAGCGTCTGTTCCAGCTCATCTCGGCCGGCGTCCTGTTGCTGACCCTCTCCATTGCCTCCGGCCTCTTCTTCCTCGAAGACATGTTCGCCCAGGGCAAATCCCACAAGGCCATCCTCTCGATCCTGGCCTGGTGCGTCTACGTGCTGCTGCTGTGGGGCCACCATACCCGTGGCTGGCGCGGTCGCAAGGTGATCACCTTGAGCCTGATCGGCAGCTTCATTCTGACCCTGGCCTACTTCGGCAGTCGCTTCGTCAAAGAAGTGCTGCTGAGCTGATCGCCCACTACTTCTTCATCACCCAGTCCCACAGGAGCCCTTCTTGGACAGTATCTCAACGAGTACATTGCTGATTGTTCTCGTTATCTTGATCCTCATGTCTGCCTTCTTCTCAAGTTCTGAAACCGGCATGATGTCGCTCAACCGCTACAAGCTGCGGCATCTGGCCCAGACCAAGCACAAGGCTGCCCGTCGGGTGGAGAAACTGCTCTCCCGACCAGACCGCCTGCTGGGGCTGATCCTGATCGGCAACAACCTGGTCAACATCCTGGCGTCAGCCATCGCCACCATCGTCTGTATTCGTCTGTTCGGGGATCTCGGTGTGGCCATCGCCACTTTCGGCCTGACCCTGATCGTGCTGGTGTTTGGTGAAGTGACTCCCAAGACCCTGGCGGCCATGTTCCCGGAGAAAGTCGCCTATCCCGCCTCCTGGGTGCTCAAGGGGCTGATGGTGCCGCTTGCCCCCTTCGTCTGGATGATCAATGGCATCACCAGCGGCCTGCTCAAATTGCTGAAGATCAATCCGAACAAGGATGACTCCCTCAATACCGAGGAGCTGCGCACCATCGTCAACGAGGCGGGCAGTCTGATCCCCCAGCGCCATCAGGAGATGCTGCTCAGCATCCTGGATCTGGACAAGATGACGGTGGAACACATCATGGTGCCACGCAGCGAGATCTACGCCATCGACATCAACGATGATTGGAAGACCATACTGCGCCAGCTGGCCCACTGCGCCCACACCAAGATCCTGCTCTATCGCGACAACATCGACGACGTGGTGGGTTTTCTGCACGCCCGCGACGCGCTGCGCCTGATGGCCAAGGATCAGTTCAACAAGTCGAGCCTGCTGCGGGAAGTGGACGAGATTTACTTCATTCCGGAAGGGACGCCCCTCAACGTGCAACTGGCCAAGTTCCAGCGCAACAAGGAGCGGATTGGTCTCATCGTCGACGAGTATGGCGACATTCAGGGGTTGATCACCCTGGACGACATCCTGGAAGAGATAGTGGGCGACTTCACCACCTCCATGACCCCGGCTCCCAGCGACGAGATCCATCCCCAGCCGGATGGCTCCTTCCTGGTGGAGGGCTCGGCCAGCATCCGCGAGCTCAACAAGGAGATGAACTGGCAACTGCCCATCGACGGGCCCCGTACCCTCAACGGCGTCATCCTCGAATATCTGGAGGAGATCCCCCAGCCCAACATCAGCCTGCGGCTGGCCGGCTACCCCATCGAGATCCTGGAAGTGGAGAACAACATGGTGAAGATGGCGCGGATCATGCCGGCGTTGTACCGAAACGAGCCGGGACTGGAAGATTGAAAAAAGGCTGCCGATGGCAGCCTTTTTCTATTGCGTCATTGGCCGGCGATCGGCTCACTCATCTTCGTCGCCAGGCTCCAGCACCAGAGTCGGGATCAACTCGCCGAATACCTGCTGCAGCTCGTCGCGATTGGCCAGCAGATCCTGCAGCGTGTAGCTGTCCATCACCGCCAGAAACGCATTCATCGCCTCTTTCAGGGCACTCTTCAGCAAACAGACAGAGACGATGTGGCAGGCCGGCGAGTTGCAGTCGATGCCGTCCAGGTTCCCTTCCAGCGCCCGGATCACCTGGCCGATGTTGATGCTCTCCGGCGCGCAGGCCATGCGAATGCCGCCATTCTTGCCGCGCTGGGACTGCAGGTAACCCAGTTTCACCAGCTGGTTCACCACCTTCACCATGTGGTTGCGGGAGACGTCATACAAGGCGGAGACCTTGGCCACGCTAGACAATTCGCCCTCCGGCAGGGTCGCCAGATAGAGCAGGGCTCTCAATCCAAAATCGGTATAGCTAGTTAGTCTCATAGTGCCTGTGTCGCATCACGCGGAAATTGATTATTGATTCAGATCAAATAAACATCTAGGATGCAGCTTATTAAGTGACATTCTAGATGTTCAATTAGCAAGGAACCCCTATGTTAGACCAAGCCACCATCGCCGTCATCAAAAGCACCATCCCTTTGCTCGAATCGGCGGGCCCCGCGCTCACCCAGCATTTCTACCAACGCATGTTCAGCCATAACCCAGAGCTGAAGGACATTTTCAACCTGGCGCACCAGCGCAGCGGCGGTCAGCCGCTGGCGCTGTTCAATGCGGTGGCGGCCTACGCCAAGAACATCGACAACCTGGGGGCACTGGCCGGTGCCGTGGAACGCATCGCCCACAAGCACACAGGTTTCCTGATCCAGCCAGAACAATATCACATTGTAGGTAGTCATCTCTTGGCCACGCTCAAAGAATTGGGTGGAAGTGCGGTCACCGACGAGGTGCTGGATGCCTGGGGCAAGGCTTACGGCGTGCTCGCCAGCATCTTCATCGGCCGCGAGAGCGAGATTTATCAGGAGAAGGCGAACGAGATCGGTGGCTGGCAAGGCCCCCGCCCCTTCCTGATCAAGGAGAAGCGGGTCGAGAGCGAGCTCATCACCTCCTTCCTGCTGGCGCCGGTGGATGGCAAGCCGGTGCTGGACTTCAAGCCGGGTCAGTATCTCAGCATCAAGCTGGTCCATCCCGAGCTCGAGTATCAGGAGATCCGCCAGTACTCCCTCTCAGATGCCCCCAACGGCCAGCACTACCGCATCAGCGTCAAGCGCGAGCCGCAGGGCCAGGTTTCCAACCTGCTGCACGATCATCTGCAGGAGGGCGATCAAGTGGAGCTGATGCCGCCCGCTGGCGATTTCTACCTGAAAGCCGATAACCGTACCCCGGTGGTACTGCTCTCGGCCGGTGTGGGTATCACGCCGATGATGAGCATGCTCAACCAACTGCTGGCGAACAGCCATCAGGCCGACATCACCTGGCTGCACGCCTGCGAACAGGGCGCCGTGCATGCCTTCAGGGAGGATATTCAGCAAAAATCCCGCCAAAACGCCAACCTGCTGAGCCGGGTCTGGTATCGGGAGCCACAGGCCAGTGACGTGCAAGGCAAAGATTACGATTTTGTCGGCACCATGGATCTGAGTGCCGTGCAGGAGCGCATCACGCCGCAGGCCCACTACTACTTCTGTGGCCCTCTTGGCTTCATGCAGGCCGTCAAGCAGCAGCTGATCGCGGCGGGCATTCCGGCCGGCCAGCTCCATTACGAAGTTTTTGGTCCCCACCAAGATCTGTAAGGCGGGCGGATCACTATAACCTTATGAGGGGCCAGCCTGTCACGGCACGGCGGCTGGCCCCTCCCGGCCCACGGATGCAGATCCGTGGGTCATTTTTTGGGATCAGTGCATCGCCTTGGCACGGGCGATGGCGTTGGCCGGCATCCGGTTGCCAAGCCGGCTCAACAGACCGGTCGCCTTCTGGTGCAGCGCCTTGTCGCCGATCACCGTGCTGTGCAGCCAGTGGTAGGCCTCTTCATAGTCGAGCGGGCTGCCCATCCCCTGCAACAGCATCTCCACCCACTCGATCTGCGCCCGCTGGAAGCCCAGGCTGGCGGCCTCCCGCATCAGGGTCTCGGCCTTGAGCAGGTCCTTTTGCACCAGGGTGCCCTTCCAGTAGTAGCGACCCAGCTGTTCCAGCGCCGGCGCCAGCCCCTGGTTGGCCGCATCCCACATGAATTTCACCCCCAGCTCCGCATTGGGCTTGATGCAGACCCCCCAGGCCAGCATGTCCCCCCACAGAAACTGATAAGAGGGGATCTTCATCACCTCGGCCCGCACCTCGATATCCTGGGTGAGCTGGCACCTGTCCTGCTTGACCTGCTGCAGGTGGCGGCCCTGCTCAATCCAGTTGAGCAGCTCGTCCTGGCGATAGAGCGGCACCGCCTGCAGCGCGCCGCTGTCCACGGTCAGGCCGCTGGCCGGGGTGCTGGTCATGGGACGATTGTTCGGCGAACGCTCGCCCTCTGCAGCGACAGGCGCGGGAATGGGGGCTGCCGCTGGCGCAGCGGCGGGTGTTGTACTCGTTGCCGCAACCGGTGCAGAGGGGTTGGCGGATGGCGTTGCCGTAGTTTGCACGGCAGCCGGTGCGGGAGCCGCAGCAGAGGACGGGGCAGCCGCAGAGGGCTGAGCGGCAACCTCCGGCTGCGCCGGCGCACTGGTCGCCGGCGTGGCCCCGCTCGTCGCGGCGGCGGCAGAGGTGGAAGGCTCGGCCCCCTGCGCTTGGCCCGTCAGCAATGGGGGCGTCAGCAAACAGAGCAGGCCGACAAGGGTAATGGGTTTCATCATAAGGATCTCCTGCAGCACCCTGTTATCGGCAGCCGGCGGCATCCCCTTAGTCCGGCACCACCTGCCCATAACGACAAAGGGGAGCCGAAGCTCCCCTTGCTGTCCATCCGGACGCCTTACTTGACGAAGTCGACACCCAGCTGGATATCGGCTTTCAGGGTGGCCAGCATGCCATCCATCGCCTCTTGTTCGAAGGCGCTCAGCTTGCCGTAGTCCAGCACGGTTTCGACGCCGTTCTTGCCAAGCAGGATGGGCTGCGCGAAGAAGGTGGCGTGCTTGCCGTCGCCTTCCACGTAGGCGCACTCGATGACGTTGGCTTCACCCTGCAGACCCTTGAGCAGCGACAGACCGAAACGGCAGGCAGCCTGGCCCATGGAGAGAGTGGCGGAACCGCCACCGGCCTTGGCTTCCACCACTTCGGTACCGGCGTTCTGGATACGCTTGGTCATGGCGGCCACTTCGTCGGCGGTGAAGCTGGCACCTTCAATCTGGGAGAGCAGCGGCAGAATGGTCACGCCACTGTGGCCACCGATCACGTTGACGCGCACCTTGTCGACGTTCAGACCCTTGGCCTCGGCCACGAAGGTCTCGGCACGGATCACGTCCAGGGTGGTGACGCCGAACAGGCGACGCTTGTCATAGACACCGGCTTTCTTCAGCACTTCGGCGGCGATGGCGACCGTGGTGTTGACCGGGTTGGTGATGATGCCGATCAGCGCTTTCGGGCAGGAGGCGGCGCACTTTTCCACCAGATTCTTGACGATGCCGGCGTTGATGTTGAACAGGTCGGAACGATCCATGCCGGGCTTGCGCGCCACGCCGGCGGAGATCAGCACGACATCGGCGCCGACCAGAGCCGGGCTCGGGTCTTCACCGCAGAAACCTTTTACTTTCACGTCAGTCGGGATATGGCTCAGATCGACCGCCACGCCCGGGGTCACCGGAGCGATGTCATACAGGCTCAATTCGGAACCAGCAGGCAGACGGTTTTTCAACAGCAGAGCGAGGGCTTGGCCGATGCCACCGGCGGCACCCAGAACGGCAACTTTCATGATCAACTCCATGTTTAAGCGTAGGTTTAAGGTTGTTTCTTGTTGTGCGCCCAACCTTAAAGGATCCCCCCCTAAAAAACAATCTGATAACAGTTGTAATCACAGGTTCTGTGAGCCAATAAACAGGCGGCGAATAAAAATGGGGGAAAATGCAAAAAATTGGAGGGGAAGCACAGATTTCCTGCACTTCCCCTCACCATTAATAGGTAGATCTGCCGACTTCAGCCCTGGAAGGCCAACGCCCGGCGTTCACACCAACGAAAACCAATTGTTAACAATCCGTTCATGGTCAGGTAGAGGGCACCGGCCACGGTGAACACCGCCAGGGTGTCATAGGTCTGGGCATTGAGGCGCTGGGCCAGCCCCATCACATCCATGATGGTGATGGTACTGGCGAGCGAACTCCCCTTGAGCACCAGGATCACCTCGTTGGAATAGGCGGGTACCAGTCGCCGGGCGGCGTGGCGTACCTTCATCCACAGGGTCTGGCTGGCGGAGAAGCCGAGCGCGCGGCAGGCCTCTACCTCGCCGGCCGGGATGGCGTCGAGCGCCCCCTTGAACAGCCGGGTAGAGTAGGCGGCGGTATTGAAACCGAGCGCCAGCACGGCGCAGAACCAGGGCTGCTTGAGCAGCGGCCAGAGCGGCCCCTCTTTGAGCCAGGCAAACTGGCCCGGCCCGTAGTAGATGAGGAAGATCTGGATCAGCAGCGGCGTGCCGGTGAAGATCAGCACCCACAGCTGCACCAGCTGGGTCGCCACCGGGATGCGGCGCTCCAGCACCCAGGTCATGCCGGCCGCCATCAGCACGCCCAGCAGCAGACTGCCAGCGGTCAGTTGCAGGGTAATCGCCAGGCCACCCAGCAGGGTCATCAGGTAATCCTGCATGATCAGCCTCCGTAACGGCGGGTATAACGGGACGCCTGCTTCAAGCCGAACTCACTCACCAGGCTGATGGCCAGGTAGATGAGGGCCGCTGCGGCATACCAGGTGAAGGGTTGATAGGTACTGGCCGAGGCCATCTGGGCCTGGCGCATCATCTCGTTCACCCCGATGAGCGACACCAGTGCGGTGTCCTTGAGCAGCACCAGCCACTGGTTGCCGAGCCCTGGCAGGGCCTGACGCCAGGCCTGGGGCAGCACGATGCGAAAGAAGATGTGACGCTTGCCAAGGCCGAGCGCCAGCGCCGCCAGCCGCTGCCCGGCGGGCACCGCATTGAGGGCGGCTCGCAGGGTCTGGGTGGCGTAGCTGGCAAACAGCAGGGAGAGCGCCAGCACGCCGCAGGCGAACGGGCTGAACTCCACGTACTCGCCGGTGATGAGGAACAGCACCTGGGTCGAGCCGAAGTAGATGAACAGCACCACCAGCAGCTCGGGCAACCCGCGAATAAGCGTGGTGAGGGTGGCCACCGGCCACACCAGCCACCGCTGCTTGCTCAGCTCGGCGGCGCTGAACGCCAGTGCCAGCACCATGCCCCCGACCAGGGAGGCCAGGGCCAGCCCGAGGGTCATCCAGGCTGCATCCAACAACAGGCTCAACATGGCTTAGTGCGCGAAATATTTGTCGTAGATCTTCTGATAGGTGCCGTTGGCCTTGATGTCAGCCAGCCCCTTGTTCAGCTGGGTCAGCAGTTCCTGATTGCCCTTGGCCACCGCGATGCCAAAACCGGTACCGAAGTACTTGGCGTCAGTCACCGGCGTGCCGATCACGGCATACTCTTTGTGCTGCTTGAGCCAGTCGGCGGCGACCGCAGTATCGGCAAACACGCCGTCGGTGCGGCCGTTCATCATGTCGAGGAAGGCACTCTGGTAGCTGGCGTAGGGCACGGTCAGCAGCCCCTTGCTCACCCAGTTGTCCACCAGATAGGACTGGTGGGAGCTGCCGTTCTGCACGCCGACAGTCTTGTCCACCAGATCTTCCGGCCCCTTGAAGGCGTCCTTCTTGGTCACGAACACGGCGGAGTTCTGGTAATAGATGTCAGAGAAGTCGACCTGGGCGGCCCGCTCCGGGGTCACGTCCATGGCGGCGATGGCGGCATCGTAGCGACGGAATTTCAGGCTGGGGATCAGGCTGTCAAAAGCCTGGTTGTGGAAGCTGCACTCCAGCTTGGCCTGTTCACAGATGGCGCGGGCCAGATCGATGTCAAACCCCTGGAACTCGTTCTTGTCGTCCAGGTATTCGAACGGTGCGTAGGTGGCCTCGGTGGCGAACTTGATCTCTTTCGCCAGCACCTGGGTGCTCAGCAGGCCCATGGCCGCGATCAGCAACAGACTCTTTTTCATGACAGCTTCCTTATCGATTTGAATATCAATGCATCAAGAATTCGGCAAACCGGCTGGTTTGCGGGGCTTGGAAAATGGCGGCGGAGCCCGCTTCGATGATCCGCCCCTTCTCCAGATAGATCACCTGGCTGGCCACCTTGCGGGCGAACTCCACCTCGTGGGTCACCACCACCTGGGTAATGCCGGTCTGGCCAAGGTTGCGGATGATCTCCGCCACTTCCTTGGTGATCTCGGGGTCGAGGGCCGCCGTCGGCTCGTCAAACAGCAGCACCTGGGGATCCATCATCAGGGTACGGGCGATGGCCACCCGCTGCTGCTGACCGCCAGACAGCCGCGCCGGCCAGGCATCGCGCTTGTCGGCCAGTTGCAGCTGGGCCAGCAGATAGCCCCCCTTCTCCATGGCCGCCGCCTTGCTCATGCCGAGCAGCTTGACCGGCGCCTCGATGAGGTTCTCCATCACGGTGAGATGGGGCCACAGATTGTACTGCTGGAACACCATGCCCACCTTGCGCCGCAGCGCCTGGGTCTGGCGGTTGAACTCGGCGGTGGAGAGGCTGGAGGGGAAAGAAAATTCACTTTCACCGATGCGCAGGACACCGGCATCCGGGGTGTCCAGCAGGTTCATCATGCGCAGCAGAGAACTCTTGCCGGCACCGCTCGGACCCAGCAGCACCAGGGTTTCACCGGGTGCGGTCCGAAAGCTGACCTGTTGCAGTACCGGCACCTTGTGCCAGGATTTTTCGATTCCGATTAATTCAATACCCATACAGCCCAATTGAATAAGTTTTCAAAATTTCGTCCTGATTCTAACGCTGGCATGGGTGGATGCAAGCTATATTTGAATCAATATGCAGAACAAGCGCCGCTTCCTTGCAAAAATAGGCATATGAATGCAAAATGGGCACGCTGTTCATATCTGCCGCCTGAGCGTGACAGGCAGCCAAACCTCCTCATTCGTGAGTCCAAGATGAAGCATAACGACAAGCAAGAAAAACTGGCCAAGGCCTTTAAAGCCTTGCTGAAAGAAGAACGATTTGGCTCCCAGGCAGAGATAGTGACTGCCCTGCAAGAGATGGGCTTCGAAAACATCAACCAGTCTAAGGTATCGCGCATGCTGAGCCGCTTCGGCGCCGTTCGCACCCGCAATGCCAAGATGGAGATGGTCTACTGCCTGCCGGTGGAACTGGGCGTGCCCACCACCTCCAGCCCGCTCAAGAATCTGGTGCTGGATGTCGACCACAACGGTGCCCTGGTGGTGATCCACACCAGCCCGGGTGCGGCCCAGCTGATCGCCCGCCTGCTCGACTCCCTCGGCAAGGCCGAAGGGATCCTCGGCACCATCGCCGGTGACGACACAATCTTCATCACCCCGACCAGCGACACCGACATCGAGGAGCTCTACCTCTCCGCCCTCGAGCTGTTCGAGCAGACGCCGTAAGGGTGGCAACCGCCCCGTGGCGGTTGCTCCAGAACGCAAAATCCCGGCCAAGGCCGGGATTTTTGTTATCTGCGGGTCGAGCTTATTTGCCCTGCCCCAGCAGAAAATCTTCGGAAGGGGCGAAGAAGGCCGCCCCGGTCACCGCCCTGGTGAAGCGCAGCAGGTGATCGAAGTGGCTGCCCTCCCCCTTGTACATGCTGGCCAGCATGGCGTTGAAGTGCAGCGGGGTATGACAGCAGGAGATGAAGTAGAGCCCCTGCTCGGTCATGGTGCCCCAGGGCATGCTCTGGCGCAGGATCTCCATGGACTCCCCCTTCGGCGTCTTGAGGTTGACCCGCTTGATGTGGGCAGTCAGCGGCTTGTCTGCCGACTCGTACTCGATGTTGTCGACCTTGGTGCGACCTATGATGTCCTCCTGCTCCTTCAGCGCCAGCTTCTCCCAGTCGCTCATGGCGTGGACCCAGCGCTGCACGTGGATGTAGGAGCCACCGGCAAACTCGCCATCGGCCAGCAGCGCCACTTCGGCGCGGTGCTCATCCTGCGGGTTCTCGGTGCCGTCGACGAAACCGGTCAGATCGCGGCAGTCGAGGTTGCGAAAACCGCGCACCTCTTCCGCCAGTTCTACCAGCCCGGCCAGCAGGGCCATCACGCGCTGACCGGCGTGATGCAGCACATCCACCCGATCGGCGCGCAACTGCACGAACAGATCGAACGGGGTATTGGGGGCCTCCTGACCGTTGGCGGATTGCGCCATAAAGCTGCGGAACTGGGGCGGACGGGCGGCAGGATAGAGGCCATCCCAGGCGTCGGCACCGACGGCCACCAGACCGCTGAAGCCGGCAGCGGGGAAATCGGCGGCCACCGCCTCCCACAGGGCCGGCAACCTGGCCAGACGGGCCACCAGCTCGGCGGCGTCACCGGTGCGGTTGAACATCAGATAGAGGGCGTGCAGATTGGGCTCTGCGCAGATCCCGGCTTGGGCTTTCATATATCTCTCCCCTGAACAGACATTGGCGATATGGGCAATTGGCGTTGCGCGATTATAAACCAGCGCGGTTCCAGTTCATTGATTTCACGACGATATCACGCGTTCAGGGTAAAGGGTCAAACAACACCAGGGCGTGAGGGGTCACCCTGACCCGCGCCCGCGCACCCTCCAGCGGCTCGCCGATGCTCGCCTCCAGCCGCAGCTCGCCGCTCTCGAACAACACCCGGCAGTGGTGGCCTAAGAACTGCTGCTCCACCACCTTGAGCTCGCCATCCGCGGCGCTCTCCAGCAGCAGCTGCTGGGGCCTGAGCATCAGTTGCAGCAGCTCACCCGCTTCCCGGCCGTGAGGCTCGCTGCCGCAGATGACCCCGAGCGCCGTGCGCACGCAGTGGCTGTCCACCACCTCGGCCGCCAGGTAGTTGACCCCGCCGAGAAACTCCGCCACGAAGCGATTCTGGGGGCGACGATAGAGCTGCTCAGGCTGGCCCACCTGCTCAATGTGACCCGCGCGAAACAGCGCCAGCCGATCGGCGAAGGCAAAGGCCTCCTCCTTGCTGTGGCTAACGAAGATGGCGCCGATCCCCTGCTGCTTGAGCAGGGCGCGGATCTCGAGGATCAGCTTCATCCGCACCTGGGTGTCGATGTTGGAGAAGGGCTCGTCCAGCAGCATCAGCCGCGGCTTGCACACCAGGGCGCGGGCGATGGCCACCCGCTGCTGCTGGCCGCCGGAAAGCTGGTGCGGATAGCGATCCCCCAGCCCCTGCAGATTGACCAGCGCCAGCGCCTCGTCCACCTGCTGCTGGCGGACACGGCGATCGAGCCGGGTCAGACCGAAACCGACGTTGTCCGCCACCGTCAGGTGGGGGAAGAGGGCGTAATCCTGAAAGATCATGCCGATGTTGCGCGCCTCGGGCGGCACGCTGGCACCCGGCCCGTCGAGCAGGGTATCGCCGAGGCGAATCGTGCCCTCCGCCAGCGGCAGCAGGCCAGCGATGGCCTTGAGCAGCGTGGTCTTGCCGCAACCGCTCGCCCCCAGCAGGCAGACGATCTCGTTGTCGGCCACCGTCAGGGAGAGCTGTTCCAGCACATTGCGGCCGTTGTAACGGCAACTGACATTTTCAACCTGCAAACAGGACAAGGCTGACTTCCTCTCATTTCTGGCGGTGTGCTGCCTTTCGGCTCAGCACACCGCATGCAATTTCATTGGCCGACGTGGCGAACTCAGTGCCCCGCCCCATCCAGGTTGCGGTTGACCCAGATGAGCGGCAACAACCCTACCAGCACGATGACGATGGCGCCGAGCGCGCCGCGCTCCAGCATCTCGTCCGACACGAACTGGTAGACGTGGGTCGCCAGGGTATCGAAGTTGAACGGCCGCAGCAGCAGGGCGGCGGGCAGCTCCTTCATGGATTCGATGAACACCAGCATGGCACCGGCAAACAGGCCGCGCCGCACCAGCGGCAGGTGCACCCGCCGCAGCATGGCGCCATCCCCCTGCCCCAGGGAGCGGGCCGCCATGTCGAGACTGGGGGAGATCTTGCCCATGCTGCTCTCCACCGAGCCGATGGCGATGGCCACGAAGCGCACCAGATAGCCGAACACGATGGCGGTGAGGGTGCCGGTCAGCAGCAGCCCAGGCCCCTGGCGCCCCAGCCACTCGGCCAAATCGTTGATGGCAAAGTCGAGGGCGGTGAGCGGCACCAGCACCCCGATGGCGAGCACGGTACCCGGCATGGCGTAACCCATGGCAGCGATGCGCAGCGGCAACAGGCTCTTGGGCCCGCCATCGAGGCGACGGCAGAAGCCGAGCAACAGGGCGATGCCCATGGCCAGCAGAGCGGTCAGCGCCGAGATGACCAGACTGTTGCCAGCGAAGCGGACAAACTCCGGCGTCCACGACAATTCGAAGTAGCGCACGCCGTAATCCAGCAGGATGACGAACGGCAGACCGAAGCCGGCCAGCACCAGTCCCCAGCACCAGAGACCGGCCAGCCAGCGCCGCGCCCCCTTGAGCGGGTAGCGCAGCGGCTGTTCGTGGCCCATGGACTTCTGGAACACCTGCTGCCGACTGCGGGAGCGGCGCTCCAGCGCGATCAGCAACACCACCGCCAGCAGCATCAGACAGGAGAGCTTGGCGGCGGTGGCCAGACTGCCGTAGCCGAGCCAGGTATCGTAGACCGCCGTGGTCAGGGTGTTGATGGCAAAGAAGTGGACGGTGGCAAAGTCCGCCAACGTCTCCATCGCCACCAGGGATACCGCCACCATGATGGCGGGACGTGCCAGCGGCAGGCTGAGGCGGCGAAAGCTCTGCCAAGGGCTGCAACCCAGCAGGCGGCTGGAGTGAATGAGGCTGACCGACTGCTCCAGAAAGGAGGCGCGGGTCAGCAGATAGACGTAGGGAAACAGTACCAGCGCCAGCACCCAGGCGGCGCCGCCAAGGGAGCGGATGGCCGGAAACCAGTAATCGGCCGGACTGCTCCAGCCAAACAGCTGCCGCAGCCCCGCCTGCAGCGGGCCCGAGTAGTCGAGCAGATCCGTGTAGACGTAGGCGACTATGTAGGAGGGCATGGCCATGGGCAGCATCAGCGCCCACTGCAGGGCACGGCGCCCCGGCACCTGACACATGGCCACCAGCCAGGCGGTCGGCACGCCGAACAGCAGGCTGAGCAGCACGACCCCAACCACCAGCCCCAGGGTGTTGGCCAGATAGTCGAACAGCACGGTATCGGCGAGGTGGCTAAACAGATCTCCGTCGGCCGAGAAGGCGGAGAAGACCAGGGCAAGCACCGGCAAGGCCAGCAGCAGGGCGCTGGCCCAGCTGCCGGTAATCCATCCAAAATTTTTCATGAGACCACAGAGGTTGATGGGGCCGTTGGCCCCATCTGATTACAAGTCGAATTTCACTTCATCCAGCAGCTGCAAGGCGTCCTTGCGGTGCTTGGCGTAACCGCTGACCGGCATGGGGTCAGACTTGAAACTGCCCCAGGACTTGACCATGGCGGAAGGCTCGACCCCGGCCTTGACCGGATACTCGGCATTCACGTCCGCATACATGTGCTGGGCGGTGTCGCCGGCCAGAAACTCCATCAGCTTCTGGGCCTCGGCCTTGTTCTTGGCATACTTGGTCATGGCCACGCCGCTCACGTTGACGTGGGCACCGCGATCCCCCTGGTTCGGGAAGTTGATGTAGACGGCATCGGCCCAGGACTTCTGCGCCGGATCCTTCAGCATGGCGCCCAGGTAGTAGCTGTTGCCGAGCGACACGTCACAGATACCATCCTTGATCGCCTTGACCTGATCCCGGTCGTTGCCCTGCGGCTTGCGCGCCAGGTTGGCCTTGACCCCTTCCAGCCAGGTTTTTGCATCCGCCATGCCGTGATGAGCGATCATGGAGGAGACCAGCGCCACATTGTACTCATGCTTGCCGCTGCGGGTGCAGATTTTTCCTTTGAATTCAGGCTTGGCCAGATCTTCGTAGCTGATGGTGTCCAGCTTGCCGAGGCGATCCTTGCTGGAATAGATGGCGCGCACGCGGGTGGTCAGGGCGAACCAGCGGTTGTCCGGATCGCGATAGATGGCGGGGATGTTCTCCTGCAGGATCTTGCTGTCCACCGGCTGCACCAGCCCCTTGTCCACCAGATCGGTCAGCCGGCTGATGTCGACGGTCAGCATCAGATCCGCCGGGGAGAGCTTGCCTTCCCGCTCCAGACGCTCGTTCAGACCCTCTTTGGCGAACACCACGTTGACCTTGATGCCAGACTCTTTCTCGAACTGCTGGATGATGGGCTTGATCAGCTCATCCTGGCGGTTGGAGTAGACATTCACTTCCCCTGCTGCAAACGCCGACTGAGCCGCCAACGCAGAGAAAGCCAGTGCCAACATCTTCATTTTCATCATCCATTCCTTGAGTTGCTATATCGAGTGAGAACCATTGCTGTTTGCATTTTGCATTGAGCTCGACAGCAGGATCAAGAAATCCTGACGTTGCGGGATCACATATTTAAACGCCGTTCAAACAAAGGGGCCGGATAGAATCCTATCCAGCCCCACCATGGAGTCAATCAGCGACACCCCATCGACCACCAGCCCCGTCAGGGCCGTCAGAGCGCCTCGTCGTCGTTCTCGCCGGTCCGAATGCGCACGGCCTGCAGCAGGTCATAGACGAAGATCTTGCCGTCACCTATCTTGCCGGTGTAGGCAGCCTTGCAGATCGCCTCGATCACCCCTTCGACGTTGTCATCGGCGGTGGCGATCTCCAGCTTGACCTTGGGCAGGAAGTCGACCTGATACTCGGCTCCCCGGTATAATTCGGTGTGCCCCTTCTGGCGGCCAAACCCTTTGACCTCGGACACGGTCAGACCCTCGACCCCCAAGATGGCGACGGCCTCGCGCACGTCATCCAACTTGAAGGGTTTGATAATCGCAGTAATCAGCTTCATCTGGTTGCTCCCAATCCATGGTATGTCATGAATGGGGAATCAATTCTTGTGCCAAGTCTTTTTATTGTTTAATTTCAAAAAGATAGCATTTACGTCTGGAGCAGGACTCTCCCGACATCACCAAGGGAGCGCAGCTCGCCCCATTATGAGGCACCAAGCTGAACCAGCCTGCGCCGCTGCACCAAACAAGAGCACTGCAGTATGTTAGTCATCTCCAACAGCGTCACCCTGCCCTGGCATGAGCTGCAATTCCAGACCATGCGGGCACAGGGCAACGGCGGCCAGCACGTCAACAAGACCGACTCCGCCGTCTGGTTGCGCTTCGATTACCGCAGCTCCCCCAGCCTCACCCCGCTCTACAAGGAGGGGCTCGACAAGCTGAGCGACAGCCGGGTTCACGACGGCTTCATCCTGATCCGGGTCGAGACCCATCGCAGTCAGGACATGAACCGCAAGGAGGCGATGAACCGCCTGGTGGAACTGCTGAAAAAAGCAGCATGGCGCCCCAAGGCGCGCCACGCCACCAAGCCGACCCGCAGCTCCCAGCGCAAGCGGGTCGATGCCAAGAAGCGCAAGGGGGAGATCAAATCGACCCGCGGCAAGCCGGTCGTGGACTAACCGGGCCCTTGCCCGACACCCGAGGATGACGACATGCAATACAGTTTTTGCGACAGCACCCACGGCCCCCTGCTCATCGCCATCGATCGGGACGGACTGCGCTACGTGGAGTTCGTACGAGGCGAGCAGCCGGTGACCCCGACCGACCAGTGGCAGCGGGACGATCAGGCGCTCGCCCCTTTCGTTGAGCAGTTCGACGCCTACTTCGCCGGCCGGCTGAGGCGCTTCGATCTGCCCATGGCCGCCCGGGGCACCCCTTTTCAGCAATCGGTATGGCGCGCCCTGGGCGACATTCCCTACGGTGAGACCGTCAGCTACCTCGAGATAGCCCAGACCATCGGCAATCCCAAGGCGGTGCGGGCGGTGGGGGCCGCCAACGGCCGCAATCCGCTCAGCATCATAGTGCCCTGCCACCGGGTGATCGGCCGCAGCGGCGAGCTGACCGGTTATGCCGGCGGCATCCCCATCAAGCGCTGGTTGCTGGCACTGGAACAGCAGAGTGCCGATCACTTTGTGCTGACCCCCTGAGCCGCAGCCGGCATCCCGTTAGCAATCTGGTTGCCGGCGCTGGAACAGCAGACCGCAGACGACGTCGCGCTGCCTCCCTGAGCCACTGACCAGCCAGCCCGCATTGCGTTTAGCAAAATGAACATAGTATGAAGAATCGCCTCAGAAGGGCTTCAGACAGCCTCAGGCATCATGGCTTCACACTTGGATGGCATGGCTCATCCCTCATTCAAGTGGCACCCATGTGACGCTTCCAATCTGTCTTTTTCCCCCGCGCCTCCCTGAGGCGCTTTTTTTTGCCGGCAGACGGGCGCAAAAAAGCCCGCCGAAGCGGGCTCTGACCGGAAGGTGCTAACTTCTGGGGTCAATCAGAGGGCGAGGAACAGGCCGGCCAGCGAGGCGCTCATCAGGTTCGCCAGCACCCCCGCCAGGATGGCGCGCATGCCGTAACGGGCGATGAAGGATTTGCGCTCGGGCACCATGGCACCCAGGCCGCCAATCAGGATCGCCATGGAGGAGATGTTGGCGAAACCGCACAGGGCGAAGGTGACTATGGCCTTGCTCGATTCGCTCAGGGTCTGGTCCTGCACCAGGGCGATGAAGGCAACGAACTCGTTCACCACTATCTTGGTGCCGATCAGGGCGCCGGCGGCCTGAGCCTGCTCCCAGGGGATGCCGATCAGCCAGGAGACGGGAGCGAACAACCAGCCCAGGATGATCTGGAAGCTCAGCTCCAGCCCCACCAGGTCACCGGCCCAGCCCAGCAGGCCGTTGAGCATGGCGATCACGCCAACGAAGGCCAGCAGGGTGGCACCCACGGCGACCGCGATGTTGAGACCGGACATGGCACCATCGGCGGCCGCTTCAATCACGTTGGTGGCACGCGGGATCACCACGTCCTGATGATGGTCCTCTTCTTCGGCGGCAGGCGGCACCAGGATCTTGGCCATGGCCAGACCGGCCGGCGCCGACATGAAGGCCGCCGCGATCAGGTATTTCAGCTCGACCCCGATGCTGGCGTAACCCACCAGGGTACCGCCCGCCACGGAGGCGAGGCCGCAGCTCATCACCGCGAAGAACTGGGAATCGGACATCTTGGAGAGATAGGGTTTGACCACCAGCGGCGCCTCCACCATGCCGACGAAGATGTTGGCGGTGGCGGAGAGGCTCTCGGCGCGGCCGGTGCCCAGCAGCTTCTGCAGGCCGCCACCGAGCAGGGCGATCACTTTCGGCATCAGGCCGATGTGGTAGAGGATGGCGATCACCGCGGAGAAGAAGATGATGACCGGCAGCACGTTGAAGGCAAAGATGAAGCCCAGCTTGAACTTGGCCAGATCGCCGAACAGGAAGGCGATCCCCTCCTGACCGTAACCGATCACGCTGCTCACGCTCTCGCTCACCCCGTTCAGCACGTGCTGACCGGCGGGCAGCCAGAGCACCAGGCCGGCGAAGAGGATCTGCAGGCAGAGGGCCAAGCCCACTGTTCGCAACGGGATACGACGACGATTATCAGAGCAGAGCGTGGCCAGGGCCAGGATGCTCAGGATGCCGAGCAGGGCAATCATAGGGACTCCATCAGGTGGGGCGAAAGATGGGCGCGGATTCTGCTCTCCCAGCCTCGCCACTGCAAGTCCAGTTGGTTACAACCCTGTTAGCAAAAACGTTTTCACGATACCGGTTGCGGCAACTGGCTGATTTGGCTCGATTTTGGTATCAAGCGAAAGCCAGTGTTCTTATATGGAAACGATCATTCCTCTGTGCCGGACAATTTGCCGCCGAGCCAGGGGGCCAGCCGCTGTTCCCAGTAGGGATGGGGGCCGAAACCCTCCTTGAGGAAATCGATGAACAGCCGGATCTTGGGATCCAGGTGCTCGCGCCTGGCATAGACGGCGTGTACCGCCATCTTCTGGTTAGGTCGCCACTGGGGCAACAGCGGGATCAGCTGGCCGGACTGCAGCTCCTTGTCCAGCAGGTAGTTGGCTACGTAGGCGATGCCGAGCCCGGCCAGGGCGGCGTCGCGCACCGCCTCCGCCAGATCCACCCGATAGTTGCCGGCCACCTGCACCGTCTGGCGCTCCTTGCCCTGGCGAAACGACCACTCGTGGTAGCGCCGCTCCCGGCTCTGGTAGGTGATGCAGTTGTGCTGGGCCAGATCTCTGGGGTGCAGCGGGGTGCCGTGGCTCAAGAGATAGTCCGGCGAAGCCACCAGCACGAAGCCGATGTCCGCCAGCCGCTGCCCCACCAGGGCCTCGGGTTTGTCCTCGTAGGTGGTGATCCAGAGATCCAGCCCCTCATCCACCAGGTTGGTGCGGTGATCGAACAATGAGACTTCCAGCTCCAGCTCGGGGTAGCGATCCTGAAACGCCTTGAGGCGCGGGATCACGTGCAGCCGGCCGAAGGATTGACCAACCCCCAGATGGAGCACGCCGCTCACCTTGCCGCGCCGCTCCGCCACCATGGAGTCCGCCTCCAGCGCCACCGCCACCAGGGCACGGCAGTGGCGGGCATACTCCTGGCCGAGTTCAGTGAGGGAGAAGCGGCGGGTGGTGCGCTGCACCAGCTGGGCACCGAGTTCGGTCTCCAGCTGGGCCAGCTGCTTGCTGATGTGGGATTTGGAGACGCCGAGCCGCCGGGCGGCGGCAGAGATCCCCTGTTCACGGACCAGGGCATCGAAGATCACCATTTGGGGCAGACGTTGCAGCACGGGATTACCAGAGAGAAGAGCGGGCCCCCATTATTCCAGAGCGGCCCGCAGCGGGGTAGCGCTAAAGGCCGAGCGCCCGTTTGACCTCTTGTTGCAGGGGATCGTCCGCCGGATTCTGGTTGGCACCGTAGCTGCCGATGAGCTTGCCGTCGCGCCCCACCAGGTATTTGTGGAAATTCCAGTTGGGGGCATCGCCATCGGCTGCCGCCGCCAGCCCCTTGAACAGGGGTACCGCATCCGAGCCCCGCACCGCCACCCGGTTGAACATGGGGAAGGTGACACCATAGTCGCGGCGGCACACCTCGGCGGTCTTATTCTCGTTGCCCGCCTCCTGTCTGAAGTCGTTGGAGGGGAAGCCCAGCACCACCAGTCCCTGCTCCTTGTAGCCCTGATAGAGCCGCTCCAGATCCCGAAACTGGCCGCTGTAGCCACAATAAGAGGCGGTGTTGACCACCAGCACCACCTTGCCCTCGGTCAGCTGGCAGAGGTTGTGGCGCTGGGTGCTGTTGAGCTCCCGCATCTCCACGTTGAAGTAGTCAGGGCAGGCGGCGCCGGCCATGCCGGATGCCAGCGTCAGCAACAAGACAATCCTTTTCATCGAGTGACTCCTGTCAGGCAGATGAGTGACATACGCGCGAACACGCCGGCCGGTTCACCGGCTCAATAGAGCGGGATGCCGATGAGCATGCCGTGCCCCCAGAAGATCAGCAGGGCGGTGAGCGCCAGCCCGGCCCCCACGCTGAGCCCGGTGCCGTACCAGTTGGCCGCAGGACGGGGATGGCGCTGCCAGTCCCGCACCGAAATCCAGACGATGCTCACCAGTGCCCACAGGCCGATGCCGCCAAACAGCACCAGGGAGCGGGCCTCGCTGTTGACCGCCAGATGGGCACCGGCCCAGAGCAGGGTGCCGAGCAGTTGGGGATGCACCAGCCAGCGCCGCAGGTGGTTGGGGCCCTGACCGGAGCAGAACAGGATCAGGGCGATGGGCATCACCGCCATCATCAGGGTCGGTCCCCAGGCGGGCAGAAAATAGAGCGGCAAGGGGCTGGAGGTACGCCAGCCGGCAATGATGCAGGCGATGCCGATAAACAGCACCAGCGAGAAGAGTCCCTTGTAGCGATGCTCCCCCAACCGCTCGCGCAGCCGGATCCTGTGGTCGGGCGCGAAGCAGGGATAGAGGTGAGTCAGGGTAAACAGCAGTACCCCCAGGGTCAGCAAGATCATGGGTCGCTCCTTGTACTATGGGGGATCACTATGCCGCAAAGTCGGCGACCAGAATACAGAAACCGCAGAAAAGCACTGGGGATACAGCGGGATAATGAAAAAAGCCGATCGACTGATCGGCAAGGTGTTTCGGGCTGACCCGCAGTTGAGCGGGTCGTCACCGCGACACGGGGCGGGGTTGGCCGGCGCCAGGCACCGGCCAGAAGAGGGTCAGGGCCGCAGCAGGTAGAGCGCTGCCACGTTGCGGGCCGTGAGCTGCAGGTTGGTGGTGGCGGTGGCCAGCGCCTCCGGCAGGGACATGGCGCGGTTGACCACGGCAAACACCGCATCCAGCCCGTGCTCGTGCACCACGCCGCAGTCGTCGGTCAGACAACCCGCGATACCGATCACCGGCTTGCCGAACCGCTTGGCACAACGTGCGACACCGATTGGCGTCTTGCCGTGAATGGTCTGGCTGTCGATGCGCCCCTCGCCGGTGATGACCAGATCCGCGTCGGCCACCGCCTCGGCCAACTTCAACGCCTCGATGACGATCTGGATGCCGGGTTTGAGCTCGGCGCCGAGCAGGCCCACCAGGGCCGCCCCCATGCCACCGGCGGCACCCGCCCCCGGGATCTCCTTCACCTGCTTGCCGAGGGCCTGCTCGATGCAGTCGGCATAGTGGGCCAGGTTGGCATCCAACTGCGCCACCATCGCGGGGGTCGCCCCCTTCTGCGGACCGAACACGGCGGAGGCCCCTTTCGGCCCGCACAGCGGGTTGTCCACATCGCAGGCCACTTCGATGGTGATCTTGGCGAGGCGCGAGTCCAGCCCGCTCAGATCGATGGTGGCCAGCTCGGCCAGACCGGCGCCGCCCGGCGCGATGGGGCTGCCGTCGCGTTTGAGCAGCTTGCCGCCAAGCGCCTGGATCATGCCGGCACCGCCGTCATTGGTGGCGCTGCCGCCGATGCCGAGGATCAGGTGCTTCACTCCCATGTCGAGAGCAGCCAGGATCAGTTCGCCGGTGCCACTGCTCGAGGTGTGCAGCGGATTGCGCAGCTCAGGCGCCACCAGATGCAGGCCGGAGGCCGCCGCCATCTCGATGACGGCGCGCTCGCCATCCCCCAGCAGACCGACGAAGCCCTCTATCTGGTTGCCGAGGGGGGCGGTCACATGGAAGGGCAGAATGCGACCGCCGGTGGCGTCCACCAGGGACTGCACAGTCCCCTCGCCGCCATCTGCCATCGGCAATTTGACGTAGGTGGCATCCGGCAGCACCTGCTTGAAACCGGCCTCGATGGCATCGGCCACCGCCATGGCGCTGAGGCTCTCCTTGAATGAATCGGGGGCGATAACAATTTTCATATCAATTCCTTAGGCGAGGCCAAACACGCCGAACATCAGGGTGGAGACAACGGCGATGGTCAGACCGACCGCGGTTTCGTAGGGGATGAGCTTGAGCCGCTCACCCACGCCCATGTGGACGCTGCCGCCGGTGGCATGGAAGAAGGAGCCGTGGGGCATGTGGTCGAACACGGTGGCACCGGCGTGGATCATGGCGGCCCCCGCCAGGCTGCTGATGCCAAGCTCGAGCAGGGTGGAGCTGAACACGTTGGAGGCTACCACGGTACCGGCGGTGGTCGAGGCGGTCGCCAGCGACATCAGGGCACCGGAAATGGGGGCCAGCAGGTAGGAGGGCAGGCCGGAGGCGGTCAGGCCGCTGATCAGCACATCCTTGAGGCCGGAGTTGGCGATGATGCCCGCCAGGGTACCGGTACCCAGCAGCATGATGGCCACCGGCGCCATGCGGGCGAGACCCGAAACGGCAAACTGGTTCACCTTGCCGAACTTGCCCATCATCAGGGCACCGACCAGGCCACCGAGAGGCAGTGCGATGAGCGGATCCACAACGATGCCGGCGATGGGGCGCAGGGCCAGCAGCAGGATGGCCACCAGCGGCGCACTGATGGCGGCGGCAAAGCCCGGCAGCTTGCTGCCATCGAAGCTCACCACCTCGTCGGCGGCCACCTTGCTGCCCTTGTTGTTGAGGCGCTTGGCCAGCCAGTAGGCCATCACCAGCCCGAACAGGCCCGGGATGATGCCGGCCGCCATCACAGAGGTGAGGGGCAGATGGAAGGCGTCCGCCGCCGCGATGGCGTTGGGGTTGGGCGACATGACGTTGCCCGCCTTGCCGCCGCCGATCATCGCCAGCAGGATGGCCGCCTTGGAGAGATCGGCACGGCGGGCGATGGCCAGCGCAATGGGGGCGACCGTGATGACGGCCACGTCCACGAACACGCCGACCGCGGTCAGGATCAGGGTGGCCAGCGCCAGCGCCAGCAGGGCGCGGGTCTCGCCCAGCTTCTTGACGATGGTCTCGGCGATGGTGGTGGCGGCGCCCGATTCGATCAGCACGCCGGCCAATACGCCCGCCGCCAGGATCCGCATCACCGCCGTGGTGATCCCCTGGGCACCGCCGATCATCAGGGCGACGGTCTGGGTCAGATCGGCGCCGCCGATCAGGCCGCCGGCCAGGGCGCCGACGATCATGCCGTAAGCGGGTGGCACCTTCTTCAGGATCAGGAAGATGGCGATGGAGAGCGCCGCGAGGGCGCCAAGGGCTGTAACCGGGGTCATGACGGGCACCTTTCTAGTGAGTGAATGGTGGCCATTATGGTGATCCGGGATCGGAATGCTTTGGTCAAAAAACCAAATATCAGCTTTTTAAAACGTAATTTTATGTATGAATGAACAAATCAGCTATCTAGATTGAGCCCGAGATAGAGCAGGAACTTGTCATCTAACTTGTTGAAATTCAACCCGGTTATCTGCTCGATCCGGGTCAGCCGATAGCGCAGGGTATTGGGGTGGATGAACAGGGCTTCGGCACAGGGATGCAGATCACAATCCTGCAAGAAATATTGGCGCAGCGTCTTCTGCAGTGTTCCCTTTGTATCCTCCTGTGCCAGCTTGTGCAGCGGGGCCCGCAGCTGATCCGCCTGCCAGGAGTCCGCCAGACTGCCGAGCAGCACCGGCAACCGGTAATCCTCGAAGAAATAGACCTGCTTGCGCGGCGCCTGCCGCATGCCGCGACGCAAGGTGTCCCGCGCCGTCTGGTAGGAGCGTGCCAGCCCGCCGGTGCCGGCGAAGTAATCACCCACCCCGATGCGCACCCGAAAGTGGGGGATACGGGCCAGCAACTGCTTGATGCGACTGCGCTCCTGCTCTGACTGCCAGATGCCGTCACTGAGCTGGGCGGGCTTGAGCACCACTATCTCGTCCAGGCCGTTGATGGCCACCAGGTTGTCCCGCTCCGGGTTTTCCAGCAGGTGTACCAGCTCCCGCAGCCGGGCCGGGTCGGCCTCCTCCAGCGCCAGCACCGCCACCACCCGCGGCTGGGCCAGATCCAGCCCGAGAAAACGGGCCGCCTGCTGCAGCTGATCTTCGCGCCCTTCACCACGGATGAGCTGCAGCACCAGCTCCTCCTTGTGGCGCTTGTCCCACTGCAGCTGTTCGGTGAGCGCCGCCTGCTCCAGAATGAGCTCGGCGGTCATTCTCACCAGCTCGGCGTAAGCGCGCACTTCGTCCGGATCGCCCGAGATGCCGATGACCCCGAGCAGCTCCCCCTGATAGGCGATGGGCAGGTTGATGCCGGGGCGCACCCCCTTGAGCTCGCGGGCGGTCGCTTCGCTGATCTCCACCACCCGGTTCTCGGTCAGCGCCAGCACGGCCCCCTCATGACGCTGATGGAGCCGCTCCGGGTTGCCGGACGCGATGATAAGGCCGTGCTCGTCCATCACGTTGACCGAGAAAGAGAGGATCTTCATGGCCCGGCTGACAATCTGCCGTGCGAGGGTGTCATTGAGCTGCATAGGTACTCCGCTGAACGAACCGGGCATAGCTTGAGGCGATGATGAGTCTTTGTGGCTCGTCCATCACCTTGACCGAAACAGAGAGGATCTGTATCGCCCGACTGACTCTCTGGCGTGCGAGGGTATCGTTTAGCTGCATCACATCTCCAAAGCGGGGGCCGGGTGGCCACAAAGCGCCTGCACCGGGGCAAAGATGCCACATCTTCAAGACAAGCGAGGGGGGGCTCGCTAGAATAGGCCACTTTACGCTATATGCGCCCCGCCATGGAGCAGGATTTTCCCCTGCCCATGACGACTCACCCTTCCGCTATGGACTGAACTATGGATTATGAATTTCGCCGCGATCCGTTCGGCGGTTATCGCGCCCGGTTCTCCATGGGCCACGAGGCCATCGGTCAGTGGCTGATCGACGAAGTGGGCAAGGACGAGGAGAAACTCGACGAGCTGTTCGCCATCATCGATCAGCTCTCCAGCCGGGCCCGCACCGAATACCGGCTGCTTGGCGGCGACTACTCCCTGCTGCTGACCCACGAGGAGGCCGAGGTGAAGGCCAACGTCCTCAATATCGAGCAGGATGAAGATCTCGACGATCTCGCCTACTACGATGATGAACAGCTGGCCATGTGCGGGCTGGAAGATTTTGCCCAGGTGCTCGTCTCCTGGCGCGCCTTTATCCGCAACGAGGATATGGGCTGATTGACCCCATCGGAACAACCACGTCGGGCTCACGGCCCCTCGCCCAACCAACAGGATTGACTATGTCTATTTACGATTTTGATGACGAACTGCCGGAAGACGAGCTGGAAGAGCAGCCGAAGAAACCCGCCCAGCCCAAGAAGAAGGGCAAGCAGGTGCTGAACACCCAGGTCAACCTGAGCCCGCGCGATGCCAGCCGCCTGAATGGCCTGCACGTGGAGGCCATCACCACCCTGGACGACGTCAGCCTGCCGAAGAACGTGATCTTCAAGGCCGGCCTGATCGCCCTGGGCGAGCTGGACGCCAACCTGCGGGCCGACATCATCGCCCGGGTGATCGCCGAATCCGGCCGCTGATAGCGTCGCATCCTTGCCAAAACCGGAGCCCAGCTCCGGTTTTTTTTATGGCCGAGCGCCTGCTCCCTCCTGCCGCGCGGGGATCCGACCAGCTTATTGAGCCTTGTCTTATGGGATGTCCCATTGTTAAGGTGCGGCACTTTCATCGGCCCTGGAGACTCAATGTTACCTCTACCTGATTCACTCATCTGGGGAGCACTGGCGCTGGCCGTCTTGCTCTGTCTGGCCCGGCAGCGTCTGCCCGGCTTCATCATGCTGGCGGTCGCCCTGCTGGCGGCTCTCGGCCTCGGCCACCTGAGCCCCATCGCCCTGCTGGCCAGCGCAGCAGGTCTGCTGCTGGCCTGGCGTACCCCCACCCTGCCCCAGCCCTGGCGCGCCGTCGCTCTGGGCGCCGTACTGCTGTGGGCGGTGGCGCTGATGCTGCACCTCATCCCCGGCTTCACCAACCTGAAGGTGCTGGATCAGGTGCAGGCCGGCCCCGCCAGCGTGCCCTTCAACATGTACCTCAACCTCGACAAGCCGCTGGTCTTCTTCGGCCTGCTGCTGGCCTGGCCCGCCTTGCTGGGCCCGGGCGGCGCCATTCAGTGGCGCAGGCTGGCGCTGCTGCTGGTGCCGCTGGCGGCCCTGCTGATCGCCGCCTGGCAGCTGGGAGCCCTCAAGCCCGAGGTAGGACTGCCCGGCTGGTGGTGGCTGTTTGCCATCAACAACCTGCTGTTCACCTGCGTGGCGGAAGAGGCACTGTTTCGCGGCTTCCTGCAGCAGGGGATCGCCGAGCGCAGCCGGCGCTGGCTTGGGGTGCTGGTAGCCAGCCTGCTGTTCGGCGCCGCCCACCTGGCCGGTGGCCCGCTGCTGGTGCTGTTCGCCGCGCTGGCGGGGGCCTGCTATGGTCTGGCCTTCCTGCTGAGCGGGCGCCTCAGCGTCGCCATCGCGCTCCACTTCCTGTTCAACTTCGCCCACCTGGCCCTCTTCACCTACCCGCTGGCCAGCCGCTGATCCCCTCTGGGCGTGCCAACCGGCACGCCCCACCTCTTCGCCTACCTGTCCGCTTGCCCTGCCTCCCCATATGGGGCCTTTCATTTATTTGTAACAAAAATGTAAATGAAATGACCTCTGTGCCCGCCATAACAGTCACTTTCCTGCGTGTCTCAACCAAAAGGACTTCATGATGCACAAGCCCGTCAGTTATGCCGCCCTGCTGCTGGCCAGCCAGTTTCCGCTGCAGGCGCTGGCCGATACCGATGTCTACCTCACCAACAACAGCCCGGAGCCGGTCCAGCTGGAGATCCGCCAGAGCGGCTCCGGCGAGCTGCAGGCCGGCAGCCAGTGGATCCAGCACAGGACTGAGCTGGGCCCCTGGGAGAGCGCCATGGTGCTCAGCTTCAACCGCTACGAGGGGGTGAAGGCGGGCAAGAGCTATCTGTTCGAAACCCGGGTCACCACCCCCAGCGGC
The DNA here is from genome assembly GCF_019047325.1 of Aeromonas sp. FDAARGOS 1403. NCBI lineage: Bacteria > Pseudomonadati > Pseudomonadota > Gammaproteobacteria > Aeromonadales > Aeromonadaceae > Aeromonas > Aeromonas sp. FDAARGOS 1403. The sequence continues at coordinate 1,541,881 of NZ_CP077249.1, read as the reverse complement.
GACACCTATCGCCTCAACCAGCGGATGGAGGGCACCTGGTGGAACAGCACCCTGCAACACGGCGGCGAGACGCCGGCAGACAACTCAGGCTGGCAGAGCGATCGCGCCATCCATCGCCTGAGCGGGCCGCAGGAGCTGGCCTTCGCCGCCAAGTTCACCGGCCGCTACGACGATCTGCACTACATGCTGACCCCGCCCAAACAGGTGGAGCAACCCGAACCTGCCGAAGCCAGGTTGAAGGTGGCCAGCTACAACGTCTGGGCGCTGCCGGTGATCGCCTCCAGCATCGGCGAGCGGCTGGCGCTGCTGCCCGAACACCTCAAGGGATATGACGCCCTGCTGCTGCAGGAGGTGTTCGACGGCCGCCGCGAGGGCTTCCTGCAAGCCCTGGCCAAAGAGTACCCCTACCAGACCAAGGTGCTCGACAAGCCAGGGGTCAACATCCACGACGGTGGCGTGGTGATCGTCAGCCGCTACCCCATAGTGCGCGAGGCCCAGCTGGTCTATCCCCAGTGCACCGGCACCGACTGCTTCGCCGACAAGGGGGTGATGTATGCGGAGGTGATCAAGGGGGGCAAGGCCTGGCACCTGTTCGCCACCCACACCGCCAGCTTCGACACCGACGAGGCGCGCCGCCTGCGCCAGATCCAGTTCGGCCAGATGCGCACCCTGGCCGCCAGCCTCAATATTCCCGCCAGCGACACCGTCATCTACGGCGGCGACTTCAACGTCAACAAGCGCAAGTTTGCCGATGACTACGCCGGCATGCTGGCCAATCTCGACGCCGACGAGCCGGCCTACGGCGGCTACACCGAGGCCACCTTCGATCCCAGGATCAACCCCTATGCCGGCGGTCCGCTCTCCGGCGGTGCCAACGTGGAGTACCTCGACTATCTGGTGGTGAGCCGGGAGTACGGCGCCGCAAGCCACAACCTCAACAGTGTCTGGATCCCGCGCAGCAGCGACGGCAGCCTCTGGCCCGCCAGCAACCTCTCCGATCACTTTCCGGTCAAGGGAGAGATCAGCCGATGAAGCGCCGTTACGGCTTGCTGGCGCTGGCGCTGCTGGCCTTGTTGCTGCTCAACCTGGGCGCACAGGAGGAGCAGGCGCGCCCGGCCTCCACCAGCCAGCCCCCATCGGGCGCCGCTGCGCCCGTGCCGGCACAGCTGCCGGACTCCCCGGCGCTCGCCTCGCCGGTTGCCGCCACACAGGCCGGCTCCGAGCCACCTCCCGCCAGCTGGCGGGCCATGCCGGAGGCGCTGAGCCAGCAGCTCGCCAGCGAGGTAAGCGACAGCGATCTGCCGCTGGCCGAGCGGCTGGCCAATCTGGAAGGTGCAGAGGCCAGCTGGCTTGGCGAGGGGGAGAGCCTGTTTCGGCTGCAGGGGCGCTACGCCCTGGCGCTCGAGCAGCTGGCGCAGGAGAGCGAGCAGCTGCCGCTGGCCGAGCGGCTGGATGCCCTCACCCGCTTGCAGGATGAGTGGGTGGCGGAGCACCCGGATCTGGCGACTGAACTGTTCAACCCGGCGGCCCGGCTGCAGCAGGCACGCCAGCTGTGGGGGGACGAGGAGCTCGCCACCCTGGCCCACCACTTCCTGCCGGCTGCACAGGCAGAGGCGACCCTGCAGTTCGCCGCCAGCCGTCAGCAACAGCTGGATCAGCGCAGCCGCTACCAGCAACAGTTGACCGAGCTCGAACAGCAGCTGGCGGCCAGCCGGGGCAACATGGACGAGGCGAGCTGGCAGCAGCACAGGGAGGCGGTGCTCGGCCAGTTCCGGCGCGACTTCTTCGCCCGTGACACCGCCACACCAACGCAATGAAAAAGGGCCCGTCGGGGCCCTTCGCATTTTCTGGCCATCAGGCCAGCGGGTAGCTGGCCGCCACCCCGTTCTCGCAATGCCAGTTGGCCCACAGCTTGTCATCACTGCCCATCAGCAGGGTGGCGAAGTTGCGGGTACGCAGGTAGACGGGGGCGCCGAACGGCTTGATAAGCTCGGCGCGGATCAGCCGGCTCTCGTCGAGGTATTCGGGATCGTCGTTGGTCATGGCGAGGATCCCCATCCACTGGAACTGGGTGGGACAGGGGTGGACGATGCCGGAGGAGACCAGCTGGTGCACGTTGAGCCCCTCCCGCTTGTCCTGAATGACCCCGAGGCACCCCACGTGCACGTCGCCTGAGAGGATCAGGGTCTTGCAGCCAGGCTCCTTCTGGCGCCGCTGCCTGGCATTGTCCAGCAGTCGCATGATGAGGCGAGCCCGCTCCCCCTGATGGGCCTTGGCCCGCCAGTGATCCTTGAGATCGTCGGTCAGCTCCTCCTCCCAGGGGGTGGCATCGAACGCCGCCTCGGTGAAGGAGAAGTCGCGATAGACCACGGGCACCCCCGCCAGCACCAGCAGGTGGCCCGTGTCGCAGGCCGCCAGCGCGGCGTTGACCTGATCCCACTGGGACGGGCTCATCACCTGGTCGCGGGTGCGATTGGCCCGGTTGTCCAGCGCCAGGATCTGGTAGCCCCTGAAACCGAGCCGCCAGGAGTGGTGATTCAACCCCTTGTCCAGCAACGCCCCGTTGGCACCGGTGCGCAGCTGGAACAGCCGGAAGTACTTGGTGGCGGCGGCATAGATGGCCTGATAGACCTCGCAGCGCTGCAGATCCTCGGGGTAGCTGCCCCAGCCATCGAAGATGTCGTGGTCGTCCCACATCATGGCGCTCGGTACCCGGGCCAGCATGAAGGCGACCTCGAGGCGGCCCCACTGTTTGCAGTAGAGATCGCAATAGAAGCGGTCGAGCTGCTCCACCATGGCCCGGGTCGCCTTGCGCTTGACCTTCTCTGCCCGGTCCAGCTCGTTCCAGGCCTTGAGGGTCGGCACGCTCGTCCAGAGGGAGTCCGCATAGATCTGATCTCCTCCCATCAGCAACAGGGAGAAGGGATGGGCCTTGTGCTCCGCGGCCAGCTTGTCCCACATGACGTAGGGGGCCGGGGTGGAGGTGAGCAGCTTGAAGTCGGAGAAGCCGTTGCAGGAGGCGTAGCCTATCCGCACCGGCTCCTTCTTGCCCGGCAGATGGAACTGCCACTTGTCGTATCCCGCCAGATCCTGCGCCGGCTTGTTGTCCAGCAGGATCTCGTAATCGACAGGGGTGCCGGCCTTGCTCTTGGGGCTGGCCTGCCAGACCAGCCGCCAGAAGCCGCCTCTCGGGGTATCCGCCTGCTTGCTGGCAGCCAGCAGCTCGCCGTTGATCCGCACGGCTGCACTCTTGCAACTGGCCTGCGCCATAAAACAGATGCTGTACTCGGTCTCTGACTCGAGGCCCAGCAGGGGGCCCATTACCAGACTGGTCATTCGTCATCCCTCCATGGTGAAACCCATGGAGCATAGCGAAGCGACCGCTATTTGATAGTGACCAGGTGGGCAAACAGAAAGGGCCAGGGTTTGGCCCCGACCCTTTCACTGTTTGGTGCTGCGATGAACCGGCCTGTCACACCGGCCATGGCGGGGGGCGCTACGCCTTGCTCTTGAACTGCTTGACGCTGCGCTTGGCCTGGGTGCGGCGGTTCGCCTGCTTGTCCCGCGGCGCACGCTTGCCCTCCCCGCTGGCTGGCTTGTCGGTCACCGGGAAGCCGGCGAGCGCCGCCAGCGGCAACTCGCGCCCGGTCAGGGTGCGGATCGCCGCCAGGGTGTCGGCCTCGCCATGGCAGGTGAGCGAGATGGCGAGCCCGCTGCGCCCTGCCCGGGCGGTGCGGCCGATGCGGTGCACGTAGACGGAGGCGCTGGCGGGCAAGTCCAGGTTGATCACCAGCGGCAGCGCCTCCACGTGAATGCCGCGCGCCATCAGATCGGTGGCCACCAGCACCCGCACCTTGCCCACCTTGAAGTCGCCAAGCGCCTGTTCGCGCACCGCCTGCTCCTTCTCACCGTGCAGGGCCGCCACCGCGATGCCCGCCTTGGCCAGCTTGCGGGCCACCCCGTCGGCGTCGTCGCGAGCACTGATGAAGACCAGCACCTGCGGCCACTCGTGGGCCTTGAGCAGGCTGATGAGCGCCGGCACCTTGCTGCTCTTGTTGACCAGATAGAGCCGCTCCTCGATGTCGTCGGCCACGCTGTTGCGAGGATCCGCCTCCACCCGAGCGGGCTCTTTCAGCAGACCGGTAGCCAGCGCCTCCAGCTCGGCAGGCAGGGTGGCGGAGAAGAGCATCTGCTGCCGCGCGTCCGGCATCGCCTTCATCAGCCACTGAATATCGGGCCAGAACCCCATCTCCAGCAGGCGGTCCGCCTCGTCCAGCACCAGAGTGCGCAGGCCGGCCAGGGTCAGCAACTGCTGGCCCAGCAGATCCCGCAGCCGCCCCGGGGTCGCCACCAGCAGTTGCGGCCCCAGCGCCAGCTCGGCCTGTTGCCGCGCTTGTTCCACCCCGCCGCACAGGGTCACCAGCCGCAGACCCAGCCCGGCGGCCGGCCCCTGCAACGCCTCGCTCACCTGCACCGCCAGCTCGCGGGTCGGCACCAGCACCAGCCCCTGCACCTCTGCCAGGGCGGGATCCAGCCGCTGCAGCAGCGGCAAGCCGAACGCCAGGGTCTTGCCGCTGCCGGTGCGGGCCAGCGCCAGCAGATCCCGTCCCGCCAGCGCGGCCGGGATGGCCAGTTGTTGTACCCGGGTCGGGTGCTGAAGATTGGTTGGCAGGGCCGCCAGCAGGGCGGGGGCAAGGGCGAGTTGGTCAAAGGTCATGGCACGGTACGGATAAGCAAGTGGGAGGGCGAAGTCTAGTGAGCGGGGGCCCATAAGTAAAACCCAATCCGCTCAGGTGCCGGGCCGCCGCGCCAGGGTGCCGCTGGCTACACTTCAGAAAACCTCTCAAGGCGGAGCTACCCGACCATGACCCGATCCCCCACCCTGCCCCTCTTGCTGCTGCTCGCCCTGCTGGGGCTGACCAGCCTGGGGCTCTCCCGTGCCGATCCCCAGGCCACCCCCGCCGCCAAACCGGTGCGCATCATCAACGCCCACCTCGGCGAGCTGCCGGGCCTGATCAATGCCGACAAGACAGGTCCCTTCGTGGATCTGGTACGCGCCATCGACGATCTCTATCCGGATATCAGCATCCGGATCACCATCTATCCCCTCGCCCGGGCCATGGCCGGGGTGATCGCCGGCACCGCCGACTTCAGCCTGCCCGCCATCCGCAACCTGCAGGATGCCGACCTGCTGCCCTATCGCTTCAGCACCCGCAGTTTCGGCAAGGTGACCCACGTGCTCTACAGCAATACCGACCACATCATCACCCCCGACATGGCCTACGGCATAGTGCCCACCAAGCGGGATCTGCTGATCGAGGCCACCCCCGGCTTTCTGCCCATTCCGCTGCAGCGGTCGATGAGCATAGAGCAGTCCCTGCGCAAGCTATCCCGCGGTCGCATCGATGCCTTCATCTGGGCCCAGGAGGAGGCCGACCTGATGTTGCGCCGGCTCAAGCTCACCAACATCCATAGGGAACACCTGGGGGATTTCGAGGATGTCTTCATCATCGCCAAAGGGCCCGCCGGCGACGAGATGGATCGCTTCCTCGGCGAGGCGATTGACCGGCTCGCCGCCTCCGGCAAGCTGGCCGAGATCTACGCCAGGCTGCACCGCCCCTATGTGGAGTGGCAACCCAAGCCCCCATCGCAGCCGGTCGCCACGTCCCCCTGACGGCAGCCGCCCATAAAAAAATCCCGCCGGGGCATGGCCCCGGCGGGATTTTTGTCGAGCCGACGCGATTACAGCACGGCCAGGGCGGCGGCGTAGTTCGGCTCGTCGGCGACTTCGGCCACCAGCTCGCTGTGCAGCACCTTGTCGTGCTCATCCAGCACCACGATGGCGCGGGCAGCCAGACCCACCAGCGGGCCGGAGGAGAAGGCCACGCCGTAGTCCTGCAGGAAGGAGACGCCACGCAGGGTGGACAGGTTCACCACCTTGTCCAGACCCTCGGCGCCGCAGAAACGGGCCTGGGCGAACGGCAGGTCGGCGGAGATGCACAGCACCACGGCGTTGTTCAGGCTGCTTGCCTGCTCGTTGAACTTGCGCACTGAGGTGGCGCAGGTCGGGGTATCGACGCTCGGGAAGATGTTCAGGATTTTGCGCTGACCGGCGAAGCTCGCCAGGGTCACGTCGGAGAGATCCTTGGCCACCAGGGAGAAGGGCTTGGCCTGTTCGCCAACAACCGGGAAGTGACCGGCGACGGAAACCGGGTTGCCTTGCAGAGTAACGGTATTGCTCATGTTATGTCCTTGATTATCGAGGGAGGATCAGGGCCTCCAGTATAGGCCCGCCGGGCGGGGACAAACACCCGCCAATCACAGGGATATAGGATCGCCAAAGCACCCGTCTGGAGGAGCAGAAAGAAAGGGGGTTGACCTTGGACTTAACACCAAGGTTTACACTCGGCTCAGTCATCCAGGATCCCGCAGGGCGGGGTCCCTCAAGAGGAACGCACCATGAGCAAATCCTGCTGCAGCCATCAGCACGCCGCCCCCATCAAGGCCGTCAGCAAGGCGGCCGCCTCCCAGGCCGAGCACAGCCACACCAGCCACTGCTGTGACAACACGGCAACGGCCAGTTGCGCGGCCACCCCGGCTCCCCACGATCATCAGGCGCGCGGGGTCGCCGACGTCCCCGGTGACGAAGAGCCCCCCAGAGGGGGCTGCTGCACCGACACCAAACACGACCATCACCATGAGCAGGGTCATGCGCACGATCACGCCTCCGCCGCGGACGAACCGCCGCTGGACGCCCCCGAGCAGAACAGCCGCCGCCACAGCTGGCAGGTGCTGGGGATGGATTGCCCCAGCTGTGCCCGCAAGATAGAGACGGCCGTCGGCCGGGTGAGCGGCGTGCAGCAGGCCCGCGTGCTGTTTGCCACCGAGAAGCTGGTGGTGGATCTGGCCCCCGGCCTCTCCCCCGATCCCGTCACCGCCGCCGTGCTGGCCGCCGGCTTCCAGCTCAAGGGCGAGCGCGCCGCCAAGCCGGAGTCCGGCCGCGAACGCGGCCCGCTGCAGACCCTGCTCGGCAAATATTGGCAACCGCTGTCGCTGGCCGGCCTGATGTTGGTGGCGGCCCTGCTGCCGAGCCAGATCGGTCAGCCACTGTTTACCCTGGCCACCCTCTGGGGGCTGTGGCCCATCTCTCGCAAGGCGTGGGCGCTGACCAAAAGCGGCTCCCCCTTCGCCATCGAGACCCTGATGACGGTCGCCGCCGTGGGGGCCCTGTTCCTCGGTGAAACCGCCGAAGCGGCTATGGTGCTGCTGCTGTTCATGCTGGGCGAACACCTGGAGGCCTACGCCGCCGGCCGCGCCCGCGCCGGGGTCACCGCCCTGATGGCGCTGGTGCCCGACAAGGCGCTGCGCATCCGCACCACTGCCGAGGGCGAGGTGCGGGAAGAGGTGGCTGCCGATGAACTGCGTCCAGGCGACATCATCGAAATCGCCCCGGGCGCCCGTCTGCCGGCCGATGCCCGCCTGCTCGACGCCCTCGGCGCCTTTGACGAGAGCGCCCTGACCGGCGAATCCATCCCGGTGGAGCGCCGCCAGGGTGACAAGGTCCCCGCCGGCAGTCTGGCGGCGGATCGGGTGCTGCGCCTCGAGGTGGTGTCAGAGCCCGGCAACAACGCCATCGACCGCATCCTGCATCTCATCGAGGAGGCCGAGACCCAGCGCGCCCCCATCGAGCGCTTCATCGACCGTTTCAGCCGCTGGTATACCCCGGCCATGATGCTGGTCGCCCTGTTGGTGGTGCTGGTACCGCCGCTCGCCTTCGGCCAGAGCTGGGACGAGTGGGTCTATCGCGGGCTGGCGCTGCTGCTGATCGGCTGCCCCTGCGCCCTGGTCATCTCCACCCCGGCGGCGGTCACCTCGGCGCTGGCGGCAGCCACCCGGCAGGGGGCCCTCATCAAGGGGGGCGCCGCGCTGGAGCGCCTCGCCCACATCGATACCCTGGCCTTTGACAAGACCGGCACCCTGACTCTGGGCAAGCCGCAGCTGACCGAACTGGTGAGCCTCAATGGCCAGCCTGAGGCCGAGCTGTTGGCACTGGCGGCGGCCATCGAGCAGGGCTCCCACCACCCGCTGGCCCGCGCCGTGGTGATGGCGGCCAGCGAACGGGGCCTCAGCCCCGCTGCGGCCCAGGAGCTGCGCGCCCTGCCCGGCATGGGGGTGGAGGGTCGCATCGACGGCACCCTCTGGCAGTTGCTGGCACCGAGCCGGGTCGCCACCCTGGATGCGGCGATGCAGGCCCGGGTCGCCACCCTGGAGCAGCAAGGCAAGACGGTGGTGGTGCTCGGTCAGCCTGACGCCGCTCCAGCGGCCCTGCTGGCCCTGCGCGACCAGATCCGCCCCGAGGCGGCCCCGGCCCTGCGCGAACTGAGCGAGCTTGGCCTGCAAAGCATCATGCTGACCGGTGACAACCCCCGCGCCGCCGAGGCCATCGCCGGCGAGCTCGGCATGGGCTGGCGCGCCGGCCTGCTGCCGGAGGGCAAGGTCGATGAGATCGCCAAGCTCGGTCTGACGCAGAAGGTCGCGATGATCGGCGACGGCATCAACGACGCGCCGGCCATGAAACGGGCCAGCATCGGCATCGCCATGGGGGGCGGCACCGACGTGGCGCTGGAGACCGCCGATGCGGCGCTGACCCACAACCAGCTCGGCGGGGTCGCCGCCATGATCCGGCTCTCCCGCGCGGCACTGGCCAACATCCACCAGAACATAGCGCTGGCGCTGGGGCTCAAGGCCATCTTCCTGGTCACCAGCCTGCTCGGCATCACCGGCCTGTGGATTGCGGTGCTGGCCGATACCGGCGCCACCGCCCTGGTCACCGCCAACGCCCTGCGCCTGCTGCGCAAGCGCTAAGCCGGCCGTTAACGGCACAACTTAAAGCCGCCCCAACGGGACGGCTTTTTTATTGCACCGCCTTCGACGACAAAGAAAAAGCGCGGCTGCCGGTCGGCAGTCGCGCTTTGCTTACTCTCTCGGTGTTATCCCACCCTTGGCGAGGTGGAATTCAACCCTGGGCTGCCGAGCCAGCCCCGGGCTCGATGGGAATGACTACTTGGCGCTGCACTCCTGGATCACCGCGGTACCCGCCTTGGCACCGGCCGGGTCAACTTTCACCAGCACGCTCCACAGCCCTTGCGGCAAGGTGATGCTGTTGTTGGCGCTGCCCGCCTGGGAGAAGGCGAACGGGTAACCGGTCTCCGCCTTCAGCGCACCGCCACCGTTGAGCAGGTACTCCTTGCTCCAGTCCTCGTTGGCCACCTTGAACTCGGTGCTGCCGGTGTAGTTGAAGGCCGCCTGATAGATGGCGAGATCGCCATCCATTCCCTTGTAGCTCAACTGGTACTGGGGCTGAGCATTCCAGCCGGAGAGCTCACCCTTGACGAACAGGTTGTAGCCGAGCGGATTGCCCGCCACCGTGTCCAGCACCTTGCAGCTCTGCACCGGCTCGGTAAAGCTGACGCTCAGGGTGGGCTTGTCCTTGTTCATGGCAGTAAAGACGAACTTGTAGCTGCCCGCCTTGGCCAGATCGAGCCCGATGTTGCCGGTATCGCCACCCTTGCAGAGGGTCAGCGGGGTGCCGACCACCAGCTTGTCACCGGCGTTGCAGCTGCCGTAGTTGAGGGGACCCCAGCTGGCATCCGCGATCTTGACGTTGGTGGTGCCCAGCTTGTCGCTGCTCACCTCGGTGGTGAACTCGTACATGAAGTTGCTGGTGAAGGTCATCTGGTTGGTGTTGCCCCACTCATCGAGGAACCCCTTCAGATAGACGGCGGTGTCACCGAACGGCGGTACCGTACTCAGGTCAGTCTTCTTGCCGACCGGCAGGCCGCTGCCCTGGGCACCGCTCTGCGGCTTGACGAACACTGCCGCCGACCAGGCCCCCAGGGTCAGGGTACCGCCATTGACGGCGGCATCGCGAGCGATGCTCTCGCCGCCGTGGTGGGCCGGGCTCAGCTGCAGGCTGGTCAGGTCGATGGGCTGATCGTTGCCGTCACGGAAGTCGCCGATGCTCTGGGGAGCATTGGTGGCGTTGATCATCACCACCAGGCCGTCGATGGCCGGATCCAGATCCGCCCCCGCATTGACACCGTCATCCACCGTCATCACGATGAGGCCGGGCACCTGATCCGGGCCGGTATTGCGAAAATCGACCCGCTTGATCACCTCGGCGCCACTGCCCAGACGCAGCAGACGGGAGGATTGACGCAGCTCGGCCAGCTCCTGATAGAAGCCCACCATGGTCGCCATGTCGGCACCGCTCGGCTTGACGTGCTTGCCGAGCACCTGCTCGATCAGCGGATAGTTGTCGCCATCCTTGTCCTTGCGCGGCAGCCCCTTGTCGAAGTTGTTGTCGGCCAGGGTGTAGTCGACCCGGTTGTACCAGTCACCCGAGTCGTAGCTGTCCCGCTCCATGGACTTGGAGCGCAGCAGCTCGACACCGGCGTGGGTGAAGGGAATGCCCTGCCCCAGCATGGCGGTGGCGAGCGATACCCCCTGCATCCGCACCAGATCGGCCCCTTGCGGCGCCTTGTAGATCAGGTTGTCGAACAGGGTCTGGTTGTCGTGCTTGTCGACGTAGTTCTGGATTTCGGTCGGATCCTGGGCATAGCCCGCCGGCTGACCGTTGTAGTCGATGTCGGCCCCCTTCTTCGGCATCCCGTCCTTGTCGGTCAGGATGAACTCCTTCAGGTTGCCGGCCATGCCGAGGCGCACCAGGTCGCTCTGATGCAGGGCGGTGGCGCGATCGACGCCGTCCATCTCGTTGGCATCCACCAGGGCGCCGTTGCCAAAGCCCTGGGTCTTGCGAATGGTGTCGCCGCCGTCGAACGGACTGCCACCGCGCACCGCATCCCGCAGCCGGTCGGAGAAGGAGCCGATGCCGGTGCCGGCCAGGTGTTTCTGGGTCGCCTGCACGAAGCGCTTGTCATCCTGCACCTCGCCGAAGTTCCAGCCCTCGCCGTAGAAGTACATCTCGGGGTTGACCTGCTTCACCGCGGCCAGCGCCTGCACCATCTGATCTTTCGGGTGGTGGCCCATCAGGTCGAAGCGGAAGGCGTCGATCTTGTAGTCGCGGGCCCAGGTGACCAGGGAGTCATCCATCAGCTTGGCGAACATGGCGTGTTCCGGCGCCGTGTTGGAGCAGCAGGTGGAGTTCTCCACCGAGCCGGTCTCCGGATTGAGGCGCTGATAGTACCAGGGCACTATCTTGTCGAGCACCGACTTGGGCCCCAGGCCCGCCTCGTTGGTGTGGTTGTAGACCACGTCCATCACCACGTTCATGCCGATGTTCTGCTTGATGGCCTTGACCATTTCGCGGAACTCCAGGATGCGCTGGCTGCCCTCGGCGTTGGTGGCGTAGGAGCCTTCCGGGGTGGTGTAGTGGTAGGGGTCATAACCCCAGTTGAAGGAGTCGACGCCGCGCAGGTAGCCGTAGAGCTCCTGCACCTGTGGGTTCTCCTTGCTGTCGCCCCCTTGCAGATCGCCGAGCACGGCCTCGATGGTCTGGCCGCTGCTGCAGTAGCCGGCAAACTTGGAGTTCTGTACCTCGGGGTTGACCTGGCACAGCTTGCCGAAGTCGTCGCTGATGTTGGCGACCTTGGCCGGGTCTTCGTTGACGGTGGCGATGTCGAACACCGGCAGCAGGTGCAGGTGGCTGACGCCGCTCTTGGCCAACGCCTGCAGGTGCTTGACCGGCGCCGTGTCGGTATCGGTCAGACCGAGGAACTTGCCGCGGTGCTCGGCCGGGGTGGAGTCGTCGTTGCCGGTCAGATCGCGGACATGGGCCTCATAGATGGTGATGTCGGCCGGGTTCTGCTGGCTATGGGGCGCCTTCAGGCTGTCCCACCCTTCCGGCTTGAGGGCCGGATCGTTGAGATCCACCACCTGGCTGAACTCGGAGTTCATCGCCAGGCTCAGGGAGTAGGGGTCGGTCACCTGATAGGATTCCAGCTTGCGGCTGACCGGGTGATAGACCTGGATGTCGTAGCGGTAGAACTTGCCCACCAGCTCGCTGCCCCCCTGCACGCTCCAGCTGCCGCTGGCCTCGTCCAGGGTCATGGTGCGCTCGCCGAGCGACTTGTGCTGCTCGTCGAACAGCGCCAGCTTGACCGATCTTGCGGTCGGCGCCCACAGCCGGAAGGTGACATTGCCCCCCTCCACCACGGCGCCATAGCTCAGCTTGGTGGCCGCCTCGCTGTAGAGGGCATCGAGGGCGCCGGCGCTCTGTACCAGGGTCGCCCCCTGCAGAATGCCGTCGGCGTCGGTACCGATGGCCACCAGCTCACCCTTGAGCAGCGGCTTGAGATCTTTCCCGGCCGGCAGGGCGAAGGCGGCGGCATCCTTGAGATGCGGATACTTGGCCTGCTGCTCGGCAGTCAGGCTGGTCGGAGTAAGGGTGATGTAGGGGAAGTCGAACACCCCTTCCGCATTGGCCTTGATGGTGCCGGAGTCGGTGTAGTAGAGGCGGACATGGGGCTTGTCCTTGCCCCCTTGCCAGATCAGGGTGTTGCCGTCGATCAGGTGGGCACTGGCCCCCGCCACGCCGAAGGCGGCGGTGAAGGCCTCGGCCCGGCTGCCGAAGATCTCGTTCTTGCCGGCGACGATGGCCACGGTGCGATCCGGATGATCACTGAAGACCACCTTCATGTCGCTGCCGGTCAGGTTGGCCAGATCACCGTTACGGGCGATGAAGTTGATGCACCCTTCCACCTTGCTGAGGGGCACCACCCAGCTCGGGCCGAAGCCGTCGACCGCGGCCGGGGTGTTGGCCCTGTCGTCCCAGCCCGCGTTGAGGCCGCTCTCGGCGGTGGCGTTGCAGGCGTCGTTGTTCCACAGGTGCAGGCTGTAGTTGGCGAAGGGGCCAGTGACCCCGCGGGCGGCGCTGGTCTGGGTATCCACCAGAGCGATCACCGCCTTATCGGGCCCGGCCACCAGCTGTTCGGCCGGGGGTTGTACATTGGGCAGACGGGCGACTGGGCCGTCCGAGGGTTCCGGGGTGGGGGAAGTGCTGTTGTCATTGCAGCCGGACAAAAGCGCGAGCAGTGAGGCTGTTACCAGCGCCACCTTGGTCTTTTTCATATCCATTTTTTTATAATTCCCGCTGTAGTTAGTCTCGATATTCGAGTACCCGGTCATTGCCGAGCGGGGCCATATTAATCAGCTGAAATCGTTTCAAATGTGAGCAGGAAGGCAAAAAAGTTAACCTCTTTCAACAAGATAACGTTTTCATAACGAAAATCGGATCGGGCTCACAGACCCGTCGTCCGTTTCGGCCCATACCAGCGGAAGGCGCGTCCAATTTCGGAAAAAAGGATTTCCGATCAAATGGATAAGTGAACAAGAGCGAGCAAAGGAGCAACCGGAGATGAAACGGATTGAGGAGCAGGCCAGGCGGCTGGATCAGGAGTATCAGGGGATTGCCCAGCTGTTCGACCAGTTCTGCCAGCAGGCGGGCACCCTGGCCGAGCAGTACCACTTCTTCAACTGGCCGGATTACGAGGATACCCCGCCCCTCGCCCGCGCCTTCACCCTGCTGGGGGAGCCACGGGAGCTGCGGCTGCGCTGCCAGCCGGGGGAGCGCGGCAGTTTGAGCGGTCTCATCCAGGTGTGCGGCGAGGATGGCACCATCCACGCCAGCCTCGGCTTTCATCCCGACGGCCAGCTGCAGCTGGAGTCGGGCCGGCTGCTGGACAATCCGCCCGGGCTGCTGCTCAAGCTGCTGCTCGGCGCCATCTGGCAGCACAAACCGGACGATGTGCAGGGCCCGCCGCACTGAGCCAGAAAACAGGAAGGGGCCTTGGCCCCTTCCTGCTGTTGCGGCCAACCGGCCAGGATCAGGGGGTGCCCACCTCTATGGTGACGTGCACCAGCTCCTCGTGGATGGCGAGCCGGGCGCGGATCTCGCTGGCGGAGAGCGGCGCCGCCATCAGCAGGGAGAGCACGCAGGCATACTGCTGCTGCCCTACCCGCCAGACGTGCAGATCGCGGATCTCGGTCTGTGGCAGCTCGGCTATCACCTCGCGGATCTCTGCCACCAGCGGGGCATCCATCTCGGCATCCAGCAGCACCCGGCCGGAGTCGCGCAGCAGCCCCCATGCCCATACAGCGACCAGTCCGGCACCCACTATGCCCATCAGGGGGTCGAGCCAGTCAGCGCCCCACAGCATGCCCCCCACCAGCGCCAGAATCGCCAGCACCGAGGTGGCCGCATCCGCCAGCACGTGGATGTAGGCGGCGCGCAGGTTGAGATCCTGATGGCCGTGATGCTGGCCATGATCGTGCGTGTGAGTGTGGTCGTGATGATCATGATGATGGTCGTGACCGTGGCCATGGTGATGACCGTGATCGTCCTTGAGCAGCCAGGCGCAAGCCAGGTTCACCAGCAGGCCGACGAGGGCGATGGCGATGGCCTGCTGGTAGTGGATCGGGCTGGGATCCAGCAGCCGGAACACCGACTCGAACAGCATCATACCGGCCACCCCCACCAACAAGAGGGCGCTGGTAAAGCCCCCCAGCACCTCGATCTTCCAGGTGCCGAAGCTGAATCTGTGGTCGCGGGCGAAGTGGCGGGCGGCGCGGTAGGCCAGCACCGACAGGCCGAGCGCCAAAGCATGGGAACTCATGTGCCAGCCGTCGGCCAGCAGCGCCATGGAGTTGTAGAACCAGCCGCCACCGATCTCCGCCACCATCATGACGACGGTCAGCAGCACGGCCCAGCGGGTCTTCTGTTCGGCCAGCGGATTCCCTTCGTGAACGACGGGTTGGTGGCAGTGGGATGAGGCGAGGGATGACATGGATTTCTCCTGAGGACGAGGATGCAATATACTATACCCCAGTATAGTTTTATTGATCGAGAGGATCCTGCATGTCACACACCATTCACGGCAAGAAGAAGCTGCTGGCGCGGGTGCGCCGCATCAAGGGGCAGGCAGGGGCACTGGAGAGCGCGCTGGAGCAGGAGAGCGACTGCGCTGCCATCTTGCAGCAGATCGCCGCCATTCGCGGCGCCGTAAACGGCCTGATGCTGGAGGTGCTGGAGGGCCACATGCGCGAGCATCTCGGCGCCGAAGAGGCGACCCCGGCCGAGCGGCTGGAGGATCTGGATCAGGTGGTACGGGTGTTGCGATCCTATCTGAAGTAGAGCCGGTGGAGGGGGCCGCGAGCGGCCCGCATCATCCCGTTTACGGCTGGGCGGCATCGCTCCGCCAGCCCGCGCCCCTTTCAGACTTGAGCCCTCGCCGGCTTTACGCCATGATGACCGCCGATCATTGATCGCCATACCCTGGATTCCATTTCGCAAGGACCCCCCATGTTTGAACACGTCGATGCCTATGCTGGCGACCCCATCCTGACCTTGGTCGAGACCTTCCACAAAGACACCCGCGAGCAGAAGGTGAACCTGGGGATCGGCCTCTATTACGACGAGCAGGGCCGCATTCCTCTGCTGGCCTCGGTCCAGCAGGCCGAAGCCCAGCGCGCCGCCACCCCGGCCCCGCGCCCCTACCAGCCGATGGAAGGCGCCGCCAACTACCGCACCGCGGTGCAGCACCTGCTGTTCGGTGCCGACCACGAAGCGGTCAAGGCGGGTCGCATCGCCACCATCCAGACCATCGGCGGCTCAGGCGCGCTGAAGATCGGCGCCGATCTGCTCAAGCGCTACTTCCCGACCTCAGAGGTGTGGGTCAGCAATCCCACCTGGGACAACCACAAGGCGATGTTCGAGGGGGCCGGCATCAAGGTGCACGACTATCCCTACTACGATGCGGCCACCGGCGGCGTGCAGTTCGACGCCATGATCGACTGCCTGAGCAGCCTGCCGGCCAAGAGCATCGTGCTGCTGCACCCCTGCTGCCACAACCCGACCGGGGTGGATCTCTCCCGCGCCCAGTGGGACCAAGTCATTACACTCGTGGTTGAACGCCAGCTGATCCCCTTTATGGATATCGCCTACCAGGGCTTTGGCGACGGGCTGGAAGAGGATGCCTACGCCATTCGCGCCATGGTGGCCGCCGGCGTCAGCTTCTTCGTCAGCAACTCCTTCTCCAAGAACCTCTCCTTCTACGGCGAGCGCTGTGGCGGCCTGTCGGTCATCTGCCAGGATGCCGAAGAGGCGGGTCGGGTACTGGGCCAGATGAAGGCCACCGTGCGCCGCAACTACTCCAGCCCCCCCACCCACGGCGGCCAGATCACCGCGGCCGTGATGAGCCAGCCCGAGCTGCACGCCATGTGGGTCGATGAAGTGACCGAGATGCGCACCCGCATCAAGGCCATGCGCCAGAAGCTGTTCGAGGTGCTGAGCGCCAAAGTGCCGGGCCGCGATTTTGGCTACTTCATCAACCAGCGCGGCATGTTCAGCTACACCGGCTTCACCCCGGAGCAGGTGGACCGCCTGCGAGAAGAGTTCGCCGTCTATCTGGTGCGCTCCGGTCGCATGTGCGTGGCGGGTCTCAACAGCCGCAACGTCGACTACGTGGCCGACGCCATGGCCGCCGTGCTCAAGGGCTAAGCCCGCAGCCCCGCTCAGGCGGGGCTTTTTGTTTGTCCCGTTTGCTCGTGGAACCGTTATGGATCTCATTGCCCTCTCCCGCCTCGGCGGCCGCCACCTGGTTACCCTGCACCTGCTGCTCGACAGCCAGAGCGTCACCCGCACCGCCGAGCGGCTCTGCACCACCCCCTCCACCGTCAGCAAGACCCTCAACCAGTTGCGGGATCTGCTCGGCGATCAGCTGCTCTACCGCCAGGGCAACCAGCTGTTGCTGACCCCGTTCGCCGAGCGGCTCGGCCCCACCCTGCACCGGCTACTGAGCGAGCTCAACGGCCTCACCGGCCAGGGCGGGTTCGATCCCGCCAGCTGGCAGGGGCAGCTGAAATTTGCCCTGCGCGAGAGCGGCATGATCTGGCCCATGGGGCCCATTCTGGCGCAGCTGATGCGCGAGGTGCCGGGCCTGGTGCCCGACATTCGCAACAAGGATGAGCAGGGGCTGGCGGCGCTGGCGGCGGGCAAGCTCGACTTCGTGATCCTGCCCCACGATCAGAGCCAGCCCTTGCCCCGCCAGCAAGGGCTGGTGTGGGAGACATTGCGAGAGGACAAGCTGGTCTGCCTGCTGCGCGCGGATCATCCGGCGCTGGCGCGGCCCTGGGATCTCGATGCCTACCTGAGCTGGCGCCATATCGCCATTCGCGATCAGGAGCTGGCCAACCCCTTCTTCGAGCAGAGCCTGGCCCAGTTGCAGGTACGCCGGCAGATCGCCGCCATCCTGCCCGATTTTGGCAGTGCGGCGACCCTGCTGCGCCAGAGCGATCTGATCCTCACCGCCGTCAACGGCTGGGCCGAGCAGGCGGCCCCCCACGATCTGGTGAGCCGGCCGGTACCGTTTGATTACGGCGCCGTCACCCACAGCCTGGTGTGGTACGGCCCGGCAGGAGAAGAGCCGGCGCGGCGCTGGTTTCGCCAGCGGATCCTGCAGCTGGCCCGCGCGCTGGCATGATGGGGGCCGTGCCCGGCACAGGCTGTGCCAGGCACGACTGTGCTCAGGGTTTCTTGGTGTAGATGGGGCCGGGGAAAGGAGAGACGTTGTTGCCCAGCTCGGTGATGCGGGCAGCCCCCTGCTTGCGCACCTGATCGACCCGCAGCACGTGGTGCATGGGGATCATGGTGCGATTGACGTCGGCAAACTCACTCTTCAACTTCTCGTGGCTGGGGTCGACGATAAGCGCCGTGTGGTTGTCCCACACGAAGTTGGCGATCTCGATAAAGCCGAACAGCTGACCCTGGCTCACTTCCCTGACATAGACTTCGTAACGCTCGTTGTGACAAATGAACTGCACTCGATATAAGGCGTTGGATTCACTCATGTTCGTCTGTTGATGGTGGGCGATTGACCCATTCTAGCCGCCCCCTCGCAGAGCTCAAATAGACAGCAATCACAGTTACGTCATCTCAAGACTCAGGCAGCATAAAAGCCACGCCGAACCGCTCGGTTCGCCGCCCAATTTTGCCTTGTCGTATTAAATCCCTTTGCGATCAGTTGATTAGCATCCAGCTATTCAGAGCTGCGGCGGCAGAGTGACGGGGCCAAGCCCCGCCGCCGCCAGCGCCGCGGCCAGCTGCTCCAACTCCTCTCGCGTCGCCTGTGGCCAGCCCTGCACCGTCCCGCGCACGCCGTGATGGCGAAAGCCGTTGAGGCGGATGGGCACGGGCCCGAGGGCGCGCAAGAAGGCGGCGAGTCCGCCATCCAGCGCGCCGTCGGCGGCGAGATAATCGCTCTGCCCCGGCACCTGCAGCAGGCGCACCTCCGCCAGCTTGCCCGCCCGCGCCAGCAGTTGCAGCGACGCCAGCACCCGCTCGCGGCCATAGCCGGTCAACGTGTGATGCACAGAGTCGCGCCACCCCTTGAGATCGATCATGGCGCCGTCCAGCACCGGCAGCAGCCGCTGCCAGCCGGCCTCGGCGAGCGAACCGTTGCTGTCGAGCAGGCAGTCGAGATGGGCCAGATCCGGCGCCCCCTTGATGGCCGTGAACAACGCGATCACGAACGGCAACTGGGTGGTGGCCTCACCGCCGGAGACGGTAATGCCGGTCAGCAGCGGGCCGTAGCGGCGCAGCAGGGCCAGCACCTCGGCCACCGTCATGGTGGCGGTCTTGGGGCTGGCGCTGCGGGGGCAGACATCGAGACAGGCATCGCAGTCGGTGCAGCGCGCCGCCTGCCAGCTCACCCGCCCCTCGTGCAGGGTCAGCGCCCCGCTCGGGCAGCCGGGCACGCAGTCACCGCAGTGATCGCAGAGGCCGATGGTGTGCGGGTTGTGACAGCCGGGGCAGGCGAAGTTGCAGCCCTGCAGAAACAGCACCAGCCGGTTGCCGGGGCCGTCCACGCAGGAGAAGGGCAACCAGCGGCTCACCGTCGCGGTGCGCGCCGCCCCTGCCCGCCTGCCGCACTCAGTAGTCACACAGGGCCGCCTCGCGTCCCACCACCCGCGGCGCCCGCTGGCGGATCCCGGTCAGATCGCTCGCCTCGGCGCCGAGGCAGGTGGTCTGCAGCCGAGAGCCCTCGGTCGCGAAGCGGGTCACGTCGCTCTTGCGGATCATGTAGCCGGTCACCCGCACCAGATCGCTGTCCGCCACGTTGGCGGTGAACTCGCGCATGCCGATGGCGAGCGCCCCCTTGCAGAGCTGCAGCAGCGCCTGCGGGTTCTGGCGGATGGTGGGATCCAGGGTGAGGATCTCGCTGATCCCGGAGTGATAGAAGCCGTGGTGAGGGGCCAGCGCCAGCACATGGCTGGCGGGATCCGGCTCCTCGCCATAGGGAATGCGCACCCCGGGGGTCACCCCGCGATCCACGCTGAGCCCGCCCTGGGAGTGGAGCAGGGCGCGGCCGCCCCAGGCGTGGCGCTGTGGCGTGTCGCTCACGTGGCGGGCGAGCTGGGCCGAGATGCGATAGCCCAGCTGGTTCGCCTCCTCATCACGGCCGTAGCGTTCCGGCAGATTCTCCTTGTCCATCAGAAGGTTGACCGCCTCGGCCATGCCGTAGATGCCGAACATGGGCACGAAGCGCCCCTCCTCCAGCAACCCCTCCTGCACCAGGAAGCTGTCGAAGAAGCCGGACTCCTGGTGCAGGAAGGCGGCACGCGCCTCGATCAGGCGGGAGGCGAGGCGGCAGTAGTGGGGCAACAGGCAGCCCAGGAAGTCGTCGATGCCGTGGGCCTGCTCGGCCACCCGCTTGAGGGAGACCCGCACCAGGGTGTTGGCACCGCCCGCCTGGGGCAGGGCGTTGTAGCAGCTGACGATGCCGAAGCCGCGCTCGTCGAAGGTGTTGCGATGCAGCGGGTAGTTGGCGATGTGGGGCTTGCTGCAGGCCGCGATGTTCTTAACCCCCTGCAGCAGTAGGCTGTCCGGGGTCTGCGCCGGATCGTGGAACAGGGTGAGGTTGGGGGCCACCTGTTTGAGCTCGCCGTCGATGCGCAGGATCAGCCGGCAGAGACGGTTGTCGTCCGGCCCTATGTTGACGTGCATGAAGGCATCCGGCAGTACCCGGTCCAGATAGATCCAGAACCCCCTCAGCTTGCGATAGAGCGCCTCGTCATCCAGCTCACCGACGAAGGGCAGCAGCAGCTGATCGAGCCGACCCAGCCAGACCGGCATGCCGGTGACGGAGGGCACGTGGTGGTAGAGGATGCGCAGAGCATCGAGCGCCTCGTCAAAATCCTGCGGCGGTGCCAACTCCAGCCAGGCCGAGCCCTGGCGCAGAAACTTCTCGTAATCCGGCAGCACATAGCGCGGCTTGTAGGGAGCGTGTCCCTCGAACATGTCGCAGACAAAGCCCTTGGCCATCGCCTCGCTCACCTCGGCGGGCAGCGCGGGATAGGGCAGCGCATTCTCGGCGGCCAGCGCCAGGGCATGGCTCTTCTGGGCCGGTGACAACAGGGGATCGCGCACGATGCGCTGGCAGGTTTCGGTGAAGGACATGGCTCGCTCCTCGACGGATGGGAGCTAAATCCTCACACTTGGGAGGTGTTTTTTGAAGTGACATTCACAACATGGCGGATATCCAATGAAGACATCCGCCATGCAGGATCACGGGCCTAGCCCAGCCAGGGCAGCAGCTGTGCCACGCCCCCCTGCCAGCGCAGCAGGAAGAAGCCCCCCATGCCGACTACCACCACCAGCAGGGTCGGCAGCCGCAGCAGGGTCAGCGCCGTCACCAACAGGGTGGCAACCAGATAGTCCGGATCCCAGCTCAGCCCAGCGCCCGGCTGGTAGCTGAAGACGATGGGTAGCCAGATGGCGGTCAGCACCGACTGGGCCGAGAAGCTGAGGAAAGCCCCCATTTCGGCGCCCGGCTGATAGCGGGTCAGCCGCGAGAAGAAGGCGAAGCGGTTGAAGAAGGTGATCAGGGCCAGCAGGCCTATCATCAGCCAGCTCATGATTACCTCCTCATCCGGTGCAGCACATAACCCACCAACATGCCGGAGAGCGCCGAGATGATGATGTAGACCTCCGCCAGCAGCGGCTTGGTGAGCAGCGCCATAGCCCCGCTCACCAGGGTGGCCGCCACCATGGGCAGGTTCTTCATGGCGGGAATGGTCATGGCGATAAAGGTGGCGGCGATGGCGAAGTCCAGCCCCATCTGATCCAGCCCGTCGATGTACTGGCCGGCGGCGATGCCGAGCAGGGTCGCCACATTCCAGAACAGATAGAAGACGAAGCCGGCGATGAGCGCGTAGGCCGGATCGAAACGGCCGCTGCGCTCCCTATCTTTGAGCGCCACCGCGAACATCTCGTCGGTCAGGAAGAAGGCGAGACTGGCGCGCCAGCGCAGGGAGAGCGGCAGCACGTCGCGGCGAAAGGTAAAGCCGTAGAGCAGGTGCTGGGAGGTGATGACGAAGGTGGAGCCCATGATGGGCAGCAGCGGCGTGCCTGCCCCGAACAGGGTGGTGGCCGAGAGCTGGGCGGCGCCGGCATAGACCAGCAGCGACATCAGCTGGGCCTGCAGCGGGCTCAGTCCAACCTGCAGCGCCAGGGCGCCACACAGGATCCCCCAGGGGATCACCGAGATGGAGAGCGGCAGAATATCGATGGAGGCGCGCCACCAGAGCGCGCGGGTACTCTCGGCCCCGACGGGTGGAGAGAGGGTTGCTGACGGCATGGGATCATCCTTGTTGCGGCCACGGCGAGCCGGAAAAACTAGCACAGCACGGGGACGGATACCAAGAGGCTGCGGGTAAAGAAAGGAGGGAGCCAAAAAACAGAACGCCACCCGAAGGTGGCGCGCTGCTGAGAATCAGGGCTGAATGATGATGGGGGTGCCGGGTTCGATGGCGTTCCACACTTCGTCCAGATCCTTGTTGAGCATGGCGATGCAGCCATTGGTCCAGTTGGACGGCTGCAAACGGGTGTTGCCTATGCTGTTGCGCTGACCGTGGATCATGATCATGCCGCCCGGTCGCACACCCATCTCGTTGGCCGCCTTGATGTCGTCCAGATTCGGGTAGTTGATGTGGATGGCCTTGTAATAGTTGGAGTTGGTCTTCTTGTAGTCGAGGATGTAACGGCCTTCCGGCGTGCGCTGATCCCCTTCCCGCTGCTTGTGCCCCTTGGGAGCCGGACCCAGAGCGATCCAGTAGCGTTTGACCTCCTTGCCATCCTTCATCAGGGTCAGGCTATAACTCGATTTCTTCACCACCACCATATCGGCGGACAGGGTGGCAAAACTCAATGCGGGCCACAGCCCCAGCAAACACAGTAATACGGCTCTCATTCCATCCCTCGGCAAGCCTCTGGTAAGGGCTTTTCTGTTACCAAATCATCTGAACTGCACCGCCTGGTGTGGCGGGCGAGCGCCATCATATTGGATCGCCATCAATACTCAATATATCCAGAGAAACATATCCCGCGCCATCTTTTATAGATTGTTACAATTAACTGCCAAAACAACGGGATAACCCCCCTATCTCGGGATAGTCCCGGGCGGGACATTGGGGGAAGATAAGGCGCTTTTCACCTCTCAGGAACCTCACGATGCGATACCGACTATCCCTGCTGCTCTTGCTGATCTGCTCCCCCCTGCAGGCGGCCGAGCCACTCTGGCTGCGCGAGCCCGCCCTCTCCCCCGACGGCAAGCAGCTTGCCTTCACCTGGCAGGGTCGCATCTACCTGAGCGCGGGGGATGGCGGCCCCGCCGTGCCCCTCACCGACGGCAGCTATCTGAGCCAGCGCCCGCTCTGGTCGCCGGATGGCAAGCTCATAGCCTTTGCCGCCAACCTCTACGGCAACGAGGACGTGTTCGTGGTGCCGAGCCGCGGCGGCGAGATGGTGCGGCTGACCCGCGATTCGCGCCCCGATCTGCCCCAGGCCTTCAGCGCCGACGGCAAACAGCTGCTGCTGAGCAGCCAGCGCCTGACCAACCCCGACGCCGATCACTTCGTGGCTGAGGGGTATCGGGCCAGCAACCTCTACTGGACACCGGTCGCCGGCGGCCCGCTGACGCCGGCCCAGCCCCTGCCGGCCACCCTGGCCCGCCCTCACGGCAACCAGCTGGCCTACCAGATGCCGGGCATGGATCAGCCGTTTCGCAAGCATCAGCACTCGTTCGCCGTCTCCCGCCTCTGGCTGTTTGACGGCAAGCAGCATCGCCAGCTGACCGAAGACAGGGTAGCCGCCAGCGATCCGGTCTGGGATGAGCAGGGCAAGCAGCTCTACTACCTGAGCGAGCGCAGCGGCGACTTCAACGTCTGGCAACGGGATCTGGCCAGCGGCCAGGATCGCCAGCTCACCCACTTCAAGGGTCACCCGGTGCGCGGCCTCAGTGCCTCCCGCCAGGGGGATCTGGTCTGGTCCTGGCAGGGGGAGCTCTACCGCCTCGATGCCGGCAGCGACACCCCGCACAAGCTCGCCATCCAGCCGCTGTTCGCCAAGGTGCCGGCCGAACAGAGCTGGCAGCCCGGCCCCATCGACGAGGCCATCGCCCGCCAGGACGGAGAAGAGGTGATCCTGGTCAGCCAGGGGGATCTCTACGCGGTCGACACCCGGCGCGAGCGGGTACGCCAGCTCACCCGCCACCCCAGCGAGCAGTCGGCGCCACGTTATCTCGATAAGGAGCAGACGCTCATCTACCTCTCCGAACAGGAGGGGCCGGCGGCGCTGTATCGCCTCAAGAAGGAGCAACCTGACACCCTGTTCAGCGCCCCCGGCACCCTGATAGAAGAGAAGCTGCTGGCCATCCCGGGCGCCGCCATCAGCGTGCCGACCCTCTCCCCCGACGGCAAACAGCTCGCCTTCGTGGTGGACGGCCAGGCC
This sequence comes from Aeromonas sp. FDAARGOS 1403, assembly GCF_019047325.1. Taxonomy (NCBI): domain Bacteria; kingdom Pseudomonadati; phylum Pseudomonadota; class Gammaproteobacteria; order Aeromonadales; family Aeromonadaceae; genus Aeromonas; species Aeromonas sp. FDAARGOS 1403. The sequence goes on along the minus strand of NZ_CP077249.1, from coordinate 1,518,078 downwards.
GTGCACCTGCTGGATCTGGCCAGCGGCAAGCAGCGCCAGCTGGTCGCTGCCGAGTTCAACCCCTCCCGCCACGCGGTGGAGCTGGCCTTTGCCCCCGATTCGCGTCACCTGGCGCTGACCATCCAGCCCGACTCCGCCCAGCAGGAGATCGCCGTCATCGACACCCGGGATGCCAAGGCCAAACCGGTCAACGTTAGCCTCAACGGCTATCGGGATGGCGATCCTGCCTGGAGTCAGGACGGCGGCATCCTCTACTGGCAGTCCACCAAGTACGGGGTGCTGGGCGCCGATGGCGAGCCCCTCGGCGGCAGCCTGCTCGGCCTCTACAGCAGCCGCGCCGCCAGAAGCGACTTCCTTGCCGAACAGGCGCCGCCCAAGACGGGTTACGGCTTCGAAACCGACCGGCTGGCCCACCGCGAGGCGCTGCAGTTGCAGCCAGAAGGCACCGTTCTCGCCAGTCGCATCGTCGACGATCACCTGGTCTATCTGGTGGAGACCAGCGGGGCCAACGGCGAGAGCGAGATCAAGGGTTACGCCCAGGATCTGCGCAAGGGCGAGACCAAGCTGCTGTTTGCCGAGCAGCCGGGGCCGGCGCTGGCCAGCCTCAACCAGGATGCCAGCCTCGCCACCCTGGTGCGGGAGGGGGAGATCGCCCTCATCGATACCCGCTCCGGCGAGGCCAGCAGCCACCCCTTCAATCTGCTGATCACCGCCAGCTGGCAGGATCGGATGAGCGCCGCCTTCGACCAGATCACCCGCCTCACCCGGGACGAATTCTACCGGGCCGACATGAACGGGGTGGACTGGGACGGCTACGTGGCCGCCTATCGCCGCCTGCTGCCCGGCATCAGCAACGAGCGTGACTTCGGCAACCTGCTGGCGGAGCTGGCCGGCGAGCTCAATGTTTCTCACACCTGGGGCAGCGTCCCGGACTCCTCCCAACGCATGCCGGACGACACCGCCAGCCTTGGCGGCTACTGGCACGAGCGGCAGGGAGCGGTCGAGCTGACCGCCCTGCTGGCCGGCGGCCCGCTGGAGCAGGAGACGGATCTGGCGCCGGGCGCCCGCCTGCTGGCCATCAACGGCACCGAGCTGCACAGCCTCAACGAGCTGGATGCCCTGCTCAACCATCAGGCCGGCCAGCGGCTGGCCCTCACCCTGTTGCCCAAGGGGGCCAAGGAGCCGCACCAGCTGGAGGTCACCGCCATCGACCAGCAGCAGGAGTATCAGCTGCAGCTCGACGGCTGGATCGCCAAGCGCCGCAACCAGGTGGAACAGTTGAGTCAGGGGCGGGTCGGCTACGTCTATCTGCCGGAGATGAGCAGCGCCGTCTATGAAGAGGTGGTGGCCGACGCCCTCGGTCGCCAGCGCAACCGCGAGGCGCTGATCGTCGACGTGCGCTTCAACAAGGGGGGCTATCTGGCCAACACCCTAGTGGAGTTCCTGACCGGCAGCGGCAGCGCCCAGGGCATGGCCAGCAGCTGGCCGCGCCTTGGCAAGGGTGAGACGGACGCCGCCACCCGCCAGTGGACCAAGCCCTCGGTGGTGCTGGTCAATGCGGGCAGCTACTCGGAAGGCTCGGCCTTTCCCCAGTACTACCGCACCCTCAAGGTGGGCCCCATCGTCGGTGAGCCGGTGCCGGGCACCGGCACCATGGTGTACGGCCACACCTCCAGGCTGATCCCGGGCCTTGCCTACGGCATCCCGACCCTGGGGCTGCGCAACCCCGACGGCACCCTGTACGAGAACCAGGAGCTGATCCCGGACGTGCAGGTGGCACTGACCCCGGCCGACATGGTGGCGGGGCGCGATCCCCAGCTGGCAGCCGCGGTGCAGGCCGCCCTCGCCCAGCTACCGGCGGCCAGATAAGTCCGCCATAAAAAGAGGAGGCGACCGGGCTTGCCCGGTCGACTCCTATGACAGACATCAAGGGCGCCCGCCTGTTGCGGGGCGCCCTTGTTGCATCAGGCCGGCTGCGTCTCGGCCGGCTGGCGGGCCAGCGCCAGCTGATACCTGTGCTCGGCCAGCTCCAGCTCACGGCGCGCCTCGTCCACCTTGCCGTCGGCACTCTTCACCGCTGCCACCAGCTGGTTGTAGCGATCCCAGCTGCCGTTGTACTCCTTCACCTCGGCCTGGTAGCGCTGGCTGATCTCGTTGGACTGGCGAATGATGGCGTTGTTCTCATCGTGCAGCTGATCGATGCGGGTGCTCAGGCCCGCCTGGATGGCGCGGATCCGGCGATACTCTTCCGGGCCGTAGCTGCCGTTGTAGCTGTTGTGCTCGCGCACCAGCCGGTTGATCTCCTGCACCGTCTGGCGGTTGCGCTGGTTCAGCTGGTTCAGCTCGCGCTGGTAGCGATCAAAGTTGCCCTTGAGCGTCTGCTGGCGATCCTGCAGGGCGGTTCTGGCCGCCACCTGCTGGCTGTAGTGCTCCTGGGCCGCCGCCAAGTCCTGGCGCCGGGTTTCGAGGGAGCGTTCCAGCTCGCCCAGATCCGGCAGCGCTTCCGTTACCATGGTGGGGTAGAAGGCGGCGATCTGCGGCGTGGTCACCTTCAGCGCCCGCACCGCATCGGCCCCGTTGGCCTGATCCCGGTAATCCACGCCGCACGGCTGCCCCTTGCAGACCAGGTCCGGGCTGGAGAACTTGTACTCGTGGCTGTAGACCCCGAAGCTGGAGGGATAGGCCATCACGGTGGCGAAGGAACCCCGCACCCCGTGCCCCAGCGCATAGTGATAAGTGCCCCCCGTGCCATCTTGCAGGCGGGAGTGGTTGAGCCCCATGTTGTGACCCAGCTCGTGCGCCAGCACCACGTCGCCACAGCCGGTGGCCGTGACATGACTGAACATGCTGCCGGCATCCTGGGAGACATCCCCGTCGGCATACGCCTTGCGGCCATCGCTATAGGTCGCGGAACCACCAACCCAGGCCAGCCCGCAACTGCCGTGGTCACCGGTCTGGGGGCGCATCAGCACCACCATGTCGGCGCCATAACGGGTGCGCAGGGTCGGTACTTGCTTGAAAGCCGGATCCTGCTGGTAGGTCACCGCGTTGAGCGCGGATTCGTCGGTGCCGCCATCCGGGTAATTGACCTGCTGGTCGTGCACGCTCCGCACCGTCAGATCCAGGCCGCTGGCAGCATAGATCTGGTTGGTGACGTTGATCATGTGCTGGATCCGGGTCTGCGCATCCCCCTGATAGCGGGCCGCCAGCCCCGGGCTGTGCAGCACCATCAGGTCGATGGTTTCCGCCAGCACGGGGGTCGCCCCGAGCAATCCCGCAATCATGATCCCCAAGGTAGTTTTCTGCATGTGATCTTCCTTTTCTGTTGTTATTGGTGAGTCGGGATCAGGGCGTCATCGCCGCCATGACCCAGATCCAGCGGCGGGTTCTTGTAAACCCAGCCCTTGCCTCCCAGGGTCTCGACGGAGTAACTGCCTTGCGGCGTGCCGATGAACCCGAAAGTCGCTTGCTTGCCGACGGTGAAATTGACCGGATAGCTGTCACCGTCGACCCGAATCTCCCCTTGCCAGTTGCGCTCCCCGCCCCGCTGCAGCTCGACCTTGGTCACCCTGGCCTGCAGGGTGCTGCCGTCTGGCAGCGGCAACGCCACGCTGTCGCCCACCTGGGCCCGCTCCAGATCGCTGCCCTGCAGGGCGATCGGCTGGGGTTGCTCGACCGCATCGCCGGGCTCCGCCAGCGGAAAGTCCGCATCCACCTCGGCCGCCTGCCAGGGGGTCTCCAGCTGCTGGCTGCCATCTTCCCGCAGCCGATCCGGCTTGGCGGGGGGCGTGACCGGCGCCGGCTTGATCGCGGGTACCGGAATGGCGGCGAGCGGCGTCAGCTCCGCCAGCGGGGCCGACTCTGCCGCACGCGCCTCATCCCCGGCCGTCATTGCGCCGGGCGCCACCGGCTGCGACCACAGCCACCAGCCGATCACCCCGGCCAAGAGGGTGCACAATGCCAGCCCAAGCCCCCATTTCGCTCTCTTCATACTGATACTCCAGTCAAAAACAATCCTTATAAAACAATGAATTGCATTCAAAGTGAGGGGGCATGCTAGAAACTGGCAACAAGGCTGGCACCCCCCTATATGGGGCGTCTGAAAAATCGACGCTGGTGTTTGCGCACATCCATTTGAGTCGACAAAGCCAGCGCTGGCGGGGGCTGAGGAAGGGTTCGAATGATGCTTTTTTGCTGCGATAAAACGTCCGTGAAAGCGACCGGCATGACTCCCTTCACCCCATATGGGTTAAACAAATTTGGCTGTACCGGGAGGTGGGCTGCGGCGTACCCTGATGGCATTGATCAGGTCAAGGATGTTGCATGAACGGTTTGCGGATAACGGCGCCAGCACTGGGCTGGCTGGCAATTTCATGGCTGGCGGCGCCGCTGGCCGCCGCCCCCCTGACCCTGCAGGGAGGGACTCAAAGTTACAGCATCGATCCCGATACCCTGGCCATTGCGGTGAACCGGATCCCGGTCAGCGCGGGCCAGCCCGCCCGCCAGGTCGATCAGCTGCAGCAGGATGACCAGCAGGCCAGCTGGCGCTGGCCCGCCCAGGAGGCCAGGGTGGAGGTCAGGCTGGATGGCGACGACCTGCTGCTGACGCTTGCCAGCGACAGTCCCCGTCAGCTGACCTGGTACAGCCTGCCGAGAAACCAGACCCATCTCTCCCTCGCCATCGGCGAGGGCAGCCGCTTCTCGGTGCGCGACAGCGACTGGCTCGGCTATGTCGGCGACGAGCTGGCCGAGCTCAACACCCACTACGACCTCAAGCTGCCGCTCTGGAGCCAGGATGCGGGCAAGCAGACCTACAGCTGGATCCTGCAGAGCCCCTACGACAACCGGCTCAAGTTCAGCCGCCAGGGGGGCCGGCTGCAGCTGAGCGCCAGCCACGAGTTCAGCAGCTTCAACGCTCAGGCGCCCATGGTGGTGCGGCTGAGCGTGGGGGATGACTGGCTGGCAGGGGCGCGCCGCTACCGGGCGTGGTTGCAGAGCGAGGGGGCCTGGCAATCCCTGGCCGACAAGATTGCCCGCGTCCCGGCCGGCCGGCGACTGATCGGCGCCAGCCATGTCTACCTGTGGGGGGATGCCCTGCTCGATCGGCAGGACGTGAAGGCGTGGCCCGCTCTGCAGGCCAGATTGCAACAAAAGCCGGAGTGGCTGCAGACCTTCAATGCCGAGGAGCGGGAGGCGCTGGCCGCCGCCCATCCCGAGGTCTGGCAGCAGAGCCTGATCATGGCCGGCCTCAACCGGCTGATTGCCAGCCAGCTGCCGCTGCCTGCCCAGCAGGGCCCGCAGGCCCAGAGCAAGGTGCTGGCCCTGCGCCAGCAGTGGGTCAAGGGTCAGCTGGGGGATCTGCTGGTGCCTCAGGAGCGCTGGGGCCAGGGGCTGTCGCTGCCGGTGATCGAGGCGCTGCAGCAGGCGGGACTGCGCAAGCTGTGGCTCGGCACTCCGCAGTGGACGGCGGCCCTGCAGCAGGGCTATGCCCTCACCGCCGCCCAGCGCCAGGGCTATCTGGTGGGCAGCTATGACTCCTACGACACCGCCATCCCACCCGGCACCAACGACAGCTGGCTCACCGCCCAGCTGCCGCCGGAGATCGGCAAGCGCTGCGCCATCGTCGAGGCCAATGGCAAGCCCAAACCGGGCTTTGGCGGCGAAGGGGTCTATCTCAACCCCGGCTGCACCCTGCCCTTTGCCAAGAGCCGCATGAGCGAGCTGGCCAAGGCCAGCGGCATCAACAGCCTGTTCCTCGACGTGGATGGCACCGCCATGGCCTCCAACGACTACAACCCGGCCCACCAGCAGGGTAGCCAGGCCATGGTCGCCGACCGCAACGCCCGCATGAGCTGGGTGGGGGATCACCTCGGCCTGGTGCTGGGCTCGGAGGATGGCAACGCCCTCACCAGCAAGCCGCTGCTGTTTGCCCACGGCATCCAGAGCTGGGGCTTTGGCTGGGAGGATGCCGCCATGCGCAAGCAGGCCAAGTCCCCCTACTACCTCGGCAAGTGGTGGCCGGACGAGGCGCCGCAGGTCTTCTTCCAGCCCGCCCGGCTCAAGCCACGCTACCTGAAGACGGTGTTCAATCCGGCGGATCGGCTGCCCCTCTATCAGGCGGTATTCCACGACTCCGTGCTCAACAGCCACCACTGGCTGCTGGACAACCTGAAATTCCCGGGCATCAAGGAGGAGCGCGCCCTGCTCGGCCTGCTCTACAACACGCCGCCGCTGGTCAACCTGAGTCGCAGCACGCTGGCCAGTCGCCTGCCGGAGTTGACCCGGCTGAGCGAGCAGTTCGGCCCGCTGCACGAGGCGCTATGGGACAAGGCTCTGGTGGGCTTTCGCTGGCGTGACGGGGTGGGCCGGGTGCAGGAGACCCGCTTCTCCGACGGCAGCCGGCTGGTGGCCAACTTCAGCCACAACTCCATCATGATCGACGGCCACAAGCTGGCGGGCCGGCAGCTGCTGGTGGCGCTCAAGGGCAAACCGGTCAGCGTGCTGAAGATCCAGGGCTAGGCCCGGCGGGGGGGGATCAGAAGGGGGCGGCCCCGCCGAGCGAGACGGTGGGCTGCGCATGGAGGTTGAGCCAGCGCCGGCGCAGGGTCTCCAGCGAACCATCCTGGCGCATCTGGTCGAGGGCCTGCTGCAGGGCCTGCACCTTGGCCGGCTCCGTCGCCAGGTTGAGGGCGAAGTAATACTGCTCGCTGTCGTCATAGACGAACAGCGGGGTGAGCGCCTCGAAGCCGTGCCCCAGCTGGTGCATGTGGAAGGCCGCCCCCAGATCCAGCGCCGTCACCAGCTCCACCCGGCCGCGCAGCAGCATGCGAAACTTGTCCTCCTCGCTGTTGACGCTGACCGGCGCCAGCCCCTGGCGGACCAGCTGCTGGGCCGAGGCCGAGTTGCGTACCACGGCGATCCGGTAGTCGCTCGCCTCCTGCAGGCTGCGGGGCTGGATATCGGTGCGCGAGCTCAGCCGCCACACCCTGATGGTGCGCGGCCCGACCGGCCCCACCCACTGGAACTGGTGCTCCCGCTCCGGGGTGCGCGCCACCGAGAAGAGGATGCTGCCCGCCCGATAGCGGGCATTCTGATAGGCCCGCGCCCAGGGCAGCAGCTGAATGTCTCCGCGCAGCGCCAGGCCGCTGCGCGCCAGCAGGGCGTGCAGCAGATCCACCGAGAAACCGCTCACCGGCTGGCCGGCCAGCTGGTAGTTGTAAGGGGGCATCTGCTCGGTCAGCGCCTGCAGTGCCCGGGCCGGCTGCGCCAGCGACCCCGTCAGCAGCAGCGTGGCCAGCAGCCACCTCCACCGCGATCTTGTTCCCACCCTCGACTCCTTCCCATGAAAAACAGACCCCTGCCGTGGCAGGGGTCTGACATAACGCATGTTCACCGGCTTGCGCCTCAGTGACTGGTGGCCGCCTCCTGGTAGTGGTGGCGGATCCAGCGTTCGAAGCCGGCCAACATGGCTTCCTCTGAGTCGCTATTGTCGGCGATAAGCTGGTCGCCGTGAACTACCCGGATGCGGGCATCGAGCGGTGCCCCCTCGCCGGCCGGCGGACGCTGACGGGCCGCCGCCATGCAAGCCTCGGCCTGTTGCCACGCCTCGGCCACGCTCTGGTTGCACACCGCGGCCAGCGGGCCGGCGCTGAAGCCCTTGCCGGTGAGGCTACGCAGGGTCTCGTCATGGGTCATGCCGTTGCCCGGCCCCCAGTAGTGGGCGGCCAGATCCGGCCCGATGCGCGGGTTGTCGGTGAGGTAGCCGTCGCGCTTCAGGAAGTAGGCGCGGGTCTGCTCCACCGCCATCAGCGCCAGCAGGTAGCCGTGATAGGCACAGGCCGACTCCTGGTTGAGCAGGTGCGGGATGGCCAGCAGCGGGCGCGGGCTCTCCACCCCCAGGATCTGGCGCTCCCAGCGGCGGGCCAGCGCCAGCACGGCAGCCGGGGTACGTTCGGCCTCGTCCATGGCGTAGAGATCCCGCTCGAAGTAGGCCACCAGCGCGATCTGGCGCTCGTTGAAGGCACGAAACGGCTGGCGCGCCTCGATCATCGCCTTGATCAGCGCATCCGGGATCGGCTCCCCCGCCGCATTTCTGGCGTAGCGCTTGAGCCAGTCCGCGTCATCCAGCAGGCTGTCGCAGAACATGGACTGGGTCTCGGCGTAGGCCATGGAGGTGGGCGGGAACTCCTGGGAGAAGCAGGGGGCGTTGCCGGTGACGTTGGCAAAGTGCGCCGCATGTCCCCCCTCGTGGAACAGGGTGTTGAGCCCGCTCCAGCCGCTGCCCACCTGGGCCGGGTCGGCCAGGCTGGTGAAGTTGACCACCGCCGGCACCCACTCCCCCTCCTGCCAGAAGCTCGGCACCGGGCCGTGGCAGAAGCCGTTCTCGTATTTCCCCTCCCGGGTCAGCAGATCCAGGGTGAGGCTGGCGCCGCGGTACTGGATGCCGAGGCGGCGGAAGCTCTCGACCCAATCCTGCAAAGCGCGGGAGAAGGGTACGTAGGGGTCGAGCTGGCGAGTCACGTCGCCGCTCACGCTGTAACGCAGGTTGTGGGGCAACAGAGCCGCCTCCCCCTTGGCCGCTTTCAGCTCGGCCAGGCTCTGGTGCAGCCGCTGCTCGGTGCCGGCGATGAAGTCGTCGAGGATGGCGAACAGCTGCGCCGGGCTCATCTGCTCGTTCTTGTGCACCTTGTAGTCGAAGTAGTCGCGATGGCCCATGGCCCGGGCGAAGCGGTTGCGCAGCGCGACTATGGCCAGATAGCCGTTGTCGACCACCCAGTTTTCCAGGGTGTGGAACATGGCGAGCGCGCTCTGGCGCACCGCCTCGTCGCTACTGGCGGCCAATGCCGTGCTGGCGGCGGGCAGACTGCCTGCCACCTCGCGGCCCTGCTCGTCCAGCAAGGTCAGCTTCAGCTCCCGACGGCGGGCAAACAGCGCCGCCTCGGCGGCCACCAGCTCGTCCATCAGGGCGGCAGCGGCCGGCGCCTCGATGACGTTGCATTCGAAAAAGGCGATCCAGCCTGCCAGACCGCGCTTGAGCTCGGTCTCCTCGGCCATGGCATGCATCTCCCGCAGCACCGGCAAGCGCGCCGGGTCGGCGCAGAAGGCCTTGTAGGCCTGCTCGGCGGCGGTGAAACCGGCCTGATCGTCACTGGTGCCCATGTAGGTGGACCAGAACAGATCCTCCTTGCGCCTGTGCACCTGCAGGTAATCGGCGTTGAGCTGGTTGAGATAATTCCTGGCAATGGAACTCATAAATTCCCTCTTGTTATGGGGCAGCACGGGGTGCCCACTCCTTTTTAGTGAAATGCCGACTCATTCACATTTTCTGCAAATAATCCGGCAAATGGTGCGCCGGGATGCGCGCGAACACGCTACCAAAAGCGAGGGTTTCTGTCTGCTGGCTATACTGGTGTCAAACTTCTCAATTGGCGTGCTGTCGCGCCAAGCCGTTGAAAGTTAATTAAATGTTAAATGAAAAATAATCAGGGCCAGCCGACAGACTGGTCACCACCAGACCCGCATGGGAAAGTTAAGGAAGAGACTATGTTCAAGCTCGGTGATATTGCCGTGAGCCGCAAATTGATGCTGTTGCTCTCACTGGCGCTGGTCGGCTTCATCGCACTGCTGCTCATCTCCGCCAGTGCCCTGCAGCGCAATCTGATGAGTGAACGGGAAGCCAGGCTGCAGGCCGTGCTGGATCTGGCCATGAGCCGGATCCAGGCGCTGGCCGCCACCCTGCCCGCCCTCCAGGCGCAGGCCGAGGCCAGGGCCATGCTCAACAGCATGCGCTTTGACGGTGACAACTACCTGTTCGTGCTGGACGAGAACCGCCGGATGCTGGTGCACCCCGTCCGGCCCGAGCTGGTCGGCCAGCAGATGGGCGAGAGCGGATCCGCCACCGCCGGCGCGCACTGGCAGCGGATGGTGGATCTCGGCAGAGGGGGTCAGCAGGGTCGGCTGGAGTACCAGTGGGTCTCCCCCTCCGGCGAATCGGCCCAGAAACTGTCGCTGGTGGCCGGCTATCAGCCCTGGGGCTGGATCCTCGGCTCCGGCGTGCTGCTGCAGGACATCCAGGCCACCATCTGGTCCCAGTACCAGCTGATGGGGGGCGCCACCCTGCTGGTGACCCTGCTGATGGGGCTGCTGGGCTTTGCCATCAGCCGCTCCATCGTCAACCCGCTGGCCGAGATCAACCGGGCCATGCAGCAGGTGGCCGCCGGCGATCTGGTGGTGAGCATCCCGGTGCACGGCAAGGACGAGCTGGGGGCCGTCGCCAGCTGCACCAACCAGGGGCTCAGCGCCATCCGGCACGCCCTGCTGGAGGCAAGCCAGGGGGCCGGCAACGTGGCGGATGCCGCCCTGCGCATCGCCGCCTCCGCCGAGCAGACCAACCAGGCGGTCAACAGCCAGCGGGATCAGCTGGCCCAGCTCGCCACCGCCATGAACGAGATGAGCGCCACCATCGCCGACGTGGCCGGCCACGCCGAGAACACCGCCCGCGACACCCAGGATGCCACCAGCGAGGCCGGCCTCGGCAACCGGGACGTGCACGCCAGCGTGCACGGCATCCAGGCGCTGGCCAGCGAGGTGGAGCAGGCCACCCTGCAGGTCAACCAGCTCAAGGAGGGGGTGATGCAGATAAGCGAGGTGACGGCGGTCATCAGCGCCATCTCGGAGCAGACCAACCTGCTGGCCCTCAACGCCGCCATCGAGGCGGCCCGCGCCGGCGAGCAGGGCCGCGGCTTTGCCGTGGTGGCCGACGAGGTTCGCCAGCTGGCGAGCCGCACCCGCCAGTCCACCGAGGAGATCCAGAGCACCATAGCCCAGCTGCAGCAGCGGGCGGTGAGTGCGGCCGACGCCATGGACGCCAGCCGCAAGCTGGCGGAGAGCAGCGTCGGCCAGTCCGAGAAGGCGGGCCAGGATCTCTCCCTCATCGTCAACCACATCCAGCACGTCAGCGACATGGCGACCCAGATCGCCACCGCGGCGGAGCAGCAGAGCATGGTGGCGGAGGATATGAATCGCAACGTCAGCGGCATCAACGACTCGGCGCTGGAGATGTCCCAGTCCGCCTCCCAGCTGGCTCAGGAGAGCGAGCTGCTGGCCGGACTCTCCCGCAGCCTGGACGAGCGGCTGGCCCTGTTCAAACTGGGCTCGGCCAGCCACCAGCCGGCAACCCAGCCACGGATGCCGCAACCGCCGCGGCAGGAGGATCGCCCGCGCATCCGCCACTGATCCGTCCTGGCTTGTCGCAGCGCACGCCCCCGCCAGATCGGCTGGCGGGGGCGTTTTTCATTGCGAAAAAATGCCAAATATTTGCATCTTGTCGACCTGTTCGACGAACTTGATGCCGTGGCGCCGAGTTAATAGCCATTTAAAAACATAAAGTTAAGTGTTTGCTCTACTCCGATGAGGTCAAGCTGTAAAGATTTACACTTAATTATTTAATCAAAAATAGTCATGATGAGTTGTCGCCAAACGCGACACCATGACCCTTTATGTAGTCATTTGGCAAACTGGTTGAAAGGCCAGGACGCAAAGCCTCCGGTCTAAAGACATGTCGTCCAGGATAGCGGGGTTGCCACACAGTGTTTCGGGGAACGCCCCTGCCAACTTGACTGCCCACATCTGTCGAACAGAGGAATGTATGGCAGCAAAAATCCAACTCAATCACGTCGCTGCAACCCTGGCCCTGCTGGTCAGTGGCAGCGTGCTCGCCCACGGCTACATCAGCCAGCCGGAATCGCGCAACTACCTGTGCAAGACCGGCGGCAACAGCCAGTGCGGCGCGGTGCAATGGGAACCCCAGAGCGTGGAAGGCCCCTCCGGCTTCCCGAATGGTGGCCCTGCCGACGGCCAGATCGCCTCGGCCGGCAGCGCCAGCTGGGGCGAGCTGAACGCCCAGACCAGCGACCGCTGGACCCGCCGCGAGGTACAGGCCGGCCCCTTCGCCATCAGCTGGACCTTCACCGCCAACCACGTCACCCGCAACTGGCGCTACTACCTCACCAAGCAGGACTGGAACCCGAACCAGCCGCTGACTCGCGCCTCCTTCGAGCTCACCCCCTTCTGCGTGGTGGACGGCAACATGACCCAGCCGCCCAAGCAGGTCACCCACCAGTGCAACCTGCCCGAGCGCACCGGCTATCAGGTGATCCTGGGGGTGTGGGAAGTGGGTGACACCAGCAACAGCTTCTATAACGTGATCGACGCCAACTTCAAGGGCGGCACCCAGCCACCGCTGGAATGGAGCCAGGGCGGCACCATCTACCCCTCCACCGAGCTGGCGGTCGGCGACAAGGCCAGAACTCTGGTGTTCGATGCCAACGGCGTGCGCCCCGATCTGCAGACCGAGCTGACCATCGCCAGCCCGGAGCAGGGCCAGAAGAACAACTGGACCCACGCCCTGGCGAGCAAGATCAATGCAGAGCAGAACCAGATCCGCGCCGGCCAGCAGAGCGGTGAAGGCCAGTTCAACCCCGTCTACGGCCAGAACCCGGTCTACTTCAAGGCCGGCAGCGCGCTGGAGCGAGTCGAGATCCAGCTCGAACAGCAGCAGCCACCGGTGAGCAACGGCGTCAGCGTGAGCGGCCTGGAGAGCGACTACCTGCTCGACGAGGGCAAGCTGACCCTCAACTTTACCGTGGCCGCCGAGGGCGATCTGACCGTCACCAACACCCTGTATGATCACGATGGGGCCGCCAAGGGACAGACCAGCGCCGACATCAAGGACAGCAGCCACAGCTTCACCATGCCGCTCACCGGGCTCAGCGCCGGTCACCACCAGCTGGTGATCGAGGGCAAACCCAGGGCCGGTGGCGAGGCGGTGCAGCAGACCCTGGACCTGATGCTCAAGGATCCGGCCGCCGGCGGTGACTACCAGTTCACCTTCCCGGAGGGGCTCAAGTCCTACACCGACGGCACCAGGGTGCTGCAGCCCAAGAACGGCAAGATCTACCAGTGCAAGCCCTTCCCCTATCGCGGCTGGTGCAGCCAGTGGTCGGCCAGCGCCACCCAGTATGAACCCGGGGTCGGTAGCAATTGGCAGGATGCCTGGATCCTGGTCAACTGACCCGCAGGCACAGCATGACGCCATCAACAAAACGGGGAGCCACTGGCTCCCCGTTTTCTCTGCTGTGACCGCTCAGATCTGGAAGTCGATGGCGGGCTCGCCCCCCATGGCGCGGGCCTGAATGTCCGCCAGCGCCAGCTCAGGGTTGCAGAGCTGGATGAACTGCCAGGCGAAGTTGTGCTGGAACTGCCCCTGCTTGAGACCGATCCAGGCGGTGTGGGGCGCAAACAGCCGGCTGCCGTCCAGCTGCACCAGTCCCTTGTCGCGCTGGGTGTCGAACGCCATGTCCGCCAGAATGCCCACCCCCATCTCCAGCTCGACATAGGTCTTGATGACGTCGGAGTCCTGCGCGGTCAGCAGGATCTGCGGGGCGATGCCGGCCTCGGCAAACGCCTCGTCCACCCGCGCCCGCCCGGTCAGCCCAGCCTGATAGGTGATGATGGGCCACTGGGCCAGCGCCGCCAGGGTCAGCTCCTGCTCGGCACTGAGCGGATGCTGCTCCGGCACCACTATGTTGTGGTGCCAGCGGTAGTAGGGAAACGCCACCACCCCTTCGCTCTTGTCGAGCTGCTCGCTGCTGATGCCGATGTCCACCTCGCCGGTCTGCACCAGCCGCACTATCTCCTCCGGACCGCCCTGGCGCAGCTCCAGCTGCACCAGCGGGAACTGCTCGCGAAACGCCTTCACCACCCGCGGCAGGGCGTAGCGGGCCTGGGTATGGGTGGTCGCCACCAGCAGCCGGCCCGAGTCGCGGTTGGCGAAGGTGCTGGCCAGCTTGCGGATGTTCTCGGCATCCCCGAGGATGCGCTCGGCGATCACCAGCAGCTCCTTGCCCGGCTCTGTCATGCCGAGCAGCCGCTTGCCGTAGCGGATGAACAACTCGATCCCCAGCTCCTCTTCCAGCTCGCGGATATGGCGGCTGACCCCGGACTGGGAGGTAAACAGGGCATTGGCCACCTCGGTCAGGTTGTAATCCCGCCGTGCCGCCTCCCGAATGATTCGCAACTGCTGAAAATTCACGTCATCGCCTCCTGCGCTGACCGGCCGGTCGGGGCCCTCCCCGCCGCCTTGTTGTTATCTTGTCTGGCTGCCCGAGCCTGAACTCTGGCCGCCATACTGACCCTGTTGCATCCCAGGCGGGCAGACTCCGCCCTGGTCACGCTGCTTGCCTGCGCGGCCCCCCAGGGGCCTGCCACTTAAATCTGGTAATCCGGGTAGAGCTGAGCCTGTCTGGCCACCAGCCGCACCCCCTGGCCCGGGTGGAAGGCGCGGGCCGCCTCCTTGCTCAGCTCGGCCTCGAAGTGTGCACCGTTTGTATCCCCATTGCCACGCAGTTCCACCCGGATGCGCGGCCCCATGGGCAGCAATCGGGTGATGGTGGCGCTGATGCCGCTCGGCGCATCCGCCGGCACTATCTCCAGCTCGTGGGGACGCACATAGGCGACGGCCGCGCTGCCCTCCGCCAGCTGGGAGCTGATGGGCCCACCCAGCAGCTGCTCGCCGATGCCGAGCCCCTGTCCGGCTACCCGCCCGCGAAACAGGTTCACGCTGCCGAGGAAGCTGTGCACGAAGGAGCTGACGGGCTGGTCGTAGACCTCGGCCGGGGTGCCGATCTGCTCGACCCTGCCGGCGTTCATCAGCACCACCCGATCCGCCACCTCCAGCGCCTCCTCCTGATCGTGGGTGACGAACAGGCTGGTAACGTGCAGCTCGTCGTGCAGCTCGCGCAGCCAGCGGCGCAGCTCCTTGCGCACCTGGGCGTCGAGGGCGCCGAAGGGCTCGTCCAGCAGTAGCACCTTGGGCTGCACCGCCAGCGCGCGGGCCAGCGCCACCCGCTGGCGCTGACCGCCGGAGAGCTGGGTCGGGTAGCGCGCGGCCACGTGGCTGAGCTGCACCAGTTCCAGCAGCTCCTTGACCCGGGCGCGGATCGCCGCCTCGGCCGGTCGCTCGCGGCGCGGCTTGACCCTAAGGCCAAACGCCACGTTCTCGAACACCGTCATGTGGCGAAACAGGGCGTAGTGCTGGAACACGAAACCGACGTTGCGCTCGCGCACGTGCAGATCCGAGGCATCCTCGCCGCGGATGATCACGCTGCCGCTGTCGGCCTGCTCCAGCCCGGCGATGATCCGCAGCAGGGTGGTCTTGCCGCAGCCGGAGGGGCCGAGCAGCGCCACCAGCTCACCGTCGTGAAAGTCGAGGTTGATGTCGGCCAGCGCCGCGTACTGGTTGAAATGCTTGTTGAGTCCTTGTACCTGAATGCTCATGGCAGCCTCTTGAATTCGGTGATCAGTGAGAGTGAACTGGCTGGGCACGCAGCCGGGCCAGCAGGGTTTCCCCCAGCAGGGTGAAGATCCCGAACAGGGCCAACAGGCTGGCCACCGCGAAGGCGGCGCCGGTCTGGTACTCGTTGTAGAGGATCTCGATGTGCAGCGGCAGGGTGTTGGTCTGGCCGCGAATGTGGCCGGAGACCACAGACACGGCGCCGAACTCCCCCACCGCTCGGGCAGTGCAGAGCAGCAGGCCGTACATCAGGCTCCAGCGGATGCCGGGCAGGGTGACCCGCCAGAACATCTGCAGGCCGCTAGCCCCCAGCATGATGGCCGCCTCTTCTTCTTCCGGGCCGCGCGCCTCCATCTGGGGCAGCAGCTCGCGCACCACGAAGGGCACGGTGATGAAGGTGGTGGCCAGGATGATGCCGGGAGTGGCGAAGATCACCTTGATGTCGTGCTCGCTCAGCCATTCGCCGAACCAGCCGCGGCTGCCGAACATCAGCACGAACATCAGGCCAGCGATCACCGGCGACACGGAGAACGGCAGATCGATGAGGGTGATGAGCAGTTGCCGGCCTGGGAAGCGGAAGCGGGCAATGGCCCAGGCGGCGGCGATCCCGAACAGCAGGTTGAGGGGCACCGAGCAGAGGGTCACCAGGGCGGTGAGGCCGAGGGCGCTGAGGGCGTCCGGCTCGCTGATGGCGTGCCAGAAGAAGTTCAATCCGGGGGACAAGGCCTGGATAAAGACGGTGGCCAGCGGCAGCAGCAGCAGGGCGGCAAACCAGCCGAGGCCGACCGTGATCAGCAGCCACTTGACCCAGACCGGCTCGCGGATGACGGGGGGCTGGCGCACCGAGGTGGTCGGCGCCGCCTCGCCCGTGGCCAGCGCCAGGCTTGCGTTGGATGCGTTCATATCCGGCTCCCTCCGATACGGGCCCAGCTCCAGGCCTGCAACTTGTTGATAAGCAGTAACAAAATGAAAGAGATCAGCAGCATGACCACGGCGATGGCGGAGGCGCCGGCGTAGTCGTACTCCTCCAGGTGGCTCATGATCATCAGCGGCGCGATCTCCGACACCATCGGCAGGTTGCCGGCGATGAAGATGACGGAGCCGTACTCCCCCACCGCCCGCGCGAAGGCCAGGGCAAAGCCGGTCAGCAGGGCCGGCACCAGGGTCGGCCACAGCACCCGGATGAAGGTCTGCCAGCGATCGGCGCCCAGGCTGGCGGCGGCCTCCTCCTGCTCGGTCTCGGCTTCCCGCAGCACCGGCTGCAGGGTGCGCACCACGAACGGCAGCCCGATGAAGGTGAGCGCGATGACCACCCCGATGGGGTTGTAGGCGAGCTCGATGCCAAACGGGGCGACCCACTGCCCGATCCAGCCGTTAGGGGCGAAGATGGCGCACAGGGCGATGCCGGAGACGGCGGTGGGCATGGCGAACGGCAGGTCGATCAGGGCATCCACCAGTCGGCGGCCGGGGAAGGTGTAGCGCACCAGCACCCAGGCCAGGATCAGGCCGAACAGGGCGTTGAGCAGCGCCGCCACCAGGGCGGCCCCGAAGCTCAGCCGAAAGGAGGCGAGCACCCGCGGCGAACCTATCACCTGCCAGAACTCGGCCAGGGTCAGATTGTTCAGCGCGAACAGCACCAGCGCCGAGAGCGGTAGCAGCACCAGCACGCCCAGATAGAGCAGGCTGAAGCCGAGGGTCGGGCCGAAGCCCGGCAGCACGGAGTAAGAACCAAATCGCATAACGCATCCGTTTGTTATGAAAAACATTAGATACAGCGATTCTGCGCACTCCTGTCAGGGGCAACAAACACCAATAACGCCTTTGCTAAGCACTTTTTTATCTAACAACGACATACAAGGCTTTTAGAGCCATAAAATGAAAAAAAGGTCTTTTATATAAATAAAAGACCTAAAAATGGAGCGTCGTGCAATGTACCAAGCTATCCAAATCAAACTGTCGTGGTATCGGCTGCCTGCCCTCCTTCTCTATTTCAAATCTGTGTGTTCAACGCTCGCCGCTTAGCGAAAACTCAAGGCCGCCCGCCGCTCCCACACCGCCGGCGTCGGCGCCACCACCATCTCGGCCCGCCGATAGAGGGTGCCGAGCAGGTTGAGCCCCTGGTGCCACTCGCCGTGGCCTGACTGGGCATTGAGGTGGCCCACCTCGCCAGCATCAAACAGCGGCACCTGCCACTGGCGGCTCCAGTATTCGGCCCGCTCGAAGCTCATCCAGGGATCGTTGCGGCTGGCCACCAGCTGGGCCGACACCGTGAGCGAGCCTGCCAGCAGCTCGTCTGGCAAGCCGAAGCGGGCCGGATCCGCCGGCGCCACGATAAACAGCGAGGCCACCTTGTCGGGCTGCCGGCGCGCCGCCGTGATGGCCGCCAGCGCGCCGAAGGAGTGGGCCACCAGGTGAGCCCGCCCGCGCCGGCTTTTGAGCTTGCTCGCCAGCTTGGCGCTCCAGACCGTGAGGTCGGGCCGATCCCACGGCAGCCCCACCATCCGCTGCCAGTGGGGGAATTGTTGGTGCCAGCGGCTCTGCCAGTGATCCGGCCCGCTGTTGTGCAGACCGGGAACCAGGAGGATCTTGTTCATCTTGGTGCTCCTATCAGCTGGCACAGGGGCCAGTTCAGTTGACGATAGCCGGCCGCTCAGTGACCCGGCTGATAGATCTGGTCAAACAGGGCGCCCTGGGCGAAGTGCTTCTTCTGCGCCTTGTCCCAGTCCCCTTCCAGATCCTTGACGGTGAACAGAGTCAGCTGCGGGAACTGGGCTGCGGTCTCCTTCAGGATCGCCGGGTTGCTGGGGCGATAGTGATATTTGGCGACGATGCGCTGCCCCTCGTCGGAGTAGAGGTAGTCGAGGTAAGCCTTGGCCACCGCCTCGGTGCCGTGCTTCCTGGCCACCTTGTCCACCACCGCCACCGGCGGCTCGGCCAGGATGGAGACCGACGGCACCACCAGCTCGAACTTGTCGCGATTGCCGGGCTGACCCAGCACCAGCAGGGCTTCGTTCTCCCAGGCCAGCAGCACATCGCCGAGGCCGCGCTCGATGAAACTGGTGGTGGCACCACGGGCGCCGGAGTCCAGCACCTTCACGTTCTTGTAGAGATCACCGACGAACTGCTTGGCCCCCTCCTCGCTGCCACTCTTCTTCAGGGCGTAGCCCCAGGCAGCCAGGTAGTTCCAGCGCGCCCCGCCGGAGGTCTTGGGGTTGGGGGTGACGATGGCCACGTCCTTGCGCACCAGATCATCCCAGTCCTTGATCTGCTTGGGATTGTCCTTGCGCACCAGGAAGACGATGGTGGAGGTGTAGGGCGCCGCATTGTTGGCCAGCCGGCTCTGCCAGTCGGCGCCAATCAGCCCCTGCCTGGCCACGGCATTGACGTCGTAGGCCAGCGCCAGCGACACCACGTCCGCCTCCAGCCCGTCCACCACGGCGCGCGCCTGCTTGCCGGAGCCACCATGGGACTGGCTGACCACAACATCGTTGCCGGTCTTCGCCTTCCACTCCCTGGCGAAGGCGCCGTTGTACTCCTGGAACAGTTCGCGGGTCGGATCGTAGGAGACGTTGAGCAGGTGGATCTCGGCGGCATTGGCCTGACCGAGGGCCAGCAGGGAGAGCAGGGTCAGGGCGGTCGTTCGCAGTTTCATGGGGATACTCCATATCTCGTTGGGTTGAGTTCAGCATGCCGTGGGCTTGTTATGCCGAGAACCAAGAAATAACGCTTTGCTTATCTCATTTGCTCATATCAGGAGGGCGCAGGCGCCATTCGCGCACTCTGTGAGCCAGGCCGCGCTGGCCCGATGCCGGCTGTGCCATCATGGAAACAAGGCAGGCTGATGACGAACAGGAAGTCGTTATGTGGATCAATGCAGAACCCGTCAATGGCGCCCTGGTGTCGCTGGCCATCGGCCTCATCATAGGGCTGGAGCGCGGCTGGCAGGTGCGCCAGCTGGGGGACAACCAACGCATCGCCGGGATGCGGACCTACGGCCTCATCGGCCTGCTCGGCGGGGTCTGCGCCCTGCTGCTGCCCACCCTGGGCCCCTGGCTGCCGCTGCTCGGCCTGCTGGCGGTGGTGATTGGTTGCGGCCTCTCGGTCTGGCTGGCCCAGCGCTGGCAGGGGGAGTTCGGCCTCACCAGCTCGGTGGCCATGCTGCTCACCTATCTGCTGGGGCTGATGTCGGTGCTGCTGAGCCCGAGCGAGGCAGTGGCCTGCGCCGTGCTGGCGGCGCTGCTGATGGGGCTCAAGGGCAAGATCCAGCAGGGGATGCTGTTTCTGAGCGAGACCGAATTTCACGCCACCCTGCGCTTTTTACTCATCTCGCTGGTGCTGCTGCCGGTGCTGCCCAATGAGGAGATGGGCCCGCTCGATGCCTTCAACCCCTTCAAGATCTGGCTGATGGTGGTGGTGATCGCCGGCATCTCGTTTTGCGGTCACTTCGCGGTACGCCTGCTCGGCACCCGCGCCGGGCTGGTGCTCACCAGCATGCTGGCCGGGCTCGCCTCCTCCACCGCCCTCACCCTGCAGTTTGCCCGCCTCAACAAGGAGCAGGGCGGGCTGGAGCGGCTGCTGGCCACCGGCATCCTGCTGGCAGGAGCCACCATGTGGCTGCGACTGCTGGTGCTGGTGCTGCTCATCCACAACGAGCTGGCGATGCGCCTGGCGGCGCCCCTGCTGCTGCTGGCAGCCACCGTCTACGGCTTCGCCTTCTGGTTCTGGCGCCAGCGCGAGGAGCTGACCGACGGCCCGGTGCAACCCCAGACCAGCAACCCGCTCGATCTCGCCACCGCCATCAAGTTCGGCCTGCTGCTAGCGCTGATCGGCTTCATGGCCACCCTGTTGCAGAGCAAGGTGGGCAACTCCGGGGTCTATCTGCTGTCGCTGGTCTCCGGCATCACCGACGTGGACGCCATCACCTTGTCGCTCTCCCAGCTCTCCCACAAGGAGCTGGCGCTGGAGGTGGCGGCCCGCGGCATCCTGTTGGCCGGGCTGGTCAACTCGCTGGTGAAGGGGCTGCTGGCCCTGGGGATCGGCGGCCGCCGGCTGGGGCTGCGGGTGCTGCTGCCCTACTTCGTCTCGGCCCTGCTGATCCTGCCGCTGATCTGGCCGGGCGCCTGAGGTTGCAGCAAGTGACAGCCTGACGCCGCCAAAGTGCTCGCGTATACTGGCTCCTCTTGGCACATGAGAGGAGCGGTAGCATGGCAAGCGATTGGGACAAGGTTCTGGCGGGCGGCGCCCTGGACAGCCAGAGCGAGGAGATAGCGAACGACCGGATCCGCGGTCAGGCGCTGCTGGCACAACTCAACGCCTCCCCGGCCGGTGACCAAGCCCTGCGCCAGCGCCTGTGCGGCGAGCTGTTCGGCCACTGCCCCGACTCCTGCTGGATCAGCACTCCCTTCACCTGCGAATTCGGCCGCAACATCCACATCGGCGAGAAGAGCTTCTTCAACTTCAACATCACCATTCTCGACGTGGGCGAGGTGCACATCGGCAGCCATGTGCTGCTGGCACCCAACGTGCAGATCTACACCGCCACCCACACCATGGACTATCTGGAGCGACGCAACTGGACCGCCTACAACAAGCCGGTGCGGATCGGCGATGACTGCTGGATTGGCGGTGGCGCCATCATCTGCCCCGGCGTCACCATAGGGCCGCGATCCATCATAGGGGCCGGCGCCGTGGTCACCCGCGACATTCCGGCCGACTCGGTGGCGGTGGGCAACCCGGCGCGCGTGATCCGCAGCCTGAGCCCGGACGCCCCCCGCGGCTGGGAGCTGGCCCTGTGATCTGGCTCGCCCTGCTCCCCCTGCTGTGGACGGCCTGGCTCGGCCTGGCCGACGCCAACTGGTGGCCGCTGGCCATAATCACCTCCATGAGTCTGCTGACGATGCTGGCCTACGCCCACGACAAGCGCCAGGCGGTGCGCGGCGGCTGGCGCATCCCCGAGTCCCGGCTCCATCTGCTCGAGCTGTTCGGCGGCTGGCCCGGCGCCCTGCTGGCCCGCCACTGGCTGCGCCACAAGACCCAGAAGGGGAGTTATCGCAGGGTATTCTGGTTCATCGTGCTGCTGCACCTGACCCTGTGGGGGCTCTGGCTCGGCCGTCCGCTCTGGCAGACGGTCTGACGCGGGCAAAACAGCCCCTCGACATTCCCGTCCACCCCCTTGCCGGCCATTGCAGCCGGCAATCGGGTATGAGACAACAGATGGCAACAAGGCTGTTTTCTCGTTTATTCATCGGCAAGGAGTCATTCATGACCATGTGGACCGGTATCGTGCTGATCGTCTTCATCAGCGCTCTGTTCGGCTTTCTCAGCAAGCGGGCCCGCTACCAGTTGGGGGATGCCCGCATCACCGATCGTCTCGGCAAGCAGGACATGCTCATCAACGAGCTGCAGGAGCGCATCGCCAATCTGGAAGCCATCGTCATCGAGGAGGAGAAGCGCCGCCCGTTCAAGGAGCTCTGATCCGGCAAGCCGGGCGGCAAACCGCCAGCCCCCGGGCTGCAAGGGTTTGCCGCCGCCCTCTCTCGCTCTCGCCCGCCCTCTGCCTGGCCAAAACTAAATTCACCGCAGGATCAGTCCCCTGCCACTCTAAGACTAAATTTTCGCCAAATTGGCCCGTTCCCTGCTCCGTCATGACATCAGTAGTACGGAGAGTGACATCATGATCGCCATCGGCACCCTGCTTCCCCTCGCCTCCCTCGCCCTCAAGCTCGGCAGCAAGCTGCTTGGGGACAGCACGCCACCGGCCCAGACCGAGCCCCCCGTGCAGGAAGAGCGGCTCGCCCCCACGGTGCAGAGCCTGTTCCAGCGCCTCGACGTCAAGGAGGCAAACAGCGAGCAAAACCGCCCCGCCATCAACCACTTCATGGGGGCGCTGATGCAGACCCTGGGCCAAGAGTACTCGGGCCAGTCGCTGCCCCAGGCCATCGACGCCGCCCGCACCCAGCTGGCAAACGGCACCCAGAGCACCCGCCTCGACGCCCTGCAGGGCGAACTCGACACCCTCAAGGGCTCCCTTGGCAACAGCGACCTCAGCCTCGATCAGCTGCTCTTCGCCTTCAAGCAGACCCTGCCCAATGGCAAGGGGGAAGGCGTCGGCAAGCTGCTCAATGCCAGTGTGTGAACGGCGGTGAGCAATAAAAAACGGCAACCTCCTGGTTGCCGTTTTTGCCGGGCCGGATCCCATGATGCCACGCTAGGGTAGTGAGGAAGGTGGACTCAGCATCGCCTCTGCCAGCGTGCTCTGCCCGCGATCCTGCAAGGCATTGGCCGCCCCCAGGCGATCCGCCGCCTCCTTGTTCTGACCCAGCTTGAACTTGCCGACCAGCCCGGTTATCTCGATTTCAATGCCGACGACCGCCTGCACCATGGCCTCGAGATAGTCTCGCGGCGCATCCGCCATCTTCCAGGGGGTTGGCTCTGCGGCTTCATGGGTGCGGGTCAGATTTGCCAGCAGCCGGCGCACGAAGCGGGCATCGTCACGGATCTGGATGCGACCGTGAGCATGCACCACGCTGTAGTTCCAGGTCGGCACCAGCTTGTGATGCTCCTGCTTGCCCGGATACCAGCTGGGAGAGATGTAGCCATCTGCAGCCTTGAAGATCACCAGCACCTCGTCGCCGTCTTTCACCTCCTGCCAGAGTGGATTGTTGCGGGCAACATGGGCACGCAGGACGCCATGTTCCCCTGCTCCAGCATCGAATTCGAACGGCAGGTGGTTAGCATCCAGCCCCCCTTCACCATGGGTGATCAGAGCCCCCAGCGGATATGCTCGGATCAGCTGGTGCAGGGTCTCGGAGTCGGTGACGGCAAAATGGGGTGGCAAGTACATGCAGGTTCCTTCTGGTTGGCGCTGAGTTCCATTCAGCCTGGTCAGGGATTTATGCCCGCTTTGCCGCCCTCGGGGCAAGCGAAACAGGCTGATAAGCCGACATAAAAAAGAGGGCTGACGCCCTCTCTTGATGTTCCTGTGCGCTTAGACGCGTTTGGCCAGCCACTGTTCGGCGGCGGTGAGGGCCGATTCGATCTGCTCGCGGGCGACGCCGCCCTTGGCAACCCGCTTGGCCAGGGTCGCTTCCAGCTCCAGGTTCGGATAGACATCCTCCCCCACCACGGGGCTGAAGCGCTGGAACTCAGGGAGGGAGAGCTCTTCCAGCGGCTTCTTCACCTGGATCGCGTAGACCACGGTTTCACCGACGATATGATGCGCCTCACGGAACGGAATCCCCTTGGCCACCAGATAATCTGCCAGCTCGGTGGCGTTGGCGTAGCCGCCCTGGGCCGCCGCCATGGTGCGCTCGCCATTGACCTTCAGATCGATCAGCACCAGCGCAGCCATGTCGAGGCAGTCGTGCCAGGTGTCGAGGGCATCGAACAGCCCCTCTTTGTCTTCCTGCATGTCCTTGTTGTAGGCCAGTGGCAGCGCCTTCAGGCTCATCAGCATGCCCAGCTGGGCGCCGACCACCCGGCCGGTCTTGCCACGGATCAGCTCCAGCGCATCCGGGTTCTTCTTCTGCGGCATCAGCGACGAGCCGGAGGTGACTGCATCGGAGAGCTCGACAAAGCCCGCCTCGCCGGTGTTGTAGAAGATGAGGTCTTCGGCAAAGCGCGACAGGTGGGTCATGGAGAGGGACGCCACGTGCATAAGCTCCACCACGTGATCCCGATCGGAGACCGAATCCAGGCTGTTGCGGGTGGCACCGCTAAAGCCCATGTCCAGCGCCAAGGCTTCGCGGTCGATGGCGTAGGCGGTGCCCGCCAGCGCGCCGCAGCCGAGCGGGCTGGTGTCGAGGCGCTTGAGGGCATCCTGCAGCCGGGAGTAATCCCGCTCCAGCATCTCTACATAGGCCAGCGCCCAGTGGGCGTAGGTGACCGGCTGGGCGCGCTGCAGGTGGGTGTAACCCGGCAGCACGGCGGCCTGATTGGCACGGGCAGAGGCCACCAGCCCCTGTTGCAGGGCGGTGATGGAGCCGAGCAGCAGCTCACCCTGCGCCTTGCACCAGAGTTTCAGGTCGGTGGCGACCTGATCGTTGCGCGAGCGGCCGGTGTGCAGCTTCTTGCCAAGATCGCCGACAGCGGCGATAAGCTGGCTCTCGACCCAGGAGTGAATGTCTTCGGCGTCCGAGCTCAGGATCTGCTGGGGATCCTGCTGCACAGAGGCGAGCAGCACTTCCATCGCCTGTTGCAGTTTGCCCTGCTCATCGGCAGTCAATACACCCACTTTCACCAGCGCGCGGGCCCAGGCCATGGAGCCCTGAATATCCTGCTCCGCCAGCCGGTAATCGAACCGCAGCGAATCGTTGAACTGCTTGAACCGGCTATCGGCTCCCTGACTGAAGCGTCCACCCCAAAGTGCCATACTGCTCTCCTTGAATTACTGCGGCTGTTTACATACAGCTTGCTTATTGCTTGTCTCTAGTTGTGATCCCAGTAGTTCTAATCACAACACTTTTGTCGGGATGCGCAAGCATCATATCTGCAATTCTGTTCAACTCGAGAAGTTCCCGTATGTTGAGTGCTGGATGATCTTCTAACCAACACTCAGAAATCTCCAATAGAAGACTTTTCTTTCCCGACTTGATTTTGAACAAATAGTTTCCAGTGTTGTTAACCTGGTCACGGAGCGACTCATCAAACCCAGGAAAGCTATCTTGCAGATAATCACTAACAGTCTTGAATTTCTCTTCAGTCATCGAGTCCCCCCCCGTATCAAAGAATTAAGGGGGATTTCTCCCCCTCTATTCATGAATTAACCGTGAGTGTGGTCACCACCGATCGCCTGATGCTGCTCTTTCATGGCGCGGATCCGGCTCGCCAGGGTGTAGAGACGGATAAAGCCTTCGGCATGGCTCTGGTCGTACACTTCGTCGGCGCCGAAGGTGGCGAAGTCTTCGGAGTAGAGGCTGTTCGGCGACTTCTTCTGTACCGCGGTGACCTGACCCTTGTACATCTTCAGCACCACTTCACCGTCGAGATCTTCGGCGATGGCGTTGGCAGAGGCAACGATGGCCTTGCACAGCGGGGTGAACCAGCGACCGTCATAGACCAGGTGGGAGAACTCGGCACCCAGCTTCTCGCGCCAGGCGCGGGTCGGGCGATCCAAGACCAGCTCCTCTACCGCGCGCAGCGCGGCGACCATCACGGTACCGCCCGGGGTCTCGTAGCAACCACGGGACTTCATGCCCACCATCCGGTTTTCGGTGATGTCGATACGGCCCACGCCGTGCTTGCCAGCACGCTCGTTCAGGGTCATCAGGATCTGGTGCGGGCTAAGCGGCTGGTCGTCAACGGCCACCACTTCACCCTGGGCCACGGTCAGCTTGACGTACTCCGGCTGATCCGGTGCCTGTTCGGCGGAAACGGTCCACTGCCAGACCGCTTCGGACGGCTCGTTCCAGGTGCTCTCCAGCTCGCCACCCTCGGTGGAGATGTGCCAGGCGTTGGCATCGCGACTGTAGATCTTCTTCAGGGTCGCCTTGCAGGGGATCTGACGGGCTTCCAGGTAGGCCAGCAGATCTTCCCGGGAACGCATGTCCCACAGACGCCAGGGGGCGATCACTTTCAGCTGGGGCGCCAGCGCGGCCACCGCACCTTCGAAACGCACCTGATCGTTGCCCTTGCCGGTGCAACCGTGGGAGATGGCGTCGGCCCCTTCCGCCAGCGCAGCTTCGACCATCGCCTTGGCGATCACCGGACGGGCCATGGAGGTCCCCAGCAGGTAGGTGCCCTCATAGACAGCGCCGGTCTTCAGGGTCGGGTAGACGTACTCTTTGACGAACTCTTCCCGCAGATCCTTGACGATGCACTTGGTGGCGCCGGAGGCGATGGCTTTTTGCTCGATCCCTTCCAGATCGTCACGCTCCTGACCGACGTCGGCGACGAAGGCGATGATCTCCGCGTCATAGTTTTCCTTCAGCCAGGGAATGATGGCCGAGGTATCCAGTCCGCCCGAGTAAGCCAGTACGATCTTGTTGATTCCGCTCATTTACTTCTCTCCATGATGATTCGATAAAAGGGTGTGATTTGGGGTCGGTTGCCGTTATTTGTGCCCAAGCAGGGTCAGCAGCACGGCGTTCTGGATATGCATCCGGTTTTCAGCCTCGTCCATGATGAGGGAGCCAGGCCCGTCCATGACCTGAGAGGTGATCTCCAGCTCCCGGTGCGCCGGCTGGCAGTGCAGCACATGCTGGATGCCGGTGCGGTCGAGCAGGGCCTGGTTGATCTGATAAGGCATAAAGATATCTTTTACCTGCTCCATTGGCGTGTTGTCACCCATGGAGACCCAGGTATCCGTGTAGGCCACATCAAACCCTTCGATGGCGGCCACGTCGTCGCTGATGTGGATGGTCGCACCGGACTGGGCCGCCAGCGCCTGGGCCTGCAGGAAGATCTGGGTATCCGGGCCGTGGCCTTTCGGGCAGACCAGGGTCACGTCGGTGCCCAGCGTCGCCCCCAGCAGCAGCAGGGAGTGGCTGACGTTGTTGCCATCGCCGAGATAGGCCAGCTTCACCTTCGACAGATCGCCGTAGTGCTCGCTGATGGTCATGAAGTCCGCCAACCCCTGGCAGGGGTGGTAGAGGTTGCACAGACTGTTCACCACAGGCACTGTGCCGTGCTCCGCCAGCTCGACCAGAGTCTGGTGATCGAACACCCGGGCGACGATGGCATCACACCAGCGCGACAGGTTGGCGGCGAAATCCTTCACCGATTCCCGCTTGCCGAGCGCACCGTTCTGCTGGTCCAGATAGACGCTGTGACCACCCAGCTTGGCGATGCCGATGTCGAAGGTGACCCGGGTGCGCAGGGAGGGTTTCTCGAACAGGGTGACCACGCTCTTGCCCGCCAGTGCCTGGCCGTACTTTTTCGGATCGGCCTTGACCGATTTTCCCAGGGCGATCAGCGCCTCGATCTGGGCCTTGCTCAAGTCGCTGTCTTTCAGAAGATGTTGCATCGGATGTTCCTTGTTCCGGTGGAGATCAGAGAGAGACCTGGGTGCCAACCGCACCGCCAGCCAGCAGCTTGAGCAGCTGATCCGGGTAGCGCCAGCTGGCGACACAGACCGGTTTGCCCAGGGTCTCGGCGGCATGCAGGGCGGCTTTCACCTTGACCGCCATGCCGTCGCTGATCACCCCCTTCTCCATCAGATCCAGCGCGGTCACTTTGTCGAGCTGGGGCACCAGCTTGCCCTTGCCATCCAGGATGCCGCTCACATCGGAGAGCATCACCAGGTCGGCGCCGAGCGCCTCGGCAATGGCGGTAGCCGCCTGATCCGCGTTGACGTTCATCAGCTGCCCGTCTGCGGTGATGCCGATGGAGCTCACCACCGGCAGGAAGCCCTGAGCGAGGATCCCCGCCACCAGTGCCGAGTTGCCCGGCTGGCAGTCACCGACCGCGCCGAGTGCCGGATCGAGCTGGGTCACCTGGCACAGACCGCCATCCGCCAGACAGAGCCCCACCGCCGGGATGCCGGTGGCGATGGCCTTGGCCATCATCTGTTTGTTGGCGGTGCCGGCCAGCGCGCCAGCAATGAAGGGGATCTGCTCGAACGGGGTCACCCGCAGACCGTTCTTCTTGGTGGAGGTGAGACCCAGCCCCTTGAGCAGGTCATCCACCAGGCAGCCGCCGCCGTGCACCAGCACCAGGGGTCTGTGCTGCTCGTCAAGAAAGCTTTTGAGGGTGGCGAAGAGGGCGGTCAGCGCCTCGTCGTTCTCGATCAGTGCACCACCCAGCTTGATTACCAGAGTCTGCTTGTTCATCGTTGCAATCCTTCCTTGAGTCCTTAAATCAGGCCGGTGGCCGGTTCAAATCCGAATTTGATATTTATGCATTGCATGGCCTGGGAGGCGGCGCCCTTGAGCAGGTTGTCGATGGCGGATACCACCACCAGCATGTTGCCCTGCTGTTGCCAGGCGAGGTCGCAGTAAGGGGTGCCCGCCACCCCGCGGATGGAGGGCATCTGACCGGTCAGACGCACCAGCGGTTTGCCCTCGTAAGCCTTGAGGTAGGCCTGATCCACCTGGGTCGGCGTCACGCCATCCGCTAGCTGCACATAGATGGTGGCCAGGATGCCGCGCACATAGTTGCCAAGGTGAGGCTGGAACAGCACCTCCTTGCCGAGGTGGTGGCTGATCTCCGGCTGATGTCTGTGATTGAAGGTGCCGTAGGGGTTGAGGCTCACCTCGCAGAAGCTGGTGTTGATGGCCGCCTTGCGACCGGCACCGGAAACCCCGGAGACGGCGTTGATGATGGGCTGCCACCCCTTGGTGATAAGACCGGCCTGCTGCAGCGGCTTGAGGGCGCAGAGGGAGGCGGTCGGGTAGCAACCGGGCACGGCAATCAGCTGGGCCGCCTTGACCGCTTCGGCATTCCACTCGGCCAGGCCGTAGGCGGCCTGATCCAGCCACTGCTCACTCTCATGGGTGAAGCCGTAGTAGGAGGCGTAGAACTGCTGATCCCTGACCCGGAAGGCCCCGGAGAGATCGAACACCGGCAGCCCCTTGGCCAGGAACTTGGGTGCAAGCTCGGCGCTCACCTCGTGGGCGGTGGCCAGCAACACCAGATCGGCCTGGGTCAGGATCCGGGTCATGCCATCTTCGTCCAGCGGCAGCAGCGGCTGATCGAGGGCGCCGACCCACTGGGGATGCAGAGAAGAGAAACGCTTGTGGGCGTCCTGGCTGCCGGCGGAAACATAGAGGCCGAACAGCTTGAGTTGTGGATGGTTCTGGACCAGGGCGGCCAGCTCGGCTCCCGCGTAGCCACTGGCACCGACGATAACGGTGTTAAGCATGTTGAGTATTCCAAGTCAGAGTTCGAGATTCACAGCATGGTGCTGCGGTGCACAAGGGGGTTCGATGCCCCATGCACGAGTGCGGAGGGGCAATTCAGGCGGGTGTGTGTCGTCGGTTATAGATCAGGTGACAGAACATTAACTTTCCCTTACAACTAGAAGCCTTGTCGATGAGCCACGTATTCAGGCAAACTTACAGAATATTCATGCACTCACTTTGCATTTGTATTTTCTAACAGAAACATTCCGGGGAAGCAAGGAGGAGCAGGTGGCCAATCTGGATTTTTTTTCACTCTACAAGAATATTATTGCGATTCCGTCCATCAGCAGCACGGATCCCCGCTGGGATCAGAGCAATGAGGCGGTGATCCGGCTGCTGGCCGACTGGTTCGGTCAGCTCGGCTTTCAATGCGAGGTGACCGCCCTGCCCGATCTGCCGGGCAAGTTCAATCTGGTGGCGACGATAGGTCAAGGCGAAGGGGGGCTGCTGCTGGCGGGCCACACAGATACGGTGCCGTTCGACGAGGGCGCCTGGCGCAAGGATCCCTTCAAGGTGACCGAAGAGGGCAACCGCCTATATGGCCTCGGTACCATCGATATGAAGGGCTTCTTCGCCTTTATCGTCGAGGCGCTCAAGGAGATCGACCTCAAGACGCTCAGCAAGCCGCTGCGCATCCTGGCCACCGCCGATGAAGAGACCACCATGGCGGGGGCCCGCGCTATCGCCGCTGCGGCTGAGCTGAAACCCGACTATGCGGTGATCGGCGAGCCGACCGGGCTGGTGCCTGTGGTGGCCCACAAGGGGCACATGTCGGAAGCCATCCGCATTACCGGCAAGAGCGGTCACAGCTCGGATCCCGCCAACGGCGTCAACGCGCTGGAGATCATGCACCAGGCCATGGGTCAGGTACTCAAGCTGCAGCACAGCCTGAAGGAGAAGTACGCCGACCACAGATTCGCCGTGCCGCAGCCGACCCTGAACCTCGGCTACATCCAGGGGGGCGACAGCCCGAACCGCATCTGCGGTTGCTGCGAACTGCACATCGACATGCGGCCCACCCCGCAGGTGGGCCCCGACGAGCTGATGGGCATGCTCAAAGAAGCGCTCTCCCCCATCGAGATCCACCAGCCGGGCTGCCTGCACCTGCAGCACCTGCACGAACCCATCCCCGCCTATGCCTGCGCCGATGACTCGGAGCTGGTGCGCGAGGCCGAACGGGCCAGCGGTCGGGCCGCCGAATCCGTGAACTATTGCACCGAGGCCCCCTTCATCCAGCAGCTCGGTTGTGAAACCATAGTGCTGGGCCCCGGCCATATCGCCCAGGCCCACCAGCCGGACGAATATCTCGATCTGTCGTTCGTCAAACCGACCACCAGCGTATTGCAGCACCTGATCCGCCGTTTCTGCCTCTGAACTGACGGGAATGTAAGTAAGTTACATGACATCGCACCTCGGGACAGGTGATGGAAATACATGTTCTGAATCGGCCTGTTATTTGACCTTGCGCAGACAATCTGGGTAGATTGTCACCCTAAGATGACGGAGCATATGTTGTAATCGCACAACAATAAGTGAGGTCGTCTCGCACCCCGGATGGGTGTCAGGCACCAACAAGATAAGGATGTGGAATGAACGAAAAGTACGCCGCACTACGCGCCAACGTAGGCATGCTGGGTCAACTGCTGGGCAAGTCCATCAAGGATCATCAGGGACAGGCCTTCCTCGACAAGATCGAAACCATTCGCCAGCTGGCCAAATCCTCCCGCAAAGGCAATGAGACGGACCGGGAACGTCTGCTCGACACCCTGCGCAACCTGAGCGACGACGAGCTGCTGCCGGTGGCCCGCGCCTTCAGCCAGTTCCTCAACCTGGCCAACGTGGCCGAACAGTTCCACACCATCTCCCGTCGCTGCGAAGAGCAGGTCTGTACCCCGGATCCGCTCGAGCAGATGTTCGACAAGCTGAAAGCCTCCAACCTGTCGCAGGAGGCCATCATCCAGGCCGTGCGCGAGCTGGACATCGATCTGGTACTGACCGCCCACCCCACCGAGGTGACCCGTCGCACCCTGATCCACAAGCACGTGCAGCTCAACGACTGCCTCGAGGCGCTGGAGCTGTCCGATCTGCTGCCCCGCGAGCGGGACAAGATCCTCAATCGCATCGAACAGCTGGTCAACCAGGCCTGGCACACCAACGAGATCCGCGAACAGCGCCCGACCCCGGTGGACGAGGCCAAGTGGGGCTTCGCCGTGGTGGAGAACAGCCTGTGGCCGGCCATCCCCGAATTCATGCGCAATCTGGACGAGCGGCTGCAACACCACCTGGGTGTGCGGCTGCCGCTGGATGCCGCGCCGGTCAAGTTCACCTCCTGGATGGGTGGTGACCGCGACGGCAACCCCTTCGTCACCGCCAAGGTGACCGCCGAGGTGCTGGAGCTGGGCCGCTGGATGGCGGTGAGCCTGTTTTACAAGGACATCAAGGAGCTCACCTCCGAGCTCTCCATGTCCGACTGCACCGACGCCGTGCGCGAGCGGGTCGGCGATCACCCTGAGCCCTACCGCGCCCTGGTACGCGAGCTGCGCGAACAGCTGCGCGAGACCCAGGAGTTTCTCACCGCCAAGGTGCAGGGCCAGGCGAGCGAGAGCCGGGATCTGGTCAAGACCACCGCCCAGCTGCGCGAGCCGCTGGAGCTCTGCTACCACTCTCTGCACGCCTGCGGCATGGGCAACATCGCCGATGGCATGCTGCTGGACGTGCTGCGCAAGCTGGCCTGTTTCGGCATCCATCTGGTCAAGCTGGACATCCGCCAGGATGGCGAGCGTCACGGCCAGGTCTTCTCCGAGCTGACCCGCTACCTCGGCATGGGTGACTACGCCGAGTGGAGCGAGGATGACAAGCAGGCCTTCCTGCTCAACGAACTCAACTCCCGCCGTCCGCTCATCCCGAGCGACTGGGCGCCGAGCGACGAGACCCGCGAGACCCTGGATACCTGCAAGGTCATTGCCCAGCACGATCCCGATGCCTTCGGCATCTACATCATCTCCATGGCTGGCGCACCGTCCGACGTGCTGGCGGTACAGCTGTTGCTGAAAGAGGCCGGTTGCAAGTTCCGCATGCCGGTCGCCCCGCTGTTCGAGACCCAGGAAGACCTGATGGCGGGTACCGCCGTGATGGAGCGCCTGCTGTCGGTAGACTGGTATCGCGGCTACATCCAGGGCCGTCAGTACGTGATGATCGGCTACTCCGACTCCGCCAAGGACGCGGGCATGATGGCCGCCGGCTGGGCCCAGTACGCCGCCATGGAATCCCTGGTAGCGCTGGCCGAGGCCAACAACCTGCGCCTCACTCTGTTCCATGGCCGTGGCGGTACCGTCGGCCGCGGTGGCGCGCCTGCCCATCAGGCCATTCTGTCGCAACCGCCGGGATCCCTGCGCGGTGGCCTGCGGGTGACCGAACAGGGCGAGATGATCCGCTTCAAGTTCGGCCTGCCGAAGGTGGCCATCCAGAGCCTCAACCTCTACACCAGCGCCGTGCTGGAGGGGAACCTGCTGCCGCCGCCCAAGCCCAAGGAGTGCTGGCGCGCCGTGATGGAGCAGCTGGCCTCTGTCTCCTGCGATCACTACCGCAGTATCGTGCGCGGCCATCCGGACTTCGTGCCCTACTTCCGCGCCGCCACCCCTGAGATGGAGCTCGGCAAGCTGCCGCTCGGCTCACGCCCCTCCAAGCGCAAACCCAACGGTGGGGTCGAGAGCCTGCGCGCCATCCCCTGGATCTTCGCCTGGACCCAGAACCGGCTGATGCTGCCGGCCTGGCTCGGTGCCCACAAGGGACTGCAGCAAGCCATCGCCGACGGTCAGAAGGGCGTGCTGGAAGAGATGAGCCGTCAGTGGCCCTTCTTCCGCACCCGCCTCGAGATGCTGGAGATGGTGTTCCTCAAGGCTGACGTCTGGCTGGCCGAGTACTACGACACCCGGCTGGTGCCCAAAGAGCTGTGGGGCCTCGGCAAACAGCTGCGTCAGGAGCTTGCCGACTCCATCCAGGTGGTGCTGGAGCTGCGCCCGCAGGGCGACTTGCTCGACGACCAGCCCTGGATCAAGGAGTCCATCAAGCTGCGCAACCCCTACACAGACCCGCTCAACGTGCTGCAGGTCGAGCTGCTGGGCCGCTCACGCAACCACCCGGAGACCCTGCATCCCGAGCTGGATCAGGCGCTGATGGTCACCATCGCCGGCATCGCCGCAGGCATGCGCAACACAGGTTGATAGTCGGGGCTATCAAGCTCCCCTCCATGACAAAGGGCGCCTCGGCGCCCTTTGTCATATCGACAGGGCCCGCTGGAGCCATGTTGCCGGAGAATCCTTGGTCGTTAGGCGTTGCCATGGAATCGCAGGGTCGATTAACTATCAGGGGCAATCGCCCGCTTTACAGCTTTAGAGGATGGTGGATGCAAGCCTGCCGGTCTTGAAGGGGTTTCGCCCGCCCTTCGGGCTGGGGCGAGTGACTTTGGAAAGACCCAAAGTCACCAAAGGTCTTCTCCCCCGCTTCTTCGCCCGACTACGTCGGGTTCCTTCGTCTCACCCGCTTGTCCGACGGCACGCACCGACGGGCCGTCCATGGCCCGGCGCCGCTCGCTCGACATCCTGTCTCGCAGCCTGGACAAGCGGGCTCACCTCAGCGAATAAGAGGGGGAACCAATACCGTGCCCATTCTTGGCCAGTCTGTGCGGGAGTAGTGCCCGTTCATGCTACCTGTGCAAGTCCGGTTATTACCTGACTCCTGACAGCAACCTGTTGAAGAAGCTCAAAAACGGGCCGCTTACGGGATAGGGAAATCAGCCCGTAGACCTAAAAACCTGCCGCTAAACAATAAAAAGAGGCGCCACTGGCGCCTCTTTGACTGAACGACTTGTCCGCTGTTACAGGCTGGCACAAATCTGCCAGAGGTCGTACTGGATGGCGGCGGCCGTCACTTCCCGGCCGGCGCCCGGCCCCTGGATGACCAGCGGATTGGTGCGATAGCTGTCGCTCTCGATGGCAAACACGTTGTCGCACGGCAGCAGGTTAGCGAACGGGTGGTGCGGCTCCAGCGCCTCCAGCCCAACCCGCGCCTTGCCGTCGTGCTCGAAACGGGCGACGTAGCGCAGCACCTTGCCGACCCGGCGCGCCCCCTCGAAGGCGGTCTGGATCGGGTCATCCAGCTCTTTCAGCCTGTCCATGAACTGATCCGTGCTCACCTTGCGCAGGGAGACGGGCACCAGGTTCTCCAGCTCGATGTCGGCGGAGTCGAGCTCGAAGCCCGCCTCCCGCGCCAGAATAAGCAGCTTGCGGCGCACATCCTGGCCGGAGAGATCCTCGCGGGGATCCGGCTCGGTCAGGCCGTGCTGCCACGCCTCGTCCACCAGCTCGGAGAAGGGGCGACTGCCGTCATACTGCTGGAACAGCCAGGAGAGAGTGCCGGAGAAGATGCCGGAGACCCCCTGGATGCGATCGCCGCTCTGGCGCAGCATCTGGATGCTGGACTGGATCGGCAGCCCGGCGCCCACGGTGGCGTTGTAGCGCCACTGCACCTGATGGTCGCGGCAGGTCTGCTTGATGCGCTGGTAGAACTCGCTGTCGGCGGCGCCGGCAAACTTGTTGGCGGCGATGATGTGAATGCCGAGCTGGGCAAAGTCCGGATAGTAGCGGCTCACCGTCTCGCTGGCGGTCATGTCCAGCGCAATCAGGGTATCGAAGCCGTGCTGCTCCAGCTGGGCCAACAGCTCGGGCCAGATCAGCGGCTTGGGATTGAAGTTGTCCTGCACCTTGAGCGGATCCAGCCCCTCTTCATCGAGCAGGCCCCCCTCCGAGCTGAACACCCCGTAGAGGGTGAGCGCCAGGTTCAGTTCATGCTCGAGCCGCGCCTTCTCGCGGGCATAGAGGTTCAGCCAGTGGCCGCCGATGTTGCCCTTGCCGAACACCACCAGGCCGACCCGGTTCGGGCGGCTGAACAGGGCGCTGTGCAGGGCGATCAGCAGCGGCTCCAGCACCACCTGGCGCAGCACGGCCACCAGGCTCAGGCCATCTTTGGCCACCTGCACGAACTCCAGCGGCTGATCCGCCAGCAGCTGGTAGAAGCGGTGACACTGCTCGGCGTTGTCGGTGACGCCGGCCCCCACCAGCGCCACCAGGCTGTAGCCTTCGCGCTGGATAAGAGCGGTAAAGCTGCCCTGCAGCTGGAAGTCGCGCAGCAGCTCGAACGCGCCCTGTGCCACCTCGAGGGTGTAGGCGAGGCGCAGGATCCGGCGATCCGGCTGGCGCTGCAGGGTGAGCGGGTTGAGGCGATGGCGGGCCAGATAAGCCTCGATGGCCGCCACTGTCTGCTCAAAATCAGTCTGCGGCAGCACCTTGAGCTCGATGAGGGCGATCTGATCCACCGAGGAGACGATGCGGGCGCCGCCGGAGCGGGGAGCGCGGCGCAGAATGTGGGTGCAGCCCTCGTCCGGGTTGTAGCTGCAGCGCAAAGTGAGGCGCTGGCGGCTGTCGGCCACCGGCTGCAGGGTGCGCGAGTGCAGCACCGAGGAGCCGAGGCGGGCCAGCTCGTTGGCCTCGGCGAGGCTCAGGCGCTCCAGCAGGCGCGCCTCCTTGACCCGGCGCGGGTCGGCGCTGTAGACCCCGGCCACGTCGCTCCAGATGGTGGTGGATTCGCCGTCCGCCAGCAGGGCCAACAGGCTGGCGCTGTAGTCGGAGCCGTTACGGCCGAGCAGCAGGGAGCGTCCCTCCATGTCGGCGGCGATAAAGCCGGTCACCACGATGCGCCCGGCGTGTTCCGACAGCCGCGCCTTGAGCAGTTCGCTGGAGAGCGCGGTATCCACCTTGACCAGGGCGCCATCCTCAGCGCGCAGGAAGCTGCGGGCATCGAGCCAGATGGCCTTGTCGCCGCGACTGGTGAGCAGGGCCGCCAGCAGGCGCGCCGACCACACCTCGCCAAAGGCGAGCAGGCCGTTGCGCTCGAAGCGGTCAAACTGCCCCTCCAGGGTCTTGGCGATGAGCTGCATGTCGTCGGCCAGCTGCTGGCTCAGCTCGAGGTGCAATTCCCCCTCCAGCAGGCCGTCGATCAGGCTCTGCTGGTAGGCCTGCAGGGCCGAGATGGCCTCGCCGGCCGCTTCATCCCCGGCTTCGGCCAGCTCCACCAGCTGGATCAGCCGGTTGGTGGTCTTGCCGGCGGCGGAGACCACCACCAGCTCTCGCCCGCCCCCCTGCTGCTCGGCTTGTTGTTCGAGAATGCTGGCGACCCGGCGGTAACAGACCGGATCCGCCAGGCTGCTGCCACCGAATTTGTGGACGTGACGTCGCTTCAAGCCTGCTTCTGTTGCCACCGCGATCTCTCCTTGTTGCTGCTGTTCCATTACTTCGCCACCTGCTGTGCTTGTGCAAACGCCTGGGCCAGATCGGCCACCAGATCCTCACCGTGTTCGATACCGACCGACAGGCGCAGCAGCTGGCTGCTGATGCCTGCCGCCTGCTGGGCGGCCGGGGTCATGGCCCTGTGGGTCATGCTGGCCGGATGGGCCACCAGACTCTCCACCCCGCCGAGGGATTCGGCCACCGAGAAGAGGGTGAGGGCCGCCAGGAAGGCGCGAATGCCCGCCTCGCTACAATCGAGCTCAAAACTTAGCATGGCGCCGAAACCGGACTGTTGACGGCGCGCAATATCGTGGCCCGGATGGCTCGGTAGGCTGGGGTGATAGATGCGTTTGACCAGCGGTTGCTGCTGCAGGAAGGCAAGGATGCGGTCGGTGTTCTCCTGATGGGCGCGCAATCTGGGGGCCAGGGTGCGCAGACCGCGCAGGGTGAGGTAGGAGTCGAACGCCCCGGAGGTGAGCCCCAGACAGTTGGCCCACCACACCAGCGACTCGGCCAGCTCGGGCTCCTTGGCGATCGCCACCCCGCCCACCACGTCGGAGTGGCCGTTGATGTACTTGGTGGTGGAGTGCACAACCAGGTCGGCCCCCAGCGCCAGCGGCTGTTGCAGCAGTGGCGAGAGGAAGGTGTTGTCCACCGCTACCTTGGCGCCCGCCGCGTGGGACGCCTCGGCGATGGCGGCGATGTCCACCACCCGCAGCAGCGGGTTGGAGGGGGTCTCCACCCATACCAGCGCGGGCTGCTGGGCCAGCGCTTCGGCCAGTGCCGCCGCATCCCCCTGATCGACGAACTGCACCCGGTAGTGGCCCTTGGCCGCCAGGTACTCGAACAGGCGCCAGGTGCCGCCGTAGCAGTCGTGGGGGGCGATCAGCAGATCCCCCGCCTTGAGCAGGGCGGTGGTGACCAGATGGACAGCCCCCATGCCGGTGCCGGTCACCACGGCGCCGGCCCCCCCTTCCAGCGCCGCCAGCGCGTCCGCCAGATTGGTGCGGGTCGGGTTGCCGGAGCGGGCATAATCGTATTGACGGGGCTCGCCAAAGTCGGCAAAGGTGTAGTTGCTGGAGAGGTAGATGGGCGGCACCACGGCACCGTGTTGCTGATCAGTCTCAATCCCGGTGCGCACTGCCTGGGTGGCCTTGTGGGTCATGTCACTCTCCTTGATGTCTCTTCACACGCTGGCATCTTGCTGCCACGCGTCATCCCGCCATTGCAGGCTCATGGTGAACCACACTACGCCAGCTTAAAAAGGCCGTCAACACTTCCAGACGTCTAAATGGCTTTGCTGTTGGATTGCCATTAAATTCCTTAAGGGTTAAAATCCGCGCTCACGGCTAAACGAGAACAGGTGGATCATGGGTACAGAGTGGAACGGCGACTACGTCAGCCCCTACGCGGAACACGGCAAGAAGAGCGAACAGGTCAAGAAGATTACCGTCTCGATCCCGCTCAAGGTGCTGAAGGTGTTGACCGATGAGCGCACCCGCCGTCAGGTGAACAACCTGCGTCATGCGACCAACAGCGAGCTGCTCTGCGAAGCCTTCCTGCACGCCTTCACCGGTCAGCCGCTGCCCTGCGACGAAGATCTGCGCAAGGATCATCCGGACAGCGTCCCTGCCGAGGCGCGTGCCATCATGGAAGCGCTGGGCAAAGAGATCGAAGATTTCGACGCCGAGTAATCCAGCAGCAGATGCCAGACAGCAAACCCCCTTCGATGACGCGGCCCCTGGCCGCGTCATCGCTATCCGCCCCTTTCAGCCTGCGTCGCTACCAGAGCGACGTCTGCAGCCACAGCCACGACCATGCCCAGCTGGTGATCCCCCTCGACGGTCCCATCGAGATCGAGGTGCAGGGCCAGGGGCGGCGGCTCGCACCCGGTTTTGCCTGCATCATCGCCCCCGGTGAGCGGCACGACTACGCCGCCGATCCGGCGCTCTCGTTTCTGGTGCAGGAGAGTCACTGGCTGCCCGGAGAGCTGGGCGAGCGCCCCTTCATCGAGCTGGACGAGGCCCAGCGCCACTACCTCGCCTTCCTGCACCGCATGGTGGCCGAGGGGCGCCACGTGGCCGGCATGGAGCAGGTGTGGCTGGGTCTGCTGGCAGACGCGCAGCAGGCAGGCTCGCGCGGCCGTGCCCGCCTCGCCCCGCGCATCGGCAAGGTGCAGCGTCATATCGAGGCGCATCTCGCCGAACCTCTCAGCAACGAGCGGCTGGCCGCCATCGCCTGCCTCGGCCAGAGCCAGTTCAAGCACGCCTTCCAGCAGCAGGTGGGGATGAGCGTCTCCCACTACATCCGGGCGCGGCGCATGGCACTGGCGCGTACCCTGCTCGCCCACACCGCCCTGCCCGTCGGCGACGTGGCCAGCCGCTGCGGTTACCAGAATCAGGGGGCCTTCGGCGAGCGCTTCCTGGCCGAAACCGGACTGACCCCTTCCCTCTGGCGCCAACAAAACGGCCGCTTGCCGTAACCGGGCGGCCGTTTGCCGAAGACGGCGCAGGTCGTTTCGAGGCATGCTGAGGCTCATGCAAGGTATGGGCAACGAGGAGCCAAGATGCAGACCATAAGCTGGCAGGATTTCGAGATGGTGGAGCTCAGGGTGGGCACCCTGGTGCGGGTCGAGCCCTTCCCCGAGGCGCGCCGCCCGGCCTACAAGGTGTGGGCGGATTTCGGCCCCGAGCTCGGGGTGCGCAAGAGCAGCGCCCAGATCACCGACCTCTATCAACCGGAGGCGCTGGTGGGCCGCCAGATCGTCGCCGTGGTGAACTTCCCCCCCAAACAGATAGGCCCGATCCAGTCGGAGTTTCTGCTGACCGGCTTCTACCGGCCGGACGGCGCCGTGGTGATCGCCATCCCCGAGCAGGCGGTGGAGAACGGCGCCAAGCTGGGCTGACGCCACCACCGGACCGATACAAGAGAGGCGACCCTGGGGTCGCCTCTCTCTTTTGCGGCTGGTTGCTCGCCGTTACTTCAGCAGGCTGAAGATCAGCGCCGACACCGCCAATGAACCGGTCAGCAGGATGAAGCCGTTGGCCCAGCGGTGGCGGAAGCGGGCCAGCGCCTCCACCTTGTAGATGGCCACCACCGGCATGATGAACAGGATCATGGCGATCACCGGGCCAGAGAGGGTCTCCATCAGCCCCAGGATCCCCGGGTTGATGATGGCGGCGCCCCAGATGGAGAAGAACATCAGGGCGATGCCGAGCCGGTCTGCCTTGACCAACGACAGGCCGGTGGGCTTGGCGATCAGGCTTTTCAGACTCTCGCGGGCACCGAGGAAGTGGCCGAGGAAGGAGGAGCTGATGGCGATGAAGGCGATGAGTGGCCCCAGGGTCACGATCACCGGGTTGTCGGTGATGTTGGCGAGATAGGAGAGCACGGAGACGTTCTGGGCCTTGGCCTCGGCCAGCTGGGCCGGAGAGAGGCTCAGCACGCAGGAGAAGACGAAGAACAGCACGAAGCCCACCAGCATGACGGTGGTGTTGCGCAGGATCAGGCTGCTCTTGGCTTCCGCCTGCTCGCCGTACTCCCGGCGCTGCACGTTGGCAAAACCGGAGATTGCGGCGGCGTGGCTGAAGGCGAACACGGTGACCGGCAGCGCCAGCCAGACGGTGTTGAGGAAGCTGCCGCCCTCCAGGCTGCCCAGCTGCGGCCACTGCCACTGGGGGATCAGGTAGCAGGAGAGCGCCGCCAGGATGGCCGCCAGCGGATAGACCATGACGGCAAAGGCGCGCAGCATCGCCTTCTCGCCGGCCAGCATCACGGCGATCATGGCGAACACCAGCAGGCCGGAGAGCATCACCCGGTTCGGGGCATCCATGCCGAGCTGATTGATCATGAAACTCTCCACCGTGTTGGTCAGCCCGACCCCGTAGATGAGCAGGATCGGGAAGATAGAGAGGAAATAGAGCGCCGAGATGAGGCGGCCGGCCATCTTGCCGAAGTGCTCCTGGGCCACCTCGGTGAAGTCGGCGTGGGGGCGCGACGAGGAGAGTACGAAGCGCGCCAGCCCGCGGTGGGCCAGGAAGGTCATGGGGCCGGCCAGCACGGCGACTATGATGAGAGGCCAGATCCCGCCCAGACCCAGATTGATGGGCAGGAACAAGATGCCGGCGCCGACGGCGGTGCCAAACAGGCTGATGACCCAGTGGGTGTCGTGGCGACGCCAGGGGGTGGCGCTGACGGTGGTGGAGCAGGAACCGGACAGCTCCTTGGTGACGTCTACAGATAAACTCATTACTAATTCACTTTTTGTCAGTGTTTTAATCTGAGTTCATTGTGGTTTATCGGGATTTAATTCTCAAAAGTCCACCCTGAAACATATCACTACCATTACGGGCTTCAGCCAGTGAGATTGGGAATGGAATCGAGATCACATAAATGAGTAAAACTAAATATTGTTAAATTTACGAAATTTAAAACCAAATTTTCATTCATGGTCAATTTTTTATTTTGGCCAAATGATCGTTTGCAGAATTACCTGAAAAATCGTGCCATTCCACCGCTCTCTCTTGTGATGATTCACTATCATTCCCACGCTTTGCCAGCGGATATTTCTGTTCATTCCCGATGAAACCAGCGGATCACACCAAGCAATCAAGCGGCCATGGGGCCGCCTGATTGCCGTCAATGATGACCTGTTCACCCACTCAGTGCGCCAGAATGCTGCCCCAGGCGAGATCAGGATCCCCCATCACGATGAAGTCCGGGTTTTCCAGCGACTCCGTCTCGTTGTAGCGCAGCGGCTGCAGCGCCAGGCTGAGGATGCGGCCACCGGCCGCCTCGACGATGCACTGGGCGGCGGCGGTGTCCCACTCGCCGGTGGGGCCGAGCCGCACGTAGCAGTCGGCCGCCCCTTCCGCCACCAGACAGGACTTGAGGGAGCTGGAGCCGAGCGGGATCAGCTCGTAGTTGATGGCCGGGTTGAGGCGGCGGGTCAGGTTCTCCAGCTTCTGGCGGCGGCTGATGGCCACCACCAGCGAATCGGGCTGATCGTGCTCGTGGTGCATGGCGCTGATGGGGTGCACCTCGCCGTTCGCCTCCTTGAAGGCGCCATGGCCGCGCACCGCCCAGTAGAGCACGTCCGACTCGGGGGCATAGATGACACCGAGTACCGGCACATTGTCCTGTACCAGGGCGATCAGGGTGGCGAAGTCACCGCTGCCGGCGATGAATTCGCCGGTGCCATCGAGGGGATCCACCAGCCAGTACTGACGCCAGTTGGCGCGCTGACTGAAGGGGATGTCGGCCGCCTCTTCGGTCAGCACGGGAACATGGGGAGTGAGCGCCGACAGCGCCTGTTTGAGGTAGGCATCGGCAGCAAGATCGGCACTGGTGACCGGGGTCGCATCCTCCTTCAGCTGACGCTCGAACTGACCGCCGTGATAGATTTCGTGAAGGATCCTGCCCGCTTCGCGCGCGATCTCCTTGACCCCCGGCACCCAGGCCAACAACTCCTGCATCTTGTCATCCTCTGTATTCAAACTGCCCCTGCGGGCTACTCTGCCTGCTCCGCCAGCCAGCGTTGGGCCAGCAGCAGCGCACTGATGCTGCGCGACTCCGTGAAGTCGGGGCGCGCCAGCAATTCGTCGATCCGGTTCAGCGGCCAGGGGATCACCTCGAGGGGCTCGGGCTCGTCCCCCACCCGCTGCTCGGGGAAGAGATCTCGCGCCAGCAAGATGTCCATCCGGCTGGAGAAGTAGCCCGGCGCCAGCGACACCTGCTTGAGCAGGGTCAGGCTGTTGGCCCCGAAGCCCGCCTCCTCCATCAGCTCCCGGTTGCCCGCCTCGAAGGCATCTTCGCCCGGGTCGATCAGTCCCTTGGGAAAGCCCAGCTCGTAGGAGTGGGTGCCCGCCGCGTACTCGCGCACCAGCAGCAGGGTGTGGGCATCAAACAGCGGCACCACCATGACGGCGCCCCGGTTGCCGCCACGCATCCGCTCGTAGACCCGCTCCTCGCCGTTGGAAAACTTGAGGTGGAGCGACTCCACCTTGAACAGCCGGCTCTCGGCCACGATCTCGGCCTTGAGGATCTCCGGCTTGCTCTTGTCGTGCGCCATGGTGTCGACGCTGAGGTGGACGGGTTTGCGTTGGTGGTGATCACTCATCGGGGCTGGCTGCTCGTTAAAAAATCGTGTTTCAAGAGTAAACGACTCCCCTCTCGAACACCACGGGGCAAGGGTGGGAAAGCGGCGGGAAAAATCCGTTATAATGCCCGCCCGTTTCGACCCGACCACCGAGGCCCCATGCCGACCCCACTGCCCTGGCACCAGATAGATACTGTCCTGCTCGATATGGATGGCACCCTGATCGACCTCCATTTTGACAACCACCTCTGGCAACAGCTGGTCCCCGAGCGCTATGCCGAGCGACTCGGCCTGCCGCTGGCCGAGGCCAGAGTGCAGATCGAGGCGCACTACCAGGCCGTCAGCGGCACCCTCGACTGGTACTGCGTGGATTACTGGAGCGAGACGCTCGGGCTCGACATCCGCGCCTTCAAGCAGGAGATCCTGGAGAAGATCCAGTGGCGCCCCAACGTCATCCCCTTCCTGGCCGCTCTCAAGGCCGCCGGCAAGCAGCTGGTGCTCTTCACCAATGCCCACCCCGCCAGCCTGTCGGTGAAGGATGCGCACCTCGGCCTCGCCGAGCACCTCGATCTGATGGTGAGCACCCACGAGCTGGGCTGGTCGAAGGAGAGCCAGCACTGCTGGCAGGCACTGGCCGAGCGGCTGGCGTTCGACCCGGCCCGCACCCTGTTCGTGGATGATAGCGAGCGGATCCTGCGCGCCGCCGCCGATTACGGCATCGGCTACCAGCTCGCCATCCAGAACCCGGACAGCCGGCAGCCCGAGCAAAGCATCACCGCCTTCCCGGCGATCCGCGACTACGCCGAGCTGTTGCCCCTCGGCACCTGACACGCTCAAGGCCCTCATCGCGAGGGCCTTGTCATATCGGCTCAGCGGCCAATCTGCTTATTAAAGCCCTCAAGCTGCATCGCGCGGGGCCAGTACCCCCATGCCGGCCAGGTAGTCGAGGGCGTTTGGGGTGAAGCCGATCTCGGCGAGGTGCGCCGCCGTGAAGGGTGCGCGCAGCAGGGGCAGGCCGCGGCTCACCCGTTCCATCCAGTCCGGATTGCCGATCGCTGCCGTGCCCACCGCCACCAGATCGGCGCCGCCGGCCAGAGCCAGCTCGGCCGAGGCGGCGTCGCTAATCTTGCCCGCCACCATGAGCGGCACCCGCCCGGCCAACCCGACCCGCACCGCCTCCAGCAGGGCGCCGCCGTCGGGATCCCCCGCCACCGCCTTGAAGCTGTCCCCCATGGAGAAGTGCAGGTAGTCGATCCCCTCGTCCGCCAGCAGGAGCGCCACCGCCAGCTGATGGGGCAGTTCGATGCCCTGGATATGGGCATAGCTCTCGGGGGAGAGGCGCACCCCGATCAGGAAGCCCTGGGGCAGGCGGGCGCGGATGCCGCGCACTATCTCCACCAGGATCCGCGCCCGGTTGGCGATGCTGCCACCCCAGCGGTCGGTACGCCGGTTGTGCAGGGGGTTGAGGAAGTTGCAGAGCAGGAAGTTGTGGGCCCCGTGCAGCTCGACCCCGTGCAGGCCGGCGCCATGAGCCCGTTCGGCGGCGCGCACGAAGGCTTCAATGAGCGTAAGAATCCCCTCCTCGCTCAGCTCCTTGACCCCGAGGGGGTAGCGCCCACCCGGCGCCAGCTCGCACGGGCCGACCGGCGCCCCGCCGTTCAGCTCGGGCAAGGCCCGCATCCCGCCGTGATGCAGCTGCACCACCGCCAGCGCCCCGGCCTGCCGCGCACTGTCGGCCAGGGCCGTGAAGGCCTGCTGCTGGGTGTCGGTCATCAGGGCCGGCTGTCCCGCCCAGCAGCGTCCGCCAGGCTGCACCTGGGTAGCGGCGGCGATGAGCAGGCCGAAACCGCCCCGGGCGCAGCGCGCCAGCCAGTCGAGCTCGGCCTGAGCGGGATCGCCGCCGGCCCCGCTCATGTTGTGGGTCAAAGGGGCCAGCACGGCCCGGTTTTTGAGCCGCAATCCGGCTCGCTCGAAGTGGAAGCTGTCGCCAAGTGCCTTGTTCATCGCCCTCTCCCGGGATCGCAATGGAATGCCGCCACTATAAACCGGGACAATCAGGATATAATCAGGCACACAAGCAAGGCATTCATTCCCAGCAAGACACAATAGGTCACCCCTCATGCGTCACCACAAGCTCGACACCCTCTACCTGATGCGCCTGCTGGTCGCCATCGTCCGCTGCGGATCCTTCGC
Organism: Aeromonas sp. FDAARGOS 1403; assembly: GCF_019047325.1. Lineage (NCBI taxonomy): Bacteria > Pseudomonadati > Pseudomonadota > Gammaproteobacteria > Aeromonadales > Aeromonadaceae > Aeromonas > Aeromonas sp. FDAARGOS 1403. Next base: position 1,473,255 of record NZ_CP077249.1, on the reverse strand, counting down.
CGCGGCGGCGGCCCAGCTCGGCATCACCCCGAGCAAGGCCTCCAAGGATCTGCGCCACCTGGAGCAGAGCCTCGGCAACACGCTCCTGAGCCGCACCACCCGCCGGGTGCAGCTGACCGACGCGGGGGAGCTCGCCTACCGCCAGGCCGACCAGATGATCGCCCTGCACGAGCAGTTGCTGGACGGCCTGCAGCGCCGCCGCTCGGCCCTGTGCGGGGAGCTGCGCATCACGGCGCCGGATCTGTGGGGCGAGGTGGTGCTGACCCCGGTGCTGCTGTGCTTTCGCGCCGACAACCCCGAGGTGCGGATCATCGCCGACTTCAGCAATACCCCGGCCGACCTGCTGCGCGACAATTTGCATGTGGCGTTTCGCAGCACCGAGCTCGGCACTCAGCCCTATCTGGCGCGCCCCATCGTGGTGGACGATCTGGTGCTCTGCGCCAGCGCCGACTACCTGGACCGCCACCCGCCCTTGCGCGAGCCGCAGGATCTGCAGCAGCACCCCCTCATCACCCGCTGCCAGGAGTACAGCCGCCACGAGCGCTGGACCCTGCTTGCCCAGGGACGCGAGATCCCGCTGGAAGTGGCGGGCGAGCTGGCCTTCAGCAGCAAGAAGGCGATTCACCAGGCGATGCGCCAGGGGCTGGGGATAGCCCGCCTGCCGCGCTACCTGGTGGCGGCCGAGCTGGCCGAGGGGGTGGTGCGCGAGGTGCTGCCCGACTTCCGTCCCAAGGGGGCCCATTTCTATGCCCTCTACACCCAGCGCCGAGCCGAGTCGGCCCTGGTCGGCCACTTCCTCGACTACGTCATCGAGGCGCTCACCCCCTCATGAGCGGATCACCAGGTGGTACTGCTTCTTGCCCCGGCGCAGCAGCAGATAGCGGCCAAACAGCCAGTCGCCGTCGGTCACTGGCTCATCCTGGCGGATCGCACCGTTGAGGCTGACCGCCCCCGCCGCCAGCAGCTCGCGGGCGATGCGCCTGGAATTCGCCAGGCCGCACTCCACCAACAGGGTCACCAGATCCATTTCCCCCTCGATGGGGCTGCTCGGCAGGCCATCCTGGGCCAGCTGGGCCAGATCGCTCTCGCCGAGGCGCGCCACGTCACCGCTGAACAAGAGCTCGCTGATGCGCCGCGCCGCCGCCAGCGCCCCCTTGCCGTGCACCAGCTCGGTCAGCTCGTCCGCCAGCACCTGCTGGGCCAGCTTGCGCCCCTGCCGCTTCGCATCCTCCGCCTCCAGCGCCTCAATCTCGGCCAGCGCCATAAAGCTGTAGTAGCGCAGGAAGCGGTAGACATCCTCGTCCGCAGTGCCGAGCCAGAACTGGTAGAAGGCGTAGGGCGAGGTGAGCGCCGGATCGAGCCAGATTGCGCCCCCCTCGGTCTTGCCGAACTTGGTGCCATCGGCCTTGGTGATGAGCGGCAGGGTCATGCCATAGACCTGGGCCTGATTGAGCCGACGGGTGAGATCCATGCCGCTGGTGATGTTGCCCCACTGGTCGTTGCCGCCGATCTGCAGGGTGCAGCCGAGGCGCTGGTATAGCACCGCGAAGTCCTGGGATTGCAGCAGGGCGTAGGAGAACTCGGTAAACGAGATCCCCTGATCCGGGCGGGCGAGGCGCTGGCGCACCGATTCGCGGGCCAGCATGGCGTTGACCGAGAAGTGCTTGCCGATGTCCCGCAGAAAATCGAGGGCGGACATCTGCCCCATCCAGTCGGCGTTGTTGACCAGCAGCGGCGCCGCCAGCCCGTCGCTGGCCGGCAGCAGCGCTTTTATCTGGGCCGACAGGCTGGCTACCCAGCCCTGCACCGTCTCGGCGCTGTTGAGGTTACGCTCGCTCGCCTTGAAGCTGGGATCGCCGATAAGGCCGGTGGCCCCCCCCACCAGCGCCACCGGGGTGTGGCCGGCGAGCTGGAAGCGGCGCAGCATCAGCAGTGGCACCAGATGGCCGATATGCAGGCTGCCAGCGGTGGGATCGAAGCCGCAGTAGACGGTGCGCGGGGTGGCTAGATGATCGCGCAGCGCCACCGGGTCGGAATTCTGGGCCACCAGGCCGCGTTGGGTCAGCTCATCGAGCAGGTGGGGGTTGATCATGGGTTCTCCAACAGCAGGGGAAAAGCCCACATCCTCGCCGCTCCGGCGCGCGCCGAATATGTCCCCCAGGGGACAGTTTTGCCACTCTCGTGCTAGCATCCGGCCATAGTGTGGCCATCGCACGACCATCGCGGGAAGCCCGCCACCCGGAACTTATCGCCATGACCCAACGCCTCACCGCATATTCGCTGACCACGAACCTCACCGCCGTCGTCGATGCCCTGCACGGCAGCGCCTTCCCGGCAGCCCTGGTGCACCTTATCCAGCAGCAGGTGGCGTTCGACTGCGCCCTGCTGCTCGGGGTGGGGCAGCGACCCGTTTACCTCTATGACAACCTGCACCACCAGCGGGCCCTGCTGTTCGATCGCTACCTCACCCGCCACTTCAGTCAGGATCCCTTTATGCAGGCGCTGGAGCAGGGTCTAGGGGCCGGGGTCTGGACGCTGGCGCAGGTGTCGCGCGGGCGGCTCGATCCCGAGTATCGCCACCACTTCTATCAGGCCACCGGCTGGCAGGAGGAGGTGGGGCTGATCCTGCCGGTGCGCGGCGGCCTCACCCTGATGCTGTTTCTCGGGCGACTCGACAAGCGCAGTTCCCTCAGCCGTGACGAGCTGGCTAGGCTGGAGGCGCTGTTTCCACTGGTCCATTCGCTGTGCCGCCAGCACTGGCGGGAGGGAGCCGCGTTGCTGGCCCAGAGTCCGGCGCTACCGGGTGGCGCCGATCTCAAGGCGACCGTGGAGCAGGCCATCGCCAGCGTGGGGGGCGCAAGCCTCACCCGCCGCGAGCGTCAGGTGGCGGGATTGCTGTTGCAGGGGCTGGATACCGAGGCCATTGCCGGAGCGCTTGGCATCGGCAGCGGCACGGTGAAGAATCATCGCAAGCACCTCTACGCCAAGCTGCACCTGCGCTCGCGGGCCGAGCTGTTCCGCTTCTTTCTCAATCACCTCATCACGGCGCCGGCCGCCGCGGCCCCATAACGACACCACCCCGCCGGGGCGGGGTGGTGTTGATGCTTGCCAGCTCAGACGGCAACGCCGTCAGATACGGCCCTGGTAGCGCAGCGGGAAGCGCCCCTGCCCATCGGGCTGGCCGAGGAAGGGCAGCCCCTGCTTCATCTGCTCAGGCAGTTCAGGCCCGGGTTTCAACGTGCCCTGGAACAGGTACTGGCGATTGGCCTGCAGCTCCAGCTTGCCCTGCACCTGTACCGCCTCCGAGCCCTGCTTGAGCTCGGCCACCAGCCGGGAGTCGATGCAGGTCAGCTTGATCTCGGGATCCCCCAGCACCAGCTTGCCGGCCGGGGTATCGGCATCGGCCCCGTACCAGTAGAGGTTGCCGTAGAGGTTGTCGCACCAGGGGTTGCCCTGGGCAAACTGATCGAGCTTGAGCTGCAACTGGCCAGCCACCGTCACCGGCACGGGCAGCTGCATCGGCACCCGCGCCAGCAGCCAGGGGGCCGGCACGTTGAGGGTGATGTCGCGGCCAAAGGCGGCGCCGCTCCAGCCGACCACCCCCTGCCCGTTGAGGCCGCTGCGCTCACCAAAGCGCAGGGAGACCTCAGGGGCAAAACGCAGCAGCGACCAGCCGTTGAGCTCCCAGCGCAGCTGGGTCAGCGACTCGCTGGCGTATTGCAGGCGGGCAACCTGGCCGCTCCAGAGGGTGCCGCTCACCCCTTCCAGCTGCACCAGGGGCGGCAGCGGCAGGTGGCGCACTACCAGAGAGGCCGGCAGCTTGGCCAACAGGAAAACCAGATAGGCCGCCAGAAACAGCACGGCAATCAGCACTCTTTGCTTCATAGAAAACGACTCGACTACAAACGCCCGTTCAGGCGCATGGCCCTGCTCGGGACGCGTGGTTTCATTGGGGACGGCTCAGTTGCAAGCGGCGTACCTTGACCAGACCGGGCGCCAGATTCTCGCTGGCCAGCTCGATCACCTGTACCTGCACGCCATGGCGATCCGCCAGGGTCGCCAGCCAGATCAGCAGATCATCGAACGCCACCGTGTCGATCCATACCTGCAGCTCCTGGCCCTGGGGCTGCAGCCGGGCAATCTTGATCTTCTGGTTGAAGGCGGTGCGGTTGACCACCCCTTCCAGGGTGCCACTGGTATCGAGCTGGCGGCCCTGGCCACCCTGCAGCGCCAGCACCTCTTCACCCTTCTCTTTCAGCCAGGCGAGAGTCTGCTGCTGGCTCAATACCTGCCGCTCGCGCTCGTCGATGCGGTTGCCGATGGGCTGCCAGATGACCCAGTAGCAGAAGCCGATCAAAAGTACGCTGCCACCCACCGCCACCAGCCGCTGCTCGCGGACGCTGATGCTCCGCCACCAGCCTTGTAGTTTGTCCATCATGATGATTTACCCTTCAGCACCAGTGCCCCTTCAACCTTGCCTTCGGTGCTGCGCACCTCTCCCTGCTGCACCTCGAAGCGCTTGCCGGCCAGCTCGCGAAAACGCTCGATCTCGGCAAAACCGGGGGCCGTCACCTGCAGCCTGAGCTCGCCGCGAGCCGCGTCAAAACGCAGCACCTCGGGCTTGAGGCCGGGCACTTCGGCAAAGGTGGGGGCCAGCTCGGTCAGCACCATCAACACCCCGTCCTGGGGCGTCTGCCCCAGTTGCTGGAGGTGCTGGGTCATCTGGCTGCGCACGTTGACGATGCGGCTCTCCCCCGGGAAGATCCGGGTGTAGACCTGCCGGATCTCCGCCTTGAGCGCCTTGTCCTGCTCCGCCAGCTGGTAGAGCTGCACGCCGCGCTGGGCAAACGCCACCACCAGCAGCGCCCCGGCCACCACCGCTACCTTGCGCCACTGCTGCCAGTAGCGGGAGTATTCGGTCTGCGGCCGGTAGGGCCCCTGCAGCAGGTTGGCCTGACTGGCGAGCGCGCCCCGGGCCAGCAGCAGCATGGGCAGCTCGGGATCGGCCGCCTGCCAGCTGGCCGCCGCAATGGCCGGCGGCGGGGTATGGCTGTGAATGGTCACCGGCGCCGGCTCCGCCGCCAGCAACATGGCCAGCAGCGGCTCGTCGGCGACGATGCCCTGACAGGGCCCCTGGCGCAGCAGCCACTCCTTGCCCAGCTGCAGCGCCGACCAGCCGTCGGTCGCCTGCGGCAGCGCCAGCACGTCCGGCAGCAGCTGCCGGCTCTTGAGACCGGCCTGATCCAGCCAGCCAAGCCAGGTCTGCATCTTCTCCTTGTCGACCGCCATCAGGTCCACCTCGTGACCCTGATGGCCCAGCACCACCAGGTGCAGCTCATCCACGTCGGAGGCGATTTGCTCCTCTAGCAGATAGGGAAGCGCTGCCGCACTCTGGCGGCTGTATTTGCCCGGCAGGCTCACCCGCCGGAAGATAAGATCGCTGCCGGGCACCAGCACCACCGCCGGGCGGCCACCGGCCCGCTCCTGCAGTTCGCCAAGGGCATGGGCCGAGGCCAGGGTACCGGAGGCGATCACCTCCTCCTCCCCGCCCGACCACACCAGCCACTCGACCGGCTGCTGCGCATTGGTCCCCAGACGGATGACCAGACTCTCGCTCACTAATGTCTCTCCTGCCATGCTCGCTCGCATCCCTCTGGATGGGCGGGCGCGCAGCCATGGGCTGCAGTCCAATCGGGGGATGGCGCGGGCCGGCCAACGACCGTCACCCGCCTCCCTTGTTATTCGGCGCCGCCGTTCAGACGGCGCAGCATCACCAGCTTGTTGTCCTTGCCGCGCACGAAGACGCTCTCCAGCCTGGCCCGGGTGTCACCCACCTCGGCAAGCAGCCTGGCCTCGAAATAGCTGCTCTTGACGTCCAGCGCCGCATCCAGCCCCGGAATGGAGCTCACCTGCACCGGCATCTGGTCCGTCATCTCCTTCTTGTTCTTCCACCCCTTCTGGGGACGGCTGGCCAGCACCCGCTTGGCATCGTCCAGCCCCACCTTGTCCAGATAGAGTGCCACCAGCAGGGCCGACTGCTCCGGCCGGATGGTGTTGACGTTCACCACCAGCTTGTCGTTGGGCAGGGCGCACACATAGGGCGCCAGCCGGGCATACAGTTTGGCGCTCACCCCGCGCACCGCTCGCAGCTCGTCGGTGCCGAGCATCCACTGGTTGGCGGTCAGATAAGGGGGGGTGAGCCCTTCGTAATAGGCATCCTCGGCGCCGTAGCTCGACACCAGCACGGTATCCTTGTCGGTCCAGTCGCGGATGGCATCGGTCAGCTGCACCGCCTCGTAATCTTCCACCTCGAGCTGCTTGAGCAGCGCCTTGAACACCTTGACCGGATAGGGCTGCTTCTCCAGATCGTCGCCGCTGATCCCGTCCTTCAACGGCACGCTCAGGCTGTTGAGGTTGAAGCAGGATTGCAGGTCTCGCACCCTGCCGGTGAGCTTGCCGTCATCCACCGGGAAGACCGCATCCTGGCGCGCCCAGTTCTGCCCCAGGCTGACCACGTTGGGGTCATCCTTGAAATCCTGGGCCAGCACCTTGCTCACCAGCGCCTCCGCCGACATGGCATACCACCAGGCCTGCTTGCCGGCGGTGAGATTGGCGGTGCGGCGCAGCTCCAGCTGCAACCGGCCGCTCATGTTGCTGGCGATGATCACCATCACCGACAGGATGAGCAGCACCACCAGCAGGGCCATGCCCCCCTGGCGGCCCGGAGTGGTGCGGGATCGGCCCCGGCCGCGCTTAATTGCCATTGTCCGCTCGCTGGCCGCCGGCGCCGATCAGGAACTGGCGGCGAATGGTACCGTAGTCTTCAAGATCCAGCTCCACCGCCAACCCGTAGGGCAGCACGTTGCGCTGGGTCCACTCCTCTTTCCAGCTGCCCTTGTCGTAGAAGTAGAGTCGCAGCGCCGTCACCCGATCCAGCATCGGCTGAATGCGCGGCTCGGTGCCGATCACCGGATCCGGGTAGAGGTAGCTCAGCCGCTCCAGCTTGTGATCCTTGAGCCGCCAGCCGACCCGCTGCAGGCCGGAGCGCGGCAGCATGCCATCGGGGTTGAGCCAGCCGCCGCGCATGAAGGCCATGCCCCAGTCGTCGCTCTGCTGGCCGAAGCGGGAGGCCGCCAGCAGCACCTTGTTGCTCTCGCCGTCGATGCGGCCGCTGCGCGGCACCATCTGGGTGACGTCCCGCTCCAGCACGGAGAAGGCCAGCTGCAGTTCGGAGAGACGTGCCTCCTTGCGCTTGGCCACCTCGTCGCTGGTGAGCACTCCTTGCAGCACCTGATAGGCGCCCAGGCTCAGGCCGGCGAAGATGGCGATGGCCACCAGCATCTCCAGCAGGGTAAACCCCGTCTGACGCCGGCTAATGGAGAGACGTTGGTGAATGTTCATCGGCTGATGCCGGCTCCGGCTTATGGAGACACCTTGATGCAGGTTCATCGGCTGATATAAGTCCGGATCATGGCCACCGGGCTGTCGGCCTTGGGCGCAGAGCGCACTTCCATGTCCAGCGCCTTGAAGTTGCTGTCGGCGGTGGCGACGCCGCGATAGCGCCAGTACCAGGTCTGGCCCGCCATCTGCTCGTCCCCCTCCACCCAGCTGTCACCGGGCCACTTGGCTTCGAGCTTCTGCTGCACCAGCTGGTTCTCCACCACCCAGGTCGCCAGGGTCTTCTGTTCCAGATAGTTGAGGCCGGAGAGGTGCTCGCTGGCGGTCTTCATCACCGCCAGCCCGGCGATGGCGAACACCGCCAGCGCCACCATGACTTCCAGCAGGGTCATGCCGCGGGCGTTCATTCCTCTTCCTCCTCGTCCTGCAGCAGGCGCAGGCGGCCGAACTCGTCCGCCTTGACGGTGCGCACATAGCGCTGATCGTCGTCCTGCTGGGTCAGGGTCAGCACGAAGGGGGTCAGCTCGCCACCGGGAAAGATGAACACCTGGGGCGTGCGCTCCTTCTCGTCGCGCCCCTTCTCGTACTTCTCGTCGGAGTCGGTCCGCCAGCTGAAGCCCTCGAGCTCGATGGCCAGCTGCATGTTGTCGGGCAGCTCGACCCGATCCAGCAGCTTGTCGCCGCTCATCACCTGCCACTTGCGATCCTTGGCCGCGCGCTGCATGAACTGCCAGCCGTTGTCCTCCACCCGCAGGCCCACCAGCCGCCCATCCATCACCGAGTACTCCTGCGCCTGCTGCAGCACGGCCATGAAGCGGCGCGCCTGCTTGTCGAGCTCTCTATCCCCCCTGGCGCCGCCCATGCTGAGGGTGACGGCAGTGGCAACCAGCCCCATCAGCATGGCGACCAGCAACACTTCCAGCAGGGTAAAACCGGCCTGGCGACGGGCAGAAGAGGCCACCTTCATTCAGGCAGCCTCGGCATGTCTCGGTGAGCGCGACGCGGCGGGATCACTTATTGGAAGTCCTTCAGGTTCCAGTTGCCGATGTCGTCATCGGTACCGGCTTCGCCATCCAGCCCCATGGAGAAGATGTCGATCTTGCCGAACTGGCCCGGGCTCAGCATCTGGTACGGGTTGCCCCAGGGATCCTGCGGCAGGCGCTTGATGTAGCCCCCTTCCCGGTAGCTGCGCGGCTCAGGTGCGGCGGTCGGCTTGTTGACCAGCGCGTCCAGCCCCTGCTCTGTGGTCGGGTAGCGGTTGTTGTCCAGCTTGTACATGTCGAGGGCGTTTTCCAGCGCCACTATGTCGGAGACCGCTTTCTGCTGGTCGGCCTTCTCCTTGTTGCCCATCAGGTTGGGCACCACCAGGCTGGCCAGGATCCCCAGGATCACGATGACCACCATCACTTCCAGCAGGGTAAAACCCGATTGACGACGCTTTTGCATGACTTACTCCCTCACGAAATGAGATGGCATGAACCATCAACGATTAACTGTTAAACCACGATCGCTCGATTGGATGGGTAGGTTCGAATAGCGAAGCGTATTCGAACGTCCGAACCTTACAGATTCACCATGTTGTTGAGCTCCAGGATCGGCTGCAGGATCGACATCACGATAAACAGCACCACCCCGGCCATGGAGACCACCAGCATGGGTTCGAACACCCCGAGGGCGATGTTCACCTGGGTTTCGAACTCCCGATCCTGGTTGTCTGCCGCCCGCTCCAGCATGTTGTCGAGCTCGCCGCTCTGCTCGCCGGAGGCGATCATGTGCAGCATCATGGGCGGAAAAATTTTGGTTTCATCCAGCGACTTGCGCAGGCTGGTCCCCTCCCGCACCCGCTCGGTGGCCTCACCGATGCGCATGCGGGCAAAGTCGTTGGAGAGCACTTCGCCAGAGATCTTCATCCCCTCCAGCAGCGGCACGGCGCTGGCGTTGAGGATGCTCAGGGTGCGGGCGAAACGGGCGGTGTTGAGACCGCGGCTGACCCGACCGATCACCGGCAGGCGCAGGATCAGCTGGTGCCAGTGACGGCGACGCTTGTCGTCGGTCAGCCACCAGCGCCAGACAAAGCCGCCCACCAGCAGCAGCAACAGGAACCAGAGGCCGTAGTGCTGCATCAGCTCGCTGGTACCGATGAGGAAGCGGGTGGTGGCCGGCAGTTGCTGGCCCATGTGTTCGAACTGGGCCACCACCTTGGGCACCACGGCGGTGAGCAGGATGGAGATGACGCCGATGGCGACGCAGGTCAGTACGATGGGGTAGATCATCGCCTGCAGCAGCTTGGTGCGCATGTGCTGACGCTGCTCGGTGTAGTCGGCGAGGCGGTTGAGCACCTTCTCCAGGTGACCGGACTTCTCGCCGGCCGCCACCATGGAGCGGAACAGCTGATCGAACACATGGGGGAAGGCCGCCAGCGAATCGGCCAGCGAATAGCCCTCCACCACCTTGCTGCGCACCGTGGCTACCATGCTGCGCAGATGAGCCTTCTCGCACTGCTCGGCGACGGCCTTGAGCGCCTCTTCGATGGTAAGGCCGGCCCCCACCAGGGTCGCCAGCTGGCGGGTGATCATCGCAAGCTCGGCGGTGCTGGCACCACGGCGGAACAACACGAAGCGGTTAGCCTCGCGCTTGGCCTTCTCGGTGGTCTCGTTCACCTCGAGCGGGGTCAGCCCCTGCTCGCGCAACAGCTGGCGTACCTGGCGGGCGGAATCCCCCTCCAGCACGCCGCTCTTGTTGCGTCCCTTACCGTCGAGGGCCTTGTATTCGAATGCTGCCATCTCAGTCTTCCCGGGTCACGCGCAGCACCTCTTCGAGGCTGGTCTGCCCCTTGAGTACCTTGTCGATGCCGTCGCGGCGGATGCTGGGGGTGTGACCCCGGATCAGCCGCTCGATGGCCAGCTCGCCGCTGGCGCTGTGGATCGCCTCGCGCACCGCTTCGTCGATCACCACCAGCTCGTGGATGCCGGTCCGGCCGCGATAGCCGGTGTGGTTGCACTGCTCGCAGCCCACCGGCCGCCACACCTGCTGATCCGGCGCCAGTTCGATGCCCATGGCCAGACGCTCCTGCTCGGTGATGGGGCGCGGGGCGCGGCAATCGGGGCAGAGGGTGCGCACCAGCCGCTGGGCCAGTACCGCCAGCAGTGACGAGGAGAGCAGGAAGGGCTCGATGCCCATGTCCCGCATCCGGGTGATGGCGCCGATGGCGGTGTTGGTGTGCAGGGTCGACATCACCAGGTGACCGGTCAGCGACGCCTGCACCGCGATCTGGGCGGTCTCGAGGTCACGGATTTCCCCCACCATCACCACGTCCGGATCCTGACGCAGGATGGCGCGCAGGCCGCGGGCGAAGGTCATGTCCACCTTGCTGTTGACCTGGGTCTGGCCCACCCCTTCGAGGTCATATTCGATGGGGTCTTCGACGGTCAGGATGTTGCGATCCCGCGAGTTGATCTCGGAGAGGGCCGCGTAGAGGGTGGTCGACTTGCCCGAACCGGTCGGGCCCGTCACCAGAATGATGCCGTGAGGCTTGCGAATAAGTTCGCTGATGATGTTGCGGTTGGCCAGCGTCATGCCAAGCTGCTTGAGCTCCAGGCGCACGTTGTTCTTGTCGAGCAGTCGCAATACCACCCGCTCGCCATAGCTGGACGGCATGGTGGAGACCCGCACGTCCACCGCCCGGCCGCCGATGCGCAACGAGATGCGACCATCCTGCGGCACCCGCTTCTCGGCGATGTCCATGCGCGACATCACCTTGATGCGCGACACCAGCAGGGAGGCGAGCTTGCGATGGGGGCGCAGGATCTCCCGCAGCACCCCATCGATGCGAAACCGGATCACCAGGGCCCGCTCAAAGGTCTCGATGTGGATGTCGGACGCCTCTTCTTTTATCGCCTCACTCAGCATGGCGTTGATGAGGCGAATGATGGGGGCGTCGTCGTCGGCGTCCAGCAGGTCTTCGCTCTGGGGCAGCTCTTCGGCCAGCGCGAAGAAGTCCATCTCGTTGCCGAGATCCTCCATCAGCTGGCGCGCCTCGGAGGAGTCGCGCTGGTAGTGGGCCATCAGCAGCTCTTCGAAGGTCTCGCCGTCCATCTGCTCCACCGTGAAGGCGCAACCCGCCACCCGCCGTACTTCCAGCAGGGTTTGCGGCGTCACGCCCTGGCGGCAGAGCAGCACCGGGGCCCCCTGCCGCTCGGTCAGGATCACGCCGAAGTTGCGGGCGAAGGCAAACGGCAGCTCGGGCAGGGCTGCCGGCATGTCGACGCCATCCAGCTGGTATGCTGCCATTACTTGTTACCCACGAATGGCTGGGACCCGCCGCTCGTCTGCGGGGCCGACTGCATCTGCTGGATCTGCTTCTGCGCCTCGGGCGACATGGTCACGTCCTGGCCGTACTGGGGCAGCACCTGGCGCTTGGGCGAGGTCAGATACCCCTCCTGCGCCGCCGCCTCCTGCTGCTCGGAGCGGAACTGGGAGTACTTGTTGCTGGAGATACCGCTGTAGACATCGGCATCACGCAAAATGGTGGGTCGGATAAAGACCATCAGATTGCGCTTGGAGGTCGAGTTGGAGGTAGAGCGGAACAGATAACCCAGCACCGGGATGTCGCCGAGCAGCGGCACCTTGGAGACCTTCTCCTGGGTCTTCTCGTCCATCAAGCCACCCAGCACTACTGTCTCGCCGCTCTTCACCAGCACCGCGTTCTTGATGGTACGGGTATCGAAGGTCGGGCCCAGCGTGCTGGTGCCGGGAGCCTGGGTCTGCGCCACACTGGAGACCTCCTGCTCGATGTTGAGCAGCACGGAATCCCCCTCGTTGATCTGCGGCGTCACTACCAGCTTGGTACCCACCGTCTTGCGCTCGATGGTGTTGAACACCTGATCGCTGGTGGTGGAGCTCTGGGAGCCGCTCTGCACCGGCACTTCCTGGCCGACGTTGAATGAGGCTTCCTTGTTGTCCATGGTGACGATACTCGGCGTGGAGAGAATATCGTTCTTGGTATCGGTCGACAGGGCCGTCACCAGCGCGGCCCAGTTACCCTTGTAGAAGCCGGCCGCCATACCGTTGAAATCCTTGGCCAGCGAGGCCAGGCCGGTGGTGGTCCCGTTATCCTTGTAATCCTTGGCGGCGATGGCCACCGAGCCGATGGGCAGTTTGGTGTCGGTAAACTGGGTGCCGCCGCCATTGGTGTTGGCCCACTGAACCCCGAGGTTGAGGCCGTCGCCATCGGCGATCTCGACGATGATCGCCTCCACCAGCACCTGGGCACGGCGAATGTCGAGCTTGGCGACCACCTGCTCCAGCTCGGCCATCACGTCCGGCTGGGCGGTGATCACCAGCGCATTGGTGGTCTCGTCGGCGGAGATGGCCAGTTTGCCACCGCCGATGCTGGCACCGCCACCGCCTGTGGTGGTGGCCGCGCCGCCCTTCTTGTCCGCCTCGATGCTGGAGCTGACGCCTTTGAGCACCTCCACCAGATCCTTGGCCTTGCCGTACTTCAGATAGAAGACCCGGGTGTTGCCCTGGCTCTGCAGGTCACGGTCGAGCTGGTGCACCATCTGGATGATGCGGGCGCGCGCCTTGGGCTCGCCGCTCACCACCACCGAGTTGGTGCGCTCATCGGCCACCACCTTGGGGGCCAGCAGCAGGGAGGTGTTGCCGCCCTGGTTGTTGCCGTCCTTGTTGAGGTTGGTCACCAGCCGCACCATCTCGCCGGCGGAGGCGTACTTGAGCTTGACGATGTCCACTTCCTGGTCGCCCGCCTTGTCGACCCGGCGCACCACTTCCACCAGCCGGTTGACCACGGCGGCGCGGCCGGTGATCAGCAACACGTTGGAGGGGTCGTAATGGACCACGTTGCCGCCGCCGGCGTTGTCGTTGAGCTGGCGCAGCAGCGGCGCCAGTTCGCGCACCGAGACGTTGCGCACCGGCACGACCCGGGTCACCATCTCGTCACCGCTGCCGGGGTTGCTCTCGTCCACCACCGGGATGGCGGAGGTCTTGGCATCCTTGGAGCGCACCACCTTGAGCACGCCGTTGTCCATCGGGACCACGGCGAAGCCATAGACGTCGAGCACGCTCAGGAAGAACTGGTAGTACTGGTCTTCGTTGAGCAGGTCATAGCTGCGGACGTTGATCTTGCCGCGCACCGAAGGCTCGATGATGATGGTCTTGTTCAGGTTCTTGCCGACCGTGTTGATGAACTCTTCGATGTCGGCATTCTTGAAGCTGGCGGAATATTCGGTGGCCCAGGCAGAGCCTGCCATCATCAGCGCCGCAGCCACGGTGGCCAGACGCCAGCCCTTCCCTTTATTTCTCATTCTTGGTGCTACTCCAAATCATTATTCTGACAAGCCGACATAAACGTCGTAGAGCTGTCCTTGCCGCTCGACGGTGACGGTCATTTCCGTTGCGCCAGCCACCTGCTGCATCGCCTGCATGGCCTGAGCGTTATCCCGCAGATCCAGCCCGTTGATGCTGACCGCCATATCGTTGGCGACCAGCCCCAGTTGATTGAACAGTTCCGGATTGCTGCCCGGATTGAGGCGATAGCCGACCATGCGGCCATCGACCCGGACCGGGGAAATATTGAGGTAATCGGTGATCTTGCCGGGGTTGCCCATCAGCTCGTTGCGTACCGAGGAGAGCTTGCTGTCCTGGTTGCCCGGCTTGGGCAGCGGCTTGCCGTACTCCTCCCCGTCCAGCATCAGGGTCTCATCACGGCCGTCCCGCTCGATGATGACCCGATCCGGGAACACCTGGCGGATCTTGGCCTGGGTACCATCGATGAGATCACCGATGCCGTAGGAGTTCTGCAGCCCGTTGTGGGCGATGATGGCAATGGATTTGGCGGGATCCGAGCTCGCCAGCACGCCGTTCAGCTGGGCGTTGAGCTGGGTCTTGGGAGCATCGGCTGCGACAACATCGGCCGCCTGGGCCTGCTGTTTGGCCTTGCCGAACAGCGCCAGCCGGCTGACGCCGCTCAGGTCGAGCCGGTTTGCACCCTGGCTCTGATTGGCGACCACCGATGGTTGCCAGGACTGGCTGACGGGCCGGCTGCCGAGATCCAGCAGACGCCAGGTGAGACCGGCACACTGGTGGGCCAGCAACAGCAGCAGAAGCCAGAACAGAGGCTGGCTGAAACGGGAGAGTGGCACGGTTTTACAACGGGCCAGAAGGGAGCTCAACAAGTCATCCCTGAACGGTAGCGTCATGTTTATCAATATTTTCTGGCATCCAAATCGGTTGGCTATTGTGTACGGCAATGGACCCAGAGACAACCGACCGGATGGGAGTAAGCTGCGAAAATTGACATTCCGTCACACCCTTGGGCCCCCTGTTTCTATCCCGGGGCCCGCCTCTGGTATAATCAGGCACCCCTTTCAGCCATTCCGGAGTCGATTCATGCCGAACCCCGCAGAAATCCCAACCCAGGTCCGTCTCGACAAGTGGTTGTGGGCGGCACGTTTTTACAAGACCCGCAGCCTGGCCCGTGACCAGATTGAAGGGGGCAAGGTGCACTACAACGGCCAGCGCAGCAAGCCAGGCAAGCATGTCGAGGTCGGCGCCCTCATTCGTTTCTGGCAGGGCCAGGACGAGCGGGAGGTGCGGGTGGTCGAGGTGAGCGAGCAGCGCAAATCCGCCCCGCTGGCCCAGCAGCTCTATGAAGAGACCGAGGCCAGCCTGAAACGACGGGCGGAAAACAGCGAGGCACGCCGCTTCAACAGCCAGTTTGCCCCGAGCCCCGAGCGTCGCCCCGACAAGCAGGAGCGGCGCCAGCTGATCAAGGTCAAGCAATATTGACCCGCCAAGATGGCCCTTTTATGACGACAGATGGCGGAATAAGTTCCTAACCACCTGTTTATTAATGTTTTTATCTATTTACCCCACCGAAGAACCCAGGAATGCATGATGAGTAACCAAGATCTCCTGTATCGCTATCTGTTCGAAGAGTACGAAGTCCGGGGCGAACTGGTCCAGCTGGACCACACCTACCGCCACGTGGTGGAGGCTCAGAACTACCCGGTACAGGTGCAAAAACTGCTGGGTGAACTGCTGGTCGCCACCAGCCTGCTGACCGCCACCCTCAAGTTCGAAGGCTCCATCACGGTACAGCTGCAGGGCAACGGCCCGGTACGGCTGGCCGTCATCAACGGCGACAACAACCAGCAGCTGCGCGGCGTGGCCCGCTACGAGGGTGAACTGCCGAGCGACGGCAAGCTGCAGAGCCTGATCGGGGAAGGCCAGCTGGTCATCACCATCACCCCGGAGCAGGGTGAACGCTATCAGGGCATCATAGCGCTGGACGCCGACACCCTGGCCGGCTGCCTGGAGCAGTACTTTACCCAGTCCGAACAGCTGGCGACCAAGCTCTGGATCCGCACCGGCTACCACGAAGGTGCGCCGCGCGCTGCCGGCATCCTGCTGCAGGAGCTGCCCGCCCAGAGCGAGGATCACGGCGACGACTTCGAGCACCTGACCCAGCTCACCAGCACCATCAAGGATGAAGAGCTGTTCGGTCTGGAAGCGGAAGAGATCCTCTACCGTCTCTACCACCAGGACAAGGTGCGGGTGTTCGATCCGCAGGCGGTCGAATTCCGCTGCACCTGCTCCCGCGAGCGTTGCGAAGGGGCCCTGTTGCAGATCGAGAAGGAAGAGGTAATGGAGATGGTGCAGGAGCTCGGCAAGATCGACATGCACTGTGATTATTGTGGCGCCCAGTACGAATTTGACGGGATCGATGTCGAAACCCTGTTCAGCGGGGCTCCCGGTAATGATGCAAACAAGTTACACTAATTGAAGGCGGGCAAAACCCGCCTTTAACTTAAATAACAAAAAAATACCCTATTTTATAAAGTTTGATGGCGATCGCTAAACTCTACCACCTAAGTGATAGGATGAACGCCAGATAGAACCCTACCAACCTCTGAACCCAGGAGAATACAATGACAATCGTGGCAGAACCCACCCTGGCCCAACAATTAGGACTGGACCAGTACGGTATCAAGAACTCCACTGAAATCCTGCGCAACCCTTCCTACGACCAGCTGTTCGCGGAAGAGACTCGTGCCGACCTGGAAGGGTTCGAGCGCGGCGTGGTGACCGAACTGGGGGCCGTCAATGTCAATACCGGCATCTTCACCGGCCGCTCCCCGAAAGATAAATATATCGTCAAAGACGCCACTACCCAGAATACTGTGTGGTGGTCTGACCAGGGTAAAAACGATAACAAAGCCATCAGCCCGGAAGTGTGGTCACATCTGAAATCCCTGGTGACCAAGCAGCTCTCCGGCAAGCGCCTGTTCGTGGTGGACGGCTTCTGCGGTGCCAACCCGGACACCCGCCTGGCCGTGCGCATCATCACCGAGGTGGCCTGGCAGGCTCACTTCGTGAAAAACATGTTCATTCGCCCGAGCGATGAAGAGCTGAAAACCTTCAAACCGGACTTCGTGGTGATGAACGGTGCCAAGTGCACCAACCCGAACTGGAAGGAGCAGGGTCTCAACTCCGAGAACTTCGTCGCCTTCAACCTGACCGAGAAGATCCAGCTCATCGGCGGCACCTGGTACGGTGGCGAGATGAAGAAGGGGATGTTCTCCATGATGAACTACTTCCTGCCCCTGCGCGGCATCGCCTCCATGCACTGCTCCGCCAACGTGGGTCAGGACGGCGACGTGGCCATCTTCTTCGGCCTCTCCGGCACCGGCAAGACCACCCTCTCCACCGATCCCAAGCGTCAGCTGATCGGCGATGACGAGCACGGCTGGGACGACGACGGCGTGTTCAACTTCGAAGGGGGCTGCTACGCCAAGACCATCAAGCTCTCCAAGGAAGCCGAGCCGGACATCTACAACGCCATCCGTCGCGATGCGCTGCTGGAGAACGTGACCGTGGCGGCCGACGGCACCATCGACTTCGATGATGGCTCCAAGACCGAGAACACCCGGGTCTCCTACCCCATCTATCACATCGAGAACATCGTCAAGCCGGTCTCCAAGGCGGGTCACGCCACCAAGGTGATCTTCCTGACCGCCGACGCCTTCGGCGTGCTGCCCCCGGTCTCCAAGCTGACCAAGGAGCAGACCAAGTACCACTTCCTGTCTGGCTTCACCGCCAAGCTGGCCGGTACCGAGCGCGGCATCACAGAGCCGACCCCGACCTTCTCCTCCTGCTTCGGCGCGGCCTTCCTCTCCCTGCACCCGACCAAGTACGGTCAGGAGCTGGTGAAACGGATGGAAGCGGCAGGTGCAGAGGCCTATCTGGTCAACACCGGCTGGAACGGCACCGGCAAGCGCATCTCCATCAAGGATACCCGCGCCATCATCGACGCCATCCTGGATGGCTCCATCGAGAAGGCCGAGACCAAGGTGCTGCCGATCTTCAATCTGGAAGTACCGACCGCCCTGCACGACGTGAACCCGGCGATCCTCGACCCGCGCGACACTTACGCCAACAGGGCCGAGTGGGATGCCAAGGCGCAGGATCTGGCCCAGCGTTTCATCAAGAACTTCGAGCGCTTCACCGACAACGACGAAGGCAAGCGTCTGGTCGCAGCGGGTCCGCAGCTGTAACAGCGACCCCGTTCACAACCCATCTCATACCGGTCAGCCCAGCTGACCGGTATTTTTTTGAGCAGAGCGCGGCGTTTGACTCCCGCCAAACCTTGCCTTGTGGGCCCTTGCGCGTTAGATTCAGCCCAACTTTATACAATATACAATTTTGTAACGATTCCCCTG
Organism: Aeromonas sp. FDAARGOS 1403; assembly: GCF_019047325.1. Lineage (NCBI taxonomy): Bacteria > Pseudomonadati > Pseudomonadota > Gammaproteobacteria > Aeromonadales > Aeromonadaceae > Aeromonas > Aeromonas sp. FDAARGOS 1403. The sequence continues at coordinate 1,455,118 of NZ_CP077249.1, read as the reverse complement.
TGACCCGATCATGACCCCACCCTACAAGACCCGTACCCAAATGGTGATGGAAAACCTCCGTGGCCGGATCCTGCGCGGTGAGTTTCCCGCCGGCGCCCCCCTGCGCCAGGACGCCATCGCCAAGGAGCTGGCGGTGAGCCGCATTCCGGTGCGGGAGGCCCTGATGCAGCTGGAAGCTCAGGGACTGGTGAAATTCGAGGCCCATCGCGGCGCCGTGGTCACCATGCTGGACGCCGCAGCCATCGAGGAGCTCTTTTATTTGCGAGCCCTGCTGGAAGCCGATACCCTGTTCCACGCCGTCGACCTGATGACGGAGGAGACCTTCGCCAAGGCGCAGGCGATCCTCGCCCAGTTCGACCAGGCCCTCGAGTCGGGCACCCAGATCGAACACTGGGCCGAACTGAACCACAGTTTTCACGCCACCCTCTATCAGGCCGCCGGCCGCCCCCAGGCACTGGAGCTGATCGCCCAGATCAATCTGAGCTGTGACCGCTATGTGCGCTTCGAGCTGCTGTTCGCCAGCGATGGCGTCGACAAGGCGGAGCGGGAGCACGCCCAGCTGCTGGAGCTGTGCCGCGCCCGCCGCAAACACGAGGCGGTGGTACTGCTCAAGCAACATATCGAGGCGGCTGGCCAGTCAATCAAGCGGATCCTGGACAGCGGCCACAACCACTGAACACTCACATCACTACAATCTGGCATTAACGACATGAATCATTTCGAGATTATTGAAACCCGCGTCGCCCAGGTCAGGGCCGAACTGGCCATGATGGAGCTGGACGCCTTCATCGTCCCCCATGACGACGAGCACCTGGGGGAGTACATTCCCGCCTACGCCGAGCGACTGGACTGGATCACGGGTTTCAACGGCTCCGCCGGCCTCGCCATCATACTGGCGCAGCGGGCGGCCCTGTTCATCGACGGTCGTTACACGGTGCAGGCCCGCATGCAGGCACCGGCCGAGCTCTTCGAGTTTCTCCATCTGAACGAAGATCCCCACGTGCAGTGGCTGGCCGAGCAGCTGCCTGCCGGTTCCCGGGTCGGCTTCGATGCCCGCCTGCACAGCCTGGCCTGGTATCGACACGCCAAAGAGATCCTGACCGAGCGCGGCATCGAGCTGGTGCGTGTTGATCAGAACCCCATCGATCTGCACTGGAGCGATCGCCCCGCTCCCACCAAGAATCCGGCCATTCTCTACAGCGAGGCGCTGGCGGGCCAGTCCAGCCAGGCCAAGCGCGAGCTGCTGGCCAGCGATCTGCGCAAGCGCGGGCTGGATGCGGTGCTGCTGACCCAGGCCGAGCCCATCAACTGGCTGCTCAACCTGCGTGGTCGCGACGTGGAGCGGCTGCCGGTGGTGCTGGGCTTTGCGGTGCTCTACGCCAACGCCACCATGGATTTCTTCGTCGACACCGACAAGATCGACTGCTTCGCCTTCAGCCAGCACGTGGGGCAGGATGTCTCCGTCTACCCCATCGACAAGCTGGGTGACGTGCTCAAGCGCATCGGCGAAGATCAGCAGAAGGTGCTGGCCGATCCCAACACCGCCAACGCCTGGACCCAGCTGGTCATGGAAGAGGCGGGCGCCATCCTGGTGGCCGGTCAGGATCCGACCATGCTGCCGAAGGCGTGCAAGAACGAAGTGGAGCTGGCCGGCATGCGTGCCGCCCATCTGCGCGACGGTGTCGCCGTCACCCGCTTCCTGGCCTGGCTGGATCGGCTGATCGCCAGCGGCGAGTTCGACGGGGTGGATGAAGGCACTCTGGCCGACCAGCTGGAAGCCTTCCGCCGCGAGCAGGAGCACTACGTCGAGCCGAGCTTCGACACCATCTCGGCGCTCGGCCCCAACGCCGCCATGTGCCACTACCGCCACACCAACGGCACCCCGCGTACCTTTGGTCAGGACAGCATCTATCTGGTGGACTCCGGCGCCCAGTATCTGGACGGCACCACCGACATCACCCGCACCATCAAGGTGGGTGAGCTGACCGACGAGCACAAGGCGATGTTCACCCGGGTACTGCAGGGTCACATCGCCCTGGATCAGGCCCGCTTCCCGCGCGGCACCGCCGGCATCCAGCTCGACGTGCTGGCCCGCATGCCGCTGTGGCAGGCCGGTTACAACTACGACCACGGCACCGGCCACGGCGTCGGCCACTTCCTCAGCGTGCACGAAGGCCCGCAGCGCATCGCCCCCAAGGGCAGCCTGGTAGCCCTGCAGCCGGGCATGGTGCTCTCCAACGAACCCGGCTACTACCGGGAAGATGCCTTCGGCATCCGCTGCGAGAACCTGGTGGTGGTCACCGAACAGGAGCAGGTCGGCGAGCTGCCGATGCTGGGCTTCGAGCGGCTGACCTATGTACCGTTCGATACCCGCCTCATCGATCGCAGCCTGCTGAGCCCGGCCGAGTTCCGCTGGATCAACGAGTACCACGTCGAGGTCTACCGCCGTCTCAGCCCTCTGCTGGAGGGTGAGGATCTCGCCTGGCTGGAGCAGGCGACCAGCCTCATCTAAGCGCAGACCAGCAGAGTTGTCTGATGAAACAGGGCCCACGGGCCCTGTTTTTTTGCCCACCGGTTTGACCTGTATCAAGGCCCCGCCGCCCCAGGTCAGGACAATGCCCCTCATGACGACCCATCACTCCCACCCCGCGCGCTCGGCCCGCGCCGACCAGGTGCCCATGCACCCCAGGCTCAAGCGGGAGCAGCAGACGGTCAGCGCCATGATCCGCCTCTACTGCGACCACCATCACCAGGACCCCGCCTGCCGGCACTGCCAGCAGTTGCAGGAGTTCGCCCACCAGCGGCTGCGCCGCTGCCGCTATGGTCACGGCCACAAGCCCACCTGTGCCAACTGCCACATCCACTGCTATGCCCCGGCCATGCGCAAGCAGATCCAGCTGGTGATGAAGTGGAGCGGCCCGCGCATGCTCTGGCATCACCCCTGGCTGGCCCTGTGCCACCTGCTGGACAGCCGCCGCAAGGCCCCCAAGCGACCGGGCAGCCGCCCCCTGCCGCCCTGAGCCGGGGCCGCCCTGACGCTCAGAACCCCAGACCCGCTTGCATCAGTCCGGCGGGCCCACTACCCTGTGGCTCCTTTTTGACTGCCGCCCGGCAGCACGTACGACACTACAGGAGCCCGGATGCACCAGCCCCCCGTTTTGAGAGTGGCGCGCCACACCGACATGCACGCCATCTGGCAGATCGACGTCAATGTATTCGGGGAGGATGTCTATCCCGGCTTCTTCTTCCGCCAGGCCATGGATCTGTGGCCCGAGCTGCTGCTGGTGGCCGAGCTGGACGGCAGGCTGCTGGGCTATGCCCTGGGTGGACTGGGACAGGATCGGTCGCAGGGCTGGCTGCTGTCGCTGGCGGTGCTGCCGGAGGCGCGCGGCTTCGGCCTGGCCGAACGCATGATGCTGCAGGTGGAGCAGTCACTGCTGACACTGGGGATCGAGCGGGTCAGACTGACGGTGGATCCGGCCAATCCGGCCCAGCGCCTCTACTTTCGACTCGGTTATCAGCAACTGGCCGAGGAGCGCGACTATTTCGGCCAAGGCGAGGATCGCCTGCTGCTGGAAAAACGGCTCGACTGAGCCGGTGGTGACGGGGTTTGCGGGGCCCGGGCCTTATAATTGGTTACACTTTGCTGGTTTCATGCTCAATCCGGTTGGCGTAGAGTTGAATCACTGACCGAACAAACCAGATTAGATGCCAGCCCAGGAGGCCCATCATGTTGAAACGCATTACCCTCATCGCCCTGTTGGCCACCACCGCCACCACCCTCAGCGGCTGTGCCAACAGCGACGTCTACTCCGGCGATGTCTACACCAAGGATCGCGCCAAGCAGGTACAGACCGTCAGCTACGGCACCATCCTCTCCACCCGCCCGGTCAAGATCCAGGCCGATGAGAACTCGCTGATCGGCACCATCGGCGGCGCCGTGGTCGGCGGCCTGCTCGGCAGCACCATCGGCGGCGGGCGCGGCAGCGACATCGCCGCGGCCGGTGGCGCCATCGCGGGTGCAGCAGCCGGCAAGGCGGCCGGTGACAAGCTCAACCAGGTGGATGGCGTCGAGCTCGAGATCAAGAAAGAGAACGGCGAATCCATCGTGGTGGTGCAAAAGGCCAGCCCCACCTTCGTACCGGGTGCCCGGGTACGCATGACCCAGGGCAACGGCACCATCAACGTGGCCGTGGTCAACTAAGCCCTCCTTCCATGAAAAAGCCCTCGCAGTGCGAGGGCTTTTTTTATTGCCATGTCGGCCGGAAATTACTGACGGATTAGCCGGAAGATGGCGTAGCCAGGGTGCTGGGCGTCATCCATCGGCAGGGTGGACTTGTATTCCAGATCCGCACCGGCCAGCTGTTTGGCCTCCTCGCGGGGCGAGGAGTAGAGTCGCACGTCCACGTTGGCCGGCAGGGCCTTCATGTGCCAGTTGTTGTTGGCCGCCGGGCTGAAGCCGGCCGGGTTGTCGGCAGACTGGGCCTTCAGGTACTGGGCGATGATCTCTCGCGTCTCGTAGGGATCTTCATGGACGATGTTGCTGCCGTCGATACCCGGGAAGTGGCCGCCGCCGCTGGCGCGGTAGTTGTTGGTCACCACGTAGAACTTCTGGGCCGGATCGATGGGCTGACCATTGAAGGTGAGACTGCTGATACGCTGGCCGTCGCTGACCTTGGCCCCTTCCTTGTTGTAACGGGCCGGCTGGGTGATATCCACCTCGTAGTTGACCCCGTCGATCACGTCGAAGTTGTAGGTGGGGAACTTCTCGTTCACCAGCCACTGCACCTCGGTCTTGCCGGTGTCGATCTGGTTGAACTGGCCGGCACTCATCTCCAGCCACTCCTTGACGGTGGCCCCGTTCACCTCGACCACCTGCAGGGTGTTCGGATAGATGTAGAGGTCGGAGACGTTGCGCAGGGAGATGTCGCCCTGGGCCACGTAGGTGAAGTCATTGATGCCGTTGCGACCGCCACGGAACGGTGCCGCCACCGACAGGATGGGGTAGGACTCCTTGAGCAGACCGTCTTTTTGCAGCTGTTCGGCGTAGCGGCGCTGGGCATCGCTCACCAGCTGTACCGAGGGATCATCCTGCACCAGGGCGAAGAAGCTGTGGATGGAGGAGGTGATCTTGCCGAGCGGCTCGTCCAGCCACTGGTTGGTGGCGTCGTGATCGGCCTGTACCAGGTCCACCACCCGTTGATCCACCGCGCTGCCTTCGCTGGAGTCGATCTTGCGCAGGCTGGCCTGGCTCTGTTTCACCTGCCACTTGCCGTCCACCTGCTCCAGCTTGAGGTCGATGATGCCGAGGTGGTTGCCCCAGTAACCCGGCATCACGGTCGGAATGCCGCTCAGGGTACCGGCCTTGTTGTCCACCTCCGGCAGATCCGGGAAGTCACCCGGGAAGTTCTTGTGGGCGTGGCCCAGCATCAGGGCATCCACCCCCTTCACCTTGGCCAGGTGCCAGGCGGAGTTCTCCATCATGGCCTCGTAGCTGCTGGCGTTGATGCCGGTGTGGGCAACAACGACGACCACGTCGGCGCCCTTGGCACGCAGCTCGGGCACATAGTGGTTGGCGGTCTCGACCATGTCGGCCACCACCACCTTGCCTTCCAGATGACGCTTGTCCCACTGCAGCACCTGCGGCGGGGTCAGCCCCAGGATGCCGACCTTGACGGTCTGCAGTTGGCCCTTGTCATCCTTCACCTTGCGCTCCAGCAGCAGGTAGGGGGTGAACTTGTTGCCACTCCAGTCTATTTGCCCCTTGGCATCGCGCTTGAAGGCGCCCGCCTCGAACACGTTGGCGTTCACATAGGGGAACTTGGCTCCCTGCAGGGTCTTGGTGAGGTAATCCAGACCGTAGTTGAATTCGTGGTTGCCCAGGTTGCCGGCGTCGTAGCCGAGCTCGTTCATCGCCTTGAACACCGGGTGGGCCTGCTTGTCGAGGTAGCCGGCACCGGACTGCTCAAAGATGTAGTCAGCCAGCGGCGTGCCCTGGATCAGGTCGCCGTTGTCGAGCAGCAGGTTGTTGGGGTTTTCGGCGCGGGCCGCGCGGATCAGCAGCGCGGTGCGGGAGAGGCCGAACTTGCGATCCTCCTTGTTCTGGTAGTAGTCATACCCCAGCACGTTGGAGTGGATGTCGGAGGTCTGGATCAGACGCAGGGCAACCTCACCCGGTTGCGCCTTGCTGTCGTTGTCATTGCTACAGGCAGATAACAGCACGATGGCTGCAATAGCACCCAGCTTCATGGATTTATTCACTGTCTTGTCCCTTTTATTAGAGTGTCGCTTTACCAGCGACGGGAATTTAACAGACGAATATGTCAGCGGATGAAGCCGGGGTGAATTTTTATGAGGTGCGGCACAAAAATAGCCTTATGACGCCAGCAAAGCCCCGCTCGCCAGCTGCAGCGCCAACCCCAGCATGATGAAACCAACAATAGTATCAATAGCTTGCTGAACCCTACCGCGAGCGAGCCAGGGCGAGAGGGCCGCCGCCCCGAACGCCAGGCTGTAGAACCAGACCAGCGAGGCCAGCATGGCCCCCGCCGCAAAGGCCGGCCGCAACTCTTCGGCAAACTGGCTGCCGAAGGAGCCGAGCAGCATCAGGGTGTCCAGGTAGACGTGGGGGTTGAGCAGGGTCACCCCGAGCGTCATGGCCAGCACGCTCTTGACCCCCATCAGCTGGGGCGAGTCAGCAAGTGCAGCCCCCTGCCCGCGCCAGGCGCTGCGCAGGGAACGGATACCGAACCAGCCGAGGAACAGCACCCCGCCCCAGGTCAGCAGGGCCAGTCCGATCGGGCTGGCCGCCAGCAGGTTGGCACCGCCGAACACCCCGATGCCGATCAGCACGAGATCGCACAGGCAGCAGAGGGTCGCCGTCAGCAGATGGTGGTTGCGGTGGATGCCCCGGCTCAGCACGAAGGCATTCTGGGCACCGATGGGGATGATCATGGCAAGGCCGAGGGTGAAGCCTTGCAGGGTAGTTGCAAACATGGATGAACCGTCCAGCAGAGTGATTGGACGGCACTATAAGGGGCGGCCAGACGTTTAGAGAAATTCATTAATCTGCTGAGCAATTTGTTTTGCTAATGACAAAGGGCTCGACCCAACCCCTTCGAGGTAGAAGGGGCTAGACCCGTTCATGGCTGTCAATTGCAGGATCTGACAATTGTTAGCCAGTCACTCTGCCCCGAGAATCATCGGGTTTTATTGCATCAGCTTGGGGAAGTTGGTGACCACGACCTGCTCGAGATTGGGCAGCAAGATGCCACTGCTCACCCCCTTGGCGATGGCCTGGTAGCGATTCATCGACCCCGTTTTACGGGTGACCTGATTGAGGTGGTAGTTCACGGTTCGCTCCGTGATCCCCAGGATGCAGGCGATTTCACTCGACGTTTTCCCTTCACTGGCCCAGAACAGGCATTCGGTCTCCCGGTCAGTCAGGGCCTCCTGAGGGTCATCGTCCCGCAGACTGACCCGCACAATCCGGATCGCCGCCTCGAAGATGTAGTTGGACATCCAGGAGAGGACGGGCGAGGACTCCAGCAGCAGATCGCTCGATGCCCGCTCGGCGGTGATGAACGACAGTATGCCGTTTTCCCCCGCCGCCCCGTGCAACGGAAACGAGATGCCGTTGCGCAGCCCGAACTCCGCCGCCAACCCCATCACGTCCAGACTGCCCTCTTGCAGAAAACGTGCTCGCTCATCCAGCCGGTTCCAGTAAATGGGCAAGGTCTGCTTGCGGGCCAATTGAATGATGGGATCACAGGCCAGCATATGGTTTGCCGTATAGGCCTGCACCCAGGAGTCGGGGCACTGATTGAACAGCACCACCTTGGGTCTTTGCATCGACATGGGAATGATCAGCGCAAACCGGTAGTAGTCGTAACCCATACCGAGCGTGAACCGACCGATCAACTCGGCCAGACGATCCCCGTCCGTTACCGAAGTGAAATGTTCGAGGTACTCAAGCAGTTGGTCTTGTTTCATAGGCTAGCCCCCCTGGCCAGGGCCTCGATTATAGCGCCGAACACTGAAATGGAGACATCTGAATGCTTGTTTTCAAAGGAAAATTAAAAGAACACCCCAGATGGGAGGTAGAAAACGAGCTTTATCGCTTTCGCAATCGCGTCTTCTCCGATCGCCTCGGCTGGGATGTGGAATCTCACCGTGGTCTGGAGCAGGACAGTTTCGATACCCCGGACACCCACTGGGTTCTGATTGAGGATGATGCAGGCCTGTGCGGCTGCATTCGTCTGCTCAGTTGTGCCCAGGATTACATGCTGCCCAGCATATTCCCCACCGCCCTCGCCGGCGAAGCCCCGCCGCGCAGCAACGACGTGTGGGAACTGACCCGCCTCGCCATCGATGCCGAACGGGCGCCGCGCCTGGGCAACGGGGTCAGCGAGCTGACCTGCGTCATCTTCCGCGAGGTCTATGCCTTCGCCAGGGCGAAGGGGATCCGCGAGCTGGTTGCCGTGGTCAGCCTGCCGGTGGAGCGCATCTTCCGCCGCCTCGGCCTGCCCATCGAGCGGCTCGGTCACCGCCAGGCGGTGGATCTGGGCGCCGTGCGCGGGGTGGGGATCCGCTTCCATCTGGACGAGCGTTTCGCCCGTGCCGTCGGTCAGCCCCTGCAGGGTGCCTATGACGAAGCCCGCGAGCTGGTCACCGAATAAGGGTGACGCAAAAAAATCCCGGGGTAAGACCCGGGATTAAAAGTTCTCGCTATGGCCCGTTTCCACCCCATGCAAAAACGGACGCAAAAGAGTATCCACTGAATACCTTTTGACCACCACTGTCACATCTCACAGTGACAAACCCGCTTTGACCCCACAGCCCTTGTCCCGCCTGCGCTGCCGACATTTTCAGCGCTCTCAGGTTGTTCTCTCGCCACCACTTGAGTAGCATCCCTTCTCAATCTCCCTGCTGATAAGGAATGCTGATGAAGGCGTTGGACTACAAGCTGCTGCTGGCGCTGGATGCGGTGATGCAGGAGCAGAACTTCGAGCGGGCCGCCCAGCGCCTGCACATCACCCAGTCCGCCATCTCCCAGCGCATCAAGCAGCTGGAGCAGCAGTTTGCCGAGCCGCTGATCATTCGCGGCCAGCCGCTGCAGGCCACCCCGCTCGGGCAGAAGCTGCTGGCCCACTACCGCCAGGTACGCCAGCTGGAACTGGAGCTGGCCGGCGAGCTCTCTCCCGCCGAGCCCCAGGCGCCGATCCGGGTCAGCATTGCCGTCAATGCCGACAGCCTGGCCACCTGGTTTCTGCCCGCCCTGGCTCCGCTGCTGGAACAGCACCCCATCGAGCTCAACCTGCTGGTAGATGACGAGAGCCGCACCCTGGATCGGGTGCGCGAGGGGCAGGCGTTCGGTGCCGTCAGCCTGCACGGCCAGCCACTGGCGGGCTGCTGCGTCGACGAGCTCGGCGAGATGTGTTACCTGCTCACCGCCAGCCCTGCCTTCGTCGAGCGCCACTTCCCGCAGGGGTTGACCCTGGCGGCGCTGGCCAAGGCGCCGGCGGTGGCCTTCGATCAGCGCGACGACATGCACGTCAGCTACATGGCCCGCCACTTCGGGCTGGAGCCCGGCGGCTACCCCTGCCACACGGTGCGCTCGTCGGAGGCCTTCGTCGCCATGGCCGAACAGGGGCTGGCCTGCTGCCTCATCCCGGAACTGCAGATCCGTCGCCAGCTGGCGGAGGGGTCATTGCTCGATCTCAACCCGGATCAGCACCTGGTCGAACGACTCTACTGGCACCGCTGGGTGCTGGAGCGCGGGCTGCACAAACAGATATCCCAGCGCCTGATCGAGCAGGGTCGCCAGGCGCTGCAACGCCCCTGACAGGGCCATTCACCTTGGCTTTGGAGGGGTAAAAACGTATAGTGCTGGGCGATTAACCACCAGGTCTCCACTCAGGTTCCCCATTTATGTTCCAAGACAATCCGCTGCTGGCCCAGCTCAAGCAACAAATCCGCGAAAACATCCCCAAGAAAGAGGGTGTGATCCGCGCCTCCGATCGGGGCTTCGGCTTCCTGGAGGTCGATGAGAAGACCAGCTATTTCGTGCCGCCTCCCTACATGAAAAAGGTGATGCACGGTGACCGGGTGACCGCCCTGATCCGCACCGAGAAAGAGAAGGAAGTGGCCGAGCCGGATGAGTTGCTGGAGCAGTCCGTCACCCGCTTCGTGGCCCGGGTCAAGATGTTCCGCGACCGCCTCAACGTGGTGGCCGATCATCCGCTGATCAAGGATGCCATCAAGGCCCGCGTCAAGAAGGGTCTGGACGAGAAAGAGTTCAAGGAAGGGGACTGGGTGGTCGCCACCCTCAAGCGTCACGCCCTGGTGGATGGCAACTTCTCCGCCGAGATCACCCAGAAGATCGCCGCCCAGGAAGATCACAACGTGCCCTGGTGGGTGGTGCTGGCGCGCCACAACCTGGCCCAGGTCGAGCCGGCGGATCTGCCGGAGTGGAAGGTGATCGAAGAGGAAGAGCTGCCCCGCACCGATCTGACCGCGACCCCCTTCTTCACCATCGACGGCGCCAAGACCAAGGACATGGACGATGCCCTGGCCATCCGCAAGCTGGACAACGGCTGGGAGCTGCTGGTCGCCATAGCCGACCCGACCGCCTATGTGGCCGAAGGGAGCGAGCTGGACAAGGAGGCCGCCCAACGCGCCTTCACCGTCTACATGCCGGGCCGCAACGTGCCGATGATCCCGCGCACCCTCTCCGACGAGCTCTGCTCCCTGAAAGAGGGCGAGGAGCGCAACACCCTGTGCGCCCGCCTGCTGATCGCCGAGGATGGCCTGCTGCTGGAGGAGACCGAGTTCTTCGCCGCCCGCATCTGCTCTCACGCCCGCCTCAACTATGACGACGTCTCCGACTGGGCCGAACACGGCAAAGCGCTGGATATCGACGCAGGCGTGCTGGCCCAGCTGCCGCTGATGAAGGCGATGACCGAGGCGCGCATCAAGTGGCGCACCGAACACGCCCTGGTGTTCCCGGATCGCCCCGACTACGACTTCGAGCTGGGCGAGAACGGCGCTGTGCTGGCCATCCACGTCGAGCCGCGCCGCATCGCCAACCGCATGGTGGAAGAGTCGATGATCGCCGCCAACATCTGCGCCGGCCGCGTGCTGGGCAAGCAGGTCGGCTACGGCATCTTCAACGTCCACACCGGCTTTGATGAAGAGTCCCTCGACGGTGCCATCGATCTGCTGAAAAGCGCCGAGGCCCCGTTCGAGAAGATCGATATCGCCAGTCTGTCCGGCTTCTGCGCCCTGCGCCGCTGGATCGACAGCCTGGACACCCGCTGGCTGGACGGCAAGATCCGCCGCTTCCAGAGCTATGCGCTGATGTCCGCCGAACCGGGTGCCCACTACGGCCTGGGGCTGGATGCCTACGCCACCTGGACCTCACCGATCCGCAAGTACGGCGACATGGTCAACCATCGCCTGCTCAAGGCCGTCATCGCCGGCAAGACCCCGGGTGAGCGCCCGAGCCTGGAGCTGACCGAGCACCTGACCGCCTGCCGTCGCCTGCACCGCATGGTGGAGCGCGACATCGGCGACTGGCTCTATGTCCGCTACCTGAAGGCCGATGCCGGTACCGACAAGGTGTTCAACGCCGAGATCATCGACGTGATGCGTGCCGGCCTCAAGCTGCGCCTGCAGGAGAACGGTGCCGTGGTATTCATGCCCGCCCGCCACATCCTCGACAACAAGGAGCGGCTGGAGTGCAACTGGGACAACGGCCGCGTCTATCTGGACAAGACCGAGGTGGTCTACGAGCTCGGCCAGATCATCGAGGTCAAGCTGACCGAAGCGGTGGAAGAGACCCGCTCCCTCATCGCCAAGCCGGCGGTAGAGCTGGTGCCGGGCCCGGCGCCGGTCGCCCCGGCCAGCGAAGCCGATGCCGCGCCTGCCGACGAGGCCCCCAAGGCCGAATAAGCCAAGGCCTTCCCTCCTTGCAAAAGCCCGCACCCTGCGGGCTTTTTTATTGGGTCATGCCGCCCGCCTGGTCAGTAGATCACTTTTTGTACGCCCCTGGCTTGCCAGTGGCTCGTCACGGGCATAGAGTGAATCTACAAATGAACGAACGTTCGCTCATGAAAGGTTTTCAGGCAAGAGGCATCCCCATGACCACCAACAACCTGCGGCTGGAGCAGCGGCGCGAGCAGATCATCCAGGCGGCGCTCGGCTGCTTCATCGAGCGGGGCTTCCACCAGACCGGCATGCGCGACATCGCCGCCGCCGCCGGGGTGAGCCTCGGCAACCTCTACAACCACTTCGCCCGCAAGGAGGAGCTGATCGCCCACATCGCCTCGCTGGAGGCGGCCGAGCTGCAACCCTTGCTGGATGAGCTGGTCCAGGGGCCGGCCCGGGCGGCGCTGGCCCGCTTCGCCGTCGGCTACCTCGCCTGGTCGCTGACCCCGGAGAACCTGCTGCTCGGCACCGAGATCCTGGCCGAGCTGACCCGCCATCCGGAAATGGCCGCCACCTTCGCCAGCAACCAGCGCCAGCTGTGCGATGCCCTGGCGGCGACGGTGCGCCGTGGCCAGCAGGCGGGGGAGCTGGCCGCACACCTGCTGCCGGATCTCACGGCCCAGCTGCTGCTGGACGCACTGGAGGGGCAGGCGGTGCGCCACGCCCTGGCCCTGCATCCAGAGCAGGCACCGGTGGAACAAAGGTTGCCGTCCCTGCTGGACCAGCTGCTGGGCCCGGCCCGCTGATCACCCCAAGGAGTCACCACCATGACGACCCCGCACAATCGACTGGAAGGACTGGATCTGGCCCGTGCCATGGCGCTTATCGGCATGGTGCTGGTGAATTTTCGCATCGCCATGGGGGTGTTGGCGGGGGGGCCGACCTGGCTCAAGCCCCTGCTGGATGCACTGGAGGGGCGCTCCGCCGCCAGCTTCGTGGTACTGGCCGGCATCGGGCTGGGGCTGTCAACCCGCAAGCTGGCGTGGTCGGCGGCCATGAGCCATACCGCCAGGCGGGCCCTGTTCCTGCTGATCGTGGGGCTGCTCAACTACCTGGTGTTTCCGGCCGACATCATCCACTACTACGCCGTCTACTTTCTGCTGGGAGCCTGCTGTCTCCGGCTTCCCTCCCCCTGGCTACTGGCCCTGATCCCGCTGCTGGCGGCAAGCTTCGTCGGCCTGCTGTTCCTGCTCGATTACGATCGGGGCTGGCAGTGGCACAGCTTCAGCTATCCCGAGTTCTGGACCCTGACCGGCTTCATCCGCAATCTGCTGTTCAACGGCTGGCACCCGGTGGTGCCCTGGCTGGGCTTTCTGCTCTACGGCCTCTGGCTGAGCCGTCAGTCTCTGGCCAATCCGGTCACCCAGCGCTGGCTGCTGGCCGGCGGGGTGAGTGCCATGGCGCTGGCCAAAGGGCTGTCGCTCTGGTTGCCGACCCTCTTGCCGAACCCCGAACTGGCGCCACTGCTGGCGACCCAGCCCATTCCCCCGGCGCCGCTCTACCTGCTGTTCGGCATGGGCGCGGCCAGCACCCTGATCGCCCTCTGCCTCTGGCTGGGACGCGCCCTGCCCGAGGCTCGCTGGTGGCGAGTGTGGCTGCCGGTCGGCCGGCAGACCCTGACCCTCTATCTGGCCCACATCATGCTCGGCATGGGGGTACTGGAGGCGATCGGCTGGCTACAGGGGCAGGATCTGCCCGAGGTGGTGCTGGCCGCCGGCCTCTTCGCCCTGGCGGCGCTGCTGTTTGCCAATCTCTGGAATATGCGCTTCGAGCGAGGCCCGCTGGAGTGGCTGATGCGTCGGCTCTGCGGCTGAAGGAGATCATGAAAAACTGAAAGTGGGTTACAAAATAATTGATTCATTGGTTATTTGAATATGAACTCAACCAATCAATCGTCAACAGCCTCAGTTTTCAGGTCGGGTGAATTGCTCCAATTGAATACAAATAATGGAAATGAGAAATAGATCACATTGACACTGGGTTTGCGCAAACAGCGAACAGTGATTCGCGTCACATAAAAACGATACTGGTGGCAGCAAAGATCGAAATGTAGCCGAAATACAGAGAGTGAATGTGATCGACGTCACTATGAAGGGAGGGGGGAAGTTGGGGTATTTGAGACCTGCGTCACAAGACACCCCGTTTTCAGCCTAATTTGATCACAAGCTGGTAGATTGAAGTTGCTTAGACGACAGGGATGGCGGTTCGGCAAAACCGGCCAGCCCGACTACCACTTTTAATCAAACAGGCTTAAAACGGGGTCCCGACATGTTATCACCGGATACCAAAGTCAAGATACAGAATTTTGGACGCTTCCTGTCCAATATGGTCATGCCCAACATAGGCGCCTTCATCGCCTGGGGCTTTATTACCGCCCTCTTCATTCCCACCGGCTGGCTGCCGAGCGAAACCTTGGCCAAGCTGGTCGGCCCCATGATCACCTACCTGCTGCCGCTGCTGATTGGCTATACCGGCGGCAAGCTGATGGGCGGTGAGCGCGGCGGCGTGGTCGGTGCCATCACCACCATGGGCGTCATCGTGGGGACCGACATTCCCATGTTCATGGGCGCCATGATGGTTGGCCCGCTCGGTGGCTGGGCCATCAAGCGTTTCGACAAGGCGATGGAAGGTCGCGTCAAGAGCGGCTTCGAGATGCTGGTCAACAACTTCTCCGCCGGCCTCATCGGCATGCTGCTGGCGATCCTCGCCTTCTTCGTGATCGGCCCCTTCGTCAAGGTGCTCTCCGGCGTGCTGGCCGGTGGCGTCGGCTTCCTGGTGGACAACAACCTGCTGCCGCTCACCTCCATCTTCGTCGAGCCGGCCAAGATCCTGTTCCTCAACAACGCCATCAACCACGGCATCTTCTCGCCGCTGGGGATCCAGCAGGCCACCGAGCACGGCCGCTCCATCTTCTTCCTGATTGAAGCGAACCCGGGCCCGGGCATGGGCGTGCTGCTGGCCTACATGGTGTTCGGTCGCGGCGCCGCCAAGCAGTCCGCTGCCGGTGCCTCCATCATCCACTTCTTCGGCGGCATCCACGAGATCTACTTCCCGTACGTGCTGATGAACCCGCGCCTCATCCTGGCGGTGATCGCCGGCGGCATGACCGGGGTGTTCACCCTGACCCTGTTCAACGCAGGTCTGGTCTCCCCCGCCTCACCGGGTTCCATCTTCGCCGTGCTGTTGATGACACCGAAAGCCTCCCTCATAGGGGTCGCCCTCTCCATCATCAGCGCCACCCTGGTCTCCTTCCTGGTCGCCGCCGTGTTCGTCCGTGCCCAGCAGCCGGAAGCCGACGAGGCCGATGCATTGGGTGAAGCCACTCGCAAGATGAAAGCCATGAAGGGTGCCAAGCCCGAGACCGCAGCAGCCAAGAAGCCGGGCGGTGAACTGATGGCGGTGCGCAACATCGTCGTCGCCTGCGATGCGGGCATGGGCTCCAGCGCCATGGGCGCCGGCCTGCTGCGCAAGCGGGTGCAGGCCGCCGGCCTCGACATCAGCGTCACCAACCGTGCCATCGATCAGCTCGACGATCAGGTGGACTGGGTCATCACCCACAAGGATCTGACCGAGCGGGCCCGTCGCCACGCGCCGCACGCTCACCACATCTCGCTCACCAACTTCCTCGACAACGGTCTCTATCAGGAGCTGGTACAGAGCCTGACCCAGGCCGCCAACGATGACGTCGCCAACCCGCAGCTGCTGGTGGCTGCCAACGACGACAACTACGAGCCGCAGGCCGCCGAAGTGTTCACCCTGAGCCGGCATGACGTGCACCTGGGGCTCAAGGCCGACAACAAGGAGGCCGCCATCCGGGCTGCCGGCAAGCTGCTGGCGGAGCGGGGCTACGTAGCGCCCGACTACGTCAACGCCATGCTGGAGCGCGAACAGCTGGTCTCCACCTACCTCGGCGAATCCATCGCCGTGCCGCACGGCACCATCGCCGCCAAGGAGTTTGTGAAGCGCACCGGCATCGTCATCTGCCAATACCCGGCCGGGGTCGCCTTCGGCGAGGCGGCCGATGAAGTGGCGCGGCTGGTGATCGGCATCGCCGCCCGCAACGACGAACACATGCAGGTGATAACCCGCCTGACCAATGCACTGGACGAACCCGGCCTCATCGACCGGCTGGCCAGCACCCAGGATCCCCAAGAGTTCCTGGATCTGCTGGGTGCCGAACAGGCTGCCTGATCGTCCTTCATCGTCTTTGGTTCAAGAGGTTAATATCATGAAAACATTGCATTTTGGTGCCGGCAACATAGGTCGAGGCTTCATCGGCAAACTGCTGGCTGACGCCAGCCACCAGGTCACTTTCGCCGACGTCAACGAGACCCTGATCGACCAGCTCAACCACCGCCAGGAGTACAAGGTGCACGTGGTGGGAGCGGATCAGAAGCTGGACGTGGTGCGCAACGTGGCGGCGGTGAGCTCCGCCGGCCACGAGGTGATCGCCCGCATCATCACCGCCGATCTGGTCACCACCGCGGTCGGCCCCAACATTCTGGACAAGATTGCCAGCACCCTGGCCCAGGGGCTGCAGGCCCGCTTCGATGCCGGCAATCTGACGCCGCTCAACGTCATCGCCTGCGAGAACATGGTGCGCGGCACCAGCCACCTCAAGCAGGAGGTACTCAAGTACCTGCCGGTCGCGTATCATGCCACCCTCGACGCCTGCATCGGCTTCGTCGACTCGGCGGTGGACCGCATCGTCCCGCCGGCCGCGGCCAACGATGATCCGCTGGAAGTGACGGTGGAGAGCTTCAGCGAATGGATCGTCGACCAGACCCAGTTCAAGGGCGAGCTGCCCCAGGTGGCGGGCATGGAGCCCACCGACAACCTGATGGCCTTCGTCGAGCGCAAGCTGTTCACCCTCAACACCGGCCACATCGTCACTGCCTACCTCGGCAAGCTGAGGGGCTATCGCACCATTCGCGAGGCGATCGAGGATCCGCTGATCCGCAGCAAGGTACGCCGCGCCATGGAGGAGAGCGGCGCCGTGCTGGTGCAACGCTACGGTTTCGACCCGCGCCTGCACGCCGCCTACATCGAGAAGATCCTGGCCCGCTTCGCCAACCCCTATCTGGTGGACGAGATTGACCGGGTCGGCCGTCAGCCGCTGCGCAAGCTGGCGGCGGGGGATCGGCTGGTGAAGCCGTTGCTCGGCACCCTGGAGTACGGCCTGCCCAGCGATCACCTGCAGGAGGGGATCGCCGCTGCGCTGCACTATCGCAATGCCGATGACCCGCAGGCGGTGGAGCTGCAACAGCTGCTGGCGGAGCTGGGCCCGGCCCAGGCCCTGGCGCGCATCACTGGCCTGGCCGCCGACAGCGACATCGTCAGCGCCATCGTCACCCGTTATGGCAATTTGAAGTGACCTGATGAGGCGCCACCGTGCCGGCCCGCGCAGGCCGGCCACCAAAGCGCCTCATACGATAAAAACCGGGAGAGAGGCTCACTCTCTCCCTGTCAGCTGGACCCAATGCACTTATGACCACACACCAGGAAGATGAAGTACTGGAACGACTGAACGAGCAGGATGGCCCCCGCGGCTTCTTTCTCGAAGTCGTGACCATCCTGGAAGAGGCGGTCGACTCCCTGATGCGACGCGCGTTCCGTCAGGAGGAGTATGCCGTCAAATACGCCATCGAACCTTTGCTCAACCAGAGCGGCCCCCTCGGCCAGCTGGAGGTACGCCTCAAGCTCATCTTCGCCCTCGGCCTCATCTCCCTCGAGCGCTATCAGGATCTCGAGGCTTACCTGAAGATCCGCGATTTTCTGGTGCGCGACCCCAAGGATTACCGCTTCAGCGACAAGCCGATCCGCGATCTGCTGGCACGTCTGCACGGCGTCAGCCAGGGCGGCATGATGCCGCAGGAGGCCCCCGCCAACGAGGAGGACTGGCCCTTCTACCAGATGCAGCTGAACCGGCTCGATCAGGTGGTGCGCTCGGCGCTGGTGCTGGCGGTGGCCGACTGCGTCACCGAGCTCCACAAAGAGAGCCCCATCTAATCCGGCTGGTGGCCGCAGCCTGCGGCCCCCTGCCTCACCTTCCCCGCAACCGTGACGCCTGCTGTCGCGCGACCCGCGTCCCCCCTTGCTCCCACCGCCGGCTGGTGTCAATCTGACCATCTTCCCCACTACACTTCCTCCAGGTCCATTGCCCCAACCGAGGTCTGCATGATCGCTCTCTCCCTGGCCGGGATCGCCCTGGTCTCAGTGCTGGCCCAGTGGCTCGCCTGGTCGCTGCGGGTACCCGCCATCCTGTTTCTGTTGCTCACCGGCCTGCTGCTGGGGCCGGTCGGCGGCCTGCTCGACCCCGATGCCCTGCTCGGCGACCTGCTGTTTCCGCTGGTCTCTCTGTCGGTCGCCATCATCTTGTTCGAGGGGGCACTGACCCTGCACCTGGCCGAGCTCAAGGGGATCGGCAAGGTGGTGCGCAACCTCTGCTCCACCGGCATGCTGGTGAGCTTCGCCGTCATCGGCAGCGCCGGTTACTTCCTGCTGGGGCTGGACTGGCGGGTCGCCATGGTACTCGGCGCCGTGCTGGTGGTGACCGGCCCTACCGTGGTCGCCCCCATGCTCAACGTGATCCGCCCGACCCGGGAGGTGGACCGCATCCTGCGCTGGGAGGGGATCGTCATCGATCCCATCGGCGCCCTGTTTGCGGTGCTGGTGTTCGAGGCAGTGCGCCTCGGCAGCCAGGGGGATCTGGTCGGCCACACCCTGCTGGCGCTGGCCAAGACGGTGGGGGTGGGCTCGCTCATCGGGGTCGGTGCCGGCTGGCTCACCACCCTGCTGATCCGCAAGGACTGGCTGCCGGTCAGTCTGCACAAGTTCGGCGTACTGGCGCTGGTGCTGGTCACCTTCAGCCTCTCCAACTGGCTCAGCCACGAATCCGGCCTGCTGGCGGTGACCGTGTTCGGCATCTGGCTCGCCAATCAGGAGGGGCTGGATCTGGAGGAGGTGCTGGCCTTCAAGGAGGATCTCGCCGTCATCCTCATCTCCTCCCTCTTCATCCTGCTGGCGGCCCGCCTCGATCTGGCCCAGCTCTGGCAGCTCGGCCCCATGGTGCTGGCGCTGCTGTGCGTGGTGCAGTTCGTGGCGCGTCCGCTCTGCATCCTGGTCTCCACCTGGGGATCCGATCTCTCCTGGCGGGCCCGCGCCCTGCTCGGCTGGATCGCGCCGCGCGGCATAGTGGCGGCGGCGGTCAGCGCCTCCTTCGCCATCAGCCTGCATGAGGCCGGCATTGCCGATGCCGACAAGCTGGTGCCGCTGGTGTTTGCGGTGATCATCTCTACCGTGGTGCTGCAGAGCCTCACCTCGGCGCCGCTGGCCGGGTTGCTCAAGATGCGCCAGAGCGCCCCCAACACCTGGCTCATCATCGGGGCCAACTCGGTGGCGCGGGCCATCGGCCGGGCACTGGCGGATCAGGGGGTACCGGTCCAGCTCTGCGATCCAGCCTGGGAGTTCTGCCGACAGGCGCGGATGAGCAACCTGCCCTGCTACTTCGGCAACCCGCAATCCGAACACGCCGAGCTGCACCTGCCGCTCACCAGCATCAGTACCGTGCTGGCGCTCTCCCCCAACCGCCACAACAACGCCCTCGGCGTGCTGCACTTCGCCCACCTCTACGGCGAGGAGAAGGTCTACTCGTTGCGCTCCAGCGAGCAGCACGGCAAAGCCAACCGGGAGAGCGCCACCTTCCGCGCCCGTCAGAACCTGTTCGGCCCAGACATCAACTACGCCAGGCTGAGCGGCCTGCTGAGCCGGGGCGGCCAGATCAAGGCGACCCGCCTGAGCGAGGCGTTCGACTGGGCCCAGTATCAGGAGGCCAACCCGGGCGCCATCCCGCTGTTCGTGCTGGACGGCAAGGGGCGGCCTCGCATCGTCACCGGCCCCGTCGAGCCGCTGGCCGGGGAGCTGCTGATCGCCCTGCAGCCCCCCAAAGAGGGGGCCGGCCAGTGAACTCTGCCGAATCGACCGCCGAGCCGACCGCCAACCCGCTGCTCGCCCCGCTGCTGGCACTGCTCAGGCAGGCCAGCGGCAGCTACAAGGTGCACGAGCTGCTGGCCGAGCTGCGCCGCCAGGAGCTCATCCCGCCTCTGCCGGGGGACGAGCAGCAGCAGCTGTTTCGGCTCAATTTTCTCATCATGAACGCCCTCTATCAGCTGCAGGCCGAGCTCCATGGCGAAGGGTGGTGGCTGCTGATTAGCACCCTGGATATCCGGCTCGAACCGCTCGCCCCTCGCAACGCGGGAAGCGCCCTCGCCCAGGGCGAGGCGCTGCGCAGTTACTACCTCGACTGGCAGGTGTTCTGGCAGACCGACCGGGAGGAGGTGGAGGCCCTGCTCGGCAGCTTCTGGCGGGCCTACGCACGGGATGAACACAGGGCCGAGGCGCTGACCCTGTTCGCCCTGCCGGCCGGGGCGGGGCCTGACGCCATTCGCCGCCGCTGGCGTGAGCTGGCACTGCAACACCATCCGGATCGGGGGGGCGACGCCGACACCTTCATCCGCCTGCGCTGGGCCTGGGAACACCTCAAGACGGCCAAATGAGCCGCCTGATTGCGGCCGCAACCACTAGACTTGAAGTGGCATCAAGCGTCACGGGAGGATGTCATGACAGTCAATGAACTTCGTCTGCTCTACCAGCAACAAGCCTTCAAGGAAGCCGAGATCCTGCAGGATGCCATCCTGCCCGGCTGGATCGTGGAGTTCAGGGGACAGGACGGCAAACTGTACGAGATGACCGACACCCTGGGTTGCCCCCTCAGCTTCGGCTCGGTCGAAGAGGCCCGCCAGCATGTGCATCTGGTGGCGGACTGCCCGATCCAGATCGAGCACCTCTACCGCTTCTTCGAACGCTGAGAAGCTGGCAGGCGCAAAAAAGGCTCCCACGGGAGCCTTTTCTCATTCCGGTTGCAGGGGGTCAGCCCCCTTGCCCTCCAGCCGTCTGACCGGCTTTTGCAGGATCAGGTTGGCGGGATAGGTGACCAGATCGCCGTTGTCATCGCGCACCCGCACGTAGAAGAGACCGATCTCGGTGATGACCCCGGTGACGGAATCATCCTTGTCGAGGATCCGGATCCGATCGCCAATCCGGTAGGGGAAGGCGAAGAAGATGGTGATGCTGGCGGTGATGTTGGAGAGGATCGACCACTGCGCCACCATGGCGACCCCCAGCACAGCGAAGAAGGAGGAGGCCAGCACCACCAGCCGCGAGAAGTCGAGCCCCCACACCCCTGCCAGGATCAGCAGGGTGGCGCAACCGAGCAGGAAGTGGAACACGTGCTCCACGTAGAGCACCCGGTTCTCGCTCACCTGCCGGCTCTGGCCGAGGGCCATCAGGCTCTTGTGAATGAGGCCGCGAATGAGGGTGTGGCCCAGCAACAGCAGCAGGGTCACGCCAAAAGATTCCCATGTGGTCATGTCGGCTCCTTACCACCAGCGTCTGTGTTTGAGCCAGACCGCCAGCCCGGCGGCCAGCGCCACCAGGGATCCGCAGAAGATCCAGAAGGCGGTCGGGCTCTCGGCTCCGGGGATGCCTCCCAGGTTGATGCCGAACAGGCCGGTCAGGAAGCTGGCGGGCAGAAACAGCAGCGCCATCACCGACATCTGGTAGGCGCGGCGGTTGGTCGCCTCCGCCATCAGGTTGTTGATCTCGTCCGCCAGCACGGCGGTGCGCGCCACCCCGGCATCCAGATCGTCGAGCCAGCGCCGCAGCCGGTCGGCGATGTCGAGCAGGCGGCGCCGGTCGTCCTCGTCCAGCCAGCTGATCTTCTCGTTGGCGAGGCGCGCCACCAGATCCCGCTGGGGGGAGAGGTAGCGGCGGATCATGATGAGCTGCTTGCGGATCAGCGCCAGCCGGCCGTTGGCAGGCAGGTCGCGCATCAGCACCTGCTCTTCCAGATCCAGGATCTGGTCGTGCAGCTCCTCGACGAACTCCCCAGCCCGATCGGTCAGGGCGTCGCAGATCTCCACCAGCCAGTCGGCCGGGGTGTCCGCACCGCCCCCCTGCTTCAGCTGCTCGAAGACATCTTTTTCCGACAGCAGTGGCCGGCGCCGGCTGCTGATGATGAGATCCGGCGTGATGAAGATCCGCAGCGCCACCATCTCTTCGGGCCTGTGATCCTTGTTGTGGTTGATGCCGCGCAGGATCAGCAGCACCGTCTCCCCCATCCGCACCAGTTTGGGGCGATTGCTCTGGCCGAGCAGGGATTCGCGTGCCGCGTCACCCAGCAGTGGCGTCTGCAACAGCCAGCGCGCCGCCTCCGGGTTGCCATAGTCCAGATGCAGCCAGCCCGGCTGCGCTGCCGGTATCTCGCTGCCCGCCGCCAGCGGCTGCATGCCCCCCCTGCCATCCAGGGTCAGGCCATAAATCACGTCACTGGGCACCCGATCCATCTGCTCGTCCTTCTCACTCATGTTCATCGGCCCAGCTTACACCAAAGCCGGACCCGACTCAGCCCCGGGGCAGCCGGCCGCCCCCGGCCGTGCTAAGATGCGCCACTCGTTTCAGACACAGGAAACCATGCCATGCCCATCTGGGTCGATGCCGATGCCTGCCCCATTCCGGTCAAGGAGATCCTCTACCGTGCCGCCCACCGCGCCCAGGTGGTGACCACGCTAGTGGCCAATCAGGGGCTGCGTGTGCCCCCCTCCCCCTTCATCAAGACCCAGCAGGTGGAGAAGGGCTTCGATGTGGCAGATCATGTCATCGCCCAGCAGGTCAAACCCGGCGATCTGGTGATCACCGGTGACATCCCCCTCGCCGCCCTGGTGATCGATGCCGGCGGCGAGGCGCTCAACCCCCGCGGCGAGATCTACACCCGCGAGACCATCAAGGCGCGGCTCGGCATGCGCAACTTCATGGAAGAGCTGCGCTCGGCCGGGGTCCAGACCGGTGGCCCGGCCCCCCTCAACGCGGCCGACAAGCAGCGCTTCGCCAACGCGCTGGACAAGTGGCTGGTCAGGGGCAAGCTGAGCTGAGCCCGCTCCCCGGCGCCCTGCCGGGGAGACCCGTTCATCCCCTTCTGCGCTTAATTCTTTCTTAAGGGAGCTGAACTAACCTTGTGGCTGTTGACCCAACCACCCGCAAGGAGCAAGCAATGAAACTGACCCCCCTGTTGTTACTGATCCCTCTGTTGAGCGGCGCAGCCCTGGCCGATCCCCAATGTACCCAGGCCGACAAGAGCAAGTGGATGAGCGAAGCCGACGCCCAGCAGCAGATCAAGGCGATGGGCTATGACATCAAGAAGTTCAAGGTCACCGAGACCAATTGCTACGAGATTTACGGTTGGGACAAGGAGAAGCGCAAGGTCGAGATCTACTTCGACCCGACCGATCTGAAGAAAGTGAAAGAAGAGATCGACGAATAACGCCGCGTTGGGCCGGCAATGCGCCGGCCCCAACCTTGGAGCCTTGCCATGACCCCTACCTCTGAAGTGAAAGTCTGGGATCCCCTCATCCGGGTGTTTCACTGGGCCACCGTCACCCTCTGCCTGCTCAACTTCTTCATCCTGGAAGAGGGGAGCAAGCTCCACAAGTACGCCGGCTACGCGGTGGGCATCCTGCTCATCATCCGCCTGCTGTGGGGACTGATCGGCCCTCATTACGCCCGCTTCGGCCAGTGGTGGCCGACCCCGGCCCGGGTGCGCTACTACCTGCGCCAGCTGGCCCAGGGCCGTCACCCCTACTACCTCGGCCACAACCCGGTCGGCGCCCTGATGATCTGGCTGCTGCTGCTGTCGCTGGTCGGCACCGTGGTCACCGGCTGGCTCACCACCTGGGATGCCTTCTGGGGCGAGGACTGGCTGGAGGAGCTGCACGGCATCCTCGCCAACACCCTGATGGCCGCCGTCGGTGTCCATGCGGCCGTGGTGATCCTGACCGATCGCCTCACCCGCAGCGACCTGGTACGCGCCATGGTGCTGGGCAAGAAACGGGTGCCCGCCGACACCAAGGTGGAAGATCCGCGCAGTTAATGACCGGGCCGCCCGCCGGGCCCCGGTTTTTTGCTGCAATGGCCCGCGACACTGGTAAGATGCGCCGCCATTTTCCCATGTCGTAGCCATCATGACCGCCCAAGGGCACCTGCTGTTTTCCGTTACCTGCACCCTGATCGCCCACAAACTCCAGCTGACGCCGGCCCTGGCCGACACCAGCCTGTGGCAGACCGTGCCCGCCGCCCTGGCCAGCGCCCTGCTGCCCGACCTCGACCACCCCAAGTCGGTATTGGGGCAGCGGCTGCCCTGGATCTCGAAACCCCTCTCTCGCCTGTTCGGTCATCGCGGCTTCACCCACAGCCTGCTGGCGGTGGCGGTCGCCATCTGGGGGCTCAACCAGCAGTTGCCGCCCGATACCCTGCCGGTCGGGGTCAAAGACGCCCTCATCATCGGCTACCTCAGCCACCTGCTGGGGGACTGGCTCACCCCGGCCGGCATCCCGCTCTTCTGGCCCAGCAAGCGCCGCTACCGGCTGCCGGGCTGGCCGCTCAGAAGCGGCGGCGCCCTCGAGACCGGCTTTTGCACCCTTACCCTGCTGGCCGCCGGTTACTGGGCCCACTGGCCCGGCTAGGTAGTCGGCCGCCAAAAAACAAACCCCTGCCGAGGCAGGGGTTTGTCGTGGTAGAGCGGGTGGATAACTTACAGCATCACACCGGCGATCACGGCGGAGAGCAGGCTCACCAGGGTAGAACCGTACACCAGCTTCAGACCGAAGCGGGAGACCATGTTGCCCTTCTCTTCGTTCAGCGCCTTCACCGCACCGGCGATGATGCCGATGGAGCTGAAGTTGGCGAACGACACCATGAAGATGGAGAGGATGCCGACGGTGCGCGGAGAGAGCTGGGCCGCTATCTTGCCCAGATCCATCATGGCCACGAATTCGTTGGTCACCAGCTTGGTCGCCATGATGGAACCGGCCTGCAGCGCTTCACTGCCCGGGATGCCCAGGATCCAGGCGATGGGGTAGAAGATGTAGCCCATGACGTGCTGGAAGTTGACGCCGAACGCCATCTCGAACAGGTAGTTGATGAGGGCGATCAGGGCGATGAAGCCCACCAGCATGGCACCCACGATCACCGCCACGGTGAAACCGGCCATGATGTACTCGCCCAGCATCTCGAAGAAGTTCTCTTTCTTCGGGGTGTGGTGCTCGTCACCCTCGGACAGCGCCTTGGCGTCGGTCACGGTATTGTCCGGCTCGTAGGGGTTGATAAGCGACAGCACGACGAAGGTGCTGAACATGTTGAGCACCAGCGCGGCCACCACGTAACGCGGCTCGATCAGCTGCATGTAGGCACCGACGATGGACATGGAGACGGTGGACATGGCGGTGGCGGCCAGGGTGTACATCTGCTTCTCGTTCAGGTGCGGCAGTATGTTCTTGAGCGCGATGAAGTTCTCGGACTGGCCGACGATCATGGAGCTGATGGCGTTGAAGGATTCCAGCTTGCCCATGCCGTTGATCTTGGCCAGCACGGTACCGATGCCGCGGATCACCAGCGGCAGCAGACGGATGTACTGCAGGATGCCGATCAGCACAGAGATGAAGACGATGGGCATCAGCACCATCAGGAAGAAGGAGAAGGCCCCTTCATTGACCAGGCCGCCGAACACGAAGTCGGTCCCCTGCTTGGCAAACTCCATCAGCTTGGTGAAGCCGGCGGCAAAGCCACCCACTACCGCCAGACCCACTTCGGAGTTCAGCATGAACCAGGCCAGCGCCAGTTCGACCACCAGCAGTTGGCCGATATAGCGCGGCTTGATCAGTTTCCAGTTGCGGCGGTTTGCCAGCAACGCCAGAGCGAGGACCATGACGAGTCCGAGCACAAAGTGAACGTATTCCATACCTGTAGCACCTGAGTGAATTGTAATTTTTGACCGGCGCCATCATAGACATTTGCATATTTAAAAATTCAGATAGCCATCACAATCTGCGGTAAAAATATGCATGTTGGATAATACAAACGTTTTTAAATTAATTAAACGCTCACACAAGCATCCAATCATTGTTCAATAAATAACAAAACACAATATAAACAATCACTTAAAAATAAATCAGGTATTTGTGAAGTCCTGTTTTCACAGCTTAATTACATTCACTTAATACTCGCAAGGCCGCGCAGAAGTGGTCAGAACAAATTTACGACAAATTTATTTAATCAAGGCAGGATGAAAAACGTTTATCTTATTTGCGATGAATGTAGACAGTGCCAAATACATATTTCCGCGACCGCGAACCGCTGCTCCGGATTGCCAGGGGGCAGTCGATGAGCCGACCCCTTGCCGTCGAGCTGACAGTCACGAACAGAAGCAGTCGCTCAAATTTGCAGCACATCCAACGGCGGATTCTGGTACAATGCTCGCCCTTGCGCCCGGCGCAGCCCGTTTTCTCCCATATAGAGTCCTTTTGTGAACAACGAATTTAGCAGCCTGAACCTCTCCCCCGCCCTGCTCGAGAACCTCGCCAGCCTGGGTTATCTGCAGATGACCCCGATCCAGGCCCAGAGCCTGCCCCTGGTACTCGACGGCAAAGACTTGATCGCCAAGGCAAAAACCGGCAGCGGCAAGACTGCGGCCTTCGGCCTCGGCCTGCTCTCCCGCCTCGACGTCAACCGGCTCGAGGTACAGGCGCTGGTGCTCTGCCCGACTCGCGAGCTGGCGGATCAGGTTGCCACCGAGATCCGTCGTCTCGCCCGTACCCTGCCCAACGTCAAGCTGGTGACCCTGTGCGGCGGCACCCCGACCGCACCGCAATCGGCCACCCTGAGCTTCGGTGCCCACATCGCCGTCGGCACCCCGGGCCGGATCCTCAAGCACCTGGAGCAGGGCACCCTGGCGCTCGACAGCCTCAAGACGCTGGTGCTGGACGAAGCGGATCGCATGCTGGACATGGGCTTTGGCGAAGACATCAGCCGGGTCATCAGCCACGCCCCGCGCGACCGGCAAACCCTGCTCTTCTCCGCCACCTATCCGGAGGGGATCGCCCAGATGAGCCGCGGCGTGCAGCGCAACCCGGTGGAGGTGAGCGTGGAGTCCCTGCACGAGGAGAGCGCCATCGAGCAGAAGCTGTATGAAGTGCCGGCCGGTCAGCGCCTCGAGGCCCTCGGCTGGCTGCTCAGCCACTATCAGCCGGGCTCCTGCGTGGTGTTCTGCAACACCAAGCGCGCCTGCAATGACGTAGCCGATCATCTGGCCGCCAAGGGCTTTTCGGCGCTGGCGCTGAACGGCGATCTGGAGCAGCGCGAGCGGGATCAGGTGCTGGTGCGCTTCGCCAACGGCAGCGCCACCATACTGGTTGCCACCGACGTGGCGGCCCGCGGGCTGGATATCAAGGAGCTGGGCGCCGTCATCAACTACGAGCTCACCTACGACCCCGAGGTGCACGTGCACCGCATCGGTCGGACCGGCCGCGCCGGCCAGCAAGGTCTGGCCCTGAGCCTCTATCAGCCGAACGAGGCCCAGCGCGTCAACATCATCGAGGAGTACCAGCAGGCCCCGCTGCCGCTGGGGGATCTCGATGCCATCGGCCGCGCCATCAAACCCATAGCCCCGCAGATGGTGACCCTCTCCATCGATGCGGGCCGCAAGAGCAAGGTGCGCGCCGGTGACATCCTCGGCGCCCTGACCGGTGAAGGCGGCATTGCCGGGGCCGATGTTGGCAAGATCCAGATCGCCGAGCAGTACTCCTACGTGGCGGTCAAGCAGGGCGTGGCCAAGGCGGCGCTCAAGCGACTGCAGGAAGGCAAGATCAAGGGTCGCAGCTACCGTGCCCGCAAACTGGGCTAAGGTTCAGACCACAGGCGCCCCAGCGGCGCCTGTTTCATATTTATCCGTGCCCATGAGAACAAGGCAGGTGCCATGACGACCCCAGATGTGAGCTGCCAGAACTGCGAGGCCTGCTGCTGCCGCCTCGAGGTGATGCTGTTTACCGATACCGGCGTACCGGATCGCTATGTGGAAGAGCGGGAAGGCGAGGTGCCGGTAATGCACCGGCTGGAAGATGGCTGGTGCGCGGCGCTCGATCGCAACACCATGATGTGCCGCATCTACGAGGTACGCCCCCTGATCTGTCATGAGTTCGAGATGGGTGAACCGGACTGTATCGACGAACGGGACAAGTGGTTTATCAAGCTCGATTGAGCCGCCCCTCGATCGCACTCACCGCGATGATGTGCCGCATCCATGAGGTACGCCCCCTGATCTGTCGTGAGCTCGAGATGGGTGAACCAGACTGTATCGACGAGCGGGACAAGTGGTTTATCAAGCTCGATTGAGCCGCCCCTCGATCGCACTCACCGTGATGATGTGCCGCATCCATGAGGTGCGCCCCCTGATCTGCCGTGAGTTTGAAATGGGTGAGCCGGACTGTATCGACGAGCGGGACAAGTGGTTTATCAAGCTCGATTGAGCCGCCCCTCGATCGCACTCACCGCGATGATGTGCGGTCAGACTAGCCCGGCCAGTTGCTGCTCCAGCCATTGCAGTGCCTCGTCGGTCTGCTCGAAGTAACGGATCCCCTGAAACGGCAACCCGCTGAACACCTGATCCGCCAGATACTGCTTGAAACTGCCCGCCAGCACCACCGCCAGAAAGGCACAGCCGTTGTTGGCGCACCACTCGAACTGACGGCGAAAACGGGCAAGCACCTCGGGCCCGGCCGCCTCGAATTCGGTCGCCACCTCGACTATGCCCCAGGGCCCGGCACTTAGGCTGGCGATCTGCTGGCTGAACTGCGCCTCATAGGCCATGGCCCCCGCCAGATTGAAGGGGCCGCTCGGCCGACAGATCAGCACCTGGCCCTGTCGCTGCATCTCGAAATGGCCGTGGGGTCGCAACTTCACGTCTGCCTCCTTCCCTGGATTCTTCGCCGTGCAAGCACTCTCTTATGTTGCAACAAGGTAATGATCTCTCTGCCAAAAGTCCATTTTGACAAGGTTCGCCCAGAGGGGATTGCGCCACCTTCTGACCGCCGGCAAACCGGTCCGGCGTGCACTCGGCGACCCCCTCGGCCAGCCATCATGTTCTGTTGCAGTTAACAAAACGTTGCTGTTATCATCCGCGCCGCCACCAACATTCCACCAACTGAAACGTTAACCCAAGGCGCAAGGAACAGAGATGAAAAATCGGGACGCTAACCACTATCAGCGCATCTGGCGCTGGCACTTCTATGCGGGTCTCTTCGTCGCCCCCTTCCTGATCCTGCTCTCGCTCACCGGGAGCGTCTATCTGTTCAAGCCCCAGCTCGACAACCTCATGTATCCCGAGCTGATGAAGGTCGCCCCCGTCAACCAACCGCTCAGCGCCGATGCGCTGTGGAACAAGGCACGGACCGCCATGCCGGACGCCAGCCTGAGCAAATACCTGCCCCCCACAGGCCCGGAGGCCAGCGCCCAGTTCATCGTCCGCCAGGGGGGCAGCGAGCTGACCCTGTTCCTCGATCCCGCCAGCGGCGCCCTGCTCGGCACCATGGACAACAAGTGGAATCTGCAGGCGGTGGCGCGCTCCCTGCACGCCGATCTGCTGCTCGGCACCACCGGAGATCGGCTGATCGAGCTGGCCGCCGGCTGGGGCATAGTGCTGCTCCTGAGCGGGCTCTATCTCTGGTGGCCACGCAAGGGGCCAGGGGTTGGCGGCATCCTGTGGCCGCGCTGGAGCCAGCGTGGCCGGCTCTGGTGGCGCGACCTGCACGCCGTGGTCGGCTTCTGGGGCGCCGGTTTCCTGCTGCTGCTGCTCTTGAGCGGCATGACCTGGACCGGTTTCTGGGGCGATCAGTTTGCCGCCGTCTGGAACCGCTTCCCGGCCGCCATGTGGAACGAGGTGCCCAAGTCGGCGCCCCTGGCCCGCAGCCTCAACCATGCCCACCAGCAGACCGTGCCCTGGGCGGTGGAGAACACCCCCATCCCCAGCTCGGCCGAGCCCAAGGCCCACGACCACAGCGCCATGGGACACGGTGGCGAGCACGACGGCATGGTGATGGCGGAGCACCGCATCCCGCTGCAGCAGGTGGTGGAGATCGCCGCCGCGCGCCGGGTCACGCCGGGCTACAGCATCACGCCGCCGGCCGGGGCGAGCGGTGTCTACACCATCGCCATCTTTGCCGATGATCCGCGCAACGACGCCACCCTGCACATCGATCAATACAGCGGCAAGGTGCTAGCGGACGTGCGCTGGCAGGACTACGGCCCGGTCGCCAAGACGGTGGAAACCGGCGTCATGCTGCACATGGGCAAGCTCTACGGCTGGCCCCATCAGCTCGCCATGCTGCTCATCTGCCTGCTGGTGTTGCTGAGCTCGGTGAGCGGGCTCTGGATCTGGTGGAGCCGTCGTCCGCAGGGCCGCCTCGCCGCCCCGCCGCTGCCGGCCACCCTTCCCCCCATGCGCGGCGCCCTTGCCCTGATGATCCTGCTCGGCATCTGCTTCCCGCTGGTGGGCGGCTCCATGCTGGTGATCTGGCTGCTGGACAGCCTGCTCTTCGCCCGCCGTCGGGCTCCCCGACTGGCACGGGCCAGCTAGCGTTACCTCAATCTGACGCACCAGCCAGTGGGCTCCCGAATGGGAGCCCGCTGGTTTTCAACCCATCTTTACTCCAGCTTCACCAGCTGGAGGATCTTCCTCGCCTTCTCGAAGTGATCGAGGCGCTGGGTCTGGATCCACCAGGTCGCCGCCTCCATCAGCAGCTCGGGGTCGTCATTGCGGTTGGCAAAAAACGCATAGAAGGAGACCCCGACAGTCTCCCCCTTCTGCGCGATTTTCTGCTGGCACACCTGAATAATCTTCTGCTTGAGCGAGTCGCGCATGGCGGCCCTCCTGGCCGATGAGTGAATGGCCGGACAGCATACCTCAGCCAGCAAAAAGGCTCCCCTGCGGGAGCCTTTCTTCATTGCCAGACAAGGTCGCGGCTCAGGAGAGCGCCAGCCCGATGGAAAGCAGCAGGCTGTAGAGGAAGGCGCTGATGGCGGTCTTCTTGAGCGAACCGGTCAGCACCTCGCCATCGAAGCTCTGGCGCAGGGTTCTGGCGGCATCGGTGAGCGGCTTCATGGCAGGCAGGAAGATCCAGGGCCAGAAGCTGGCAGGCTGGGTCAGGATGAAGGCGATAGTCGCCAGCAGCGCCGCTCCCAGCAGCACCCAGTGATAGGCGATGGCCCGGTTGCGGCCGAGCCGCACCGCCAGGGTGATCTTGCCGCTGGCGGCATCGGTCTCGATGTCGCGCACATTGTTGATGTTGAGCACCGCGGTGGCCAGCAGGCCGCAGGCGGTGGCCGGCAGCAGCAGATCCCACTGCAGGGTCTTGGTGAACAGGTAGTAGGAGCCGAGAACCCCCAGCAGACCGAAGAAGAGGAACACCGAGATGTCGCCGAAGCCGCGATAGCCGTAGGGAGTCTTGCCCACTGTGTAGGTAACTGCGGCCACGATGGCGGCACCGCCCAGCAGCACGAAGGTGAGGATCTGCAACCACTGATCGCCGAAGGCACAGCCCAGCAGGGCGAGGCCGCTGACCACGGCGGCCAGGGCGGTCAGCGCCATGGCCACGCACATCTGTTTGCGGGTGATGAGGCCGGAAACCACGGCGCGCTGGGGGCCGATCCGCTCGCCATTGTCCGCCCCGGATACCGCATCCCCATAATCGTTGGCCAGATTGGAGAGGATCTGCAGCAGAATGGCGGTCAGCAGGGAGAGCGCCATGATGGTGCCGTCGAAGGCGCCGCGGCTGGCCGCCAGCCCAGATCCCAGCAAAATGGAGGAGCACGCCAGCGGCAACGTTCGCAAACGCGCCGCCAACAACCAAATAGATAAGGTATTTGTCATATTGTGATGGCCAAACAATCAGATATTGATCGTGTTAAGGGTTATCGAACCGGATTTCGGTATACTTGGCCCCTCGGGAGTTGGCTCCCCGGGCGATTTACATGGACGAATGGGCAGATAATATATAGGAATAATCGCTCCTTTGGCATAAACCAACGGCATCCTTCTGCAGGATGGACCGTCACTATCGGCTCATAGACGAAATCCATGTTGGCTCAGACCCATATCAAGCAACAACTGGACGCCCTGCGTCATGGCAATGCCAGCGGCTTCGTGCGACTGCGCGTCGCGATCGAGGTTCGCTCCTTCCTGGGCTGGCTGGCGGCGCAGACTCTCTATCCCCGCATCTATTGGCATGCCAGAGGACAGGACAAACCCGAATACGTGGCACTGGGCTGCCTGCGCGAGCTGACCGAGCCCAGGGCGATCCGCCAGGTCTGCGAGCACACCAGCCAGCCCCATGACGACAGCCCCCGCTACTATGGCGGACTGGCATTCGACCCGACCCAGCCCGGCTGGCAAGGGTTCGGCCCCTGTCGCTTCGTGCTGCCCCGCATCGAGCTGGTGCGCCGTGGCGAGTGCGTCACCCTCTGCCTCAACCTCTGGCTGCCGGAGCAGACCGATAGCGACGCCTTCGAGGCCGAACTGCAGGCCGCCGCCGCCGCCCTTGACGCCCTCCAGCCGGAGGCCCCCCTGCCCCCGCTGACCCGCTACCCGTGGCAGCGGGAAGATTGCCCGAGCCAACCCCAGTGGCAGACGCTGGTCGAGCAGGTGACCGCCCCCGACTTCCAGGCCCACACCCCCAAGGTGGTGCTGTCGCGCCAGAGCCGGCTCACCCATGAGGGTACGACGAATGCCACCGAGCCGCAGGCCGTCGCCCCCTGGTCGCTGCTGGCACGCTGGGCACAGCACGGTCAGGACTGCTTTCACTTCGGCTTCCAGTTTTCCCCCGAGCAGAGCTTTATCGCCTGCTCCCCCGAGCGGCTCTATCGCCGCGAACATCAGCACCTCTTCACCGAGGCGCTGGCGGGCACCATTCGCCGCTCCGGCGACGAGGCAACCGACGCGGCACTGGCCGCCGAGCTGCTGGCCGACAGCAAGAACCGGCTGGAAAACCGGCTGGTGCACGCCGACATCCTCAGCCGGCTGGCGCCGCTCACCACGGATGCCAGCCTGACCGAGCCGCGCATTCTCAAACTGCGGCTGCTGCAGCACCTCAAGTGCGACATCGAGGCCGAACTCAAGCCCGGCGTCTGCGACTGGCAACTGCTGGAGGCGCTGCACCCCACCCCGGCGGTGGGCGGCGCTCCGCGCGAGGCCGCGCTGGCCTTCATCCGCGAACGCGAGCCCTATGATCGCGGCTGGTATGCCGGCGCCTGCGGCATGCTGAGCCGGGAGACCTCCGAGTTCTCGGTCGCCATCCGCAGCGCCCGCATCACGGCGCAGGCCATCACCCTATTTGCCGGCGCCGGTATCGTCGCGGGATCCGAGCCTGCCGCCGAGTGGGCCGAACTCGACAACAAGATCGCCAATGTGCTCTCCCTGCTGGGATAGCGTTTCTCATCGACTCCTCACCACGAGAGCCTCATGTCTGCCAGCCAAGCGTTCGCCAGTCACCATGCCACCTTCAACCACGTCTGGTCTTCCCTCTTGCTGGAGGAGCTCTTTCGCCTCGGTGTGCGCGATATCGCACTGGCCTCCGGCTCCCGCTCGGCACCGCTCACCATGGCTGCCGCCGCCCACCCCGGCTTTCGCCGCCATCTGCACTTTGACGAGCGCGGCCTCGGCTTCATGGCACTGGGGCTGGCCAAGGGCAGTGGCCGCCCGGTGGCGGTGATCATGACCTCGGGCACCGCAGTGGCCAACCTCTGGCCGGCGGTGGCCGAGGCCCAGCTCACCGGCGTGCCGCTCATCATTCTCTCGGCCGACCGGCCGCCCGAGCTCATCGACAACGGGGCCAACCAGGCCATCAACCAGCAGGGGATCTTCGGCCGCTACCCCATCTATCAGCAGAACCTGCCGAGCCCCACCGCCACCATCCCGGCCGCCTTCGTGCTGAGCTCGGTGGATCAGGCGCTGGCCCAGCAGGCACGCACGCCGGGGCCGGTGCACTTCAACTGCATGTACCCGGAGCCCCTCTATCCGGGCGATGAGTACCTGGATTTCTCGGCCTACCTGGCCCCCCTCGGCGACTGGCTTCACTCGTCCGAGCCCTGGAGCCCCTGGCAGCAGGCCGAGGCCCCCTGCCCCCGTCAACCCGACTGGGACGAGCTGCAGGGCAAGCGCGGCCTCATCATCGCCGGCCGCATTCAGGATCCCGCCCAGGCCAAGGCGGTTGCCGCTCTGGCCGAGCGGCTCGGCTGGCCCCTGCTGGCTGACCTGCAGAGCCAGCTGCGCTTCGATGGCCGCAATCTGGTGCACGCAGATCTCGCCCTGCAACACAGCGGCTTCGTAGCCGAACTGGCCCGCGCCGAGGTGCTGCTGCAATTTGGCGCCCGCCTCATCTCCAAGCGGCTCGGTCAGTTTATCAAGCAGCACTCCTGGCAGGATTACTGGCTGGTGGATCCGCAGCCGGCCCGGCTCGACCCGGACTACCGGCTGCGCCGCCGCCTGCTGTGCGAACCCGACGCCTTTGCCGCCGCCCATCCGGTGGCGCATTCGCACCTGCCCTGGCACCGGCTGGCGGAGCGCCAGCAGTCCGTGAGCCAGCAGGTGCGCAGCACCTGCGAGCGTTTCTCCGAGCTCGGGGTGTGCCACCGCCTGAACCAGCTGATCAGGGGCCAGCTGTTTGTTGGCAACAGCATGCCGGCCCGGCTGATGGACATGCTCGGCGAAGCGGGCAAGGGCCCCAGCCGGGTGATGACCAACCGCGGCGCCTCCGGCATCGACGGCCTTATCGCCACCGCCTACGGCTTTGCACAATCGATCGAGCCGGACAGCGACGAGCCCACCACCCTGCTGCTCGGCGATCTCAGCGCCCTGCACGATCTCAACAGCCTGGCGCTGCTTGGCAAGGCGAGCCGGCCGCTGGTGGTGATCCTGCTCAACAACGACGGCGGCAGCATCTTTCGCATGCTGCCGGTGCCGACCCAGGACGCACTGCTGGAGACCTACTACTGCCTGCCCCACGGCCTGCACTTCGAGCACGCCGCCGCCATGTTCGGCCTCCACTACCGGGCGCCGGCCACCCTCGCCGACTTTGAGCGGGACTACGCCGCCGCGCTGGAAAAGGGGGTAACGCTGATTGAAATCAAGGTCCCCAGCAGCGAAGTCGCCGAGGATCTGAAGGCACTGGGAAGCGCGATCCGTGGCAGCTAGTGCCGACCAGCCGACGCTGGTGCTGCTGCACGGCCTGCTCGGGGATGCCAACGACTGGCAGCCCGTGCAGGCAGCCCTGGCCGACCTCCCCAGCCTGGCGCTGGATCTGCCGGGCCACGGCAGCAATCACGCTGTGCGGGTGAGCGGTTTTGACCAGGCTCACCGCTGGCTCTGCGACGAGCTGGCCGCGCGCGGCATCGACCACTACCGGTTGGCGGGCTATTCACTGGGGGGGCGACTCGCCCTCTATCACGCCAGCCAGTCGCCGGTGGGGCTGCAGGCCCTGCTGCTGGAGAACTGCCACCCGGGCCTGCCCGCCGAAGAGCGCGCTGCGCGCCTGACCCACGACGAAAGCTGGGCCCGGCGCTTCGAGCAGGAGCCCCTGGCCAGCGTGCTGGCCGACTGGTATCGGCAGGGGGTTTTCGCCGATCTGGACGAGGATGCCCGCGCCCGCCAGATAGCCCGCCGCCTTGGCAACGACGGCAAGGCTGTGGCCGCCATGCTGCGTGCCACCTCCCTTGGCAAGCAGCCGAACCTGGCCCCCTGGCTGGCGCAAGGCACGCTGCCGGTCACCTGGGTGAGCGGCAAGCGGGATCACAAATTCCATCAGCTGGCTTGCCTCATGGCGAGTCAGCAGAGCAAAATCAACCACTTGGAGCTGGATGGCGGCCACAACCTGCATGCCCACCAGCCTGAGGCCTTTGCCCGCCTCCTCGCGGAGTGGGTCAACCAACAACAAGAAGAGAAGCGTCATGATTGAAGCAATGACTGAAGCGGAACTCTATGCCCCCGTCGAGTGGCGTGATTGCTCCGCCGGTTACGAGGACATCCTCTATCACAAGTCCGGCGATGGCATTGCCAAGATCACCATCAACCGCCCCCAGGTGCGCAACGCCTTCCGCCCCCGCACCGTCAAAGAGATGCTGCAGGCGCTGGCCGATGCCCGCTACGACGATCAGGTCGGCACCATCATCCTGACCGGCTTCGGTGAAAAAGCCTTCTGCGCCGGTGGCGACCAGAAGATCCGTGGCGACTACGGTGGCTACCGCGATGACGAGGGCACCCATCACCTCAACGTGCTCGACTTCCAGCGCGACATCCGCACCTGCCCGAAACCGGTCGTTGCCATGGTGGCCGGCTACGCGGTCGGCGGCGGCCACGTGCTGCACATGATGTGCGATCTGACCATCGCCGCCGACAACGCCCAGTTTGGCCAGACCGGCCCGAAAGTGGGCTCCTTCGACGGCGGCTGGGGTGCCTCCTACATGGCGCGCATCGTCGGCCAGAAGAAGGCCCGCGAAATCTGGTTCCTCTGCCGCATGTACGATGCCAAGCAAGCCCTCGACATGGGGCTGGTCAATACCGTCGTGCCGCTGGCGGAGCTGGAGCGTGAAACCGTGCGCTGGTGCCGCGAGATGCTGCAGAACAGCCCGATGGCGCTGCGCTGCCTGAAGGCCGCCCTCAACGCCGACTGCGACGGCCAGGCCGGCTTGCAGGAGCTGGCGGGGAATGCCACCATGCTGTTCTACATGACCGAAGAGGGTCAGGAAGGGCGCAACGCATTCAACGAGAAACGCCGTCCCGACTTCTCCAAATACAAGCGGAATCCCTGATGACACTCGCTCTCTATCGCTACCAACTGCCTTTTACCCAGCCCCTGACCTTTCACGGCAAGGTGGAGGTGGCGCGAGAGGGCCTGCTGGTCCGCGTTGACGACGGCTGGGGGGAAATCGCCCCCCTGCCCGGCTTCTCCCGCGAGAGTCTGGCCGAGGCACAAGCCGAAGCCATCGTCTGTCTGGAACAGCTGGCGGCGGGGCAGGAGATAGCCCCGCAGCTCCCTTCGGTGCAATTCGGGCTGGACTGCGCCCGCCGCTGCTGGCCTGCCCAGACAGCCCCGCTGCCCGAACCCTATCCCCTTATTCAGGGCTCCCCCCAGGAGCTGCTGAAGAACTGGAAGAACTGGCTGCACAAGACCCCGAACAAGGCCAAGCTGAAGGTGGCCCGTTACCCCATGCGCGACGAGCTGGCGCTGATCCGCCTGCTGTGCGACCGCATCCCCACCCTCAAGCTGGTGCTGGACGCCAACCAGGGCTGGACCCGCGAGGAGGCCTGGGCCTTCTGCGGTCATCTGGATCCAAACCGGATCGAATATCTGGAAGACCCCTGCGCCGACTTTGCCGACATCGCCTTCGTGGCCAATCGCACCGGCATGCCGGTGGCCATCGACGAACTGCTGGCCCAGGGCAAGCCGTGGGAACCCATTCCCCAGCTGCGCGCTCTGGTGCTCAAGCCGACCCTGCTCGGTTCGCTGACCCATTGCGAGGCGCTGGTGGCCCGGGCCCACGAGCTGCGCCTCAAGGTGATCGTCTCTTCCTGTTTCGAATCCGGCGTCGGTCTGAACCAGCTGTTCCATCTGGCCGGCGAATGGGCACCGGAACAGGCCCCCGGCCTGGATACCCGGCGCTGGCTGGCCGCCGATCTGCTGGACGCCGCCGGCAAACCCGATCCAAGCCTGCTGGAGCCCCTGTTTCACCACGATTGAAGGGGCCTGCATGCCACCCTTGTCTGACCATCACTCCCATCCCGAACCCTGCCCGGTGCGTCACTGGGCGCGATCCGCTCCCGCTCGCATCGCCATTCACGCCGCCGTCCCGCTCACCTACCGGCAACTGGACGCCAGGCTCAACAGCCTGTGCCAGCAGCTGGCCATGGCCGGCCTGCAACCGGGAGATCGCCTCGCTGCCGTGGTACGCGGTGCGCTGGAAGATGTGCTGCTGGCCTGGGCCTGCGTGCGCAGCGCCATCGTCTTCTGCCCGCTCAACCCCGCCTTTCCGCTGACTCGGCAAACGGAGCTGGCGACCCTGCTCGACGTCAGGGCCTGCTGGTCGGCGGGCGAGATCCCGACCGGCGGCTGGCAACCGCTACGACTCGACTTCACCCGTGAGCTGGCGGCGGACGAAGGCGACTGCATGCTGGCGCCGGCCCGGCTCAACAACATGATCCTCACCTCGGGTTCCAGCGGCACGCCCAAGGCGGTGGTGCACCGGCTGGCCAACCACCTGGCC
This sequence comes from Aeromonas sp. FDAARGOS 1403, assembly GCF_019047325.1. NCBI lineage: Bacteria > Pseudomonadati > Pseudomonadota > Gammaproteobacteria > Aeromonadales > Aeromonadaceae > Aeromonas > Aeromonas sp. FDAARGOS 1403. The sequence goes on along the minus strand of NZ_CP077249.1, from coordinate 1,416,937 downwards.
TCGGCGCGAGGCTCCACCAGCCAGATCCCGCTCGATGAGCGTTGTGGCTGGCTGCTCTCCCTGCCGCTGTTTCATGTCGGCGGCTACGCCATCCTGTTTCGGGTCTTTCTGGCGGGCGCAGCCCTGGTGCTGGACGATCGCGCCCGCCCGCTCAGGGAGCGGCTCGAACAACAACCCATCACCCATCTATCCCTGGTGCCGACCCAGCTCTGGCGACTGCTGGCGCAGGGCTTCGATCCCGCTCGCACCCGGCTGCGCGAGCTGTTGCTCGGCGGCGCCGCCATCCCCCAGCCGCTGGTGCACAGGCTCACCGCCATGGGACTGGTGCCCAAGGTGAGCTATGGCCTCTCCGAGATGGGCAGCCAGGTCTGCACCGGCCGGCCAGCCGCCGCTGGCGTGGTGGGCAAGGCGCTGCCGGGGCGGGAGGTCTGCATCCGCCAGGGGGAGATCTGCGTGCGCGGCGAGACGCTGTTTGCGGGCTACTTCAAGGAAGGGGGGCTGGCGCGGCCGCTCGACGAGGACGGCTGGTTCCACACCCGCGACAAGGGGCATTTCACCGCGGATGGCGAACTGGTGGTGGAAGGGCGGCTCGACAACCTCTTCATCTCGGGGGGGGAAAACATCCAGCCCGAAACCATAGAGCAGCGGCTGGTGGATCACCCCGCCGTGGCGCAGGCGCTGGTGGTGCCGGTGCCGAGCGACGAGTGGGGGCAGAGGCCGGCGGCCTTTATCGACTGGCATGGCGAGCCGCGGCCTTATGCCGAGCTGGCGACCTGGATCCGGCAGACCCTGCCCGGCTTCATGGTACCGGACCAGTGGCATCCCTGGCCCGATCTCGGGGGGCAGCTCAAGCCGCAGCGCAGGCAATATCAGCGCATGCTGCAGGAACAATGATCAGCCATGCGACAATTTCAGACATGGTGGAGCCATCCAAATACACACTTTATTCGAAAGAAAATGCTGGGGGCGTCAAAATACCCCTCACAGGCAGGGGGAAGTGAGAACGATTACATACACGACCCTCTTTTTGCGTGTTTTTTGAACTGAACGAGCCGCCTGTAGTACCATATTCCCCGCCATGCATTTAAACGCAAAGGTAACTAGTTGATAGTTAAAGATATTGCTAATTTCCCATTATTTGAACAAAGACTGCATGGTGGTAAAATGCTCTCCTTGGCAGTAAGACGAGTCACACATGAGTAACAAAAATTATAAAATTGCAGAGGATATCTTTTTCTCCGCTGCAATATTCCGACTCTCGAAAGGAGACAAGGACATCAAGCTCAGCAACAAGGAAGCCGAGCTGCTCGAGATGCTGTGTGATGAGGCAGGCAGTGTCATTGCCAGAAGCAAGCTGCAGGATGCCTTGTGGCCGAACCAGGACAATACCGACACCAACCTGAACCGGCAGATCCTCTCGTTGAGACGAAAGCTGGAATCATTCGGTTTGATGGATGCGATCGATACTATCCCGCGGGTGGGATATATCTTCTGCGCCCCCATTGAAGTGGCCGGAGAGACCGAGGAGGCAGTGCCGAATGAAGAAATTCAGACGGTCGCAACCGCCAATGTGCCCCAGGTCAGACGGCAATATACCCGCCGTAAATATGATCGCTATTTCAGCCCGCAGCGTATTTTGCTGGTTGTACTCTTGCTGGTATCGCTGACCGCGCTGGTCATCAGCATATATCACTATGCAACGGCCAATACGCTGCGCACCATCAATCTTGGCCATGTTTCTCTTTATATGACCAGTGATACCGAGCAAGCATTGAAGGTAAAGATAGATGCGCTCTCACCGCTGGTCCAGAAAATTTCGCGCAAGGATGATGAGCAGGTATCCCTGCTGGTCGGAAAAGAAGCCATCAGCTATTTCTCCATCGACAACAACAGTCGCCAGCTGTCAGAAAATGTCTTTTTATTGCGCAATGGTCATCCGCTTGCCGAAGAGGTGCAATGCGTTATTTCCACCATGGCCCAGCAGGGAAAGAATGTTTCCCACAACTATTACAACAATACCGATACCACAGTTCGATATCACAGCAATTGCCAGGCGCCGGACAACTGGGTTGAGCTGACCAGAAAGAACAAGTTCATTGTTACACTGAGCCGTGAAATAGTCGTGGCAACCATTATAGCTACCGACAGCCAGGGTCAGACGCTGTTCAATCTGGATTCCGTCGGGGATCTGGAGCGGGATGATGGCGATATTTCGGTAGAGGTAAAAAATACCATCGTCAATTACATTGATCAAAAGGCACTGACCAATAACGGCATGGTGGCAACCCTGGTGGCCGCCTTGACCCCCCCTAAACAGAAAGCACAGTTTGTGCAGTTGCCGGGGGGCATTTACCTCTCCAGTTATCTGGGTGGCGTTATCAACTGGCCCAGTCTGGGTAATTCAAAGGTCATTCAGCGCAATGACTTCTGACCTTATTCATAGGCAACGATAAAGTTGGCCACGGCGGAATAATCCCCGGGCTGGATGGTCTTGGCAGCCAGCGCGTCCGGATGCGCTTCCACCCGGGCAAAGAACTGCAGCTCATTGTCTGCCGCGCCGCCAAGCAGATAACCGCGGGAGGGGGTGCCCAGATCCAGCGGTGACTGGGTCACGTCATAGAGGCGGATCCCGGCGCCCTTGGCCATCCCTGCGGTAAACGCCAGCCCGCCGCTGAGCTGGGGATCCTGCGAGCCGGTAAAGGTCACCTTGGCCATACGAAAGATCCCCGGCTTGCAGTTGGTCAGCCGGATGGAGAAAGGCACCTGGACCCCGGCCCCGTTGGCATAGAGCTCCTTCACGTCGACCACCCCCATCTCGACCTCCTGCTCGATGGATTCGGGAGCAATCTCGCACGGCTGATCGATGATCCGGCCATGGAGGTGGACCGTGTTGCCAAGCAACTCCAAGTCATCGCCGGCACGGGGAGCCGCCGTCACAGCCAGCAGCGGGCACAGCGCCAGGCCTATCCACAATGTCCGCAACATATGACAACTCCTCACTGAAATTCGGCAACTATGGTGGCGGTGGCGTAGAAGTCACCCGCAGGAATATCAGCACCTACCGGTGTTATCGGCGCGGCGATAAAGCCCCAGTCACCAATGTTTCCTTGCATGGAAACCGGATAAAATGTATTTAAATTCAGCTGAGAACCATCCAGCTGCTTGAACTTTATGCCCAAATCGGAAATGACATTTCCACCCTGATAGCCATCCCGAGTTGTCCGCAGATAGTCTTGATTGAAAGAGGTTGGTTTTCCAGAAATACCAAGATTGATCTTCAAGGCATCCCCTTCGAAAACACCACCGCGACATTGAAATGTCAGAGGGACCGTCTTTTCAAAATTATTCCCATCCAATCCCGAGCCTGGCAAATCACCAAATTCCACTTCAATAGTCTGCCCACCGTTAATCACGCATTCTTCCGGCACATATAAAATTGCAGATGTAATCGTAATTCGAGACATTGGCAAATTATTGAAATCTGTAGTAGTAGAGCCTAAGCGGCCATACATCTCTACGACTTGACGATCCGATATTTGCACACCATTAATTATTTGTTTTCTTACACGGAAGGTTACTCGCCCACGGCTACCACTTTCGAAATTATTTATTCTTGTCTCTTTTCCTTTAGTACAAGAGTAATTTGGGTAATCATTACTTTCATTAGGAAATGGGGCCGTAACAAACTTTTTCTTCCAACCAGCTATCCAAATTTCGACCTTCATATCCAGAAAGTCATTTAGTTTTACAAAACCATCACCGGCTTGAGGCAAGCCATCCGTCATGGTCGCCTTATAGTACACTGGAGATTGTGGAATGCTTCTATCCGGGCAGGTAACGATACCCGAATATTGCCCCCCCAAGTTCCACTCAAACGCCTTGGTAGTAAAATCAGGTTTGTTTTGAATATCAGCCTTATCCAACGATATATAGTAATCATGGGTTGGGTTGGGCGTCACATAGCCATTTGCCAATGCCGTTCCTGCAAACAGCATAAGGCTTGAACAGAAGATGGAACGTAGCATAGGCCTTACTCGCTCTTCACGGCTTTACAGGCATTGCCTGTGCACTGGTATTTGATATCCATATATCCGCCGTAGTCATTGACGTAGCTGATCACAAATTCATTGCCCAGCGCTTCCGGGATGTTGACCGTCTGCTCGGACTTGGGTGCCACCATAAAGGCGGAGAAGCCCTTGATGGCGGTTCTCCCCTTGCCCTGCGGATGACCGAGACCCACGTAGGTGATGTAGTAAGGGGTGGGGTTGTTCACCTGCAGAGCCTTGCCCTGCTTGGTGATCAGCACCTGATCCTGCCAGATGGCGCCGCGCTCGGGCAAAATGGCCTCGGGGCGGTAGAACAGCTTGATCTTGGACTGCACGGCAATCTGCATCACGTTGCTCTTCTCGCTCTTGGGCGGGATCTCGCGCAGGTTGAAGTAGTAGATCGACTCGCGATCCTTGGGCAGGCTGTCGATGGCCGGCACGCTAGCGATCCGCACGATGGACTTCTGGTTGGCATCCACCCGCTGTACCGGCGGCAGCACCACGAAGGGTGAAGAGATCTTCTGCCCCTGGGCATCTTCAATCCAGGACTGCGCCAGATAGGGCAGCTTCTGGTTCTCGTTCTTGATGTTGAGGCTGATGGACTTGGCACCACCCGGATAGACGGCGCGAGTACGGTCCAGCACGATGGCAGCGCTGACGTTGAGCGAGGTCATGCCCAGCACGGCCAGACAGGTATAAGAGAGCAGCTTTTTCATCGGTATCCCATTACTTGCAAGTGAGAGTCTTCATCGACAGATCGGTTACTTGTTGCGGTGCCACTATCTTGCACTGGCGGGCGCCGCCCCAGGAGAGTTCAAACGCTTCATTCGGTTTCACCCCGGTCAGATAGACCAGGCCATCTTCATCCACCACCGAGAGCACCCGGCCGGAATCCCTGACGACGGTGGCACCAAACGGCGGCACTGAGCCATCGGACAGCTTGACGTTGGCCAGCAGCTTGAATCCTTCGGCGATTTCGAAGGCATTATACCCAATTGCCCCCTCGGTCAGGGTCCCCTGCTTGATGGCGTTCATCGCATCGATGTCGTCGCTCAGCTGATCCACGTCGACCCGGGTATCGCTCTTGCGATAGTCGGTCATGTCGCTGATCACCGCGACGCCAAAGCGGTTGGTCACGGCGCGGCCGTTGTTGAAGGAGACGCCGGAGGTCTTGTCGGTATCCACCATCATGCGGGTGCCGCCACGACGGGTCGCCTGATGCAGGGCCGCCCCGTGCTCGGTCGCCGTCAGGCCGCCGCGCAGGCTGGCACCGACCGAGGTGTACTCGCTCTGCACGCTGTAGGCATTGAGGCTGACCGCCCCGATGTCGCTGTTGTGGTTGTAGTAACCCCGCGCCACGGCGTGACCATTGCTTTGCACGCCCGCCCCCAGCTGATAGGTATCATCCGGCCGGCTGTAGTCCTGATAGGTGGCCAGGTGGGTCACCTTGCCGTTGGAGGACTGCACGCTGTATCCCGCGCTCTTTCGGTCTCCGATCGGCATGCTCAGGGTCAGCATGACGCTCTTGTCATCCTCGTAGTTCTCGGTCTTGGTCTTGTAGGCCGACACATAGACGGAGACATCCTTGAAGCTGCCGATGTTCACGTTCTTGTTGATGGTGAGGCCGTAGCGATCCTCGGCGTCATGTTCCCAATAGGTTCTGTGGGTGTAGTCCAGGTAGACGGTCAGCGCCTTGGCCGCATCGTCCGCCCAGAAGGTCTTGTTGGCGGTGATGGTGTAGAGCTCCTTGTCACCCCAGTTGTTGTAGTCATCGCTCGAGGTGTTCTCGTTCTTCTCCAGCCGATCCTTGTTATTGAGGAACTGCGACATGGTCATGAAGTCATGCTGGGAGAAGCGATAGCCGGCGAAGGTGATCGAGCTGTTGTATTCATCGAACTGCTTGGCGTAGTTCACCCGCACCGACTGGCCAATCTTGGTCGACAGGCCGGGCAGCTTGGAAATGGATTGGGTCAGGTCGGCGGAAATGGCACCGAAGGCATAGAGATCGCGACCGATACCCAGCCCCATGGAGTTGTATTCACCCGCAACCAGACTGCCGCCATAGAGCGACCAGGAGTTTGCCACCCCCCAGGAGAAATCACCGGTGACGAAGGCAGGGCCGTGCACGTCGTGCACCGAGTCCGTCTGTTCGGAAGGGGCGCCGACCGCCAGGTTGTATCTGACATAACCGGGACGGGTCAGATAGGGCACGGTTGCCGTGTCGACCTGGAACGAGTTGACGCTGCCATCCTGCTCTTCCACCCGCACATCGAGACGGCCGCGCACCGAGCTGTCCAGCCCCTGGATGCGAAACGGACCGGCCGGTACGTTGGTCTCATAGAGGATGCGACCGGACTGGGAGACGGTCACCTTGGCATTGGTCTTGGCGATGCCGCTCACTTCCGGCGCATAGCCCTGCAGGCTCGGCGGCAGCATGCGCTCGTCATTGGCCAGGTTGACGCCGGTATAGCGAAAACCGTCGATCAGCTGGGAGTTGAGCTGCTGCTCACCCACCGTCAGCTTGGCGGCCATGTTCGGCAGCGGACGATAGGCGTAGATGCGGTTCAGCTCGGAAGTGGTCCGATCGTTGTCGCCCCAGTAGGCATTGGCCTGATAGTCACCGCGCAGGCGCCAGGCGCCGTAGTTGAACCCCAGGGTGCCGTAGCTGCTGATGTTGCGGTTGGAGTAGCCATCACCCTCGTTGATCTGGGCGTTGATGTTGTAGTCCAGCATCATCCCCGGGATCCCTTCATCCCACTGCTCGGGCGGAATCCAGTTGGGATCGCTGTACTTCATCCACGCCTGGGGTACGGCGATGCGCAGCAGGCCGTTGCCGATGTCGTTGGCGATCACCACACCGTCCAGCGCCAGCAGGTTGGCACACTGACCGTCGTGCCAGCTGTCGATCTTGGCGATGGCCTCGTCGGTCAGCGCCAGCTTGGGGATCACCTCTTGCGGCAGGCAGGCCACCCCGCCCTTCCCCTTGCCGGTGTCGGTCTCGTAGAAGGGGATTTTCTGCAAGGGCAGCTTGTTCTTGTTGACCTCGATCTCGAGGTAGTAGTCGCCGGGCAGGATGTAGCCTTCGTCGGCAAACTGGGAGAGGTCGATCTTGGTTCGTTCGTCCAGATCGAGCGCATCAATATTAAACTCCGTCTCTGCCCATGCATGATTCGCCACCGCCATCAGGCCGGGCACGCACAGCATAAAAGCCATTTTGGAATAATGTTTTTTTCTCACAGAGTCTGATGTTGAAACGCTCATATATTTACTCTAGGAATTGCATAACGGTCTCACGTAATGAGGTATCTACACTAAGCAATTGGCTTGCTTACATATAATTGAGTTCAAACAGCGTCGTACTGTCCGGAAAAAACAGTTGACTGCTGGTCAGACCCAAATTGAATTCCAGATCACTGTTGACGATATCCGAAATAATAAAGCTCTCGCCGGACACCTTGTGATATTGGCCGTTGTTGAGAATGCCAAGCTCATCGCTCATGGCACCGCGCACGGACATGGAAATAAAAGGCAGTGATGCCTCTGCTGCTCCTTCAACCTGACAGCCGCTGATTTTCAACGTGCCCGGTTGCCTGGCCTGCAAAGGAATACTGCGCTGCACGTCCAGCGTACAGCCCGACTCGGCCAGCCCATCCGAAATCTCGTTGGCGTGGACTGATCCCGCCATCATCACCAGCTGCAGCACCATGGCTGCCATCATTGAAGTTTTCATGATCAAGGTTCGATGTGAGGAGACAGAAGGTGTGAAGTTGTGGTGGCATCAACCACCACAACCCTGGTCACACGTTAAGGCAGTCGATTACTCGTAGGAGAGAGTAAAGTTGGTCACTGCAGTGAAAGCGCCGGCTTTCAGCGGGTTGGCGGTCTGATCGGCATAACCTTTCAGCACGGCACTGAAGGGCAGCTCGTTGTCACCGTTGACCAGGCCGAAGGCGGCAGTCGGGGTACCCAGTACGATAGCGGCACCACCCGGAGCGGTCATCTTGATACCGGCACCAGCGGCGTCACCACCACCGATAACCAGCAGGCTGGAATCTACCGGATCTTTGGCACCGCTGAAGGTAACCTTGACGGCATCTTCCTTGTCGGAGATTTCACAGTTCAGCAGCTTGATGCTGAACGGCTTGGAGTTGGACTCGCCACCGTTGGCCAGCTCTTTGGTGCTGATCTGACCCATTTCAACTACCTGGTCAACAGACTCAGGAGCAACGGAGCAAGGAGCGTTGATGATTTCACCGTTGAAGGTGACTTTACCTGAACCGGTGTTGCCAGCAGCAAAAGCGGTGCCGCACAGCAACATGGAACCAACACCCATAGCAACCAGAATTTTGTTAGCTTTCATTCGTTTATACCTACATTAACGTGTGTTGTACTGCATCACTCCAATCATGCTGGAGTCACGATCTTCAGTGATGCTGCGATATACTGCACAGCATGCCGATGCCTTTTCTCTCATTAAGCCGGTGAGAGGCGGCATCAATAACTTGCTGTGCCTTTATGGTTTATCTAAATAAGCAAAAGCAGCTCACCGCATAAGGAGCAGTTCCCGCTACACCTCAACTGCACAACTACATACATCCTTGTCGTCTGTGCAGAAAGCCGTGCTCCGCTTTTGCTTGATGAACAAATTAACGACTCATATGATGCACATCAAATACATTTTGATTTTTATAAATTCTTTTATAAACACATAAAAAACAATCACTTAAAGACATAAAAACACATTTATGAATGCCGTAAAATAAATATCGTTCATATAGCAAACACGGATTGGATTATTTTAAATCAGACAACCTCAACCACTTAACAGCAATTAACAAAAACACAACAACAAAATAATTCCAGATCACGTTTTTTGTTTCTTTAATACCCCTGACGTCATACATAAAACAGCTCAGGTAATCAGGTAATCAGGTAATCAGGTAATCAGGTAATCAGGTAATCAGGTAATCAGGTAATCAGGTAATCAGGTAATCAGGTAATCAGGTAATCAGGTAATCAGGTAATCAGGTAATCAGGTAATCAGGTAATCAGGTAATCAGGTAATCAGGTAATCAGGTAATCAGGTAATCAGGTAATCAGGTAATCAGGTAATCAGGTAATCAGGTAATCAGGTAATCAGGTAATCAGGTAATCAGGTAATCAGGTAATCAGGTAATCAGGTAATCAGGTAATCAGGTAATCAGGTAATCAGGTAATCAGGTAATCAGGTAATCAGGTAATCAGGTAATCAGGTAATCAGGTAATCAGGTAATCAGGTAATCAGGTAATCAGGTAATCAGGTAATCAGGTAATCAGGTAATCAGGTAATCAGGTAATCAGGTAATCAGGTAATCAGGTAATCAGGTAATCATTCTAACCAGGTTCCGCTTGTGAAGGGAAACACCAATAAGCTTCCTTTTATTATCCCCCTGTTCAATCCAAAGGTCATGCTGAACCATATTTGTGATCGACATAGAACTACTGAGCTCGCCCGTTATTCATAATGGCAAGGGAGATAAGAATGAATTTTTCAGAATATTCATTCAAAAAAACATTAAGGAAAACCAGCCGTTTATCCTGAACCGCGGAGAATAAAAAACTATTTGTGACCGATACCTCACACTTTTTTATGGTGATTGATTTCTCAAAGTGCGATGTTATCATCTAGACATAGAGTAAAGGGCAAACCGATCGAAAGGTCGGGACGCAAAGCCACCGGTCTAAGGGTTCATAACCTAAGACAGCGGAGCTGCCATCTGAGAAGAGCGATGTCATCAGCTGTATCTGTGTCATTCTCTTTGATTGCGTTGCCCTTTTCGTACAACGACATGTGACGAAAAGGACATAAAAATGAACACTTCCACCACTTCCGTTCGCAACAGCGCCATCCGTTTTGCCTCTTCTGCCGCCGCAGCCATGCTGCTGGGTGCCGCTTTGTTGCCAGCTACTGCCTCCGCCTACGATGGCAGCGTCACCTTCACCGGTACCATCTACGAAGCCCCCTGTGACTTCGCCGACAACAGCGTGACCTGCTACTCGGGCACCCAGCGTCAGACCATGGATCTGGCCAGCCTGCAGCAAGCCGGCAGCCTCAATACCATCAGCAGCACCATGCAGTACAAGCTGTCTGCCGGCAGCAGCAACATGGCCATAGTGACCGTCAGCTACCTCTGAGCCCGTCACTTCCATCACCCGCCCGAGGTTGTTCATTGCCTCGGGCGGATCTGCTCGCTCCGTGAAGGGTGAGCACCCACTGCCATGCTCAGGCAGCGGCTGTTAACGCCTGCTCGCCACTCTCCATCACTTTTCCTCCTATTTTTTCTGCGTCCATACCGAGCGCAGCCAGCGGCCTTCTCACTACGCCCCCAACTTTCTGCTCAGACAAGTCAGCGCTTTTTCTGCGGGTTTGCCGGCTTCGCATTGTCGCGACGCCACATGACCAGCACATCTCAAACGAGACTTTGATCACAGTTGCCAGCCTCAGACTGAGACCCCCCCCAGATGGCAGATGAGTCCTTGCTATCAACCAGGCCCCCAATGGGGCTCACTTTGGTTTGATTCAATCTAAATAAATGATTTATATGGCCTGATTGGTGGGTTGATATCCTTTTGGAGCTGAATAGATTGCACGCGTCAATCACGCAGACAATCAAGCAAAGGGATAAAAATGAACAATCTGGGTACCAGGTTGCTGCTGCTGGCAGCACCGGGCCTGCTTGCCACTTCGGCGCTGGCCAACTACTCCCCCTCCGACTGGCAACAGTATCAACTCAAAGGTGAATCCAGCCGTCAGCTGGGGGATCAGCTCACCGAAGTGACCTACGAGCTGAGCGCCCGCAGTGGCGACGCCCCCTATCAACAGCTGAGGGTGTATCGTCGCTTCGACTGGAGCGAAGCCAACCTGGCCGCACTGGCAGAACAGCAGTGCGGCGAACCCCAGCTCAAGATCGAGCAGGGCTGGCAGATCCGCTACCTCAGCTGTGAAGAGGTGGTACCGGCCGGCAAGGCTGTCCCGGCCAGCAGCTATGACTTTGGCTACGGCATGAAGCAGGGCCGCTGGGAGCCCCTGGCAGGCACCCCGACCGCGCCGCGTCAGGATCGTCTGCCGCTGGCGGAGCGGGTCATCCTGGGTCACAGCGAGCAGGAGCTGGATCGCTGCGAACTCAACGCCGAGGGGCGCTGCGCCGAGCAGGCATGGCAGTACCAGCCGCAAAACTGGCAGCAGCTGAAGATGCTGGAGGAGACCCCCAACGAGCGGGATGGTCGCCTCGAGCAGATCTTCTTCCGCCTGCAGCCGATTGCGGGCAGCCAGGCCGCCCGTCAGGTGAGCGAGCTGCACGTCTGGCGCCAGTACACCTGGTTGCTGGAACAGGCCAAGACCCAGCAGGAGTGCGATGAACCCCAGACTCGTCAGGAAGGGGACAAGACCATCAGCTACCGGGTGTGCCGTCAGACCCTGCCCGCCGGCAGCGAGGTACAGGTGGTGTTGAAGGACACCGGCTATCAATACCCAGTGGGGGGCAGCGAATGGCAGACCCTGCCGGAAACAACCGAATGGCAGGAGAGCCGGGTGCTCAATCGCCCCATCATGCTGGCCAGCAAGGAGGAGCAGCTCGACTGCCGCCGTGCCGACGGCCGCGCCTGCTCCGAGCCGGATCTGCCCGATACCGATCTGCTGGACGCCGAAGCGGCCAGGATAGTGCAGGATGCCAGTGGCCAGCCCGCCCCGGTCTGGCAGGAGAACTATGGTCACGACGATGCCAAACTGCTGGCCGTGTCCCGCGGCATCCAGAGCCTGCTGGCGGCCAATCAGCCGGCCCATCCGGCCATGAAGCTGCTGCTGGAATACGTGCGTGCCCACAACTACCACAACTACGGCAAGCACAAGGAAGATGGTCCGGCCGCCGCCGAGGCGCTGGCCGAGGCGCTGACCGCGCTCGGTGCCCATCCGCTGCTCTTCCCGGAGCAGGCCAGCGACGAGGTAGGTGCCGTCATAGGTGCCTGGAGCATCGCCCTGCACGGTCAGTTCAAGAGCCCGGCAGTGCAGAGCCGCTTTGGTACCCTGCTCGGCGAGTTCAACCAGATGCTGGCCTACAGCACCCGCCATGCCAGCGAGATCAACGGCCAGCACGCCTGGGCGGCCGGCCTGTTCGATCTGCTCAACTTCCTCGACTTCGCCAGCGACTACAGCGATCCCTTCGCCAACGACTTCCGCCAGCAGGATGGCGAGCTGCGCAAGCAGCTGCACGCCCTCGGCATGAGCGAACTCGCGTTGTGGAAAGGGCGGGATGGCGCCGATCTGTTCTTGCTCAACAACGTGCTGGATGCCTACACCCGCCTCTACCGGGTCGCCCGCTATACCCGCCCGGACGAGCTCGACGGCTACCGCAAGCTGCTGGATGACTCCGTCATCACCCTTGTTCGCCACCACGACCTGATCCCCGGTGGTCAGCAGAGCCAGGATCTGCTGGAAGACATGTCGCTGACCCTCTCCACCTACTACCTGACCTACACGGACCGCACCAGCGAAGCCTGCATCAGCGGTGACTTCGCCGGGCTCTGCACCCCGATCCGGGTGGAGGACGTGCTGCCGTTCGAGCACACCTGCTCGCCGACCCTGCGCCTGCGAGCCCAGGATCTGACCATGGATCAGGCCGAGGGGATCTGCCGTGAACTGGGCGCCGAAGAGCAGCAGTTCCACCAGCAGATGGAAACCGGCTGGCAACCGGTGGCGGACGATCACAACGAGGCACTGGAGCTGGTGATCTTCGACTCCTCCGCCGACTGGAAACGCTACGGCAGCGCCCTGTTTGGTGGCGTCTCCACCGACAACGGCGGTATCTACATTGAGGGAGATCCGGCTCGCCCCGGCAACCAGGCCCGCTTCTTCGCCTACGAGGCGGAGTGGAAGCGTCCTGCGTTCCAGGTGTGGAACCTGCGCCACGAGTACGTGCACTACCTGGACGGCCGCTTCAACCAGTACGGCAGCTTCGGCCACTACCCGCTCAACCGCACCACCTGGTGGTCGGAAGGGCTGGCGGAATTCATCGCCCACGGCCAGTGCTTCGCCCGCGGTCTGGACAACGTCGCCGGCCGCCCGGCAGGGGATCGTCCGGCCCTGGCCGACATCCTGCACCTGGATTACGACAAGGGCGGCGAGATGGTCTACTCCTGGTCCTACACGGTGCATCGTTTCCTGAACGAGACCGGTCGCGGCGCCAGCTGGCTGGCCATGGCCCAGGCCCTGCGCAACCCGGATCAACAGCAGGCGATGAGCGCCTTCGAAGCCGAGCTGGACCAGCTGATTGCCAATGACAGCGAGGCCTACCAGCAGTGGCTCGGCCGAGAGCTGCTGCCCTGGTGGGAGGCCAACAAGGACTCCGACGAGTGCAAGGCCAACGACTCTTCCCACTGAGACGCTGGCATCAATACTCAAGGGCGGCCATGGCCGCCCTTTTTATTGGAAGATGATAAGCGGCACAGGATCAATCAGTTAGCCACTCCCGCCATGCGACAACCTCTGCCCGAGTGACGCCATCTGCGGTCATCAAGCCTGACGCGCGGCGGCAACTTGTAATAGAATGACCCCCTGTCATCTCTTACTTCAGACCCGAACCGCACCGCGCATGAAGAAGTTTGCCAAGATCCTGCTCGCCTGCCTCTGCCTGTTGCTGGCCTCTGCCGCCGCCCTGCTTGGCTACAGCGAGTGGACCGTCTCGGACGCCCGTCACTACACCTATGACGACGTCAATGCGGTGCCCTACAACCGGGTCGCCCTGGTGCTCGGCACCTCCAAATACCTGATTGGCGGCAGCCCGAACCACTACTTCAAATACCGGATCAAGGCCGCCGCCGAGCTCTACAACAACGGCAAGGTGGACTACATCCTGGTCTCCGGCGACAACGCCACCGTGCAGTACAATGAACCGCGCCAGATGCGGCGGGCCCTGATCCAGGCCGGCATTCCGGCCAGCGCCATCTATAGCGACTACGCCGGTTTCCGGACTCTGGATTCCATCGTGCGGGCCAAGGAGGTGTTCGGCCAGGCCCACTTCACCGTGGTCTCGCAGGCCTTTCACAACGAGCGCGCCATCTTCATCGCCCGCCATTTCGGTATCGAGGCGGTCGGCTTCAACGCCGTGGATCCCAGCGCCTATCAGGGCATCAAGACCCGGGTACGCGAGGTGTTCGCCCGCCTGATGGGGCTGCTCGACCTCTACGTGCTGGACAAGGGGCCCAAGTTCCTCGGCGAGCCCATCGTCATCGGCGGCCCGGTTCCCTGCCAGGCGTTGAGCACCATAGGCGCTAGCCAACCCTGCCTGCCCATCAAGCCGCCCTCTCATCAGCCGAAGGCCAAGCCGGCAGCGATGGTGAGTGCAGCAACCGCCACCAGTGCGGCGGGCGCAACCAGCGGTGCCTTGGCCACCAGCGCAGCCGTGCCGAGCGAAGTCACCACTGCGGACAAACCAGCCATCACCAGTGCAGCAACGCCAACCAGCAGTGCCCAGGCCACCAGTGCAGCCGTACCGAGCGAAGCCACTCCCTTAGAAACTCCGGCTGCCGCCAGCGCGGCCACGCCAACCAGCAGTGTGCTGACCCCTCAATAAAAGAGACCCGCCATCCGGCGGGTCTCTTTTATTGGACTTGGTATTTCCAGCAATCAGGCCAGCGCCTCGGCGTAGCGCCGTGCCACCTCGTTCCAGTCGATCACCTTGTAAAACGCGGCTATGTAGTCGGGGCGCTTGTTCTGGTACTTGAGGTAGTAGGCGTGCTCCCAGACATCCAGCCCCAAGATGGGCACCAGCCCATCCTGCAGGGGGCTGTCCTGGTTGGCGCTGCTCACTACCTGCAGCTTGCCGCTGCCATCGACCACCAGCCAGGCCCAGCCGCTGCCAAAACGGCTCAGGGCGGCCTGGGTAAAGGCCTGTTTGAAGGCCTCAAACCCGCCCAGATCCCGTTCGATCGCCGCAGCCAGCTCGCCGGCCGGCTCGCCACCGCCCTGGGGACTCATCACCCGCCAGAACAGGCTGTGGTTGGCGTGACCGCCACCGTGATTGCGCACCGCCCCCTGCACTTTGGCAGGCAGGCTGTCGAAGCGGGCAAGCAGCTCCTCCACCGGCAACGCCGCCAGTTCGGGGTGATCGGCCAGCGCCGCATTGAGGTTGTTGATGTAAGTCTGGTGATGGCGACTGTGATGGATCTCCATGGTCAGCGCGTCGATATGGGGTTCCAGTGCGTCGTAGGCATAGGCAAGGGCAGGCAGGGTATGGCTCATGGTCACCTCTGTTTATTGTGATTAATGCAGTTGCGGGGCTGGCTCGGTCTGGCACAGACACTGGCCGAGGCAGCGGCGGATGCCGTCGTGGCTGCCGTGCTTGCGCACGAAGGCGAGCAACTCGGTATGGGTGCTGCGGGTGTGGCGCAGAGCGGCATCCCGCAGGGCAGCGGAGCTGGTGGGGGACTGGCTGGTGGCGAGCAGGCAGTCGTGGATGTGACACAGCAGGTCGGCGGCCCGCTCCGGCAGCGCCATCGCCACCAGCAGATCCGCCAGGTTGTGGTGGGCCACCACCAGCGCGGCCACCGCCTCGTCCACATCGTGCCAGTCGGCAAACTGCTGGCGGGCCAGCCACAGCGCCTGCTGATAGCAAGAGAGCGCCTTGGCGTGCTCACCGGCATCGAAATGGCGGTTGCCGCTCATGGTCTGCACCTTCCAGTGCACCATGCTGCTGTCGCTCTCCCCCGTCCCTACCCAACCTCTTACCCAGCTTGCCGACATAGGCTCCAACACCATAAATGATAATAATTATTATTTAACTTATGTAAGGGGCGAACACAAGGGATAGTTGTGCCGGCACAGCCAACAGCCCTGCCCATATGGGTAGGGCTTTTTTGAATCTGTCTATTTGGTGATCATTTGCACAGATGCAAACGTCCCGTTCCGCCATGCTGGTCGGTATCGGCATGATGCCGGTGGCTGCCGCTGCGGCAGTCTCTCTTCACAAGGATGGACAAGATGAAAAAATGGCTATTGGTGCTGCTGTGCGCCCTGCCCATGCTGGGCCAGGCGGCAGGTTATACCCAGACCCGCTACCCCATAGTGCTGGTGCACGGCCTGTTCGGCTTCGACAAGCTGCTCGGGGTCGACTACTTCTACGGCATTCCCCAGGCGCTGACCCGGGACGGCGCCAGGGTCTACGTGGCCCAGGTCTCCGCCACCCAGAGCTCGGAACTGCGCGGTGAGCAGCTGCTCAAGCAGGTACAGCAGGTGCTCGCCATCACCGGGGCTGAGAAGGTGAACCTCATCGGCCACTCCCACGGCGGCCCCACCATTCGCTACGTCGCCTCGGTCGCTCCCGAGCTGGTCGCCTCCGCCACCAGCGTGGGCGGGGTCAACTACGGCTCGGAGATCGCCGATCTGGTGCGCGCCAACGTGGCACCGGGCTCGGTGGCCGAGAAGCTGGCGGTG
Organism: Aeromonas sp. FDAARGOS 1403; assembly: GCF_019047325.1. NCBI lineage: Bacteria > Pseudomonadati > Pseudomonadota > Gammaproteobacteria > Aeromonadales > Aeromonadaceae > Aeromonas > Aeromonas sp. FDAARGOS 1403. Next base: position 1,400,425 of record NZ_CP077249.1, on the reverse strand, counting down.
GCCGCCGCCTCGGCCCTGTCCGGAGTTATCTCGCTGCTCTCCGGGGGCAGCCAGCTGCCGCAGGATCCCCTCGCCGCCCTCGACGCCCTCACCAGCGCCGGCGCCCAGCGCTTCAACCAGCGCTATCCGGAAGGGCTGCCCAGCCAGTATTGCGGCGAAGGGCCCATGCAGGCCGCCAACGGGGTCTACTACTTCTCCTGGAGCGGGCGCGGCACCATGACCAACATCCTGGATCCGGTGGATCCGGCACTGGCGCTGACCGGCAGCTTCTTCAAGGAGCCCAACGACGGCCTGGTCGGAGTGTGCAGCAGCCACCTCGGCAAGGTGATCGGCACCGACTACCGGATGAACCATCTGGACGAGGTGAACCAGTCGTTCGGCATTCGCCACCTGTTCGAAACCGACCCGGTCGGCCTCTATCGCCAGCACGCCAACCGCCTGCAGAGACTGGGGCTATGAACAAGGCCTGGCTGATGGCCGCTCCGCTGGGGGCGGCCCTGCTGCTGGGGGGCTGGCAGCTGTGGCCCGCCCCGCGCCCCACCTCGGCCGCGCCCCCGGTGGACGAGGCAGGGCCGGCCTCCCCCCTGGCCCGGCAGACCGCCTCCTCATCCGATGAGCACTCGCTGCAGGCTCGCTATGAGGCCTTTCTTGCCGCCGAAAGCAGCCTGACGGTGCCGACCGACCCGGGCCTGGCCAGCCTGCAGGTGCTGTTCGACGAGCGCGAGCAGTTGCGCCAGCAGAGCTTCACCCCGGCCGAGCAGGAGCAGCTGTTTGCCGAGGATCGGCTGATGGAGCAGTGGACCCTGCGCCGCAAGGCGCTGGCGGAGGCCAGCGATGCCGACAAGCCGCTGCTGGCGAGCGAGCTCGAGCTCTGGCTGGCGGAGCAGCCCCAGTGGTTTCGGGAGGCGGAGGCCAACAGCCGCCTGCTCGGTGACCTGCAGAGTCTGGAGCGACTGCCGGCGGCCGAGCGCGACACAATGCTGCGCGAGCAGCTGGGGCCGGAGGCGGCGGACCGGCTGCACCAGCTGGCGGAGAGTCAGCAGGGGTTCGAGCAGCAGCTGGCCGGCTATCTGGCCGAACTCAAGCCCCTGCCCGCTGAGCGACGGGCCGAACAGCAGCCGGAGATCCTGGCGCGCTGGTTCGAGCCCGGCCAGTGGCGACGGGTGGAAGCCCTCACCCGGCTCAGGCTGGGCGAGTGACCGCCACAATAACCAAAATAAAAAGGGGCCCACATCCGAGCCCCTTGCTTTGATACTGCCGTGCTTACTGCGGCTTGTTGGCACCCGGCAGCGGCTGCCAGGTGAGGCGGGTCACCTGGGGACCCTGCACCTCGCACTTGAGGCTCAGATCCTGCCACCCCTTATCCTGGCGCAGGGAGACCTCCCCCTCGATGCCCTCGGCACGGCTCTTGAGCTTGGCCGGCTCGAAGGTCACCTTGTCCCCCCCGGCCAGCGCCATCAGCTTGCCGTTGCAGAGCCAGTGGGCCAGTTCCGCCCCCTTGAGCTTGACGCCCCCCTTGGCCGCCTTCTGTTCGGCGGCGCTCGGTGCAAACAGTTGGCCCAGCTCGGCCGCCCGTTTGGTGAGCCAGACTTCCCGCTGCTGCATGCTCATCTTGCTGACGAACTCGGCGGGCTGTCCCTTCTCGTCCAGCCACCGGGTCAGCTTGCCGCCGTCGTCAAAGGCAAACTGGGCGGCGGGCTCCTTCACCCCGAACAACTTGCCGCCCTTGAAGTAGTAACGGCTCTCCCCTTCCTGCTTGCCCTGCTCGTTCATGATGGGCACGGCGATGATGACGGGAGCGCCATCCACCCAGGCCTTGATGTCTATGCCGTCGTGGCTGAACAGACGGGTATCGAGGGCGCTCTCGGCCCCCTTTTCCATCAGGGAGAACTGCTCGGCGAGGGAGGCCGCCATCGAAGGCAGGGAGCAGAGCCCCAGTCCCAGGCCGAGGCTCAGGGCGATCACGGTATTGCGCATAAGTGTCCTGTGATTGGCCGAAGGGCCAAGGTTAGCTTTCTATCAGCCAGACCCGCAGCTCCTCCCGGTGGCGATCGCCCAGGGGAATGGACTGGCGGGACTGGTAGTCAAAATGGATCAGGGTGGTTTCGGCGGTCACCGCCAGCTCGCCCTCCTGCCAGGCCTCCTGCCAGAGCGTGAAGGAGCTGGAGCCGATGCGGCGTACCCCGGTTTTGATCAATACCTGCTGGCCGTAGAACAGCTCCCGTTTGAACTGCACCGTGTAGCCCGCGATGATCAGATGCCAGTTGTGCACATCCAGCTCGGGGGAGAAGATGCGAAACAGCGGGTCGCGGGCCGACTCGAACCAGACCGCCGGCACCGTGTTGTTGATGTGGCCGAGGGCATCTGTCTCTTGAAAACGGGGTTGGATCTGCATTTCCAGCATGGATATCGACTCCTTGTCGTTGGACCGCGCTCAGGCTAACGCGGCCCGCCTCTGGACTCAAGCTCCCCCATCTCCTCCCCGGCACCGACGGCCAGCTCCGGGCGCAGCCAGGCGCTGCGAAAATCGAACCAGCCGAGCGCCGTCATCCGCACCCCGTGCACGCCGACCCGGCTCTCCAGCTCCAGCCAGTGGTGAAACAGCGGCACGAACCAGCCCTGCCGCTGCACGCTGGCCAGCAGCGCCCGCGGCCCCGGCTCCTCGCCGCTGGCACGCCACTGCGTCAGCCCCTGCCACAGGCCATGCTGGCCGCCCCACACCTTGCGCAGCAGCGGGGTCCCCTGCAGCCAGGCGTAGGGGGCGAAGGCGTGTTCGTGCTCCAGGTTGAGGGTGCCAAGCCAGAGATCCACGTCCTCGTCCGCCCCGCTCACCCAGCGGCCGTAATCCAGGGTGCGTACCTCGAGTGCGATGCCCTGCTCGGCCAGCAGGCTGCTCATGGCGTTGGCACACTCGTTGAACTCCAGGTGCTGGTTGAAGCAGGCCAGCACCAGTTGACGCGGCCGCCCGGCCGGCGCCGGCAACGGGACCGGCTGCGCCTCCCGCCAGTGGGGCAAGAGACCCAGCGCACTGGTCCAGCCCCGCTGCAGTTCGGGGGCGACCCGCGCCATCAGGGCGATGGGGTTGAGCAGGCCGGCCAGCCACTGGCGCAGGGCGGGATCCTGCAGGGCGCCGGAGCGCTCATCCTGCAGCAGGAAATAGCAGCCGGATTCCAGCTCGGACTCGCCACGCATGGTACCGAGCTCCGGGCTGTCACGCCCCAGCTGCAGGTGGCTCTCCAGCCGCTCCGCCAGCTCTGGCAGCATCCAGATGTCGATCTCGTCGAGCAGGGCGCGCAGACCGAAGTAGTCGTCGAATGCCTCCAGGCACAGGTGCATGGGATCGTTGGCGGTCACCCGATAGGGGCCGGTGCCCACCGGCTGCAGGGCAAAGCCCGCCTCCCCCTTGAGCTCGCGCGGCAGGATGACGGCCACCGGCTCGGCCAGCAGGTGAGGCAGCAGGGGATCCGGGCTGTCGAGGTGCAGATCCAGGGTGCGCGGCCAGGGGCTCTCCAGCCGCGCCAGATGGGCGAACAGCGGACGATCCCGCAGGCTCTGCAGGCTCTCCGTCACGTCCTCCACCACCAGCTCGCGGCCGTGGTGAAAGCGCACCGCCGGCCTCAGGTAGAAGCGCCAGTGACAGGGGCCGAGGCACTCCCAGTGGTGGGCGAGATCCCCCTCGATTTCCCCATTTTCCTCATTTCGCCGGGTCAGGCCGTTGAAGATCTGGCGGCTAAGGTGGATTTCGGAGCGGCGCAGCGGGCCGGTGGGCAGCAGTTGGGGCAGTGGCCGGTAGTAGGGCACCCGCAGGATCTGGCGCCCTGCCCGGGTGGCCTGGCCGAGCTGTTCGATCAGCAGCGGGGTGAGCAGATCGAGGCGATCTTCCGCCAGTCGCACCGCCTGCGCCAGCTGGCCCTGGCTCAGCAGCTCCCGCAGTCGGCGCCGGGTCAGGCTCTCCTGGTTGTCCAGCAGGGTGAGGCGGGAGCGCCGCCCCCGCCCGGCCTCGGCGGACCAGCCGAGCCAGCCCTGCTCCTGCATGCGGCGCAGCAGCAGGCGGGCGTTGCGCGGGGTGCAGCAGAGCAGATCCGCCACCTCGGCGAGGCTTATTTCCCGCTCGTCGCAGCCAAGCTGCTGGGCGAGCCGTTGGAATTGCTGATAGAGGCGGCTGGTGGGCATAAAAGAGGAAATCCTTGTGCTGAAAATCATCAGTTTTTACTTCCGCATTTTAGCTCAATACTGCTGGCGAACGTGAGAACCACAGCACAGGAGCCCCATCATGAGCCACGCCAACCCCATCAAACCGAACCGGATCCAGCAGATCCTGCGCCGTTACTTCAAGCGGATCCTGCCCCGCCCGCTGCCGCTCATCGAGGATCCCATGATCCAGCTCAACCGTCTGATGCAGTGGGACATGCACCAGATCGACGACAAGGAGTATCGCCGCCGCCTCTGAGCCGGCCTCCCTCACGCCCCGACGAGATTGCTTTGCCGGATCTGATGGTTTACATCGGCCAAGGGCCTGATAGATTGGACGTCTATCCATCTATGACTGCTATCCAGCAACATCCAACAAGGAGTGTGTGATGAAAGATGCGACCCTGGCCCTGCACCACGGCTTTGCCAACGACCCCACCACCAAGGCCGTTGCCGTGCCCATCTACCAGACGGTGGCCTACGAGTTCGAGAGCGCCCAGCACGGGGCGGATCTGTTCAACCTGGCGGTGCCTGGCAACATCTACACCCGCATCATGAACCCCACCAACGATGTGCTGGAGCAGCGCATGGCCGCGCTGGAAGGGGGCATTGCCGGCCTAGTGGTCTCGGCGGGTTCCGCCGCCATCACCTACGCCATCCAGGCGCTGACCGCCGCCGGCGACAACATCGTCTCCACCCCCCAGCTCTATGGCGGCACCTACACCCTGTTCGCCCACATGCTGCCAAGCTTCGGGGTCGAGGTGCGCTTCGCCAAGGATGACAGCGCCGAGGCCATCGCCGCCCTCATCGACGACAAGACCAAGGCGGTCTACTGCGAGAGCATCGGCAACCCGGCCGGCAACATAGTGGACATAGCCGCCCTGGCCAAGGTGGCCCACGCCCGCGGCGTGCCGCTCATCGTCGACAACACGGTCGCCACCCCGGTCTTGTGCAAACCCATCGAGCACGGCGCCGACATCGTGGTGCACAGCCTGACCAAATATGTCGGCGGCCACGGCAACTCTCTGGGGGGCGTGGTGGTCGACTCGGGCAAGTTCCCCTGGGCGGATCATGCCGAGCGTTTCCCCCAATTGACCCAGCCTGAGCCCTCCTATCACGGGGTGGTCTACACCGAGGCCTTCGGCCCGGCCGCCTTCATCGGGCGGGTGCGCACCGTGCCGCTGCGCAATACCGGCGCGGCGCTGGCCCCCATGAACGCCTTCCTGCTGCTGCAGGGGCTGGAGACCCTGAGCCTGCGCATGGAGCGCCACGTGGACAACGCCCTGCAGGTGGCCCACCACCTCAAGCACCATCCCAAGGTAGCCTGGGTCAGCTACGCCGGGCTACCGGGTCACCCCCACTACCTGCTGGCGGAGAAGTACATGGCCGGCCGCCCCTCCGCCATCCTCTCGTTCGGCCTGAAAGAGGGCTACGAGGCGGGGGTGCGCTTCTACGATGCGCTCAAGATCTTCAAGCGGCTGGTCAACATCGGCGACACCAAGTCGCTGGCCTGCCACCCCGCCTCCACCACCCACCGCCAGCTCAGCGAAGAGGAGCAGGCCAAGGCCGGGGTGAAACCTGAGATGATCCGGCTGTCGGTAGGGATCGAGGCGATCGAGGACATACTGGCGGATCTGGATCAGGCGCTGGAGGCCTGAGTCAGGCGTTGAACGAGCGGGCATCAGCCCGCTTTTTTTTAGCTGCAGCGGTAAACCCGTCGCCGCGCCGCTGCGTACTACCGCTTCTTGTCACTGCGTCGAGGTATTCATGATAGTCCTGCACCACCTGAACAAATCCCGCTCCCAGCGCATCATCTGGCTGCTCGAAGAGCTGGGCCTGCCCTATGAGATCAAGGCCTACCAGCGCGATGCCGCCACTTTTCTGGCGCCCCCCGAGCTCAAGGCCGTCCACCCCCTCGGCAAGTCGCCGGTCATCGAGTTTGACGGCCGGGTACTGGCAGAATCCGGTGCCATCACCGAATACCTGATCGCCCGCCACGCCCCGGACCGGCTGGCGCCGGCCGCTGACAGCCCGGACTATGCCGAGTACCTGCAGTGGCTCCACTTCGCCGAGAGCTCGGGCATTCTGCCGCTGCTGCTCGACATGTTCGTGCGCAAGGACGGCAGCCCGATGCGCTTCCTGCCGGACTACGCCAAAGCCGAGTGCGCCAAGGTGCTGGGTTATCTCAACGAGGTGCTGGCAAGCCGCCGCTACCTGGTGGCCGATCGCCTCACCGGCGCCGACATCCTGAACTCCTTCCTGGTGGATCTGCTGGCCCAGAGCGGCCAGCTGGCTCAGTTCCCGCACCTGCAGGCTTACTGGCAGCGGCTCAACACTCATCCGGCCCGCCAGAAGGCGGCGGCGCTGGAGCGCGAGCTGGACCGCAGCGCCGAGTAAGCGTTCGTCGCCACCATGCAAAACGCCCCTATGATCGGGGCGTTTTCTTTTCCGTAGGTCAGCCGGTGAGCAGAGGGCGTGAGAGAGGATCCTGGCTGCACTTGTTGTCCGGATCGCCCCTTGGCCAAGGGCCTCAGGCCTAGAGGGCGTGAGAGAGGATCCGCGCCACCTTGTCGGGATCTATGTCCTGCTGCTCCCCGAGGGCGGTCAGGCCGAACAGCTTGAGGTTGGAGCAGATCCCCGGGATGCAGCGCGCATCCAGGCCATAGTCGGCGAGGCGGGTACCCACCCCCATCTGCTGGAAGAACTGCTCGGTGCGGATGATCGCCTCCTCGATGCGCAGCGCCTTGTCCTCGCGGCTGGAGTGCCACACCCGCTCGGCGAACTGGGCCAGCTTCTCCTGCTTCTGGGCCGCTTGCTCCCGCAGCAGGGAGGGCAACACCACCGCCAGGCTCTGGGCATGATCCAGCCCGTGCAGGGCGGTGAGCTGGTGACCGATGGCGTGGGTGGACCAGTCCTGCGGCACGCCACGGCCGATGAGGCCGTTGAGGGCCAGGCTGGCCGCCCACATCAGGTTGGCGCGCACCTGGTAGTTGGTGGGCTCCGCCAGCGCCCGCGGGCCGTTGTCCACCAGCACCTGCAGCAGGCCTTCCGCCAACCGGTCCTGCACCTCGCCCCCCACCGGGAAGGTGAGGTACTGCTCGAGGATGTGGACGAAGGCATCCACCACCCCGTTGCCCACCTGGCGCGGCGGCAGGCTGTAGGTGGTGGTGGGATCCAGCACCGCAAACACCGGCTGCACCAGCGGGTTCATGAAGGAGAGCTTCGCCTCCCCCCGGCTCACCACGGCGGCCGGGTTGCTCTCCGAACCGGTGGCCGGCAGGGTCAGCACGCAGCCGAGCGGCAGCGCCGCCTTGATGGGGGCCTTGTGCAGCAGGATCTCCCAGGGATCGTCCCCCTCGAAGCGGGCCGCGGCGGCCACGAACTTGCTGCCGTCCACCACTGAGCCGCCACCCACCGCCAGCAGGAAGTCGATGCGCTCGCGCTTGACCAGATCCACCGCCTCCATCAGCTGGTCGTACTGGGGATTGGCGCCGATGCCGGGGAACTCCAGCCACTCCCGGCCTGCCAGCGCCTGGGTCAACTGGTCATAGACCCCGTTCTGCTTGATGCTGCCGCCGCCGTAGAGCACCAGCAGGCGGCTGCCGGCCGGGATCAGTTCGGGCAGTTTGGCGATCTGGCCTTCACCGAAACAGACGCGGGTGGGATTGGCATATTGGAAGTTGTACACGGCAGAGCCCTCGGTTGAATGCATGCAGAGGGATTGTGCGCCTGTGGCCCCCACAGGTCAAAGAACGCGGGCACGCCCTCACATTGCACCGCGGATGCGGGTTGCCGGCAGGGCCGCTCATCCACTGTGGTCAGCGGGGGCAAGGGCTTGCCCCCGCTGACCATGGATTGCCGTTCGAGTCATTCCGCTGCTCAGGCGCTCTTGCTCTCTTCCTTGCTGCTCTTCTTGCCGGTGAGGCGGTCCATGGCGTCTTGCAGCATGGCGTCCCGCTGCTCGTTCAACGGCTTGCTCTGCTCCGCCCGCTCCTCGGCGCTCAGCTGCTTGTTGTCGGCAATCGCCTTGAGCTTCTCTTCTATCTCGTTGAACTGCTTGCGATCAAAGCCGAGCGCCTTGTCCACCAGCTGCTGCAGCACGCCCCCCTTGTCGGAACTCATGTCGAGCGCCGGCGGCAGCTTGCTGTTCTTGGCCAGGTGTTCATAGGTCAGCGCCTGCTGGGCCTGGCCGGTTATCCGTTGGGAGGAGAGGTTGACCAGATCTTCCCAACCGCCGCCACCCTGACCGCTGTCGGCGCTGCTGAGGGTCGCGAGGGCGCGATTGTTGGAGGCGCTCTGGGCAAGCTGCTGGCTGTAGGGTTTGATATCCATGGGGGCTCCAGTCTGCATGCCAAACCGGCATGACGAGGTCGCTGATTCGATGGTATGAGGCGCCTGGCCCCATCATTGGCAATAAAACCAGCAAGTTGCAGGCCAACTTGTCAGGCTGGGCGAGATCCCCACCGTGGCGAGCCCGCAGCCGGTCACGGCCCAGACACAGCGTCATAATCATGACTCATCCGCTGCTTTTATCCCGATTTCCGACACATACAACTACCTCAAAAACTCCGCGCCACATAAACAGCAGGAACGCCTTGCCGATCACAAAATAAACAACCAGTGAGGCATACAATTTTGGCGCACCATCGGGCAAGCAAGCAGCGTTATGGATGATATGTTTGCGAAATCAACCAGATGCAGACCTGTCTACCGTCGGATCCCCGACCCAGTCCGGTCACTCCCGGCCGCTTCTCCCGCCCCCTGACGCGCATCCACCGCAACCTTTCGGGCATAACTATGAAAAAACACACCTTGAGTCTTCTCTCCGCCACCCTGCTCACCCTGCTTGGCACCAGTGCCGACGCCTGTACCGGCCTCATCGTCGGCAAGGGCGCCAGTGCCGATGGTAGCGTGATGATCGCCAGAAACGAGGATTTTGGCGTCAACAACTGGAACAAGTACCTCGCCTTCCGGCCCGCACAGCAGAACGAGGGCAAAGTCTGGAAACTGGGCAACGGGCTGGAAGTGCCCATGCCAAAGGCCTTCCTCGCCTACTCCGCCATCCGTGACTGGGATGCCGCCGGCAGCGACCCGGACGGCAAGTATTACGAGGAGCGCGGCATCAACGAAGCCAACGTCGCCATCTCGGCCACCACCAGTGCCGAGGTCAACGACAAGGCCCAGAAGGCCGATCCGTTGATCGAGAAGGGGGTCATCGAGGCCATCATCCCGACCCTGATCCTGCCGCAGGCCAGGACGGCCAAAGAGGGGGTCGAGCTGCTCGGCCGCTATGTGGAGCAATATGGCGCCGGTGAGGGCAACAGCCTCTATCTGGCGGATGTGAACGAGGCCTGGCTGATGGAGATCGGCTCCGGCCACCACTGGATAGCGGTACGGGTGCCGGACGACAGCTATGCCATGGTGGCCAACGGCCTGCGCATCCACGGCGTCGATCTCGACGGCGCCGACGTGCTGCATTCGCCCAAGCTGCTGGAGTTCGTGCGCGAACACAAACTGCTGGATAACGCCGACCCGAAAGAGTTCAACTTCGCCAAGGCGTTCGGGGTCATCGCCGACCCCTACAACGTGGATCGGGAGTGGCTCGGCCAGAAGATGCTGACGGCCTCTCACAAGCAGCCAACCCGGCAGGCGCAGTACCCGCTCTTCATGAAGCCAGATACTCCCATCGCCGTGCCGGACGTGGCCAGGCTGCTGAGCGCCACCTATGAGGGCACCCCACTGGCGGGCAAGGCAGAGCGGCCGATCCGCATCGATCGCCAGCTCGAATCCCACGTCATCCAGCTGCGCAAGGAGATGCCCAAAGAGCTGCAGGGATTGATCTGGCAGAGCTACGGCGTGCTGGCCGAATCCGTGATGGTGCCGCTCTACAACACCCTGGAGTCCTATCCCCTGCCCTACCGCACCGGCAGCGACAGCTACTCCGATGATTCCGCCTACTGGCAGTTCCGCAGCCTGACCGCGCTGGCCAGCGCCGATCCGGACAAATACCTGCCGCTGCTGCGCGGCGTCTGGAGCAAGGAGAGCAGCAAGCTCTACAAGGAGGTGGCCCTGCTCGACCAGAGCCTGAAGCAGGCCTATGCCGGCGACAAGGCCACCGCCATCGGGCTGGCATCCGACTACTCCTATGGCCAGCTGGAGAAGAGCTATCAGATGGCCAAAGAGTTGCGCTACAAGCTGATGACGGATCTCACCAAGCGCACCGAGCAGAAGTATTCGCCGGAGGAGTTCAAGAAGATCATGAGCCTGTAAACCGGCCACCAAAACAGAGAGGCTCCCGGGGGAGCCTCTCTTGTTTCATCCGCAGCAGCGATCAGCGACGGCTGATATGGAGCGGGCCGAAGGTCTGCGCCACCGGCATGATCTCGATGCTGTTGATGTTGACGTGAGCCGGCTGCTGGCTGATCCAGAGCACGGTATTGGCGATGTCTTCCGGCTGGATCGCCTGCACCCCCTGATAGACGGTGGCCGCCTTGGCGTCGTCACCGTGGAAGCGCACGTTGGAGAACTCGGTGCCGCCGCACAGACCCGGCTCCACGTTGGTGACGCGGATGGCGGTGCCCGCCAGATCGGCGCGCAGGTTGAGGCTGAACTGCTTCACGAACGCCTTGGTGGCGCCGTAGACGTTGCCGCCCGGATAGGGGTAGGTGCCGGCGATGGAGCCGATGTTGATGACGTGGCCGCGATTGCGCGTCACCATGCCCGGCAGCAGCAGGCGGGTGAGCAGGGTCAGACCGCTGATGTTGGTGGCGATCATCTGCTCCCAGTCTTCTAGGTCTGCCTTGTGGGCCGGCTCCAGCCCCAGCGCCAACCCGGCGTTGTTGACCAGCAGATCCACCTCGCGCCACTCGGCCGGCAGCCCGTCGATGGCGGCGCGGGTGGCCGCCTTGTCCTGCACGTCGAACACCAGCGGCAGGAACTGGGCGCCCAGCTCGTCGGCCAGCGCGGCCAGCCGTTCGGCGCGGCGGCCGGTGCCGATCACCTTGTAGCCCGCCTGCACCAGCTGACGGCTGATGGATTCACCAAACCCGGACGAGGCGCCCGTTACCATTGCAATCATCTGAACCTCCATTTCTACAGCGCTATTGTTATTTATCTGTTTGAAATCAATCTGATCTATTCGTCGCTCAATTCACGCCCGCTCGCCTTGCGCCAGATGAACACCAGCAGGTGGAGCAGGAACAGGCCCGAGCCCCCCAACGCGAACAGCAGGCCGGTGAGGGCATTGACCGAGGTGTCGGCGCCACACCACCACCAGACCAGCCAGCCGACCAGGCCGATGGCGAAGGTCTGGCCGGCACAGACCGGGCAGCGCCCCAACTTGGCCCTGATGGCGGTGGCGAGGCAGTTGTCGCAGCTCATCCCCTCTCCTCTTCTCTCCTCTCTCCGGCCAGCTTCAGCACCAGCCGGTGGGCATGCTGACCGTGGCCATAATAATCCAGCAGCTTCTGCCTTGGCCGAAAACCCAGCCCGCGATAGAGCGCCTGCGCCTCTTCATTGGCATCGCCCACCTCCAGCCGGATCGCCCCCCAGCCGGCCTCTTTGCCCTCCTGAATAACCTGCTCCAGCAGGCGGCGGGCCCAACCCTGGCGGCGGATGGTCCAGCGGATGGCGAGGGTCTGGATGATCAGCCGATCCCAGCCCCTGTGCTCCAGCAAACAGAGGTAGCCCATCAGCTGCTCCTGCTGGTCCAGCACCAGCAGGGTGCGCCCCTTGGCCTGGGTCAGCAGATAGTGCCAGCGGCTGCGGCCAAAGGCGACTTCGGGGGGAAAACAGTAGCGTTCCAGCTTAACGATGGCGCCCAGATCATCGGTCCGGGCCGCGCGCACGGTCAACACGGGGAATCCTTGTTCGGTTATTTATCTTCATCACCAAAAATGCGACTTGTATCACAAGTTACCAAGGCGGCATATTAGGCACTGTAACCTCTTGTTTCCCCTCGCGCCATTGTCGTGCTTGTCGGTGCATCGAAGCCCACTGGGGATCCTGCCGCTTAAGGCAGTTTCATCTGTGGAGCCGAAAATATGAGTACCTACGTCATCGTCGAAGAGCTGGGCGACTGGCCTTGCCATGCCGATTATCTGCTGACCGCCCGCACCTACCTGCAACACGGGGTGCCCACCACCGGCGGCCGTCCCCGCATCATCAACCTCTGCCGCAATCTGGAGCACCTCGGCGCCGGCTACTACTGCTCGCTGCTGGCCCAGGCCCGCGGTCACCACTGCCTGCCGGGCCTGCAGGCCATCAGCCAGCTGCAACCCCAGCAGCCGCCGGCCAAGCTGTGGCGCAAGCTGCAGGGCTGGCTGGCCCAGCAGAGCGAGGATCGGATCCGGGTGCGCGCCATCTTCGGTCAGTGCGAGCAGAGCGAGCTGGCCGGCCTGGCCCGCTACTACTACGGCCTCAGCCAGCTGCCGCTGCAGGAGCTGACCCTCAAGCGCGGCCGTCACGGCTGGTCGGTGCGCCAGCAGCAGAGCCTGTCGCCGCTGGCACTGAGCCCAAGCGAGCAGACGCTGATGCTGCACCACGCCCAGGCGCTGGTGGGCACGGGTGACGAGGAGCAGGCGGCGCCGCTCTACCAGCTCGCCATCCTGGTCGACCCCAACGACGGCCGTGCCAGCAGCGATGCGCTGGCGCTGGATCGCTTCATCCAGGCGGCCGCGGCCCAGGGGATCCGGGCCGAGATCCTGGCGCCGTCCGCCATCGAGCGGCTGCCGGAGTTCGACACCCTCTGGCTGCGCTCCGAGACCGCGGTCGGCCACTACACCTTCGAATTTGCCCGCCGCGCCGAGCAGCTCAAGATGCCGGTGATCGACAGCTCCCGCGCCATCCTCGCCTGCAGCAACAAGCTCTACCTCTACGAGCTGATGGTGCGCAGCGGCGTGCCCATGCCGCCCACCATGGTGGTGACCCGCCGCGGCCGCCACCACGTAGATGAACTGGTGCAGCGGCTCGGCCTGCCGCTGATGGTGAAGGTGCCCGACGGGGCGCAGGGGCGCGATCTGGCCATGGCCAGCGACGAGCAGCAGCTGGCCCGCCTGCTGGACGAGGGGTTGGGCCGCTCCGCCCTGCTGCTGGTGCAGAGCCGGATCCCCGCCGAGTTTGACTGGCGCATCGGCTTTCTCGACGGCTCGCCGCTGTTTGCCTGCCGCCGCTTCCGCCCCGAGCCCGGCAACCGCATCCGCCGCCGCAAACACCCCCTCGACATGAGCCGCATCGAGGCGTTGCCGCTCAACGAGGTGCCGGAGCGGGTGTTGCAGACCGCCCGCCGCGCCGTTCATCAGCTCGGCAACGGCCTGTTCGGGGTCGATCTGCGCCAGCAGGGGCGTGACTGCGTGCTGCTGGAAATCATCGACAATCCCTGGATACGTGGCGATATTGAGGACAGAGAGGCAAAGGACCTCTACGAGCGCCTCGCCCGGGCCTTCCGCCAGCGGCTGGAGAACCGGGGGCAGAGCGCGGCCGGATAACAAGCATCGAGAGCAGAGGTGGATATGATGACGACTGATTGGTGGGACATAGCGCCCCTTGGCTGGGAGAACATCCTGGTCTGTCTGGTGTGCGGCACCCTGGTGGGGCTGGAGCGGCAGTTGCGCGGCAAGCCGGTCGGCATCCGCACCTCCTCGCTCATCATCCTCGGCACCTACTGTTTTCTCGCCATCGGTGCCGCCGTCAGCCCCCAGAGCGCCGATCAGGCGCGGGTACTGGGCCAGCTCATCACCGGCATCGGCTTTCTCGGCGCCGGGGTGATGATGACCCGGGATGGCCAGGTACTGGGGGTCACCTCCGCCGCCACCGTCTGGATGCTGGCCGCCCTCGGCGCCCTCATCGGCATGCAGATGCTGCACCAGGCGCTGCTGCTCACCGGCGTCACCCTCTCCATCCTGGTGGGGGTGGACTACCTGGAGACCAGCTTCAAAGGCCTGCGCCGCGGGGTACACAACCGGCTGGAGAGCTGGCGGCACGGCAACGACCGGGCCGATCCCCATCAGGACGAGCTCGGCAGCGGCATCGAGAAGTAGCGTCCCAATGAACAAGGGCTCCATCACGGAGCCCTTGTTGTTTACCAGCCTCAGCGCACCAGCAGGAAGCGACCGGTGAGCGGCGGCAAGTCCACCGTCACGCTGCTGCCGCCGATGGCCAGGCTCTCGCCGCTCTGCAGATCCACCAGGGCGCTGCCACTGCGCAGCTTGCCGACCGGCACCGCGTAGCTCTGGGGCGTGCCGGAGACGTTGAGCAGGTAGACTACTTGCTCCGCCGCCGTCTGCTTGATGTCGCCATAAACGCTGCCCTCGGCCACCAGCTTGACCCGCTCCCCCTGATAGAGGGCTGGGTGGGCGGCACGCAGGGCCAGCAACTGGCTGAGCCACTGTTTCAGCTCGCTCTGCTCGCTGCTCGGCACAAAACCGGTGGCACCCGGCACCTTGCCATCGCTGCGGGCCACGTGATCGTCACAGAGCCCCTGCGCGGCGCAGTCGCCACCCACCTGATTGGCAAAGCCCGGCACCTCGTCGCCAAACTCCTCGCCGTAGTAGAGGGTGATGGGGCCGGAGCGGGCCGCCAGGAAGCTGAAAGCCGCCTTGTGACGCTGCCAGTAATCCGCCGGATTGAAGTTGCCGCGCTCCAGCAGATCGCCGAAGCGTACCAGATCGTGGTTGCCCAGCATCAGGTTGGGCATGGCGTGGTCCGGGTAGTTCTCCACCTTGTTCCAGCTGGCGTCGAGCACGCTGGCCCCCTGCCCGCCCTTGCCGGACTCCTCCACCGCCAGCGCCTGCACCAGGCCGTAGCGCAGCGGGAAATCGAACGCCGAGGAGAGCGCCGGGTTGTCGCTCGGCCCGTACGCCTGGGCGCGGATCTCGTCGGCCCCTTTCCACACTTCCCCGACCATATAGCCGAGGGTGCCCCACTGCTGGCCGGCGGCCTTGCGCGCCGCGCTCGCCCGCTCCACCTCGCTGCGAATGGCGCGCCAGTCGTCAAGATCGAGCTGATAGGCCTGATCGAGGCGCCAGCCGTCGATGCCGTACTGCTCGACCCAGTAGCGGGCCACCTCCTTGAAGTAGGCCAGGCTCTCGGGCTGGCTGTAATCCACCAGCTGGCCCGGGTAGCCGGCGCCGCCGCTCTTGAGGGCGGGCAGCCGTCCCGCGGGCGAGGGTTTGCTCACCCCCACCCTGTTGACGTGGCCGAACACCCCGTCGAGGAAGACGTAGAGGCCGCGCTGATGCGCCCCGTCCACCAATTTTTTAAGCTGGGCGTTGCTGCCGAAGTTGGGGTCCACGTTGAAGAAGTCGCAGGCGAAGTAGCCGGTGGCGTCCAGCCTGTCGTCCCCGCCCTGACCGGCGCAGGAGTCGAACACCGGAGTCAGCCAGATGGCGTTGACGTTGAGGCTCTTGATATGATCCAGGCTGTCGAT
This sequence comes from Aeromonas sp. FDAARGOS 1403, assembly GCF_019047325.1. Taxonomy (NCBI): domain Bacteria; kingdom Pseudomonadati; phylum Pseudomonadota; class Gammaproteobacteria; order Aeromonadales; family Aeromonadaceae; genus Aeromonas; species Aeromonas sp. FDAARGOS 1403. Next base: position 1,384,809 of record NZ_CP077249.1, on the reverse strand, counting down.
GATCCCCTGCAGATCGCCGTTGTGCTGGGAGGGGCCGTAGCCGACGCCGTAGTTGGCGCTGCCGTCGCCATCGACGAAGGACTCCACCATCACCTGGTAGGTGCGCAGGTTGCAGGCCGGCTGATCATTGCCGTAGCAGGCGCGGCTGGCGGTGACCGGCGGCGGGTTGATGACCGGGGGCTGGGGCTCGCTGGAACCGCTCCCGCCTCCGCTGCCGCAAGCCGTCAGTAACAGGGCGGCCCCGATGAGGCCGCCACGACGCAACGTTCCTTGTTTCATTGTTATGTTCCCGCTGTGGTGGTATCGACGCCCAAAGCGTCGCACTGGGGCCATGATAGCGGCCCAGCCCGCACGGGTCTGTGACTGAAAACGTTACCCGATTCAGCCGGTTACCCAATCCCCGCTCAGAGCACGCCGGCAGAGGCGAAGCGATAGCTGAGGGAGAGCCAGTAGGCGCGACCCGGCTCCGGGATGCGCCCCACCTGCTCGTAGCCCAGCCCGGCCTGACTGGCGTGCACCGACTTGGAGAGGTGCTCGTAGTAGAAGGTGTCGAACAGGTTGTCCACCCCGGCCGACAGCTGCCAGCCTGGGTGGAACTGCCAGGCGGCGCTCAGGTTCATGGTGAAGAAGCCCGGGGTCTCCCCCTGATCCTGGCCAGCCACGGTGCCGGAACCCACATCCACCCGATCCTGGGCGGTCACGGCGCGGCCCAGCAGGGTCAGGTTCCACGCCTCGGCTGGCTGCCAGCCCAGCGCCAGCTTGCCATCGAGGGGCGGCATCTGGGCCAGCGGCTTGTTGTCGCTGCGGTTTTCACCGTAGACCACCGCCAGGCCGCCATCGAGGCGCCACTGCTCGGCAAACTGCCAGCGCCCCTCCAGCTCGCCGCCACGGGTCTGGGCGTCGATGTTGCGCACCTTGTTCGACTTGTTGTTGTAGAGCAGGTAGTCCTGAATGTCGGCGCTGAACAGGGAGAGGGTCAGATCCAGATCGCGGCTGCGCAGGGCCAGCCCCGCATCCCACTGGCGGCTGCGCTCCGGGTTGAGGGTGAAGGGCACGCTGTCCTTGCTGCGCTCCCAGTAATCCGGCGCCCGCTTGGCCTGACCCCAGGCCAGGTAGCTCGACCAGGCCGGCGACCACTGGTATTCGTAGCGGCCAAAGCCGCTGTCCAGGGTCAGGGTATCGCTGTAGAGGGTCTGATCCCCCGCGCCGTAACGGGTGGTCTCGACCCTGTCCTGCCGGTAGCCCCCCTTGTAGCTGTGGGCCCCCTGCTGACGGCCCAGCTCGGCAAAGCCCCCCTGCTGCTCGAAGCGCAGGGTGCGCTGGCGCGGCTGGCTGGCGTAATCCACCCCGCTGCGGGCCCTGTGCTGATCCCGGTTGGCATCGAACCCGGCGGTCAGCAGCCAGTCGGCCGGCAGGGCTATGTCGTTGGCCCAGCGCCCGCCGGTGTTGCGCCGGTCCGGGTTGGAGAGCATCTTCATGCCGCTGTTCGGGCGCAGGCTGAAGTTGTCCATGATGTGGTCGATGTCGTTGTCCCACAGGGTCAGCTCGCTGCGCTGCCAGTGGGTGGTGATCTGCTCCTGCCTGAGCTTGAGGCCGAAGGACTCGCGGTCGAACATGGGGCCGTCCATGGTGCGATCCGCATAGGCGGCGCGGGCGTTGCTGCGCTCGGCGGTGAGTTCGAGCCAGGTGTGCTCGCTGGGCGTCCAGCCGAGCTGGGCGGTGCCGTTCTCACGCCGGTAGAAGGAGCGCACCTTGTCGCCGTGGCCGTCGCGGTAGTCATCGCTGTCGGAGTGGGTGAACTGGCCGCGCAGATAACCCTGCGGTGCCCCCACGGTGGCATCCAGCATCTGGTCGTCGCGCCCGAAGCTGCCATAGAGCGCCGACGCCTCGGCCTTGACGCCGGGGGCAGTGAACTCGGGCCTGTCCCGCTCGAACAGCACGGTCCCCGCCAGCGTCGCCCCCTGCTCGAGGGATTGCGGCCCCTTCAGCACCCGGATCCGGTCGAAAGATTGAGGAAAGACGTAGGCGGTGGGCGGATCCATCCGGCCGCCGCAGCCACCGGCCAGCATGCCGCCATCCATCTGCACGTTGAGGCGGGACATGCCCATCCCCCGCAGCACGGGATCGCCGCCCAGGCCCCCCTTGCGCACCATGCTCATGCCGGTGACGTTCTTGAGGTAACCGGCGCCATCGGCCGCCGGCATGGGGGAGCCAGGTTTCTTGGGATCCAGGGTCACCTCCAGGGTGCTGGCGGGGCGACTAGCGACCACCACCATGGGTTCCAGTTGCTGAACGCTCTCCTGACCGGCGGCGCCGTGACAGGCGAGGCCACCCACCAGCAGGGCCAGCGGGGTGCGCATATGACAAGCCATACTCTTTCCTTATCTCTCTGTTTATTTTGTTGTTTTAATTCCAACTGCCAAACCATTCAGTTGCTGGAAGGTTTGCCGTCAGGCTGCAAAAAAGGCCTGCGGCGCGGTGGCGGCAAGCCCTGAGAAGCGAAACCAGGCTAGGGTTGGCAAAATGTTGCGCAGGTTTTACCCAAATTGGGTGAGGAAGGCAAACGCTCAAACATTCCCGTTACAGGAATCTTGTGATGGCTCACAAAAACAGGGAGTTAACTGAAAGCTTCCCGCTCGTCGATGGGCTTGATCAGGTGGTAGACCTCGTGAGCCGACAGAGTACAGCCGGCGGGCCACTCCAGCTGATGGTGACGATTGATGAAGACCCGGGCGAAGCGCCGCTCCGAATCCAGCGCCGCGAACAGCGGCTGGGTGCGCCAGGGGGCGAGATCCAGCGCCCCCGTGGTACCATCCGAGAGCACCACGAACAGGCTCCACCCCTGCAAATATTCCACATCGATAAAGACCGGCATCCCTTCGGCTCCGATTGAGAAAAATCGGCGCCATTATAGATAAGCCCCCGCCCTCGCTTTGCAGGCAGGATCACAGTTTTTCCAGTCGTTTCTGCTGTCTACAACCCTTGTCCGCCATCACAGAAATATCATAAAACGTGCCAAAAGTTGCGCTTTCGCACGATCCCGACGCAACCTTTGCCCGCCACCACTGTCATAACCCTGCAATATAAAAACAATGCGCCCGTGGACGGGTGCAAACAGGCTTGTAGGAACAACAATGACCACTATCAGACGATGGCTGGGACCGTTTTGGCCCATCGCCGTTTTTTCATTGATCGCGCTCGTCTCTCTCTCCATCAGCCGGCTCGCCCTCGGCCTCTGGCAACTGGAGCGGGTCGACGCCGTCGCCGGCTGGCAGGAGATGCTGCTGCAGGGCGTGCGGGTCGACTTCGCCACCCTCTGCTGGCTGTGGGGCGTACCCGCCGTGTTCACCCTGCTGCTGGCTGGCCCCCATGCCGTGGGCCGTGCCTGGCTGCAGTTCATCCGGGTCTGGCTGACCCTGGGGCTCTGGCTGCTGCTCTTCCTGGAGATCTCCACCCCCTCCTTCGTAACCGAGTACGGGGTGCGGCCCAACCGCCTCTACGTGGAGTACCTCATCTATCCCAAAGAGGTGTTCGCCATGCTGTGGGCCGGCCGCAAGGACGAGCTGCTGCTGGCACTGGTGTTCAGCTGCGCCGTGCTGGCGGGCGGCTGGTGGCTGAGCGGCCGCCTGCTGCGCGGCATCAGCTTTCCGCGCTGGTATCTGCGTCCGGCGTTTGCCCTGCTGATCCTGGCCATAGGTTTTCTCGGTGCCCGCTCCAGCCTGGGCCACCGCGCCCTCAACCCGGCCATGGTGGCATTTGCCAGCGATCCCCTGGTCAATGCGCTCACCGTCAACTCCTCCTACTCCCTCTTCTTCGCCATCAAGCAGATGCGGGCCGAGGAGGATGCCGGCCAGTTCTACGGCGAGTTGCCGCGCCAGCGCATCCTGGACCTGGTACGCCAGGAGAGCGGCCGCGAATCCCATGAGTTCAGCTCCGACACCCTGCCCAGCCAGACCTTCAACGAGGCCAGCTACGGCGGCAAGCCGAAGAACCTGGTGATCCTGCTGCAGGAGAGCCTGGGGGCCCAGTTCGTCGGCTCCCTCGGCGGCCTGCCGCTCACTCCCAACATCGATGCCTTGTCGAAACAGGGTTGGGCGTTCGAGCAACTCTACGCCACCGGCACCCGTTCGGTGCGCGGCATCGAGGCGGTGCTGACCGGCTTCACGCCGACCCCGGCCCAGGCCGTGGTCAAGCTTGGCAAGAGCCAGACCAACTTCTTCACCATCGCCGATCTGCTCAAACAGCGGGGCTACGACACCAGCTTCATCTACGGCGGCGAGAGCCACTTCGACAACATGCGCAGCTTCTTCCTCGGCAACGGCTTCACCACCATAGTCGAGCAGAAGGACTTCAAGAACCCGGTGTTCGAGGGCTCCTGGGGCGCCTCTGACGAAGATCTGATGGCCAAGGCAGACCAGACCTTCCAGGCCCTGCACAAACAGGGAAAACCCTTCTTCAGCCTGGTGTTCAGCTCGAGCAACCACGATCCGTTCGAGTTTCCCGACGATCGCATCGCCCTCTATGAGCAGCCCAAGCAGACCCGCAACAACGCAGCCAAGTATGCGGACTACGCCATCGGCGAGTTCTTCAAGAAGGCAAAGCGGTCGGACTACTGGCAGGACACTCTGTTCCTGGTCATCGCCGATCACGACAGCCGGGTCAGCGGCGCCAGCCTGGTGCCCATCCCCCGCTTCCACATTCCGGGCGTCATCGTGGGTGACGGCATAGCGCCGAGACAGGATCCCCGCATCGTCAGCCAGATCGACATGGCGCCGACCCTGCTCTCCCTGATGGGGATCAGCGCCGACTATCCCATGCTCGGCAAGGATCTGACCCGCATGCCTGCCGACTGGCCGGGCCGCGCCATCATGCAGTACGACAAGAACTTCGCCCTGATGCGCGGCAAGGACGTGGTGATCCTGCAGCCGGAGCGGGCGCCAGAAGGCTTCATCTATGAGGATGCGACAGAGACGCTCACCCCGGCGCCGCAGCCGGCCACCATGAAGGACGCGGCCCTCGGCCTCGCGCTCTGGGGCAGCCTCGCCTATCAACAGGGGCTCTACCGGACGGCGCCGGACACCCGCACCGTGCTGAACTGAGCGCCATAAAACAAAACCCGCCGATTGGCGGGTTTTTTGTAGGAGGCAGGCGGGGCATCAGGTGTTGAGGAAGCAGGGCAGCGAACGGCTGAACTTGTGCTCGAACACCAGCGAGGTCTCGAGGTGCACTACCTCCTCGCGGGAGGTGAAGTGATCGAACACGAAGTTGCGCAGGTGTTCGGTGTCAGAGACGCACAGATGCACCAGGAAATCATCCTTGCCCCCCATGTGGAACAGGCTGATCACCTCGGGCAGCGCCAGGATGGCATCGCGAAACGCATCGATGATCTGGCGACTGTGGCGGGCCAGCTGCAGCGACACCATGGCCTGGATGTGACCGCCGAGGGCCTGGTAATCCACCTCGCAGTGGGCGCCCTTGAGCACCCCATCCTGCTGCAGCTTGCGCACCCGCTCCAGACAGGTGGACGGTGCCACCCCGACCAGCGCGGCCAGATCCTTGTTGGTCATGCCCGCATCGCGAAACAGATGGGCCAGGATATCCAAATCCAGTTGATCCAGGTTTCTCATCTTTACTCCTTGAACCGCTCAATTTTTTAGACTCTGCCCGTAAACCGGGCTGAACACAACGCAGATTGACATCGGGGCCGCGCCCCCTATGCTTTGGCGCACTCAAAAACCGGCTCACGCCCGCCGTCACTGGCTTCATAAGGAGCTTTATGCACCCCTCCCACCCCTTCTGGAGCCAGGAGGTGCCTCGCCTCGACGGCCAGCTGCTGCTGACCCCCTGCCCCGGCACCCAGCAGGTCGCGTTGCCGCTGACCTTCGATCAGCTCAGGCTGGCCGGCGCCCGCGCAGTCATCACGCTGATGACTGACGCCGAACTGGCCCGCCTCGAGCTGGCCCACCTTGGCGAAACGGTCGAGCGCGAGGGATTGCGCTGGTTTCACCTGCCCATCGAGGATGACCAGGCCCCCGACGCCACCTTCGAGCTTGCCTGGCAACAGACGCTGCCACAGCTGCTGGCCCTGCTGCGCGAGGGGCAGCACCTGGCCATCCACTGCAAGGGCGGCAGCGGTCGCACCGGGCTGGTGGCCGCCGCCCTGCTGATGAGCCTGGGCCAGCCCCGACAGGAGGCGATGGCCGCCATCAAGGCTCACAGACCCAAGGCGTTCAGCCTGGCCTGCCACCGCCAATGGCTCGACCAGCTGGCCGAGCGGCTGGATCAGTACGCCTGATTACTTGCCACCCTGGTCGTAGGTGAAGACCTTGCCGATATCCTCCACCCGATAGCTGGTGAGCTGGTAGACGTAGTAGTTGAGCCAGTTGGCAAACAGCAGGTGGCCGTGGCTGCGCCAGCTGGCGCGCGGGGTCTGGCTCGGGTCGTTGTTCGGGTAGTAATTCACCGGAATGACGGGCGCAAGCCCGGCGGCCAGATCCCGCTGGTATTCGCCATCCAGGGTCAGGGCGTCGTATTCGGGATGGCCGGTGACAAACACCTGGCGACAATCCTTGGTAGCCGCCAGATAGACCCCCGCCTCTGCCGATTCGGCAAAAATCTGCAGATCTGTGTTGGCACGGATAAGATCTCCGTCAAACGCCGCATAACGGGAGTGAGGCGCCACAAACTCGTCATCGAAACCGCGCAGCAGCGGCTCGTGTTCATCGAGCCGGTGGTGACGATAGACCCCGGAGAGCTTCTCGCCGTGGGTCTGCTTCTCCATGCCGTACAGAGCCTTCAGCGCCGCCTGCACCGCCCAGCAGAGGAACAGGGTGGAGGTGACGTGCTGATGGGACCACTCGATGATCTCGACGACACGCGGCCAATAGACCACCTCCTCGAACTCCACCAGCCCGAGCGGCGCCCCCGTGATGATCATGCCGTCGTAGTTGTTGCCCCGCACCTGTTCGAAGTCGTGATAGAAGTTTTCCAGGTGTGCCTGGGGGGTGTTCTTCGACTCCCTATCGTCGATGCGCAGCAGATCCACGTCCACCTGCAACGGCGAGTTGGAGAGCATCCGCATCAGCTGGATCTCGGTCTCTATCTTCTTGGGCATCAGGTTGAGGATGAGCACCCGCAGCGGGCGGATGTTCTGGGTGACGGCCCGGGACTCCGTCATCACGAAGATGTTCTCCTGCCCCAGCACTTCGGCGGCGGGTAACTGATCCGGGATCTTGATCGGCATGCTTACTCCCTGTACTGCATCGGTAAATATGTCTGGACATCCAGAAGCCTATAATAAAGCGACTACCCTGTCATCAGATACCTTTTGTATTCACCCCCACCTTTGACTAGCATACGGCTCAATGTGTCTCTCGCATCCAAGACAATGACAGGTATCAAGATTTCAGTAGACCGGCTGCAAGTCGGCAATTACGTCTCTCTGCCACTTGGCTGGCGCGAACACCCCTTCCTGTTTTCCAGCTTCAAACTCAAGAACGAAGAGGAGATCGAGCTCATTCGCCGGCTCGGTCTCAAGCTCGTGACCATCATCCCGGACAAGAGCGACGCCCCGCCCAAGCCGCTGAACCAGGTTCAGGCCCAGCCGCAGGAGGCGCCAGACACGGCCCAGCGTCAGGCCGAGATGCAGCAGGAGAAGGAGCGCCGCATCGAGCAGTTGCAGCAGTATCGCCGCGACCTGCAGCAGTGCGAGAAGCAGTTCCAGCAGTCGCTGGCCCAGGTGCGCAACGTGATGGGCAAGATCCAGTCCCGCCCCCTCAACGCCATCGGCGAGGCGCAGGAGCTGATCAACGCCATGACCGAGCAGCTGCTGTCGGTGGACGAGATGGTGCTGCACCTGGTGTCCGACAGCGAGGATGGCAACAACCTCTACTTCCACTCCCTCAACGTCAGCGTGCTCAGCATGCTGCTGGCCAAGGAGTGCAACATGTCGGCCGACGAGATCCGCCGGGTCGGCATGGGGGCCCTGTTCCACGACATCGGCAAGCTGAAGATCCCGAGCCAGATCCTGCGCAAGACCGAGCCTCTCACCAAGCCGGAACGGAACCTGATGGCCCAGCACCCGCGCTACGGGCTGGATCTGCTCAACCTGGCCAAGGACTTCCCGGCCGAGGCGAAGGGGATAGTGCTGCACCACCACGAATACCTGGACGGCAGCGGGCCGGAGGGGCTCAAGAAGGGGCAGCTCGACCCGCTAACCCAGATTGTGTCGCTGATCAACGAGTACGATAACCTCTGCCACATGCAGGCCAAGGTGCCCTACTCCGCCCTGAGCGGCCTCTACAAGCAGCGCAAGGCTCAGTTCAACCCGGACTACCTCGGCATGCTGATCCGGCTGATGGGGATCTACCCGCCGGGCAGCGTGGTGCAGCTCTCCAACGGGCAGGTGGGGCTGGTGATGTCGGTCAACACCTCCCGCCTGCTCTACCCCTCGGTGCTGGTGTACGATCCGCGCATTCCGCGCCAGGAGGCGGCCATCATCGACCTGCAGCAGGCCGAGCTCTCCATCGCCAAGGTGATCCACCCCAAGCGACTGCCGCCAGCGGTGTTTGAGTACCTCAATCCGCGCACCCGTATCAGCTACTACTTCGAACACAACAAGCCCTGATTGACCCGGCCACCCAGGTGGCCGCCCCAGCCCCACCGCCAGCCCCGAGGAGCCCTTCATGCGCATCGAAATCATCAGCACCGGCGACGAAATAGTGACGGGCCTGGTGGTGGACACCAACGCCGCCTGGCTCAGCGCCCTCCTGCTGGAGCAGGGCTGGCAGGTGCGCCGCCGCGTCACGGTCGGGGACAACCTCGCCGATCTGAAAACCGCACTCTTGGAAAGCGCGAGCCGCGCCGAGGTGGTGCTGGTGTGCGGCGGGCTCGGCCCCACCGCCGACGATCTCACCGCCCAGGCCGCCGCCGAGGCCTTTGACCAGCCGCTCACCCTGTTCCCTGACTGGCTCGCCACTATCGAAGCGCGCTACGCCAGCCGCGGCCGGCCCATGCCCGCCAGCAACGCCAAGCAGGCCTGGCTGCCGCAGGGGTGCGAGATCCTCGACAACCCGGTGGGTACCGCCTGTGGCTTCCTGGTGCAGGCGGGCCCAAGCCGGCTCTTCTTCACCCCGGGCGTGCCGTTCGAGTTCAAGCAGATGGTGCGCGAACAGATCTTGCCGCGCCTCAAGGCGCTGGCCGGCGCAGAGAGTGACACCGAGCTGCGCCGCTTCTACACGTTTGGCGTCTCGGAGTCGGCCCTCAGCGACATGCTGGATGCGGCCCCCTGGCCCACCGGCATCGAGCTGGGCTACCGCTCCTCCATGCCGCTCATCGAGCTCAAGCTCATCGGCCACGACGCCAGCACGGCGGACATGGACGCCGCCGAGGTGCGGCTGCTAACGGCCATCGAGCCCTGGCTGGTGGGACGGGGAGACGAGGAGCCGGCGCGGCAGATCCTGGATCTGTTGGGAGAGAGACCGCTGACGCTGCTGGAGGGGGAGAGCCGGGGCGCCCTGCTGGCCATGTGTCACGAGCACCCGGCCCTGGCGGCCGGCTTCAGCCACACCCTGAGCAGTGACCTGATGCAACTGGCGGCGCCTGCGGCCCCTTTGAGCCTGACCCTGGGCCGGGCAGGCCCGGACGGCGTGCCGCTGCTGCTCTGCGCCGACGGGCAACTGCACGGCCAGACCCTCAAGGTCAGCCACCCGGATCCCGACAGCGGCCGCCGGATCCTCGCCTTCGCCGCCCTCGACATGCTGCGCCGCCACCTGCTGGGGCTGCCGGTGCTCGGCGACTACCGCACCCTGACCCGCACCGCCAGCCGTTAACAGCCAGCAGCCGGCAGCCGGCAGCCGGCAGCCAGGCTCTCACTCCTCGCGGGGCATCAATCCAGACTCTTCTTGAAGCGATGGGCGGCCAGGGTCAGCACCAGCAGGGTGAACCCCGCCAGCCAGAGCACGTCCGGCAGCAGCTCGGAAAGCTCGCCACCGCGCAGCACTATGCCCCGGATCAGCCGCATGAAGTGGGTGGCCGGCAGCACCTCGGCAATCCACTGGGCCGGCAGCGGCATCCCCTCGTAGGGGAACATGAAGCCCGACAGCAGGATTGAGGGCAGCAGGATGAACACCGTCATCTGCATCGCCTGCAACTGGGTCTGCGCCAGGGTGGAGATGAGCAGCCCCAGGGTCAGGCTGGCGGCGATGAACAGCAGGGTCGCCAGCAGCACCTGGCTCAGGGCGCCGTTGATGGGCACCGCGAAGATGAAGTGGCCGAGGCCAAGGATGATGGCCACCTGGATCAGCCCCACTCCGATATAGGGCAGGATCTTGCCCAGCATCAGCTCCATCGAGCTGACCGGGGTGGTGATGAGCAGCTCCAGATTGCCGCGCTCCCGCTCCCGCACTATGGCCGCCGAGGTGAACATGATCATGGTCATGGTGAGGATCACCCCGAGCAGGCCGGGCACTATGTTGACCGCCGAGCGGCGCGCCGGGTTGAAGTAGAGCACGGTCTCGAAGGTGGGCGGTACCGGCTTGAGGTCGGGTTTCAGATCGGAGAGCGGCATGTTGCGAAGGCCGAGCAGGGCGCCGGCGATCATGGTATCCGAGCCATCCACCAGCCACTGGCCCGCCGTCTCGCCTGCGCTGAGCCGACGACTCAGATCGGCGGGCAGCACCAGCACGGCGCGCACCTCGCCCCGGGTCAACGCCGCCTCGGCCTGCTGCACCCCGACATATTGCTGCTTGATGTGCACCACCTGGCTCGCCTTCACCGCCTCCACCAGCAGCCGGCCCGGCACACTCTGGCTCATGTCTACCAGTCCCACCGGGATCTGGCGCACGTCGGTGTTGATGGCGTAGCCGAACAGCAGCAGCTGGATCAACGGGATCATCACCACCATGCCAAAGGTCAGTCTGTCTCTGGCCAGCTGGCGCAGTTCTTTCTGGGTAATGGCCCAGAGCCGTCGCAGACTGTTCATCGATTCGCTCCTGCAAGCTGGCGAAGTACTTGCCGGGTCATGGCCCAGAGCCCTTGCCAGCCGTTCATGCCCTCGGCTCCTGACCGGTGCAGCTGACGAACACATCCTCGAGGCTCGGCCTGACCAGCGCCAAGGTGGCGCCAGCCAGCGCCGGACAGGCCTGCTGCAACCAGGCCACCGGCTCCGCCAGCTCCTTGTCCACCAGCACCCGCAGGCGCTGGCCGAGCTGGGCGGCGGAGCGCACCGGCGCCAGCTGCACCAGTTGCTGCTTGAGCAGCCGCAGATCGGCAGCCTGCACCTCCACCACCCGGGTGCTCATGGCATCCATCAGCGCCTGTGGCGCCCCCTGGGCCCGCACCCGGCCCGCCTCCATGATGGCCAGCTGGTGGCAGCGTTCCGCCTCGTCCATATAGTGGGTGGTGACCAGAATGGTGGTACCCCCTTCGCTCAGGTCGAACAGCTTCTCCCAGAAATCGCGCCGGTTCTGCGGATCCACCGCCGAGGTGGGCTCATCGAGCAGCAGCAGCGCCGGCTGGTGGATCACCGCCGCCGCCAGCGCCAACCGCTGCTTCTGGCCGCCGCTCATGGCACCGGCCCGCTGCCGTGCCAGCGGCGCCAGCTCATAGGTGGCGAGCAGCTCGTGCAGACGGGCGGCCAGCCCGGCGCCCCCCATGCCGTGGATCCGCCCCATGAACTCCAGGTTCTCCCAGGCGGTCAGTTCGTCATAGAGGGAAAACTTCTGGGTCATGTAGCCGATCCGCCGGCGCAGAGTCTCAGCTTCGCGGGGGATGCTCAGCCCCAGCACCTCCACCTCCCCCGCCGAAGGGGTGAGCAGGCCGGTCAGCATGCGCAGGGTGGTGGACTTGCCACAGCCGTTGGGGCCGAGAAAGCCGTGGATCTGCCCCTTGGGCACACAGAGATCCAGCCCGTCCACCGCCAGAAAATTACCGAAGCGGCGGCTCACCCCCAGCGCCCGGATCGCCAGCTCACTCATGGCCGGCCCCTGCACCGGCAGGCTCGGCCTGCAGCGGCAGACCGCTCGGCAGATCCTGCGCCGTCGCCGGCAGATCGATCTCTGCCAGGTAGACCAGCCGGGCCCGATCCCGTTCGTTGAGGGCGTAATAGGGGGTAAAGGCTGGCTCTTTCGAGATCCAGCGCAGCCGGCCGGTGAAGGGCTCGGCCACCCCGTCCACCTGCACCCGCACCGGCTGGCCGACGCCATAGCCGGCCAGGGAGGGCTCGGGCACATAGACCCTGGCATAGGGGGCCTGGTCCGCCTGGATCGCGGCCAGCACGGCACCGACCGCCACCCGCTCGCCGAGGTGATAGGGCAGGCTGTCGAGCCGGCCGCTGCGGGTGGCGACGATGGAGAGATCCGCCAGTTCCCGCTCGGCCAGCGCCACTTCGGCACCGGCGGCCTGCAGGGCGGCCTGCGCCTCGTCGATATCTTCGCGTCGCACGCCCCGCGTCAGCTTGTCGAGCTGCTGGTGTGCGCCATCCTGCTCGGCCAGGGCGCTGTCGCGCTGGGCACGGGCCTTGTCGAGATCCGCCGGGCTCACCAGCTTCTGGCGCACCAGCCGGTCAACGCGCTCGAAGTTGCGCTCGCTCTCCCTGACGGCGGCCTGCGCCTTGTCGAGGCTGGCCCGGGCGGCGGCGATGTCTTCCGGCCGCTCGCCATTGGTCAACCGGGCGAGGGCGGCCCGTGCCTGGGCCTCCCGCGCCCGCGCCTGGGCCAGCACCGCCTGCTGGCGCCTGTCATCGAGGCGGGCCAGCAGGGTGCCCTCCTGCACCTGGCTGCCCTCTGCCACCGGCAGGGCGCGGATGATCTCGCCGGCGGTGGCGGTGAGCAGCACCCGATCCCGCTCCAGGGTGCCGAGGGCGGTGGCGGGGGCCTGCGGCTGGCAGGCACTGAGCAGGCCCGTCAGGGCCAGGGGCAGCAGACAATGACGCAAGGTTGACACTCCTTTCGCGGTGGGCGACGGCCAGTGGTGGCCTGCAGACGGACTCCCGGTGCCGTCAGCATACTCGCTGTTACTTTTCATTTCCTCGCTCCAGTTCACCCATTTGTGCTTAGCTCATTGACCAAAAAGGAGAAATGTCTGGATACTGCAGACCAGCACTATGTTGATGATTAGCATTTTTAACAAGATGCCGATTAACTGGAAACAGGCAGCCGTCCCGACAGGGATGCCAGCGAGGGAAGGGATCCGGTGTTAAGCACAGAGTGGTTACTGTTGTCAGCCGATATGGAATACGCCTGCCTGCGCATTGCGCCGGGACTGACCAAACCCATCTCGGAAAACGATATCCAGGCCCTGCTGCTGGCCTCCAACTGCCGCCGCTATCAGCCGCTGGCGGAGGGGATCAAGCAGGCCATCAGCCTGCTCAACACCCTGTTCAATGATCCTGCCGCCCCCCTGCCCGGCAACCCGGTGCCCATCGCCCAGCGCCACGATGCCAACGTCCTGCTGCTGGTGGAGAAGGATCGGATGAGCGCCACCGCCCAGATCACCGCCGACTGGGGCGGCAAATACCTCACCAGCGAACAGCTGGAGCAGGCGATCCAGGCCAGCGAGATCAAGCAGGGGGTGCAGCCCCAGCTCATCGCCGCCGCCGTGCTGGCGGCCAAGGAGGCGACGCCAGGCACCCTGCTCAGGTTGCCGGTGGCGCAGGGCAAGGCCGCCGTCAACGGTCAGGACACCCGCTTCGAGCGGCTGGTGGAGACCCCGGCCGAGCGTATTCTCAAGCCCCAGGAGCTGGATCACGGCCGGGTCGACATGCGCGACCTCGGCACCATGCTCACCGTCAAGGCCGGCGCCCAGCTGATGCGCCGCCACCCGGCCACCACCGGCGTGCCAGGCTTCACCGTCACCGGCCAGGAGCTGCCCGCCAAGCATGGCAAGGAGAGCCCCATGGTGGCCGGCGAAGGCACCTTCATCTCGCCGGATGACCCCAATCTGCTGCTGGCCAGCCGCCCGGGCCTGCCCCGCCAGGAGAAGAGCGGCATGAAGGTGGACGACGTGCTGAGCGTCAAGCAGGTGGATATCCGCCACGGCCACATCATCTTCGAGGGGGCGCTGATCGTGGCGGGGGACGTTACCCCCGGCATGAAGGTCAAGACCAGCGGCGACGTGGTGATCGGCGGCTTCGTGGAGGGGGGCTACATCGAATCGGGCGGCACCATCACGGTGCGCAACGGCGTCATCGGCCGCAAGCTGGAGCAGAGCAACGAGTACCTCTGCCACCTCAACGCCCAGGGGGAGATCCACGCCAGCTATGCCCAGTACGCCAAGCTGGAGGCCGGCGGCGACATCCACATCCTGACCCAGCTCAGCCACAGCTACAGCCGCAGCGGCCAGGACCTCAAGGTGGGCGACAGCGCCATGCGCAAGGGCCACCTGCTGGGGGGCATCAGCATTGCCAACCGCCTCATCATGGCGCCGATCCTGGGGGCCTCGGCCCACAACCAGACCCGGTTGCAGATCCTCGGTGGCTACTTCACCCACAAGGAGCAGGAGCAGGCGCTGCGCCAGCGCAAGCAGGAGTGCCGGGAACAGCTGGACAAGCTGCAGGATCTGCTGCTCAAGCTCTTGCAGCTGCCGAGCGACAAGCGCAATCCCCAGACCCTGCAGAAGATCAAACTGATCCGGGTCCAGCGCCTCGAGGAGAGCAAGCAGCTCGACGAGCAGCTGGAGGCGGCCCAAGAGGAGCTGCAGAAACTGATGGCGGAGATGGACATCATCGCCACCCAGCACGCCTTCCCCGGGGTCGAGGTGGAGATGGCCCACCACCACTACCGGGTCGACATAGAGCACGGCCCCATCCACTTCGCCATCCGCGAGGATCAGCTGCAGCTGACCCCTTACGAACCCCACAAGTGAGTGCCGCCGCCCCCGTCGCACACCTCCGGCCGTGATCCGGACGGTGAATTTCGCTACACTCCCTCTCCCATTGGCCCCATAGTGCGGGCCAGCCAGACTGCAGGATAGTGAGAGATGTACAAGCTGATCGCATTGGATATGGATGGCACCCTGTTGAACTCCCAGGGCCAGATTTCCCCCCGCACCCATGCGGCCATCGCCGCCGCCCGCGCCCGGGGAGTCACGGTCGTGCTGGCCTCCGGCCGCCCGCTGGAGGGGATGAGCCGCTATCTGGCCGAGCTCGGCCTCACCGGCCAGGATGATTACGTCATCTGCTACAACGGCGCCCTGGTGCAGCAGGTGGCCGATCAGCGCATCATCCGCAGCCAGCTGCTCACCGGCAGCGACGCCAGCGCCATCGCCGCCCTGGCCGACGAGCTGGGCGTCAACGTGCACGGCTTCTCGGTCAGCCAGGGGCTCATCAGCCCCAGGGTCAGCCCCTACACCGAGCACGAATCCCGCCTCATCGACATGCCCATCAAGCTGCTGGACTTCGCCACCCTGCCCGCCGACGAGCAGATCCTCAAGGTGATGATGATCGATCCCGAGCCGCTGCTCTCCCCCGCCATCGCCAAGCTGCCGGCCGAGCTCTACCAGCGCTATACCGTGGTGCGCAGCGCCCCCTACTTCCTCGAGTTCATGAACAAGCGGAGCAACAAGGGGACCGGCGTTGCCGCTCTGGCCGAGCACCTGGGGCTGGATGCCTCCCAGGTCATCGCGGTGGGGGATGCAGGCAACGATCACCACATGATCGAGTACGCTGGGCTGGGGGTGGCCATGGGTAACGCCACCGACGACATCAAGGCGCTGGCCCAGCACACCACGGGGCGCAACGATGAAGACGGGGTCGCCCAGGTGATCGAGCATTTCATCCTGAACGCCTGAGTCGACAAGGGGCCTGCGGGCCCCTTTTGCTGTCTGGGTCTGTCTGGCTACGAGGCCACATGTTTAATATATCCACCACGACAATACCCTCCCCTTACTTCCCCTTCGCTACAGCCCCCTTTTAATGGGACTCAAGCCAGCCGAGCGCAGAATATATTTAACATTTTGGCATCATTTCGTTTGACATATTGAACGGCCTTGGCAGACTGGGATCAGGATCCAGGCTGTCGTTGCCCAGGCTGACCGACGATTCTGGTACTGCGGCACGACCCCGATCCCACGACCATGCCTTGAGGCATGCCCTTGCGCCGGCAAGGGTCTGCCCAAGGCGCAGGACCGCTAAGGACAGCCAAGGTGAATCATGACTCGCAGCACCCACACCCCGCGTAAACCCGTCGTACTGATGACCATGGGCGCTCAGCCCCGCAATGGTCACGCCTATCAGGTGATGACCCACAAATACATTCAGCCGCTGGTGGAGATCAGCGGCTGCGTCCCCCTGCTGGTGCCCACCTGCTGCGGCACCGAGGATCTGGCGCAATATCTGGATCTGGCGGATGGGGTCTATCTGAGCGGCGCCGGATCCAACATAGATCCAACCCTCTACGGCCAGGAGAACCTCACCCCGGAGAAGCAGCAAGACAGAGACAGGGATCTGTTCGACATGGCGCTGGTTCGCGCCGCCCTCGACCGCGGCCTGCCGATCCTCGGCATCTGCCGCGGCATGCAGGAGATCAACGTGGCGCTGGGGGGAGACATCTACCAGAAGGTCTACAGCGAACCGGGTTATGACGATCATCGGGAGGATGCGGACGATCCGGTGGACGACCAGTATGGTGAGAGCCATCAGGTGGCACTGGTGCCGGACAGCTGGCTGGCGGAGCTGATGGGACAGCCGTCGATCCCGGTCAACTCGCTGCACGGGCAGGGGATCAAGACCCTGGCCAAGGGACTGGTGCCGCTGGCCCATGCCGAAGACGGGCTGATCGAGGCGATCCACGCCCCCGCCCTCTCCCCCTTCCTGCTGGCGGTGCAGTGGCATCCGGAGTGGAAGGCGAGCCAGAACCCTCACTCCATCAAGATTTTCGAGGCCTTTGGCGACGCCTGCCGGGCCCGTCTGAGCGGCCTCTGACGCCGCCGGCTAGTCGCCGAACCCGCGCGCCTTGAGCTTGGGCAGCGCACCGCGAGACGGGCGCAGGGTACGGCACACCTCCATCCCCTTGAGCCCGCGCTGGATGTGATCCGGCGTGTGGCCGAACACCATGCCGTTGCTGCGGTAGAGGGCGTTGTCGTCCAGCTCGAACAGCTCGCCGCCGATCAGCAGCTGCTCGCGGCCGTTGACCGTCTTGCCGCGCTTGAGCGGCAGCGTCATGTCGCTCAGCACTTCGCCGGTGGCGCACCCCTCGCGCCAGCGCGCCTCGTCTGAAAAGGGGGTGATGGCGATCTCGCGCCAGGATCCATCACGAAACTCGACCCGATACTTGTCGGCCAGCTGATCACAACCCACCAGCAGCCAGGCCCCGGCAATCCAGGCCACCTTGCTCCACTTGCGCACGCGCTCCACTCCCTTGTCAGACAGGTGCCCAGCATAAAGAAATTGCCTCGACCCCGCATCCATTTAGCGGATTGAAACCAACTATGCTGGAAATAACCAATGATAAGGGGCTGCTATGTTTGGCGATAACCTCGTTGCGCTACCTACCCTGCTGTGGATTGGCGACCACCCGTTCTGGACCCTGCTGACCCTGTTCCTGCTCTTCACCCATTTCCTGCGCAGCCCCGGTCGCCGCCGTGAGCTGGTGAGCGAGCTCGGCTTCGTGATGATAAGCCTGGTGGTGATCCTGCTGATCCAGCTAGAAGGCGGCTGGTTTCGCCTGCCCCTGCCCCGCCACTGGCTGGTGGAGATCTCCAGCCTGCTGGCCGGGCTGGTGCTGGTGAAGATCTGGGGGATCCTGCTGTTCCAGTTTCTGCTGCCCCTGTGCCAGATCCGCATCCCGCGCATCATCGCCGACATCGTCATCACGGTCGGCTACATCGGCTGGTGCCTGTTCCGCCTCTACGCCTCCGGCATGGCCCTCGGCGAGATCGTCACCACCTCCGCCGTCATCACCGCCGTCATCGCCTTCTCCATGCAGGACACCCTGGGCAACCTGCTGGCCGGGGTCTCGATCCAGCTCGACAACTCCATCGCCATCGGCGACTGGCTGCAAGTAGAGACCACCCAGGGCCGGGTGGTGGAGATCAACTGGCGCGCCACCACCATAGAGACCCGCAACTGGGAGACTGTGGTGATCCCCAACAGCCACCTGCTCAAGCAGCGCTTCACCGTGCTCGGGCGGCGCCGCGACGCCCCCCTGCAGTGGCGCCGCTGGGTCTGGTTCGACATCACCCTGGACACCCTGCCCACCCAGATCATCGCCCTGGTGGAACACTCACTGCGGGAGACCCGCATCCGCAACGTCTCCGCCAGCCCGCAGCCGGACTGCCTGCTGATGAACGTGGAGAACGGCATCGCCCGCTACGCGGTGCGCTACTGGCTCACCGATCTGGCGGTGGACGATCCCACCGACTCTGCGGTGCGCACCCTGATCGATGCCGCCCTGCGCCGCAACGACCGGCGCCTCACCCCGCCCATCTTCAACGTCTTCATGACCTCGGATCAGGATCACAAGGATCAGCGCCACAAGCGCCATACCGCCGAGCGGACCGACACCCTGCGCCGCTTGCCGCTGTTCGCCATGCTGCAGGAGGAGGAGCTGCTGAGGTTGGCGGATCAGGTCAAATTCGCCCCCTTCGTCAACGGCGATCGGATGCTGAGCCAGGGGGAGATCTCCGGCTGGCTGTTCGTGCTGGTGAAGGGGGATGCCCAGATGCTGGTGGAGGTGGAAGGCCGCGAGCTGCCGCTCGGCACCCTCAATGCCGGCGACTTTTTCGGCGAGTTGAGCCTGCTCACCGGCGAGCCCAGTCCGTTCACGGTGCGGGCCCAGGGGACCGTCGAAACCTATCGCATCAATCAGGCCATGTTCCAGGAGCTGGTGACCCAGCGTGGCTCCCTGCTCGAGCCGCTCTACAAGGTGTTGAGTGCCCGTCAGCAGGAGCAGCAGGAGCTGCTGGCACGGGAGGCGGAGGCCATGAAGCAGATAGCCCCGCCACGGGATCTGCTGGACAAACTGATGGCGCTGTTTGGCGGGCGATGACGTAGCATGGGAGCCCATACTTTCCATTCGAGACGTGTTTCATGCTGCTGACCGCGCTGGCCCTGAGCGCCACCCTGCAATTTGACTGCCCCGCCACCATCGAGACCCGCCAACAACCGCTGGACACGACCCAGGAGTGGCAGGCCGTCACCCGCAACGAGCTGGGGGAGCAGCACCAGCCTCTTCGCCACCGGCTGGAGAACCTGGCCCTGTTCGACGGCGACCCCGACGAGCGCGCCCAGCTCAAGCCGGACAACGGCGACAGCCACGCCATCCACTACTGGAGCCTGGATCGCCACAATCCGCGCCTCTTCTATCTGGTCTGCCACTACCGGGAGACCGCCATCACCCTGCAACAGGCGCTGCCCGCCGGGCTAGGCTACTGTCGGGTCAACCAGCCCTCCCCTTACGATCTCCGCGGTCTGATTTGCCGCAGCGAGTGACGGCTTCGGCATGACCCTTGTGACGGCGGCAGCCTGCGGTGAATGAGCGGCCGACATGGATGCATGTCGGCTGCGAAATGGCGCCTGTTGAGGTCTGACTAGAGCAGCAGGTCGGCCAGCTCGCCCAGCGCGGCCAGCTCCACGTCCGGCAGCAGTTGCAGCCGCTCTCCGGGTTGCTGATGCTCGTTGAGCCAGGCGGCCTTGAAGCCGTGCAGCCGGGCTCCCAGCACGTCGGTCTGCGGGTGGTCCCCCACGTGCAAAATGCGGTCGGGGGCGAGCCCCAGGGCCTTTTGCACCTGCACGAACATGTCCGGTGCCGGCTTCATTCTGCTGCCAAGACCAGCCTTGCAGACCAGGGTGAAGTAATCCGCGAGGCCAGCCTGGGCCAGATCCAGGTTGCCGTTGGTGATCACCGCCAGCGGGTAGCGTGCCGCCAGCCGGGCCAGCAGGGCATGGGTCTCGTCACTTACCTCGATCTTCGAGCGCTCGGCCAGAAACGCGGCGAACACCGACTCCGCCTCCTGCGCGGCCCGGGTCTCGGCCATGCCTCCGGCCATCAGCGCGGCCTGGATGCCGTGCCGGCGCGCCAGGCTGACGTCGTCGCGCAGCGCCGGTTGTTCCAGCAGCAGGTTGCGCTTGAGCTCCAGCCAGCGCGGCTTGTCCAGCATGGCGGTGGCCAGGTATTCGCTGCGCAGGTGGGCCAGCATCCACTGCTCGGCTCGCTCGATGGCCGGGCCGTTGTCATAGAGGGTGTCGTCGAGGTCAAACGAGATGGCGGCCACCGGCTGCCAGCGGCGATAGAACTGCATGGTCTCTCCTCTTGTCGGGGCCGGCTACCCGGCCCCCGTCATTCGTCGTCCGGGGTAGCGGGATCCCGCTTCGCCCTTGGATGGGCGCTGTCATACACCTTGGCCAGGTGCTGGAAGTCGAGGTGGGTGTAGATCTGGGTGGTAGAGAGATCGGCGTGCCCCAGCAGCTCCTGCACCGCCCGCAGATCGCCGGAGGACTCCAGCATGTGGGTGGCGAAGCTGTGGCGCAGCTTGTGGGGATGGACGTGGGCGTTGAGCGCCTGCTTGTTGCCCCAGCCGTCGAGCCGCTCCTGCACCGAGCGGGCCGACAGGCGCTGCCGGCGTTTGGAGACGAACAGAGCCTCCTGCTCGTCGCCGGCCAGCAGCGGGCGCAGCTTGAGCCATTTTTGCAGCCACTCCACCGCCATCCGCCCCACCGGCAGCACCCGCTCCCGCGAGCCCTTGCCGGTCACCCTGAGCTGGCGCTCGTCGAGCTTCACGTCCGCCAGATTGAGCCCCACCAGCTCGGCGAGGCGCAGGCCGGAGGAGTACATCAGCTCCATGATGGCGCGATCCCGTACCGCCAGCGGATCCTGCTCGTCGGTGATGTTGAGCAGCTGGTACATCTCGTCCACGTCCAGGTTCTTTGGCAGCGGCCGCCCCTGCTTGGGGGTGACGATGCCGCGGGCCGGATTGGCGACCAGCCGCCCCTGGCGCACCTGCCAGTCACAGAAGCTGCGCAGGGCGGAAACCTTGGTGGCGAGCGAGCGGGGCGCGAGCCCGGCCTTGTGCATCCGGGTCACCAGGCTGCGCACCTGGCTCGCCTCGAGTCGGGCCCAGTCATCGACCCCGAGCTTCACCAGCTCGGCGGTCATGGCTTCCAGATGGGCCTGGTAGTTGCTGCGGGTGTGGGGGCTGAGCTGGCGCTCGACCCGCAGGTATTCGATGAAGGCCGCAAGCTCCCCCGCCAGCGCGGCCGGCAGGAGCTCGGCGGCAGGCGCCGCCTTGGTGGAGGGGCTGGCCGGCGCCTTAGCCACGGGCCAGCTCGGGCAGGCGCAGCTGCAGCAGGCGGCCGAGCTGACCCAGCAGCAGGGTGTCGTTGTGGGGAGTGAAGTGGCTCGGGTCCGAGCTGGCGAAGGCCAGCACGCCGAGATCGCCGAGCCGCATCAGGGCCACCGAGTTGACCAGCACGTCGTGACCGAACAGCGCCTGCTTCTCGCTCTGGTTGAGCCGGCCGAAGTAATAATCCTGCCCGGGCAGGCGCTGACCCAGCAGTTGCTCGAGCTGTTTGCCCTCCGCCATGAACTTCTGCTCGGGGCCGCTCAACTGGAATTTTTTCGGGCTGAGCCAGAGCCGCAGGCCGGTCAGTCGCAGCCGCTGCACGAACGCCTTGCCCATCACCGCGCTCACCTCGAACAGGCTCCGACAGCCGTACAGCTCGCCGTAGAGATCGGCATAGACCCGGAAGATCCGCTCGTTCTCGCTGGCGATCCCCATCAGCTCGGTGATCTCCTGCTCCAGCTGCTCGATGCGTTCGCGCTGGCGGTCAAGCTGGCGCTCCACCAGCGAGACGGTGCCCTTTTGCTCATGGGGAATACGGATCCGGTCCAGCATGGCCGCGTGGCGCTGGAAAAACTCGGGATAACGGGCCAGGTACTCCAGCACTGTGGCTTCATCCACCAGTGGTTCCTGCCGTTTGAGTTCGCTCATAACTTGGTTGGTCCATCCGAAAAAGGGGCCAAGGGCCCCGACATTAGTGCTTGGCAGTGCGGGGGCTCCCCGCCCGTGCCTATAACTCTATCTGGCCGTCAAACACGTGCTCGGCCGGCCCTGTCATGTAGACCGGCTGACCCGGCCCCTTCCAGGCGATGGTCAACTTGCCCCCCGGCAGGGTGACGGTGACCCGCTCCTTGAGCTTGCCCTGGCTGATGCCGATCACCACGGCGGCGCAGGCGCCGGTGCCGCAGGCGAGCGTCTCGCCCACCCCGCGCTCGAACACCCGCAGCTTGATCTCGCTGGCGTTGACCGTCTCCATGAAGCCGACGTTGACCCGCTCGGGAAAGCGTTCATGACGCTCCATGATGGGACCCAGGGTCTCCACCGGCGCATCGGCCACCGAGGGCACCTCGATGACGCAGTGGGGATTGCCCATGGAGACGGCCCCACACATCACAGTATGCTCCTGGGCCCGCAGCAGGTAGGTTTTTTCCGCCTTCTGGGCCCGAAACGGGATCTTGCCCGGCTCGAACTGGGGCACCCCCATGTTGACCGTGACCTGGTTCTCCCCCTCCAGCTGCAGCACGATGCGGCCACGCGCCGTGCTCACCGCGATGCGATCCCGGTTGATCAGCCCCTTGAGGCGGACGAAGCGGGCGAAACAGCGAGCACCGTTGCCGCACTGCTCCACCTCGCTGCCATCGGCATTGAAGATGCGGTAGTGAAAGTCGAGCTCGGGATCATAGGGCGGCTCCACCAGCAGCAGCTGGTCGAAGCCGATGCCGAAGTGGCGATCCGCCAGCTTCTTGATGACGTCATTGCTGAAAAACACCTTCTGGGTGACGCCATCCACCACCATGAAGTCGTTCCCGAGGCCGTGCATCTTGGAAAAATCTATCAACATCGTGCGTTCCTGTACCCTTGTTCACGCTCTCACCCGGAGGAACGCTTAGAGAAATCCATCAACCATCAGGGCAGCAAATGCTCACCGCGCCAGAGATCCGCCAACTGCTCGCGCTCTCTGATGAGGAACGACTGCGCTCCGTCCACCAGCACTTCGGCGGCGCGAGGACGGGTGTTGTAGTTGGAGGACATGGTAAAGCCGTAGGCACCGGCGGAACGCACCGCCAGCAAGGAGCCCTCGGCGATCGCCAGGGTGCGCTCCTTGCCGAGGAAGTCACCGGTCTCGCAGACCGGGCCGACCACGTCGTAAACCGCCTGCTCGTGGCTCGCGCGGCTGTCCACCTCGATGATGTTCATCCAGGCGCCGTAGAGCGAGGGGCGCAGCAGATCGTTCATGCCGGCATCGATCAGGGCGAAGTTGCGGCTCTCGCCCGGCTTGAGGTACTCGACCCGGGTCAGCAGCACGCCGGCATTGGCGACGATGGCACGGCCCGGCTCGAACAGCAGGGTCAGATCCCGGCCCGCCAGCTTCTGCTTGAGCGCCTCGGCATATTCGCTGGGATGGGGTGGCTGTTCGGCGCCATAGTTGACCCCCAGGCCCCCGCCCACGTCCAGGTGGTGGATGTGGATGCCTTCCGCCGCCAGGCCGTCGATCAGCCGCAGCAGCTTGTCGGCCGCCTCCATGAAGGGATTCAATTCAGTGAGTTGCGAGCCGATATGGCAATCCACCCCGACGATCTCGATGTTGGCCATGGCCGCCGCCTTGCGGTAGATGGCGGGTGCCAGCTCGATGGGAATGCCGAACTTGTTCTGCTTGAGGCCGGTGGAGATATAGGGATGAGTACCGGCGTCGATGTCGGGGTTGACCCGCACCGAGACCCGGGCCTTCTTGCCCATGCTGCCCGCCACCCGGTTCAGACGCTCCAGTTCGGCTTCCGACTCCAGGTTGAAGCAGAGGATCTCTTTATCCAGCGCGAGGCGCATCTCGGCCTCGCTCTTGGCGACGCCGGAGAAGACCACCTTGGCCGGATCGCCGCCCGCCGCCAGCACCCGCGACAGCTCGCCGCCGGAGACGATGTCAAAACCCGAACCCAGGCGGGCCAGCAGGTTGAGCAGCGCCAGGTTGGAGTTGGCCTTGACCGCGTAGCAGATCAGATGGGGGATGTCGCCCGCCGCCTTGTCGAAGGCGTGCCAGTGACGTTCCAGGGTGGCGCGGGAGTAGACGTACAGCGGAGTGCCATACTGCTCGGCAAGTTGTTGCAGCGAGGTGTGTTCGGCCTGAAGCTGGCCGTCGGCGTCGTAGTTAAAGTGATCCAAGGGGGCGGTTCCTTCCTAAATTATTGCGGCGCGGCCTCTGGGGCTGCCTCGGCGGTCGCAGGCGTCTGTGCTTGCGGTGTACTCTGGGTCTGGGGCTGCTCGGGGGGTGGCATATAGAGCGGTCCCGTCAGGCCACACGCGGCCAAACCAAGAGACAGAAGAGTGGCAAGCAGACACTTGGTAAGCTGGGTAATCATAATGGTTCGCTGCGAAAAAATTTTTGGCCCTCTATAATCGCACTCACATTGTTAAAAGCAACAGGATAAACCGATGAAGGATCACGAGTATCACGCCCTGACCGACGCCTTTTTCCAGTATGTGGAAGACACCATCGACGAGGGGTATCCGGATATCGACTGCGAACGCGCTGGCGGGGTCTTGACCCTGAGCTTCGAGAACAAGACCAAGGTCATCATCAACAAGCAGGAGCCCCTGCACCAGATCTGGGTCGCCACCCGCGAGAACGGCTTCCACTTCGAGCTGCAAGGGGAAAGCTGGATCGACAACCGCTTCGGCCACGAGCTCAAGACCCTGCTGAGCCAGGCCTGTAGCTCCCAGGCGGGCGAGCCCGTCCAGTTCCCATGATCGACCTGCACCCTGCCGATGCCCGTCATGCGGTGATCTGGCTGCACGGGCTGGGGGATTCCGGCGCCGGCCTGGCCCCCTTGGTGGATGCGCTGGCCCTGCCCGCCGACCTGCCGGTGCGTCACCTGCTGCCCGATGCACCCGAGCGGCCCATCACCATCAACATGGGCTACAAGATGCGCGGCTGGTACGACATCAGAAGCTTCGAGGATCCGGCGGATCGCGCCGTGGAGTCCCACGTCAGGGAGTCTGCGGCCCGCATCGCCGCGCTGATCGAGCAACTGGTGGCCGAGGGCTTCGCCCCCGAATGCATCGTGCTGGCCGGCTTCTCCCAAGGGGGCGTGATTGCCTCCTTCACCGCCCTGCGCCTGCCGCAGCGCCTGGCGGGCCTGCTCTGCATGTCCACCTACCTGGCGGCGCCCGACGCCCTGCTTGGCGAGATGAGCGAAGCCTCTCGCGACCTGCCCATCTGCTATATGCACGGCATCTATGACGATGTGGTGAGCCTCTCCATGGGCTGGAACGCCAAGAACCGGCTGGAAGCGGCCGGGCTCTCCCCCGAGTGGCACGAGTACCCCATGCGCCACGAGATCTGCCGCCCACAGCTGGGCGACATCCGCCAGTGGCTGCTGGCCCGCCTCGCGGGCTGAGTCAACCGCGGATAGCCAAACGGCCTGCAGATGCAGGCCGTTTTCATTCGATATGGGCGATGATCCTGTGCAGCAGGGGGCCTAGACCAGGGCGCTTGCGCGCACGCCGGACCGGCCCCTGCCCTACCCCGCGCCTGCGGCGGACCCGAGCTCGCGCCCTTGGCCACCGTCACGCAACTGACCCTGGCTGCGGTAGGGGATCACCTCCAGCTCGCCATTGATCTGCACTATCTCGTAGTACTGGGGCAGGTTGAAGTTGCTGAACTGGCCCGCGTCGCTGAAGCGCTCGTGGCTGGAGGTGTAGAAACGGTTCACCCCCTGCACCAGCTCATCCTTGTTGCCGGCGAAGTGCTGGTAGATCTCCACCCGGTTCGCCTCGTCCAGGATATAGATGTTGGTGCCCGCGTCCCGGGTATCGAAGAAGAACTGCACCAGCCCCTCGCTGGCGTAGGCGTCGACGATGCCGGGCAGGTGCTGGCTGTGGGTCTTGTCGAGCCGCAGCGGCAGGTGATCCAGCTTGTTGTGGGAGATGTGGCGGTAGAAGTCGACCGCATTCTCCAGTTTCTTGACCGACACCCCGCGCCGCTCGAAGAAGATGCCGTACTTCTCCTTGCCGAGCGCCAGCGTCTTGACCAGCTGCTGCTTGTCGCGGGCCAGACGTAGCTCGATGCACTCGGCCACCAACTGCTGGAAGCGGCTGCGCACCAGGGAGCGGAAGTGCTGGCTGTAGCAGAACACCTCGATCATCTCGGGAGCGGCGGCATCCTGGTGCATCTTGCCGAGTATGGTGGTGAGGGCGTCTACCACGGCTTCGTCCCCCTGGAAGTGGAGGGTACGGATCTCGCTCCAGGAGTTGCGATAGACCAGATCCACCGAGCCTACCAGGCACTCCAGGTTGCGGCCGAACGAGAAGACGTCGGCGGCGTTGGCGTCGAATTCGATCACCTGGCCCACCCAGTGACTGGTCGGGTCCGTCTCCAGGTTGAGGAAGATGGAGAGCTGGCGAATTTCGCACGGCCGGCTCAGCGCCAGGTTGGTGGCACGGGGATACTTGACCGGGAAGGTGCCGGAGAGATCGCGACAGAACTGGTGCAGGTTGTCGATGTGCAGATCCGAGCCCTGGTTGAACAGGTGCACCCGGGACTGGGACGTCAGCAGGCCGTTGAAGTAGGCCCAGGAGACCAGCTTGCTGATGTAACCGTTATATTCGAGCGGCGCCCGGCCGATGATATCCACCGGCTCCAGCGAATGCTTGTAGAGATACCAGCCGGCGCGGTTCAGGCGACCGTGCGGCACCTGCACGAAGCTGAGATCAGGCTCGCTCAGGTCCGGCGCTATCTTGAGGTTGATCCGCTGCACCTTGCCCGGCAGGCTCTCGAACGCGGCATAGAGCTTGCGCGACAGTATGCCGATGTCTTCCGGGTTGATGGACTCGCTGATGTTGTTGCGCCGGGCAAACTGGATGAGGTTGCGGTAGCTCTGCATCAGGGCCTCCAGCAGCTCGGCGTAGGCCACCTTGACGTCCTCCACCTTCCACTCCTGGCGGTGATCCAGATGCTGCAGCCGCTCCCGGCTCCAGCCCCAGTAGTCCACCAGCTGGGTCATGAGCTCGCGGCGCCAGGCCGGGGAGTGGTCCTCTTTCGGATGGCTCAGGCCGTCACACACCTTGAGATAGAAACAGCGGCGCACCAGATCGAGCCGCTGCATGTCGCCGATGGACTTGAGGTAATTGGTCACCTTGTCCAGCATCAGGCAGTAGTTGTCGAGCCGGTAGTGCATTCCCTCATTGTGCTGGAACCAGTCGCGGCTGGTCACCGACAGCAGGCGGGTGTTGGGGTACTCGTGGGAGTAGGCCTCCATCAGCACCGACTTGAGCACTGCCTTGTAGGGGGAGTCGATCCCCTTGTAGAGCTGCCAGAGGGCGGAGCCAAAATACTCCTCGGCCGGAATGCGGTTGAAGCCCCCCAGATCGAGCCAGTCATCCTGGCTCAGCTTGCCGTGGGCAAACAGGCCGTTGACGTAGTCGTCGTAGTGATCGTCATACTCGGCAGGCACCAGATACCAGAGCAGCCGCTTGCCGGCGATGTGCATGGCGCTGCGGTAGAACTCGTCGAGCAGCAGCAGGTGCTGGGCGCTGCCGCAGCTCTCACCCTGCATCTGGGCGTCGTTGCGCTGGCGGAACTTGTCCTCGGGGATCAGGAAGAAGTTGAGATCGACCCCCCGCTGCTCGGCCCACTTGGAGAGTTGCTGACACTTGAGATCCAGCAGCGCGAGCCGCTCCTGCGACAGACCGGCCACGTGGCAGACCCAGATGTCGAGATCCGAGTGGCAGCACTGACCGATGGACGAGGTGCTGCCCATGGAGTAGAGCCCCTGGATCGACTTGTCATGGGTGGTGAGGCCGTTCTGGCAGTTGGCGTTCTGGCAGAGATCCTCGATGAAGGCCTGCTGGGCGTCGTTGGCGGTAAAACTCCAGATGCCGTGCGGCACATCCCCCGCCACATAACCGGGCAGCAGGGGGTGATTGAAGTGCAGCATGACGGGTAACAGCTGGAAGACCTGCTGCCCGTAGCGACTCATGAGACCTAACGCCCGCTGCGTCTTGAGACGATTGATGTCGTCGTAGCGCGCCACCAGCGTGTCGAGTTTTACCAGCAATGCCCTGCCTATACGAGGTGATAAATGACGCACCAAAACGGGGAGACGTCAAAAAAGTGTGATCATGTTAACAATGCAAACAGCGGTGGTAAACAAGCCCGCACACAATCGCCGGATTATTTATGACAAGTCACTAAACAGTATCATTGGAAAGCAATAATTTTTTTAAATTTCAATCAATTAACCTTGCATTTTAGTTTAATGAAAATCATTTTCAGCCGCTGTTTTTGAGCTTGGCCCCGCTTTTGCCGGCTGTGCCATGAAAGCCCCTGCAAAGGGTGGTAAGATCGTTTTCCTTCTAAAGATGAAACAATTGATTGATATGGCAGCCCGAACCCTGAAAATTGCCACTCGCAAGAGCCCCCTGGCCATGTGGCAGGCCAACTTCGTCAAAGACCGGCTGGAAGCCCTGTACCCCGAGTTGCAGGTCGAGCTGGTCCCCATGAGCACTCAGGGTGACAAGATCCTGGATACCCCGCTCGCCAAGGTCGGCGGCAAGGGGTTGTTCGTCAAGGAGCTGGAAACGGCCATGCTGGAGGGACGGGCCGACATCGCCGTGCACTCCATGAAAGACGTGCCGGTGGAGTTCCCCGAGGGGCTCGGCCTGCACACCATCTGCGAGCGCGAAGATCCGCGCGATGCCTTCGTCTCCAACCGCTTCACCGCCATTGACGAGCTGCCGCAAGGCGCCGTGGTCGGCACCTCCAGCCTGCGTCGCCAGTGCCAGCTGCGAGCGGCACGCCCGGATCTGGTCATTCGCGACCTGCGCGGCAACGTCAACACCCGTCTCGCCAAGCTGGACACCGGTGAATATGACGCCATCATCCTCGCCGCCGCCGGCCTGAAACGGCTGGAGATGGCGCACCGCATCACCGCCTTCATCGAGCCAGAACAGAGCCTGCCTGCCAACGGCCAGGGCGCGGTCGGCATCGAGTGCCGCCTCGACGATCACGAGCTGCACGCCCTGCTGGCACCGCTCGAGCACCCCGAGACCCGGATCCGGGTGCTGACCGAGCGCGCCATGAACCGCGCCCTGCAGGGGGGGTGTCAGGTCCCCATCGGGGCCTACGCCCTGGTAGAGGGAGAAGAAGTGTGGCTGCGCGGCCTGGTGGGCAGCCCGGATGGCAGCCGCGTCATCCGCGACGAGATCCGCGGCCCACTGGCCGACGGCGAGGCCCTCGGCCATACCCTGGCCCAGCGCCTGCTGGCCGATGGTGCCGATGCCATCCTGGCCGAGGTCTACCGGGCATGAGTGCGGGCCTGGTCGAAGCATGGCCGCCATGCCGGACCCAACCCTGATGGTCCCGCTGGTGGTGCGCACGGCCGCCCAGGCCGCCGAGCTGGTGGCGCTGCTGCGCCAGCACGGCCACGCACCGCTCTGCTGCCCGCTGCTGGAAACCGTGGCGGGCGGCGAGCTGCAGCGCCTGCCCGAACTGCTGCCCCAGGCCGACATCGTCATCGCCGTCAGCATGCATGCAGTTAATTTCACTCATCATTTTCTGTTGCAAACTGGTCAGACCTGGCCAAATATTGACTACTTTGCAGTCGGCCAGGCCAGCGCGGACGCCTTTTCGGCCGTCGGCATCACGGCAGCCTGCCCGGAGGATCCGCGCAGCGAGGGGCTGCTGGCCCTGCCCGGTCTGCAACAGGTGAACGGCAAGCGGGTGCTGATCCTGCGCGGCAATGGCGGCCGGGATCTCATCGCCCGGACGCTGGCCTCACGCGGCGCACTGGTGCACTATTGTGCGGCCTATGAGCGCCACTACCCCGCTCTGGACGGGGACGCATTGACCCGCCACTGGCAGGCGGCCGGGCTCGACAGCCTGCTCGTTACCAGTGGCGAACTGCTGCAACGGCTGCTGGAACTGGTCCCGGACCAACAGCAGCCCTGGCTGCACGACCGCCTGCTGGTGGTCCCCAGCCCGCGGGTGGCCGAACTGGCCGCGGCGGCGGGCTTTACCCATATCACGATTGCCCAGGGTGCATCCAACCAGGCCCTGACGGCCGCTCTGGAACTGAGGAAGATGGAATGACTGAACAGCAAGAAGTCCAGCCGAGTGCCGCGGCCTCCGTGGCCGACAACAAGCAACCCGGCCAACAGGTCAGCAACAACAAGAAGGGCGGCTCGGGTGCAGTGCTCGGCGGTATCGCCATCCTGCTGGCTCTCGGCCTGACCGGCGGACTCTATCTGCACGGCCACCAGAACGCGGTGGCCCAGCAGGCCGAACTTGGCGCCCTCAAGCAGCAGCTGGCTGACGCCATGGCCAAACTGGATCAGAGCAACAACAAGGATGGCGAACAGCTGGCCGCCCTCGGCAAGCAGCAACAACTGCTGCAGGACGAGCTCAAGGGTCTGCAGACCCGGGTGCTGGATCTCAACGACAAGCGCCCCAACGACTGGATGCTGGCCGAATCCGAATACCTGGTGCGGATGGCCGGTCGCAAGCTGTGGCTGGAACACGACCTCGTCTCCGCCATCACATTGCTCGGCAATGCCGACGAGCGCATCAAGGCGCTCAACGATCCCAGCCTGATGCCCATCCGCAAGGCGCTGGCCGAAGACATCGCCCAGCTCAAGGGGATGCCGCGCATCGACCGCGAAGGGCTGACCCTGAAGCTGGCCGCCCTCTCCGATCAGATCGAGCTGCTGCCGCTCTCTACCGTCAGCATGCCGGAAGCCAAGAGCGAGCCCGATCAGGCCGTCAGCACCAACCCGGACGAGTGGGAGAGCAATCTCAAGAAGAACTGGGTCAAATTCACCGAGAACTTCATCACCATCCGCCGTCGTGACGGCGCGGTGGAGGCCCTGCTCTCCCCGCAGCAGGAGATCTTCCTGCGCGAGAACCTCAAGACCAAGCTGCTGCAGGCCCAGCTCGCCGTCTACCGTGAGCAGCAGGCCCTCTATGACGACAGCCTGGACAAGGCCCAGCGCTGGCTGACTCAGTATTTCGACACCGACAACAGCGCCACCCACTACATGCAGTCCGAGCTGGACAAGCTCAAGGGGGAGCAGATCCAGTTCAACTATCCGGATCGCTTCAAGACCCAGGCCATGCTGGAAGAGGTGCTGACCGAGCGCCTGCAGCGCATTCTGGCCAGCAACTGAGGAGGGCACCATGATTCGTCTGATTGTACTGGTGGCCGTGATGGTGGCCGGCCTCATCTTCGGCCCGCAGGCCTCCGGCAACAAGGGCTATGTGCTGATCTCGCTGGGCAACTACACGGTGGAGTCCTCGGTCACCAGCGCGGTGATCCTGGCGGTGCTGTTTTACGGTCTGCTGCTCATTGTCGAGTGGGTGCTGGGCCGGGTATTCGGCCTGCGCCGCAAGACGCTGGGCTGGTATGGCTCGCGCCGGCGCCGCAAGGCCAACCAGCAGACCGTGGCCGCCACTCTGGCCATGGCCGAGGGGCACTACAGCCAGGCCGAGAAGCTGATGCTCAAGGGCGCCAGCAACAGCGACACCCCGCTGCTCAACTACCTGAGCGCCGCCAAGGCGGCCCAGGCCCGCGGCGATGACGTGCGCCGGGATCAATACCTGCAAAAGGCGCAGGAGGAGAATCCCAAGGCCGAGCTGGCGCTGACCCTGACTCAGACCCAGCTGCAGATCGAGCAGGGCCAGTACGACACCGCGCTGGCCATGCTGGAATCCGTCTACTCCCTCAACCCGCGCCATCCCATGGTGCTGGACCAGCTGCGCCAGGTACACCTGGCCCGCGAGGACTGGACCGCCCTCATCGACCTCATTCCGGCGCTGCACAAGGTGGGCAAGCTCACTCCCAAACAGGAAGAGGATCTGCTGCAACAGGCCTGGCGCGGCCGCCTCAGCGCAGCCAGCGGCGCCCTCGATACCCTGCGCCCGGTGTGGCAGGCGCTGCCGCGCAAGCTGCGCCAGGATCCCGAGCTGCTGGCCGCCTATGGTGATCGCCTGCGCCAGCTGGGGGCCGACAATGAAGCCGCCGAGCTGTGGCTGGATGCACTGCGCAAGCAGGTCTCGCCCCAGTTGCTGGCCCGCCTGCCCAAGCTCAAGCTCGACAGCTACCAGCCCCTGCTGACCCTGCTGCAGAAGATCCAGGATCAGCCGGGCGTCGACGCGGCGCTGGCCCAGGTCTACCTGCTGGCCGGTCAGCTGGACGAGGCCCAGCGTCTGCTGGAGCAGGAGGTGGCAAAGGCGCCGAATGCCGCCGTCTACCACGCCCTCGGCCAGGTGATGGACAAGCGCCGCCTCACCAACAAGGCCAACGAGTACTACCGCCAGGCATTGCAGCTGGCCGACGTCTGACACCCGTTCGTCGCGAAACAAAAAGAGGCCGCAGTTGCGGCCTCTTTCTATCTATTGGGATTATTGGGATTGCTTCGGATGGCTGCACTCCCTGCTCCCCTCGCGGGAGAAGGGTCGGGGATGAGGGGAAACCAGCAACCACCCTCTCCCTGAAGAAGAGGGTGAGACTCAGGCCGTCATGCGCTCCAGCTCACCGATAAGCCAGATGGCCTCTTCCCTGTGGTAGCCGCACACGTCCTGCATGGGGCGAAAACCGCTGCACACCGCCGGGCGCTCGGGCTGGCCGAAGATCTTGCAGCCCAGCCGCGCATCGAGCTGCACGCAGGGCACGCCAGCCGGTTTGCCGTCGGGCATGCCGGGAATGGCGCTGCTGATACTGGGGGCGATGCAGCAGGCACCGCAACCTTGACGACATTCCATGTAATGCTTTCCTCGGCAGGGTGCGCCAGTGTAGCAAAGGGCGGGGATTTTCCTCACTGTTATCCCGGCCCTGCCATGAAATAGTGCCCTTGCCAACAGACAACAAAAAGCCCGACAGCGTCGGGCTTTTCAGGCGGTACCATGAGGGTTGCCCCACGCTCATCCGGCTTACAGGATGATGTCGCGCACCACGCTGTCTTTGCGGTCCAGGAAGTGGATCGACTTGATGCGACGGATGGTCCGCGACTTGCCACGGATCAGCAGGGTCTCGGTGGTCGCCATGACGCCGTCGCTGGTGATGCCGTCCAGCAGATCACCCTTGGTGATGCCGGTGGCCGAGAAGATGACGTTGTCATTCTTGGCCAGGTCTTCCAGCTTGAGCACCTTGCTCACGTCGATGCCGAGCGCCTCGCAGCGGGCAATTTCCTGCTCGCCCAGCGCACGCACTTCCGGGCTGTCGCCCTTGACCTGATGACGGGGCACCAGGCGGGCCTGCATGTCACCGTCCAGCGCACGGATCACCGCCGCCGAGATCACCCCTTCCGGTGCGCCGCCGATGCCGTACAGCATGTCCACTTCGCTGTCCGGCAGACAGGTGAGGATGGAGGCGGCCACGTCGCCGTCGGGAATGGCGAACACCCGCACGCCCAGCCCCTGCATCTCCTTGATCGCCTTGTCGTGACGCGGCTTGGCCAGAGTGATCACGGTCAGGCGGGAGAGCGGCTTGCCGAGCGCCTTGGCCACGGCCTTGAGGTTCAGCTCGAGGGCCTGATCGAGGTCGATGGCACCCTTGGCCTTGGGACCCACGATCAGCTTCTCCATGTACATGTCGGGGGCCTTGAGGAAGGAGCCCTTGTCGCCAACGGCCAGCACGGCCAGGGCATTGGCCTGACCCATGGCGGTCATGCGGGTACCCTCGATGGGATCGACCGCGATGTCCACCGCGTCGCCCATGCCGGTCCCCACCTTCTCGCCGATGTAGAGCATGGGGGCTTCGTCAATTTCACCCTCGCCGATCACAATCTCACCATCGATCTGGATCTGATTGAGGATATGGCGCATGGCCGCAACGGCCGCCCCATCGGCGATATTCTTGTCACCACGTCCGAGCCACTTGTAGCCAGCCAGTGCAGCCGCTTCCGTCACTCGGGAAAACTCGATTGCCAGTTCACGTCTCATCGCATATCCAACCTTTGGAGCTCGAAAACGGGCGGCATTCTACCACAAGGGCAAACCTTTGCGCGCAAAAGTGGCGGTTCGTCACACAAAACACGGCCCTTTCACCAATTTGACATCAAACCGCCACCGACACTTCACGAGAGTGTCACCCCGCTGTCATCCCCCCTGCCTAGCATGGCCCCCGTCTTTTACAACAAAGCTTGCAACACAAGGGATTAAGATGAAAAAGCTGACTGTAGTGGCACTGGCTCTCACCGCGGCCTTCCAGGCTCAAGCCGTTGAAGTTTACAAGAATGACACCACCACCCTGGATCTGTACGGCCGCATCTACGCCGGCCAGTTCTTCGGTGACAAGAAGGAAGGGGTCGACAGCACCCATCCGAACGGAACCCAGGAGTACAGCGACAAGCAGGGCGCCAACCAGTTCGTCCGCTTCGGCGCCAAGGTCGACAGCCAGATCAACAGCCAACTGAAGGCGCTGGCCCAGTACGAAGTGCAGATGTACATCAACGACAGCGAGAAGACCATCAGCGAGAACTCCGACAACCTGCGCACCCGCCTGGCGTTCGCCGGTGTCGGCGCCGACTGGGGCAACATCACCTTCGGTCGCCAGAAGGGGGCCCCTGGCTTCCTGGCCGACTGGACTGACGTCTCCCTCTCCGACGGCTACGGCAACGAGGCCCTCGGCGCCAAGACCGACACCTTCGCCACCAACCGCGCCGGTTCCGTGCTGAAGTACTCTGGTCTGTTCAACGGCTTCCAGATCGATACCAGCTACAAGTTCGACGGCGGTGACACCGAAGAGACCACCAGCAAGGACAGCGATGCCGCCTACGGCGCCGCCGTGGCCTACACCTTCCCGTTCAATCTGGCGCTGGGTACCGCCTATAACGTGGGTATCCGCGACAAGAACGGAGAAGAGGATGCCAAGCTGTGGCTGCTCTCCGCCAAGTACGACAACAAGGCCGTCTACGCCGCCCTGAGCTATGCGGACGGCAGCGACTTCCTGGCCACCGGCAAGGATCACACCGGCTGGGAAGGGGCGCTCGGCTACAACTTCGAGAACGGCTTCGGCCTGATGGCGCTGTGGAACAAGCAGAAGGTGGAGCAGTCCGGCAAGGCTGACTACGACTCCATCGACTACTACACCCTGGGCGCCCAGTACAAGTTCAACAAGAACCTGCGTGTCATCGGCGAGTACCGCATCAACAATCTCGACAGCAAAGAGAGCGGCAAGCTCAACGTCAAGGATGACTTCCAGCTGGCGGCCCGCTACGACTTCTAAGTCGGGCCCCTCTGCACTGCGCGCGCCGGCTGATGCCGGCGCGCTCTTTTTGGTCCGCCCCGACGCGCCCGGCCCTCCATGATCTAGGCTCAACAGAGCCAAGACGAGGAGATCATCATGCCGCTACGCCTGCTCATCTGCTGCTGCCTGCTCTGCGCCCTGCCCGTTCAGGCGCTGACCATCGCCATGGTGCTGTGGCGCGGCGAAACGGACGCCGAGCGCGGCTTTCGCGACGAGCTCAACCGGCTCGGCCATCACCCCATCTTCGTCACCTTCAACGCTAATCAGGACAGAACCGCGCTGGCCACCCTGCTGCGCCAGCAGCTGCTGCCCTCCCTCGCCGATTACGACTACATCTACTGCTTCGGCACCACCGCCACGGCCATGGTCAAGAGCCTGGTGGGCAACCGCAAGCCGCTGATTTTCAGCATAGTGTCCGACCCCGTCGGGGCCGGCTTCCTGTCCGACGACAAGACGGAAAACCGGATGGTGGCCGGCACCAGCAACATGGTGCCGATGGCGCTGCAGCTCGCCAACGCCCGCCGCTATCTGCCCGCCAGCAAGGGGCTGCTGCTGCCATTCAACCCGCGCGAGCAGAACACCCTGCTGACCGGCGAGATGCTGCTGCGCGAGGCCCGTCGCTACCAGTGGGAACTCACCACCTGGCGCATCGCACCGGACAAGCGGCGACTGGCCAACGAGCTCAAGCGGCTGCAGCGCGACGCCAAAGAGAGCATCGTGTTTCTCGCCGCCGACAGCTACCTGCTCTCCATCGCCCCCGAGCTACTGGCCGCCCTCAACGAGGCGGGCATCCCCACCATCTGCAGCGCCGAGCTCTATGTGGAGCACGGCTGCACCATCGGCACCATCAGCAGCTATCAGGCCCTCGGCCGGATGGCGGCCAACATCATCCACCGCAACCTGCAGGGCACCCCGCTGCAGGATATCCCGCTGCAGACCGACCCGGCGCCGCGGCTGGTGCTGGGCAAGCAGCTGGCCGGGATCGCCCCCGCCGCCGCCGACCACTGAGCCCCTCATCCCCCTTCTTCTCTCCTCCCGTCACCTTGCCGACAGGGCCTCCTGCCGGCAGGGCGAGCCATCCGATACCCAGCCCCATCATCAAAACATGTTTCTATTGCACAGCTAATGAAAATCAATATCATTAGCATCCTCTCAAATGAGAGAGAAC
Organism: Aeromonas sp. FDAARGOS 1403; assembly: GCF_019047325.1. Taxonomy (NCBI): domain Bacteria; kingdom Pseudomonadati; phylum Pseudomonadota; class Gammaproteobacteria; order Aeromonadales; family Aeromonadaceae; genus Aeromonas; species Aeromonas sp. FDAARGOS 1403. The sequence goes on along the minus strand of NZ_CP077249.1, from coordinate 1,348,413 downwards.
AAAATAATTACAAATAAATCAACAAGTTCAGACCATCAGGTCGCTTCTTCAAGAGTCAACACGCAACATGCACACACCTCACCACCCGCGCACTCTGCTGAGTGTCGCCCTGCTGGCCCTGAGTGCCGGCGCGCACGCCGAAGACGAGACCATGACAGTGGTCGGCAAACGCAGCCAACATGAAGAGGTCGCCACCGCGACCCGTACCAACACCCCGGCCAAGCTGGTGCCGCAGGCCATCGACAGCGTCAAGGCCAGCGAGCTGACCGCCTTCGGCCAGCCCACCCTGAGTGAGGCGCTGACCGGCATCCCCGGCGTCAACGCCAGCGGTGACACCCGCTTCGACGGGGTCAACATCCGCGGCTTCAGCGCCAGCAACGACTTCTATCTGGACGGTTTTCGCGACGACATGCAGTACACCCGCGACCTTGGCAACACCGAGCGGGTCGAAGTGCTCAAGGGGCCGGCGGCGGTGCTCTATGGCCGTGGCAGCACCGGCGGCATCGTCAACCGGGTCAGCAAGAAGCCACAGAAAGGGCTGGAGTCCAGCGTCAGCGCCCAGGTCGGCAGCTTCGACAGTCGCCGGCTGGCTGCCGACCTGAACGGTGAAGCGGGTGAGCAGGTGCAGGTGCGCCTCAACCTGGCTCAGGAAGACAAGGACAGCTTTCGCAACGGCGTGACCAGCAAACGCACCCTGCTGGCCCCCTCCGTCAACTGGGAGATCAACGACAAGCTGAACTGGCTGCTGCAGTACGAGCGCAACGAGCACGACCGCACCCCGGATCGCGGCATCCCCGGCGTCAACGGCCGCCCGGCCGACGTGCCCAAGGAGTATGTCTACAGCGATACCCGCCGCGACTTCATCGACGATGTGGCCCAGTCCACCCGCTCGCGCCTCAGCTGGGACATCAACGATCAGTGGCAACTGCGCCAGCAGCTGGGCTACACCAGCCTCGACAGCCAGTTCGACAACACCTATGTCACCAGCGTCAAGGGTGACAAGGTGACCCGCGCCCGCTGGCAGCAGGATCTCAAGGCCAACAGCCTGATCAGCAACACCGAGGTCGAAGGCCAGCTGCAGACCGGCCCCGTCGAGCACCGCCTGCTGGTGGGCTTCGAGCAGAACTGGCAGGAGCGCACCCCCAAGCTCTACCAGAACGCCACCGAGATCCCGGCCGGCAACCTCTATGATCCGGGCTCCCTGCCCACCTACGACGGCGCCATGAAACTCTCCAGCGACGCCAATCACAAGGTGCGCGGCTACGGCCTCTATGTGCAGGATCAGCTCAGTCTGGGCGACTGGCACCTGCTGGCAGGTCTGCGCCGCGACGACTTCACCGTCACCAGCCGCCGCAACGACCTCAACAAGGAGGAGACCGTCTCGGTCACCAGCCTGAGCCCGCGTCTGGGTCTGGTGTGGAACCCGATCGAGGAGCACGCCTTCTACGCCTCCTACAGCAAGACCTTCACCCCGGTGGGCGGGGAACTTATCGGCATCACCCCGGGCGACAAGAACAACAACCTGGATCCCCAGCACACCCGGCTGTACGAGGGCGGCGTGAAGAGCGACTGGCTGGATGGCCGCCTGGCGACCACCCTCTCCCTCTACCGGCTGGAGATGTACAACAAGCGCAGCAAGGATCCGCTGGATCCCACCAAGGTGATCCTCACCGGTCTGCAGCGCACCGAGGGGATCGAGCTGAGCGCCCGCGCCCAGCTGACCGACGAGATCTACCTGCGCGGCGGCATCGCCATCCAGGATGCCGAGCAGGTCAAGGCCGACGCCGATCTGCAAGGCAAGCGGCCGATGAACGTCTCTCGCCAGAACGGCGAGCTGTTCGCCGGCTATCAGAGCGGCAAGCAGGGCTGGTTCGGCGAGACCGGGGTGACCGCGGTGGGCGATCGCTTCGCCGACAACGCCAACACCACCACCCTGCCCGGCTACGCCCGCTTCGACGCCCGTGCCGGCTACCGCTGGCAGCAGTGGGAAGCCCAGCTGAGCGTGGAGAACCTGACCGATCACGACTACTTCGTCAGCGCCACCAGCGCCTCCCAGATCATGCCGGGCACACCCCGTCAGCTGCATCTGAGCGCCGCCTACCGCTTCTGATCCCTCCCTTTTCCCGATCCCTCTGGCCAGCTCCTGCTGGCCAGATTTTTATGAAGCACCGAGCAATGAGACGCAGAAAACTCCCCCTGCACAACAACAAGTGGGTGCGCCGCATCCACGCCTGGGCCGGCTTTGCCACCCTCACCCTGATGCTGCTCTACGGCCTCACCGGCCTCTGGCTGCAACACAGGGCCGTGCTGCCGCTGCCCGGCCCCCACACCGAGAAATCCAGTGAAGAGATAGTACTGAGCGCGCCGCTGACCAGCCCGGATGAGCTGAAAAGCCTGCTGCAACAACGCTATCCAGCAGGGTTCGAGGAGGGGCGCGTCCAGCTCAGCCCGCCCCAGACCCTGCCCACCCCCGACGGCCCGCTCACCCTGCCGGCCCGCTGGGAGATGCGCGGCGTCACCCTGAGCGAAAGCGTGGCCGCCAGCTATGTGGAAGGCACCCTGCTGGTGCGCACCGAACTGCAACAGGCCAACTTCGCCGCCAGCCTCAACCGGCTGCACCGTGGCATGGGCACCGGCCTGCCGTGGCAGCTGGTGGGGGATCTGGCGGCGCTGGCCATGCTGCTGCTGGCCCTCACCAGCCTGCTGATGTGGAACAAGCTGCATGGCCCGGCCGCGCGCGGCATCGCCCTGCTGCTGCTGGGCGCCCTGGTCACAGTGCTGGTGGCCCTGCTCTAGGGCGTTTACCGACGACAAAACGGGATCGGCCTCTCGGCGGCGGTAACCTTGCCTGCACCTCGGGTAACAAAGGGTAACCGGCCGCCGATGGGGTTCACAGTTGCCGGCCTGGCGGCTGGATGGGGGCCGCCCGCAGCTGCTAGGGTGCGCCCTCAATCCCTGCGGCAAGAGGCAGCATGCGCATCTCCAGCATCGAATGCGGACGGGTAGTGGCCATCCTGGCGGTGATGACCATTCACCTCTCCCCCTTCAGCAACCCCTTCGATCCCACCCTGTGGGACGGCACGCCCTACCCCCTGCTCGGGGCCATCATCAACCAGCTCTGCCGCTTCGCGGTGCCGCTGTTCTTCCTCTGCGCCGGCTACTTTCTGCAACCCGCCCTCGCAGCAGGCCACCCCCTGACGGTGGCGCTGCGCTACTGCCGCCCCCTGCTGGGGCTCTGGCTGGCGTGGAGCCTGCTCTACCTGCTGATCCCCTTCAACCCACTCGCGGCGGTGAGCGAGGGCTACCTGCCAGCCATGGCAGGCCAGTGGCAGATGCAGCTGGGGGATCCGCTCAACGTCTGGTGGGTGGGCGGCATGATCCACCTCTGGTTCCTGCCCGCCCTGATGCTGGCGGTGCTGATCCTGGCGCTCTGCCAGCAGGTCCGCCTGCCAAGGCTAGCCCCGCTGCTGGGTGCTCTGCTCTACGGGCTGGCCCTGCTCGGCGGCTCCTATGGCCCGCTGCTGCTGGGGGGCGAGTGGGCCCTGCTGACCCGCAACGGCCCCTTCTTCTCCCTGCTGTTCGTGGCCCTTGGCACCGAGCTGCGCCTGCGCGCCTGGCAGCCGGATGCCAGGCGCTGCGCCCTGCTGATGGCGGCCGGGATGGGGCTCTACGCCCTGGAGGCTTGGGGCCTGCTGCACCTGGCCGCCGTGCCCCTCAACCGCCACGACTTCCTGCTGGGTTCGCTTCCCTGGGCGCTGGGGCTGTTCGGCCTGCTGCTGGCCAACCCGGGCTGGGGCAAGGGCAGCTGGCTCGAACGCCAAGCCCCCAAGGTGCTGGGCCTCTACTGCCTGCACATGATGCTGGTGGTGTGGCTGATGATCTTCGGCCCGCAGGGCAAGCAGCTGTGGTGGGAGCTGCTGAAGGTGCCGGCGCTGCTGGCGCTCACCCTGCTCGGCTATCGGCTGTTGGCGGCGATCCCGGCCAGTCGCTGGCTGCTGCGGGCCCGCTGAGGGGGATGAGGATGGGAGGGAGGCAGATCCCTCCCCACTCGAGGCTGAATGATGGGTTCAATTTTTATTCATCGCGGATAGATAAACTCCGGGACTCCTTAAACGCGAACCCAGGAGTCATCATCCCATGACGTTGTTCACCAAGACCCTGTTTACCAAGCGAGCCGGCCTTGTCCTCGTTCTGCTCGCCGCCAGCGGCTCCCTCAGCGCCGCCGAAATCGCCAACAACAACATCACCGAAGCCGAGATCAAGGCCGCCCAGGATGCCTGGGGCAAGGCCCTGATCCAGATCAGCGACGACTACCGCAGCGGCGGCATCGACAAGGCCAGGGCCACCGCCGGCGCCGTGCTCGACAGTGCCTACGGCTACGCTCAGGGGCCGGTACTGTTCAAGCCGACCCTGGCCGGCGGCGAGCAGACCTTTCGCATCAACCGGGAGGGGGCGCTGGCCTACTTCGTCGGCAACAACAAGGCCTATCCCGCCGACAGCGGCTTCGCCCTCAAGAACTGGCAGAGCTACGACTACAGCAATGCCGCCGTCTACATCAACGGCGACATGGCCCTCACCATGGGCAAGGTGCACCTGACCGACCGAGACAACAAGCAGACCACGGTCGACAAGACCTGGGGCTTCAAGAAGGGGGACGACGGCAAGGTGCGCATCGTGCTGCACCACTCCTCCCTCCCCTACGCCGGCTAACGGCAACAGGCGGCCTGCGGGTCGCCTTTTTTGTTACGAGGGCTCCACTTTTGCCCGCTGGCGGGTGACGGCAGAGCCTGTGCTGCTACCATGCCCCTCTTTTGACGAATCCAGACGAGACACTCATGCAGATACGCCCCTTCACCCCGGCCGACACCGAGGCCGTCCTCGCCATCTGGCTGGAGGCCTCCCTGCAGGCCCACCACTTCATCGAGCCCGCTTACTGGCACGCCAACCTGGCGCCGATGCGGGAGATCTATCTGCCCGCCGCCGACAGCCAGCTGATCTGTCGGGATCGGCAGGTACTGGGCTTCTACTCCCTGCACGAGGGATCCCTGGCCGCCCTCTTCGTGGCCCCCGCGCAGCAAGGGAAAGGGTTGGGCAAGGCCCTGCTCGAGCACGCCAAGGGGCAGTTGCCGACCCTGCGGCTGCAGGTCTATCAGCAGAACCGGACCGCGTGCGACTTCTATCGCGCGCAAGGATTTCAGGTGGCGGCCGACGCCGTGGATCCCCACACCGGCTGCGCCGAGTGGGTAATGGTCTGGCCGGCGCAGGCTTAACGGCGCTTGGCGGGATGGGGCTCCTCGCGGGCCGCCTCCGCTTCACTCAGCGCCAGCAGATCGCCGTGGCTCAGCGCGAAGTCGTGCATCTGCTGGAGCAGGGGGGTCAAGGCGACCCCGAGCGGACTCAGGCTGTACTCCACCCGGGGCGGCACGTCCGGGTAGAGGGTGCGGATGATGACGCCGTCGCTCTCCAGCTCCTTGAGCTGGGCGGTGAGCACCTTCTGGCTCACCTCGGGCAGGCTGCGACGCAGGTCGCCAAAGCGCAGGGTCTGCGCGCACAGATGAAACAGGATGGCCGGTTTCCATTTGCCGGCCAGCAGGCGCAGCACCCGATAGGCGGGACAGGGCAATGAGGACAAGGGATGGCTCGCGAGTGGTTACTTTGCGGTAACTATGCCACGAAAATGTGCCTTCTTGCAGCCAAGTTGCCGGCTTCCTATGATGCGGATTCCGTCAATCAACGCCCACGAGAGGTGCACCATGCCCAGCCTGCTGCAGATCCATTTCAACTTCCCCACCGAGCTGATGGGGCCGGCCCTCACGAGCGCGGCCATGCCGCTGGCCGAGTCCATCACCCGGGAGCCGGGCTTCATCTCCAAGATCTGGACCGAAAACCCGCGCACCGGCGAGGCGGGCGGCATCTATCTGTTCGAGGATGAGGCGAGCGCCCTCGCCTACGCCACCATGCACGAGCAGCGGGTGCTCGCCATGGGCGCCAGCGCGGTGCAGTTCAAGCTGTTCGACGTCAACGAGCCCCTCAGCCGCCTTACCCGTGGTCTGCTGTGATCCCCTTGCCCAGCACCAGGCGGTAGCAGCCATCCTGCTGCCAGACAAAGCCCAGCCGCTCAAACAGCCGCTGGCTGGGCAGATTGTCCGGCTCGATATCCGCCACCAGCGTGGCAAGGCCGAGCTGGCGGGCATAGGCGATCAGGGCCGTCAGCGCCTCTGCCATCCATCCCTCTCCCCAATGTCGGCGAGCCAGCATGCAGCCCACCTCTGCCTGGCGCAGACCGGCCTCGTTTGCAAAGCTGTGCAGGCCGCAGGTGCCGATAAGGCGCTCGCTGTCGCGCGCCACCAGCCCCCACTCCAGCGACTCGCCGGCGGCCAGCAACCGCTCCACGCTCGCCAGCATCTGCGCCACGGTGGCGAGGGAGGGAAACGGCGGCTCGCCGACGAAGCGCATCACCAGAGGATCCCCGTAGATGGCGAACAGATCGGCGCTGTCTTTGGCATCAAACGCCCGCAACAGCAGCCGCGGGGTCGACAACGAAGGCAGTGTACGGGGCAGGGGCGGCAGGGCGCTGCGGTGCATCAGGCTCAAAAGCGCAGGGTCAGGCCGATATTGGCCTGCCACTGGGTCACCAGCTCGCCGCGCACCTTGAACACGCACTGGTCCGGGTTGCAGAGAAACTGGCTGTTGTCGTTGACCAGGGCGCCATAACCGCGCACCTCGGCCCGCAGCGCCAGATGTTCGGTCAGGCGCGGCTGCACCCCGAGCGCCAGCGACATGGAGGGGGCGACGTCGCTGTCGTAGGCGGCGAAGCGGGTCGCCCCGATCCCGGCGCCGATATAGGGGGCCATCAGGTTGTCCGACAGGGTGAGCGCCCCGGCGAAGTGGAGGGTATCCACCGTCAACCGCTCCGGCTGATCGGGGGAGAGGTGGGTGGACTGGTGGCTGTAGAGCAGCTCTATCATGCCGGGGTCGTCCACCTCCCTGCTGATGAACAGGCCCCAACTGCCGGAGCGCTCCCCCTGCAAGGACTCCAGCCGGGTGGCGACAGGCGTCGGTTGGGGGTCGTCATTGGCCTCGAAGTCGATGGCCGAGCTGTAACCGAAGAACGGCGTCACCTGCCAGCCGGGGGCGGCCTCTCCCTCGGCGCTCCAGGCCTGCCCCAGCGGCAACAACAGCCCCATCATCATGATCCCTGCTCGTTTCATCACGGCTCCTCCGTGCGCTGCACCAGTGCCCGTCAAGCATATCAGAGCCCCCTGGCCCCTATCCTAAACCCAGCCTGTATCGCGCCGTTTTCGCCGCAAGGATCACACTCGGCCGTCCCGCCCGTTATTCATCCCCGATTAACCTCTGCCCCGTATGCTGGCCGGCAGCTGGCTCATGGTGGGCCGGTGCCACTCACCAGAAGGACACAGGGAATGGTTGCCGCGCAACTCAACGACCCCCAGAACAAGCTCTCCGACACCCTGCGGGCCACCGCCCACGCCATCGAGGATAGCCATATCAGCCTGCGCCAGATGCTGGCCCTGGTCGGCGAGCAGGGCATGCTGCTGTTTTGCGTGCTGCTCACCGTGCCCTTCCTGCTGCCGGTCTCCATCCCCGGCGTCAGCACTCCGTTTGGCCTGTTGATCCTGTTTATCGGCATCGGCATCACCCTCAACCGGGTGCCCTGGCTGCCCGCCATCCTGATGGAGCGCCGCTTCGCCGCCGATCAGCTCAAGCCTACCCTGCACAAGGGGGCGGACCTGCTGGCCCGCATCGACCGCTTCATCCGCCCGCGTCTGCTGTTGCTGACCGGCAGCAGCACCATCAACCGCTGCAACGGCCTGCTGATCATGCTGGCGGCCCTGCTGCTGATGCTGCCGCTGGGCGCTATTCCCTTCACCAACGCCATGCCGGCCTGGGCCATCCTGCTGCTGGCCATCGGCATGCTGCAGCGCGACGGCCTGTTCGTCGCCAGCGGCTACCTGCTGGTGAGCGCCACCCTGGTCTGGTTCAGCGCGCTGGCCATCGGCCTGCTGATGGCCGGCCAGAGCGTCTCCCCCCTGCTTGGCTAACGGCAACACCAAGAAAAAGGGCGACCCATGGGTCGCCCTTTTTGACTTGTGCGGGATCCGCCGTCACAGCAGATCGTAGATAAGGGCCGAGATGGCCAGCAGCCCGATCACCAGCACGAAGAGGGTACTCGCCCCGCGATAACGCTTGAGGGCGGGCAGACGATAGATGGAGCAGGCCGGCAGCAGGAACAGGATCACCGCGATGAGCGGCCCGCTCACCTTCTCGATGATCTCCAGCACGTTCGGGTTCAAGTAGGTGATGACCCCGGTCACCACGAACAGGATGACCGACGAGACCCGCGCTATGGTCGCTTCACGCAGCGACAGCCCCAGCCCCTGGCAGGCACCGTTCACCATGCTCACCGTCCCCTCGCTCACCCCCATGGAGGTGCCGAGGAAGGATTTGGACATGGCCAGAATGGCGATGAGCGGCCCCACGTAGGCGATCAACGGATTGGAGAACTTGTTCGCCAGCGCCGACAGCACCGAAATATTGTCGATGCGGGCCTGCGCCATCTCGGCCTGACTCAGGCTCATCACGCAGCTCACCACGAAGAACAGCACGCTGCCGCAAATCAGCAGGCTGCTGCACTTGATGATCCGTTTGGCGCGCTGGTCGGCGCTCGCCTGACAGCGCTTCTTCTGCGCCGCACTGAAGGAGGAGATGATGGGGGCGTGGCTGAACGAGAACACCATCACCGGCACGATCAGCCAGAGGGATTTCCAGAACGCCGGGTCGCGCCAGTCCACCCCCTGACTCTCGCTGAAGTAGGAGAGGCTCCACTGGGGCAGCAGATAGATGGAGAGGCCGATGAGAAAGGCAACCATGGGCAGGGCCAGCACGCTGATGGCCGACACCACGATCTGCTTGCCCGCCAGCAGCACCAGGTGCAGCCCCAGCATCACCCCCAGCACCAGCAGGCCGCGCGGGATCTCGGCATTGCCCAGCTGGTGCACCACAAAACTCTGGATCGCGTTGGTGATGGAGATGCTGTAGACCAGAATGATGGGGTAGAAGGCCATCAGATAGACCAGCATCAGCAGCTTGCCTGCCCGCGCACCGAAGTGCTCTTCCACCACGTGGGTAATATCCCCTTCCCGGTGGGAGCTGGATAATACGAAACGACTCAATGCCCGATGGGAATAATAAGAAAGCGGAAATGCCATCAATAATATAAACAGCAAAATAACCGGCGAATTACTGCCAACGGTAATTGGGAGAAACAGTGTACCGGCACCGACTGCAGTGGCATATAATCCCATGGTCCATACCGAATCACTTTTCTCCCATTTCAACTTTGATGTGGAATTACTCTTCTCAGCAATAGCAACACTCATTGCGATATACACCTTATTAATCTGTCATCTTATATTTTATTGGCCCGTGTAATTAGGCGTGGCGACATGCCGCGGCATATCGACCGGATCGTAGAAAAAACAAGCCCGCCTGCGATCAACATGATCACCAAGAGGAAACGGGGATGCCACGCTACCATCGTTGAAATCGCCATAAAGGTCAAGGTTAATAATTCATGACTGTTTGAATCAGCTTGTTTCAAAAGGAAATAAGATGTGTCATTTTGGCCTCAAGATAATCAATTCAGCTCCGTCTGATAACATAACGACAAAACCTCGATGAGTTGCTCAACAACTTGAATAAGGCCAGAGAGTGGCCCGTTAATATTAACAGCATCAGCCCGGCAATATCAGCCAATTATGCGATGAATGGCCCAGGCCGCCGCCAATATATTGGTGCCGGTCCTGCCGCCATATATCAGGGGGTTGGCTTCCCCTGTTTTGCCCCCTTGCGCTGGCCACCCGCAGGGCAGTGAGCGACCCGGTTGCGACCCGCCCGCTTGGCCCGATAGAGCCACTCGTCGGCGCGGGCCAGCGCCTGGTTGATCTCCTCCCCCGGCTGCACCAGGGTGGTGCCCAGACTGACGGTAAAGGCCACCGGATCCGCCGGCAGCGCCGCCACGGCGGCCCGGATCCGCTCCGCCAGCGCCTGCAGATCCATTTCACTCATGCCGGGCAGCAGGATCAGAAACTCCTCGCCGCCGCTGCGCACGAACAGATCGTCCGCCCGCAGCTGGGCGGCCACGCAGTCGCAGAAGCGCTGCAGCGCCCGGTCGCCCTGCTGATGGCCGAAGCGATCGTTGATCTGCTTGAAGTGGTCTATGTCCAGCATCACCAGACTGCAGGGGGCCTCTCTCTCCCGCCGCTGCCGGCAGTGCTCGAAGAAATAGCGGCGGTTGTAGAGGCCGGTCAGCTGGTCGGTTTCGCTCTGCAGCTTGAGCCGCTGCTGCAGCTCGTGCTGGCCGGTAATGTTACGGGTCACCCAGGCCACCGCCCGCTTGCCGTCGTAGCGAGAGGGCAGCGGCGCAATCTTGCCCTCGAAGCGCTGCATCCCCTGCGGCCCGACCGAGGCGTCGATCCCCTCCACCTCCACCGCTGCCAGCTCGTACTCCACCACCTGCACCTGGCCCGAATCCAGCGCCAGGGTCACCTGATCCATCACCCAGCGGGTCATGTCGGCGGGCAGCACATCGGCCAGTCGCTTGCCCGCCAGCGGGTTGCCATCCTGATAGGATTGCTGCTCCACCCCGCCGATGTATTCGATGTAGTAGCCGTCTTCGCTCAGGATGAAGACGGGATCGGGCAGCTGGGCCATCACTTCATATAATTGCTCGACCGAAAGTGCCATGCGGTTTCCTTGGATCCGGGGGACGAGAGGCGCACGCCGGGCTGGCCGCCTGCCCCAATTATCATGCCGGGTGCGGCGCCAAACCAGCAGCGAATCCGGCCATTCATGGATGCGCATCAAGCAATGCGGGAAAATAGCGCTTGCCCCGCCACCCGCTGATCAAAAGAGCAGCAATCATGGATCTTCAAGCCACCTCACAAGCCGCCTCGATGCCCGTTGTCTGCGGTGCCCGCATCCATTAGGCTGACCTTCCTGAGTCTGCCCTCCCGGCCGACTCACCCCCCATCAGCCCGGCCAGGCAGACGCCGGCCCCGGAAAAGGATCGTCCAGATGAAGAGAGCCATAGTGAAAGCGCGCTTCGATGCCATCAGCATCGAGGGAGAACAGCTGACCGTGAAGATTGCCATCGGAGCCCCCGAGCCGGATCCCAAGTCCGCCGGCGGTGACTGGCGCTGCAAGGTGAAGCTGGACGGCCTTGGCAACAAGACCTTCATCTATGGCGTCGATGCCCTGCAGGCCCTCAGCCTCGCCCTCAAGTTCGTGGAGAGCGAGCTGCGCGCCTTCACCGATGCGGGTTGGCACTTCTACCTGCCCGGCAGCCCCGATCACCCGGTCGACATGGCCGCCTGCTACTTCCCGCAGCTGTGACGCCGGGCCGGCGGCAGCCGAAAAGGGGCAATAGCTTGACCAGATTGAGTCTGAACGGTTATTGATAGAGGCCCTTTACCCGGCTCTGGAGAGACCATGTACCTGACCCAACCCCACCCCCCTGCCGAGCAGGATGTCGACGCGCTGCGTATCGGCCTGTCGGGTTACAACATCAACCAGGCCGGCACCCACCTGCGCGAGCACATCGCCAGCTTTATCAAGGACGAAGCGGGCAAGGTGCACGGCGGCATCACCGCCGACCTCAAGTGGGGTTGGCTGCACGTGGACTGGCTCTGGATTGACGAGCGCATCCGCCAGGATGGTTGGGGCGGCCGCCTGCTCACTACCATGGAGCAGTACGCCAGAAGCAAGGGCATCAGCAACTTTCATCTGGAAACCACCAGCTTCCAGGCGCTGCCCTTCTACCAGAAGCAGGGTTACAAGGTCTTTGGCGAGCTGCCGGACATGCCGCCCGGGCATACCACCTATTTTCTGAAAAAGCAGGTATGAGGTCGCTGTCGCCACTCACCACCAAGGGCAAGGGCAAGGCCAAACCCACGCTCCTCAGCTCGGCCTTGGGTGCACTGTGTCTGTTGCTGACCACAAGCCAGAACGCCATGGCCCTGTCGTTGCACGATCTGGATCCGGCGTTTGCGCGTTGTGAGGCAAGCAAGGCCCGCCACAAACCCGCGTTGCCTCCCAAAGAGGATCGCTTCTGGTTGCTGGAAAGAGAGCAGCAGGTGACTGTGCTTGTCTACCTGCATGAGAAGAGCATGGAACGCTGCACAGCAGCAGAGGTAGAGGCACTGGCGATCAAGGCGTTCCATCAGGCAGTCGCCGGAGACCGCGCCTTGCTCGATGCCCTGATCAAGGCAAGATACACGACGCTCACGCCGGCTCAGCAGGCACAGTTACAGCAAGTTGGACAGACAGAGCTGGACAGACTGGCCAAGCTGACGGGCTTTGCGTACCCTTTCTCGCTGCTCGATTACCTCAACCTGCTGGCACCGTCCAAAGCGTGAAGGGCTGACAAACTTGTCAGCCCTTCGGCATCCTCAGTGGCTGGCGGAGCGACTGCCGCTCCAGAGCAGCTCGCCGCTGCGCAGCTCCATCAGAGTCATCGACAACCGATAGCGGCTGCCCTCGGCCACCAGATCCCCATACAGCATGTAACCGGCGCCGGTCTGGCGACCGAGCCGCACCAGGGAGGCCGGGTTCATCCTGCCCTGCTGATACTCCAGCTGGCCGGTGATGGCCGCCACCTGACCCGGGTCGACAAAGCGAAAACCGCTCTTGCTCTGGATGCGCTTGCTCATGGCCGCCGCCATGGCGCGGGTGTCCACCGGCTCGCCGGTGCCATTCTGGGGCGGGGTGAGCAGCAGCACCGGCTGGCCCGTTTGCGCCAGCTCCCGCACCTCGGGTGCCTGCACAAACGCGTCGGCCATGGCCAGCGCCAGCCCGGTCGGCGCCACCGACTTGGGCAGCGGCGCCCCGGCATCCGGCTTGGTTACCGGTTTGTCCGGCTGCACCACGGGGGCATCCGGCTCGCTCACCGGGGCCTGAGTGCCGCCGTAGGGATTGACCGCACAACCGCCCAGCAGCAGGGCACCCACCATCAACAAGGAACGCAGCTTCATCTTTTCTCTCCGCCAGAAGTCCGTAAACGGGCATCAACCACCACCCGCATGGCGGAGCCCCTGCCCCGCATCCTCCTTATGCTAGAGACAAACCCAGGCGGGGTCGATGCACCCACCACCACAGGGCGACAGAGACTGGCGAAGCGGAGGGCACAAAAGGGTGGCCAGGCTTCACCCGATTCCGTTAGGGTAGCCTGAGCCCAGACGCCAGAGGTGCCCCCATGCACGGACCCGACCCCGCCAACCCGCACCCCATGGCGGGCTTCCCCCAGGTGTGCTTTATAAAGAACACCATCAAGGGGCCCAATATCGAGGTGGGTGACTACACCTATTACGACGACCCGGAGGATTCTGCGGGCTTTGAACGCAACGTCCTCTACCACTTCCCCTTCATCGGCGACAAGCTGATCATCGGCAAGTTCTGCGCCATCGCCCGCGGGGTGAAGTTCATCATGAACGGCGCCAACCACCAGACCTCCGGCGTCTCTACCTACCCCTTCTTTATCTTCGGCAACGGCTGGGAGCATGCCGCCCCCGCCCCGGGCAGCCTCCCCTACAAGGGGGATACCGTCATCGGCAACGATGTCTGGATCGGCGTCGAGGCCCTGATCATGCCGGGGGTCAAGGTCGGCAACGGTGCCATCATCGCCACCCGCTCAGTGGTCACCGGCAACGTGCCCGACTATGCCGTGGTCGGTGGCAACCCCGCCAAGGTGATCCGCTACCGCTTCGACGACGACACCATCGCCCGTCTCAACGCCCTCGCTTGGTGGGACTGGCCGGTGGAGAGGATCAGCCGGAATTTGAACTTGATCGGCGGCGGGGAAATTGGCGAGTTGGAGAGGGTGGGGTGATAGCTGCCCACCTAGAGACATTGATAAGAACCTCCCCCTACAGCCCTGGAGAGCACGGATCCATCACCAGATCAGTGCGTTACATGGGCATTTAAAACAATCAGGCCCTACATGGAGTTACCCGAATGACCGCACCAACACCCGTTTTCACTGTCGTCCACTCAACGCCGCCCGTCGAAACCTATCGCTATCTTCGAACCGCTGCCGGACTCAGCCCAAAGACGCTTGAAGCCGCAGAGCTTGGTCTGCCCAATACGCTGTTTGCCGTCCAGATATTTTGCGGTCAGACCGCCATCGGCATGGGTCGCATCATCGGAGATGGCGGGACATTTTATCAAGTCGTTGATATTGCAGTACTGCCTGAATATCAGGGTCAGGGGGTAGGCAAAAAGATCATGGCGGAGATCGCGGACTATATCGCCCGCGAAGTACCGGAGTCAGGCTATGTCAGCTTGCTGGCAGATGGGGAGGCTTACCGACTCTATCAACAATTCGGTTTCTCGCTCACGGCTCCTGCCAGTGTTGGTATGGGGCTTAAGCGGGTTGCCGTCGTAAAGTCCTGACCAATCATCCAGATGAAAAAGCAGGACAGCCAATAACATTCCAGCCCCTTGCCAACGCCACACTCGTTATTCGCCCCTTCGAACCGGGCGATGCCGACGAGTTTGTCCGCGCAGCCCACGAATCCATCGAAACGGTCGGCAGCTGGATGAGCTGGTGCACTCCCTCGTTCAACCGGGAGCAGGCGCTGGCCTGGTTTGTCACCTGCGATCAGGATCGCGAGGCGGGACGTGCCTTTGATATGGGCCTTTTCTGCGCCACCACCGGCCAGCTCTTGGGTGGCGCCGGAATCAACCAGCTGTCGCCCCATCATCGCTACGGCAATATCGGTTATTGGGTGCGCCAGTCCCGCCAAGGCTGCGGCATCGCCCGGCAGGCTGTCGCCCTGCTCCGTGACTTTGGCTTTCAGCAGTTGGGGCTATTTCGGCTGGAGATCGTGATGGGGGTCGGCAACACCGCCAGCGAAGCCGTTGCCATCGCAGCCGGCGCCACCTTCGAGTGCCGGGCAAAAAACCGCATCTTTCTTCATGGGCAGCCCCTCGATGCGAATGTCTATTCGCTTATTCCCTTAGACTGATTTCTGTAGCAGGGCGTATCTCGCAGGCTTATTTGAGAGACAAAGGAATACGGTCATGGCAACTGCCCTTCCAGTAAGCCTTTAGTTAAAGAACTCAGCCCCTTGCCAAAAGGGTGGTGTTCATGAATTATGCCTAGGTTTTAATGGCTTCATACAAGCCCTAAGAAAAGGTACACTGCTCTACCAGTTAAGATGAGTACTTAGATATTTTTAGGGACGTGCTTCATGAAAGAACTTAGGAAAATAAATCACCTACACATGAAAACATCACATGGATTAGCAGCTCTAAAAATATCAAAAGAGATGTCTCAATTATTTGAGATACTAGAATCACCTGCGATGAAGGCTGCAAGAGAAATTGCTCAATCATATTCGATACCAGAATCGCCTTCGATGAAAGCTGCAAGAGAGATTGCTCAGTCATTTGCGATCCCAGAATCGCCTGCGATGAAAGCTGCAAGAGAGATTGCCCAGTCATTTGCGATTCCAGAATCGCCTGCAATGAAAACTGCAAGAGAAATTGTTCAATCATTTGCGATCCCAGAATCGCCTGCGATGAAAGCTGCAAGAGAAATTGTTCAATCATTTGCGATCCCAGAATCGCCTACGATGAAAGCTGCAAGAGAAATTGTTCAATCATTTGCACTCCCAGAATCGCCTGCAATGAAAGCAGCAAGAGAAATGACATTGCTGTTCGCAGCACAGGATTTATCTGTAATTACGGAGCAGATCAATAAATTACTGTCCGAAAGTTCGGACAGTATAGAGATAAAAGATGATTCTGTAGAACAAACCTTTGTAAAGCTTGCTCAAGTAACATCATCAAATAGTAATGAAGGGTTTCTAAGTTGGTATGACAATCAGCCCTCATCGATACAACTGATTGTAACCCTATTTTTAAGTTACTTCCTTAATGTATTTAGTAATTTATCTATGCCTCTATATAAAAACTGGGAGTATCTGTTTGAAAGAGAAACGCCAAGGGTCGCAACCAAATTAATTACCCAATCTGCCAATAAAGAGTACGATATTTATGAATTAAGTAATTATCGTTTTGTTTTGGTTTCAATTTTAAATGTTAGAGCAGAACCATCAACAAAAGCAGAGGTTGTTGACGAATTGAAAAATGGGATGGTAGTTAAATTCGTCACCAAATCAAAACGCTGGACTCAGATTGAATTTATATGTGACGAGACCGGTGAGCGTAAAATAGGTTGGGTATTTTCTAGATACTTACGGAAGTTTGAGCTTAAATCGCACATCTGAGCCGGGAGCATGACCCACTAGGCTGAAGCTTAGATCCCCCTCTTATTCGCAGAGGCGAGCCCGCTTGTCCAGGCCGCGAGACAGGATGTCGAGCGAGCGGCGCCGGGCCATGGATGGCCCGTCGGCGCGTGCCGTCGGACAAGTGGGTGAGCCGAAGGAACCCGACGTAAGTCGGGCGAATAAGCGGGGGTGGCCTTTCTTTTGGTGACTTTTCTTTGGCCACGCAAAGAAAAGTTACTCGCCCAAGCCCGAAGGGCGGGCGAAACCCCGTCGAGGCCAACAGCCTCGCGTCCTGCTCGGCGCAGCCGTGCCATCCATCAGACACACCACAAAGCGGACGATTACGCCTACCGGCTAATCGCCCCTACGATTGCACGGCGCAGCCGTGCCTGCATGCCACAGGCACGGAGTTTGGCCTAACTCCTCCCCCTATCGGCCCAGGAAGGGTTCCCAGTCCTTGAACACCGGCTGCAACCCCGCCTGCCGCACGGCGGCGGCCACCTCCCCCACCGGTCTGTCGTCGTGGATGGCGAACTGCTCCAGCTCCTCTTTATCCCCCTCGGCATAGCCACCCGGCTGGGTGCGCGACTCGGCCGACATCTGGGTGATGCCAAGGCGCACCGCGCCGTTGCGAAACGCCGGCGATTCACGGGTCGAGAGGGACAAGTCCAGGGTCGGCGAGAAGAGACGCCAGGCGCAGATAAGCTGGGCCAGCTGGCGATCCGACATGACCACGGCAGGCTCCAACCCGCCGGTACAGGGGCGCAGACGCGGGAAGGAGAGCGAATAGCGGCTCTGCCAGTGGTGGCGCTCAAGCCAGGCGAGGTGTTCGGCGACAAAGTAGCTGTCGGCGCGCCAGTCCGATGAGAGACCGATCAGCGCCCCCAACCCTATTTTGTCGATACCGGCGCGGCCGAGCCGATCCGGCGTGGCGAGGCGCCATGCGATGTCCCGCTTGTTGCCGCGCAGGTGGTGGCGGGCGTAGGTGGGAGCGTGGTAGGTCTCCTGATAGACCATGACCGAATCGAGGCCGAGGCTCTTCAGCTCGGCATATTCGTCTTGCGAGAGGGGCTGCACCTCCATCGCCACCGTGCTGAAGTGGCGGCGAATGATGGGCATCACTTCGCGAAAATAGCCGAGCCCCACCTTGTGCTCGTGCTCGCCGGTCACCAGCAGCACGCTGTCGAAGCCGCGCGCCTTGATGGCCAGACACTCGCGCTCAATCTCCTCTGCATTCAGGGTCTTGCGCTTGAGGCGGTTGCTCATGGAGAAGCCGCAGTAGGTGCAGTCGTTGGCGCACAGGTTCGACAGATAGAGCGGTACATAGAAGCCGATGGTGTTGCCGAAGCGCTGGCGAGTCAGCCGCTCGGCCTCGGCCGCCATCTGCGGCAAAAACGCCTCGGCGGCCGGCGAGATCAGCGCCATAAAGTCCGTCAGGGTGCGGCGGGGTGCGCTCAGGGCGCGTGCCACATCCGCGGCCGTCTTGCCGCGGATCTGCATGCCGATATCGTCCCAATCAAGCTCCTGCCAACGATTGGCAAAATCCAACCCCCTCCCGACCTCCCCCTTGGGAGGGGGAGGAGCGCAGAACTCGCCTCCTTCAAGCACCGAATCAGCCTCTGCCCTCACCCCCAGCCCCTCTCCCAGAGGGAGAGGGGGGCTAAACACATCAGCCTCGGGAGAAACCGAGGAAGAGGCCATTGCCATTGGCTCTCGCCCTGAGCCCACATCATGACTCATAGCGCCCCCAGAAAATCGGTCAGCGGGCTGGAGGCCTGGGCCTGCACGCCGCGCGCCCCCAGGCCCGCCTTATAGGCGCTACGTCCTGCCTCACAGGCCAACGCGAAGGCGCGGCCCATGGCGACCGGGTCGCCGCTCACCGCGATGGCGGTGTTGACCAGCACGGCGTCGGCACCCAGCTCAAAGGCGGCGGCCGCGTGGCTTGGCGCACCGATCCCCGCATCCACCACCACTGGCACGTTCGCCTGCTCGACGATGATGGAGAGAAACTCCCGGGTCACCAGCCCCTGGTTCGAGCCGATGGGCGCACCGAGCGGCATCACGGCGGCGCAGCCCACCTCTTCCAGCCGCTTGCACAGCACGGGGTCGGCGCCACAGTAAGGCAACACCACGAAGCCCTCTTTCACCAGCTGCTCGGCGGCTTTCAGCGTCTCGATGGGATCGGGCAGCAGATAGCGCGGGTCGGGATGGATCTCCAGCTTGAGCCAGTTCGTCCCCAGCGCCTCGCGGGCCAGGTGGGCGGCAAACACCGCTTCGGCGGCGGTCTTGGCACCAGAAGTATTGGGCAGCAGCTTGACCCCGAGTTGCAGCAAGGGGCTCAGGATATCGTCGTGGGCCTTGCCCGGTTCGAGCCGCTTGATGGCCATGGTGACGAGCTGGGAGCCGCTCGCCTCAATGGCGGCGGCCATCAGTTCCGGGCGGGCAAACTTGCCGGTGCCGGTGAAGAGGCGCGACGAGAAGGTGTGATCGGCAATTGTCAGCATGTCAGCCTCCGGCCACTGCGATAAGAGGAGATGAGGCCCCGCCGCAAGGCAGAACGCTCGAAGATGGGACTGTGAGCATCATGGGTCAGCCTCCCGCAATGGCGGTAAAGAGGTGAAGTTCGTCCCCGTCATTGAGACGGGTTTCGGCCCAGCGGCCACGGGGCAGCACGGCGCCGTTAAGGGCCACCGCCACCCCCTGGGGATGGACGTCCTGGGCGGCCAGCAGGTCGGCCACGCTCTGCCCTGCCGCCAGCGGCTGGGCTTTATCGTTGAGTCGAATGGTCAAGGTCATGGGGTGATTTCCTTATCGTTTGTCGGGCATCGGCGCTGCCCGCAAACCGGGCAATCGGGATCGGGGGCCAGGGTGAGGGTCTGCCACTGATGGGCCAGCGCGTCGAAACGGCGCAATGTGCCGGCGACCGGGCTTTGCATCCCGAACAGCAGTTTCAATGCCTCCAGCGCCTGCAAAGAGCCCATCACCCCGACCAGCGGGCCGGTGACGCCGCTGGTCTCGCAGCTCTGGCTCACCTTGGTATCCAACGGATAGAGGCAGGCGTAACAGGCGTGCTCCGTACTTGTGCGCGCCATCAGCTGCCCCTGCCAACCCACTGCGGCGGCAGAGATCCAGGGCTTGCCCTGAGCCACGCAGGCGGCGTTGATGGCCTGGCGGGTGGCCAGGTTGTCGCAGCAGTCGACAACCAGATCCACCTCTTCCACAAAGCCGGGCAGGCTGGCGGCATCGAGCCGCTGGTTGATGGCGATCAGCTCCACCAGCGGGTTGTGGGCGGCCAAGCGCTCGCGGGCCAGCTCCGCCTTGGAGTGGTTGACCGCCTCGCTATCGAACAGGATCTGGCGCGGCAAGTTGCTGGAATCGACCGTATCGCCATCGGCCAGCCACAAGGTGCCCACCCCGGCCCCCGCCAGATAGAGGGCGAGCGGCGAGCCGAGCCCGCCGAGGCCCACGATCAGCACGGATTTGCCTTTCAGCCGCGCCTGCCCTTCCTCGCCCACTTCCGCCAGCATCAGCTGGCGGCCGTATCGCAAATACTCTTGGTCACTGAGAGAAGCGGCATCAGAGCGCATGTTCCACCTCTCTTATGTCAGTGGCCGAGCGTGGCTCGTCCCCCGCGCCTACGGCGGCGAGCAGCCGCTCGGTCGCTCCCTGCCAGTCGTCGCTCGCCGTGATGGCCGAGACCAGCGCGATGCTGCCGACCCCGCTCCCCTTGACCGCCGCGACCCGCTCCTCGCTGATGCCGCCGATGGCGACCGTCGGCCAATCCGCCATCAGGGCACGGTAGTAGTGCAGCCGCTCCAGCCCCTGGGGGCGCGAAGGCATCGCCTTGGTGTTGGTCGGGAAGATATGGCCGAGCGCGATATAGGAGGGGGCCAGCTCGCGGGCCCGCATCAGCTCGAAGTAGCCGTGGGTGGAGATGCCAAGGCGCAGCCCCGCCGCCTGAATGGCGGCGAGATCGGCGGTCTCCATGTCCTCCTGCCCCAGGTGCACGCCCCAGGCGCCCGCCTCGATGGCTTGCTGCCAGTAGTCGTTGATAAAGAGCCGTGCCCCATGACGGCGACCGAGCGCCACAGCATCACGAATGGCCGGCACCACCTGGGCGGCGGGCAGGTCCTTGATGCGCAGCTGGATGGTCTTGACCCCAGCCCCCAGCAGACGCTTGAGCCACTTGACCGAATCGACCACCGGATAGAGGCCGAGGTTGTGTTCGGTCGGCGCGAAGGGGCCATCCGGCAAGCGGGCGCTGCTTGCTTCATACAGGCCGAAGCGGCGATCGAGCTTTGAATCTGCCAGCACGGCACGGGGGAAGTGGGCGAGATTGTCTGGCCAGCCCAGATGGGCGATGGGGCCGGGGCCCGCCCCCACCCCCTGCGCCGCTGCCAAGCCTTGTTGCAGATAGGCACGCGCCAGGGTGATGGCGTCTTCCACCGGGTAGTCCTGCGCCACCACGGCGGCGATGGCGCTGGCGTAGCAGCAGCCGGTGCCGTGGCCGTGGCGGGTATCGAGGCGCGGCGCGGCGAGCCAGAATTCGCGGGTCTCGTCCTGGTAGTAGTCGAGGCAGAGATCGCCACCCCATTCCAGGTGGCCCCCCTTGATCAGTACGGCGCGAGCGCCGAGTTCGCGCAGCCGCCGTGCGGCGAGGCGCACCAGCTCGGGACTGGTGGCGGGCAGACCGGTCAGGGCTTCCAGCTCGGGGCCGTTGGGGGTGATCAAAGAGAGGCGCGGCAGCAGGTGCTCACGCACCGCCGCCAGCATGCCGGGCTCCGCCATGGGGGTGCCTGTGCTGGCGATGGCCACCGGGTCGTAGACCACGAAGGGAGCATCGACAGTCGACAACCTGCGGGCCAGCACCTCCACGTGCAGCCGGGTCGGCAGCAGACCTATCTTGATGGCGGCGGGCGGCAGATCCAGCCCCAGGGCATCGATCTGGGCGGTGAGGGTCTGCATCAGCACGGGGTCGACCATCTTCACCGCCACCGAGTTCTGGGCCGTGATGGCGGAGATGACGGAGCAGCCGTGCACGCCAAGGTCGTGCATCGTGTGCAGGTCGGCCTGAATGCCGGCGCCACCGCCGGAATCGGACCCGGCGATGGTCCAGACCACGGGGCGGGCCTGCGTCACGGCGGACAGGTCGGCGGGGCTGACAGCCCCGCGCTCGCTGCTCACGCCTCCTCCCCTGCGGCCTGCTTCAGGGTCGCCGCCTGGTGGTAGATCTCGCCGCCGGTCTCCTTGAAGGTCTCCGCCATCCGCGCCATGCCGCTCTCCACCTCGGCGACGACCCGCTCCTGCTGGCCATCCATGCCCACCATCTTGATCTCTACGGCTTCCAGCTTGGCGGCGTAGTCGCGCACGTCCTGAGTGATCTTCATGGAGCAGAACTTGGGGCCGCACATGGAGCAGAAGTGGGCCACCTTGCCGGACTCCTGGGGCAGGGTCTCGTCGTGGTAGGCGCGGGCGGTGTCGGGATCCAGCGCCAGGTTGAACTGATCCTCCCAGCGGAACTCGAAGCGCGCCTTGGACATGGCGTTGTCGCGGATCTGGGCGCCCGGGTGGCCCTTGGCCAGATCGGCGGCGTGGGCGGCGATCTTGTAGGTGATGAGCCCCTGCTTCACGTCTTCTTTATTGGGCAGGCCCAGGTGCTCCTTGGGGGTCACGTAGCAGAGCATGGCGCAGCCGTACCAGCCGATAAGCGCGGCGCCGATGCCGGAGGTGAAGTGATCGTAGCCCGGGGCGATATCGGTGGTGAGCGGGCCCAGGGTATAGAAGGGGGCCTCGTGGCAGTGCTCAAGCTGCTCGGTCATGTTGCGCTCGATCATGTGCATGGGCACGTGGCCGGGGCCCTCGATCATCACCTGCACGTCGTATTCCCAGGCAATTTTGGTGAGCTCGCCCAGGGTGCGCAGCTCGGCGAACTGGGCCTCGTCGTTGGCGTCATAGACGGAGCCCGGACGCAGGCCGTCACCCAGCGACAGGCTGACGTCGTAGGCGGCGCAGATCTCGCAGATCTCGCGGAAGTGCTCGTAGAGGAAGTTCTCCTTGTGGTGGGAGAGGCACCACTTGGCCATGATGCTGCCGCCGCGGGAGACGATGCCGGTGAGGCGCTTGGCGGTCATGGGCACGAAGCGCAGCAAGACGCCGGCATGGATGGTGAAGTAGTCCACCCCCTGCTCGGCTTGTTCGAGCAGGGTGTCGCGGAACAGCTCCCAGGTGAGATCCTCGGCGATGCCGCCCGTCTTCTCCAGCGCCTGGTAGATGGGCACGGTACCGATGGGCACCGGGCTGTTGCGCAGGATCCACTCGCGGGTCTCGTGGATGTAGCGGCCGGTGGAGAGATCCATCACGGTGTCGGCGCCCCAGCGGGTCGACCACACCAGCTTCTCCACTTCCTCCTCGATGCTGGAGGTGACCGCCGAGTTGCCGATGTTGGCGTTGATCTTCACCAGGAAGTTGCGGCCGATGATCATGGGCTCCGCTTCCGGGTGGTTGATGTTGCTGGGGATGATGGCGCGGCCGGCGGCCACTTCACCCCGCACGAACTCAGGGGTGATGTTCTGGGGCAGTCTGGCGCCAAAGCCCTGACCCGGATGCTGGGTGCGCAAGAGTTCTGAGCGAACCCGCTCGCGGCCCATGTTCTCGCGCAGGGCGATAAATTCCATCTCGGGGGTGACGATGCCGGCGCGGGCGTAGTGCAGCTGGGTGACCCGGCGGCCCGGCTTGGCGCGGCGAGCGCTCGGCAGGTGTTCGAACCGCAGGTGATCCAGCCCCTCGTCGGCCAGGCGCTCCTGAGTGAAAGTGGAGCTCAGCCCTTCCAGCGCTTCGGTGTCAGCGCGCTCCAGCACCCACTCCTCGCGCAGGCGCGGCAGGCCGCGGCGCACATCGATGGGGGCAGCCTCTTCCCCATAGGGGCCCGAGGTGTCGTAAACCGGTACCGGCTCGTTGGGCTCGAACTGGGGGGCTTCCTTGGTGCCGCCGACGAAGGTATCGGCCAGCTGGATCTCCCGCAGGGGCACCCGGATGTCGGCGCGGGAGCCTTCAATAAAGATGCGGCGGGAATTGGGGTGAGCCATCCCCTTGAGGTTGTCGATAAAGGTCTGGGCGCTGGAGCGCTGCTCGCGGCGGCTGGATTTGGTGGTATCGGATACGGAAGTAGACATAGCAAAACTCACATTAACCGGTTGAAGTTATGGGTGTTTGCTTGTCTGGAGTTCGAGGAGAAGATGAACTTGCGGCGGGGTGTGCTGGGGGGAGTGGACGATGGGGTCTCTCTTCCCAGTCCAACCCTGCTGACCCTCTCTCCCTGACAGGAGAGCCGGCGCCTGATGGACGACCGGATGGGACAGCCTCCCCCTGTGCGCCTGTACCAGTCAGATGCGGTCTGCCTCTGGCTGGCGGGAAGGTGCTCCTTCCCCGGCGCGGTAACCCGCAAGTTACCCTTGTTTCCCTTCGCAGGTCTTAACCTGATCAGGTTCCACGGATCCCGAATTAACGGTCTCAGCTTAGCGTCGTTCGACGGTCAGCACTCCGACAAGATGGCGCCAGTATATATGGCTTATTTTTTTACTCAACCATGATTTTTTCGCTACACTGGGGACAGTTCATTAACACAGGGATGGTGTTTGCTATGTACATGAAAAAGTCATTTTTGTTCAGCCTCGTATGTTTCGGACTATATGGTTGTAACGGAGGAAGTGACAACAGTAAAACACTGGCGGAACAATTCAAGTATGATCCTGCAACCCAAGTTGTTGAAAATGACATTCATGACTCCGTTTTTATTTCGGCACTGGACTTGTCAGGGTTGGATAACAGTAAAATTAAAAGCATCTCTTTCACCATCAATCAAAAAATAGGCAGCTATGCCAAACCGATAACAGCCACTTATGATTGGCAATATATTTTAACCAATGGGCTGTATGATGCATCCAGCAACAGAGTTCAGCTTCCCATATTTGGTTTATACAGCGCCTATACCAATGAAGTGACGGTCAACATTCAGTTTGTTGATGCCAGTAACTATGCATTTCAAAAGACAATTGCCACCGATACCTATGTCGACAGCGCAGGTGTCTATGACAATGTAGGCATCAGTATCAAACCCTCTGCCACACCGACCTATAGCTACTTTTATTTAAAAAGTCGCCTTAAAAACCCCATTATCATGGATATTGATGGTAATGTTCGCTGGGATGCCGATGTAAAAGATGACTCTATGTCAACTATTTTCAAAGAAGGTAAGTTCATTACAGGGCATGTAAAAAACATAAGTATAAATTCGTTATCACTTTATGGAAAAACATCTCCGATATCAATCAATGGAACCCAAATGGGAAGTGACGCCTATTTCCATCATAATATTGATCAGGGCAAGCATGGAATATTGATTGAACTGGATGGAACCACTGATGGTGCACTGAAATTAGAATCTTTCCTCAGTGAAATAGATACTGACGGCAAGGTCATCAAGGAGTGGGATCTCGGCAAGATATTTTCTGAATACATGTTGCAAGAGGGGGACGACCCCAGCAATTTTGTCAGAAACGGTGCTGACTGGTTCCACATGAACGCAGCTACCTATGACCCGTCCGATGACACTTTGGTAGTCTCCAGCCGGGAAAATTTTGTCGTCAAACTGGACTACAACACCGGCAAGCTGATCTGGTTGCTTGGTGATGAAACCAAACACTGGTACTCCTATCCTTCCCTGCAGAAGCTGGCGTTGTCGCTCTCCTCCGGACAGACGCCGGTAGGACAGCATGCCATCTCCATGACCAAGGATGGCAAACTGATGTTGTTCAACAACGGGCGAAGGAGTTTCAACAACCCTATCGGCACCCCGAGCGGCATAGATCTGGCCACCAGCCAGACCGCCATCTTTGCTATCGACAGCCAGAGCAAGACGGCTCAAGTGGTCTGGAGTTTTGACGATGGCATCTATTCCGATATCTGTTCCAGCATCTATGAAGACAAGCTGGCAGCTCAAGGGGATTATCTCATCAACTATGCAGCAGCCGACAACCGGACCAGGGTTATCATTCAAGGCATAAACAAGGAGAAGCAGAAACTCTTCGAGTTTACCTATCCAAGTGCAATCCCCTGTGCCACCTCCTGGAACGCCATCCAGATCCCTCTCGAAAACATGCACTTTCAGTGACAGGAAAAGCAGCGCCACTCAGTGGCGCTGCTTTAGCTATGCATCTCCACCCGGTCAGACGACACTATTCGCTACCACTCTGTCCCCGTTTTCAGTCCGGCTGAAGCTCAACCCGCAATCATTCCGTCAGCAAGTCGCATCATCGAAGGCCAAGAAAACCGGGCGACATAGATAGCAAGAGCCCAGGTCTCCCCAATGGAAAAATGGTTCACCGCAAGCGTCAGCAGCAGACCCCATGAAGTGGCCTGCTAAAGAGGATTATTGAGCTGGAGTAATGGTCAGGGTCACATTGCCAAAGCCTTCGCTGGCAAGCGTATCCTGATCCAGTTCCAGAGCGGTGAGAGCCACCCCTTCGGCAGAAGCGCTTCGTTGCTGAACAGCCGCTGCGGCGCGAGTCTGGGGCTGCCCAATCTCGATATCGCCGGCAAACTGGCTTTCGGCATAGAAGTCGCCGGTCACGGCCGACCGGGTCGGACGCAGCACGCGGCCAAGGTTGTTCTGCATGGTCGACAGGCCATACTCGCCGATGGTCCAGTTCCAGTCCCACCACTTCACTTCACCCGGGATGTAGCGTTTGTCCCACTGATAACGGATGCTGCTGGCCTTGTCGCGGAACGGGCCAACGGCAAAGGTATGCTCCCAGGTTGGACGATTGGTCGGATGGGTGTACCAGGCATTGCCTCCCCAGCGCAGGAACCCCTTCATGGTCAGGTCATAATTCACCTCGGCCTTGAACTCATAGGGGTAGGAGATGTTGGACTTGTAGAGAGCGACGCGCACCGGCACGCTGGAGTGGGGTGGCACAGTGGGACGAGCCTCGACCGACACGGTCTCGGTGGTCGCTCCCCCCTTCTGCTCGGCCCAGCTCTGGGTTGAAGAAATCTCGACCGAGTATTCAGTGCTGGAAACCTGCGGGATCTGGAACGTCTTCTTGATGCCGACCTTCTCGCTGAGACTGTAGGTATCCGTCTTGGACCAGTTGGTGGCCTTGTCATACTTAAGGGTAACTACCACCTGCTGAGGCAGATCCGTGTAGTTGGTCGCATTGGCGGTGATGGTCTTGATCAGCTGTTTGCCACTCTCGGTAACCTGGCCATGACTGAAGGAATCCGGCTCCAGCGTGTACGAGAAGTTGCTCACCTTGATGGAACTTTTCTCCCCACAACGGTATCCAGAGCAACCACCATCATTATTTCCCTTTATCAACCAGCCATCGCTGAGCCTGGTCACATCCATATCCTCCCCGACATAGGGGCTATGATTCCCGCCCACCCAGGCGTATCCCAAATAGTGGGCAAGATAACTCACAGGTTTGATGAAATAATCTTTGTCATGCACCATTCGCCATTGCACATCGACTTCATCACCTGCCGGAATATTCCATGCGGAGAGGGAAGGAATTTCTCCAGAGATAGGGGAGTTGGGGTAACACCATGTTTCACCCGCCGTTCCCTGTTTTATTTCTCCATTATATCCAGGTCCCATGATCACCCAGCGATTGGCCAGCCCGGTAATCTGCCACTGTCCCATACGGCTGACCAGATTGCCCTTGATGCTCATGGCTTCATCACGGGTAAGGGGGCGATAGCCGCTGGCACAGACCCCCTCCCCCAGACCGAACCATTTGACCTGGTCAGGATAGACTGGCTCAGCCGCCTGGGCCTGGACGAGCATCAATGAAGATGCCAACAGCGCCAGATTGGCTGTTATTATTTTATTCATCATTTATTCCTCTTTCAGACAGACGATAGTTTTTATTATGCAGAAATAACACCTTTCATTTTGACAGGCATGAACTCCAATGAGCCCCGCCACAGACAAAATAAACCACCAAAATTCATCAATGACAAACAAAATATATATAAGGCGGGAAAATAATTAGAGCGGCAACTTTATTGAGGGATTAATCATAATTGTTCTGGTAGGATAATTTAATATCAATCAGGACATGACGGCGTTTATTAAATAAGAAGTTCCTGAATTACTCTTCCGGATTAATTATGGTTATCTCACGTAAAATTCCATCTGCAGAACGCAGCAGCACCAGCGCACTACCCTCGTGCAAGTCGGTAGCCGAACCGTTGACCCAACGCACATTTCGGTCGAGCGACAAGGTGCCGAGTGTAGCCAGCACCAGGTGCCGACCATCGAAGGATCGCAAACGATCCTCTGCCCGCTGCCAATGGCCTGATATCGCCGGAGATCCGGCCGCCAACAGCTCAATCCGGGTAGCCACCCCATCAGTCACCTGCAGGGCCAGGTGATCACCCGGCCGCAAGGGGTGCTGCCACGGCTCACCAAGCCGCCAGACCGGGGCGCTCCCCAGCTCCACCTCAGCCCCCTGAAACTGCAGGCGCAGGCCATCGTTGTGTTCCAGCTCCACCAGCCAGAGTTCACCATCGGCGGCCAGAGCGCAGAGCGGCAGTGCCAGCAGCAGGAGGGAGGTGCGTGTCATAGCAAAAGGCCCATGGTCAAACCGTGCGAGGTTTAACTATGGGCCCGGGGAGTGGTTTTTTCCGCCCGGTTCGTCTTGTCGTGCGTCAATCATCCTCGCGGCAGCGGCTCAGGCGCATGCCGTCAAACTTGCACTCCAGCTCCAGCCAGCGTCCTTCGAACGGGGCCAGGCTGTCGTCCGAGGTGACATAACCCCAGATCCGCCCCTGTTCCACCGGCCCTTCCAGATCCATCTCGTCATCCTCTTCCAGCTTCTCGACCTCCCGAATAAGCCGCAGTTCACCCTCGACCACCCCTTCCAGGTCGACCCAGGTGCCGCCGAGATCGTCCTCTCTCAGCCCGTCCTTGAAACGGGTCTGCTCGTCGAGCACAAAGGGAATGCCGTTGACCATCAGCTGGCCCAACTGCCAGGTGGTGCGGCCGGTCAATTTGAACTCCGCCGACTGCGCAGCGCCGAATGGCAACAAGATCAGCAGCAGGAGAGTGCAGAGAGACTTCTTCATCGGGGATCCTCGGGGTTACACTGCCACACAGGATGCCTCATCCGGTGTGAGATGACCGTGAAATGGCGGTCAGGACCAGGAGATCAAAGCATGAAAATACTGGTGGTGGAAGACAATCCCCAGGTCGCGGAAACCATCATGGATTATCTGGAGCTGGCGGGCCACCGGCTGGACTGCGCCTATCACGGCCAGGCGGCCCTACAGTTGCTGGCCGAGCAGCGCTTCGACGTCATCATCATGGACGTCATGATGCCGCGCCTCGACGGCCTCAGCACGGTGGCCCGCCTGCGGGAGCAGGGGATCCCGACCCCGGTGCTGTTTCTCACCGCCCGCGACAGCCTGGATGACAAGCTGGCGGGCTTCAAGGCTGGCGGCGACGACTACCTGGTCAAACCGTTCGCCATGGAGGAGCTGGAGGTGCGGCTGCAGGCGCTGGCCCTGCGTGGCCCCCGCAGCGACATGGGGGCCCTGTGCGTGGGCGAGCTGACCCTGGATCCCGCCAGCGGCCGTGCCACCCGGGCCGGGGTCGAGCTCAAGCTCGGCAAGATCCCGTTCCAGATCCTCACCCTGCTGGCCCGCCGGGCCCCCGCCCTGGTCACCCGCCAGGAGGTGCTCGACACCGTCTGGGGCGACGAGGAGCCCGACTCCGACGCCCTGCGCAGCCACATCTATGCCCTGCGCAATGCCCTCGACAAGCCCTTCCCTGCTCCCATGCTGGAAACCCTGCACGGCCAGGGCTATCGACTGGTGACCCCATGATGGGCCGCCAGCGCTGCCTGAACCTGCCCGCAGGGAGGCAGTCATGAGCCTGCCCAGCCTGCGCCGTCGCCTGATCCTCACCCTGAGCGGTGCCGGCCTGCTGCTGCTGATCATCATCAGCCTGCTGATGGTGGTGGCCGAGGACAAGATGGAGGAGCTCAGCCTGCGCCACTGGCTGGAGGCGGAGGTGACCCGCTACAGCGACGACTGGTTGCGGCTCGGCATGGCGGCCCCCGCCCCCAGCCCGCGCCAGTTCTCCAGCTACTGGACCGAGGCCGGCCGCCTGCCGGTCTGGCTCAAGCCCTACCAGAGCCCGGGCTTCTACGAACACGTGCTGGGGGACGAGGACAAACACTTCCTGGTGCGGCCCCATCCGTCCGGTAAGGGGCTGCTCTATCTGGTGTTCAACGACGACGCCGACGACTACCTGGATCCCTACGAGGATCAGCTGCACCTGGCGACCCGGCTGATCGGGCTGGCCCTGCTGCTCGGCTGCATCGGCTTCGGCATCTGGCTGGTGCGCCACATCACCCGGCCGCTGCAGCGGCTGCAGCAGCGGGTTGCCCACCTCACCCCGGATCAGGCGGACTTCGTACCCGATGCCCCCTGGCAGGAGCTCAGGGACATCGAGCTGGCGCTGCTGGCCGGCAAGCAGGAGGTGGCTGCCGTGTTTGCCCGCGAACAGGAGTTCAGCCGCTTCGCCAGCCACGAGCTGCGCACCCCCAACATGGTGATCCAGGGCTCGGCTGCCCTGCTCGGCAAGGTGAGCGATCTGCCCGCCCCCGCCGCCCGCGCCACCACCCGCATTCGCGCCGCCGCCGACGAGATGGCGCTGCTCACCGAGACCTTTCTGCTGCTGGGCCGCAAGGAAGAGGTGGAGCGCCCGCCCCAGCAGGTGGCGCCGCTCATACGCCGGGAGCTGGCCCGCCTCGCCCCGCTGCTGCAGCGGGAGGAGCTGGATATCCGGCTGCAGCTGGACGATGAGAGCGAGGCGCTGGCCCCCCTCTCTCTGCTCGCCATTGCGCTCGGCAACCTGCTGAAGAATGCCCTCAGCTACGCCGAGGGGCACATCGACATCGAGCTGGCCGGCCCCCTGCTCACCATCAGCAACCCCACCGCCGCCGCGCCGGATCAGATCCTCGGTTACGGCTGCGGCCTCACCATCATCCAGCGCATCTGCGAGAAGCTGGGCTGGCAGATAGAGACCCGGCTGGAAGAGGGCATCTTCAGTGCCCGATTGGCGATGATCACCAACGACCCCGCGCAAGGTAAGGCATAGCGCTCCTCATCCCCAGCCCTTCTCCCCGTCTATTCAAAATGGTGGGAGAAGGGAGGCTCCCCCTGGCAAGCCATCGCAGCTCGCGGTGACAACCGCAGGCCAGCGACGATGACCCAGCACCACCGAACTGTTCCCTCTCCCTTAGGATGAGGGCGCTGTGGCACCCGCCAGATAACAACAGGGCGCCCGAAGGCGCCCTGTTTGCAATGCGTTGGCGGCAGGCTTGGCGTCACTCCGCCGGCTTGTGCTTGCGACTCGCCTTGAGCTCGAGAAACTCGATGATCTTGCCGGCCACGTCCTTGCCGGAGGCAGCCTCCACCCCTTGCAGGCCGGGGGAGGAATTGACCTCCAGCACCAGCGGGCCGCGGGCACTGCGCAGGATATCCACCCCGGCCACGTCCAGCCCCATGATCTTGGCGGCCTGCACCGCGGTGGCCCGCTCTTCCGGGCTTATCTTGATCGCCTCGGCGGTGCCGCCCCGATGCAGGTTGGAGCGAAACTCCCCCGGCTGGGCCTGGCGGCGCATGGCGGCCACCACCTTGCCGTTGACCACCAGACAGCGGATGTCGGCGCCGTTGGCCTCGCGGATGTACTCCTGCACCAGGATGTTGTTGTTGGTCTGGATGAAGGCCTCGATCACGCTCTCGGCGGCCTTCTGGGTCTCGCACAACACCACGCCGATCCCCTGGGTTCCCTCCAGCAGCTTCACCACCAGCGGCGCACCGCCCACCATGGTAATGAGGTCGGGCACGTCGTGGGTACTGTGGGCATAGCCGGTCACCGGCAAGCCGATGCCGTGGCGGGAGAGCAGCTGCATGGCCCGCAGCTTGTCGCGGGAGCGAGAGATGGCCACCGAGCTGTTGAGTGCCATGGTGTTCATCATCTCGAATTGGCGCAGCACGGCGGTGCCGTAGAAGGTGATGCTGGCCCCGATGCGCGGGATCACCGCATCATAGCTCTCCAGTTCCCGTCCTTCGTAGTGGATGGAGGGGTTGTGGGAGGCGATGTTCATGTAACAGCGCAGGGTGTCGAGCACCTCGACCTGATGACCGCGCGCCTGCGCCACCTCGACCAGACGGCGGGTGGAGTAGTTGTTGGGCTCACGGGATAAAATGGCGATCTTCATGACAATTCCGCTAGAAGGCAGTGCCTGGGCAGGATGGGGCGGGAGAGTATAAGGTGCCACAGCGCCAAGACAACGCCAATTGTTTCTCCTGACAACAAGACAAACCACACAGAAACGTGCGCTGCCATCCCGCTGTCACCCGCTTGTCAAACGACGGCACCAGACTGGTCTGTCTCCCGGGTCTGGATGCCGCCTCCTTCAGCGAGGATCAATCGGGCCGACGCCTCAGTGCAGGTTCGGCCCCAGCCAGCGTTCGGCCTCTGCCAGGGTCATCCCTTTGCGCACGGCGTAGTCCTCCACCTGGTCCCGCTGGATCTGGGCCACCGCGAAGTACTTGCTGTCGGGGTGGGAGAAGTACCAGCCGGACACCGCTGCCCCCGGCCACATGGCGTAGGACTCGGTGAGCTGCATGCCGATGGCCTGTTCCACGTCCAGCAGCTCCCAGATGCTCCCCTTCTCGGTGTGCTCCGGGCAGGCCGGGTAACCCGGCGCCGGGCGGATGCCACGATAGTTCTCGCGGATCAGCTCCTCGTTGGAGAGCGCCTCGTCCGGGGCATAGCCCCAGTGCACTTTGCGCACCTGCTCGTGCAGGTACTCGGCGAACGCCTCTGCCAGACGGTCGCACACCGCCTGAATGAGGATGGCGTTGTAGTCGTCGTGCTCGGCCTTGTAGGCTTTGGCGATGGCTTCTTCACCGATGCCGCCGGTCACCGCGAAAGCGCCGATCCAGTCGGGCTTGCCGCTCTCTTTCGGCGCCACATAGTCCGCCAGACAGTAGTTGGGGAAACCCTGCTTCTCGCTCTGCTGGCGCAGGTGGTGCAGCACTCTTTTCACTTCAGTGCGCGACTCGTCGGTGTAGACCTCGATGCTGTCCCCCACGGCGTTGGCCGGGAACAGGCCAATGATGCCGGCGCAGCGCACGCTCTGATCTTTCTCCAGCTGGTCCAGCATGGCGTTGGCGTCGGCAAAGAGGCGCGTCGCCTCCTCCCCCACCACTTCATCTTCCAGAATGCGGGGGAACTTGCCCGCCAGCTCCCAGCTGAGGAAAAATGGCGTCCAGTCGATGTAGGGGCGCAGCACCGAGATGGGCACGTTCTCGAACTTCTGCACGCCCGGCTCACGAGGCTTGGGCGGCTCATACCCCACCCAGTCCAGCTGATGGCGGTTGGCGCGGGCCTCCGCCAGCGTGATGGGGCGCGAGCGCGGCTGCTTGCGGGCGTGCTGCTCGCGGGCAATCTCGTACTCCTTGTCGATGCGGGCGACAAACGCCTCCTTGAGATCCGCACTTAATAGGCTCTGGGCCACCCCCACGGCGCGGGAGGCGTTGGAGACATAGACCACGGGCTCGGAGTAGTTCTGCTCTATCTTCACCGCGGTGTGGGCCTTGGAGGTGGTGGCGCCGCCGATGAGCAGCGGCAGCTTGAAGCCCTGGCGCTCCATCTCTTTCGCCACATGCACCATCTCGTCCAGCGACGGGGTGATGAGGCCCGACAGGCCTATAATGTCAGCCCCTACCTCCCGCGCCGTCTTGAGGATGGTCTCGCAAGGCACCATGACCCCGAGATCGATGATCTCGAAGTTGTTGCACTGCAGCACCACGCCGACGATGTTCTTACCGATGTCGTGCACGTCCCCCTTGACGGTGGCCAGCACGATTTTGCCGTTGCTGGAGCCGCCGGACTTCTCCGCCTCGATGTAGGGCTGCAGATAGGCCACCGCCCGCTTCATCACCCGCGCCGATTTCACCACCTGGGGCAGGAACATCTTGCCGGCGCCGAACAGATCACCCACCACGTTCATGCCGTCCATCAGCGGCCCCTCGATGACGTGCAGCGGCCGCTCGGCCCCGGCGCGCGCCTCTTCGGTGTCCTCCTCTATAAAGTCGGTGATGCCCTTGACCAGAGCGTGTTCCAGCCGCTTGCCCACCGGCCAGCTGCGCCACTCCTGCTCCCGCGGATCTTCCGCCTGAGCGCCGGCACCACGGTACTTCTCGGCGATGGCCAGCAGCTCTTCGGTGGCGTTGTCGTTGAGGTTGAGCACCACCGCCTCGACCTTCTCTTTCAGCTCGGCCGGGATGTCTTCATAGATGGCGAGCTGGCCGGCGTTGACGATCCCCATGTCCATGCCGTTCTTGATGGCGTGGTAGAGGAAGACGGCGTGGATCGCCTCGCGCACCGGCTCGTTGCCCCTAAACGAGAAGGAGACGTTGGAGACGCCACCGGAGATCATGGCGTGGGGCAGGTTATCCTTGATGTCCTTCACCGCATCGATGAAGTCCACCGCGTAGTTGTTGTGCTCGTCGATGCCGGTCGCCACCGCGAAGATGTTGGGGTCGAAGATGATGTCTTCCGGCGGGAAGCCCACCTGATCCACCAGGATGCGGTAGGCGCGCTGACAGATTTCGAACTTGCGGGCGCGGGTATCCGCCTGGCCCACCTCGTCGAACGCCATCACGATGACGGCGGCGCCGTAGCGGCGCAGCAGTTTCGCCTGCTCGATGAACTTGTCCACCCCCTCCTTCATGGAGATGGAGTTGACCACCGGCTTGCCCTGCACGCACTTGAGGCCCGCCTCCAGCACCTCCCACTTGGAGGAGTCGATCATCACCGGCACCCGGGCGATGTCCGGCTCGCCAGCGATGAGGTTCAGGAAGCGCACCATGGCCGCCTCGGCATCCAGCATCCCCTCATCCATGTTGATGTCGATGATCTGGGCGCCGTTTTCCACCTGCTGCTTGGCGACATCCAGGGCCTCGTCGTAGAGCCCCTCCTTGATGAGCCGCTTGAACTTGGCCGAGCCGGTGACGTTGGTGCGTTCCCCCACGTTCACGAACATGGATTCAGGGGTAATGATGAGGGGCTCCAGGCCCGACAACCGGCAGGCTACCGGCAGATCCGGCAGGGCGCGGGGCTTGATGCCCGCCACCGCATCCGCCATGGCGCGGATGTGGGCCGGGGTGGTGCCGCAGCAGCCGCCCACCAGGTTGAGAAAGCCGCTTTGCGCCCACTCGCGGATATGCTCCGCCATCTCGGCGGCGTCGAGGTCGTACTCGCCGAACGCATTCGGCAGGCCGGCGTTCGGGTGGGCGCTGACACAGGATTCGCTGATGCGGGAGAGCTCCTCCACGTACTGGCGCAGCTCGTCCGGGCCCAGCGCGCAGTTGAGGCCGAAGGAGACCGGTTTGACGTGGCGCAGCGAATGGTAGAAGGCCTCGGTAGTCTGGCCCGAGAGAGTGCGGCCGGAGGCGTCCGTGATGGTGCCGGAGATCATCACCGGCAGGCTGTAGCCCAGCTCCTCGAACACCAGATCCACCGCGAAGGCGGCCGCCTTGGCGTTGAGGGTATCGAAGATGGTCTCGATGAGGATGATGTCGGCGCCGCCCTCGATCAGGGCATGGGTCGATTCGGTGTAGGCGGCCACCAGCTGGTCATAGGTAACGTTGCGCTTGCCCGGATCGTTCACGTCCGGCGAGATGGAGGCGGTACGGTTGGTGGGCCCCAGCACCCCGGCCACGAAGCGCGGCTTGTGGGGCTCTTTGGCGGTCCACTCGTCCGCCACGGTGCGGGCCAGCCGGGCCGCCTCGCGGTTGATCTCGGCCGAGAGATCTTCCATCTCGTAGTCGGCCATGGCGATGCGGGTGGCGTTGAAGGTGTTGGTCTCGAGGATGTCGGCGCCGGCGGCACAGTACTGGTCGTGGATCTCGCGAATGACAGAGGGGCGACTCAGCACCAGCAGATCGTTGTTGCCCTTGATGTCGGTGTGCCAGTCGGCAAACCGCTCCCCCCGGTAGTCCGCCTCACCGAGCTTGTAGCCCTGGATCATGGTGCCCATGGCCCCGTCGATGATCAGGATCCGCTCCCTGAGACAGGCTTCCAGCTTGTTTGTCACATCCGACTTTTTGTTCGACACCGCTCGTTCCTCTTACATCCATGCAACTGCGTAACCAGCATCCTAACAGCAAACAAATCAAATGGAAATCTAGCCGTCTATCTGTCTATATTGGCGCTCTATATACTCACAAATGGGTAATGAGTAACATGTGACCCAAGAGTACCCTATGCCCGTCCTCAATAGGGATACGTGCTTGCTGTTTACTAAAGAGAAAAATAACTATGAGCGTCTACTACACACTCTGCTTCCTGGCAGCGTTGGCGATCTTTATCGCCTTTGCCAATCAGTATGTTGTGAAGATCCAGACCACCATCGCCATCACTGCGGGCTCCATGCTGATCTCCGCGCTGATGGTGCTGTTCGGTAAGCTGGGCTGGTTCAATCTGGAACCCCTGGCCGTCAAGACCATGGAGAGCATCGACTTCCAGAATTTCCTGCTGAAGGGGATCCTGGGCTTCCTGCTGTTCGCCGGTGGTCTCGGGATCAACCTGAAAGCCCTGCGCAGCCAGAAGTGGGAAATCACCATTCTGGCCATATTGGCGACCCTGCTCTCCACCTTCCTCATCGGCTATGGCTTCTGGTTCATCGCCAAGCTGCTGGGTTGGGACGTGCCGCTGGTCTACTGCATGTTGTTCGGTGCCCTGATCTCCCCCACCGACCCCATCGCCGTGCTGGCCATCGTCAAGAAGATGAAGGCACCACCCCAGATCGCCATCCAGATCGAGGGGGAGTCGCTGTTCAACGACGGTGTCGGGCTGGTGATCTTCGCCACCGTGTTTGCCGTGGCCTTTGGCGGCGTCGAGCCCACCTTCGGCAGCGTGGCCGGCCTGTTCCTGCATGAGGCCCTCGGCGGCATCCTGTTCGGTGCCGTGCTGGGTCTCATCGCTCACGTGATGATCAGCGCCACCGATGACGGCTCGCTGGAGCTGCTGCTGACCCTCTGCATCCCGACTGCCGGTTTCGCCTTCGCCAACATGATCGGCGTCTCCGGCGCTCTGGCCATGGTGGTGACCGGCATCATGATCGGCAACTGGACCCGTCACAGCGGCTTCTCCGAACAGAGCAGCCATCACCTGGATCACTTCTGGGAGTTGATGGACCAGTTCCTCAACGCCCTGCTGTTCCTGCTGATCGGTCTGGCGCTGGTGCTGCTGGATCTGGCCTGGCAAGACTGGATCCTGCTGGTCATCGCGGTGCCGCTCTGCCTGGCCGCCCGCTTCATCAGCGTGTCGCTGCCCTATGTGGCCTTCCGCAAGTTCCGCAGCTACAACACCTTCTCGGTGCGGATCCTCACCTGGGGCGGTCTGCGCGGCGGTCTGGCCATGGCCATGGCGCTGGCACTGCCGTCCGGCGTCATGATGCTGCCGGAGCACGGCGTCGACCTGCGCCAGGTCATCCTGGTGATGACCTACTCGGTGGTGATGTTCTCCATCGTGGTGCAGGGCATGACCATCACCCCGATGATCACCGCAGCCAAGAAGGCCTGCGGCGACTACTGAGCCGTCGGTTGAGGTCAACGGATGATGAAAAAAGGGCTCCTTCGGGAGCCCTTTTTGTGGCCGCCAGACGGCCGTGAAAGAAAAACTGCAAATAACTGTTTGCTTTTTACCCATAACGAGGAGAGAATGCGCGCCGGCTAGTTAATCAGCCCTGTTTATGTTTGCCCTGCAATGCTTCACCTCACGATGAATCCTGTCAGTACCCGCATAACCTTCTTCTGATTTACTCGCCCTGAGAACCGTTCAGGCTGTCCGCCTGCGTTGCCCGGCTCTCACGGTGCAGACCCGATCTGCCCACTCCCAAGTAGCATCATGCATCCGCGTGGTCCTTGGCGCATTCCTTGAAAGTGCAGACGCCCCTGAACCGGGCTGGGTATTCCTGCGCGCCCGTCAGCTTACAGCTGGCCGCGCCCATCGACCTGACATTTGCCAATACAAGGAGCAAAAACTTAATTTATATAGAGAAATACCATGATGAAAAGCGTACAAACTCGCAAACCCCTGCGTCGCAGCAAGCCCATCAACCTGCCCGTGCAAGAGCACGACTATGATGCGTTTCTGATCCAGTTCAGCACCCGTTTCAGCGGCGGCTTCGCCGTCTCCTGTGACGGCATTGCCGGCGAGTTCTCCATCGAAGAACTCAACTGACGTTTCGTTACGTCCAATTAAAACCCGCCTTGCCTACAAAAGCCCCATGATATATAAGGCCCACTGAGAATTCATGTCCCATCAGGTGATGGGAGGTGATACCAGTTAGGGATACATATGTGGGGTTTTTTATGGGGTTTTGTGGGGGTATAAAATGGCATTAGTGGTCACTGCACTCAGGAAAATGCTTGGCACCCCCCACGGCGGCAAGAAGCCCATCCGTAAAGTGGATCGCGGCGATGGACTGAATGCCTTCTGGCATCCAAGCGGGTCAGTCAGCTTTGTTTTCCGCTATCGCTTTAATGGGAAAAATCTGGAAGTGACCTTGGGGAAGTTCACCAACAACAGCGCAGGGATCGATATTGAAGAAGCCCGCAGGAAAACCGAGCAATGTAAAGGATGGCTAGCGGCCGGCCACAATCCAGCGTTGATGCTCAAACTGGCCAAAGAAGAACGACTGAAACCAGTCACGGTAGAAGATGCGATTTGTTATTGGCTGGATAACTACGCAGCTAAAAACAGAAAGAATGCCCCAAAGATCCGGCAACAATTCCAAAAATGGATCTTTCCCAAGATAGGCTATCTCCCACTCATCGATTGTGAGACCAGACACTGGCTGGTGGCTTTTGATGAATGCAACAAGCAGGTACCTGTTACCGCTGGCATGCTCTTCCAGATCTCCAAACAGGCGCTGAAGTATTGCCGTGTTCGATGCTATGCCGTCTCGAATGTACTCAATGACCTGACTATTGCAGATGTAGGTAAACGGGGTGGAAAAAGGGATCGCGTTCTGAGTCTTGCAGAAATCCACGCTCTGATGGAATGGATCCAAAGCCCCTCCTCCAACACCTACTATCGTGCACTATCTCTCTTGCTACTATCTTTCGGAGCAAGAACACGTGAAGTGCGGGAATCCCATATAACAGAGTGGGATCTAGCCGCAGGGATATGGACCGTTCCTATCGAACATTCAAAAACGGACCACAAAATTGTCCGCGCCATACCTGAGCGACTCAAACCGATGCTCGCCGAACTTATCGCAACCGCAAAAAAGAACAAAACGTCCTATCTTCTCGGCCAGCTAAAGAAAGTGAGCACGGTGGCGACCTACGGCCACAAGTTGTCAGTAAGACTTGGACATAGCCCTTTCTGGACCTTCCACGATTTACGACGCTCTCTTGCAACCCATCTCACAACTGCTGGGATCGCCCCACATGTGATCGAAATCATTGCCGGCCATAGTCTAAAGGGAGTCATGAGTCATTATATTCACGACCACCGGCTATCAGAACAAAAAGCCACCCTTGAGCTCTGGCAGTCAATAATCTGGAACTCCACCGCCAGCAGCAATATCATCCACTTAAATAAGGCTGCAGGGCGACATCAATAGCTATGAAGAGATGCGATTTACCGGACACCGACTACCTCAAGATTACCAAGGCAGCCAGCGAACTGGGTTGCAAGGTGGAAGACATAATCCATTGGGCTGCCAATCAAAAGACCACGCTCTATTTGATGCTAGAAGAGTCAGAATGTGCCGTTATCATACGCAACCTGACCCCAGCACAGCCAAATGATGCTTTCGACAAGCAGGTGGGAGCTCAGGACCGGTTGGTCAATGCGACGTTGAAGATCACTCAGGGTGAATTTGGGCTGGCACGACTCCACTTTAATGATGTGCGTCCAGGCAAACTGTTTGGTGGCGTCCCCATGTTTTACCGCTTCAGTTACGGTGGGGTTACCTATCCATTGACCTTGATGGCCAAAGCATCCGGACTCTGGACTGTGGGCCACAGTTTTGCCAAGCAGTTGGAAACTCATGGGGTGGTGGAGTTTCGCTCCTTCTTTGTGGCGCACGGTTATCTGCTCACCCTCGACAATCCCATTGATGGCTTTCAAGTCTCCATTGTGCCAGTGACCTCTGCCAAGAACCCCGAGGTACCAGATTGCCGTGTATTGCCCGAGCACTTGTGGTTGACTCAGGAGAGCATGAAGCAACTAGTACGCAACACGGCCCGGCATTCATCCAGTTCGGGCTCTAGCGCCCTCGAAAAGTCCCCAAGATATTCCACCAAAAAACATGCCATGCTCATCTTCCTGACGGAATTGCTGGTGGAGCATGATGACGCGCTGGCAACCATCGCCGTTGAACGCAATAACCTCACATCCTCTCACTATCACCAACTTGTCATTAAACTCTGTCAGGCCCTGCAGTGCCCTGATAAGGAACTGATCCGGCAGCTTATAAAACGGTGTGCTCACACCTCGGCAGGTTTTCTCTTTCTGACTAACAAGCCGTTCGAGGAGTGGTCGAATACCGCAATTGCAGAAGCGATTCAAACGCTGATGTGCTCAAGGTCGCGGGACCAAATACAGAGCCAGTTGGCTAATGTCGACAAAAATACCATCCAGAATTGGCTAAATTAACGCCGAACACGGTGAGTTAACCTAACTCACCGTGATTTAGCCTTTGCTCACCTCACATCTCAGAATAAATCCGGGAAGATGCACTCATCAAATCCAATGAGACGAGGTGAACCATGACTTCTCAAAAAATACTTTCCATTACAACAGTTTGTGATCTTGTCGGACGTAATCGCCGCACTCTGTGGGCATGGGTTCGTGACGGGGTTTTTCCCGAACCCATCAAGATCCATGGCAAAACAGTCGGCTGGCCAGAGTCGGTATACCAACAATGGCTCGCAGAGTTGATGGAGAGCAAGTGATGGCCAAATCTCCCTTCAGCTATCGTTCGTTGGCGGCGGCAGACAGCGGAACGCTGCAACCCATTCTCAAACACAAAGACCTGCAGCGAGTGCTGGGGTGCTCCAGAACGACGATCTACCGGTGGCTCGCTTTGGCCAAGCTCCCGGCACCGCTCAAACATAGCAACGGACGGATCATGGGGTGGACAAGGCAGCAAATTGAAGCACTGTTAACAGTGGATTGAAGAATAAATGGGGGCAGCAGCCTCCTTTATTTGGCACCGAATGTAACAAACTGGCACATCATTCCCGATTTTCTCCAAGGCCTAGTCTCTACTTGCAGAGCACCCCGCCCACAAGTGGCGGGGGTTAACTGCGCCCAGCCGCCATCACTGCTTCAGGATATTGATAATATATGCCCGGTATTAATAATGATTCTTCTTTGACTCTTCCCCTGAACTATGAGTACCAAGGCCATGCTTGGGCGGTCATGAACAACATACGTATCAGGCGGGATATCATGGATGGCATCTTCCGATTACTGGAAAGATTCTTTAGCAAGACCAGCAAGTTGCTGGCCATCCGCCTGGAGCTGAAGATGCAACAGGGCACAGACAACAATCAACCCATCAGTCGGTTCTGCAGACAGTTCAAATCAACACTGATCCAGCACTACGGCCCCTGTTATCACGGTTACATCTGGGTCAGAGAGAAAGCCAAATCCGCAGCCCAACACTACCATTTGGCTCTGCTGCTGGACGGACAAAAGGTCAAGCACTCTGACAATGTCTACCGGTTAGCCAAAGCAGAATGGACATATGGCTACCTAGCCCTGCCGATGAATCCCTTTTACTTCGTCCACCGTGATCGCCTGGATGAACATAGATTGCTTGTCTACCGCTTGAGCTATTTGGCCAAAACCAAAGACAAGGGAAAGCGGCCAGCAGCGGTCAAGGACTACCAAATCAGTCGCAGTATCAGGAAGCAATGAACGATGAAAAGCCGAATTTATGCACCCAGCATACCAACCAGGATCAGGCAGCCGAATGAAATGGGACTATTGGAGCGCAAGCGATTCTGGCGCCATCATCAGGAGAACTTTGCCACTCTGGTGCTGCTACAAGGTATCAGCATCAAGGCCTATGCAGAGCTATATCGGCTTGATTTGAGACTCGCCTATGTAAAGTTCCGGGAGCTGGGCAGTGCAGATCTGAGACGACGCTTCTGGGAACGGCACCGTCAACAATACCAATCAGAACGGGCTGAAAACGGCTTGTCGGTCGAGGCCTATATAAAAACGCATAAGCTGCATCATAAGACAGCAAGACTGGAGTTGAAGCGACTGCCTATGAGTGAAGAGTGGAAGACCCACTGCCGACGCTATGCATTGCAGTCAGAACGTAAACACATAACCATTGCTCAATACGCAGTAGAGCACGGACTGAATCCCTCGACTGCGCGTCGCTACATACGAAAAACGGGCACATCTACCTTGTGAAAATGCCAAAGGTCCATCCCTCTGGCTTGCGTATATGAAAGCGATCATTTTGGATCAGAAGCCAAGGTCAGAAACTACCTGTAAAAAATTACCAAACAAATAAAAACCATTAAATATCAACATCATAAAAACACACCAATGATCCTTTTGCCTTCCAGATATGAAATGGCCAGGGAAAATGATCCTGCGAATCCCAGGGCCCGATGACAGGTAACCCAGACCCACTGGCAAGCAGGCACTGGATTGCATCATAGCCATTCCTGTAGAGTAGTCCTTTGATACTCCAGACATTTCTCCCCACTGACCTCAGGGGACAGTTTGGAACTGTTTCCTGAGCCAGGCACCATGAGTCGAGGATCGACATGACATTTCAACCCTCTGAGTTGAGGAAAAAACGCTCCCGCCGCTTACGCAAGAAACTGCATCTCGATGAATTTCAGGAGTTGGGCTTACACCTCGTTTTCACCATAAAGCCATCACAGGTCGATTTTGAGGAGGCACTGGATCGTTGGTTGGAGTATATCGAGCCCCAGGGCTGGATATTTGGTGGTGGCGGTTCTTTATCGGGTCA
The DNA here is from genome assembly GCF_019047325.1 of Aeromonas sp. FDAARGOS 1403. Classification (NCBI taxonomy): domain Bacteria; kingdom Pseudomonadati; phylum Pseudomonadota; class Gammaproteobacteria; order Aeromonadales; family Aeromonadaceae; genus Aeromonas; species Aeromonas sp. FDAARGOS 1403. Next base: position 1,306,001 of record NZ_CP077249.1, on the reverse strand, counting down.
TGAGATCAGCGGCTATCTCTGTCAATCGGCGAAAGGCTCACTGACTGAATCGGATCGTAAAGAGGTAGCCAATTGGCTGACCGCCCAACCTTGGGTGATTGAACATAGGCTGGCACCACTGAGCGATGCCTGGTATGGCCCCTGGGAGGAGTGAACGGGCAGCCACGTGGCCGCCCGATGAAGGTGATGGATTACTGATAATTCATGACAAAGTCTGCCGCGGCATCAAACTCACCCGGCACGGGCGGGTTGCTGCCATCGGCGGCAACGGTACTGACCACCTTGGCACCAAACTTCAGGTGGTTGTCGCCATTGACCAAACTGGACACCTTGGTCGGCGTACCCAATACAATCTCTTCCCCTGACTGCTTGTTGACCAGAGCAATCGCACCACCAGACCCCCCACCGTTCAATGCCAGCGCATGCTTGGTGTCATCAGACGGGATCCCGGAGAAGGTCACGGTCGCACTGGCTGCAGTGGTGAAATCGCAGGCTTCCAGGTGGATCTCGAACGGCCGCAGCGGGGTGGAACCCTGCTTTTTGAGTAGCGAGTTGGCGATCTCCCCCATCTGCACGGTCTGATCCACGCTTTCAGGCGCGATGGAGCAGGGGGCGTCGATAATGGCACCCACAAACTTGATGGTGCCATGGCCCTGATCCTGAGGAGAAGACGCAGCTGGACTGGATGGCCCCAAATCACTCCAACCACCGTCATCCTCTGCACAGGCAAGAGCAGCATAACCCCCCGATACCATTGCCACCGTCAAGGCAGTGACCAAACGCAAGTTCGATATTTTCTTCATACTGCAAACCTCATTTTCCAATTATCGAGCATTGATCATATATAGAATCAAAGGAATCCGACAAATATGAAAAAATACCTTTAAAGTCATATACTAGCCGCCCATATAAAACCAACCCGCTGATTTGCCCCTACCCTTGTGAAATAACAAATATTAATTTTAAATAATTTGACTATCTCATCTTGCAGGCTACTGTTCTCCACGTGCTCTCCAAGCTGCCTTATTAACCCGAGCTTCGTACTGAATGGCTCACTTTTGGCTTGGCGCCAGCTTGCAACAAAACAATAAAACCAGAAATTAAAATATGAGGATGTCATCCATGATATTTGGACAAAAGAGGCTTGCCATTGTCGTAAGCAGTTTGATGCTGGGTCTTGGTACCGGTTCTGCCAATGCTGCCGAGAACGGTGACTCGGCCGATCTCTATTTCGGTGCCGGTGCCGGCTTCACCCACTTTCAAGGCCTGAACAAAATCAATGGTGTCGAAAACGGCACCGAAGATGCCACTGCCGCCAACGCCTTTGCGGGTTACAACCTTAACGACTATCTGGGTGCCGAACTGGGCTACATCTACGCCGGCCGTGGCAACACCGATGGCAACCGCTTTGAAAATCAGGGCGGCTCTCTCTCCCTGATCGGCCGTGTTCCGCTGGCCACAGACCTGAGTCTGTTCGGTGAGGTCGGTGGTTACTGGGCCCACACCGACGGGCTGGGTACCAAGGACACCAAGGTCTCCTCCCTGTTTGGCGCCGGCCTGACCTATCAACTGACCGATGCGCTGGATCTGCAGGCCCGTTGGCGTTACATCACTGATGTCGCAGACCTGCACAGCAGTGACTACCACACCAGCACCAAACCCAACCAGAACATGACCACGCTGGAGCTGGTCTACCACCCCTTCCGCTCCAGCTATGTTGAGCCGGTCGCGGTAGAGCGCCCCATTCCGGCGCCGGAACCCGTCATGGTCGACAAGACCTTCGAACTGAGCTCTGACGTGCTGTTTGCCTTTGGCAAGGCAGACCTGAAGGAAGAGGGCTTGCAGACCCTGGACAAGCTCTACCAGGACCTGGCCAACGCCCGTCCCAAAGAGGGTGAAGCCATCGTGATCGGCTATACCGACCGCATCGGCTCGGCCAAGGTGAACCAGCGCCTCTCCGAGGCCCGCGCCCGGGCAGTGGCTGATTTCCTGGTCTCCCAGGGGCTGCCGGCCAGCAAAATCCGGGTTGAGGGACGTGGCGCCGATGACTCGCTCACCGGCACTCAGTGCGATGGCATCAAATCCAAAGCAAAACGCATTCAATGCCTGGCGCCGGACCGTCGGGTAGAAGTACGACTGACCGGGATCAAGTCAGTACAAGCGTGATGATATCAAGGAAGCTGTATTGGGCAGGGATGCCCACCTATTTCCCATATCAGCCCTGTTATATCTCCCCATAATATTTCAGTGTCGCTTATCGTTAATCACTCATGCTCTATCGGCACACACATCTCCATCCGGATAATTAGCTCATTTTCTCTTCGGCGATCAACCCTGGTTCCACATCCATTATCCGCGCCACGCTTTGCCTGACTGCTCTAAAAACCACCAGAAATGGCCTGCCAGACCCGATTTCAGGCGACCCAACACCTGATGAGAACAAAGCTCAACACATTGATTACTAACGGATAATACCGGAATTATCTGTAACTAGCCAAAGCAGGTTCCAGCTCGATACCATGTGCTGGCCAATCGGGGGAATCATTGCGCTGGGCGATATCTGCGGCCAGGAAACTAGGTGGTGCCAGTTTCTCATTTCATCCCTCTGAATATAAAAAACGCGCCTGACCCGGCGTCAGCGCGGCTTTTTTTTTGAAAGGTTGTCGATCATCACAACCGTGTGGCAGGCAGTTCAGCCCCGGCCCCTTACAGACAGTGACGATATTGATATGAAACAACGCATTGCAATATTGATAATCCACTTGCTTGGTACCTTTGCCATTCAGGCAGCCCCTGCCAGCGGCATCGATTTCAATACCGATTTGCTGGATGTAGCCGATCGCGAAAATATCGACTTCGAACAATTCACTCACGTCGGCTATATCGTTCCCGGCAAATATACAATGCAGGTAAATATCAACGATCGTTCACTGGGCGAGCGCGAAATCACGGTGAAAAGTGATGCGGATGGCGCGTCCATAAGTTGTATTCCGAAAACACTGCTGGAAGAGTTCGGCCTCAAGGAGAGCGCCCTGCAAAAAGTATTGCGGGCAAATACCGACATGCAGTGCATCAATCTCGATGTGCTGGAAGGGAGCGCGCTGCGTCCGGATATCAGCAGTTACACCCTCACCATCTCAATTCCGCAAACCAACCTGGAATATATCGACGACAACTGGGAACCCATCAGCCGCTGGGATAACGGCATCAACGGTTTTATGCTCGATTACGGCATCAACCTGCAACATGCGACCAGCTCCGAGCAGTGGGAGAATAATACCAACGCCAGTGCCTACGGCGTGCTGGGGGCCAACTATGGTGCCTGGCGCGTGCGGGCCGACTGGCAGGCGCAATATCAGAGCAATCGTGGCTGGCATACCCAGAAACCGTCTCAGGATGAAGACCAGCAGGATCAGGATGAACCGCAGGATCCCACCCATCCGAAACAGGTGAAAGAGACCCACCAGCAACACTCTGCCGACGTGACCCGGGTCTACGCCTATCGCCCGCTCCCGTCCCGCGAGGAGAAGCTGATGGTGGGGGAGCTGGATCTTGGCAACTCCATCTTCGACTCGTTCCGCTTCACCGGGCTCACGCTAGCCTCGGATGACAACATGCTCCCCCCCAACCTGCGTGGCTATGCCCCCGAAGTGGTCGGTATCGCCAAAACCAACGCCAAAGTGGTCATCAGCCAGGGGGGACGCGTTCTCTACGAGACCCAGGTCGCGGCCGGTCCCTTCCGAATCCAGGATCTCAACTCGGCCACCAGCGGCGAGCTGGACGTGCGGGTAGAGGAACAGGATGGCTCCTTGCAAACCTTCAAGGTCAATACCGCCGCCATCCCCTATCTGTCGCGCCCGGGCTCGGTACGCTACAAGTTTGCCAGCGGCAAGCCCTCCAACCTCGACCACAGCCTGGAAGGGCCGCTGTTTGTCAGCGGCGAAGCCTCCTGGGGGGTCAACAATGGCTGGTCCCTCTTCGGCGGCGCCCTGGTGAGCGACGGCTATGCCGCGCTAACTGTGGGTACGGGCCGGGACCTGCTGCAATTTGGAGCCATCTCGTTCGACATGACGGAGTCGCGGGCCGAATTGCCCGAGAAGGGCATCAAGCACGGCGGCTCCTATCGGGTCAACTACTCCAAGAGCTTCGACAAATACGACAGCCAGGTGGCGTTTGCCGGTTACCGCTTCTCGGAGCGCGACTTCATGACCATGAGCGACTACCTGAGCGCCAAAGACGAGAGCCAGGCCTACTACCAGGGGGGCTCGAAAGAGATGTACTCGGTCATTCTGAGCAAGCAGTTTCGCAACCAGAATATCGGCGCCTACTTCGACTACACCCACCAGTCCTACTGGCTGAAGCCGGACAGTGAACGCATCAGCCTGGCCCTCTCCCACCAGTTCGATGTGAAGGATTGGCGCGGCCTGGGGCTGACGGTGAACGCCTACCGCCAAACCCAGTGGGAGAACGCCGATACCGGTATGTACCTCTCCCTCTCGGTGCCGCTCGGCGGGGGCAGTCACCTCGGTTACAGCCTCTCGTCGCAAAACGACACCCTGACTCACAGCGCCAACTACTACAACACCCTGGACGAGCGCAACAACTACTCCCTCTCGGCCAGCACCTCGCCCCGTGGGGAGAGCCTGAGCGGCTTCTACTCCCATACCGCCGACAAGGCGCAGCTGTCGGTCAATGCCAGCGAGCAGAACGGCGGCAAAAACCTGAGTGCGGGCCTCTCCGTGCAGGGGGGCATCACCGCCACCGCGCAGGGCACCGCCCTGCACCGGGTCGGCATGATGGGGGGCAGTCGCCTGCTGGTGGATGCCGATGGCGCCGAAGGGGTGCCGATCCATGCCGGCGGCCCCGTCACCACCACGGATCGCCACGGCAAGGCGGTGGTGGCCGATCTCACCAGCTACTACCGGCAGCGCACCAGCATAGATGTGGATCGGCTCGGCGACGAGGTCGAACCCATCGGCTCCCCCGTGGCCAGCCGCACCCTCACCGAAGGGGCCATCGGCTACCAGCACTTCGATGTGCTGGCGGGGGGCAAGCGGCTGCTCGCCTTCCGGCTCCAGAGCGGCAAGACGCCCCCCTTCGCCGCTGTGGTGGAGAACCGACAGCAGTTGCGACTGGGGATGCTGAGCGACGACGGCATGGCCTATCTGGCGGGGCTGCACGCCGGCGAGCCGATCTTCATCCGCTGGGGCGACCATGCCCACTGCCAGGCAGTGCTGCCAAACCCGCTGCCGGCGGAGGACGAGCTGCCCACCCTGAGCTGTCACTGAGACCCGTTTTACTGACCAACACGAGATCCGACGATGAAACTGATGCAACACGCCCTGCTGGCCTTCGCCCTGGTGGCCGCCCTGCCCACTCAGGCCGCCGTGGCCCTGGATCGCACCCGGGTGATCTACACCGGCGATAGCAAGTCCCAGAGCCTCAACATCCGCAACCACAACAAGGAGCTGCCCTATCTGGCCCAGGCCTGGATGGAAGATGCCATGGGCCGCAAGATTTCAAGCCCCTTCGTGGTGCTGCCCCCGGTGCAGCGGCTGGAGCCGGGCGCCGACAGCATGCTGAAGGTGCAGGCCACCCAGGCGAGCCACCTGCTGCCCCAGGATCGGGAGAGCCTGTTCTACTTCAACCTGCGGGAGATCCCGCCGCGCAGCGACAAACCCAACTCCCTGCAGCTGGCGCTGCAGACCCGCATCAAGTTCTTCTACCGGCCGCAGTCGCTGGTGGTGGAGCCGGAGGCCCATGTCGCCCCCTGGCAGCAGCAGCTCAAGCTGACCCCGACCCAGGGGCACTACCGGGTGGAGAACCCCACTCCCTACTTCATCACCCTGGTCGATGCCGCCGGCAAGGCCGATGACGAAGGGCAGGCCGACTTCACCCCCCTGATGCTGGCCCCGTTTGGTCAGGGTGAGCTCAATCTCGGGGTTGCCCGGCTCGGCAACACGCCGACCCTCACCTATGTCGATGACTTCGGCGGGCGCCGCCCGCTCCACTTTCGCTGCACCGATCAGCACTGCAGCCTGACCAGCGCCGACAAAGCGGCCTGAAGGAGGTAACGATGAACCCCATGATCCACAAGGCCCGCGGCCTGCCAGCCCTGATCTGCCTCGCCTGGCTGGGGCTGCTGCCGGCCCGCGCCTGGGCTGACGGCTACGACTCGGTGCAGCTGACCATCACCGGCACCCTGGTCTCGGTGCCCTGCACCATCCCCCCGGCGGATGCGAACATCAGCCTGGATCTGGGTACCGTGGTCAACAAGGATCTGCTGCGGGACAAACGCTCCAAACCCAAGGGGTTTGTGCTGCACCTGGAAGAGTGCGATCCCTCGGTGGCCAAGGGGGTCAAGGTCACCTTCAGCGGCACCGCCTCCAGCGAGGACAAGAACCTGCTGAGCCTGGCCAAGGGCAGCGCCGCCGCCGGCATCGCCCTCGGCATAGTCCAGGGCAAGGATAGCCCCAAGGATCTGCCGCTGGGCCAGGCCAGCAGCAAACAGACCCTGCAAACCGGCAAGAACCAGCTCGATTTCGGGGTCTACGTCGCGCTGCTGAAATCGGGGGAGAAAAAGCTCACCCCCGGCACCTTCAGCGCCCAGTCAACCCTCAAGCTGACCTATGAATAGCCGCTATCCCGAACTCGCACCGGCGCAGGCCTGGCAACTTGCCTATCAGTGGCTCTGCCAGCGGCGGCGCCACTACCCGGCCAACGCCGATATCTGGCACCTGCGCTTTCACTGGCCAGCGCGCGCGACCACCCTGTTTGCCCGGGTGATGGCGGGGCACTATCGGCTCAGCCCCATGCAGCTGCTGGGGGGCCACACCATCTGGTCGGCAGAAGATGCGCTGGTGCTGAAATGGGTGGCGCTGCGGGTCGCCCCACGGCTCCCCTGGCACCCGGCCTGCGAACATGGCCGCGGCATGGGAGTGGTGGCCTCCCGCCGCCGGCTGCACGACTTTTTGCAAGGGGCCGGGGGCAGCCACCCCTATGTGCTGCGCACCGATATTCGCGGCTACTACCAGCATATCGACCGGGCACGGGTGCTCAGCCGGCTGGTGGCACCGCTGCCCTGCCCCGTCTGCCGCGAGCTGATGCGCCAATACCTCTATTACAGCGTCGAGTGCGGCGGCGAGTTTCATACCCCCGGCGGGGGGATCAGCCGCGGCTGCGCGCTAAGCCCGCTGATCGGCGCCAGCCTGCTGTGGCATATCGATGCGGACTTTGCCGCCAGGGGGGAGTTCTATTACGCCCGCTATATGGACGACTTTATCGTGCTGGCCCGCACCCGCTGGCGCCTGCGCGATGCCGTGCGCCGTCTCAATGGCTATCTGGCCGCCGACGGCTTTAGCCAGCACCCCGCCAAGACCTGGATTGGCCGCCTGGATCGCGGCATCGACTGGCTGGGTGGCTGGTATACCACGCAGGGCCGGGTCGGCATCGCCCCCAACGCCCTGCAACGCTATCGAACCAAGTCCCTGCGGCTTTATGAGCAGACCCTGCGTGCCGGCAACCCGGAAGCCGAGTGCCAACGCAGGGTGCGGGGGTATTTTATGAGGTGTCGGGGTGCTGTGGGCCGCCGGCCTCGCCGTCGGGGCGCCATGTCGCCCCCCCCAAACAACCGAACCATAAAGGACCGACAATGACCCCCCCGACAATAACAAGCCGACCGCACCGCCACCATCGCCAAGCCCCAAACCTAATGACCGGCGTCTTGCTAGCCACTCTATCGTCCCTGTCGGGCCCCGTACACGCGGTCGTCGTTCCCCACGCCACCAACCTAGCTCTAATGCAAAACTGGTGCAATGAATGGTCCGGCAACGTCACCTTTACCGCCGAGCCGCCCTCGGCCGAAGACGACGTCTTGATCCGCTCAAACTCACACTACGATTATGGGCACCTTCATTCTGGCGACGCAGGCTTCACATACTCAACGAACTACACCTTCTCGAGTGACGACTACAACAACAGAGTCGCCCAAATAAACCAACTCGTGTTCAACACATCCACACCAGCCCCGGGGGCAACGGCGAACTTCTACATGCATCACTCGGGAGGGTGCGCAACGGGAACCGGAGGATACGAATGCGTGGGAGTCTTCGTATCCAACACATCTGACAACATCCTGCCTGCCGGTGTCGAACCGCTCACGCTGGGGAGGTGCATCCGCGTTCCCGACCGGAACGGTTCCTGTTGGTTTAATGCGAGGACCCTCAACAAGGACGTGGGAACAATAACTGCTGAGGGGGCGTCCTCTCGCCTTGACCTGCAATATCAGTGCAGCGGGACGGCTCCTGATTACCGACTCAGTCTCCAGGGAGGGGGGTCGAGTGTGCGAGACAGTGGAGCGGGGGTATCGGTCGCAATAAAAGTACGTGGGGTCCAGCTGCCCTTCACAATCGCCAAACCCGGGGCTGGAATAGGCAGCATTCCGTTGGAACTAACCACCGCCGCAGACCCAAGCTCGAGTGGGAAGTTTTCAGCGTCAGGAGTGCTGATACTAGAACCCAATTGATCGGTGCTGAAGTCTGAGGGTGGAGTAGAGGAAGCCGCCCGATAGTAACGGGTTGACGGAAACCCGGTGGCTGCGGCCAGTCAGGAAGCTCGGAGGGGGGCGTGTCGGCCGTCAGAGGCTACGGGGACTCGCCCCCAACGCGCGGCCGACCTAGGGGCACGTCTCGCCCTCCCTAGGACGTGGGCAAGCAACCACCCCGGGGTAAACTGGGTGCCCCTCACCGAAGGGAGATCCATAGGCCTAGGCCGGTCGGGACCACGCAGGACCAGCTATTTACCTCCCGAGGACCAGGAGCAGCAGCCGACTGCTCGGCGCAGACTACCAGGCCCGACTGCACCCACAGCTGCGGTCGGGGGGCGACAGGTGTGGTGAAAGGCGTACTGCAAGCCGGCAAGACAAACCGTGGCCTCAGGCACCCGTGCCCTCGCCCAACCAATCGCATCTCCTCCACCAGAACGAGCTCGTACGAGCCCCAATCGACAGTATCACCCCACCCCACCTTAGCACCGGAAGCAGAGGTGAGCGAACCCACACAGCCCCGCCCTGCCGCAAGCTCCGCGCGCAGAAACTAAACGGCCTGGCGGCGTGGCCACCCGGGCGGGCGACACGGCTCGGCTACATCCACCCGATCGGCGCAATTCCAGACGCACCAGTGAGGCCACGAGGTTCGCGTGATCCAGAGGATGACCGCGACCAGACTGCCCGCACCTGTCCGAACCGAGTGGAAGCACTTGCGCTTCCCCCGTGCCACTCAACTGGGAGCCAGCGACCGACCCCATGCTAGGATCCCCCGGCTCTATCAACGGCATCCCGCCGGGCACTACCCCGAAGCGCCTGGATCCTCCAGGAGGTGGAGGGGTCCGGTGACGCCATCAACTCTGATAACTGGCACGACGGTGAAAGGGACGGGTCGCCACCCCTGAACCGCACGGGATCACGTCTGGCCTATAGGGACAACCTCACCGCAGTCCGACTCAAAGGAGATCAGGGACGGGGTATGGGGATAAGAGTCGGTGCCGGGTGAGTTGGGGGCGACCGCCGGCTTCATCGTGACGTCCCAGAAACGCTGGGAGACCAACGGGTCGCGGCCCCGGCCACGGGAGTGCCCGCCCGCTATGCCGTAGCGCGGCACCCCGTGCTGGCCCCCTGACTCCCGCGCCTCACGCCCGCAACTCGCAACGCACTGGATCACGCGCTGCGAAGCTTACAGGACCATGCCGCTGATATTAGACCGTCTGCCGTGGCACGGGATATGGTTCCATTTGGTCGCCACCAGCGTAGAACCAGCCGCAGACTGCAACCGACCGGCCCCCACTTACGCACACCAAAACAAGAGGTCAAGGCATTGATATAAAAGGGATATAAAAGAAATTTTTGATAACTGGGAGCAGGCGACTATAAGGGGTAGCATGCCTTGGTCGACAGCACCAGGTGAGTCGGTTTGCGCCAACATGGGGCTCCCTTTCTCCTGACTGACCAGCTCGCTGTCGTTATGCATACTCTCAACGAAACGAAACAAGGTAACCAATATGAAACCCATGAATTCCGCCCGCTGGGGGCTGTCGGCGCTCGCCCTCTCCCTCGCGCTGAGCACTGGTACCGCCTTTGCCGAAGATACTCCAACCGAAAAACCGCCCGTGGATCAGGGTCACGGCACCATCAAGTTTATCGGCGCCATTATCGACGCCCCCTGCTCCATCGCCCCGGAGAGCGTGGACCAGACCATCCAGATGGGGGAGATCGCCAACTCGCTGCTGAACAAGCAGGGCTCCACTCCGCTGCGCCCGTTCGAGATCCACCTGGAAGCCTGTGACTTCGCCACCGCCAGCGACGCCACCGTCACCTTCAACGGCATCCCGGCCGACACCGCCAAGAAGAGCCTGGCCCTTAACGGCGGCGGCTCCGGTGGCGCCATCTCCCTGGTCAACAAGCAAAATGGGGAAGAGATCGTGCTCGGCACTCCGACCAAGGTGGCCAGCCTGGTCAATGGCGACAACCACCTGAAGTTTGGTGCCAAGGTGATCAGTACCGTGGCTCAAGGTGGCAAGGCGGTGCCGGGTGAATTCGATGCCTCCGCCGACTTTATCATGACCTACCAGTAATCCTTCGCAGATAACCTGACTCCGCAACCAAGGCAAACGGAATTGCCTTGCCATTGGGCCTTATCCGCCGGGCCCTGACCCGGAACGCCCTCCAACTCCACCCGATGGCTGTGGCCCCCCTCCTTGTTCCTCCGCACTGTCGCCATTCCCCTCTGCGCCATTACCCGCTATCCCATGCAGCACGCATAAGCCATGTCGCTCCTCTGGCCCAGTATGTGCACACCCGCGACCTCGGGTCGGGAACCGTCACCCTACCGCCACCCGGATGGCCGGCCTCTGCCGACCGAGGTGCGCTCCGCCGAAGGGGTCCATCCATTCGCGCTCGGCGTCAGCCCCCCTATCCGGGGGCGTCCGGTATCTTCAGCGGCGGCGGTGCGCGGCTCCTGACTGCCGAGTGAATCCCCGGTTCGCACCGCCGAGCCGAGGCAAATCCGCGGACGGCCCAATCCGGGCCCCCTTGCTCCCGCATCATCCCCGGAGCCTGAGGCTCAACCCTTATTGACACTTTATCCCGCTCCTGCCCCCCACCGCCACGCCCGGCCTCAGGACCATTGTGTTGCAGCATAGAGTCCAGCAACCAGCGAGCCGGCCGGCACTTCACTTAACCAGGGGGTTCAGGGCGGTGGCGAGGAGAGGGGGCATCAAGGCAAAAGCTGGTGGCATGGCAAGGGCAGAATAAAGAAAAGGCTGGCACAAGCCAGCCTTGGTGGGATAAGTGACGGCGCAGCCCTTGCCGAGAGCCCGCCGGGGCATCCGGGCGGGAGGCTTAATCCGGCGCCCTGCGCGACAGCGCCAGAAAGCCGCCATGTGCGCTGGAAGCATGGAGCCATTTGTCGGGCTCCAGCGAGTAGTCGAGCTGTTCGTCCTCATCGGTCACTATGCTCATGGTCGCCGCCCGATAGGGGGTCAGCAGATCCGATTCCAGAAATTTGACGTGCACACTCTGGAGGTGCACTTTCAAGGCGATGACGGGATGTTCAGCGGGGTCGCTCACCTTGCCTTCACGCACCTTGAGCAGACTGAGCTCCGCCAGCTTGTCGCCCTCTGCGGTAAACAGCGACACATCCTGCACAAACTCGTGGATCTTCTCGCCAAATCCCTTGTGGCGCACTTGCAGGGCCACCACCGGGTGCTCTGCGGTATCGCACGGCTCATAGAAGTGAATGTTGTTGTAATAGGTCCCTGCTGCAGGCATAGGCAACACATCCGCTGGTGGCTGTGACATATGCCGGGCAATGCAGATGAGCTGGGGATCCAGTGATGCATCATGTTGCACGTAATAGATCTTCTCCCAGCGCGGTTTGTCACCGGTATAGGAGACGACAGACACAAGGTGCTCGGCAACCATCATCCGGTATTCGCTCTCCGCCGACAGCTCGGAAGCCTTGTCAATCATCTCCAGGGTGGCGCTGGAAATCGGCGGATTGGCCCCATCCACGCGATAGATGATGCCGTGCCGGGTGGTTATCTTTTTGGTCAGATAGGGCTGGCTCTCTTCTTCCTCCACCAGCAGAAAACAGCCAGCCAGAACGAGCAGGCCAAGCAGCAACGAGACCATCACGCCGCGCTTGCGGACAACCCTGCTGCGGTGCCATGCGTGTGGCAAGGGGGGATCGTCAAACAGGTCACGGCCTGGGTCCGCGTCATCAACCAGCTCTCCGACCAGTGCATCATGGGTGACTGTGTCGGGGGCGTCGTCAATGATCAGCTCCTCTTTCAGGATGGTCAGATCCATCATGTAACCCACTCTGGGCACGGTACGGATAGAGTCCATCATCCCCAGGGACTCCAGCTTGCGCCGGATCATCAGGATATTTTTATTCAGACCGATATCGCTGCTTTCGCTGTTGTTCCACAGTGCAGAGGTAAACTCCTCCCTGGATATTACCTGCTGAGGATGCTCACACAAAAACTCCAGCAGTTGGCACTCTTTCTGGCTTAAATGTACTTCGCGGGAGGACTCTGTCCTTTGCTTCACCAGACTGTAGCGTGATGGAATAAACGTTATCTGCTCACCGAGGTGATAATTGACTTCCAGCATGATGTTTTTGACTTATTTAAATAAGAACGTCGCTGATTTGAATGGAAACACAAAAAAAGACTCATCTGCACCTAAAATGACAACGCTACACCCCGCTGCTGTACTCCATATAAATCTTGACCGTAAGATAGATGTCCAGCATGGCAAACGCAATCAGCAGTAAAACAAATATTCTTACTATGTATTTTATAGGTATGTTTAAGTAATCGTATTTATAGTTCTTTTTGCTTTTCCAGCTTGCAGACTTGTCTGGTTCCGGAAAAATATCATTGATATCAGGCCTGTTGAAGAACATCTTGCGCCCTCATGGTTGTTAATGAGACAAAACATGGTAGCAGCTAATCCCAACTCGCTGAAATTATGGTTAATTTCAATTAAATACCATCAAAATCAATATCATAGAGCAATAAACAGCCAAGTGTTTATCCTGTACTTGGCAGCATTTTATCTACTGAATGAGGCTACCCATTCCCATTTAAACCAACATCCAGCATGATGATTATATCAGGCAGCACTTAATTTCACCCTAGATAGGGACCCAAAAAAAGCCATCGGACGACAGTCCATTTTCCGACAGCATCGAACACCACCAGGAGCCACCCAGCCCACACTTCATGTGAAAGAATGCCCCAAGCGTACAAGCAAGGACATACAAAAAGGCATTGCTTCATCACATAGTAATGGGCAATGCCTTTTATTAATAACTGACTCGCTTCAATAAACGATTACGGCTTGGATACCAGCTGAGTCACAGTGCCATCTGCAACCACCTTCTTGTTGCTGCTCTCATACGACCAGGTCAGTGAATTCTGACCGGGCCCTTCCCATTCCAGTTGGTTGGTCGCTTCGTCATAGCTGCCGGGAGTGGCCCAAACAATGGCTGGCACATGATCTTCCGGGGTGCGCAGAGCAATTGTGAGCCACTTACCCTGCACCGTATCCGCCATCACCACGTGCTGGTTTTTCAGTGACACACTGGTGTTGTCATGCAGATAGGCCAGCGGCCGAGCATTGCTGATGTAGTTGTCATCGGCAGTCAGTTTGGCCAGATAGCGCGGCCCATGCACTATCTTCTCGAGATCATCGAGGCGACACCCCGACACATCCAGCTTCTGCAAGGCGGGCAGGTTGGCCATGCCGGACCAATCCGCAATCTTGTTGTTCGAAATATTCAAGCCAACCAGTGTTGCAGGCATAAATTCCAGGGTGGAGATCTTGGTTGATGCCACCTCAAGCTGTTTGAGCTTGCCCATTTTCCCCAGCGGGGAGAGGTCATCAATCGGATTATGACTGACGGTCAGGTTGCTCAGGTTCTGCAGCCCGGTAATAGCGTCCAGTGAATCAATGCCATTATTTGAGATATCCAGTACGGTCAGGGTTGATATGGCGCCAATTTGATGGATATCGCTCAAGTGGTTGGCACCTATCTTCAGCGAAGTAAGTGGCAGTGTGCTGATCACGGAAATATCGCTGATGTCATTGTCCGTCACATCCAATGAGACAAGGTTTTTGGCAAACTGCATGCCAACCAGACTCTCGATATGCTTGCCGACGGCATTCAGCTGGTCCAGCATCAGCATATCACTGCTCGTCACTGGGTCTGCCTCTGCAATGCCTAACGCGGACTTGACTGCGGCCTCCATGTTCTTGTCAGGAAAGTTGACAATTTCTGCATTCACCGCATCGGTTTGGATTTGTCCATTGTTTTCGGTGACCTGCAGCTGAAAATAGCCGTTGCCATTATTTGCCTCCTGTGCAGATACAGTGCTGGCAATAGCAGGCACGGACAACGCCATTGAAATGGCAATTGCCAAGGTAGAGTTTCTCATTATTTCAAGCCTCTCGGTTTGTTGATTGCTGTAAAACCCTACCGAAAAAAAACGTCATGAAAAATAAAAAAATTGAAGCTTAATCATTATTGTGATCACCAACTTGTTATATTTTTAAATTACAAATAATTATAAATAATGCCGGCCAATACCATCTGTGAATTTGCCAGATATTGGGTGAGCAAGGTTTATCAAAGACCACAGGTTTCAGGTTGGTGTGCACGAGCATATGTAATGACTCCTGGCATAGCGGTCTACATCATTGGCAGCCAATAGCTCAATGAGCATCAGGGAGCCGCACAGATCGTCATGAGGCAAGCTTTTCCACTGATACGATATGAGGCCTCGCAACATCGCTGCTCAAAAGGCAGCCAGAGCAGCAGTGACTGACAACCTGCTGCAGCTAACGGGATATCGACCCAACCGAACGGGTAGATGAGAGAGCCCCTGCCACCTCACCCCCATGACACCATGGCAGCAACAACACGGTCAGTTTCGCTGGCAGAGTCACAGCAAGGGCACCTGGCCCAACGATGTGTGCCTGGCCACCAGCAGAGCGAATTTTTGACTGCGCGGGGTTTTATGTGGGGTTAAAAAATAAAAAACGCACAATTAAATAAATTAAGTCAATTAAAATCAATAACTTGTTACATAACGGCGAGTCTTCCATCGAAGAGCTCAACTGATCCTGCCTGCCCACCGGCAGCGCCCGATGCAGACAGGCCGCAACTCACGGCGGCCTCTTTGCCTCATTCCCCGGCACTGCCAAGTCGATCACATATCTCCCCTTCTCTCTTCACTGTCGATAGCCGGCACCAAGAGATGCCGTTATAACTAGCCCCTCCTTCACGACCAGGAAGCGAGTGGATGGCCACGATCAAGCAGGTCGCAGCACTAGCCAACGTCTCGACAGCAACCGTATCACGGGTAATAAACAACTCGGCCTACGTTGAACCCGCGACCCGGGAGCGGGTCGACAAGGCGATGCGCACACTGGATTATCGACGGGACATGGCTGCCGTTGCGCTGGCCAAGCGAAGCGGCAATATGCTTGGCCTGTTGACCGGCAATCTCGCCGACCCCTTCTTTGCCAGACTGGCTCGCGGAGTGGAAGCCATCAGCCGCCACCACGGCTTTCGCTTGATGGTGTGCAGCGGTTCCCATCAGCACGAACAGGAACGATATGGGCTTGAGTTTCTGATCAACCAGGGCTGCGAAGCGATCGTTGCCCATACCACCCGCCTCTCCGACGAAGTGCTTCTGCGCTATGCGGCCCACATGCCGGCACTCATTCCTATCAATCGCTATCTGCCCGAGCTGGCTCACCGCAGCATCTGGCTGGACAACCGGGCGGGTACCAGAGCCGCCGTCGATCATCTGGTGGCACAAGGCCATCGCCATATCGGCTTCATAACCTGCGATCTGCCCATCGCCGATCGGCAGTTGCGCCTGGAGGGATATCAGCAAGGGATGGCCAGCTACCATCTGGCCATCAAGCCACACTGGATTATCAGCCAGCCTTTCACCGAAGAGGGCGGTGAGCAAGCAGCAGCACACCTGCTGGCTGAGTGCCCGGAAGTCACCGCCGTGCTCACCTTCAACGACGTGATGGCGGCAGGCATGATGGCGCACCTGAGAAAATGCGGGCACCGGCTCCCCGACGCTCTGTCGATTATCGGGTTTGATGACATCCTGCTGGCTCGCTATCTCTCCCCGACTCTCACTACCCTTCACTACCCCATAGAGACGATGGCCAAACGGGCTGCCGAGCTGGCCATTGCCAGACTGCAACAAAAGGATACGGGACCTGGTTGTCATGAATTCAGCCCTTCACTGATCATTCGAGAGTCCGTTTCAACACTGATGCCAGCCCCGCGCTGCGACCATGATCACGTTTCATGACACCATGTAACCGGTTACATAGCCGGGAGCCAAGGCTCACACTTCCGCCAGACTGCTCGCCACACAATGGCGGCATGTTCTGAAACCATGGATCAACCGTGATGAAACAAGAGAGAAAACACCTGACCCTGGGGCTGGCCGCTCTGCCCCTGCTGGTGATGCTGGGACTCCTGATCGTTGGCTATGTCTTGATGGGGTTGCGCATCGAACCACTGCTGCTGCTGTCCGCCGTCTTCACCGCACTGCTTGCCTGCTGGCAAGGTTATAGCTGGGACGAGATCATTCACTCCATCGTCCAGAAGCTGGCCAAGGCGATGCCTGTCATCCTTATTCTGGTCTGTGTCGGCGGTCTGATTGGCAGCTGGATGTTCAGCGGTACCATCCCCTACATGGTCTATTGGGGACTCAAGCTGATCAGCCCGCAGTACATTCTTATCGCGGCTTTCTTCATCACCAGTCTGGTCTCGGTCTGTACCGGTACATCCTGGGGGTCGGCAGGCACTGTCGGGGTGGCACTGATGGGAGTGGCACACGGTCTGGATGTCTCGCTAGCCGCCGCAGCCGGGGCCGTGGTATCCGGCGCCTATTTCGGTGACAAGATCTCCCCTCTCTCCGACTCCACCAACTTTGCCGCCATTGTGGCCGATACCACGCTCTACGCTCATATCCAGCATCTGCTCTGGACTACGCTACCCAGCTTCGTGCTGGCTGCCGGCGTCTTCTTCTTCGCCGGTTTTTCTGCCATCGGGGCAGAGGTAGCCACACCGGAGAAGGTACTCACCATCCTGTCCACATTGGAGCAGCTTTACCAGTTCCATCCTCTGCTGTTGCTACCTCCGCTGATCGTGCTGTGGGGCGCGATCGTCAAGAAACCCACCATCCCCTTGATGCTGCTGGCCAGCGCCATCGCTATCGGCCTCGGGGTCACCATGCAGGGATTGCCACTCCAGTCCGGCTTCAATGCCCTGATCGACGGCTTCGACCTCACCATGTTTACTCCGCTGGGTCATGACGTCAGCCAGCTGATCCCCGATATTCCCCGTCTGCTCAATCGCGGTGGCATGTTCTCGATGATGAGCACCATTCTGCTGGTTTTCTGCGCTTTTTCCTTCGCGGGAGTACTCACTCTGACAGGAGCGCTTGACCTCATCATCAATCGCCTGCTAACCCTGATTCACTCAACTGGCCAATTGATCGCCTCGACCATCGCCACCACTCTGCTGGTCACCGGAGCCACCAGTGACGGCAAGCTTGCCCTGCTTATCCCGGGCGAGCTGTTTCAGGATGCCTACCGCCGAATGGGGCTGGACACCAAGAACCTCTCCCGCACCATTGAGGATGCGGGCACCGTGATTGAACCCCTGATCCCCTGGACTGCCGCTGGCGTCTATATGGCGGGTACTCTTGGTGTCTCTACACTCGATTATCTGCCCTGGGCCATTCAGTGCTACGCCGCCATCTTCTTCGCCCTTGCCTACGGCTTTACCGGCATCGGGATTGCGCGTACGGAGCAGCAAGCGGTGGCCATCGAGCCACAGACAATGACCACTGCTGAGGAGCGCTAAAATGGCAGACCATCACTTCGACGGCGTGATTGATCGCCGCAATACCAACTCCATCAAGTGGGACTGCATGCCCCAGTACCTCGGCATTGATGGCACCGACCTGCTGCCCATGTGGGTATCCGATTTCGACTTTGCCTGTCCGCCAGCAGTACAACAGACTTTGCAACAGCGGGTAGCCCACGGCGTTTTTGGTTACAGCGAACGGCGGGATGACTACTTCACGGCCATGCAACAGTGGTTTGACCGGCGCCATCGGCTAACCATCGAACGGGAGTGGATCCATTCCATCGAGGGGGTGATACCTGGCATCTCGTTGCTGCTGCAAATGCTGACCCGCCCCGGGAAAGGGGTGGTTATCCAGGGTCCCTGCTATGGATCCTTTGCCAAGATCATCGGTCTGAATGAGCGACGTCTGCTTGACAATCCACTGCAGCGCACAGGGAGCAGCTACCAGATGGACCTGCCACAGCTGGCGCGCCTCTTCATGGTGGAGCGCCCCGCCATGATGATCCTCTGCAATCCCCACAACCCGACTGGCAGAGGCTGGACGCTCACCGAGCTCCATGAGTTGGCAACGCTCTGTCAGCAACACGGCGTGACCTTGGTATCAGACGAGATCTGGGCAGACCTGCAACTGGATGGCCACAGGCACACCTCGGTTCTCTCCTTGCCTGCCCATCTGTTGCCAAACATGGTGGTGGCGACCTCCGCCAGCAAGAGCTTCGGTCTCTCCTCGCTGCGCATCTCCAACTTCATCATCCCGGACCCTGCGCTGCGCCAGCGCTTTAAACAGCGTCTCGACGCCCATGGTCTGGATGTGTTCAATGCACTCTCCATGGAGGCGGCGACCGCGGCCTATCTGCATGGCGAGAACTGGCTGAACAGCTTGCTTGCCTATTTGGCAGAGAATCGGCGCTGGTTTGCCCACCAGCTGGCAACCCGATTGCCAGAGCTGCAACTGATGGACGCCGATGCCACCTATCTGGCCTGGATCGATTGCAACCAGCTGGGGATAGCGGACGATGAGCTGAAACTGCGGCTCATCGAAGAAGCGAGGATCGTTCCCTCCATGGGGATCGGCTTCGGTGAAGGGGGACGGGGCTTTATTCGCCTCAATCTCGGCTGCCCGCGCAGTTATCTGGAGCAGGCACTCGATGGCCTGGAGGCGCTGATCGCCAAGACCAGAGGCTGAGTGATACTAGCCGGGAGCGACATAGCCCCGGCCTTTATCCCACGAACTATCGCTTACGGAGCAGAGACGCCCCAAAACGCATATTTGATGGGCTGGCGGGCAAGATCTCAGGAAACGGGGCACTTGCCCCCGAAAACGTGATCCTCCTCCTGCTGTTTCATCAGTGTCATGCCGTTACTGCCTCCAGCAACAGACACTCATCCGCATCCTCGGCCAGTTTGACCAACCGGCTTTGCACCAGCCCCAGCTTGGCCAGCAGCGCCACCGAACGCGCGTTGCCCGGGGTGACGATGGCTACCACTCGCTCGATGCCAAGCCGCTCCCGACCATCCTGCAGCGCCGCCTGCGCCGCTTCGATGCCATAACCCTGACCGCGCCAGGCGGGCAGGAAGGCGTAGCCAATGTCTTCACAAGGCAGGGTATCACGCTTGATCAGGCCGCAGATGCCGAGCTTGGCTCCGTCGCTGCGCCTTGCCACCAGGTAGAGACCGTGACCATGACGGGCATAGCTGACCGCCGGCCCTTGCTGGATGTAGTTTTCAGCATCCAGCAGGGTGCGGATGCCCCGATCGCCGATGTAGCGGTGAAAGTCGGGATCGTTGAGCAGTTCGAGAATGAAGGGGGCATCGGCAACCGCCAGTTCGCGCAGTTCCAGGCGCTCGGAGAGGATCATGGCAAGGGCTCGCTTAGAAGAGACAGGCCCCAAGACTGCCCCCGCAACCGCTCATTGGCAAGGCCGTCACCATGAAAAAGGGCCGCGGTGCGGCCCTGGTCGATGAAATGGGTGGCGTCAGGCCGCCAGCAAGCCGGCATAACCGTTGCCCTGCTCGCGCAGCGCGACGAACACGGCGGCGCAATCGGGCCAGGCGAGGCCGAGTCGCTCGGCCACCTGGGTTGGCCACTCGGGCGGTGCCGCTTCCCCCACATCCGACTGCGCCGCCAGTGCGATGGCCAGATGGATGATCGCAGCCTCGGCAGAGAACTCCTTGGCCAGCAAGGGGTTGTAGTGGTACTCCACCGCATGGCAGATGCTCAGGGGGAATTGCCAGCGCCTGGCCATCTCGGCCCCGGTCTGGGCATAGTTGAAGCCGACCACCAGCTCCTCGGCCTTGGCGCGTCCCTTGCTGGGCTCCAGATCCTTGATGTGGTTCACCATGTTCTCCGGCAGCCCCACGTGCATGATGAGCCGCCCCATGTCGTAGAGCAGGGCGCAGGTGAACACCTCCTCCCCCTTCATGCCCTTGAGCTTGGCCAGCCGCCTGGCCAGTTCGGCCACGTCGAACACCTTGCCCCAGAAATGCTTGAGCTCGATGCCGGGCACGGCACCGATGGAGCCGGTCAGGCCGCAGGCGAACACCATGTTGCGCACCACGTCGACCCCGAGCCGCACCACGGCCTCGTTGACGGTGGCGACCTGGCGACTGCCACCAAACTTGGCGGAGTTGGCCAGCCGCAGCAGCTTGGCGGAGATCACCGGATCCTTGTTGATCTTCTTGGCAATCAACAGGATATCCGGTTCTTTCTCATTGAAGGTCTGCACCAGTTCGCGCATGACTTCGGGCACGTTGGGCAGGTTCTGGGGCTTGGATAACAGCGAGTCTATGGTGGGCATATTGGTATCCGTCCATGCGATTTTATGATGGTTGTCGTTTGCAGACCGCAAACCCACATTAATTATGAGTAACAAAAACAGCCCATACCGAAATGTTTTTATCGAAATATTTCAATGTGTTAATAGCTATATCGCTATACTGGCATCCCTTATGACATGACGAGGCACAGCACATGAGCGAACCCACCGAGTTCTTCGACGAGCAAACCCTGCTGGAGATGGTCGACAACCAGCTCAGCGACGGCCACCCGCTGCAGGTCAAGGCGACCCTGATGCGGCTGGTGATGAAGGGCACCCCGCGCGAGGAGGCGCTGCAGTATATCGCCTGCGCCCTGGGGGCCGAGCTGATGGCGATGGAAGCGGATCAGGGCCCCTTCAACCTCGAGCGCTACGGCCAGTTTCTGGACTCCCTGCCCGAGATGCCCTGGGCCGAATAAACCTTCTTGCCCGCCGGCGGCAACCCGACCGCCGGCCTGCTCCCGTTAGGCAAGCCGTCCCGCCAGCCATTATCATTACTGCCACCGGACAGCAGGGGAGCAAGCATATGCGCTGGCAAGATCGCCGCGAGAGCAACAATGTGGAAGACAGACGCCAGCAGGGGGGCGGTGGCGGGCTCCCCATCGGCGGCAAGGGGCGTCTGATCCTGCTGGTGGTGGTCATGGTGGCCGGCTATTACGGGGTGGATCTCTCCCCCCTGCTCAACGAGCCGGCATCCCAGACCCCGCCCCAGCGTCAGGAGATGTCTCAGCCGGCCAAGGATCCCCTCGCCAGGTTCACTTCGGTGATGCTCGCCTCCACCGAGGATGCCTGGGGCGAGATCTTCCAGCAGAGCGGCAACCGCTATCAGGCCCCCAAACTGGTGCTCTATCGCGGTGCAACCCGTACCGGCTGCGGCCAGGGTCAGTCGGTGATGGGGCCTTTCTACTGCCCGGCGGATCGCACCGTCTACATCGATCTCTCCTTCTATCAGGAGATGCGCGACAAGCTGGGAGCCGACGGCGACTTCGCCCAGGGCTACGTGGTGGCGCACGAGGTGGGCCACCACGTGCAGAACCTGCTCGGCATCGAGCGCAAGATGCGTGAACAGCAGCAGGGGCTGAGCCGGGCCGAGCAGAACAAGCTATCGGTCAAACTCGAGTTGCAGGCCGACTGTTTTGCCGGTGTCTGGGGCCACTACATGGAGCGGGAACAGGTGCTGGAAACCGGTGATCTGGAGGAGGCGCTCAACGCCGCCCAGGCCATCGGCGACGATCGTCTGCAGCAGCAGAGCCAGGGCCGGGTGATCCCGGACAGCTTCACCCACGGCAGCTCGGCCCAGCGCTACGCCTGGTTCAAGCGCGGCTTTGACAGCGGCAAGCCCGCCAGCTGCAACACCTTCGCCGCCCGCTAGACGCCCAAAAAAGGGGCCGGATCCTGACAGGATCCGGCCCCTTTTCTCATGCAGGGATGAACATCAGTACTGGGAGTTGACGATCACCTCCTCCCCTAACGCGCCAGCCAGCGGCAGCGGCCGGTAGGTGGAGTTGGCCGCGCGCAGCAGCCGGATGCCGCGAATACCGATCTCCTGCGCGGCCTTGATGTCGCCATCGGCATCGCCGTAGAAGACCTTCATCTGCTTCTCCTTGAGCCACTGCACCTTGGTGTTCTGGCCCGGCTGGTCACCGGCGAAGATCACCGGGTTGAGCTGGTCGGCCGGAATGTTCATGGTCTGCTGCAGGGTCTGGCTGACGGTCTCGGTCCTGGTGGCCGAACGGCCGGTAACGAAATAGATGTGATCGCCGCGCTGGAGGTGCATGGCGATGAGCGCCTTGCCCACCTCTTTCGGCACGCTGAAGGCGTCCCAACCGTTGTTCATCTTCTCCCAGAAGGCGGGGTTCTTCAGGTAGCTCTCGTCGTTGGGGGAGAACTCCTGCTTGCCGCGATAAAACCCCGGGCTGGAGAAGAGCAGGGTGTCGTCGATGTCAAAACCGACCGCCATCGGCGGCAACCCATCCAGGCTCCTGGCAATCTGCGCCACCGACACCCAGTGAATGGGCGCCTGCTGGGACAGGGTCACCGCAGTGACACCGACAGGGCTGGCCGGAGCTTCGACGGCCACGGCAGGCAGGGTCAGGCTGGCGGCAACCAGGGAGGCAAGCAGGGCAAAACGGGGCAATGCGGACATGATACGACTCGTCACATGAAGGAAACAGGGGGCCGATCCTGCCCCATGCCGCCACCGAAAACCGTGAAACCAGCCACAAAACAGGGCCAGGTGGCACGCATCACTACCGCAAGCCCCCATCTTGGCGCAATCGCCAAACAGGATGGCGTAGACGCCAAGGCCGAAGCAGACCACAGGCCCCATACTGGCCGCTCCCATCCACTCAGGAGCCCATCATGGATTACAAGCAACGGCTGCAAGCCTGCCTCAACCGGGTCATCTGCGACCCCGATTTCACCCCGGCCGAACTCGATCACTGGTTCTGCCCGGACTATGTCCAGCTGGTGGATGAGCAGCGGCTGGATCGCGCCGCCTTCGAACAACACCTGCTGGCCCTGCGCCAGAGCCTGGCCCGCTGCGAGATCCATTTTGTTTCGCTGCTGGCAGAGGGAAACCGGGTGCACTCCCTGCATCGGGTGCGGGCCTGGCGTCACGACGGCGCACGGATCGAGTGCAAGGTGAGCGCCCTGTTTACCTTTCAGGGCGAGCGCCTGAGTCACACCGATGAGCTGACCTGCCTGCTGGCGGGGGAGCCGGCCGACCGGGATCTCGGCTCCCGTCTCACGGCCCCGTCGATTCCCGCAAGCAGCGATTGAAGGCGTGAGAAAAGGCGCTGAAATCCCCGTACCCCAGTTCAAGGGCTATCCGCGACAGCGGCTGGCCCTGTTGCTGCAACTGGCGGGCCCGACCCATCACCACCTGTTGCCGCCATTGTCGAAAGCTGCAGCCCAGTTGCTGGCTGAACAGCCGATTGAGGGTGCGCACCGAGGCCCCTGAACCGGCAGCCAGCTCCGCCAGCCCGTATTCGATGGAAGGGCGCCTGCAGACCTGCTCCAGCACCCGCAGCAGCCGCACATCCAGCCCCGCGCTCAACATGAATCCGGTCGCCGCCGGCGTCTGTCTCAGTTCGGCTGCCAGTACCGTCAGATAGGCATCCCTGAGGCCCGGCTCCGCCATGTCTGCCAGCCGATCGAACAGGCCGGCCAACAGCGGGCTCACCTGGCGGGTCGTCAACTCGCCCCCTCCATCCAGGTCATCCAGATAGACCAGACTGAGTTGGGAGTGGCGCAGCACCCTGAACTCATGGGCCAGCCCGGCCGGGATCAGACAGAGCTGACCCGCCACCAGCAGCACGCCTGTCGCCTGACTGCTGATCACGCCGCCGCCCCGATGCAGGTAGCAAAACTGCGGGCCGTCGTGACAGTGAAGGGACGTGAGCGCGCCCTGGGGGTAGTCGCGATACAGGAGGTTCATGACGAAGCCCCCAGGCCCAGGGCCCACCCGCAGACAGGTTCTTTCGGCACTTCTTGTCCCACGATCTCGCCCCGGTGGGCTATAACTGCTGTACGCTTTCTAGTGACATTCAAGTCAATTGCGCCTTATTGGAGATGCCATGGACGTGCACACCGCCGTTGCCCACCCGAACACAGCGACTCCCTCTTCACCCCAGGCCAGGCTCGATGCCATCGACCAGCTGATGGCCAGACTCGAACTCTCTCCTGACGGGCAGATCCTGGACGCCAACCCGCGTTTTCTCGCCATCATGGGCTATCAGCTAAGCGAGCTCAAGGGCCAGCATTACGCCATGCTGTTGCCGCACGACGTGCTCGACTCGCCTGCTCATGCCGCCCACTGGGAGGCATTGAAGGCGGGCAGGGAGCAGGAGGGAGAGTTTCACCGGCTGGATCGGCACGGCCGGGACATCTGGCTGCGGGGCAGTTGCAGCCCCCTGCTGGACGAGCAGGGCGCGCTGAGCCGGATCATCGAATACAGCATGGATCTGACCGAGCAGAAACAGCTCAACGCCAACTTCGAGGGGCAGCTCAACGCCCTGAGCCGGGTCATGGGCAAGGTGGAGTTCTCGCTGGATGGCACCATTCTCGATGCCAACCCGCGCTTTCTCGAGATCGTGGGTTATCAGCTGGATGAGCTGAAAGGCAAACACCACAGGCTGCTGGTCGACCCTGATTATGCCCAGTCGGCCGATTATGGCGCCTTCTGGGAGACCCTGCGCCGCGGCGAATACCTGGCGGGGGAGTTCTGCCGGATCGGCAAGCAGGGGCAGGAGGTCTGGATCCAGGGATCCTACAACCCGGTGCTGGATCTGACCGGCAAACCCAGCAAGATCGTCAAGTTTGCCACCGACATCACGGCTCAGGTGGAGCAGCATCATCAGCTCAAGCGCGCCATGGAGGAGGCCGAAGAGGCCGCCAGGGTGCGCGAGGAGCTGCACAAGTCGCTGCAGGAGATGTCGACCCCGGTGACTCCCATCTGGGACGGGATCCTGCTGCTGCCGCTGGTGGGTATCATCGACTCCATGCGCACCGCCGACGTGATGAACAAGTCGCTGACCAAGATAGCCGAGACCCGGGCCCGGGTCTTCGTGCTGGACATCGCCGGGGTCGCCACCGTGGACACCGGGGTCGCCAATCAGCTGATCAAGATCACCAAGGCCACCCAGTTCATGGGGTGCGAGGCCATCATCTCCGGCGTCTCGCCAGCCATCGCCCGCACCATGGTGGAGCTGGGGGTCTCGGTCGGTGACATCCGTACCACGGCGACCCTGCGGGATGCGTTCGAGATAGCCCTCAAGCGGGTCGGATCCACCCTCTAGGAGCGCCGATCATGCTGCTCAACAACGATCTGGGCATCGCCGACGTGGCTGGCTGCATCGTCGTCAGCATGCGGCCAGACCTCGGTGACGAAGGCATGCAACAACTAACGCAGGCACTATCCCTGCGGCTGGTGCAGGGGCGCCAGCACGCGGTGCTGCTCGACTTCTCCGGGGTCATGCTGCTCGATCACCACGAGTTTCGGCAGGTTCGCAAACTGGCCCAGGTGTGCCGCCTGCTGGGAGCCGTCTGCCTGCTGGTGGGGCTGAATGCGGGGATCGCCGCCTTCCTGGCGCTGGCCGACGCCGAGCCGGTGCCGCTGCGCTGCTTTCTCGACATGGACGACGCCTTCGCCCATGCCCGTACTCTCAAGGGCGAGGAGTAGGCACCATGGAGCAGGAGCTGAGCACCCAGCAGGCCCGCTACCCATTGCGTCACGACATCGATCTGCACCTGACGGTGATGGCGGTGCGTCGCCTCCCCTTCATCGCCGACCTCTCCGAGGTGGATCGCACCATGCTCTCCACCGTGGTATCCGAGCTTGGCAGCAACATCCTGAAGTATGCCGAACGGGGGGAGATCACCCTTACCATCCACCATCCCAGAGGACGCCCCTGCATCGACATCATCGCCCGCGATCAGGGCCCCGGCATCCCCGACATACATCAAGCCATGCAGGAGCACTACAGCACCTCGGGTACCCTGGGGCTGGGGCTGCCCGGCGTGCGGCGCATGATGTCTGAACTCACCATCAGCACCCCGCCGGAGGGGGGTACCCTGGTGCAGGCCCGCAAGTGGCTGGGTGCGGCCCCCGTGGAGCCAAGGCCGGTTTCTCCCCTCTCATGCACGGGGCAGCTGCACGCCGGCCTTGGCCTGGCATGGGCCAGCGAGAACCGTCCCTGCTACCCGGAGCGGGTCTCCGGCGATCTGGCCTTCATCCGGCCGGGGCCCGAGGGGGTGTCGCTGGTCCTGATCGACGTGAGCGGTCATGGCGCTTCTGCCAACCAGCTGGTACAGATATTGGAAGCGACGTTGCAGCAGACCCGTGAACAGGAACCCGCCCGTCTGCTGCAACTGCTGCACCAGCGCTGCATCGGTACCCGGGGCGCCGCCGCCGGCGTAGCGCTGATCAACGGCGAGCGGGGTGAGCTGAGCTATGCCGGCATCGGCAATACCCGCATCTGTCTGCGCGGTCACGACCCCTGGCGCGGCATCTCCCGCGACGGGGTGCTGGGGGAACGCTTCCCCACCCCCCTGCTGCAGCGCCAGCCCCTCGTCGCCGGGGACGTGGTGATGCTCTACTCGGACGGCATCAGCGAATCCCTCAATCTGCGCGACGGCGCACTGGATCTCGCCGCCGAGCCCGCCACGCTGGCCCACCAGGTCATCGCCCACAGCGGCCGCAGCACCGACGATGCCAGCTGCATCGTGTTGCGCGTGCTGCCGGCAGAGGAGAAGTAGATGCGGCAACTGATCGGTGAAACCCTGTTGTCCGGCCCTGCGGCGGCCCTCACCGCCCGGCGCAAGGTGATCCAGGTGCTCACCTGCCTCGACAAATCGCCGACCTTCGTGGCCCCGCTGGCGGGGGCAACCTCAGAGCTGGTGCGCCAGCTGATGGAGACTTCGGATCCACTGCAACTGCAGCTGTGGCTGGAACCAGAGGCGCAGGAGCTATGGCTCACCCTCACGGCCGATGTCCCGCTCTCCCCCGCCCCTGCCGACATGCATCCGGGCAGCATCCGGCTGGAGGTGCACGCCGACAATCTCCTCGCCCTGGTCTGCCGGTTGCCGCACTGGCCAGATGCCGGGCGGCAACAACAGATGCAGCAGCAGTTCGCCGAACCGACCCGGGAAGAGCTGTTTGCGGTGATGCAGGCCAAGAACCAGGAGCTGGAGCAGGCCTATGAACTGGCGGAGAGCGCGACCCGGGCCAAAAGCGAATTTCTCGCCAACATGAGCCACGAGATCCGCACCCCCATGAACGCCATCCTCGGCATGTCCCACCTCGCCCTGCAGACCCGGCTCGATCCGCAGCAGCTCGATTATGTCAGCAAGATCCAGCGTGCCGCGCAGCACCTGCTCGGCATCATCAACGACATCCTGGATTTCTCGAAGATCGAGGCGGGCAAGCTGGATCTGGAACGGATCGAGTTCGATCTCGACCACGTGCTGGAAAACCTCGCCACCCTGGTGGGTGAAAAGGCAGAAGCCAAGGGCATAGAGCTGTTGTTCGAGGTCGACCACCAGCTCGACACCCTGCTCTATGGCGATCCCCTGCGTCTCGGCCAGATCCTCATCAACTACGCCAACAACGCGGTCAAGTTCACCGAGCAGGGAGAGATCCTGGTCAAGGTCCGCTGTCTGGAGAAGCTGCCGCAGGAGGTACTGCTGCACTGCTCGGTGCAGGATACCGGGATCGGCATGAGCCAGGAGCAGCAGCAGCGGCTGTTCCAGTCCTTCCAGCAGGCGGATAGCTCCACCACCCGCAAGTACGGCGGCACCGGGCTTGGCCTTGCCATTTGCCGCAAGCTGGCGGGCCTGATGGGGGGCGAGGTGGGCGTGCAGAGCGAGCCGGGCCAGGGCAGCACCTTCTGGTTTACCGCCAGGCTCGGCCGCGGCAGGCGCAGATCCCGCTATCTGCCGAGCCTGGATCTGCGCGGCCGCCGCATGTTGGTGGCCGACGACAGCGCCAGTGCCCGTACCATACTGGCCGCCCTGCTGCGCGGCATGAGCTTTGTGGTGGACACCGCAGAGTCCGGCCAACAGGCCCTGCAGATGATCGCGGATGCCGAGCAGCAGGGAACCCCCTATGAGGTGGTGCTGCTGGACTGGCGCATGCCGGGACTGGACGGCATCGAGACGGGGCGTCGTCTCATCGCCCGAGGTGCGGGCCGGCGCCCCTATCGGGTCATGGTGACCGGCTACGGGCGCGAGGAGATCTTTCGCGAGGCCGATGCTGCCGGTTTTGATCGGGTACTGGTCAAGCCGGTCTGCGCCTCCGTGCTGTTCGATACCGTCATCGGCCTGTTCGGGCAACAGGCAGCGACCCTCTCCTTCAAGCATCAGGCGACCCATCACTATCGCTTCGACGGCCTGCAGATCCTGCTGGCGGAAGACAATGAACTCAATCAACAGGTGGCGCTGGAGTTGCTGCAGGCGGTGGGCGCCAAAGTGAGCGTGGCCAGCAATGGTGCCATCGCACTGGATATGGCGACCAAGGCTCCCTACGACCTGATCCTGATGGACATGCAGATGCCGGTGATGGATGGGCTGGCCGCCACCCGGCAACTGCGCCAGCAAGAGGGAACGGGGCAGCACATTCCGATCCTGGCGATGACCGCCAACGTCATGGCCGGTGATCGCGAGCGCTGCCTCGCCGCCGGCATGGACGATCACATCGCCAAGCCCATCGATCCCGACAAGCTCTATGACGCCCTGCAACGCTGGGCAACCTCCTTCAGCCGCGAGGTCGGGGCCAGATTCAAGACGTCGCAACCGCCCCCGACATCGTCGTTGCTGCCACAGCTGTGCGAGCTCGGGCTCAATGCCAAACGAGCCTTGCAGCGGCTGATGAACAACTGGGGCTGGTATCAGGATCTGCTGCTGCGCTTCGCCCAGCAGGGTACGCAACCCATGGCAAGCCTGCTGACCGCTTTGCAGGCGGACGAACGGGAAGAGGCACACCGGCATGCCCATACCCTCAAGGGAATAGCGGCCACCCTGGGCGCCGAATCATTGCAGGAGATCGCGGCCACACTGGAAAACGCCATCACCCGGGGTGACGAGGCTGCCGCTCTGCTGCCACTGGCCGAACAGGGGCTGCAACTGCAAGCACAACTGGCGCAGGGGCTGCTGCAGTTGCTGCCAGACGAAGTACCCGAGCAGCCCGAGCAGGAGAAGATCGATACCGCTCCTCTGCTCAACCGGCTCACCGGGCTGCTGCTGGAGGATGATGCCGAAGCCTTCACCCTGTTTCAGCGCCATCAGGCCCGGCTCGCCCCCCTGCTGGGGGAGAGAGCGCCAGCCATCGGTGAGGCCATGAGCCGTTTTCGTTTCGACGATGCACTGGCTCATCTGCAACAAGTCCGGGCCCTCAGACCCGATCTGTTCAACCAAGAGTGAGGGCACCATCATGCTCAACTTGCTGGATCCAGATACCAAACCCACCCTGCTGGTGGTCGACGACACGCCGGAGAACCTCTCCCTGCTCAGCGCCCTGCTCAGCCCCCACTATCGGGTCAAGATAGCCATCAGCGGCCAGCGGGCGCTGGAGATCCTCTCGACCGGCCCCAGGGTGGACTTGATCCTGCTCGACGTGGTGATGCCCCAGATGGATGGCTACCAGGTGATGCAGGCGCTACAGGAGATGCCGCAGGCGCGGGAGATCCCGGTGATCTTCCTGACCGCCCAGGTGGAGGAGAGCGCGGAGGCGCACGGCCTGGCACTCGGGGCCGTCGACTACATCCACAAGCCGATCTCCCCCGCCATCGTGCTGGCCAGGGTCAGAAACCACCTGGAGCTGAAAACAGCGCGGGATCTGCTGCACGATCAGAACGCCTATCTGGAGCAGGAGGTGGAGCGGCGCACCCGGGAGAACGAGCTGATCCAGAACATCACCATCCACTCCCTCGCCTCGCTGGCCGAAACCCGCGACAACGAGACCGGCAACCACATACTGCGTACCCAGCACTATGTGCGGCTGCTGGCGGAGACCCTCTGCGATCACCCCCGCTTCCATGCCGAGCTGACCCCCAAGACCATAGATCTGCTGTTCAAGTCGGCCCCCCTGCACGACATCGGCAAGGTCGGCGTACCGGACCGCATCCTGCTCAAACCCGGCAAGCTGGATGAAGAGGAGTTTGCCCAGATGAAACATCACTCCATCCTCGGCAAGGAGGCCATCGTCCACGCCGAGGAGGCGCTTGGGGTGGAGGTGGAATTCCTGCGGCTGGCCAAGGAGATCGCCTGCTACCACCACGAGAAGTGGGACGGCACCGGCTATCCCTACGGCCTGATCGGCGACGAGATCCCCCTCTCGGCCCGGCTGATGGCGCTGGCCGACGTGTACGACGCCCTCATCAGCAAGCGCTGCTACAAGGCCGCCATGTCCCACCAGGAGGTGGTGCCCATCATACTGGCGGGGCGGGGCAACCACTTCGACCCCGACATCACGGACGCCTTTGCCTCCATCCACCAGCAGTTCCACGAGATCGCCCTGCGCTACAACGACGACAAGGGCGAGCGGGAGCCCAATCGCGACTAGGTGGTGGCGGGCAGCAGATCGGTGAAGACGAAGCCGTCCCGCTCCACCGTCTCGCCGGTCCGGATGGCCAGCGGTTGGCGGAACATGGGGCCATCCCAGGCCAGGGTATGAAACTCGCCGTTCTCGCCGCACGGGTCCACCCCGTCGGGCAGCGCCGCCAGCAAGGCCGCATCAAACTCATGCCCGCCGAGGGTGGCAGGCAGCTTGCGCGGATCCAGGGTGCTGATCCTGGCCCTGAGCCCTGCCGCCATCATCTGTTGCGCCAGCTCGCCTGTCTTGCTGCCCCACAGCGGAAACAACGGCGTGATCCCCGTCCCCGCCAGCTGCCGCTCCCGATAGGCGCGCACGTCTTCGAGAAAGAGATCGCCAAACGCCATGTGGCGGATCCCCTGTGCCACCACGTCGGCGATGAAGTCGGTCATGATGCGGGCGTAATCTTCGTTGCTGCATGGCCAGGGCAGGTCGATGGTGGTCAGCGGCAATCCCACGCATTCGGCCTGCGCCAGCAGCAACTGCTTGCGCACCCCGTGCATGGCCACCCGCTCGAACGCCTGGTTGAGGGTGGTGAACAGCCCCACCACCTCGATGGCAGGATCCTGCCGCAGTGTGTGCAGCGCCCAGGCGCTGTCCTTGCCGCTGCTCCAGGAGAGCAGCACCTTGGTCTTCGTCATGATATCTCCAGCAATCCGGTGGCCGGGCACTGGCGGCCAGCCGGCTCACCTTGGTTGTCATTCGCCCCGGGCGCGGTGCCTGCCCTCGCCTTGCTGCACCAAAAAGCTGCAAGACAGTGTTGCGAATTGTGCGATTTACAGGTCGGGATGCAAAAGCATACCCTCGGTAGTGAGCGTGTCCCCTGCAAGGATGGGGAACAATAACTAAAAAGACGATGGGAAACATAAGGATATGACGACAGTCACGCAAGCTTACGACCACAGCCGTCCCCTCAACCGACAGGACTACAAGACCCTGAGCCTGGCGGCGCTGGGCGGTGCCCTCGAATTTTACGACTTCATCATCTTCGTCTTCTTCGCCGTGGTGATCGGCGAGCTCTTCTTCCCCGCCGACATTCCCGAGTGGCTGCGCCAGTTCCAGACCTTCGGCATCTTCGCCGCCGGCTATCTGGCTCGTCCGCTGGGCGGCATCATCATGGCTCACTTTGGCGATCTCATCGGCCGCAAGCGGATGTTCACCCTGAGCATCATCATGATGGCGCTGCCCACCCTGCTGATCGGCCTGCTGCCCACCTACGCCGTGCTTGGCATCGCCGCCCCCCTGCTGCTGTTGCTGCTGCGGATCCTGCAAGGGGCCGCCATCGGCGGTGAAGTGCCCGGCGCCTGGGTGTTCGTCGCGGAGCACGTACCCGCCCGCCGGATCGGGGTCGCCTGCGGCACCCTCACCGCGGGATTGACGGCCGGCATCCTGCTCGGCTCCCTGGTGGCCACCGCCATCAACCGCGGCATGAGCCCGAGCGAGGTGAGCGACTGGGGCTGGCGTCTGGCCTTCGTGCTTGGCGGGGTGTTCGGCATCGTCGCCATGTACCTGCGCCGCTGGCTGCACGAGACCCCGGTCTTTGCCGAGATGCAGGCCAACAAGGCGCTGGCGGAAGAGCTGCCGCTCAAGACGGTGCTGCGCAGCCACAAGGGCAGCGTCGTGATTTCCATGTTGCTCACCTGGCTGCTCTCCGCCGGCATAGTGGTGGTGATCCTGATGACCCCCACCTATCTGCAGAAGGTGCACGGCATCAGCCCGGCCGATGCACTGACCGCCAACTCGCTGGCCATTCTGGCCCTGACGCTGGGTTGCATCGTCTATGGCCGGCTCATCGATGCCCTCGGCAGCGGCCCCACCTTCATGCTGGGTTCATTGCTGCTGGCCGGCGCCAGCTACGCCTTCTATCACGGGCTGGCGAGTGACACCAGCCAGCTGGTGCCGCTCTATGTCCTGGCCGGTTTTGCGGTAGGGATCGTCGGCGCCGTGCCCTACGTCATGGTCAACGCCTTCCCGGCGGTGGTGCGCTTCTCCGGGCTGTCGTTCTCCTACAACGTGGCCTACGCCATCTTCGGCGGCCTCACCCCCATGCTGGTCACGCTCTGGATGAAGAGCGACATGCTGGCCCCCTCCCACTACGTGGTAAGCCTGTCGGTGCTCGGCTTTGCCATCGGCCTGTGGCTCTGGCTGCAGCAGCGCAGTCAGCGCCAGAGTGCGCCGCAGGCCGCCTGAACCATCTCGAGCCCCGCCCAGTGCGGGGCTTTTTTCATACCGCCTGTGTTCAGGTTGGCCGACTTAAGATAGCCTCCCTCTCGGGCCCCTCGACGGCCCGGAACTACTCCGCCCCCCAGTCATTCGAGGTTCATGATGTTCTTTCAGGTCGTATTTCTCGCCTTGCTGGCGCTGCTGCCCATGGTCAACCCACCCACTACGGCCACCCTGCTGCTGGGGCTGAGCAAGGGGATGTCGCGCGAACACGTGCGCCGCCAGATCAACCTGGCCGCCATCTATCTGTTCTGCACCCTCTGCGTCAGCTTCTTCATCGGCTCCTCCATCCTGGATCTGTTCGGGATCTCCATTCCTGGCCTGCGCCTGGCCGGCGGTCTCATCATCGCCTTCATCGGCTTTCGCATGCTGTTCCCGGCCCCCAGCCAGGCGGACGGGGTCGATATCAACCAGAGCATCGCCTTCGTGCCTCTCACCATGCCCAGCATGTGCGGGCCCGGCACCATGGCGCTGGTGATCAGCGGCGCCGCCCAGATCGCCGAGCTGCCGGACGAATACAACCGCTTCACCATCTATGCCGCCATGGTCACCGCCTTCGCCCTGATGAGCCTGCTCAGCTGGGGCGTGCTCAAGCTGGCGGATCCGGTCTGCAAGATCCTGGGCGCCACCGGCATCGACGCCATGACCCGGATCATGGGCTTCTTGCTGGTCTGCATGGGCATGCAGTTCTGCATCAACGGCATCAAGGAGGTGGCCCAGGATCCGGTGTTCCACAGTGCGCCGGCGGTACAAATGGCACCCGCGTTGCCACACGTATCCGGCACCCTTGATCAACTGCAGGATCCGCGCCAGCCCTGACTGAAAACGGTGTCATAAATGCGCAAAAATCGGCGCTGATCTTGCGCCTGATCATGTTGCTGACACACAAATGAGTTAGTTTGTTTTTTATACAGATTCGATTCAGAGTGTGCTTGGTAGGTTTGTGGATGGACACCCACTCACTTCAGGAGATGTGCAAATGGAAAAGATGCTGACCGAGATTGGAAGCTACAGCCTGTTTCATGAATATCTGAACGTGGTCGGTGCCGCCAGCCCCGCTCTGACCCGGATCAAGAGCCGGTGGGAGTACAAACAGAGCGATCGTCTGGTTGCCCAGATCAGGGTCGACCAACAAGGCAACGCGCGCTTCTTCATCGACGCCCGCGCCATTTCAGTCAACTGACCGAGCTTCGCATCTGCAGCCCCGGCCCTTGCCGGGGCTTTTTGTTTCCCATGACCCCTGATAGCAAAACCCCGGCACCTGGCCGGGGGTTTGGCGATCACGGGAGTACCGCTCACTGCCCTTACTGGGTGCCGCCCACGGTGAGCTGATCCAGCTTGAGGGTGGGCTGACCGACACCGACCGGCACGCTCTGCCCCTCCTTGCCGCAGACCCCGACCCCGCGATCCAGCGCGAGATCCTTGCCAACCATGGAGACCTGGCTCATCGCCTCGGGACCGTTGCCGATCAGGGTCGCCCCCTTGATGGGGGCGGTGATCTTGCCATCCTCGATGAGGTAGGCCTCGGAGGCGGAGAAGACGAACTTGCCGGAGGTGATGTCCACCTGACCGCCGCCGAAGTTGGGGGCGTAGATCCCCTTCTTCACCGAGGCGATGATCTCGGCCGGATCATACTGACCCGCCAGCATGTAGGTGTTGGTCATGCGCGGCATCGGCAGGGCGGCGTAGGATTCGCGGCGGCCGTTGCCGGTGAGCGGCACGCCCATCAGACGGGCATTCTGCTTGTCCTGCAGGTAACCCTTGAGGATGCCGTTCTCGATCAGCACGTTGTAGCCGCCCGGCGTCCCCTCATCGTCGATGGAGACGGAGCCGCGCCGACCCGGCAGGGTGCCATCATCGACGATGGTGCAGTGCTTGGAAGCCACCTGCTCGCCGATGCGGCCGGCAAAGGCAGACGAGCCCTTGCGGTTGAAATCCCCCTCCAGACCGTGGCCCACCGCCTCGTGCAGCAGCACGCCGGGCCAGCCGGCACCGAGTACCACCGGCATGGTGCCGGCCGGTGCATCGATGGCGTCGAGGTTGACCAGTGCCTGGCGCACCGCTTCACGCACATAGCCAAACGCCCGGCTCTCCAGCCCGTCCAGCTCGAGGAAGTAGTCGTAGCCGAAGCGGCCACCGCCACCGGCACTGCCGCGTTCGCGACGATCGCCCTTTTCGGCGATGACGGTCACCGAGAGGCGCACCAGCGGACGCACGTCGGCGGCCAGGGTGCCATCGGTGGCGGCCACCAGCACCTCTTCATAGACACCGCTGATGGAGGCCATCACCTGATTGATGGCGGGATCCAGGCTTCTGGCGAACTTGTCCATCTGCTCCAGCAGGGCGATCTTCTGCTGCTTGTCGAGGGTCTGCAGCGGATCCAGCGCCGGGTAGAGCAGGTTTGCCGAGGTTCTGGCCCACGCCTTCACCTTGCCCTGCGCACCGGCAGCCGCGATGCCACGGGCGGCGGTCACCGACTGTTGCAGCGCCAGCAGGCTCAGCTCGTCCGAGTAGGCGAAGCCGGTCTTCTCGCCGCTGACCGCGCGCACCCCCACCCCCTGATCGATGTTGTAACTGCCATCCTTGACGATGCCGTCCTCCAGCATCCAGGACTCGTGCCAGCTGCGCTGGAAATAGAGGTCGCCGAACTCCACCTGATGGCTCATCAGGCTGCCGAGCAGCTGCTGCAGGCGCCCTTCGTCGAGATCGTTCGGGGCCAACAGGGAGGCACTAACCTGGCTCAATAGACTCAATCTTTCTCTCCACTCTCGATGCGAGATGTCGTAACGGTTAAATCCCCAACCCTGGGTTCACTTGGCGAAACGT
The DNA here is from genome assembly GCF_019047325.1 of Aeromonas sp. FDAARGOS 1403. Taxonomy (NCBI): domain Bacteria; kingdom Pseudomonadati; phylum Pseudomonadota; class Gammaproteobacteria; order Aeromonadales; family Aeromonadaceae; genus Aeromonas; species Aeromonas sp. FDAARGOS 1403. The sequence continues at coordinate 1,270,077 of NZ_CP077249.1, read as the reverse complement.
CAGCGGACGTCCAACCCACCATCGGGTTTGCAAGCGTCCGATCCCCTGCCACAGGGCGAATCGAACCTGCACATGTTCATAGCAGACGGGCATGGCCTAGCACCGGCATGGTGCGTTGCAGTTCGTCCATAAGACCTTGGTCCAGCGGTGCCAGCACGGTGCCGCGCCCGCTGTCCAGGCTGGCCAGCACCCGGCCCCAGGGGTCGATCACCATGCTGTGCCCCCAGGTCTGGCGCCCCGTCTCGTGGGTGCCGCCCTGATTGGCGGCCACCACGTAGCACTGGTTCTCGATGGCGCGGGCCCTCAGCAGCGGCTCCCAGTGCGCCTCGCCGGTCACGGCGGTGAAGGCGGCAGGCACCAGCAGCACGCGGGCGCCGGCGCGGGCCAGCCGGCGGTACAGTTCGGGAAAGCGCAGATCATAACAGATCGAGAGGCCGAGGGGACCAAACGGGGAGTCCACCAGCACAGGCTCCTCGCCGGGGCTGAAGGTCTCCGACTCCCGATAGCGGCCGTGATTGTCCGCCACGTCCACGTCGAACAGGTGGATCTTGTGGTAGTGGCCCTTGCGCTCGCCGCAGGGGTCGAACACCAGGGTACTGGTGTGGATATGGTCGGAACCGGCGATGCTGGTGGGCATGGCCCCGGCCACCAGCCAGATGCCGTAGTCACGGGCCCACTCGGCCAGTTGCTGCTGGATCGGCGCTGCTCCGCCCAGATCGGAACCTATGGTCTCGGCCCCGTCCAGATAGCCCTGCCGCTCGCCAAACAGGGCGAAGTTCTCCGGCAGCAGCACCAGCAGCGGCCGCACCTTGGGCAACAGGGCCAGCTCGGCGGCGATCTGCTCCCGGTTATCCTGCCAGTTGCGGCCCGATACCAGCTGTATTGCAGCTAACCACATGAGACGCTCCTCGTCGTTATTGCCACCGTCAGATGCTGACCGCATCGCCGGCCTGCAGGGTGTAATCCAGCACTATGATACGTTCCAGCACCGGGCGGAAGATGGCCTTGAGGGCATCGTGATCCGGGTGGGGCAGATAACGCTGGCGGGCCGCTTCGTCGGCAAAGGTCATCAGCACGCTGTGGGTGAAGCCCTCGGCCCGCCCCTCCGGGCTGTCATCCCGCCCCCACTCCACCGCCAGCACGCCGCTGACCTGATGGGGGATGGCGAGAAAGGCGGCGCGCACCGCGTCTATCTGTTCAGGCTGGGTGCCCGGCTTGAAGGCGATCAGCAGGATATGTCGGATCATGGCTCACTCCTTTTGATGGTGCCGGGCCGCCTGCTCAGCGCTGGGCGGGGCCGGCGTGCTTGGGGCTGAGCAGGAAGGGGGTTACTTCCTGCGCTGGCAGGTTGGGGGCCACGGCGTCGACCGCCTCCTTCTGCTGCTGGTTGAGCTTGATGCGGGCCCGGTTGCGCCCCGCCTCGATCAGTTTGGGATCGTCGAGCGGGCCTGAGACCCGAAAATCGATGCGGGTGACCACGTCCACCACCGGCTCCAGCAGTTTGGAGAGGGCCAGCACGTAGAGCCCGGTGATGGGGGTCAGCGAGAAGGCCGCCACCACCGGCAGGGTGCCGCCCAGGTTGGGCGAGAAGCTCAGCTCGTAGTCGAGCCGCCAGCGAACCAGATCGGCGATGCCCTCGCCGCGCAGGTTGCCGGCCGCCCCCTTCATGTAGAAGTCGTCGTTCTCCACCACCCCCTGCTTGATCCTGGCGGAGGCCGACATGGACTCGAAGTAGAAGCCCTTGTCGAACACGTCGCGAAAATCGAGGCGCAGCTTGCGCAACAATGAGTCGAGGCTGAGCAGGGAGAGCAGTCGTGCCCCCTTGTCGTTGACCTCGCGCAGGGTGCCCCCTTCCAGCTGGTAGTCGACCTTGCCGGCTAGGGTCGGCACGTTGGGCCGGTAGGGCACGTCGCGCCAGCTCAAGTCCAGCGCCATCTTGCCGGGTGCATCGCCGATGGGCGAGGTGTAGCCGAGCCGCTTGAGCAGCAGCTCGCTGTTGTTGCTGCTGATGTGGGCGCGGGCGCGGGTCTGCATGCCGTCCGCTCCGGCCAGCCACTCGGCGCTGCCGTTCAGCTGGCTGCCCGCCAGCCGCATCTCCAGCCCCTTGAGGCTCAGCTTGTTGGCCCCCGGGATCAGCTCCCCTTTCACCTCCCCCAGCGGCAATTCACCGAAGCGGCAATCCACACAGCTGAAGGTGAGCCAGGGGATGGCATCCATGATGGCCTTGTCCTGTCTCGCATCGGGATCCGGGCTCAGATCCGAACTCTTGCCGGACCAGTAGATACGGGCGAACTTGGCATCGATGGGCTGACGCTCGGACACCGGCAGGCGCACCACCCCCATCACGTCCGGGCTGTCGATCATCACCTCGGTGGCCTGATTGACCGGCCCCACGGTGAAGTGCACCGCCTTGAGGTTGGCGCTGCCGATGTCGGCACGGGCCAGCTGGCCGTCCACCCACCACTCCTGCGGCAGGAAGGCGGGCCCTACCACCGCATTGCCACTCGGTGCCGTACTGGCCGGCAGCCACTGCTTGAGACGGGCCAGCCAGCCGGCCACGTCGGCCTGCTGCTGGTTGATGGCAAGCAGCATGGGTCGGTCGCGCAGCACCCGGGCGCCGGGCTGCCCCACGTCCACCCGCACCCGGCTGAGGTAGGGCACGCCGTCGCCGTACACCAGCCGGCTCTGCATGTCGACGTCGGCTCCCAGCACGGCGCGGATGTCGGCACTGCCGTCGCGGCCGCGGGCGGTCACCTTGAGCGGCAGCCGGCTGTCGGCCGCCTTGGCGAGCGGTGCAGGCAGATCCAGCCCCATTCCCTGCAGGTTGGAGTCGAGCGCCAGCTGGAAGCTGAACGGCTGATCGTTTGGCAGGGTCAGCCCCAGGCTGCCGGCCCAGTTGCTGCGCCCCTTGAGGATGGCCAGCGCCGGGATGTCCTGGCGCTGGCGACGGCTGTCCCACTGCCCCTTGAACTTGAGATCGACCTGATAGCGATTGGGCTGCTGGCGGCCCTGGTAGTCGAGGGTGAGCGGCTGGTTCCACAGGCTCGCCTTGAGGTTGCTGAAGCGGGTCTGCTCGTTGTCATACTCGAGCCGCCCCTGCACCTGCTCCAGCGGCAGATCCAGGCTGGTGATCCGCACCTTGTTGTTGCTGAACAGGGCGTCGCCGCTGGCCTTGACCTCGCTCTCGCCATCCAGCGGAATATCCAGCTTGACCGAGCCCTTCATGGGGCCGCGGATCTCCACTTCCCGCAGCGCCTGACCGACCGAGCCGCCGAGCGGCGAGTCCTGCAGATAGTCGCTGATGGCCTTGCCCTCGCCCTCAACCTTGGCATCCACGTAGAGGTGGGCCCCCGGGTAGAGCTCCGGGATCCAGGCGTGCACCGAGTCGGAGCTGGCCTTGCCGAGCCGGGTAGCGCGGCTGTTCATGTCGAGGCTGGCGTTCTGGAACAGCAGATCGATCTGCAGGTCGGTGAGCGGTTGCCAACCGGGGAAGAATTCGTAGGAGGCCTGCTTGAGCGGCACCGCCACCTGGAAGATGCCCTCGCCCTTGCTGTAGGGGAAGTCGCGGAACTCGCCATACAAGAGCAGGTCAGCCCCCTTGGCCTTGCCCCCCTTGATGGCCCCGCTCAGGTAGTCCACCAGGCTCTTGTCCATCACCTGCAGCGGATAGTAACGGTCGGCGTTGGCCGCATTCTTGACGTCGATGCGGCCGGTCAGGGCGAGGAAGGGGTGCTCGAACAGCTCGAGCCGAAAGCGGCTGGCGAGGCTCAAGTCCGGGTTGTCCAGCACCAGATCCTGGCCATAGAGCACCCAGCCCTGCGGCACCTGCCACCAGTCGAGCCGCGCCGAGAAGCGATCGACGGGGATCGGCTCCTTGAAGTGGCGGGCCGGGTCTATGGCATCGTTTGCCAGTTGCAGCCTGGCGCTGCCGCCGGTCGGAGTGAGCCAGAACTCGCCGTTGAGATCGCGCACGCCGGGCACGTCGCGCCAGGCGTTGACCCGGATGTGGGAGAGCTGGCCGCTGACGGAGAGCCCCTGCCAGCCGGCATCCGCCTGCAGGATCAGATCCTCTATCTTGCCGGTCGGACGGGTGCGTTTGAGGGTCTCGGTCAGTTCGGGATAGATCCCCGACACCAGCTGACTCAGGTTGGCGATCTGGTCCAGATCGATGGCCGGCACATAGCCCTGGATGCGATCGCCGACTCGCTCGAGCTGCAGCCGGCTGTGCAGCCAGGGCTTGCCGTCGAGCTTGAAGGTGACGTCGTGGCTGGCAAACTGCCACTCCTTGCCGTCCCGGCGCAGCTGGATCTTGCCCCCCTGCAGCCCGAGCCGGTGCAGGTCACCCTGTTTTTTTTCATCCTGCCAGATCAGGTAGTTGTCGCCAAACGCCAGCAGCGAATCCCCCAGCTGACCGGCCTTGAACTCGCTCCAGAGCTGGAAGTCGAGCTGGCCGCTCACCTTGGGCTCCCCGGCATGGGTGCGCGCCAGCATGGGGCTGATGTCGAGCTGACGGGCCCCCAGATAGAGCTGGCCCTTGAGCTGGTCGAGCCGCACCTGGGGGGCATCCACGTCGACGATGAGGTCGAGGGTACTCTCGCCCACCCCGTTGATGAGGTAGGCCTTGCCGACCCCCTGGTGGCGCTTGCCGCGGTTCTGCCAGCGCAGCTGGGCGATGTCGAGGGCCCGCACCTCCCCCAGCGCCGTGGTGAGGCTGAGGCGGGTGTCGTGAATATCGAAGGTGGAGAGCTGGGTCAGCAGAAAGCGCAGCAGGGCCTGCTGCTGGTCGCTGCCGTCGCCGGTTTCCGGCTCCGCAGGCTGACTCAAATCCAGCGCTATGTCGCCATCGCTCAGGATCAGCTGGCCGAATACCGGCTTGAGTTCGTTGAGGGAGCGCCAGAAGTCTAGGTGGGCCCACACCTTGCCAAGGCGCAGGGCGAAGCGACCCGAGTTCGGCGCGATCACCAACTGCTGCAGCTCGAGGGCCGGGCCGCGCTGGGTCCAGTCCAGCCCGATGCGATCGACGCTGGCCTCCAGCTTGCTGTCGGCCAGCAGGGTATCGAGCAGCGCCTGCCTGTGCTGATTGAGCAGGGGGCCACCAACGCGCACCAGACTGACCAGGATGGCCAGCAGCACGAAGAAGACCCCGAGGGCCAACCAGCCCCGACTCAGCCAGCGATAGACCAATTACATCATCACCACGTCGAACTGCTCCTGCCCGCAGAGGGGCTCGCTCACCACCCTGACCTGCTTGCCGATGAACACTTCCAGCTCCGCCAGGCTGTGAGACTCCTCGCCCCGCAGATAGTCGGCCACCGCCGGGGCAGCATAGACGGTGAACTGATCCGCGTCGTAGGCCCGGTTGACCCGGATGATCTCCCGCAGGATCTCGAAGCAGACCGACTCCACCGTCTTGACCCGACCGCGCCCCTTGCATTCGGGACACTCGGAGCAGAGCACGTGCTCCAGGCTCTCGCGGGTGCGCTTGCGGGTCATCTCCACCAGGCCGAGCTGGGAGAAGCCGTTGACGTTGGTCTTGGCTCTGTCCTTCGACAGCGCCTGCTCCAGGCTGTGCAGCACCCGGCGGCGATGATCCTCGGACTGCATGTCGATGAAGTCGATGATGATGATGCCGCCGAGGTTGCGCAGGCGCAGGTGGCGGGCGATGGCCGCCGTCGCCTCGACGTTGGTGTTGAAGATGGTCTCTTCCAGATTGCGATGGCCGACGAAGGCCCCGGTGTTGATGTCCACCGTGGTCATGGCCTCGGTCTGGTCGATGATGAGGTAGCCGCCGGATTTGAGCTCCACCTTGCGCTCCAGTGCGCGCTGGATCTCGTTCTCCACGTCGTAGAGATCGAAGATGGGGGATTCGCCGGAGTAGTACTCCAGCTTGCCGGCCAGCTCAGGCACGTACTCCTCGGTGAAGCGCTTGAGCTGATCGAAGCTCTGGCGCGAGTCCACCCGGATCTTGTCGAGCTCGGCACCGACGAAGTCGCGCACCACCCGAAAGGCCAGGCTGGGATCCTCGTAGAGGATCTTGCAGGGGGGGTACTTCTGCTTGCGCTCCAGGATCTTGCGCCACAGGCGTTTGAGGAAGGCGGCATCCTGCTCCAGCTCCTGCTCGCCCACCCCTTCGGCGGCGGTGCGGATGATGTAGCCACCCAGCTCGTCCACATAGCCGGCCACGGTGCGCTTGAGGCGCTCGCGCTCCGCCTCGGATTCGATGCGCTGGGAAACGCCGACGTGGGCGCTGCCCGGCATGAACACCAGATAGCGGGACGGCAAGGTGATGTCGGTGGTGAGGCGGGCCCCCTTGGTGCCTAGCGGATCTTTCACCACCTGCACCATGATGTCCTGCCCCTGGCGCACCAGCTCGGCGATGTTGCCGGCCTGGAACTGCTCCTTCTCCTTCACCGCCACGCACTCGGTGTGAGGGACGATGTCGGAGGCGTGCAGGAAGGCGGCCTTGTCCATGCCGATGTCAACGAAGGCCGCCTGCATGCCGGGCAACACCCGGCTGATCTTGCCCTTGTAGATGTTGCCCACGATGCCACGCTTGGCCTGACGCTCCACGTGCACTTCCTGCAGCAGACCGTTCTCGACCAGGGCGACCCGGGTTTCGGAGGGGGTGACGTTTACCAGCAGTTCTACCGACATAAGTTACCTTGCCTTTCTAGTTTTAAATTCTGGCAGCCAAACCGGCGCGCAACCGGTGAGTAACGCAGTAAGAAACAGCCGGCGGTTGTCACCGACCTATGCCTTGCCTGTGATGGCTTCAAATTCTGGCCGCCCTGTTCGAATGCCATGCCGGCCAGCGAGGCGGGCGGCGCTGACCACGGCGGCGACGGGATTAGCGAACCTGTTCCAGATGATGCTTGATCAGCAGATCCGTTTCCAGCAGGGGCAGGCCGACCACGGCGCTGTAGCTCCCCTCGATGCGGCTGACGAACTTGCCGGCGATGCCCTGGATCGCATAGGCGCCGGCCTTGTCGCACGGCTCGCCGGTACGCCAGTAAGCCTCGATCTCGGCCTCGTCCAGCTTGCGAAAGGCCACGTTGGTGGTGACCAGCCGCACATCGCAGCGCTCCGGAGTGGCCAACGCCACCGCCGTCATCACCTGATGCACCTTGCCGGAGAGCGCCTCCAGCATGTCCTTGGCATCGAGCAGATCGGAGGGCTTCTCCAGCACCCGGTCACCCAGCACCACTATGGTGTCGGCCCCCAGTACCGGCAGCGCCGTGGGCGCGGCGGCCACGCCGGCCATCGCCTTGTCGCGGGCCAGCCGGCACACGTAATCCTGGGGCTTTTCACCCTCTTCCCGCTGTTCCGGCACATCCAGCTTGAGGACTTCGAAACGGTAACCCAGCTGGGTCAGCAGTTCGTGGCGGCGGGGTGAGCCCGAGGCGAGATAGAGTTGCAGTTCGTTGTGCTTGTTCATAATCGCTTGATGAGATGAGGTACGGTTACAATTAGTTGTTTTTACTCACATTCACTTGATATTGAAGCGCCGGCGCACCTTGCGCAAGACCAGGAAGACCCAGGGCCATATTAGCATGGTGCTCAGGGTCGACCAGAAGTAGGCGAAATTGAGGCTGGCCCGGCTGAACAGGTGCTCGGCCCAGAAGATGGTCACCTTGCCCACCAGCGAGAGGCAGCCGATGATCAGCGCCTGTTGCCAGAGGGAGAAGTTGCGGATCTTCTGGAACTGGAACGCCGCCAGGTAGGTGGTGATGGCCATCGCCATGGCCCGCACGCCGAGGGTACTGCCAAGCAGCACGTCCAACAGCAGGCCCGCCACCCAGGCGGTACCGACGTTGGTCCGGTGCGGCAACGCCAGTGCCCAGTAGATGAGCACCATGGCGAGCCAGTCAGGCCGGAAGGGTTCGAGTTGGAAAGGAAGCGGCAGGATCGACAGGCTCAAGGCCAGCAGGATCGAGATCCAGATCCAGATCCTGCCGCTGGCGGGTTGTAACATCAGCGCGTCGCTCCCGCAGCAGAAGGCGCCGGCGCGGTAGCCGGGGCCTCTTCATCGTCATGCACTTCCGGTTTCTTGTCGGTCCACAGCAGCAGCAGATAGCGCAGGCGGTCCAGCGCCACCAGCGGTTTGGCCTCGACCTGGGCGAAGGGCTTGCCCTCCACGTAGTCGGAGCGGGTCACGGTCGCCACCGGATACCCCTCCGGAAAGCGGCCGCCGAGGCCCGAGGTGACCAGCAGATCGCCGACTTGCACGTCGGTGTTGCGCGGCAGGTTGCGCAGCTCCAGCTTGTCGAGCTCGCCGCTGCCGGAGGCAATGGCACGCAAGTCGTTGCGCAGCACCCGCACCGGGATGCCGTGGCTGGAGTCGGTGATGAGCAGGACGCGGCTGGTGGTGGAGCCCACGTGCAGCACCTGACCGATCACCCCCTGATCGTTGATCACCGGCTGGCCGTTGTAGACACCGTCCAGCGCCCCCTTGTTGATCAGCACCTGATGGCTGAAGGGGTCGGAATCCACCGACAGCAGCTCGGCCACCATCTTGCGGGACTCCTTGTGCACCGGCGAACCGAGCAGCTCGCGCAGGCGCTGGTTCTCGTGCTCCAGATGATCCATCTTGAGCAGGCGCGAGCGCAGGGTGAACAGCTGTTGTTCCTGCTGCTTGGTCTGCTCGATGAGGCCGGCCCGGGTCTGCACCTGGGTCGACATGGTGTCAAGCAGGGTGCCTGGCGCATTGGCCATGTATTGCAGCGGGCTGACGAGTGAGCTGAGGTAGACGCGGACGTGGCTGAACACACCGAAGCGAGAGTCCGCTACGATGGCAGCAATAGAGATGATGACGGCGAGAAACAACCGTAACTGAAGCGAAGGGCCTCTACCAAAAATGGGTTTCATGGGTCGTCAAAAAAGAGCCGGCACGCTGGCCGGCTTTGGGTCTTATTCGTAGTGGAACAGATCGCCACCGTGCATATCGATCAGCTCCAACGCCTTGCCGCCGCCACGGGCCACGCAAGTCAGCGGATCTTCGGCCACCACCACAGGGATGCCGGTCTCTTCCATCAGCAGACGGTCGATATCTTTGAGCAGGGCACCACCACCGGTCAGCACCATGCCGCGCTCGGAGATGTCGGAGGCCAGCTCGGGCGGAGACTGCTCCAGCGCCACCATCACGGCGGAGACGATGCCGGACAACGGCTCTTGCAGCGCTTCCAGGATCTCGTTGGAATTCAGGGTGAAGCTGCGCGGCACACCTTCGGCCAGGTTGCGACCACGCACTTCGATCTCGCGCACCTCTTCGCCAGGATAGGCGGAGCCGATCTCGTGCTTGATGCGCTCGGCGGTGGCTTCCCCGATCAGGCTACCGTAGTTGCGGCGCACGTAGCTGATGATGGCTTCGTCGAACTTGTCGCCGCCGATGCGGACGGACTGGGAGTAAACCACACCGTTCAGGGAGATGATGGCCACTTCGGTGGTACCACCACCGATGTCCACCACCATGGAGCCGGTCGCTTCGGAGACCGGCAGGCCGGCACCGATGGCGGCAGCCATGGGTTCATCGATCAGGTAAACCTCGCGGGCGCCGGCGCCCAGAGCGGATTCCTTGATGGCGCGACGTTCCACCTGGGTGGAGCCGCACGGTACGCACACCAGCACACGCGGGCTGGGGCGGAAATAGTTATTGTCGTGAACCTGCTTGATGAAGTGCTGCAGCATCTTCTCGGTCACGTAGAAGTCGGCGATCACGCCGTCTTTCATCGGGCGAATGGCGGAGATGTTACCCGGGGTACGACCCAGCATCTGCTTGGCGGCATGACCGACAGCAGCGACCGATTTGGCGTTCCCGCGCTCTTGGCGAATGGCGACAACTGAGGGTTCGTTAAGGACGATCCCTTGATCTTTTACATAGATCAGGGTGTTGGCAGTTCCCAAGTCGATCGACAGATCGTTGGAAAAGACGCCTCTGAGCTTTTTGAACATGGCTACGGGAAATCCTAAGAATTTGGAGGTGCAGAAAACCGGCTAACTTTACCAATGCCCACCCCAATCGGCAAGCGCTCAAACTGTCGCCAGCCCATCGGGCGCGACAAAAATGCGAGTCATCACTCACCCGCACAAGCTGGCAAACGCTAATAAACAAGGGGATAGGGGGTCGGCGGCCAGCCAGCGCCCCCGCAGCCCCGCTCAATGCATCACTTCGCGCCGATAAATAATTCTGTCATTACCGCGACTTGAGCCGAAAATGGCCTCTCCCTGCAGGGTCTGGGGATCCGACAGCCAGAGTGGTTGTGTCGGCTGTTTCGCTAGCTCCACCCGGTAGGGAATGCGCACCGCTATCTCGGGTTTGCCAAACTGCAGCAGGATTTCGCCATCTTTGGCCACCGCCGCCATGCCGCCCGGTGGCGAGCTGCCCAGCCCCAGCTTTATCTTGCGATTGCCCCCTATGTTGAGCTCGCTGCTGGCAGTATCGAGGCTCTGGCCTGCGCCCGAGAAACTGAAGCCCTGATTGGCAAGCGACAGCAAGGTGCATTGATCCAGCCTGTTTTGCTGCCAGCCACCGGCCTCGTAATACTGCATCTGCTGCGCCACGGCCAAGGCGGCCGATGCCACCCCGGTCTCGGTCTTCGCCAGCAGCCGGCCGAAATAGACCTGCATCGGCACTATGTCGATCAGGCGGGCGTTGCAACTGCCACCACTGCAGTCACCCACCACCCCATCGTTGAAATTGGGCATGGCGATCAGGCTTCTGTCGCCATCGTTATCTCGCATGTAGAGGCCAAACAGCAACGACTTGTAGGGGCCATCCGGCTGGACGTCAGACACGCGAACAAACTCGCTGCTGCCGGTAAAGGTGGCTCGTCCATCGAGCCATGGCAGCGGCTGCAGGCTGCGCAGGCGGCTCGACAGGGTCTTGCCATCCTTGTCGTTGGCCACGGTGATAAACGCACTGCCCTTGGCGAAATCCCCCGTGTAATTTGCCGTCTGGGCACCGGCCAGGTTGCGGGCGCGCACATCCAGCGCAACCCCGAAGGGCTGCCCCATATATGTGAAGGGATCGCAGGCTGGTACTATGTCGCCGCTCACCAGCTCGAAGTCGGCCGGGATGAAGCGGCCCACCGGCTGGCTCTGGCTCGGCGGGACTGTGGTATTGAAGTAGCCATTGGTCGGTGGGGTCGCCGTCAGCCTGAACACCCCCACCTCGCTGACGCTCTGTTCCATGCTGGTCGTCCCGTTGGCCGCGGCGCCATGGTCATAACTGGTTTTACCCAGACTGGCGGTACTGCCCGGCGTCGGCGCCACCAGGGTATTGCTCAGGGCGATGCCGCTGAGCGAGAAATTGGGAGTCGCGAGATTGCCGGTGCAGATGTCGCCGTCGTTGGCTGACTCCCAGGCCACCGCCTTGATGTCGACCTGAAATGATTCCCCCGCCTTCTTGAAGATCGGACAGCTGGCATAGTTGCCCGTACATGCTGCCGCTGCGGTCGTGATGCAGAGCCCCACCGGCCGCGCCACAAACGCATCCGAGCCCAGCATCACCAGGCCAGCTTCACTGCCGGTGCCGTCGTAGCGAGCATCCAGCTGAACCTTGCCGGCATCCGGATAGGTGACCGTCATGCTCGACTGCCCCTGGGCATCGAAGCTGAGGGAGAGCGCAGTGGCATTGCCCTGGCTGGTGCCGATCACGCTGTTGTTGACGCTCATTCTGCTGTTGTAGATGTTGCTGGCGGGCGAGACATAGCTGCTCCAGAACTTGATGCTCTTGCTCTGGTTGGCAAACCCCGGCACACACTGCTTGGTCACGTCGCTCTTCTTGACCGCCTTGATGGCCACCGTCTGCGGCTGGTTCGAGTAGGTGTCGGGCACATCGAAGATGAAGCCGCTGTCGGCAAAGGTGAGGGTGCAGGCGGCGCTGCTCAGCGCCCCGCCACCCGAGCGGCAGAGGGTGGTGCTGAGCGGCTTGGTCGAGGGCGTCGAACCGCTGACCCCCACGGTGACCGCGCCTGCCGTCGTGTTTCTGAGCTGCAATGTTGTGCTGCCGCCGCTGAAGTTGACTACGTTGCCCCCGACCCAGCCGCCGCTGGTCGTCGTGGTGGGGAGCAGGGTCGCGCTGACCGGATCGGTGATCAGCACGCTGCAATCCGGGTTGGCACAGGCCCGGATGGTGAGGGTCTCCGGGTTGCAGGTCAGCGCATTGCCGCTGTGATCGAACTCGAAGTGATCGATCTGGGTGCCCACCGGGCTGGATCGCAGGGCGCAGATCCGCACGTTGTCTATCTCGTGGTAGTTGGTGACCGAGCCGGTTGAGCCGGTCAGCGACAGCAGGAAATTGGCCGGCACCGCCGCCTGACCGGCCTGGCTCGCCATGTTGAGGGGGCCGATCAGGGAGCTGTAGCCAGCCCCGGTATCCCGCTCCACCGTGGCCAGCGAGCTGCCAGCCACCCGGGAGTCGACCGTGATGCGATAGCGGTGGGGCCGGTTGCCGTTGGTGCCGCTGTCAACGGTCGGGCTCAGGTAGCTGCCGGTACCGGCGAGATAGTTGTAGCCTGAGGTGCCCGACCCAGAGCCGCGGATGGAGACCGCCTGCGGCCGCGACCCTAGGTTGGCACTTCCCCCCTCGTTGGCATAGTTGCCGTATTCATCGAGCCCGACCCCGAGCCAGCCGCCGGCAAAGCCGCTGATCCCGGTCTTGTAGCCATAGCCCAGCGGGCCGCCGAAGGCCCCCGGCTGCGGCGTCAGGGTCGAATCGGAGAGCACCACCGCCATGCCGTCGGCCCCGCTCGTGCCGAAGGTCTTGTAGGCGTATTGATCGAATTCGATCGTCACCAGGTTGCCGGCCCCCGGAAAGAGGCGCTGGAAGGTCGCCGAGGTGGCCTGATCGGTGACGTTCTGGGTGAGCCGCAGACGGCCATTCTGTACCGATGGCAGGGTACTGTTGTTGCGCTGGGCCACCACCCAGCTGTCCGGGTTTATCTGGCCGCTGTCGAAACCGTCGGTAAAGCAGGTCAACGGCGGCGGTACCGAGTAGTCGTTGATGCTGGACTGGGCGTCCATGCTCAGGTAACCGGCCGTCACCCTGCCATAGACGGTGGCATTGTTGTTCATGGTCAAGCGGCCGTCGGTGTAGAGATAGCCATAAAATGTGGTGGCGTTATCGAGCACCATGTTGCCGTAATTGACCCAGACAAGGCTCCCCTGACCATTGCTGTTGACGCTGACCGTATTGAGCAGAGTGACGTCCTGATTGACAAAGATCCGGGTTGTGCCGCTACCGGAGAGGCGAATGGTCACGTTGTCGATATTCAACTTGTCGATGAAATAGTCACCATCCCCCAGTATCAGAGTCGCCTTGTTAAGCAGAGTCAGGGTCTTGATCTGATACGAGCTGCGACTGGGGAAGGTCATGGTGCAGCCGTCCACTTTCATGGTGCGATAGACAGCGTTGGAGGCAGTTTGAGCGCCTGATGAGCAAGTCAGGTCATTGCTGGCAGCTATGGTCGGGAACTTGTTGTTGCCTGTCAGCGCAAGGCCGCGGATATCGCTGCCGGTGACGGTGCAGACCTTGTAGCCACCCGCTCCGTTATCGCAACGGGGAGTATTGTTCTGATCCGGCTGGATGGAGCAGAAGTTGAGCGGCAACCCGCCGGTACCGTTGATCTTGGCGTTGTTGAGCTGGCTCAGCTGATAGCCGCTGATCTGGTGGCAAACATCGTTGTTGTCATCATGATGACCCTGCACCACGGCCGGAAAGAAGGTGCCGGTATCGATGGGATCGAAGGCCCAGACCTGGCTAGTGAAGAGGGCCAGCGCCCACAACCATTTCATCATCAGCCTCCGTCATACGCTTCGACCATCAGGGTGCGGCTCACCCTGAAGTCTGGACTGGCACTGGTCAGGTCATTGCGCAAACCGCAGGTGCCGACACTCTCGAGCCGATAGCCGGTGCTCGTCACGTTGTTGTAGCTGGTCGCCAGGGTGCGGCACTGCACCACCGCCTGACAGTCGACCAGCCCGGGGTTGCCGGCGAAACTGATCGTCCTGCTGGGCTCGCACTGTGCCGGTGGCTGGGGCTGGGCCGCCGTCCGGTTGGGGAACAGTCGATAGAGCGCCAGCTCCAGCCCGCTCTGGGCCGCCAGCAGGGCGCGCACGCTGCGCACCTCCACCGTGTTCTTCTCGCTGCTGTCGAGCAGAAAACGCCCCATGACCGCCGCCAGCATGGCCATCACCACGATCACGAACAGGGCGATCAGCAGGGCACTGCCCCCCATCTTCTTGCTCTGGCGCCGCTCAGGGAACATTGAACACCCCCAGCTTGTGGTTGAAGGTGACCGCTTCCCCCTTGCGCTCGAACACCAGCCGCACGCCGAACTCCCCTTCGCTGTTGAAGGCCGTGGCCTCCCGATAGAAAGAGCCGGCCCGCAGGGAGTCGGCCATCAGGATCCCCAGCGGCATGGCCGCGCTTGTACCATTCAGCGCCATGCTGGCACGGTACATGGACCCCGCCTGCACACAATAGCGTACCTGTTCGCGGGCAAAGTAGACCCGGCTACCAGGGGAGAGGCCGGCCAGACTCTCGGCCGCGGCGTAGCGCAGGGTCTGTGCCCCCGAGACCGGCGCCAGCACTTCGGTGACCCTGGCGACGCAGCGCCCGTACTCGCAACCATTGCTGAGCGAAGGCTGGTTGGCATCGGGCAGCGGGAAGACGGCCAGCAGATCCCCCACCGCGACTGCACTGGCATCCGGGCTTAAGGGATCGACGGCCGAGGCGGGGGTGGCCATCACCAATTCAAGGGTGGTTGTGCTGCCGGACACACTCCGGTTGAGGGCGATGTAACGGCTGGAGGTGCTGATGGGCCAGAAGCGCAGGCAGGGACCGCTGTCGCTCCAGCTGCCGTCCAGGGTCTCGATGCGCTCGGAACCCGGCAGCGCATTGCGTACTTCGCGGTTGAGCCGCTCCATGGCGAAGCGGGCATCACTCATCAGCTGCTCGCGGCTGCTGGCATCCCCGTAGATCTGGCTGCCGATGCCGATGAACTGGCTGGCGAAGGTGGCCATGATCCCCAGCAGCAGGATCACCATCACCAGCTCGATCAGGGTAAAACCGCCCGCCGTCCGCATCAGTAGTTGCCCCGATAGAAAGAGAAGTCGAGCACGCTCTCATCCGGCAGTTTGATCTGCAGATCGATGCGCTTGCCCACCGAACAGGGGGACGCACAACTCTTGAAGGTGCCATCGCTGGAGTCGACCGGGCTCACCGCAATCCTGACCTGATAGTTGCGATACTCGTCGCTGGCGATGATGCCGCCGCTCTGGGTGTAGAAGCTGGCATCCTGCCAGCTGCCGGCGGTATCGAAATCGTCCACGTCGTTGAACGCATAGGGGGTGGGTTCACCGTCCGGACCGTAGCGGGTCGAGCAGGCCGCAATGGTGATACCGGCCACCACTTCACCACAGCGATAACGACCGCCATTGTGATCCGACTGCTCGTCGAACGACTTTTGCTGAATCTCGCCGGCCAGCCGCTGGGCCAGCTGAGCCGCCCGCACCTGCTGCACCGGATCCACCGCGCTGGGGGCCTGGTTGACGAGCAGACCCAGGATGCCGGTCAAGGCCACCGCCAGCAGCACTATGCCGACGATGAGCTCAATCAGGGTAAAACCGCGATCAGGGGCTCTCATGAATGAAGCCCTCCGACTCTATCTTGATGCCGCCCGTCTCCTGGCCATCGCTGACCCGCAGGGTGCAGCCCGTGGCACAACCCCCGAGCGGCCTGCCCATCTGATCGAAGCGCAGCACGAAACTGCTGGCGTTATTGAGGGAGACCGCCATACCGGCGGAAGGAGTGACAAGACGGCCACGGGTGCGTTGATTGTCGCTCCAGCCGGCCATGAGGCCGGGGGCCGGACAGCCAGCCCCGGTCGCCGCCAGCGTGATATGGGCAAAACGGGAAGCCTCCACCACCAGCTGGGTACAGCGGTCGGCGGGTTCATGCATGTTG
This sequence comes from Aeromonas sp. FDAARGOS 1403, assembly GCF_019047325.1. NCBI lineage: Bacteria > Pseudomonadati > Pseudomonadota > Gammaproteobacteria > Aeromonadales > Aeromonadaceae > Aeromonas > Aeromonas sp. FDAARGOS 1403. The sequence goes on along the minus strand of NZ_CP077249.1, from coordinate 1,254,113 downwards.
ATGGTCTGCACCAACCGCAGCCGGGTCAGCAGCTCATCACGCAGGGTTTGGGTTTCAACGCCGCCTTTGCCCAGCCATTTGGGCACGGCAAAGGCGGCCAGAATCCCGAGCAACAGGATCACGATAACCAGTTCAATCAGGGTAAAGCCTCGTTGCATTCTCACTCCCTGTTCATAAACAAGGAGGCGAGGCATAAGCCTCGCCTCCTTGACACTAATGCTGAATCAGCATCCACCCAGAGTAGTGGTAGCACCAGCAGTGCTGCTTGCAGGAGCATAGGTCACTGTGCATTTGGAACCGCTGGTAGCAAATACGAAGTTTGCACCAGACGCAGCACCAGCCCAGGAACCGTCGATGGTGACGGCACGCTGGATGCCATTGGTAGTCGCAGCCGGATAACCATAAACCACATCAATGCTGGTACCGTCGCTGCTGCTTACAGCGCCGCTGACATCACGCTCAACACCTACCAGGGCCGCTTTGCTGTAGACCAGCTGGGCAGCGCTGCTGACAGCGGCCTGCACGCCCTGAGCGGCGGACTTCTTGGCATCATCCTGCAGATTCAGGAACTTGGGTGCTGCGGTCACTGCCAGGATACCCAGAATGATGATCACGATGACCAGTTCGATCAGGGTAAAACCCGCCTGTTTTTTCATCTTGTTTTCCTCTGTCAATTAATGTTGGTGGTCACCTGACCGGAAGCCGGACGGTAACTGAAACTCATGAATGCATCAGTACTGCCTTGCGGATCCTGATACTTGCCATCACTACCCTTACTCAAACTATTGACCAGATAGTAGCGGCAGACCGAGTCCAGGCCGTTATTGGTCACACTGACATAGTATTTCAGGTCATTGCCACTACCACGCACCTCGCTGAAGCTGGTGGTAGCCTTGGGCGGGTTCTGCAGCAGACCCTCCCAAATCTTGAGACAGCGCGGGGCCGTCAGGTTGGCCGGATCCACGTCGATGCCACCGCCCGCCGAAGTATCCATGGGATAGCCGGGCGACAGCTCGCCATTGCTGACCTGGGTATCGGTCGGCGTGGTCAGGTAGAAGCGGGAGCCGTCATAGAGCACGGTATTGAGGCTGTCCTGCTTGGCACGCCCTTCGGCCTCCCACTGGGCCCGCACCAGCGATACGCCAGTAGCAAACCCGCCGGAGACCCCCTCCACGCTGGCCTTCTTGGCCTCGTCGGTCACATCGAGAAAACGGGGCAAGGCCGTCACCGCCAGGATCCCCAGGATGACGATGACGATCACCAGTTCGATCAACGAGAAACCCGCTGCCCGATGGGGGCTCGCCACACCGGCATATTTTGGAACCAGTCGCGTTGTTGTCATGAACCCTCCGTAATAACCCACATTATTTCATGTAGATACAAAAAAATCATTTAGCTGGCTCGCAAAAAAAGCCTCATTCAGGGCTTTTCCAGCACTCTGCCGTCAGAAAAGTGATAAATCAGCCAATTAGGTTCCAAGCCGAACTCACATCCGGTGCCATCCAGGCTCGCCAGGGCCTGCACCGGCGGCTGGGTCGAGGCCGTTGCGCCGATGAGCCGATCCCACAGCCAGCGGCAATGCTCGGAGGGAGTCAGCGGGTCACCGCTACCCAGCGGCCAGCCCCGCGCATCAAACTGCCAGGCCACCCCGTCGACGTGCAACAGGGCCGGTCGTCGCTGCTCGAGCCAGAGTCCGTGCAGGCGCTGGGCTCGCTCGGCAAATTGCTCCCCCAGCAGGGTCAGGCTGACTGCCAGCGCCTCCTCCCGATGGACAAGATAGCTCCGGGCCAGGGTCGCCACTATGATCAGCAACAGGATCACCGCGGCCAGTCGCCGATAGCCTCCCAGCCAGTGCTCATCCTGTTGTGACTGTCGACTCACCCGTCTCGCTCCACGCTCTGCCGCTTATCCACACCGCCCGCATCATATCCCGCCTCGTTGACCGGTTATTTGCCACGCACCGCCTGCATCATGCCCCGCCTCAGTGACGGTAAAGATACCGGCTTACCTGCCACGCACGGCATGCCCCATTGACCGTAGAGATACCGGTTACTTGCCGCGTACGGCCCGCATCATGTCCCACATGGGCGTAAAGATACCCAGCGCCAGGATCAACACCATGACCGCCACGATCCCGATCAGGATCGGCTCGATCCGGGCGGTGAGGCTCTTGAGGTCATAATCCACCTCCCGTTCGTAATACTCGGCCGCCTCGTGCAGCAGATCATCGACCTGACCGGTCTCTTCCCCCACCGCGATCATCTGCATCACCAGCGGGGTGAACAGGCCGCTGGCCCCGGCGGTGCGCAGCAGGCTCTCGCCCCGCTCGATGCCGGCCCGCATGTCGCGGATCCGCCCCGCCATGTGCGCGTTGTCCACCGCGTCGGCCACCAGGCTCAGTGCCGTGTTGAGCGGCACCCCGGCCTTGAGCATCATGGAGAAGCTGCGGGCGAAGCGGGCCAGCAGGGAGCGCTCTATGATGGTGCCGACGATCGGCAACTTGAGCTGCCATCTGTGCCAGGTCAGCTTGCCCTTGACCGTGCTGACCCAGTGCCGCCAGCCAAACACCATGGCCAGCAGTACGCCGAGCATCACCCACCAGTAGTGCACGAAGAAGTGGGAGGTGGCGAGCAGGATCCGGGTCGCCAGCGGCAGCTCGACGCCAAATTTGGCGAACATGCCGGCGAAGACCGGGATCACCATGATGTTGAGGATCACCATGGCGATGCCGATGGCAATCAGCACGAAGCTGGGGTAGCGCATGGCGGTCTTGATCCGCTTGCGGGTTTCCAGCTCCAGCTCGAAATAGTTGGCAAGCTGCAAGAACGCCTCTTCCAGCTGACCCGTGTTCTCCCCCACGTGGATGATGGCCACGAACAGGCTGCTGAACACCCTGGGGTGAGCCTGCATCGAACTCGACAGCGGCCGGCCGTTGCCCAGATCCTCCCCCAGCGCGTGCAGCGCCCGCTTGAGCGGCTTGCTGTGGGCGCTCTCCTCCAGCCCGGCGATGGCGCGCAGGATGGGGATGCCGGCCCGGGTCAGGGCATACATCTGGCGGCTGAACACCACCAGCTCGTCCAGCCGCACGCCCCGCTCCAGCAACAGGGACCAGTCGAGGGCGGCCGCCTTCGCCTTGCCGGGTTTCAACTCGGTCGGCATCACGCCGCGACGCATCAGCTGCTCGGCCGCGGCCATCTCGTTGGCCGCGTCCACCACGCCGCTGACGGCATTGCCCTGGCTGTCGCGCCCCTTGTAGGCAAAGCTGCTCATGGTGTGCCTCGCGCCAGCCGGCCCCGTTCACTGCCGATGAAGTTGGTCATCACTTACCCCAGATCCTCGGCCAGTCTCAGCACCTCGTCCACCGAGGTGATCCCCTGGCGGGCATAATCGAGCGCCGTCAGGGCCAGGGGGCGGTAGTGCTCGTGCTCCCGCGCCGCCCTGGCGAAGCCCTCGGCGTCGTTGCGGCGCAGGGCATCCATCATGGGCTGATCCAGCTCCAGCAGCTCGTACACCCCGATCCGGCCGGCGTAGCCGGTGAAGTTGCAGCTCTGGCAGCCGCGTCCCTTGTGGTAGACGTGCTGGCCCGGCGCTTCGCCGGAGAGCACGGTCAGCCAGGTGGCCTGGCCCTCGTCCGGCGCCTTCTCCTCGACGCAGTGCTCGCACACCCGCCGCACCAGTCGCTGGGCCACCACGGCCCGCAGCGCGCTCGCCACCAGATAGCCGGGGGCCCCCATGTCGATGAGGCGCAGGGCGCTGGTAACTGCGTCGTTGGTGTGCAGCGTGGTCAGCACCAGGTGGCCGGTGATGGCGCCGCGCAGGCCGATCTCCACCGTCTCGTTGTCCCGCATCTCGCCCACCAGCAGGATGTCGGGGTCCTGACGCAAAGTGGAGCGCAGCACGTGGGAGAAGGTAAGTCCGATCTTGGGATTGACCTGCACCTGATTGACCCTGGGCAGCCGGTATTCCACCGGATCTTCCACCGTGATGATCTTCTGGCTGGCCTGGTTGAGCTCGGAGAGGGCGCCATAGAGGGTGGTAGTCTTGCCACTGCCGGTGGGGCCCGTCACCAGGATCATGCCGTGGGGTCGCTTGAGCTGGCGCCTGAAGCGGGTCAGGATCTCCGGCGGCATACCGGTCTCGGTCAACGACAGGATGCCGGAGGATTGATCCAGCAGCCGCATCACCACGGATTCGCCGTACTGCACCGGCATGGTCGACATCCGCACATCCACGTCGCGACCGCGCACCTTCATGTTGAAGCGGCCATCCTGCGGCAACCGCTTCTCGGAGATGTCGAGGCCGGCCACCAGCTTGAGCCGCAGCACCAGCGCCTGGGCGATGCGCACCTCGCTCAATATGTTCTCGTGCAGGATGCCGTCGATACGCTGGCGAATGCGCAGCACCTTCTCGTCCGGCTCGATGTGAATGTCGGAGGCCCCCACCTGCACCGCATCCTCGAACAGGGAGCGCAGCAGCTTGGCCACCGTCGCCTCCCCCTCGTCACCGGCCCCCAGGTTGCTGGAGCCGAGCTCGAAGCCGGCGTCCTGATACTCCTCGTGCAGCTGCTCGGCGAAGCTCTCTATTTCGCGGGTGCGGCGATAGAGGCGGTCGAAATACTCCAGCAGCTGCCCTTCCCGGGCCACCGCCAGCACCATCTCGCGGGGACTGAGCAGGGCGGCGATGGCGTCGAGGGCGCTCAGGTCCGCCGGATCCGACATGGCCACCGTCACCCTGTTGTCGGTGAGGTTGACCGCCAGCGCCCGGTAGCGGCGCGCCTGCACTTCCGGCAGCAGCGGCACCGCCGACGCATCTATGGTGAGGTTGTTGAGATCGAAGAAGGGCACGTCCAGCTGGCGGGCGAGGAACTGCAGCAGCTGCACCTCGCTGATGAAGCCGAGATCGATCAGGGTGGTGCCCAGCTTGCGGCCGGTCTGACGCTGCTGCTGCAGGGCGAGCTGCAGCTGATCATCCGAGATGATCTGCTCTTGTACCAGCAGGTCGCCGAGGCGCATTTTCAGTCTGGGTTGTGCCATGCAAACTCCAAAAAAGTGATCCCGGCCGCCCGTCAGGGGGCGAGCTGGGCAATACGCTGTTCAAGCCAGCTGGTCGAGGCCTCGCCCAGGTTGCCGTGCAACTGGGCATTGCGATAAGCGTCCAGCGCCCGCTGGCTGTGGCCCTGCCCATCCTCGGCCACGCCGAGCCCGAGCCACCAGCGGCCTTGATCCGGCTGCTGGCGCAACAATTTCACATAGAGATCCGCCGCCTCGGTGTGCTGGCCCAGCTCCTGGCTGAGCCCGGCCCAGGTGGCGTAATAGTCCAGATTGCTGGCGAGATCCGGTCGGTAGCCGGTCAGCCAATCCAGCGCCTTGCGCTGATCACCGCCACTGATGGCGAGCCGCGCCAGCAACAGCCGAAAATCCGCCTGCCCCGGATCGAGCCTGAGCCCCTCCTCCAGCAGCTGGCTCGCCTCGCTCAGCCGCCCCTCGCCGTAGAGCAGACCCGCCAGCTGTTCGCGCGCCCCCTGATTGTGCGGGTCGTGGGCCAGCACCTGATAGTAGTTGTCCTGGGCATCGCGCAGCTGGCCCTTGGCCATGGCGGTGGTGGCCTTGCGCTCGGCCAGGGTGGCCAGTTCGGCCTCGGAGAGGTTGACCGTCTCTATCTTGAGCACGCCGGGCTTGCGCGGCGCGGCCGCGGGGGCCTCTTGCTCCGCCGCCAGTTCGGCATAAAGGTCGGGTTGCAGCTCCTCATCGCTTGGCCCCTCCTCGTCGATGGCCGCTGCGTCTGCCTCGTCGGCGACAGCTTCTTCCTGCGCAGCCGGCGCCTGTTGCGGCTCGGCGGCCGGCGATGGGGCAAGCTGGCGCGGGGTCGGCAGCGTCACCACCTGATCCACCGGCTCCTGTTCTGCACTGGCCGGCACAGGTGCGAGAACGGCGCGGGCAACGGCGTCCGGTTTGGGCTCGCCGGTCGTCTGCAACTGGTGGGTTTCGGCGACCCGCTGGCTCTGCTGCCAGTAGATCCAGGTACGCCAGCCCAGAATGCCGAGGGCCAGCCCGCAGATCAGGGTCAGCAGCAACATCCACCAGCCCTGCTGGCGGACGGGCGGCACATAGACGGCCCCCTCGCCCCCCTGCTGGCGCTGTTCCAGATCCTTGAGCATCTGATTGATCACGCTCATTGCCAGACTCCATAGGCGAGGGCGCAGCCCAGCAGCAACAGCAGTGGCCACCAGCACCGCGACACGAAGCGGCGAGCGTCATCGGTGTCGCGCACGGCCAGTCGCACCAGCCGGCCGTCGATCTGGCGCGCCCCCTGACCATAGGCCAGCATCAGGCATTTCTGCGCCAGGATATTGATGAGCCGCGGGATGCCGCGCGAGGCGCGCCATAGCTGGCGCAGGGCCGACCCACCAAACAGCGGGGCCCCGCGATAACCGGAGATGTGCAATCTGTGCTCCAGATAGGCCCGGGTTTCGTCGAACCGCAGCGGCCGCAGGCAATAGGAGAAGCCGATCCGCTGGCGCAGCTGGCGCAGATGGGGCTTGGCCAGCCGGCTATCCAGCTCGGGCTGGCCAAACAGCACTATCTGCAGCAGCTTGCTCGACTCGGTCTCCAGGTTGCCGAACAGCCGGATCGCCTCCAGCGTCTCGTCCGGCAGCGCCTGCGCCTCGTCGATCAGCACCACCACCCGGCTCCCCTGCCGATGCAGGCTGATGAGGTGGCGATGGATGCGGTCGGTCAAATCCAGCTCGCTCTGATCTCGCACCGGCAACCCCAGCTCCAGCGCCAGGGCGATGCGCAGCTCGGCCGGCGTGAGATGGGGATTGGGCAGCCAGGCCAGACGCACCGGCCGCTCCTCGGAGCCCAGTTCGCTCAGCAGCTTGCGACAGAGCAGGGTCTTGCCGGTGCCGACTTCGCCGGTCACCTTGATGAAACCCTCCCCCTGTGCCAGCGCCCAGTTGAGCACCTGCAGCGCCTCCTCATGCGGAGGCAGCCCGTAATAGAAACCGGTGTTGGGGGTGAGGCCAAAGGGAGCCTCCTGCAACCCGAAGTGGTTCAGGTACATGTCGTCAGCTCCCATGCCAATGCCGGGCGGTCTGCAACAAACCACCCGCCAGCACCAGACCAGGGGACAGAGCCTGATACGCGTTCATGCCATCACCCCTTGGGGGGATACCATTTGTCGAGCAGTTCGGAGGATCGCTGCAGTTCGTTCTGCCAGGTGTCTTTCTCCACCACGGTCGGTTTGAGCAGGATCACCAGCTCCACCTTCTTGGTGCTTTCGCGTCGGTTGGTGAAGGCCTCGCCGACCCAGGGAATGTCCCCCAGCAGCGGCACCTTGCTGACGATCTCCTGCTTGTCGGTCTTCATCAGGCCACCGATGACGATGATGTCGCCGTTGTTGGCCTGCACCACGGTATCGGACTCGCGGATCGAGCTCTTGGCCAGCGGCAGTTGCAGCTTGCCACCTGTGGTCCCCATGTCGATCACCTTGTTCTGCTCCTCGGTGTCGATGACGGAGGGGTGAATATGCAGCAGCACCTTGCCCTCTTCGTCGATCTGCGGCGTCACATCCAGCGCGATGCCGGAGAAGAAGGGAGTCAGCTCCACGTTGGGGGTCTTGTCTGTGCCCGTGGGGGTCGTAGTGATAGTGGTGGAGGCGTTGGTGACGTAGTACTCGTCAGTCCCCACCTTGATCACCGCCTTCTGGTTGTTGGTCGCCGTCACCCGCGGGCTGGAGAGGGTATTCACGTCCCCCTGGGTCTTGAGCAGGTTGACCGCCACGTTGAAGTTGCCATCCGTGATGGTAAAACCGGCACCGCCACCAATTGCCTTGAAAATCGGGTTTGTTGCGCCCACCAGGCTGGTTCCCAGCGAACCGGCACCGTTCAACAGCTTGTACGCAGGGTCGCTGCCCGGAGCAGTCAGGATGGGCTGAGCCACCGTCGGAATACCCTTGTTGCCATCCCAGCTGGCCGTCAATCCGCTCCAGTCCACCCCCTGCTCGTAGCCTTCGCTGAGGGCCACCTCCAGGATCCGCGCCTCCAGCACCACCTGGCGCTTGAGGTGGCTCTCGGACTGGCTGAGGAACTCGCGTACCGCCTTGAGCTCCTTCGGATAGGCCCGGACGGTGACCAGACCCGCCTGCGGGCTGGTGATGACGGCGCGACCGTCACCGCTGCCGACCAGGGTCTGCAGGGTATCGCGCAGATCGGTCCAGTAGTCGCTGTTGGTGTCGGTCTCGATGCGGGTGCCGTTGCCGTCACTGCCCGAGCCGCCATTGGAGGAGCGATTGCTGGTGTTGTTGTTGGTACTGCCGTTGGCGTTATCGAAGTTGTTGTTATTACTACTGTTGCTGTCGTTAGAGGCCACCCCACCGGTGCTGACCGAGGTGCGGGAGAGGCCGCGTCGGGACATCATCAGGTAGTTGACCGGAATGGTCTCGGTACGCAGCCCGGCCGGGTAGACGTGAAACACGTTGCCCTTGCGCTGCACGTCGAAGCCGTACATGTCCCCCACCACCGCCAGCACTTCGGTCAGGGTCACGTCCTTGAGCTCGACCGAGATCTGGCCGGCCACCCCGGGATGCACCGCCACGCTGTAGCGGGAGCCCTTGAACAGAGAGCCGAAAAATTCCACCGCATCCACATCGTGCGCGGCGATGCGCAGCCTGGGCTCCGGCATGCTGATGGCCTGGGGCGGGCGGTTCAGTTGCAGCAGTTCGCTCTGTACCGACTTGGGTACGCTGGTCAATGCGCCAGCCTTGCTCTGCTCGGTCATGGCATGCCGAAGCGCGTCCTTGGCCTGCACGGGTTCTGGGTGGCGGTAGCTGGTACAGCCTGCCGTCAGCACGGCCACGGAAATCAGGCAGAGATGATGTTTTTTCATGTAATTAGTGCGCCCTGACTTGCAATTAAACTCGACAAACCTGGCCCCGCCCATCCCGGACGGAGCGTGTTCAGATGCGGATCTTGCTGGCAAACAGGGTCAGCGACTGGCGCTTGCCCCCCTTCTCCAGCACCACGGCATCTGCACTGATGGCCACCACGCGATAGCCCTCGACCTGCTGGCCGACTCGATAGCTGCTGCCGTTGAGCACCGCCAGCGCCGGGCCGTTGCCCAGCATGATGCTCTGCAGCCTGGGTAGACCGGCCTCGCGGGAACCGGTCGCACTGGCGCCACTGGTGACGCCGCTCAAGGGAGCGGTGGGATCCTGCAACACCTCGGTCTGTGCCTGGGCCAGCAGGGTGAACAGACACGCCCACAGGGGAAACCATCTAGCCACGAATGAACTCCTTGCTGGTGCTGAGGGTGTAGATCTCCATCTCCACCACGGCCCTGGGGTGCTCCTGCACCTGATAGTCAAACTGCTTCCAGTAGAAGTGGCGCGGCAGCGCCTCCAGCGCCTTGAGGTACTGGTAGACGTCGAAATAGCCACCCTCCAGCTTGAGGCGGATGCCGTGCTTGAACAGGTTGATGCGCTGCTCGCCCGCCATCAGCGGCTCGGGCGCCAGCGAAGTGAGCGCCACCATGTGCAGATTGGCGGAGCGCGACAGCAGCGCCTCCAGCACCTCCGGCATCTCGTGGGCCTGGATCAGATCCACCGTCTGGGCCTTGAGCGCCGCATCCAGCTTGCCGATCTCCTCATCCACGCCAGCCAGCTGGGTGCGCACGTTTTGATCCGGATCCCGCGCCAGCCTGGCCTGCTTGCCCTGGTTCTCGAGATCCATGATCTCCAGATCCCGCTGGGCAGAGCTCAGCGCCAGCCGATCCTGCTCCAGCCGCACGACGGCGGCATCCAGCCAGCCATAGGTGGCGATAGAGCCGACCAGCACCACGCCGGTCAGCATGATCAGCACCCGCTCACGCTGGCTGAGGGCGGCCAGCTTGTCTGCCCAAGCCTGCCACTGCGCTTTCAGGCTCATCAGGGCTTCTCCCGTTCGATGCCGCTGAGCTGGAAGGCCAGCCGGCCCTCCTTGTCGCGGCTCAAGGTCAATTCACCAAACTGCTTGCCCGCCAGACTGGGGGTCTGCTTGAAACGGTTGACCCAGGCCGGCACGTCCTGGCTGCGGCCGGCGAAACCGGACAGGTTGACACGCCCGTCGGCGATCTCGATCCGCTGCAAGGAGAGCTGCGGATCCCGGATGCGGGAGAGATCGGCCATCAGCCCGGCATAGCCCCTGGATTTTTGCAGCGCCAGGCTGCCCAGCTGCCTGATCAGGCCCTGCTTGGCGGTCAGCTCCTCCTGCTTGGTGACAAGCTGTTGCTGCAGCAGGCCATCGGCCTGGTGACGGGCCAGCTCGGCATCCAGCCGCTGCGCCTCGCCGCGTTTGACCTCCAGTTCAGCCCGCAGCTGGGCCAGCTCGCGCGCGACCCCGTGCTGCTGCCAGCCGATGACGGCGGCGGCGCACAGCAGCACCAGCACGCAAGCGCCCCACACCAGCGCCATCTGGTTGAGGCTGGCCCACTGCCGTCTGGGCCGAAACTCGGCGCCGTAGAGGTTGATCTGGCGTTTCATCAGGCATCCTCCCCCAGAGCAGCTGCATAGGCCGAGAGATATTCGACTCCAGACAGGATCGCCTTGTTGGCCATGGCGGAGACGGCAAAGCCGAAGGTCTGCTCCATGTGGCGCACCAGGGTGCCGATGAAGGGCGAGGCGATGGCGAGCTGCATCTGGCCGAGTTCCGGCAATTTGAGCTGGCCCGCCAGGTAATCGAGGGAGCGCTGGATCTCCAGCGCCAGCGAGTCGAGCAGCATGGCGTCCGGTTCGTGCTCGCCGGCGAGGGCCGTGAAACCACGCAACTGACGGGAGAAGCAGAGCCCCCCCTGATGGAACACCAACAACTGCAGATCCTGCCCCTTCGGCTGCCACAGCAGCATGCGCACCGTCTGATCCGGCTCGTAGAGGGCGGTCATCGCCAGCTCGTCGCTGACGATGGCCTCCAGGGTAGCCACCTGATTGACCGCATCCGCCAGCTGCTGCACCCGGGCTTTGGGCACGCAGATCACGTTGATGCGCGGCCGGCCGGCCGGCGGGGTGGGCAGGTCCACATAATCCATGGCGAGCTGCAGCACGGGCTCGTTGACGTAATCCTTGACCGCCCAGGGCAGGGCGCCGGCCATTTCGGCATCGGGCACCGCCGGCTTGTCGATCTGGACCTGTTGATAAAGGCTGGCCGCGAGGGCGACTCGCACCTTAGACTTGGCGAGGCCGTTGCGGCTGAACAGCTCGCCCATGGCCTGGGACCACTCTTGCGGGCCGTTGATGGCGCGGGTGGCGAAGATGGGTGGGTTGCCGAGCGAAGCCAGCATGATCCGATCGCCGGCCAGCAGGAGTCCCACCTGTCCACCCGGGGTCGAACGTCTGAAAAGTTGTTTCATTGAAACCCGCACCTGGCCGCCAAAAATGGATTAAACCTTAGCATAAACAGAGCATTAGCCTCCAGATAAATGACGGATTACTCATTGCCACCCCAGCCCCAATCCGGCTTGTCGTTGCCGTTGCAACCGGCCCTGCTGCCCTCGCCGCTGCACGCTGTCTCGCACCCGCTGTTGAACGCCCATGATGTCCAGCTCTGGTGCAAACGGGACGACCTGATCCACCCCGCCATCTCGGGCAACAAGTGGCGCAAGCTCAAGTACCACCTGCGGTATGCCGAGGAGCAAGGCAAGCGCCATCTGCTCTCGTTTGGCGGCGCCTACTCCAATCACATCCATGCCCTGGCGGCGGCCGGGTGCCAATCTGGCCTGCGTACTACCGGCATCATACGCGGGGAACCGGAGGCCGTCAGCAACACTACCCTGAGCGCGGCGAAAGGCTGGGGCATGGATCTCATTTTTGTCGACCGCCAGAGCTACCGGCGGCGGCAGGATCCCGCCTGGCTGGACCAATTCGAAGATGAAGAGACCCTGATAGTGCCGGAGGGGGGCAGCAGCCCGCTGGCCATCCCCGGGGTGGCCGAGCTGGTCGACGAGGTGCCCTTCTCGCCGGATCTCTGGGTGCTGCCCTGTGCCAGCGGCGGCACCCTGGCCGGACTCATCGCCGGCAAGCGGGAGCCGGAACAGATCCTCGCCATCGCCGTGCTCAAGGGGGGGAGCTTCATCGCCGACGAGGTGCGCCGCCTCCACCCGGCCGCCGCCGACACGCCCGGCTGGCGGATCGCGCTGGATCACCACGACGGCGGCTATGCCAAATTCACTCCGGCGCTCTGGCAGTGGGTGCAGTCCTTCAGCGCCGAGACCGGTCTGCCGCTTGAGCCCATCTACAGCGGCAAGGCGATGTGGGGGCTGTTTCGCGAGCTGGCGGCCGGTCGCATCCCGCGCGGCAGCAAGATCGTCTTCATCCACACCGGCGGCATGCAGGGGCTGGCGGGACTGAGAGAGCAGGGGCGCCTGTGACGGACGGTCGGGCGCGGCGCAGGCGCTGAACCACCGCTCTTGACCACAAAAAAAGAGAGGGTCGCCCAGGCGACCCTCTCTTGCCTCCGTCAGGCGCCGGCCGGTTCCAACACCAGTCGCTGTGGCTCGGCGAACCAGGGGCCCTGCCCGGCGTGCACTCCGAGGTGGCGCAGCATCTTCCACTCGTCGCCGCTCTCCACCCCCACGGCGATGACCCGGGTGCGGGTATTGGCACAACCCCCCACCAGGCTGCGTACCGCCATCTGGTTGACCTGGCGGGTGTGGATCTCGCGCACCAGGCTGGGGTGCAGCTTGAGGAAGTTGATCTCGAACTCCTTGATGTACTGGGTGCTCACCACGTCCTGGCCGGCATGATCGATGGCCAGCTGGCAGCCCAGCATGCGCAGTGCCCGCAGTGGCCGCTTGAGCGCCTCGTAGTGGCGGGTCACCTGGGCCTCGGAGAGTTGCAGGATCAGCCGCTCGTTGGTGCTGCGCGGCAGCTGGAACAGATCGAAGAACAGCCAGCGCTGGAACTCCCGGTGCAGCAGGCTCTGGGCGCAGAGGGTCAGGCTGATGGGGCAGCTCTGCTCGGAGCGCTGACGCAACAGGGTGAGGGTCTGCTGTGCCACCAGCCGATCCAGCGGCAGCAGCAGCCCCGCCTTCTCCGCCATCGGCATGAAGACGCCAGCCTGCAGCTCCCGTCCCTGCTCGTCGTGGATCCGGATCAGCAGATCCTGCTGCAGCACCACCTGATCCCGCTCCTGCTGCACCGGCTGCACGTAGAAGTCGATGCCGTGCTCCTCGATGCGCCGCCCGATCAGGGTGCGCCAGCGCACCGTGCCCTTGCTGCTCTGCTCCTCGTCCAGCTGCTTCTCGTAGAGGAACCAGCCGGTGTGGCCCTGCAGCTGCGCGCTCTTGAGCGCCAGCTCCGCCTCCTCCTGCACCTTGAGCAGGGAGTCCTCGGCCTGATAGCAGACCGCCCCCAGATAGACGGCGGTGTCGGCATTGACCGCCTCGGGCCAGTGCAGCCGCTGCAGACTCTTGTGCAGCTGGCCGGCGGCATCCACCATCTCGCTCTCCGACATGTTGGGCAGCAGCACCGCAAACACCTGACCGGCATAGCGCGCCTGCAGGGCACCGCTGTGCTTGCGCACGAAGGCGGCAATGGAGGCGCTCGCCTCCATCAGCAGATCCTGGCTCTGGCGGCCGTTCAGCTCGGGATCCAGCTCCTCCAGCCCGGCCAGCTCGATCAGCAGCACGCCGCCGCTCATCACGCTCGCCTCCATGATGGCGCTCTCCAGCCGGTTGTCGAAGAACAGCCGGTTGCCGATGCCGGTCAGCTTGTCGACGAAGGCGTTGCTGCGGATGAAGTTGTCAAAGCGACTGCGCTCCTTGCGGGCATCCGCCAGCTCGGCCAGCAGATAATCGAGGGCCTGGCTGGCTGACTGCGGCCACTCGTCGGCCGGATCGTGGGCCAGCTTGGTCAGTTTGCCGTCCAGGATCAGCTGGGCCCGCTCTGCCAGCAGCTCGGCCCCGCGCAGTTGCAGACGCAGCCAGCGGATGGAGTACCAGAGCCCGAACACCACGATGAAGATGCCGAGGGAGATGCCGGACATGGCCTTGATGGAGTACTCGAACTCCTTGAACGGCCGCTCCAGCTTGAAGTCGGCCTGCATGTCGGGTTGATGGGGAATGGCCTGGTGATAGGGGATCAGCAGGCTCTCGTCGGTCGGCTGCTGCACGTCGCGAAACCAGTAGATCCGCTGCTTGTTCTGGCGGATCTCCAGCTCAACCACGTGGGCCGAGCGCAGCAGGGTCGGCAGCCAGCGGGTGAGATCCTGATGATCGTCGGCGATCTCCAGCTGCTTGTCGATGATCTCCACCAGGGAGTTGACCTTCTTCTGCTGCAGCTCCATGCCCAGCTCGCGAAAGCTGAACACCCCGCCAAGCAGCACCATGGCCATGGCCGCGATGACGCACAGGGTAATAAACGAGACAAGCTGGGTGGTCAGTTTCATGTACCTTTCCGTATGCCCGACAACTTCCATGTGGCTTCATCGTATCAGCCAACCTTGAAGCGCGCCTATGGACGAAGATCCCGCTTCTGGAATTAAGCGGGCGAGCATACCCAAACAGGTGCGAGAACACCAAGCCCCGGACAGGGTGGCGGCCAAAAAAGGAGGATCAAGGAAGAGAAAGGGAGGCAGGGCTCAGGGCCATGGCCGAATGACAGGCAGAAAAATGGTCCCGCAGAGGGGACCAAAAGAAACACTCATATCAAAACTAACACTCTGTGCTACTGACAAAAAAACAGATACAGGAGTATTGAACACACGGTGAGTCAAACCGCACGGCTACTCTAGCCACTTCAGATAAGCTGGACAATTGTCATTTATGACAGGTCAGCGATTGAATCTTCAGCAGCCGATTTTATAAAACCATTATTTATCAGAAGATTATAAATCTACGACACAAGTGTGATCGCCTCCGCTCAAATCGATGCAGCTAATGCACTATGATGATGCCACTCATATGCATCCTATTCGCCCATCAGGCAGGTGCCCCTTGCGAACTATCTCCCCACTCTGGCTCACTCTGTTGCTGTTCTGCCTGCCGCTGCTGGCCAGTCTGCCCCTCAGCCAGCTGCTCGGCGGCACCCTGGCCCACCAGCTGCTGCAGAAGAAGAAAGAGGAGATCAATGCCGCCCTGGTGGAACGCCATCAGGTACTGGACGAGAGCATCCGCAACCAGCTGGTGCAGTTCCATTTTGACTGCGGCGAGCAGGACATGGCGTTGCTGCGGGCCCCCCGTTTTTACAACGAACACATCCGCATTCAGGGGCTGCTGCTCGCCTCCGGTGGCGGCTGCTCCAGCCTGGGGATGGATCTGCCCTTCACCCTGGCCGAGCTGCCCCCCTACCCCAATCAGGATGCTTTCGGGATCGCGGCCACCCAGGCCCGCTTCAACACCGAACAGGAGATAGTCGCCTACTACCGCAGCGGCGGCAACATAGTCTACTGGGTGCTGAGCAACAGCTGGAGCCACGCTCTGCTGCAATATCCCTGCGCCAACTGCTTCTACCTCGAATTCAGCCAGCTGCAACCGGGGGGCTCCAGCCCGACCTTCCCCCGCGGCGACAGCGCCATCAAGGAGGAGGCGGGCAGTCAAAGCCTCAGCCTCAGTTTTCTCGATCCCCACGAGCAGATCCGGCAGACCCTGTGGGCCGGCCGGGCGCTCGAGCAGTACGCCCTGCAGCAGGCCCGCTACTACGGGCTCTGGTGCGGCGCCGCCATCGGGGCCCTGCTGGTCGCGGCCTACTGGGGGCTGCGCAACTACCGGCGCTCTCTCAAGGGATTGTTGCAGGCCGGACTGGCGCGGCGGGAGTTCGTCCCCTTCTACCAACCCGTGGTGGACAGCCGCAGCCAGCAGGTGGTGGGGTTCGAGGCACTGCTGCGCTGGCAGCGGGGCGGCGGCCTGATCCCGCCAGGAGCCTTCATCGACTATGCAGAAGAGCAGGAGCTGATCCTGCCCATGACCAGCCAGCTGCTGGAAAAAGTCATCGCCGACCTGCCCAAGCTCATCCCCGGCCAGTGGGTCAGCGTCAACATAGTGGCCTCCCACCTGGAGCAACCGCACCTGCGCAACCTGCTGCTGCGCCACGGCTGGCCCTCTCCCGCCCAGCTCACCTTCGAGCTGACCGAGCGCAAGCCCATCACCGACATCGAGACGGCGAGCGCCGAGATCGGCGCCCTGCAGCAGCGGGGCTACCGCTTCAAGCTGGATGACTTCGGTACCGGTTACGGCGGCTTCGCCTACCTGCAGCGGCTCGGCATCCGCCAGATCAAGATCGACAAGATGTTCGTCGACACCATAGGCACAGACGATCTCAAACGCAGCGTGCTGGATGCCACCATCGCCTTTGGCCGCGAGTCGGGCATGGAGATGATCGCCGAGGGGGTCGAACGCCAGGATCAGGTGGACTATCTGGACCAGCACGGCGTGCACCTGATCCAGGGTTATGTCTATGCCCCGCCCATGGCCCTGACCAAGCTGAAGATTTGGCTGCTGGCCTGGTACCAGAACCACGGGGGCTAGCGCTGAGCCAGCCTCTGCCCCCTCGACCGCACAGGCGAGCACCACTCTGTGCTGGCAGCGGGTGAGGATGCGGCTCCCCTCATATCTTGCAACAAAATGTTTTTTCCTTGCGCGGACAACAGCCTTTATCATTGGCAGGGCCGTCACTGCGGTGACGTGCCATCCTGCTCCATACCCGTCGGCTCACGCCGCCCCGAGATGAGAACCACTGCCTATGAAGTCATTTATCCGGCAAGAGATTGCCCTGCCCGTCGGCCTGCTCACCCTGCTCTTCTTCAAGACGCTAGGTAGCGACCTGCTGACAGAGACAACTCCGCTCGGGATCTATCTTCCGGTGTCGGCTGTGCTGCTTGCCATCGTCACCTGGGCCATCTTCTCGGTGGTGCGCCACTCCGATGCCCTCGCCATCAAGCTGGGCGAACCCTTCGGCACCCTGATCCTGACCCTGTCGGTCATCTCGCTGGAGGTGGTGATGATCTCCTCGGTCATGCTGACCGGCGAACCCAATCCGGTGATGGCCCGCGACACCATGTTTGCGGTGGTGATGCTGGTGACCAACGGCCTGGTGGGCTTCACCCTGCTGTTTGGCGGCTGGCGCTACCACACCCAGAGCTTCAATCTGGACGGGGTCAAATCCTATCTGGTGGCCATCATTCCGCTGGCACTGCTCTGTCTGGTGCTGCCCAACTTCACCGAAGGGGGCAACATCGGCAGCATGTCGAGCGCCATGTCCTGGATGCTGATCATCATCTCTGTGCTGCTCTACGGCGTCTTCCTGCTAATCCAGACCCGCAGCCACAGCCACTTCTTCATCGACAGCGATCACGAGGATTACGAAGAGCACCACGGCCCGCTGCAGAGCAACGTCTACCACACCCTGTTGCTGCTGGCCTACCTGGTGGTGGTGATCCTGCTGGCCAAGACCCTCGCCATTCCCATCAACCACGGGGTCAAGGTGCTGGCGGCGCCGCCGGCGCTGGGGGGCTTCATCGTCGCCTGTATAGTGCTGGCCCCCGAGGCGGTCGGCGCCATCAAGGCGGCCTTCAACAATCAGCTGCAGCGGGCCATGAACCTCTACTTCGGCTCTGTGCTGGCCACCATCGCCCTCACCGTGCCCGCCGTGCTGTTCATCGGCGCCATGCTGGGACAGGAGGTGCGCCTGGGCCTCTCCGCCGCCGACATGGTACTGCTTATCACCACTCTCATGGTGTGCAAGGTGACCTTCAGCAGCGGCCGCACCAATGCGCTGCACGGGGCTACCCACCTGGTGTTGTTCGTGGTCTACCTGTTCCTGATGTTCGAGCACGAATAACCGCTAAATCAGCAACCCCAGCAACGAAAAGACCGCCCGATGGGCGGTCTTTTGTCATGGGCTGGATGGCTGCTTAGAGGCTCGGCAGCACGCCGGCCGGGATCAGGTCGTTGTAGCTGGCACGGCCCAGCAGGGCGGCGGCCGCCTCGATGTCCGGCGCGAAGTACCTGTCCTTGTCGTAGAAGCTGACTTCTTCGCGCAGACGGCCCTTGGCCAGCTCCACCAGCTCGGTGGAACGCAGCGGTGCGCGGAAATCCAACCCTTGCGCTGCCGCCAGCAGTTCCACCGCCAGGATGCCGCGGGTGTTCAAGGCCATATCCGCCAGCCGGCGACCGGCGAAAGTGGCCATGGAGACGTGATCCTCCTGGTTGGCGGAGGTGGGCAGGCTGTCCACCGAGGCCGGGTGGGCCAGGGTCTTGTTTTCGGAGGCGAGCGCCGCCGAGGTGACCTGGGCGATCATGAAGCCGGAGTTCACGCCGCCGTTGTTGACCAGGAAAGCCGGCAGACCGGACATGCGCGAGTCAATCAGCAGTGCCATGCGACGCTCAGACAGGGAGCCTATCTCGGCGATGGCCAGCGCCAGGTTGTCGGCGGCAAAGGCCACGGGTTCTGCGTGGAAGTTGCCGCCGGAGAGGATGTCTTCGTCCTCGGCAAACACCAGCGGGTTGTCGGAGACCGCGTTGGCCTCGCACACCAGCACCTCGGCCGCCTGACGGATCTGGGTCAGGCAGGCGCCCATCACCTGCGGTTGGCAGCGCAGGGAGTAAGGATCCTGCACCTTCTCGCAGTTGTGGTGGGACATGCCGATCTCGCTGCCATCCACCAGCAGGTGGCGGTAGCAGGCAGCCGCATCGATCTGGCCGCGCTGGCCGCGCACCGCGTGGATGCGGGCATCGAACGGACGGCGGCTGCCGAGGGCCGCCTCCACGCTCATGGCCCCTATGGTGATGGCGCCGGCGTAGAGATCCTCGGCGTGGAACAGCCCTTCCAGCGCGAAGGCGGTGCTCGCCTGGGTGCCGTTGAGCAGGGCCAATCCCTCTTTCGGTGCCAGCGCAATGGACTCCAGGCCTGCAATCTTGAGGGCTGTGGTGGCGTCGATCAGCTCGCCCTTGTGGCGCGCCTTGCCTTCACCGATCAGCAGGCAGCTCATGTGGGCCAGCGGCGCCAGGTCGCCGGAGGCGCCGACGGAGCCCTTCTTCGGCACCACCGGATACACCTCGGCGTTGATGAGGCGCATCAGGGCCTCCAGCACCACCAGCCGGATGCCGGAGAAACCGCGGGCCAGGGAGTTGAGTTTGAGCACCATCATCAGCCGCACGGTGGCGTCATCCATGTACTCGCCGATACCGGCGGCATGGGAGAGCACGATGGAGCGCTGCAGCTCGTCCAGTTGCTCCACCGGAATGCGGGTGTTGGCCAGGAGGCCGAAGCCGGTGTTGATGCCATACACCACGCGATTCTGTTCGATCACCTTGGTGACCACGGCGGCGGAGGCGTGGATCCCCGCCAGAGCGGCGGGATCCAGCGAAACGTGTACCGGCTCGCGGCTGACGCGGCGCAGGGTGGCGAGATCCAGCTCGCCCGGGGTAATAGTCAGTTCAAACATGGTGTTACACCTTTCCTTTGACACCGTTGGCGCCGTCAATCATCGGCAGATCCA
Organism: Aeromonas sp. FDAARGOS 1403; assembly: GCF_019047325.1. Classification (NCBI taxonomy): domain Bacteria; kingdom Pseudomonadati; phylum Pseudomonadota; class Gammaproteobacteria; order Aeromonadales; family Aeromonadaceae; genus Aeromonas; species Aeromonas sp. FDAARGOS 1403. Next base: position 1,234,651 of record NZ_CP077249.1, on the reverse strand, counting down.
GTTTCTCATCAACGGCACAGTTGATGGCAATCTCGTAGCCGGCATCGGCGTGACGCATCACCCCGGTGGCCGGGTCGTTGCGCAGCACGCGGCCGACCCGCTTGGCGGCGTCGTCGGTGCCGTCACAGACGATCACCACGCCGGAGTGCTGGGAGAAGCCCATGCCGACCCCGCCACCGTGGTGCAGGGAGACCCAGGTCGCCCCGCCGGCTGTGTTGAGCAGGGCGTTGAGCAGCGGCCAGTCGGAGACGGCATCGGAGCCGTCCATCATGGACTCGGTCTCGCGGTTCGGGCTCGCCACCGAGCCGGAGTCCAGGTGGTCGCGGCCGATGACGACGGGGGCTTTCAGCTCGCCGTTCTTCACCATCTCGTTGAAGGCCAGGCCCAGGCGCACCCTATCCTTGACCCCGACCCAGCAGATCCGCGCCGGCAGGCCCTGGAAGGCGATGCGCTCGCGGGCCATGTCGAGCCAGTTGTGCAGGTGGGGATCGTCCGGGATCAGCTCCTTCACCTTCTGGTCGGTCTTGTAGATATCTTCCGGATCGCCGGAGAGGGCCACCCAGCGGAACGGGCCAATGCCCTCGCAGAACAGCGGGCGGATGTAGGCCGGCACGAAGCCCGGGAAATCAAAGGCATTCTTGACCCCCTCTTCCAGCGCCATCTGGCGAATGTTGTTGCCGTAATCGAGCGTGGCGGCGCCGCGGGATTGTAGGGTCAGCATGGCTTCCACCTGGCGAGCCATGGAGCGGCGGGCGGCCACATTGACCTCTTGCGGCGCGCTCTTCTGCAGGTCGCGCCACTGGGCCACGCTCCAGCCCTGGGGCAGGTAGCCGTGGATTGGGTCGTGGGCTGAGGTCTGGTCGGTCACCACGTCCGGCGTGATGCCACGGGCCACCAACTCGGCAAAGACGTCGGCGGCATTGCCGAGCAGGCCGACCGAGACGGCGCTGCCGCTCTGCTTGGCTTCCTCGACCATGGCCAGCGCCTCATCCAGGCTATGGGCCTTCTTGTCGACGTAGCGGGTCTTGAGGCGAAAATCGATGCGGGTCTCGTCGCACTCCACGGCGATCATGGAGAAGCCGGCCATGGTAGCGGCCAGCGGCTGGGCACCGCCCATGCCACCCAGGCCCCCGGTCAGGATCCAGCGCCCCTTGGGTTCGCCGTTGAAGTGCTGGTTGGCCACAGCGAAGAAGGTCTCGTAGGTGCCCTGCACTATCCCTTGGGTACCGATGTAGATCCAGGAGCCGGCGGTCATCTGGCCGTACATCATCAGGCCCTTCTTGTCGAGCTCGTTGAAGTGCTCCCAGTTGGCCCAGTGCGGCACCAGGTTGGAGTTGGCGATGAGCACCCGCGGGGCGTCCTTGTGGGTCTGGAACACGCCAACCGGCTTGCCGGATTGCACCAGCAGGGTCTGATCCTCCTCGAGGCGGGTCAGCACCTCGACGATCTTGTCGTAGCAGGCCCAGTTGCGGGCGGCGCGACCGATGCCGCCGTACACCACCAGGGATTGGGGATGCTCGGCCACTTCCGGATCCAGGTTGTTCATCAGCATCCGCAGGGGCGCCTCGGTGAGCCAGCTCTTGGCAATCAGCTGGGTGCCGTGGGGAGCACGGATGATCCGGCTCGGATCGTGGCGGGGATCCTGGTGTTGTACAGACATAGACACTCCTTGTTTAGCGATACGGTCAGGCGGCGCGGTGCGCCGCTACTTGGTTAACTGGTGGACCAGGCGCGCGGCCACGCGGGCGCTGCGGTTGTCCTGATCCAGGTTCGGGTTGTACTCGGCCAGATCGGCGAGCCTGAGCTTGCCGCTAGCCCGGATATGGGCGATCAGCGGTTCGATGACCGCCAGCTCCACGCCGCGGGCCGCAGGGGCACTTACCCCCGGCATCACGGCGGCGGGCAGCACGTCCAGATCGATGGTCAGATAGAGGTGGTCACAGCGGGCGATAAAGGCATCCAGCCCGTTGAGCAAGGCTGGCAGCTCGGTCGGGGTCATCGCCTCGTCCAGCACGTGCCACACCCCCAGCGCCTCGGCGCGGGCAAACAGGGCCGCGGTGTTGGCGGTCTCGGCCACCCCGAGGCAGGCATAGTTAAAGAGCGTGCCCTGGGCGACGCACTGCTCGGCAATCTGGAAGAAGGGGGTGCCGGAACTCGCCTGCTCCAGCTTCATGCGCAGGTCGAAGTGGGCGTCGAAGTTGATGATGCCCACCCTGCCACGGCCGCCCAGATGGCGGTTGAGGCCGCTCCAGCTGCCGAAGGCCACCTCGTGGCCGCCCCCCAGCACCAGCGGGAACTGGCCCTGCTCCAGGGCTGTGGCGACCCGCTCGGCCAGCCGCTCGTGGGCGGCGTCGAGATCGCCATCCTCACAGTGCACGTCGCCGCCGTCATAGACCGGCTGGCCCAGATGCCAGGCCGTGTTGGCGAGCAGCTTGCGCACCGCCAGCGGCGCACCGGCGGCGCCGACACGCCCCTTGTTGCGGCGTACCCCTTCATCGCAGGCGAAGCCGAGCAGCACCACGCCGGGTTCACCGCGCCCCTGCCAGGGCTGCACCTTGTCGTGCCAGCGCAGGGCCAGTTCACCGTCTTCCGGATCCTGACGCCCCTGCCAGACCGACATGTCGATCCCGTTGATCTTATCCATGCAAGGTCTCCTCCCCGTTGACCACCCGGCTCACCAGCTGATCGACGCCGATGAGATAGCTGAGTTCGGCTGGATGGCCGCAGTTCCAGACCAGGAAATCCGCCAGCATGCCGACCCTGAGCTGCCCCAGCAGCTCCTGCTCGCCAAGCGCACGGGCGGCGTGGCGGGTCACCCCGGCCATGGCCTCCACCGGGGTCAGGCCGAACAGGGTGCAGGCCATGTTCATGGCCATGCGCAGGGAGACGATGGGGGCCGTGCCCGGGTTGATGTCGGAGGAGACCGCCATCGGCACTCCCGCCTTGCGCAGGGCGGCGACCGGCGGCAGCTTGGTCTCCTTGAGGAAATAGAAGGCGGTGGGCAGCAAAGTGGCCACCACGCCGCGATGGGCCAGCGCCTGGACCCCTTCCGGATCCAGATACTCCAGATGATCCACCGAGAGGGCCCCGAAGTTGGCAGCCAGCGTGCTGCCGCCCAGGTTGGAGAGCTGATCCATGTGCCCCTTCACCGCTAGGCCATATTGATCCGCCGCCAGATAGACCTGCTCGGTCTGGGCCAGCGAGAAGCCGATGTGTTCACAGAAGACGTCCACCGCATCGGCCAGGCCCGCCTCGGCGGCGGCCGGGATGATCTCCTGACAGATGGTCTCGACCCAGGAGTCGGGATCGTCGCGATACTCCGGCGGCACCGCATGGGCTGCCAGCAGGGTGGTCTTGACCCGGATCGGAAGCGCCTCTCCCAGTCGGCGGGCCACCCGCAGCATCTTGAGCTCGTCTGCCAGGGTGAGGCCGTAGCCGGACTTGATCTCCACCGTGGTGACCCCTTCCCGGATCAGCGATTTGATCCGTGGCAGCGCCAGCTCAAACAGCTGATCCTCGCTGGCGGCACGGGTGGCGCGCACCGTGCTGATGATGCCGCCGCCTTTGCGGGCGATCTCTGCATAGGGCACACCCTTCTGGCGCAGCTCGAACTCTTCGGCACGGCTGCCGGCGAAGATGAGGTGGGTGTGGCAATCGATGAGGCCGGGGGTAACCAGCTTGCCCTTCATGTCCTGCCAATGGGCGGGATAGGGGCCCTTGAGATCCTGCATGGGCACCAGGGCGTGGATCCTCCCCTCATGAACGCCGAGGGCATGGGGCTCCAGCAGACCGTAGTCAGCCAGATCGGAGCGCAGGGTGGCGGGTGTCACGTTGAGCCAGACCCGCTCGCAGTTCAACAGTTCCTTGTTCATACCGACCTCTAAATGTATATACATTAACTTATATCTGATCTCTGACGGGAAAGAAAGGATCAAGTTCACATCTTGATAACAGCGTGTTCATTAGAGCTTAAACACAAAAAAGCCCGCCAGAGGCGGGCTTTGTCAAAAATGATATGTATATACAATTAGATGAGACTGGTCTTGGAGCTCAACTTGTAGCGGGAGCCTGGCGAGAGCAGGCGGGCATAGGAGACCAGATAACCGTCGGACCAGGTACGCCGATGCAGCAACAGGCAGGGGGTGTCGACCCGTACCTGCAGCAAGCCGGCCTCTCCGGCGCTCGGCAGCACCGCCTCCACCACGTGTTCCATCTCGGAGAGGGGGCAGACCTCCATCAGATAACGGTTGGGGGTCTGGCTGGCAAAATCCTGCTCGCCATACTCCGGCAGCCGCTCGGCATCGACGAAGCGCTCCTCCAGTTGCAGCGGCTCACCGTCGGCCTGATGGACGATGAGGCTGTGAAAGATGGGCGCCCCGACCCGCAGCCCCAGCTGCACCGCCACCTTCTCGTCGGCGGCCTGGCGTTGCAGCCGGATCACCCGGCCGCTGTACTCGCTGCCCCGCTCGGCAATCTCGTCGGCGATGTTGCGAATGGCCAGCAGCGGCGACTCGGTGCGCCGGTCCGCCACGAAGCTGCCGGAGCCGGCGGTGCGCACCAGCCAGCCCTCAGCCACCAGTTCGCGCAACGCCTTGTTGACCGTCATCCGGCTCACGGTGAACTGCTCGCACAGGGCGGCCTCGGTCGGGATCCGGTCGCCCGCCTGATAGTGGCGTTCGCGGATCCCGTCCAGGATGTGCTGCTTGATCTGCAGATAGAGGGCCGGTGCCAACGGAATGCTCCTCAGCGACGGCGGTGGGGCGGACGCATGTCCGGCCAGGCGCGATAGACGTCCGGGATCTGCTCAGGCCCGCTGATGCAGAGATCGAGATCGTGCAGCAGACCGTCCTTGATGCCGTAGATCCAGCCGTGCACCGCCAGCTCCTGCCCCTTGCGCCAGGCGTTCTGGATGATGGTAGTGTGGCAGACGTTGGCCACCTGCTCGGCCACGTTCAGCTCGCACAGGTAGTCGAAGCGCTCGTGCTCATCCTCGATGGCATCCAGCTGCTCGCGATACTTGAAGTAGACATCCTTGATGTTGCGCAGCCAGTTGTCGATGAGCCCCAGCTCCTGGTTCTGCATCGCCGCCTTGACGCCGCCGCAGCCGTAGTGGCCGCAGACGATGATGTGCTTCACCTTGAGCACCTCGACCGCGTATTGCAGCACCGAGAGGCAGTTGAAGTCGGTGTGTACCACCAGGTTGGCGACGTTGCGGTGGACGAATACGTCCCCCGGCAGCAGCCCCATCAGCTGGTTGGCGGGTACTCGGCTGTCGGAGCAGCCGATCCAGAGGTATTCGGGGGCCTGCTGGGCGGAGAGGGTAGCAAAGAATTCGGGATCCTCGGCCTTGATCCGTTCCGCCCACTCGCGGTTGTTGGTAAACAAGTCGTTCAAGAGTTTCACTATCTGCTCTCCCTACTGTGGCAGTGGCGGCAACATACCATACACAAGGGTAACCAAGGCAAGGCCGACCAGATCCCCGCCAAACAAAAACAGGGCCATCGGGCCCTGTTTTCATCAGGAGGCTCAGGCCTCCCTTGTATCTTTCAGCTGTTTGGGCACGAGCTTCTCAAGCTGACGAATCCGCCCGGCGCACAGGATTATGCTTCCATCGCATCCTTCAGCTTCTTGAGGGCGTTTTTCTCAAGCTGACGCACCCGCTCGGCGGAGACGCCGTAGGTATCGGCCAGCTCCTGCAGGGTGGTCTTGCTGTCATCATCCAGCCAGCGGGCACGGATGATGTGCTGGCTGCGCTCATCCAGGGTGGCCAGGGCCGAGCTCAGACGACGGGTTGCGTGATCGTCCCAGTTGTCGTTCTCGATGGTGGCCGCCAGATCGGAGGATTTGTCCTCCAGATAGTGGACCGGCGCAAAACCGCCCTCTTCGTCCTCATCACCGACCAGATCGAACGCCTGATCGTAGTTGCTCATGCGCGCTTCCATCTCGGTGACGTCGGCGGCGGAGACGCCAAGGTCGGCGGCCACGGCCTGCACCTCTTCGTGGTTCAGCCAGCCGAGGCGTTTCTTGGACTTGCGCAGGTTGAAGAAGAGCTTGCGCTGGGCCTTGGTGGTCGCCACCTTGACCATGCGCCAGTTGCGCAGCACGTATTCGTGGATTTCGGCCTTGATCCAGTGCACCGCGAAGGAGACCAGACGCACGCCGACGCTCGGGTCGAAGCGCTTGACCGCCTTCATCAGGCCTATGTTGCCTTCCTGCACCAGATCGGCCTGGGGCAGACCGTAACCGGCATAACTCTTGGCGACGTGAACGACAAAACGCAGGTGCGACATAACCAGCTGACGGGCAGCCTCGAGATCGCCTTCCTGCTGCAAACGCTCAGCCAGCTCACGCTCTTCCTCTGCGCTCAGCACCGGAATCGAGTTTACTGCCTGGATATAGCCTTCCAGACTACCTTGCGGAATCAGAGCCATAGTGCGCTGCAATGAAGTTCCCATGTTCTACCTCTTACTTTTCAATCGAATCAGTCTAACACCCTGAGAGGGCCTGTCTACTGACCGGACGCCATTCTGCGGCCTGCATCAAACATGACGGGCATGTCTGAACCGGAATTATCTTAGGCCGGCAGGATGAATCATGAATGAACAGTCAAAAAAAGGGGGTCACAATGAAGGACCCCCGAAAAGTAGCATGCTAAGTCCATTGTTGCGGAGCTCGCAACCTTCACATGCTTGCCAAGTCAGACGAGCAAGGCATAGGGGCCACACCCGTATAAATTCTTCTCAATTGTAGACTGCTTATAAATCAGAAGGTTCACAGGATCCAGAGAAGATCCTGAAGACTGGTGCTATCCAGATTACTCCCAGAACGGTGGCCGTGCCAGAAACGGCCACTCTTTTACTTGATCCAGGTCGCAAAATCCAGCGCTTTGAAACGCTGATAAATTAATCAGGACGGTTCGATGTCGCGAATGTGGCGATGGACCGAAAACCAGGAGGCGATCAGACCCAGCAGGGCCCCCAGCAGGATCAGGTTGATCCCGTCCACCGCTCCCATGCCCACCAGCCTGAAGTTGCTGTTGTAGAGACCCGCCAGCTCCTTCACCACCCCTTCGCTCCAGATCACCATCACCTCGGTCAGCCACCAGGCCAGCATGCCGCCAATGACCCCGAACCAGATGCCGGTATAAAGGAAGGGACGATGGATGAAGGCATCGGTCGCCCCCACCAGCTTGAGCACTTCGATCTCGGAGCGCTGGTTGAGGATATTCAGGCGCAGGGTGTTGCCGACGATCAGCAATACCGCGGAGAGCAGCAACACGGCGATGCCGGTGATGGTGTGGCGCAGCAGGTTCATGATCCCCTGCAACCGGGTCAGCCACTGCAGATCCAGCTTGCCCTGCTCGACCCCGTCTTCATTGCTCAATTTGTTGAGCAGCTCGGCCGCCCCTTCCGGGTTCTGCCAGCGCGGATCCGGGATCACGCTCAGCACCGGCGGCAGTGGGTTGCTGTCGAGGTAGTCGAGCGCATCGCCAAAGCCGGAGATCTCGCGAAACTCCTTGAGCGCCTCATCCCGGCTCATGTAGGTGACCGACTCCACCTCAGGGTAGAGCAGGATCCGCTGCTTCATGTCGAGGATGTTCTGCTCGGGCAGATCCTTGCGCAGGTAGAGGGAGATCTGGGAACTGGTCTGCCAGCTCCCCTCCACCACCTCGGCGTTTTTCAGCAGCACGTGGAAGCAGGAGGGCAGCGCCAGGCTGACCCCCAGCACCGCCAGCGTCATCAGGGAGGCGAGCGGATTGCGCCACAGCTCCCCCAGACTGGCAAAGGCCTGGCGGGCGTGGTCAACCCAGTACATCATGAAACGCCGCAGCGGCGGCTGTTTGTGACGCGCACGAATGGCCATCAGAGCTCCTCCCCGGACGAATACATGCGACCCGCCTTGAGGGTCAGGGTGCGATAGCGCATGCGGGCGATCAGCCCCAGATCGTGGGTGGCAATCAGCACGGAGACGCCGAAGCGGTTGAACTCCTCGAACAGCCGCATGATGTCCATGGAGAGCTGGGGATCCAGGTTGCCGGTCGGCTCATCCGCCAGCAGCAGCGGCGGCTTGTTGACGATGGCGCGGGCGATACCGACCCGCTGCTGTTCACCGCCGGAGAGCATGCGCGGCTGGTAGCGCTCCTTGCCGAGCAGCCCCACCTTGTCGAGCGCCGCGGCCACCCGCTTGTTGATGTCCCCATGGCTGTAGCCGTCGATCACCAGCGGCAGCGCCACGTTGTCGAACACGGTTCTGTCCATCAGCAGGCGGTGATCCTGAAAGATCATGCCGATCTGGCGGCGCACATAGGGGATCTCCCCCCGCTTGATGTGGCTGACGTCGTCGCCATGAAAGAAGACACGGCCGTCGGTCGGCCGTTCCATTACGCTGATGAGTTTGAGGAGGGTACTCTTGCCTGCGCCCGAGTGCCCGGTCAGAAAGGCCATCTCCCCCTTGCGCAGATGAAAACTGACCTTCTGCAGCGCCTGATGGCCGCCGCTGTAAACCTTGCTGACCTTGTCAAAACGGATCATAACGGTTCCCTGACAGTGACAAGCCCCGACCTGGGTCGGGGCAGGGGGCGCTCAACTCACGGCGCCCGAGCTTGCTCATCGCGAAGACACTCACTCCTCGCGACTGAAAAGCGCCTCGATGAAGTCGTTGGCCACGAACGGACGCAGATCGTCGATCCCCTCGCCCACCCCGATGTAGCGGATCGGGATCTGGAACTTGTCGGCCACCGCGAAGATGACGCCGCCCTTGGCGGTGCCATCCAGCTTGGTGAGGGTGATGCCGGTCAGGCCCACCGCCTCGCTGAACAGCTTGGCCTGGCTAAGGGCGTTCTGGCCGGTGCCTGCGTCCAGGGTCAGCATGATTTCGTGGGGGGCCGCATCGTCCAGCTTCTTCATCACCCGCACCACCTTCTTGAGCTCTTCCATCAGGTTGCTCTTGTTCTGCAGGCGGCCGGCGGTATCGGCGATCAGCACGTCGGCCCCGCGCGAGCGAGCTGCCTCGATGGCATCATAGATGACGGAGGCGGAGTCGGCGCCGGTGTGCTGGGCAATCACCGGAATGTTGTTGCGCTGACCCCACACCTGCAGCTGCTCGACGGCGGCGGCGCGGAAGGTATCGCCAGCGGCCAGCATCACGCTCTTGCCCTCGGCCTGGAACTGCTTGGCCAGCTTGCCGATGGTGGTGGTCTTGCCGACCCCGTTCACGCCCACCATCAGGATCACGTAAGGTTTCTTGCTGGTGTCGATCACCAGCGGCTGCTCGACCTTGGCCAGCATCTCGCCCATGTCCTGCTTGAGCAGGCCGTAGAGCGCCTCGGCATCCTTGAGCTGCTTGCGATCCGCGTGCTGCACCAGCCCCTCGATGATGCGGGTGGTGGTGTCGACGCCGAGATCCGCAGTCAGCAGCTGGGTCTCCAGCTCCTCGAACAGCTCGTCGTCGATCTTCTTGCCACGGAACAGGCCGAAGAAGCCGGAACCGATATTCTCCTTGGTGCGCACCAGGCTGCGCTTGAGGCGGGCGAAGAAGCCCTCCCGCTGCGGCTTGTCCTGGGTGTCGTCGTCCACCTTGGCTGCCAGTGGCAGTGCGGCCAGCGCGGCGGCCTCAGCCTCCATCTCGGCCACCAGGCGCAAATCTTCCGCTCGCTGGGCCTCTTTGGCGATCCGGGCCTCCTCGGCAGCCTGAGCTTCGGCTGCGATACGGGCCTCTTCTGCGGCGCGAGCTTCAGCGGCAATACGGGCCTCTTCTGCGGCGCGAGCTTCAGCGGCAATACGGGCCTCTTCTGCTGCGCGGGCTTCGGCGGCAAGACGAGCCTCTTCTGCGGCACGGGCTTCGGCAGCAAGGCGAGCCTCTTCGGCAGCGCGGGCCTCGGCGGCAACGCGAGCCTCTTCTGCGGCACGGGCCTCGGCAGCAAGACGAGCCTCTTCCGCTGCGCGGGCTTCGGCAGCAACGCGAGCCTCTTCTGCCGCGCGAGCTTCGGCTGCGATACGGGCCTCTTCCGCTGCGCGGGCTTCGGCGGCAAGACGGGCCTCTTCTGCGGCGCGGGCTTCGGCGGCAACGCGAGCCTCTTCTGCCGCGCGGGCCTCGGCAGCAAGGCAAGCCTCTTCGGCAGCCTGAGCAGCAGCGGCAAGGCGGGCCTCTTCCGCTGCCTTGAGGTCGGCCGCAACCCGGGCAGCTTCGGCAGCTGCGCGCTCCTCTTCCGCGATCAGGGCTTCATTGACGATCACCGGCTCCAGATCGGAGGCACACTCCTCCACCACCAGCGGACCATGGTCGTCCAGCTCGGCAGGCGGGCAGCAATCATCGTGCAAAACGGAATTCTGTGCGCTGGCGGGCACTTCAGCAGCGACGGCCGGCGTACTATCGGAAACAGTCGTCTCGGAAACGGGATCCGGGTGAGCCGCTACCTCGGACTCAACGGTAGTCGGGGTGGCTTGCGGTGTCTGTGGTTGGACAGCCTCAGCCTCTTCTTTCTTGCGGCCGAAACCCAGCCAGGAAAACAAACCTTTTGCCATCTAAAAATACTCACATCAAAGGCTGACTGCTAAGATAGCCGTCCCTCGGCGGGTCGGCATAAAAATGAACCGCCTTATACTATCACTTTATTTTCTGACGACGAAACGCGATGCCCAGAGTGAAATCCAGCCGTAACGGCCCGAGCAAGAGCCCAACCCCGCAGGGGAAATCGGGCTTTGTAAGAATCATCAGCGGCCAGTGGCGAGGCCGCAAACTGCCGGTCAGGGATGTGGAAGGACTCAGACCCACCACGGATCGCGTCAAGGAGACCATCTTCAACTGGCTGGCTCCCCATGTACGCGGCACCCGCTGCCTGGATCTGTTCGCCGGCAGCGGCGGGCTGGGGCTGGAGGCGCTGTCGCGTTACGCCGAGCAGGTCACCCTGATCGAGATGGACAGGGGCGCCGCCGAGCAGATCAAGAAGAACCTGACCACCCTCGGCAGCAGCCAGGGTCAGGTGATCCAGGCCGATGCCGTCAGCTGGCTGCAGGGGCCGGCCACGCCGTTCGACCTGGTGTTTCTCGACCCCCCCTTTCGCCGCGAGTTGCTGCCCCAGGTGTGCGAGCTGCTGGAGCAGCGCGGCTGGCTGGCGCCGGACGCCCTCGTCTATCTGGAGCGAGAGAAGGAGATGGCCGATCTGCCGCTGCCGGCCAGCTGGCAACTGCTCAAGGACAAACAGGCAGGTCAAGTCTGCTACCAGCTCTATCTGCGGGAGATCAAGAATGACGCTGCGGTTTAACAACCGGATGGCAGGGGAAGATGGGCACAGAGCTCCTCCCCGTCAATCTGGACAACAACTCAAGGACAAACAGGCCGATCAAATCTGGTCTGCTATCAACACTGTGTGCGGGAGGTAAACGATGAAGCGGGTGTTTAATCTGTTGGCGATGGGTCTGATCCTGTTCTTCTGGTTCGGCGTGCTGGTCAGCCTGTTCGCCCCGCTGCCGGGCAAGCTCAACGGCTTCCTGCCGGTGTGCGGCGTGATCGTGATCCTGATGCACTGGGTGCAGGCCAGCATGGTCAAGGCAGCCTGCAAGCCCTACTTCGCGGTGAGCCGGCTCGAGTTCACCCAGGTGCTGGTGTTCGGGGTATTCGGCATGGTTGAGATCCGCGCCAGGCTGCAAGCCATCGTCGATGCCAAGCGGCGCGGCGAAGACAACAAAGCCGGGTGATCCCGGCTTTGTCATGGTGGTGATGGAAGGAGTGCTGGTCACTCCTTCTCTTTTTTCCCCACGCTGATACCGAGCTTGATGGAGAGCACGGCCAGCAGCAGCAACATCATGATCAGCGAGAAGAAGTTGCTGCCAAGCTCTGGGTACTGCACCTTGACCAGCGCCGAATGGCCGAACACGCCGATGAAGAAGCTGAGCAGCATGCAGACCGGGGTGTTGCCCTCCAGCGAGACATGACGGTAGTGCTGGTAGAGCTGATAGGCGGCCAGCACGAAGGCGATCATCGGGAAGAAGGAGAAGGGCACCGCAGACTCTGACAAGACCGTCAGGGAGGCATCGCCACAGATGCCGATGAGCAGGGCCAGCAGCAGGGGTTTCTTCGGAATCGTGTTCTGGTCATGCATGGAGCTGTCCATCCTTTGACTTAAGAGAGAGGTTCACGGCGCTTCTGGTTCTGGACCTCGGCGCCCATGGCGATCATGCGCAGCTGACGGATGGTGCGATCGGACAGGGCCCGGCACTCCTCGCTGGTCATGTCGAGGGCGTCGGCACCGGCACTGAAGACGATGGTCACCATGGCCTCGGCCTGGATGTAGGCCTCTTCCCGCGGCGCCCCCGTGGTGGCTTCGAGGTAGTCGGTCAGCTCGGCGATGAAATGCTGGATCTCCCGCGCCACCGCCTGGCGAAATGCAGCAGAGGTGCCGGAGCGCTCGCGCAGCAGCAGCCGGAAGATGTTCGGGTTGTTCTCGACGAACTCCATGAACGTCTGTACCGAGGTGCTGATGACGCTGCCGCCACCCGCAATGCGCTGACGAGCCTGGCGCATCAACTGGCGCAAGGTCAGGCCGCCTTCATCCACCAGGGTCAGACCCAGCTCCTCCATGTCGCGAAAATGACGATAGAAGGAGGTGGGCGCAATGCCGGCCTCCCGCGCCACTTCCCGCAGACTGAGGTTGGAAAAGCTGCGATTGGCGCACAGTTGGCTGAACGCCGCCTCGATCAGAGTACGCCGGGTTTTTTCTTTTTGTTGCGCGCGAATACCCACGAAAACAGTCACCTTCAGGTTATCGAGGCCAAATGATAACCCGAAGGCTGCGCCAGGATCAGGTTTGTCTCCTACTTTTTTACCATTGACCCCAATTCCGGCTGCATGGAAAATAGCGCACAGCTGTTCGCTGAAAGGAACCGAGTGAGATGGAACGCCCCCCGATCATCATGACCAACACCCTGCTGTTCGCCCTCTCCGGGCTGACCGCACTGATCGCCGTGCCCTGGTACGGCATGACCCATGGCTATGACCTCTGGCAGTGGGGCAGCTTCCTGCTGCTGTTCTGCTATTGCGGCATCTCCATCACCGCCGGCTACCACCGGCTCTGGTCGCACAAGGCCTACAAGGCGCACCCGATCCTGCAGTGGATCTTCGCCATCGGCGGTGCCCTCGCCCTGCAAAACTCGGCGCTGCACTGGTCTTCCGATCATCGTCGCCACCACCGCCACGTGGATGACAACCAGAAGGATCCTTACAGTGCGGGCCGCGGCTTCTGGTTCTCCCACATCGGCTGGATGCTGCGGGAATATCAGCGCGACATCTACCACGACTACAGCAACGTGCGGGATCTGCAGAACAACCCCGTGGTCGCCTTCCAGCACAAGCACTATCTGGCGCTGACCCTGGCCACCAACATCGGCATCCCGCTGCTGCTGGGGCTCGTCCACGGCGATCTGCTCGGCATGCTGCTGCTGGCCGGTGTGCTGCGCATGGTGATGACCCATCACACCACCTTCTTCATCAACTCCCTGGCCCACATCTGGGGCAGCCAGCCCTTCACCGACCGCAACAGCGCGCGGGACAACGGCATCCTGGCCTTCTTCACCTTCGGCGAGGGCTACCACAACTTCCACCACCTGTTCGAGAACGACTATCGCAACGGCATCCGCTGGTGGCAGTACGATCCCACCAAGTGGCTGATCCGTAGTGCCGCCTGGTGCGGGCTGGCACGGGATCTGCGCGCCTGCCCGGAAGAGCGGATCGAGCAGGCCAGGCTGGAGATGCAGCTGAAACGGGCCCAGGCCAGGCTGCACAGACAGGACGACAGGGAGCTGTGGCAGGCGCTGCTGCAGGAGGAGTACGACAAGCTGAGCCAGCAGCTGCAGCACTACTACGCCAGCCGCAAACGCCTGCTGGAGCAGCGCAAGCGCAAGGCACTGGCCCGTTATGACCAGCTGAAACTGCAGCTGGAGTATCGCAGCCTGCACGATGCCTTCACCGTGGCCAAGCGCAACTGGAGCCGCCTGTTGGCAGGCATCGCCTGACCATAGACCGTCAGACTACACAAACAAAAAGACCGCCAATCGGCGGTCTTTTTGTTCAGCCCAGCCAGCAGGCCATAAAAAATGGGGTGACACTCGCATGTCACCCCCTCGCAAATAGCATGTTCCATATTGGAATCCGGTCCCGTCGGGTTCCTCTCCTGCTTCCTGAGTTTCCGCTACCCATCTGAAGCAGGCTCCGGCTGGAGCGATCCAGTCGGCCGATTCCCTTCACGACCCTCTTCCGCACGACGGCAAGCCGCCGTGTTGTCCTTGCAGTTGAAATATTACGCAGATAAATAAAATAAAAAACCGATATATTCGGTCATCTATGCAAGCATCTGCCGCTCATCCAACTTCAACCAGAAAACAATCTGATTAAAAACAATACGATAAATCACTCCATCGCCATTGGATGGCAAACGTTATCCTCGAAGGCGCACAAGGCTTTGCGAGATCTCGCACAAGCCGTGATCCACTCACAACCAACGCTGCAACGGTAACCAGTCACTGACCCTGGCAAGCAGGCGGCGCAGGGTCGAGGGCGGGGCAGCCACCGAGTGGGATGAACGCTGCTGCCAGGTCGTCAGCCACTGCTGCAACTCGGCGCACAGCGCGGGGCAGGCCAGATGCAGCACCAGCTCGGTGTTGAGCAACAGGGAGCGCGGATCCAGATTGAAGCTGCCGAGCAGCGCCTCCTCCTCCCCCACCAGGATCAGCTTAGCGTGCAGGCTGAGGGATGTCCCCTCCAGCTCCGACAGCGCTATGCCCTGGCGTATCAGCCAAGGACGGTGACGGCGGTAGGCGCCGTACACCAGCGGCACATCCGTGCTGGCCAGGGAGTTGGTCAGGATGTCGATGGTCACCCCCGCCTGGCGCTGCTGCCTGAGTCGGCGGCGCAGACCCCGAGTCAGGATGAGATAGGGGGTGACCAGGCGCAATGTGCCCTGATTGTCGGCCAGTTTGCGCCAGAGCAAGCGCGCCGTGGTGGGCCGGGATACCAGCCCCTTGCCGGGGCGGTCAAACCACACCTCGGCCCGCCCGGCATGCCAGCGCAGGGGGATGGGCTCGGGATCGAACAGGCTGGCCGGCAGGTCATAGACGGCCGCGATCTGCGGCTCGTTCAGGGTCAGCAGGAAGTCGTTCACCACCTGCACCTCGGCCCGTTGCAGCGGGCGGCGCAACAGACGGCGGATCGGGTGGCTCCAGCGGCTGCGCCAGAATTGATCGAACCCCTGCTCGATCCGCTGGCAGAGCGGGCCGCGGCAGGCGAGATCCAGATCGACGAACTGGGGGGCACCGCCGAGTCCGAAGTAATGATCCCCGATGTTGCGACCACCGATCACCGCCTGACTGCCATCCACCAGCAGCAGCTTGTTGTGCATGCGGTGATTGATGCGGCGAAAGCTGAGCAGCCCTTCCAGCAGCAGGGTCAGTGGCCGCCAGCCGCGCAACCAGAAGGGATTGAACAGACGCACCTCGATGCCAGGCTGGTGGGCCACCATCTCCAGGAAGCGGTTGTCGCCGGCATAGAGGTCATCGATGAGCAGCTGCACTCGCACCCCGCGTTTGGCGGCATGCAGCAGCTCCGACAGCAGCAGCTTGCCGCTGCTGTCCTCCTCCCAGCTGTAGTACTGGGCCTGGATCCGGCTTCTGGCGCCGCGGATCAGCTGACAGCGCAGCTTGAGCGCCAGCTCGGGCTGGTCTATCAGAGCGAATTCAGCGGGGATCATGGCGTCATCCGCCTGTCATGAGGAAATGGCATAACGCTGGCTAAGGGCCTCGTAGCAACAGGATGAAGGAATTTACCATGGAACTCACGGATCGCCCCGCCATCAGTCACAGACCGCAGGCCAGTGAGCCGGATCCCTCGCCGAGCGGCCAGCTGACCCCCTGGTATCTGCAACACAGGGATCAGGCCTGGCAGCCCTTCAACTCGCCCGCCCCATCGCACTAGCCGGACGTCAGGGCTGGGCCACCGCCTCGATGGCGGCCGCCTTGCCCTCCAGCTGGGGCAGACTGAAGCGGTAGGCCACATAGTACTTGTAGATGGTGCTGACATAGTTGATGGGTCCCTGACCCACCTCGTTGGCCACCAGCTGCTCCACGTTGCCGAACCAGACGTCGGGATCCAGCCCGGCGGCCTCGGCCTTGGCCCTGAGCGCCTGCACCCGATTCGGGCCGGCATTGTAGGCCGCCAGTGCAAACAGGTGGCGGTTGAGCACGTCCAGCTTGGGATCGTTGAAATAGGTGTCGAGGATCAACCGCATGTAGCGGCAGGCCGCCTCCACGTTACCCTCCAGGCTGGCGAGGCGGGCGCCGCGAATGCCCACTTCGCTGCCGGTACTCGGCAACAGCTGCATGATCCCCACCGCCCCCCGTTCGGAACGGATATTGGCATTGAGGCCAGACTCCTTGTAGGCCAGCGCCGCCAGCATCAGCCAGTCCAGCCGGTACTTGTCGGCCTGCTGCTCCAGCACCTTGCGGATGGTCGACAACCGGCCCAGCGGATCCGGTGCCAATATGTTGCTCATCTGGTCGTTGCGAGCAAGCAGGCGGCGCAGGGCCATGTCGCTGTAAAGAGTGCGCTTGCCGGCATCGGCCAGATAGTCGTTGACCGCCTTGAGCAGCTCTGGGCTGTTGTTGCGCAGGGCCCAGGCGCTGCGGCCGTTGTCCCGCAGCGGGATCAACTTGTGGGCTCGCAGCCCGCTGATCATGCCGAGCCAGATCCGCCCCTTGAAGCTGTCGGTCACGGTGAGCGGTATGATGCCGGCCGCCACCATCTCCAGCAGATCCCCGTCCTGCAGGTATTCAGGGACGGTTTCGATATAGACGGGGGGCAGCCCCAGCTCGCGAAACAGCCAGTTGAGCTGGCGCAGGCTCTCGTAATAGCTGGAGCTGGCCCGCACCCAGACCCGCCGGCCTGAGAGTTGGGTAATGCGGTTGAAGGTCGGCAGGCTGTGCTGGCTCACCACCCACTCTTCGATGGGGGCGATCACCGGGTTGGAGAAGGTCACCTGCTCGCGCCGGGTCGGCGTCACCGTCATGTTGGCAGCCACCAGATCCCCCCGCCCCTCGGCGAGATAGTCCAGCAGCTTGTCCTGGCGCACCGGGATGTAGATGATCTTGAGCTTGATCTTCTCCTTGGCCAGGTAGGTCTGGTTCAGCCAGCGCTCGAACCCCTGCAGCTGGTTGACCAGGATGCCGTGCTGGGTCCCCTTGTCGAGGAAGAAAAAGCCCCGCTCATAGACCACCAGGGCCCTCAGCTCTTTCTTTTGCAATATGCTGGCGAGATCCCCTGGCTGGGGCAGCCGCTGCGGCTTGAGATCCGCCGCCAGCAGCGGCAGCGCCCACAGGAAGAGCAGGCTCCAGAGCCAGCGCCGCCTCATGGCATCACCGCCAGTGGCTGTCCGGGCAGGTCAAACGGGTGATGAGCGACGTGGAGGGGGGTGGCGAAGAGCCTGCGCTGAACCATGATGAGATCGCCTTCTGTTGGCCGACTCGCGTCGGGCAAAACCGTCTGTGGGATAACTAACTATAGAACGCAGACCCACAGCAGAAGGGTCAGCACGGCAGGCGAACCTGCCGTGTTTTCAGGGGGCTCAGATAGAGCGGGCACGCATCTCGAAAATGAGTTTTTCGGCGGTGCAGGTGAATTGCAGGCGGGCTTTCAGGATCACGCCGTTGGCGCCCTGGCTCAGTTCGCTGCTGCTCTTGGCTTCGGCGGTGACCTGCTTGGCCAGCGCCTCGTAGGCGGCCAGCTTGGCGCGGGCGTCGGCCTCTTCGGCGGCCTCGATCACCAGCTCCATCACATCATCGCCCTCGCCGATGATGGTGCCAATTTCGGCGAAGCAGCCGCAGCTGTCACAGGTCTCGTTCAATTCCACTTTCTCTTCTACGGACATCATTCAACTCCCACTTATTTCGGCTGTGATTCATCGTCACGCAAGGCTTTACGAAAATCCCTGATGGCGGTGCCCAGATCTTCCCCGGCGCCGGCCAGGCGTTTGCTGCCAAACACCACGACCACGACGACGAGCAGGATCAACAAATGCCAGATATGAATTCCACCGAGTCCCATAGGGATACTCCTGACTGATAGATACCGATCGTTTGTATCAAAAGAAGGCGCAAAGATTGTTGGGCAAAATCAAGACAGGCGCAAGTTTGCAAATAAATCACCAAAAAATACGGCGACCCGAAGGCCGCCGTATTGCTTGATGCTACTTGTCCCCTCAACCACTACATCCTGTACCAGCCGCCATTGAAGGCGAGAGACGTTTCGAGCATAAGTTCGCCTAGATATGAAAACAAATGGTATAAATTCATCTAAGAATTGAAGAGGATTCATATCATGTTGCTGGAACAGCTGGGGCGTATCGACCTCAATCTATTGATAATACTGCAAGTTTTGCTGGAGGAACGAAACGGCAGCCGGGCTGCCCGTCGCCTGCATCTGAGCCAGTCTGCCGTCAGCAAGGCCCTCGGCCGGCTGCGGGAAACCTTCGACGATCCCCTGTTCGTACGCTCGGCCTACGGGCTGGAACCCACCGCACGCGCCCTCAGCCTGCAGCAGCAACTGCAGCCGATCCTGCTGTCGCTGGACAACCTGATCCAGCCGCCGGATTTTGACCCGACCACCACCGAGCGGGAGTTCGTCATCGCCAGCATGGACAGCGCCTTCACCCTGTTCGCGCCGCTCTACCTGAGCGAGCTGAAACGGCAGGCCCCCGGCATCCGGCTGCGCTACGAGGAGTGGACCGAGAACAGCCTGACCGAGATGAGCCAGGGCCAGGTGGACATCGCCTTCACGGTGCGGGAGAACTGCATCAACTCTGACTTTCGGCTCGATACCCTGCCCAACGCCATCTGTCAGCGACTGCTCGCCATCGACGATCTGACCTGTCTGGTGCAGCACGACCACCCGGCCCTGCACGAGCCCGAATGGGATCTCACCCGCTACCTGGCCTATCCCCACGTGCAGACCTATTGCGAGGGGCGCGACCGCTGGATGCTGGATCACAAGCTGGCGGAGCAGGATCTCTACCGCCGCATCGAGGCGACCGTGCCCTCCTTCGAGGCGGCGCTGCGGATGGGCATGCATTCGGACATGATAGTGACCCTCTCCCGGCTCTACGCCCGCCACGCCACCCAGGTCTATCCGCTGGTGCCGCTGCCGCTGCCCATCGCCCTCGACAGCATCTCCCATTTGCTGATCTGGCATCAGCGCCACGAGGAGGATCCGGGCCACCGCTGGCTGCGGGAAACCCTGCTAACCCTCATCATGGGCAAGCTGGAGCCCACTGCTGCCGAACCGGCCTGATACAGGTGCTAGGCCGCGAGCACCCGACAGAATGAGCAAGCTGGCCCCTTCGGCAGCCGCAGGCACCTGATAGCCAAAACGCCGGATCACAAACAAAAAAAACGGGGCTCGTCGAGCCCCGCGTCTTTCCTGTTAGCCAGTCAGTTCTGACCGGTCACCGCCAGGTAGTGGTGCACCCCGTCGAGCAGCATCTGCACCGAGATCATCACCAGCAGCATACCCATCAGCCGCTCCACCGCGGTGAGTCCTCGCTCACCCAGCAGCTTGTTGAAGACCTCGTAGAACATCAGGATCACGGCGCTGGCGCCCCAGGCCATCAGCAGGGCCAGCGACCAGTCCGCCATCCGGGTCGGCTCCTGGTTGGCCAGCAGCAGCAAGGATGCCAGGATCGAGGGGCCGGCAATCATGGGGATCGCCATGGGCACCAGGAAGGGCTCCTCCCCCGCGGCCAGCCCGGTCACCCCCCCTTCACTCGGGAAGATCATCTTGATGGCGATGAGGAACAGTATGATGCCGCCGGCGATGCTGACCGCCTCCTGGCGCAGATTGAGGAAATTGAGGATCTGCTGACCGACGAACAGGAAGGCCATCATGATCACCAGCGAGAACAGCAGCTCCCGCATCATCACCTTACGGCGTCGCTTGGGATCGATATGGCGGAGGATCGACAGAAAGACCGGCAGGTTGCCCAGCGGATCCATGATCAGAAACAACATGACGGCAGCGGAGAAAGTATCCATACAACGCCCAGGCCAAGCCTTCAACAGAGGAGGGGAAAGAGGGCGAATATAACAAAGGCGGCGGGATTCGGCGAGCGCAGCAGGCGCTCGCCGGCGGGGATCAACCGTGGTTGCAGATCTTGTCGGCGCGGGTCTGGAAACCCTGCTCCGATTCGACGAACTTGCCGCGCTTGGCCAGGAAGTCGATCAGGGCCTCGGCATCCATCTCGCTGGCGCTGCAGGTGTGGAAACGGGCATCCGCCCCGAAGCGTGCATCTATGGCCTGCTTGAGGCTGGCCCGGGTGAACTGGCCGCCCTGCGCCAACATCATCTCCATCACTTCGTGACCGTGTACCGATTGAGTCATTGCAAACCTCTTTAATAGACATATTTGATGCCTATTAAATCCGGCCCCACTGCCGACGACCTTGATATAGGCCAACAAATTGCCGATTTCCCTGCCCCCGTACTGGTGATGGTCACGGCTTTGTCGATAATGTGGCAACCTGAGCAGGGGATGGCTACACTAACGCCCCTTTTTGCCACCGCAGACCGAATATAAGGACATTGGCGTCATGCTGTTCCATGGACTGGCTTTCAAACCCTGGCGGATCTGGACCCGCCGTCCGCTCTGGTTGAAGACCCTGCTCGGCATGCTGACGGGGATCGGGCTCGGCGCCCTTTTCAGCGAACAGGCATTGCTGCTCAAACCCATTGGCGTGCTGTTCGTCAACACCATCCAGATGCTGATGGTGCCCCTCATCTTCTGTTCGGTCATCGCCGGCCTCACCTCGCTGCTCAAAGGCAAGGCCCTCGACCGCATCGCCGGCAAGGCCATCGGCCTCTACCTCTGTTCCACCGCTGTCGCCATCTGCATCGGCCTGATGATGGGCTGGCTGCTGGAACCCGGCATGGGTGCCAATATGGGGCCCTATGAGCGGGTCGGCATGGCGGAGTCCCCCACCTTGGCCAGCGTGCTGAGCCACCTGGTGCCGCGCAACCCGGTGCAGGCCATGGTGGATGGCAAGATCCTGCAGGTGATCGTGTTCGCGGTGGCCCTCGCCCTCGCCCTCAACGCCACCGGTCGGCGCGGCCGCCCCGCCATCCTCTTCTTCACCTCGCTGGCGGAGGGGATGTTCAAGCTGACCCAGATGGTAATGGCGCTGGCCCCTTACGGTGTCTGCGCCCTGATGGCCTGGATGACCGGCAAGTACGGCATGAGCCTGCTGCTGCCGCTGCTCAAGGTGATCGGCGCCGTCTACCTCGGCTGCCTGCTGCACGTGCTCGGCGTCTACAGCAGCCTGCTGATCCTGCTGGCCCGCCTCAATCCGCTGCACTACTTCAAGAGCATCGTCGATGCCCAGGCGGTGGCCTTCACCAGCAGCTCCAGCAACAGCACCCTGCCCATCAGCCTGGCCTGCGCCGAGCGCCGGCTCGGGGTCTCCCCCGCCATCACCGCCAAGGTGTTGCCCATCGGCGCCACCATCAACATGGACGGTACCGCCCTCTATCAGGGGGTGACCGCCCTGTTCGTGGCTCAGGCCTTCGGGGTGGATCTGCACCTGGTGGATTACCTGACCATCATCAGCATCGCCACCCTGGCCAGTATCGGCACGGCGGGCACGCCGGGCACCGGCCTGATGCTGCTGACGCTGACCCTGACCGCAGTGGGACTGCCGCTGGAGGGGGTGGCACTGATCGCCGGGATCGACCGGATCCTCGACATGGCGCGCACCACGGTCAACGTCTCCGGCGATATTCTGGTTTCCGTGTTGATTGCCCGCAGCGAGCGGGAGCTGGATCTGGCGACCTATCACGACGCCAGCGCAGGGGAGGACATCGACTTCACCCTGCGCTGAGGCAGGGCGAGCGATTAATTTTCGTGGGGATCGTGGTGGCAGCGCCAGCAGACATCGAAGTTGGCGCCGTTCTCCTCCCCACACTGACCACACAGCCAGCCGTTGCCCTGACGCTGCTGATAGCGTTCGATGACCCGCCCCGCCTTGCTGCGATCCTGCTCGCGCACCATCAGGGTCACCTGCAGCATGTCCACCGGCAGTTCGCCCAGGGCGCCCGACAGCGCCTCGCCATTGAGCCGCACCGGCACTCCTTCCACTTCCAGCGCCCCTTTCAGGGCGTGGGCCTCCAGCGAATGGGAAGCCCGATACAGATTGATCCAGTGATCCATGTCTTCCCCCTTAGATCCCCCGCGATGCCGTTACCACGGCACCGACTCTGGCCGGCTACAGCAGGGTGTCTATGCCGTAGTCGGCCCCCTTGGCCACGATGAAATCGATGAACACCCGCAATTTTCGCGGCATCAGCCGCCGCTCCGGAAACAGCAGGTAAATCGGCACCCGAGGCTGCTGCCACTCGGGCAGCACGGACACCAAGGTCCCGCTCGCCAGCTCCTCGTGGCACAGCATGGCGGGCAGAGAGGCGAGCCCCAACCCGGCCTTCGCCGCCTCTCTGGCACAGGTTATATTATTAACCCGAAAGCGGGAGGGAGGGTCAACCAGCACCTCCTTGTCATCCCGCTCGAAGCACCAGTGCGAGGCCAGAAAGCCGCTGGTCACCGCCACCCGCTCATGTTGTACCAGATCCTCGGGATGAGTGATGGCGGGGCTGCGTGCCAGGTACGCCGGACTGGCACAGATCAGGCGGGCATTGCTCCACAGCCGCCGCGCCGCCAGGTTCGAATCGCTCATGTCGCCGATCCGCACGATCGCATCCAGCCCCTCGTTGATGGGATCCACGATGCGATTGGTCAGCTCCAGCTCCACCTGCAGGCCGGGATAGGCCTGCAGAAACTCCGCCACCAGTCGGCCCACCACCAGCTGCCCTGCCTCGATAGGCACCGCCAGCTTGAGGGTGCCGGTCACCTCCTGCTGGCTGGCGCTCACCATCAGCTCGGCCTGGGCCAGCTCGTCCACCGCCTTGCTGCAACGCAGATAGTACTGCTCGCCGGCCTCGGTCAGGGTGAGCTGGCGGGTCGAGCGGTAGAGCAGCCGCACGCCGAGGCGCTGCTCCAGCTCGGCGATGCGCCGGCTCACCGTCGCCTTGGTCATGCCCAGCTCCTGGGCGGCCGCCGTGAAGGAACCCTTGTCGACGATCCGCACTAGAATCAATGCAGCGTTCAGATCCATTGTTGCACCAGTGAAACTGTATATCTCATAAATGGATACTAATCGAAACAGTTGGCCAGTGTTAGCCTGCCTCTCTTAAGTTCAGGAATCCCCCACATGAGTCAACACAAGAAGATCCCCCTGCTGGCCGCCATGATACTGGCCCTGCTCGGCCTGCTGTTTGCCGGTTACTGGTATCTGCACGGCCGCTACTTCGAGAGCACCGACAACGCCTACCTGCAGAGCGAGGTGACCGGCATCGGCTCCAAGCTCTCCGGCTACATCAGCGAAGTGCTGGTGACCGACAACCAGCCGGTGAAGGCCGGCCAGCTCATCGCCCGTCTCGACGACCGGGAGTACAAGACCAAGGTGGCCGAGGCCGAAGCCGACCTGCGTCTCAACCAGGCGACGGCGGAAAATCTCGCCGCCACCCGCACCCAGCAGCTGAGCCTCATTCGCCAGGCCGAGGCCAAGGTCAGCTCGGCCAATGCCGAACAGGTCCGGGCCCAGCAGCAGGTGCGCCGCGTCAGCCAGCTCAACCAGCGCCACTACAGCTCCCAGGACAGCCTGGACGAGGTGCGTGCCGGTTTGCAGGTCAATCAGGCCCAGGAGCAGGAGGCCAAAGCGGCCCTGCAGGCCGCCCGCGAGCGGCTGCTGGTGCTGGATGCCGAGGCCAAGCAGAACCAGGCCAAGCTGGCCCTGAGTGAGGCTCAGCTTGAACAAGCCAGGCTGGAGCTTGGCTACACCGAGCTGCGGGCACCGGCCGACGGCATCATCGGCAAGCGCAGCCTGCGGGCCGGGCTCTACGTCCAGTCCGGCATGCAGGTGGCCAGTCTGGTGCCGCTGCAGCAGGTGTGGGTCGAGGCCAATTTCAAGGAGACCCAGCTGCTCCACATGCAGCCCGGCCAGAAGGTGGAGGTGATCCTGGATGCCTATCCGGATCAACCGGTCGAGGGGATCATCGACAGCCTGGCGCCGGCCACCGGTGCCAAGTTCGCCCTGCTGCCGCCGGAGAACGCCACCGGCAACTTCACCAAGATCGTGCAACGGGTACCGGTGAAGATCCGCATTCCGGATCCGGGCGCGCTGGCAGGCAAGCTGCTGCCAGGCCTCTCCACCGAGGTGATCGTCGACACCCGCAGCCCTGATCCCGTGGTCGCCGCCAACTGATGGACGCCATACCACGCCGCAACTGGATCGCGGTCATGGGGGGCCTCATCGGCGCCTTCATGGCCATCCTCGACATCCAGATCACCAACGCCTCCCTGAAGGACATTCAGGGGGCTCTGTCGGCCACCCTGAGCGAGAGCTCCTGGATCTCCACCTCCTATCTGGTGGCGGAGATGATCGCCATCCCGCTGAGCGGCTGGTTGAGCCGGGGGCTGAGCGTGCGGCGCTACCTGCTGTGGACCACCGGCGCCTTCATCGTCGCCTCCGTGCTCTGCTCGTTCAGTTGGAACCTCACCAGCATGATCGTCTTTCGGGCGCTGCAGGGCTTCACCGGCGGGGCGCTGATCCCCATGGCCTTCTCCCTCATCGTCAGCCTGCTGCCGCTGCACAAGCGAGCCACCGGCATGGCGCTGTTCGGCCTGTGCGCCACCTTCGCCCCTGCCATCGGCCCGACCCTGGGCGGCTGGCTGACCGAGCAGATGTCCTGGCACTACATCTTCTACCTGAACGTGCCGCCGGGACTGCTGGTGATGGCCATGCTGGCCCACGGGCTGGACAAGAAGCCGGTGGACTGGGAAGTGATCAAGCGGGTGGATCTCATCGGCATCCTTACCATGGCGGTGGGGCTTGGCCTGTTGGAAGTGGTGCTGGAAGAGGGCAACCGGGAGGACTGGTTCGGTTCCAGCTTCATCGTGCGGCTCACCGTCATCTCGGTGGTGGCGCTGGTGTTCTTCGTCATCAGCCAGCTGCTGCGCCGCCACCCGCTGGTCAACCTGCGGCTGCTGCACAACCCGCGCTTCGCGCTGGCCTGCTTCGCCTACCTGGTACTCGGCATGGCTCTGATGGGCTCCATCTATGTGCTGCCCCTCTACATGACCCAGATCCACAACTACAACGCGCTGGAAATCGGCGAGGTGCTGATGTGGATGGGGTTGCCCCAGCTGCTGGTACTGCCACTGGTGCCCAAATTGACCCACAAGATAGACCCGCGCTATCTGGTCAGCTTCGGTTTTCTGGTGTTCGCCGTCAGCTGCTTCATGAACATGAACATGAGCGCGGACTACGCCGGGCCCCAGCTGATCCAGTCGCTCATCGTGCGGGCGCTGGGACAACCCTTCATCATGGTGCCGCTCTCCCTGGTGGCGACCGCCAGCCTGACGCCGGACGAGATCCCCTCCTCCTCCACCCTGCTCAACGTGCTGCGCAACCTGGGGGGGGCCTTCGGCATCGCCATCATAGCGACCCTGATCGACAACGATACCCGCACCCACGTCAGCCAGATCGGCAGTACCCTGGCCGCCACCAGCATAGAGGGACAGGCCTATCTGCTGCAGCTGGCCCAGAGCATGATGGCCCAGGGCTCCGGCCCCGAGCTGGCCCGTCTGCAGGCTCAGGCCATGCTGTCGAACACCATCAGCCGCGAGGCGGCCATCATGGCCTACAACCAGGTGTTCTTCGTGATGGGTATCTTCCTGCTGATCGCCAGCGCCCTGATGCTGCTGCTCAAGCAGCCGGCCCCGAGGGCGCCGGATGCCGAACCGGTCGAGGCGTGAAAAGAGTGAGAAGGGAGTAGCAAAACGGGCCGGCAGGCCCGTTTTTTATTGCGGCCCGCCGGTCAACCCGCCAGCGAGGCGGCGATCAGGAACTGGGCGGCGAAGTAGCTGCTCATCACCCAGGCGGTGGCATGGGGGAAGGGGCGACGGAAGCGGTCCAGCGCCAGCATGCTGTCGGAGAAGAGGAACATCAGCGCCCCCACCAGGGCAGCGGCGCTGCCGGCGGTGAGGGAGGCGTGCCAGGCACCGGCGGCCACCCAGGCCATGCCGATGATCACCAGCATGTAGCAGAAGACGGGGATCTTCATCTCCCCGAGCTTGCCCCACAACAGGCCGAACACCATGCCGGCCACCAGCAGCAACAGCAGGCCATCCACCAGGTTCAGCACCAGCGGCCCCTGGGCGAAGCCGACGATGTAGCAGAGGTGCGCGACAAGAAATGCCGCCAGCCCCTGGATGAAGCGGTCGCTCGGCAGCATCAGCAGCACATCGCCGGCCAGCGACAGGCAGAGACCGAGCAGGATCCAGGCGTGGGAGCCGTCGTGGTCATAGCCCTGATAGCCGAACGCCAGCGCTATGATGAGCAGCATGGTCAGCGGCTTGCTGATGTAGAACTGACGGGAGTCTGAGCCGTAGGCCGCACGAATGTGCCACCAGCCCGATGCGATGATCAAGAAACTCAATAACATGCCCTGCTCCTCACGTGTCGCTCGCAGTCATACGGCAACATCTTCTTGCTGACAGGGAGAGTAACAAATTCCCCCGGCCAGTGGCAGAGGCGCTCAGCAAACGAGCACTCTACGCCTAAAGTCTAATTGTCCCGCACACCCGGTTCGGGCATAAGGAACGGGTTCGGAGGATCACCATGGAAGAAGCAATGAGAAACTATCTGCCCGCCATCGACATCATGATGTGCCACTTGGGAATCAGCTTTGAGCAGGCCTGTGAGCAGCTGGGATTGAGCCAGGTGGAGCAACAGATCCTGAGCCTGCTGCAGGAGCAGGATCCGCAAGAATAAGCCCTCCCGCGGCCCGTATAGATATCATGATGTGCCGAGTTGAATAGGTCTGAGAGCAGCCGGAACTGAGCCAGGTGAAGCAACAGCCTTTCAACCTGCCGCAGAAGCAAGCTCCGCAGGAATAACCCCACACGGGGTAAATAAAAACGGCGCCATCGTGGCGCCGTTTTTATTGGGTGCGGGATCAGCGTGCCTGACGGCGCCGCTGCAGCCAGATCACGGCACCGAACAGCAGGAAGCCCGGCAGCCACATCAGCTCCTTGGGCCAGCGCTCGGTGGGCGCCTTGACGCTCAGGATCTGCTGATCCATCTCCAGCCCCAGCTCGGCGGCCTGGCTGCCGAAGGTGATGCTGTCGATCAGGATCTTGCCATCCTGCTCATAGGTCTGGATCCCCAGCTTGGTCAGACGATCCTCACCGCTCGCGCCATCCGGCACCGGCAGCAGCACGGTGAAGCGGCGCAGCTTGCCCACCGCATCTTCCCCTTCCATCCGCAGGCGCAGGGTACTTTCGGCCTCCACCTGGCCCATGGTCTGGGCCAACTCGGCCGGCGCGGCGTCGCGATACGGGTCGTGCAGCATGTCCATCCAGAAGCCGGGACGGAACAGGGTGAAGGCCACCAGCAGCAGCAGCACGCTCTCGTACCAGCGGCTCTTCACCAGGAAGTAACCCTGGGTGGCGGCGGCGAAGATCAGCATGGCGATGGTGGCCACGATGAAGATCAGCACGCCGTGGGCGAAGTCCACGTTGATGAGCAGCAGGTCGGTGTTGAAGATGAACAGGAACGGCAGCGCCGCGGTGCGCAGGCTGTAGTAGAACGCCGTGATCCCGGTCTTGATGGGATCTCCCTTGGAGACGGCGGCCGCGGCGAACGAGGCCAGCCCCACCGGCGGGGTCACATCGGCCATGATGCCGAAGTAGAAGACGAACAGATGTACGGCGATGAGCGGCACGATGAGGCCATTCTGCTGCCCCAGGGTGACGATTACCGGCGCCAGCAGGCTCGACACCACTATGTAGTTGGCGGTGGTGGGCAAGCCCATGCCGAGGATCAGGCTCAGCAGGGCGGTCAGCAGCAGCATCAGCAGCAGGTTGCCCATGGAGAGGAACTCCACCAGATCCGCCAGCACCAGGCCGACGCCGGTCTGGGAGACGGCCCCGACTATGATGCCGGCGGTGGCGGTGGCGATGCCGATGCCGATCATGTTGCGGGCACCGGCGATCAGCCCCTCGCGCAGATCCACCATACCGTCGGTGAAGCTGCCGTAGTCATGCTTGCCATCGGTGCGCAGCCAGTTCAGCAGCGGGCGCTGGGTCAGCAGTATGATGATCAGCATCACCGAGCCCCAGAAGGCCGACAGGCCGGGGGAAAGGCGCTCCACCATCAGACACCACACCAGTACCACCACCGGCAGCAGGAAGTGCAGGCCGGAGAGCAGCACGGCGCGGGTCTCCGGCAGCTCGTCCAGCGGCTTGTCCGGATCTTCCGATGGCAACGGCTCGTTGCTGGCGGCGATCTTCAGCAGTCCCAGATAGGCGGCGGCCAGCAGCACGCTGATCCCCGGCAGGGCGTAGTCGCCCAGCGCCGGCTTGAGCCAGCCCAGGCCATAGTAGACTGCCATGGAGAGGCCGCTGATAAGGGCGGCACCGAAGGCGAAGCCGGTCAGGCGGCGCAACCAGGGCCGCGGCTGACGGTTGCCGATGGGCTGCATGCCGAGCTTGAGTGCCTCGAGGTGCACTATGTAGAGCAGGGCGATGTAGGAGATAGCCGCCGGCAGGAAGGCGTGCTTGATGATGTCGACGTAGGGAATGCCGACGTACTCCACCATCAGGAAGGCGGCGGCCCCCATGACCGGGGGCATGATCTGGCCGTTGACCGAGGAGGCCACTTCCACCGCGCCGGCCTTCTCCTTGGAGAAGCCGACCCGTTTCATCATGGGGATGGTGAAGGTGCCGGTGGTCACCACGTTGGCGATGGAGGAGCCGGAGATGACGCCGGTCAGGGCCGAGGCCACCACAGCCGCCTTGGCCGGGCCGCCGCGCAGGTGGCCGAGCAGGCTGAAGGCGAGCTGGATGAAGTAGTGGCCCGCACCGGCGCGCTCGAGCAGGGCGCCAAACAGCACGAACAGGAAGACGAAGCTGGTGGAGACCCCGAGGGCGATACCGAACACCCCTTCGGTGGTGATCCACTGGTGGTTGGCCAGCGCGTGCAGGCTCACCCCACGGTGGGCCAGCAGGGAGGGCATCCAGGGGCCGGCCAGGCTGTAGGCCAGGAAGACGATGGCGATCACCGCCAGGGCCGGGCCGAGGGCACGGCGGGCGGCTTCCAGCAGCAGCGGAATGCCGATACAGGCGACCACGAAGTCCATGGTGGTCAGGTTGCCGGGGCGCTGGGCCAGCTGCTCATACATGATGAACAGGTAGCTGGCGACGGCGGCGCCGATGAGGCCAAGGGCGATGTCACCGAGCGGCACCCGGTCGCGCGGCGAGCTGCGCATGGCCGGGAACACCAGATAGGCGAGCAGGATGGCGAAAGCCAGGTGAATCGAGCGTGTTTCAGTGTCGTTGAGAACACCGATGCCGAGAGAGAACGGCAGCGGCGAAGCGATCCAGAGCTGGAACAGGGACCAGATCAGCGCAAGACCCGCGATGATCCAGCTCATGGTGCCCACCGGCAGGCGGGCTCCCACATCCTGGGCGATCAGCTCCTCGGCCGAGAGCGCCTCTTGTTGTTGTGTTTGCTGCATAGTGTGGCTCTGTTGGTACTGCAATAAATGAGACTCGCCCCCCCGAGGGAGGAGCGAGTCTGGGGCACATCCGAAACCGCAACCGGATTACATCCAGCCACGTTCCTTGTAGTAGCGCACCGCGCCTTCATGCAGCGGGGCGGAGAGACCCACCTTGATCATGTCGGCTTCCTTCAGGTCGGCGAAGGCCGGGTGCAGGCGCTTGAAGCGATCCAGGTTGTCGAACACGGACTTGACCAGCTGGTAGACCACTTCCGGATCGGCCTTGGCGCTGGTGGAGAGTACGGCCTTGCCACCGATGGACGGGGTCGGGTTCGGGCTGCCCTTGTACAGGCCACCCGGGATCTCGGCCTTGCTGTAGTAGCTCTTCTCGGCCAGCAGCTTGTCGATCTCGGGGCCGGTCACCGGCACCAGCACGGTGTCGGTGGTGGTGGAGGCTTCCTGGATGGCACCGTTCGGGTGGCCAACGAAGTAGCTCATGGCGTCGATGTTGTTGTCACCCAGGGCAGAGGCCTGCTCGGCGGGTTTCAGCTCGGAAACCAGGCTGAAGGCGGACTTGTCCCAACCCTTGACGGCCATGATCTCTTCGAAGGTGTCGCGCTGGCCGGAGCCCGGGTTGCCGATGTTGACGCGCTTGCCCTTCAGATCGTCGAAGCCGGCGATCTTGGCGTCCTTGCGGGCCAGGATGGTGAACACTTCGCTCTGCAGGGAGAAGACGGCGCGGATGTCATCCATCGGACCCTCGGCCTTGAACGGCTCGACGCCCTTCATCGCCTTGTACTGGTGGTCGGACTGCATGATGCCGAAGTTGAACTCGCCGGAGCGGATGCCGTTGACGTTGGCAACACCGCCGCCACTGGCCGGGGCGTTGCACTTGATCTGGTGATCGGCGGCGCCGCGGTTGAGGAAGCGGCAGATGGACTGGCCCGCCACGTAGTAGACACCGGTCTGACCGCCGGTGCCTATGGTCACGAAGCGCTCCTGCGCCTGTACCGGACCACCAAACGAAACGCCGACCAGAGCTGCCGACAGGGCACACGCCAGGGATAATCCTTTCATGTTGTTCATCCTTTTTGATTGATTCAGCTCGCCCGTTCCACGGGCGAATGCAAGACAAACCGCCGTGCTGCGTCGGCGGTCGTCCGTGACCTCGCGATGAGGAAATGGGTGAACGACCAGCGTTCCCCAAAAAGCCACCAGCATCCTGTGGTGAGACAGTCGGCTTCATGCCAACCAGAGATAATTGGCACCGAGGGTGCCAATTAAAGAGTTATAACGGCATCGATTAAGCACACGGCGCCAACATAAATCAAACAAAAAACACAAAATCAGGAATATCAGGCGCCAGAAGTTTGAAGCCGATCATTAATTTGCCGATCGAAGATTAATTGGTTGTGCTACCGGACGGCAGGCGGGAAGAGAGAAAGGAGATTCTTTTGCAGCCCTTGTCTGGCAAGGGCTGCGACCTTGGTGACTTATGCTTTTGGCTTGGCCAGATCCAGGATAAACGCAAACTCCAGCGCGATATCCTCGTAGGCCTTGAAGCGGCCCGACTTGCCGCCGTGGCCGGCGTCCATGTCGGTACTCAGCAACAACTTGTTATCATCCGTCTTCAGCTCGCGCAGCTTGGCCACCCACTTGGCCGGCTCCCAATACTGCACCTGGGAATCGTGCAGACCCGTGGTGACCAGCAGATTCGGGTAAGCCTGCGCCTTGACCTGATCGTAGGGGCTGTAGGCCTTCATGTAGTCGTAGTAGCGCTTCTGATTCGGGTTGCCCCACTCGTCATACTCGCCGGTAGTGAGGGGGATGGACTCGTCCAGCATGGTGGTGACCACGTCGACGAAGGGCACCTGGGCCACCACGCCGCGATAGAGCTGGGGCGCCTGGTTGATGACGGCCCCCATCAGCAGGCCGCCGGCGCTGCCGCCCATGGCGTAGACCTGATCCCTGGCACCATAGCCCTGCGCCACCAGCGCCTCGGTCACGTCGATGAAGTCATTGAAGGTGTTCTGCTTTTTCAGCAGCTTGCCATCCTCATACCAGTGGCGGCCCAGCTCCTCGCCACCCCGGATGTGGGCGATGGCGTAGACGAAGCCGCGGTCCAGCAGGCTCAGCCTGGCGCTGCTGAAGTCCGGATCCATGCTGGCGCCATAGGAGCCATAGCCGTAGACCAGCAGCGGATTGGTGCCTGCGCCGGTCCCCTCCTTCTTGAACTGGTCCTTGCGATAGACCAGCGACACCGGCACGGCCACGCCGTCACGGGCGGCGATCCAGAGCCGCTCGCTGGCATATTGATCGGCCTTGAAGCCCGCCACCGACTGCTGCTTGAGCAGGGTGCGCTTGCCGCTGTTCAAGTCGAGCTCGTAGGTGGAAGACGGCGTGGTCATGGAGGAGTAGCCATAGCGCAGGGCGCTGGTGTCCGGCTCCGGGTTGTAGGCAAGCCAGGTGACATAGGCGGGATCGTCGAAGGCGATCTCCTTCTGCTCGCCGCTCTGCCAGTTGACCTGGCGCAGCCGGGTCAGCCCCTGACTGCGCTCCTCCAGCACCAGCCACTCCTTGAACAGGGCATAGCTCTCCAGCAGTACATCCGGATTGGGGGCGATCACCGCCTTCCAGCGCTCCACCGGGCTCTCTTTGGTCTCGTAGAGGCCGAAGTTCTTGCCGTCCTTGTTGGAGCGCACATAGAAGCGGCCGCGGTAGTGATCCAGGCTGTACTCGTGATCCACCTGGCGCGGCAGGAACAGCCGCGGCGCCTGGGTCGGCACGTTGGCATCGATGAGGCGCGCCTCGCCGGTAGTGGTGCTGGAGAGGGCGATGACGATGAAATCTTCCGAGGTGGTGGCATAGAGGCTCACATAGAAGGTGTCGTCCTTCTCCTCGTAGACCAGGGTGTCCTTGGCGGGATCCGTACCCAGCTCGTGGCGATAGACCTGGTAGGGCAGCAGGGTCTTGGGGTGCTTGCGCACGTAGAACACCGTCTTGCTGTCGTTGGCCCACACCAGATTGCCGGAGGTGTTCGGAAGCGTATCGGCGGCCCACTTGCCGCTCTCCAGATCGAAGAACTGGATCTGGTACTGGCGGCGGGAGAGGAAATCTTCCGCCACCGCCAGCCAGCGGTTGTTGCGGCTCACCTCGAGCGCCCCCAGAGCGTAGAACTCGTGGCCCTCGGCGCGCTGGTTGCCGTCCAGCAGCAGGCTTGTAGCCTCTTCACCAATTTTGCTGCGTGAATAGATGGCGTACTCCTTGCCCGGCTCGTAGCGGGTCTGGTAGCGATAGCCGTTCTTCACATAGGGCACCGACTCGTCCTGCTGGGGAATGCGGGCAACCATCTCCTGATAGAGCTGGTCGCGCAGCGGCTTGACCGGTTTGAGCATGGCGTCGGTGTAGGCGTTTTCGGCCTCCAGGTAAGCCAGCACCTCGGGTTTCTGGCGCTCGTCATCGCGCAGCCAGTAGTAGTTGTCGACCCTGGTATCCCCGTGTTTCTTGATGGCGTGAGGGTGTTTGGCGGCCACGGGAGGCTGGATCTGGGTGTCGCGTGTGGGCATGGCGGACTCATCATTGGCATATGAACAGGGAACGGCGGCCAGACAAGCCAGCAGCAGAAGCCCTCGGGAAAAGGTGAACATGTCGCATCCTTTGCGCTTTAAAAGGGTTGGCGGACCTGAGCCTTGGCTCCTTGGACAGGGGACCAATCTGCCCCTTGTCGCCTTCAGTTGCAAGTTCTCCCGCGCCGGGATGTAAAAGGGCCGCCATCTCGCGATGGCGGCCCCCATACCTGACCGTGAGCAACACAGGCTCGCTCAGGTGTGCCTCACATGATGGAAGTGTGTCCGCTCACGGCCAGTCTTCATCAGCCGGGGTAGCTCGACCAGACCCTGGTCGCGCCCTCATTGCTGATGCTCAGCACCTGATAGGGCTGACCCGGAATATCCATGCCCGGCGCACTCTGGGGCATGCCCGGAATGGTCAGGCCGCGGAGCGCCGGTTTTTCCTTGAGCAGTTTCTGCACATCGGCGGCGGGCACGTGTCCCTCGATCACATAGCCGTTGACCACGCCGGTGTGGCAGGAGGCCAGCTGCGGAGTGATGCCGTACTGCTGTTTGACCGGTGCAAGCTGTTCGGTTTCGATGACCTCGAGCTCGAAGCCATTCTCTTCCATGTGCTTGTTCCAGGCCTGGCAGCAGCCGCAGTACTTGGATTTGTAGACGGTCATCTTCTCGGCCGCGAGAGCAGAAAAGCTGACGGTACCGGCCAGCACGGCCAGTAGCAGGGATTTGTACATAACTCACCTCAGATTGAATGAAACATGCCCGGGAACGGGGGTCAGATTCAAGCCAGGGTGCGGGGAGGACGCTCCAGCCGGTCGGTCGGGACATCCGGCATGAACTGGGAAGGGGAGATGAAATCCGGGGCATCGGGCTCCAGCATGGCAACCGTCAGGCTGTCACTGCTGAGTACCGTCATGGCGAGCGCCGAGGTGAAGCTGCCGCAGGGCATGGCTTTCTCCAGGGTGCGTTCGCTCTGGCTGCAATGAGGCGTCAGGGTACAGAGATCGGTCGCCGCCCTGCTGCCAAACGACATCAGCACCATCAGCAGACTCCACAGGGGGAGCCAGCGGCGGGCGCGAGCGAGTTGGCGACGGGTCAGAACCATGAGACGACTCATTGACGAAAGGTGGCCTATGGTAACCCCTGGCCCAGGGGGAGGGTCAAGCCCTCCCCCTCTTCCAGTCAGCCTCCATCAAGGTTGCTGACGGGTGGCCGCCAGCACGATCTCGCGCACGCAGACATTGGCCGGCTGGTTCCATGCATAGAGCACGGCCTCGGCGATCACCTCGGGCGCAATGACGCCGCCCATCTGATCCTTCCAGTCGTGGTAGCCGGCCTTGATGCTCTCGTCCGTGGTGTGGCTGAGCAGCTCGGTCTCCACCGCGCCCGGGGCTATGGTCACCATCCGCACGCCGACATCGGCCACCTCTTCCCGGATGTTTTCGGTCAGGGCGTGTACCGCGAACTTGGTGGCGCAGTAGGCGGCATGGTTCGGGAAGGTCTTGCGACCGGCGATGGAGCTGATGTTGATGATGGTGCCGCTGCGGCGCGCCTTCATCCCGGCCAGCACGGCGTGAACACCGTTCAACACCCCCATCACGTTGATGTTGAGCATCTGCTGCCACTCGGCCGGGTCCTGCACGTCGGCCTGGCCCAGCAGCATGACGCCGGCGTTGTTGACCAGGCAGCCGACCGGACCGAATTGCGCCTCGGCCTGCTGGATGGCGGCCTTCATGGCAGCGGTGTCGGTCACGTCGACCCCGATGCAGAGGGTATCGGGCAGGCCCAGCGCCCGCATGGGCTCGACCCGGCGGGCCAACAGCAGCAGCGGATGGCCGGCGGCGGAGAAGGCGCGGGCGATGGCGGCACCGATCCCGGCGGAGGCACCGGTGATCACGACGAGAGGCTTGGACATGATGTTTTCCTTCTGATTCAAGAGTCGGTTTGAGCAAACAAGCGGCTGGCCAGCACGGAACGGGATCACTATAGTCACTGCATCCATCAGTGATAAATATTGTTTTCCGCTGGTTATCATCTGAAAAAACTATGGTTGGGCTTATGCTGGATCTGAGACTGCTGCGCTTCTTCATCGCCATCTATGAAGAGAAGAACATCACGGCGGCGGCCGAACGCTGCCACGTCAGCCAGCCCTCCCTCTCGGCGGGGCTGCGCCAGCTGGAAGAGACCCTGGGTGACAGCCTGTTCATTCGGGGCAAGAAGGGGGTGGAGGCGAAGGACCCGGCCCACTACCTCTATCCCCACGCAGTCAAGCTGGTGGAGGAGGCGCGCCGTCTGCCCGAGCTGTTTCGCCAGAAGGCGACGCGTGCGCGGCTCAATCTTGCCATCATGCCGGACCTGAGCCGGCGCCGGCTGGCGGGATTGCTGCAGCAGGTACAGGCGGTGCTGCCCGAGCTGGATCTCACCCTCTCCGATTACGGGACGCCTGCCGACTGTCGGCTGACCCTGGATGCCCTGCGCCGGGAGGACGAGATCTTTCTGCCGCTGTGGGAAGAGGACTATGTCTTGTGCGTGCGCCGCGACCATCCCCTCGCCGGCCGCCGGCAACTCGAACTGGCCGAGCTACAACATTATGATTTTATTGAGTGCCCACCCTGCGAGGCCCATCAGCAGACCATAGGCCTGCTGGCCTGTGATCGGCTCACCCTCAATCTGGTGGCCAAGGCCGAAAGCAAGGGGCTGGTGATGGCGCTGGTACTGGCCGGGATCGGCATCAGCTTCCTGCCGGACGGGCTGGTGGAGGACGAGGCGGGGCTGTGCACCGTGCCCGTGAGCGGGCCCCGGATGTTCCGGCGCATCGGTCTCTGCTATCCCGCCCACCAGACCCTCAATCCGGCGCTGCGCGAGCTGATCCCGGAGCTGGCGGGCCACGGCGCTTCTTGCTAACGTCGCTGCGCAATGCATCTTTTGCCGGCATCCACTCCTCTTCAGGTCAGGACCCCATGAAACGCATTCTGGTCATCTTCTCACACCCGGCGCTGCAGAGCTCCCGGGCCAACAAGCAGCTGCTGCAGGCCATCGACGGGCTGGAGGGCGTCACCCTGCACGACCTCTATCTGCACTACCCGGACATGTTCATCAACGTGAAGCGGGAGCAGGCCCTGCTCTCTGAACACGACATCATCGTCTTCCAGCACCCCTTCTACTGGTACTCCTGTCCGGCCATCATGAAGGAATGGATGGATCTGGTGCTGGAGTACGGCTACGCCTATGGCCCGGAAGCCCACGCCCTCAACGGCAAGCAGTGGCTGTCGGCCATCACCACCGGCGGTGCCCCCGAATCCTACTGCAGCGCTGGCTACAACCAGCGCCCGCTGCTCGACTTCCTGCTCCCCTTTCAGCAGACGGCCCAGCTGTGTGGCATGAGCTGGCTGCCCCCGTTCGTGCTGCACTCCTTTCACAAGATCCGGGACCCGGAGGCGCTGCGCCGCTGCGGCCAGGACTATCGCCAGCTGCTGTGCGCCCTGCGCGACGAACAGCTGACCCCGGAACAACTCGGCGGCACCCCCTATCTGCGCGATCTGCTGGAGGTACTCCCATGACCCGATCCCGATCCGGGCGTAGTCCCGGCCTGCCTTCATCGGCCTCCACCACAGCGCGGAGGATCCGCTGATGGGACACGGTTTGCTGTTCGATGCCTTCATCTACCTCTCAGCCGCGGTGATCGCGGTGCCGCTGGCCAAGCGCTGGGGGCTGGGCTCCGTGCTCGGCTACCTGCTGGCGGGGATCATCATAGGCCCCTTCCTGCTGGGGCTGGTGGGTGAGCAAAAAGATGTGATGCACTTCGCCGAGTTCGGGGTGGTGCTGATGCTGTTTCTGGTCGGGCTGGAACTCAGGCCGGCGCTGCTGTGGCAGCTGAAGGGGCCCATTCTCGGCACCGGCGGCCTGCAAGTGCTGCTCACCACGGCAGCCCTGACCGGCGTGGCCCACCTCATTGGCCTGCCCTGGCAACAGGGGCTGGCCATCGGCCTCATCCTGGCGCTCTCCTCCACCGCCATCGTGCTGCAGAGCCTGCAGGAGCGCAAACTGATGCAGAGCGAGAGCGGCCGCTCCGCCTTCGCCGTGCTGCTGTTCCAGGACATCGCCGTCATCCCCATCCTGGCGATCCTGCCGCTGCTGGCCATTGCGCCGGTGGCCAGCAGCGGCAGCTCTGAGCTGGCCGGCTGGCAACACGGCCTGCTGGTGGTGGCCGCCATCTCCGGCATAGTACTGGGTGGTCATTACCTGATGCGCCCGGTGTTTCGCGCCATCGCCCAGTCCCACATGCGGGAGATCTTCGTCGCCGCTGCCCTGCTGCTGGTGATCGCCATCGCCGTGCTGATGGAATCGGTCGGCCTCTCCCCCGCCCTCGGCTCCTTCCTCGCCGGGGTGGTGCTGGCGGACAGCGAATACCGCCACGAACTGGAGGCGGATATAGAGCCGTTCAAGGGGCTGCTGCTCGGCCTCTTCTTCATGTCGGTGGGCGCCGGTATCAACTTCGGGCTGTTTGCCGAACATCCGCTGCTGATCCCGGCCCTGGTGGTCGGCCTGATGCTGCTCAAGTGGCTGGTGTTGATGGCGCTTGGCTTCATCATCCGCATCTCGCCGAGCCAGCGCTGGACCTTCGGGCTGGCGCTGGCCCAGGGGGGGGAGTTCGCCTTCGTGCTGTTCTCGTTCGCCGCCCAGAATAGGGTGTTGCCGGGGGATACCATCGCCCTGCTGACCCTGGTGGTGGCGCTCTCCATGGCGCTGACGCCGCTGCTGCTGATCCTCAACGATAGGGTGATCCAGCCCTGGTTCGACTACCGCAACCAGAGCGAGGTCCCGCAGCACGAGCAGCCGGAGCTGGTGGAGCACCCGGTGATCATCGCCGGCTTCGGCCGCTTCGGTCAGATAGTGGGACGTTTGCTGCACGGCCACGGCATAGGTACCACTATCCTCGAACAGGATGCCAGCCAGATCGAGATGCTGCGCAAGTATGGCTATCAGGTGTTCTACGGGGATGCCAGCCGGCTCGACCTGCTGCACGCCGCCGGTGCCCACAAGGCCAAATTGCTGGTGCTCTCCATCAACGACCCTGCAACGTCACTCGAAGTGATTGAAATGGTGAAGAAACACTTCCCGCACCTTAAGATACTGGCGCGAGCCCAGGATCGTCCCCACGCTCACGAGATCCTGCGTCAGGGCGTGGGCAGCGTGTATCGGGAAACCCTGGGTTCCGCCGTGGATCTGGGGGTGGAAGCCCTGACCCAGCTCGGTTTTCGGGCCAACCAGGCCTGGCGGGCCGGGCAGACCTTCAAGCAGCACGACAACTGGCTGCTGCGGGAGCAGGTCAACTACCTGGACGACGAACACACCTATATCAACAAGAGCCTGCAATACCGGGACATCCTCTCCGATCTGCTGCAAGACGATCAGGAAGGACAGGAGCGCATTCACGCCCACAACTGGAACAGCGGTCTGCCCGACAACGACAAGGAAGCAATATGATTGCCTATTACCCCCTGCTCAAACACCTGCACATGACGCTGGCACTGGTCAGCGTGCTGCTGTTCCTCTATCGCTGGCTGCTGGCCCTGGGGGGCAGTGCCCGCCTGCAGCAGAAGTGGCTGAAGATCCTGCCCCATGTCAACGACACCTTACTGTTGCTGTTCGGGGTGCTGCTGGCGGTGACCCTGCAGATGAGCCCGGGTCAGCAGCCCTGGCTGATGGCCAAGCTGATCGCGCTGGTGGTTTACATCGGCCTCGGCGTCATGGCGCTCAAGCGCCCTGCGCGCAGTCAGAAGCTGGTGGCCGGCCTCGCTGCCCTGGCGGTATTCGGCTACATGGTGGGCGCCGCCATCACCAAGTCGGCCTGGTCCTGGTTGGCCTGATCCGACAGCAAAAATCCCCGCCCGGTGGAGGAGAGTCCTCTCCTCCACATCATATTCTGCGCTTACCCATCATTTCTGTTTTTTCTTCTATGCCAAATCCGTAAGACAGCACTTTCATTTGGCGAATTTTCATCATTTTTTAGCCTCAATTGCTGCCAGAAAAGAGAGCGTTCTCTTTTATGATCATGCAGTTAGCTTGGTTTGTATGAAAATGGCGACAGTTGTCGCAGCAAAACTTGCGACATAGACTGTCGCAAGGCATGGCTAGGATACACTCAACGCTAAACCAGTGAAGGCATGCACCATGAGTAAGAAGCTGTTACGACAACTGACCTTGGCGCGTTGCATCCCGCACCGCCCTTACAAGCTGACCGCCAGCCAACTCCAGGTAAAACTGGAAGAAGAAGGCATTCATGTCAGTCTGCGTACCGTGCAACGGGACCTGGAAGAGATGTCCGGCATGGGGTTGTTCGATCTCACCTCGGATGAACGCAGCAAACCACACGGCTGGTGCTTCGAGCGCCATGGCCTCAACGATTTTGCCAACATCATGCCGCTGTCGCTGGCAGTGGCGCTGAAAACCTGGAGCGACCAGGCCAGCCAGCTGCTGCCCGCCAGTGTCCTGACCGAATTGAACCCGCTGGTCGACAAGGCCAGCCAGGTGATCCGTGACAGCCAGAGCGAACTGGCGGAACGCTGGCTCGAGAGCGTGCACCAGTCACCGCGTCCGTTTGCCGGCAATCCGGAGATCCGCCGCAGCACCCTGATCCGCGATGCTCTGTGGCGTGGCCGCAAGTTCAGCGCCGAGATCCAGCGTGTCATCAAGGAGCGCACCGTGTGGCTCTGCTATGACCGCATCAATCCGCTCGGCATTCTGAACCAGGCAGAGGGGCCGACCCTGCTCTGCACCCTCTCCGAGCTGGATCCCAAGGTCTACGGCATCCCGTTCGACCACATCAAGAACGTGGAGCTGACCAACTTCAGCGCGACCCAGCCGAAGGATTTCAATATCCAGAAACTGATCCGCGATCAGGGGTACCAGGATGTCAGCGGGCCGATCCGCTTCGTCGGCCGCATCGATGCCAACTGCCCGACCCTGGTCGACGGCCAGATCCCCGGCCACAACCCGCGCATGACCCGCTACGACAAGCGCAGCGTGGTGGTGGAAACCGAGGTGCAGGACACTCCGGAGTTCCGTACCTGGCTCAACAACATGAGCGGGAACCTGGAAGTGCTGGCGCCAGAATCCTTGCGCAAGGCATATCCGACACCGGGTAGTCGCGTCAGCTGACACCTTCTCAAAAAGCCGGGCCAAGCCCGGCTTTTTGTATTCTTTTTGAGCATATTTATTCAACTAATTTTTAAGCCTTACCCTCCGAATTGAGCCTGTTTTTACCATCGTTTTCGTCCTGTTTTTGCGTGTGAGAGATCAGCCATCGCCGCTGTAAGAGGCCACTGTGTCGAACCGTACGCGAAGCCATCTTTGAATCCTTATGCTTTCCCGTGAAACAAACTAACAGCATGATTAATATGAATTTATTATCACAACAATGATCGTTTAAGCGTTCCCATCACGCCGACAACGCCGGATCCTCCCTTGTTCCGCCCTCTGGTTCCCTTAATATGGGTCTCACAAGGACGAAGCTGGTTCGGCAGGATGCAGAAGCAGCGCATAAGCAGGGAATAAACCACAGGACGTGGGCAGGGAACACCTCAGGATGAGGCCGATAGCCAGGATGGTTATCAAAGGGAATACAGGACACTGCGGGACGTGGTTGAGGACACCTCGGGATGAGGCAGAGCAGCAGGATGGTTGCTCTTCAGGACGAACAGGAACCTCGCTGGAGGCGAGCAGGACAGCTTCAGGATGAAGCGAGATAACCCGGATGGTTATCTGTCAGGATGACGCAAGGAACACCACGGGATGTGGTAACGGACACCTCCAGGATGGAGAGAGTGCAGCAATCAGGACCGATTGCCAGGCTAGGATGGCCACAGGACACCTCAACGGATTGGGAAGGGGATATTCCGAAGGATCAGGATAAAGTCAGGGATTGCAGGGAGCGTTGCAGTTCAGGGACTGGACGAAATGACTCGAGGGGACGGCAGCTGCCGTCCCCTTTTCTTTTTGCGCTTTTTATTAGGAACAACCCAATCACATCACTCACGCTGCAGATGTTGTGCATGCCACTTCCCTGCGCTTGTTCCTGCTGCTCGTCACTCTCGTCCATACCTTGACTGAGTCTTTCGACAAGACCTCTCTAAAGGCCTGAAAGAAGCGCCGAGACATTCAAACTGCACTTCGTATGCGTGACGGAGCATAGAGGCACTCTGCAGTCTTCCACGACACTCAGTGGAGTGTCGTTCTCCTCTCATTTCATTGCAGGCAAGAGAGACAGCGCTAGCAGCTGATCCAGCAGGGTCCGGGGGATCACATCAATATCCCTGCCCGCCAGAAGCACAGGGTCGAGTGGACCCATCCCGACATGACCACTGTCTGGCTCTGCGTGTTTTACTGAGTCGCTTGAGGAAAAAGAGGCATTTCGGGGGAAATTAGGACGGTGTCGGAAACGAAAAAAGCCCAGTCTGTCGACTGGGCTTCTTGTTAGTGGCGGAGCGGACGGGACTCGAACCCGCGACCCCCGGCGTGACAGGCCGGTATTCTAACCGACTGAACTACCGCTCCGCATTCGGTTAGCTTTCGCTAAATCTTTTGCCGCTTCTTGATGAGGTGTCATCCTCGCAGCCGGTCATGTCTTTCACATCACCGTTTAATTGGGTGCCTGGCAGTGTCCTACTCTCGCATGGCGAATGCCACACTACCATCGGCGCTACAGCGTTTCACTTCTGAGTTCGGCATGGGGTCAGGTGGTTCCACTGCGCTATTGCCGCCAGGCAAAAATCTTCAATCTGAAAAAGCTGATTTAATTCTTCGTTCTCGGTATCTGCTACAAGCCTTCGAACACTTCTTGGGTGTTGTATGGTTAAGCCTCACGGGTAATTAGTATGGGTTAGCTCAACACGTCGCCGCGCTTACACACCCCACCTATCAACGTTGTGGTCTCCAACGGCCCTTTAGGACCCTCAAGGGGTCAGGGATGACTCATCTCAGGGCTCGCTTCCCGCTTAGATGCTTTCAGCGGTTATCGATTCCGAACTTAGCTACCGGGCAGTGCCACTGGCGTGACAACCCGAACACCAGAGGTTCGTTCACTCCGGTCCTCTCGTACTAGGAGCAACTCCCTTCAATCATCCAACGCCCACGGCAGATAGGGACCGAACTGTCTCACGACGTTCTGAACCCAGCTCGCGTACCACTTTAAATGGCGAACAGCCATACCCTTGGGACCGACTTCAGCCCCAGGATGTGATGAGCCGACATCGAGGTGCCAAACACCGCCGTCGATATGAACTCTTGGGCGGTATCAGCCTGTTATCCCCGGAGTACCTTTTATCCGTTGAGCGATGGCCCTTCCATTCAGAACCACCGGATCACTATGACCTACTTTCGTACCTGCTCGACCTGTCCGTCTCGCAGTTAAGCTGGCTTATGCCATTGCACTAACCTCCTGATGTCCGACCAGGATTAGCCAACCTTCGTGCTCCTCCGTTACTCTTTGGGAGGAGACCGCCCCAGTCAAACTACCCACCAGGCACTGTCCGCGAGCCCGATTCAGGGCCCTGCGTTAGAACATCAAACATACAAGGGTGGTATTTCAAGGACGGCTCCAGCGCAACTGGCGTCACGCCTTCAAAGCCTCCCACCTATCCTACACATGTAGGTTCAATGTTCAGTGCCAAGCTGTAGTAAAGGTTCACGGGGTCTTTCCGTCTAGCCGCGGGTACACCGCATCTTCACGGCGAATTCGATTTCACTGAGTCTCGGGTGGAGACAGCATGGCCATGGTTACACCATTCGTGCAGGTCGGAACTTACCCGACAAGGAATTTCGCTACCTTAGGACCGTTATAGTTACGGCCGCCGTTTACCGGGGCTTCGATCAAGAGCTTCGCTTGCGCTAACCCCATCAATTAACCTTCCGGCACCGGGCAGGTGTCACACCCTATACGTCCACTTTCGTGTTTGCAGAGTGCTGTGTTTTTGATAAACAGTCCCAGCCATCTGGTCACTGCGACTCCCGTCAGCTCCATCCGCAAGGGACTTCACCAACAAGAGCGTACCTTCTCCCGAAGTTACGGTACTATTTT
Organism: Aeromonas sp. FDAARGOS 1403; assembly: GCF_019047325.1. Classification (NCBI taxonomy): domain Bacteria; kingdom Pseudomonadati; phylum Pseudomonadota; class Gammaproteobacteria; order Aeromonadales; family Aeromonadaceae; genus Aeromonas; species Aeromonas sp. FDAARGOS 1403. Next base: position 1,191,362 of record NZ_CP077249.1, on the reverse strand, counting down.
GCCTAGTTCCTTCACCCGAGTTCTCTCAAGCGCCTTGGTATTCTCTACCCGACCACCTGTGTCGGTTTGGGGTACGATGACTTGTAATCTGAAGCTTAGAGGCTTTTCCTGGAAGCAGGGCATCAATGGCTTCCACACCGTAGTGTGTTCGTCTCGTGTCTCAGTGTTGTGTCTCCGGATTTGCCTAGAAACACCACCTACGCACTTTCACCAGGACAACCGTCGCCTGGCCCACCTAGCCTTCTCCGTCCCCCCATCGCAATTACAAGTCGTGCAGGAATATTAACCTGCTTCCCATCGATTACGCCTTTCGGCCTCACCTTAGGGGTCGACTCACCCTGCCCCGATTAACGTTGGACAGGAACCCTTGGTCTTCCGGCGAGGAGGCTTTTCACCCCCTTTATCGTTACTTACGTCAGCATTCGCACTTCTGATATCTCCAGCATGCCTCTCGACACACCTTCGCAGACTTACAGAACGCTCCCCTACCACTCACGCTTAGCGTGAATCCGCGGCTTCGGTGCCTGGTTTGAGCCCCGTTACATCTTCCGCGCAGGCCGACTCGACTAGTGAGCTATTACGCTTTCTTTAAATGATGGCTGCTTCTAAGCCAACATCCTAGCTGTCTGAGCCTTCCCACATCGTTTCCCACTTAACCAGAACTTTGGGACCTTAGCCGGCGGTCTGGGTTGTTTCCCTCTTCACGACGGACGTTAGCACCCGCCGTGTGTCTCCCGGATATTACTTACTGGTATTCGGAGTTTGCATGGGGTTGGTAAGTCGGGATGACCCCCTAGCCCAAACAGTGCTCTACCCCCAGTAGTATTCGTCCGAGGCGCTACCTAAATAGCTTTCGGGGAGAACCAGCTATCTCCGAGTTTGATTGGCCTTTCACCCCCAGCCACAGGTCATCCCCTAACTTTGCAACGTTAGTGGGTTCGGTCCTCCAGTTGATGTTACTCAACCTTCAACCTGCCCATGGCTAGATCACCCGGTTTCGGGTCTACACCTTGCAACTAGACGCCCAGTTAAGACTCGGTTTCCCTACGGCTCCCCTATACGGTTAACCTCGCTACAAAATGTAAGTCGCTGACCCATTATACAAAAGGTACGCAGTCACCCCGAAGGGCTCCCACTGCTTGTACGTACACGGTTTCAGGTTCTATTTCACTCCCCTCACAGGGGTTCTTTTCGCCTTTCCCTCACGGTACTGGTTCACTATCGGTCAGTCAGGAGTATTTAGCCTTGGAGGATGGTCCCCCCATATTCAGACAGGATGTCACGTGTCCCGCCCTACTCGATTTCACATCAAGGTTGTTTTCGTGTACGGGGCTATCACCCTGTATCGCCGGCCTTTCCAGG
>NZ_CP077249.1:1052500-1185000 GCF_019047325.1 Aeromonas sp. FDAARGOS 1403 | reverse complement strand
TTTAGCGGCATCAACCTCTACCCAAGTCGGCTTCTCGCGCTGACCAGCAACCTCAAGGGCAGCTTTGATACGCGCTTGCTTCTTAGCCTTCTCACGAACGCAGATCACGTCCTCAGGGGAAACCTGGAAAGAAGGAATGTTCACAACGCGACCGTTTACCATGATGGCCTTGTGGCTCACCAGCTGACGAGATTCAGCGCGGGTAGCACCGAAGCCCATGCGGTAGACGACGTTGTCCAGACGACCTTCCAGCAGCTGCAACAGGTTTTCACCGGTGTTACCCTTTTGACGGGCAGCGTCGCGGTAGTAGTTGCGGAACTGTTTTTCCAATACGCCGTAGATACGACGAACTTTTTGTTTCTCGCGCAGCTGAACACCGTAGTCAGACAGACGCGCTTTACGCGCACCGTGTTGACCAGGAACGGTGTCAATCTTGCACTTAGAATCAATCGCACGAACACCAGACTTCAGGAAGAGGTCGGTGCCCTCACGACGGCTAAGCTTAAGCTTAGGACCGATATATCTTGCCATCTTCTTTCTCCAACAATCCTAGACCAAGTAGCTACAGCGTTACACGCGGCGCTTCTTGGGAGGACGACAACCGTTGTGCGGGATCGGAGTCACATCAGTAATGTTAGTGATGCGGAAACCAGCCGCGTTCAGAGCGCGGATGGAAGACTCACGACCGGGACCCGGACCTTTAACCATGACTTCCAGGTTCTTCACGCCATATTCTTTGGCCATCTCACCAGCGCGCTCGGCAGCTACCTGAGCAGCGAACGGGGTGGACTTACGAGAACCACGGAAACCGGAACCACCAGAAGTAGCCCAAGACAGAGCGTTGCCCTGACGGTCAGTAATGGTCACGATTGTGTTGTTGAAAGATGCATGAACGTGCGCAATACCGTCGCTCACTTGCTTTTTAACGCGCTTGCGAGCACGAGTCGGAGTTTTAGCCATTTTCTACCTTCCCGTTACTTCTTGATAGCCTTGCGCGGACCCTTACGGGTACGAGCGTTGGTCTTGGTACGTTGACCACGAACAGGCAGGCTACGACGGTGACGCAAACCACGGTAGCAACCCAGATCCATCAATCGCTTGATGTTCATGGAAATCTGACGACGCAGGTCACCTTCAACGGTGAATTTACCTACTTGTTCACGCAGACTCTCGATCTGAGCTTCGTCCAGGTCTTTAATTTTCACATTCTCAGCGATACCGGCTGCGGCACAGATGGCCTTGGAGCGGGTACGACCGACGCCATAAATAGCAGTCAAAGCGATGACTGCATGCTTATGGTCAGGAATGTTAATGCCAGCGATACGGGCCACTATTCACTCCTACATATAGTAGATTACGACCACCACAAAGCCCGTGAGCGGATACGTGGCGGTCAACCAATACACAACAAAAGTTGGCTGGCTATATTAGCCAGCACAACTATTTGTTGCAAGTACTAACCGTAAAAAATTAGCCTTGGCGCTGTTTATGCTTTGGCTCGCTGCAAATCACACGCACCACACCGTGACGCTTGATGATTTTGCAGTTACGGCAGATTGCCTTAACGGAAGCACGAACTTTCATTGCTTAACTCCGTAACTACGCCGACCTTTAGCGGCCGTAGCCCTTCAGGTTGGCCTTCCTCAGGACGTCGCCATATTGATGAGACATCATATGGGTCTGAACCTGAGCCATGAAGTCCATGATAACTACCACGATAATCAGCAGCGAGGTGCCACCGAAATAGAACTGAACGTTCCAGGCAGTCATCAGGAACTGGGGTACCAGACAGATAAAGGTTATATAGAGCGCACCTGCCAATGTCAGGCGGGTCATAACCTTATCGATATAACGTGCTGTCTGCTCGCCCGGGCGGATCCCCGGGATAAAGGCTCCACTCTTCTTCAGGTTATCTGCTGTCTCGCGGGGGTTGAAAACCAGCGCGGTATAGAAGAAGCAGAAGAAGATAATGGCTGCTGCATAGAGCATCTCATACAAGGGCTGACCCGGCTGCAGGACCATAGAGACCTGTTGCAGGATATCGGCGACCTTGCCCTCGCCCTGACCAAACCAAGAGGTAATGGTCCCCGGGAAGAGGATGATGCTGGATGCGAAAATCGCAGGAATCACACCGGCCATATTTACTTTCAACGGCAGGTGTGTGCTTTGCGCTGCGAATACCTGGCGGCCTTGTTGACGCTTGGCATAGTTAACGACGATACGACGCTGACCACGCTCCACGAACACCACAAAGTAAGTCACTGCGAAAACAATCAAGCCCAGCAACAACAACAGCAGGATGTGCAATTCCCCTTGACGTGCCTGTTCGGCCGTAGCGCCAATGGCATGAGGCAGACCAGCAACGATACCTGTGAAGATAATCAACGAGATACCATTACCAATCCCACGCTCGGTAATCTGCTCACCCAACCACATCAAGAACATGGTACCGGTGACCAGACTCACAACGGCTGTGAAATAGAAGCCCAAACCCGGATGAGTCACGAGTCCCTGCATCATATTCGGCAAACCGGTTGCAATACCAATGGCCTGGAAAGTTCCCAAAACCAGCGTGCCCCAACGGGTATATTGGCTAATCTTGCGACGGCCGGATTCACCTTCTTTCTTGAGTTCAGCAAGAGCGGGGTGAACCACAGTCAGCAGCTGGATAATGATCGAGGCCGAAATGTACGGCATGATCCCCAGCGCAAGAATAGAAGCACGCGAGAGTGCACCACCACTGAACATGTTGAACATCTCAATGATGGTGCCCTTCTGTTGTTGGAACAACTCGGCCAGTACGGCGGCGTCAATACCAGGAATCGGCACATAAGAGCCTGCACGGAAAACGATAATCGCCCCGAGAACGAAGAGCAGACGGCTCTTCAGTTCACTCAGACCACCCTGTGCTTTAACATCCAATCCTGGTTTCTTAGCCATTGTACTGATTATTCCTCGATTTTACCGCCAGCGGCCTCGATGGCTGCACGTGCACCCTTGGTGACGGACAGACCACGAACGGTCACAGCACGGTCAATGTTGCCAGACAGAACAACTTTAGCGAACACGATGTTTTTGGTAATAACACCGGCTTGCTTCAGAGTGCTCACGTCGACCACATCACCTTCTACCAGGGCGATTTCGTTCAGGCGTACTTCGGCAGAAACCAAAGATTTGCGAGAGAAGAAACCGAACTTCGGCAGACGGATTTTCAAAGGCATCTGGCCGCCTTCGAAACCGTTGCGGACTTTGCCGCCACCGGAACGAGAGGTTTGACCTTTAACACCACGACCACCGGTCTTGCCCAGACCAGAACCGATACCACGGCCCGGACGGTGCTTAACGCGCTTGGAACCAGCGGCCGGAGACAGAGTATTCAGACGCATGCTTAGCCCTCCACCTTAACCATGTAATAAACCTGGTTGATCATGCCGCGTACGCAGGGAGTATCTTCCAGCTCAACGGTGTGACCAATGCGACGCAGACCCAGACCACGCAGAGTCGCCTTGTGCTTTGGCAGACGGCCGATAGAGCTGCGAGTTTGAGTTACTTTTACAGTGTTAGCCATGTCGCATTACCCCAGAATTTCTTCAACGCGCAGACCACGCTTGGCAGCGATCTGTTCCGGGGATTGACCCTGAACCAGAGCGTCTACAGTGGCGCGAACAACGTTGATTGGGTTGGTGGAACCGTAGGTCTTAGCCAGCACGTTGTGGATACCAGCAACTTCCAGAACGGCACGCATAGCGCCGCCTGCGATGATACCAGTACCTTGAGAGGCCGGCTTCATGAACACGGTGGAACCGGAGTGAACACCTTTCACCGGGTGGTGCAGGGTGCCGTTGTTCAGCTCAACCTTGTTCAGATTACGCTTAGCCTGTTCCATCGCTTTTTGAATAGCGGCCGGAACTTCACGGGCTTTACCGTAACCGTAACCTACACGGCCGTTACCATCACCCACCACGGTCAGCGCGGTGAAGGACATGATACGACCACCTTTAACAGTTTTCGAAACACGGTTTACTGCAATCAGCTTTTCTTGCAGTTCGCCGGCTTGAGATTCGACTTTAGCCATCTTCGACTCCTAGCTTAGAACTGAAGACCAGCGTCACGTGCAGCAGCTGCCAGAGCAGCGATGCGACCGTGATACTTGAAACCGGAACGATCGAAAGATACGTTCTGAACGCCTTTGGCAATAGCACGCTCAGCGATTGCTTTACCTACCGCGGTCGCTGCATCAGCGTTACCGGTGTATTTAATAGCTTCACTGATGGCCTTCTCTACTGTGGAAGCAGAGGCCAGAACTTCGGAACCGTTGGCTGCAATAACCTGCGCATAGATGTGACGCGGGGTACGGTGAACAACCAGACGGGTAGCTCCCAGTTCCTGCATCTTTTTCCGAGCACGAGTAGCACGACGGAGACGAGCTGCTTTCTTGTCCATAGTGTTACCTTACTTCTTCTTAGCTTCTTTAGTACGCACTTGCTCGTTGGCATAGCGTACACCCTTGCCCTTGTAGGGCTCCGGAGCGCGGTAAGCACGGATATCGGCGGCGACTTGGCCAACCAGCTGCTTGTCGACACCACGCAGAACGATTTCTGTGGCAGTCGGGCACTCAGCGGTCACACCAGCCGGCAGCGCATGCTCTACCGGGTGAGAGAAGCCCAGAGCCAGCGCAACAGCATTGCCCTTGATGGAGGCTTTATAACCTACACCAACCAGCTGCAGCTTGCGCTCGAAGCCTTGGGTAACACCGATTACCATGTTGTTGACCAATGCACGGGCAGTACCGGCCTGAGCGTCAGCACCAGCGATGCCGTCGCGCGGGGCGAACTTCAGTACATTGTCTTCTTTGGTCACTTCTACACCGGCGTGAATAGAGCGAACCAGGGAACCTTTACCACCTTTGATGGACAGTTCCTGGCCGTTCAGAGTCACCTCTACGCCAGCAGGAATAGTGACGGGTGCCTTAGCAACACGAGACATTTCCTACCTCCTATTAAGCGACGTAGCAGATGATCTCACCGCCCATGCTTGCTTTACGGGCAGCACGGTCAGTCATCACACCTTTAGACGTGGACACGATAGCAACACCGAGACCGCCCATAACTTTCGGCAGATCAGTAGTGCGCTTGTAAATACGCAGGCCGGGACGGCTCACGCGTTGGATCAGTTCTACAACCGGCTTGCCCTGGAAATATTTCAGTTCAATTTCCAGTTCCGGTTTCACGTCACCAGCTACGGAGTAGCCAGCGATGTAACCTTCTTCTTTCAGCACTTTGGCAATAGCCACTTTCAGCTTGGAAGAAGGCATGGAAACCGCAACTTTGCTCGCCGCCTGACCGTTACGGATGCGGGTCAGCATATCCGCGATCGGATCTTGCATGCTCATAGTCTAACTCCCGAGATTCTTTACCAAGAGGCCTTTTTCAGGCCCGGAATTTCGCCCTTCATGGCATGCTCACGCACCTTGATGCGGGACAGACCAAACTTACGCAGGAAACCGTGCGGACGACCAGTAATGTTGCAACGGTTACGCTGACGGGACGGACTGGAATCACGGGGCAGCTGTTGCAGTTGCAGAACAGCATCCCAACGCGCTTCTTCAGAAGCGTTCATATCAACGATGATAGCTTTGAGCTCGGCACGCTTGGTCGCGTACTTGGCTACCAGCTTCGCACGCTTTACTTCACGTGCTTTCATGGATGTTTTAGCCATAACCCTAACCTTACTTGCGGAATGGGAAGTTAAAGGCAGCCAGCAGAGCACGGCCTTCTTCATCGGTATTCGCGGAAGTGGTGATGGTGATATCCAGACCACGAACGCGATCGACCTTGTCATAGTCGATTTCCGGGAAGATGATTTGCTCACGCACGCCCATGGAGTAGTTACCACGACCGTCGAACGCTTTAGCGTTCAGGCCACGGAAGTCACGGATACGCGGTACGGAGATGCAAATCAGCCGTTCCAGGAACTCCCACATACGCTCGCCACGCAGGGTTACTTTACAACCTATCGGGTAGCCTTCACGAATCTTGAAGCCCGCAACAGATTTGCGAGCTTTGGTGATCAGCGGCTTCTGACCGGAAATGGCAGCCATATCGGCAGCAGCATTTTCCAGCAATTTCTTGTCAGAGATCGCTTCACCAACACCCATGTTCAGGGTGATTTTCTCGATCCGAGGGACTTGCATGATAGTCTTGTAACCGAACTGCTTGGTCAGTTCATTTACTACATCTGATTTGTAGTAATCATGCAGTTTCGCCATCGTTAAACTCCAATTACTTCACAAGTTCGCCGGTGGATTTGAAGAAGCGAACTTTTTTGCCGTCTTCAATCCGGAAACCAACGCGGTCAGCTTTGCCAGTGGCAGAGTTGAACAGCGCTACGTTAGATACATCGATGGGGGCTTCTTTGGTGACGATACCGCCAGCCTGACCCAGTGCGGGTACCGGCTTCTGGTGTTTCTTCACCTGGTTGATGCCTTCCACGATTACCTTACCTTTAGCAATCAGAACTTGAGTGACTTTGCCACGCTTGCCCTTGTCTTTGCCGGTAAGAACAATCACTTCGTCTTCGCGACGGATTTTAGCTGCCATCGTTCGACTCCTTACAGTACTTCGGGTGCCAGGGACACAATCTTCATGAACTTCTCATTACGCAGTTCACGGGTCACCGGGCCAAAAATACGAGTACCGATCGGCTGCTGGTTGTTGTTAAGCAACACAGCCGCATTGTTGTCGAAACGGATGACAGAGCCGTCCGGACGACGAACGCCTTTACGGGTGCGTACGACCACCGCGTTATACACATCACCTTTCTTCACTTTACCGCGAGGAATGGCTTCCTTGATGGAAACCTTGATGATGTCGCCGATGCCGGCGTAACGGCGGTGCGAACCACCCAGAACCTTAATACACATTACACTGCGAGCGCCGGAGTTGTCGGCAACACCCAGCATACTTTGCATCTGGATCATCTTAGTGCTCCGCTTTGTTTACTTCTTATCCCTCTCGGGATCTGGCTGCCTTCAAAAGGCGCGAAACTATAACACAGGATTTTTAGAAAAGGTAGCCTAAAAAACAAACGGCCCCGTCAAGGGGCCGTTTAGACTACAAAGTACCGATTAGGCCTTTTCTACAACGGCAACCAGGGTCCAGGACTTGGTCTTGGACAGCGGGCGGCATTCGCGGATTTCCACGAGGTCGCCAGCTTTGCATTCGTTGTTTTCGTCATGCACGTGCAGCTTGGTAGTGCGCTTGATGATCTTACCGTAGATCGGGTGCTTTACCTTGCGCTCGATGGCGACAGTGATGGACTTGTCCATCTTGTCGCTGATTACACGACCCTGCAGAGTACGGATTTTATCAGTCATTACGCACCTGCCTTCTCAGTCAGTACAGTCTTGATACGTGCGACGTCACGACGCACTTGTTTCAGAGTGTGAGTCTGAGCCAGCTGGCCGGTGGAAGCTTGCATGCGCATGTTGAATTGCTCGCGCAGCAGCCCCAGCAGCTCCTGGTTCAGTTCTTCGACGCTCTTTTGACGCAGATCTTGGGCTTTCATCACATCACCGTCTTAATTACGAAAGTGGTCTGAACAGACAGCTTGGCTGCGGCCAGGGCGAACGCTTCACGCGCCAGAGCCTCAGGTACACCGTCCATCTCGTACAGAACCTTGCCAGGCTGGATCGGGCAAACCCAGTATTCCACGTTACCCTTACCTTTACCCATACGAACTTCGAGGGGCTTTTCGGTAATCGGCTTGTCCGGGAACACACGGATCCAGATCTTACCCTGACGCTTAACGTGACGGGTCATGGCACGACGGGCTGCTTCGATTTGACGAGCAGTCAGCTGGCCACGGGATGTCGCCTTCAGGCCAAAGGTACCGAAGGATACTTCGTTACCAGAGTTGGCCAGACCGCGGTTACGACCCTTGTGGGTCTTGCGGAATTTAGTACGCTTTGGTTGCAACATTTACCGAATCTCCTTACTTGGCAGCGCGGCGCTTGTTGTCACGCTTGGGCTTCGCAGGAGCTTGCTCTTGAGCAGCGGCAGCGTTGACAGCAGCCAGACCGCCCAGAACTTCGCCCTTGAAGATCCAAACTTTAACGCCGATCACACCGTAAGTGGTGTGGGCTTCAGAAGTTGCGTAGTCGATGTCGGCACGCAGGGTGTGCAGAGGCACACGACCTTCACGGTACCATTCGGTACGCGCGATTTCAGCGCCGCCCAGACGACCGGAAACTTCCACCTTGATGCCCTTGGCACCCAGGCGCATGGCGTTTTGTACGGCGCGCTTCATAGCACGACGGAACATTACGCGACGCTCCAGCTGGGAAGTGATGCTGTCGGCAACCAGTTTGCCATCCAGCTCCGGCTTGCGGACTTCGGAAATGTTGATCTGAGCAGGCACGCCAGCAATAGTGGCTACAGCTTTGCGCAGTTTTTCAACGTCTTCGCCTTTCTTACCGATCACAACACCCGGACGAGCGGTGTGAATGGTCACACGGATGCTCTTGGCCGGACGCTCGATGGTGATCTTGGACAAGGACGCGTTTTTCAGTTCCTTGGTCAGGAACTGGCGTACTTGAAAATCGCTGTACAGGTTGTCAGCGAAGTCTTTGGTGTTCGCGAACCAGGTAGAATTCCAAGGCTTGGTAATACCCAGGCGAATGCCATTAGGATGTACTTTCTGACCCATTGCTTATCTCCCAGCCTTAGCGTCGGATACCACTACGGTGATGTGAGCGGTACGCTTGAGGATACGATCCGCGCGACCTTTGGCACGAGGACGGATGCGCTTCATGGAGGGACCTTCGTCGACCATGATAGTAGCAACACGCAGGGCGTCGATGTCGGCGCCTTCGTTGTGCTCAGCGTTTGCAATGGCAGATTCCAGCACTTTCTTCACCAGAACTGCAGCCTTTTTCGGGCTGAAGGTCAGGATGTTCAGAGCCTTGTCTACGGACAGACCACGTACTTGATCGGCTACCAGACGAGCTTTCTGGGCAGAAGTACGGGCATAACGGTGTTTAGCGATAGCTTCCATCATTTATCCCTTAGCGCTTCTTAGCCTTCTTATCAGCAGCATGGCCGCGATAAGTACGAGTAGGTGCGAATTCACCCAGTTTGTGACCGATCATTTCTTCGGTAACGAAAACCGGAACGTGCTGACGACCATTATGGACAGCGATGGTCAAACCGATCATGTTCGGGATGATCATTGAACGACGGGACCAGGTCTTAACCGGCTTTTTATCCCCGCTTTCCACCGCTTTCTCTACCTTCTTCAGCAAGTGCAGGTCGATAAATGGACCCTTCTTGAGAGAACGTGGCATGGTGATTCCTCTATGTTAACAATTACTTGTTACGACGACGTACGATGTACTTGTCGGTACGCTTGTTCTTACGGGTCTTGAAGCCTTTAGCCTTCTGGCCCCATGGGGACACAGGCTGCATGCCCTTGTTACGACCCTCACCACCACCGTGCGGGTGGTCTACCGGGTTCATCGCCATACCGCGAACGGTCGGACGAATACCACGCCAGCGGTTTGCACCGGCTTTACCCAGTTGACGCAGCATGTGCTCGGAGTTACCAACTTCACCGATGGTGGCGCGGCACTCGGCCAGAACTTTACGTACTTCGCCGGAACGCAGACGCAGAGTTACATAGTTACCTTCACGAGCCAGGATCTGGATGAAAGTACCAGCGGAACGAGCCAGCTGGGCACCTTTACCAGGCTTCATCTCAACAGCGTGAACGGTAGAACCGACCGGGATGTTGCGCATCGGCAGGGTGTTACCTACCTTGATTGCGGCATCAGCACCAGAAGCGATTGCATCACCAGCTTTCAGGCCTTTCGGAGCCAGGATGTAACGACGCTCACCGTCTGCATACAGCACCAGGGCGATGTTTGCGGTACGGTTCGGATCGTATTCCAGGCGCTCTACTTTAGCCGGGATACCGTCTTTGTCGCGCTTGAAGTCGACGATACGGTAGTGTTGCTTGTGACCACCGCCGATGTGACGGGTGGTGATACGGCCGTTGTTGTTACGACCACCGGACTTGTCTTTCTTGTCCAGCAGAGCTGCAAAGGGCTTGCCCTTGTACAGGTCTTGGTTGACGATCTTGACGACGTGGCGGCGGCCCGGAGAAGTAGGCTTGCACTTAACGATTGCCATTTTTCAGAACTCCTCTTACTCGGCTGCGCCCATGAAGTCGATGTCCTGACCAGCTTTCAGGGTCACATAAGCCTTTTTCCAATCGGAACGACGGCCTACGCGTGCACCTGCGCGCTTGGTCTTACCCTTCATGTTCAGGGTACGGACGGTCTCAACTTCGACCTCGAACAGTTTCGCAACTGCAGCTTTGACTTCCGCCTTGGTGGCATCAACAGCAACTTTGAACACGATAGTGTTCTGCTTTTCTGCGACCATGGTGCTCTTTTCAGAGATGTGCGGAGCCTTCAGAACTTTCAGCAGACGCTCTTCACGGATCATGCCAGCATCTCCTCGATTTGCTTAACTGCGTCAGCAGTCATCAGAACCTTGTCGAAAGCGATCAGGCTGACCGGGTCGATACCGGCAACGTCACGCACGTCAACTTTGTACAGGTTACGAGCAGCCAGGAACAGGTTCTCATCGACTTCAGCAGTCACGATCAGAACGTCAGACAGTTCCATTTCTTTCAGCTTGGCGATCAGTTCTTTGGTTTTCGGAGCTTCGATGCCGAACTTCTCAACAACGATCAGGCGCTCTTGACGTACCAGCTCGGACAGGATGCTACGGATAGCGCCGCGGTACATCTTCTTGTTTACTTTCTGGCTGTGATCTTGCGGCTTAGCAGCAAAAGTCACACCACCGGAACGCCAAATGGGCGAACGGATGGAGCCAGCACGGGCACGACCAGTACCCTTCTGACGCCACGGCTTTTTGCCGCCACCAGACACTTCAGAGCGAGTCAGCTGCGCACGAGTACCCTGACGGGCACCAGCGGCATAAGCAACGACAACCTGGTGAACCAGAGCTTCGTTGAATTCGCGCCCGAAGGTAGTCTCGGAAACTTCAAGAGCGCTCTTGGCGTCTTTCATTACCAATTCCATTACTATCTCCTCAGACGTTACGCTTTGACGGCAGGTTTAACGATCACGTTGCCGTTGGTTGCACCCGGTACTGCGCCTTTGATGAGCAGCAGGTTGCGTTCAGCGTCAACACGAACCAGTTCCAGGTTCTGAGTCGTTACACGCTCAGCACCCATGTGACCAGCCATCTTTTTGCCCTTGAATACACGGCCCGGGGTCTGGTTTTGACCGATGGAGCCAGGTACACGGTGGGACAGAGAGTTACCGTGGGTCATATCCTGGGTGCGGAAGTTCCAGCGCTTAACAGTACCGGCAAAACCTTTACCCTTGGATGTGCCGGTAACGTCTACCAGCTTAACGTCAGCGAGAAGATCTACTTTCAGCTCGCTACCAACAGTGAAAGTTTCACCGTTGTTCAGGCGGAATTCCCACAGACCACGACCGGCTTCTACACCAGCTTTGGCGAAGTGGCCAGCTTCCGGCTTGGTTACGCGGCTAGCTTTCTTGGAGCCAGTGGTAACCTGAATAGCGTTGTAGCCGTCGGTTTCTACAGATTTGACCTGAGTTACACGGTTAGCTTCAACTTCGATAACAGTCACGGGGATAGAAACGCCATCTTCAGTGAAGATGCGAGTCATACCCACTTTGCGACCTACAAGACCGATTGTCATTGTTATCAACCTCTTTCCGTAATTAACCCAGGCTGATCTGGACGTCTACACCAGCTGCCAGATCCAGACGCATCAGAGCGTCTACGGTCTTGTCAGTCGGCTCAACGATGTCTACCAGACGCTTGTGAGTGCGGATCTCGTACTGATCACGCGCGTCTTTGTTGACGTGCGGGGAGATCAGAACGGTGAAACGCTCTTTGCGAGTCGGCAGCGGGATAGGACCGCGAACCTGCGCGCCAGTGCGCTTAGCAGTTTCAACGATTTCCGCAGTGGATTGATCGATCAGGCGATGATCAAAAGCCTTCAGGCGGATACGGATTCTTTGGTTCTGCATTGACAGAGCTCCAATAGATAAAAGAACATAAATCAACACCGCCCGACCGAGATTACTCCCGCCAGAGGTGTGATTTTTCACGTTTCTCCCCATATCGGGGAGACTGTATGGGCTGGCCTTCGCAAGCGAAAAACTCAGCAAGCAGACATATCGTCTGGCTTACCTCATGGGTAAGCGGAGGGGATTATACGGATTTTTTCAATTTGCGCAAGGGAAGGCGAACAGAATGTGCACAATTTTATGTGACGGATGGATCTCTGCCGCCATCACATGATCCCCCGCCCGGCGCGGGTAACGACAATGTTGCAAACAGGCTGGTAGACTGTGCCACTGCCTTGATCACTGGAACGACGTCTCATGCTCAAAGATCAGAAAAAAGCCTATCAATATGGCCTCTGCGCCGTCGCCCTCTGGTCGACGGTGGCCAGCGCCTTCAAGATCTCCCTCACCTACTTCGAACCGGTACAACTGCTGCTGGTCGCGGCCTGCACCTCGACCCTGACGCTGGGGGTGATCGTGGCCTGTCAGGGCAAGCTGCCGCTGCTGCTCAGCTACATCAAGGGCCGCCCCCTCTACTACCTGGCGCTAGGAGTGCTCAACCCCTTCCTCTATTACCTGCTGCTGTTCAAGGCGTATGACCTGCTGCCCGCCCAGCAGGCGCAAACCCTCAACTACACCTGGGCCATCACCCTCAGTCTGCTGGCCGTCCCCTTCCTCGGCCAGAAGCTGCGCCGCCGCGACGGGGTGGCCATCGTGCTGGGCTACTTCGGTGCTCTGGTGATCGCCACCAAGGGGGATGTGTTCGGTCTGCAGTTCGACAGCCCCCTCGGCGTGACGCTGGCGCTGGTGTCGACCCTCATCTGGGCCGGCTACTGGATCCTCAACACCCGCAATCAGGGGGATCCTATCGTCAGCCTGCTGCTCGGCTTCATCATCAGTCTGCCCTTCATCGTCGTGGCGACCTGGCTGCTCTCCGATTTTGCCATGACCGCCTGGCAGGGGTGGGCCGGCGCCATCTACGTGGGGTTGTTCGAGATGGGCTTCGGCTTCGTGCTCTGGCTGATGGCGCTACGCCACGCCACCAACACGGCCCCCATCAGCAATCTAATCTTCATCTCGCCGTTTGCCTCGCTGGTGCTGCTCAACCTGTTGATCGGCGAGACAATTCACCCGGCCACCCCCATCGGGTTGGTGCTCATCGTCGCCGCCCTGCTGATCCAGCAGCTGAAATACGGCAAGCGTTACCGCAAGGCAACCGAGCCGCAGGCCTGACAATGCAGAAGGGCGCATCCACGGATGCGCCCTTCGTTCAATCAATCCACTCCAGCGGCTGGTTCTTGGGCAGCCGGATCTCCACCAGCAAGCCCCCCTGCTCGGCACGCCCCAGCCTGATGGTGCCGTGATGCTGGGAGACGATCTTGGCGACGATGGCCAGCCCCAGCCCACTGCCGCTGCCGGTACGCGCCTCGTTCCCCTGGGTGAAGGGCTTGAGTACCCGGTAGTAATCCTGTTCCGGAATGCCGGGGCCGTCATCCGACAAGCGCAGCCGGACCCAGTGACCGTCATCCTTGAGCTCGGCCTGCAGCCGGCTCGCCCCGTAGCGCAACGAATTGCCCGACAGGTTGTTGAGGATGCGGCGGATACTGATGGGGTTGCAGGCAACCCGCACCGCCTCGGCTGGCAGCTCGAGTTCTACCTCCAGCCCCTGGTCGGTCTGCACCAGCAGCACATCGTGGATCAGCTGGGTCAGGTCCACCGGCTGGGTATCCAGCCCCTCGTCCGGGCGAATGTAGTCGATGAACTGGTCGATGATGCCGTTCGATTCGTCGATGTCCGCGTTGATGCTCTCCTTGAGATACTCATCCCCTGAGGACATCATCTCGGTCGCCAGCCGGATACGGGTCAGCGGCGTACGCAGATCGTGGGAAACGCCCGCCATCATCATGTTTCGCTCTTCGATAAGGTTCTTGATGGAGCTCGACATGTGGTTGAAGGTGCGGGTCAGCCGGCGCACCTCCCGCGAGCCCTGCTCCCCCAGCGCATCGGGGAAGTTGCCGCGGGCAACCGCCACGGCCCCCGCCTCCAGCTCCTCCAGCGGCCGCACCAGCTGGCGGGCAAACCGCCAGGCCGCGAACAGGGTCACCACCAGCAGCACGCTCATGTAGAGGATCAGCGGCTCGATGTCGTCATCCTCGATCTCGGTCAGCGGGATGCGCACCCACACCTTGTTGGCCTGGGGCGGCTGGATCCAGATGATGTAGTGGTCCTGGATCTCGACCCGCACCTTGGTCTTTCCCCCCAGCTCGCGACTGATGCTCTCTTCCAGATAGGTGTAGGGCTTGGACTCCTTGAGCCCGTGCTGCTCCGCCTCGGTCTGGGTATAGATGTCGCTGCCGGTCGCCACGTAGACCAGCGCCTCGGCATCTTCACTGAGCGCCAGCTGGTTGCTCTCGACCGGGAAGATGAGCTTGACCTGATTGGCCAGCAGGTGGCTGATCTGCTTGACGGTCGGCGCCAGCAGATAGTTGTAGAAGGTGGCATAGGAGACAAACTGATAGACCACCAGCACGGCGGCCAAAAACCAGAGCATGCGGGAGAACATGCTGCTCACTTTCTTCATTCGCCGTCACCGTCCGGCACGAACACATAGCCCAGACCCCAGACGGTCTGCAGATAACGGGGCTGCGCCGGGTCCTGCTCCAGCAGGCGGCGCAGGCGGGAAACCTGCACATCGATGCTGCGCTCGGTGGCGGTATATTCGCGACCGCGGGCCAGGTTCATCAGCTTGTCGCGGGAGAGAGGCTCGCGTGGATGGCTCACCAGCACCTTGAGCACGGCGAACTCCCCACTGGTCAGTGCCACCGGATCACCATCGCGACTCAACTCGCGGGTCGCCAGGTTGAGCTGGTAGCTGCCAAAGCTCACCACCTTCTCGGCGGTAGAGGGGGCGCCCGGCAACTCGACGGTGTGGCGGCGCAGCACGGCGCGGATCCGGGCCAGCAGCTCACGAGGGTTGAACGGCTTGGGCAGGTAATCATCGGCTCCCATCTCGAGGCCGACGATGCGGTCCACCTCATCCCCCTTGGCGGTCAGCATCAGCACCGGGATCTGGTTGCCAGCCTCGCGCAGGCGGCGACAGATGGAGAGGCCGTCTTCCCCCGGCAGCATCAGGTCGAGCACCATCAGGCTGAAGTTCTCTCGGGTCAGCAGGCGGTCGGCCTGTTCGCCATTGGCGACGCCCCGAACCACGAACCCCTGTTCGGTCAGGTAGCGCTCCAGCAGGGAACGTAATTTCAAATCATCGTCGACGACCAGAACCTTGTATTGCTGACTCATTGCTTGCCTCTCCTCTCGATATGCTGCCAATACTAGAGCCCGGACTCGTAACGGCAAAGCATAAATATGTTACCGGTTATTGCCCGTGCTGCCGGCATGACGCCTCTTTTCCCCTGCCCCCAGCGTCATCCGGCCCGCCAGTTTTTGCTCGACAGCAAGGCGACAGCGGATAAGATCTGCCGAGCCATAAGAGGCTCATCCGCCCCATCGACACAGGGACCCGCCATGAAGACCAAGTTGATCACCCGTGAAGGCTACAACAAGCTCAAACAGGAGCTCGATTTCCTCTGGCGCGAGGAGCGCCCCGAGACCACCCGCAAAGTGGCCTGGGCGGCCAGCCTTGGCGATCGCAGCGAGAATGCGGATTACCAGTACAACAAGAAGCGGCTGCGGGAGATCGATCGGCGGGTCCGTTACCTGCGCAAGTGCCTCGAGGAGCTGGGGATCGTCGACTACTCCCCCGCCCAGGAGGGCAAGGTCTTCTTCGGCGCCTGGGTCGAGGTGGAAAACGAGGAGGGAGAGACCAAGCGTTTTCGCATCGTCGGCTATGACGAAATCTTCGAGCGCAAGGATTACATCTCCATCGACTCCCCCATGGCCCGCGCCCTGCTCAAGAAAGAGGTGGGTGACGAGGCCATAGTGCGTACGCCAGTCGGTGACGCCTGCTGGTACATCAATGAGATCAGCTATCCCAAATAAGCCGCTGTCACGCCACAGCCACCTGCCCTGCCAACCGGCTACCACAGCCAGCATGGGTTTGTTCCGCCTCTCATCCAGGGAGGACACAGCCCTCTCTACCAGGGCTGGCATCCCGCTGTCCTACCCCATATAGTGCTCACACCCGGCGCCTTGCGGCGCCAACCGGCCCGCGCGGCAGTGGCCTGGCTGATACTTTGAGTACCGCCCTGACAGCCTCTTGCCCGGCGACATCGCCCTCGCGCCAGCCCGTTGTTCTGGACCCGACTACAGAGACCCTCGATGCAAAGCCACGTAATAGAACATCAGATTGCCGGTGAGCTGAATGCCCGCCCGGAACAGGTGCAGGCCGCCGTTCGCCTGCTGGACGAAGGCGCCACCGTCCCCTTCATCGCCCGTTACCGCAAAGAGGTGACTGGCGGTCTGGACGACAGCCAGCTGCGCACCCTGGAGAGCCGGCTCGGTTACCTGCGCGAACTGGCGGATCGCCGCCAGGTGATCCTGCGCTCCATCGAAGAGCAGGGCAAGCTGACCCCCGAGCTGGCCCGCGAGCTGAACGAGGCCGACAGCAAGACCAGGCTGGAAGATCTCTACCTCCCCTACAAACCCAAGCGCCGCACCAAGGGGCAGATGGCCATCGAGGCGGGGCTGGAACCATTGGCAGACCTGCTGCTGAGCGACCCGATGAAAGATCCCGAACAGGAGGCGGCCCGTTTCCTCAACGCCGAGCAGGGGATCAGCGACAACAAAGCCGCCCTCGACGGTGCCCGCTACATCCTGATGGAGCGCTTCGTCGAGCAGGCGGATCTCCTTGAGAAGCTGCGGGACTATGTGTGGCAAAACGCCACCCTGCGCGCCCGCGTGGTGGCAGGCAAGGAGCAGGAAGGGGCCAAATTCAAGGACTACTTCGAGCACGACGAGCCGCTGCACAAGGCCCCCTCCCACCGGGTGCTGGCCATGCTGCGCGGCCGCAACGAGGGGATCCTCAACCTGGCGCTGGTCACCGGTGACGACGAGAGCGCCAGCCCCTGCGAGGGGATCATCGCCCATCACCTCAGACTGAACCTGCAGAGTCGCCCGGCCGACAAGTGGCTGCAGGGGGTGGTGAGCTGGACCTGGAAGATCAAGCTCTCCCTGCAGATGGAGACCGAGCTCATTGGCCGCATCCGCGAGTCGGCGGAAGAGGAGGCGATCAAGGTGTTCGCCATGAACCTCAAGGATCTGCTGATGGCGGCACCGGCCGGCATGCGCTGCACCATGGGGCTGGATCCCGGCATCCGCACCGGGGTCAAAGTGGCCGTGGTGGATGCCACCGGCAAGCTGGTCGATACCGCGACCATCTATCCGTTCGAACCCAAGCGCCAGATTGACCAGAGCCTCAAGACCCTGAGCGAGCTGTGCCAGAAGCACAAGGTCGAACTCATCAGCATCGGCAACGGTACTGCCTCACGGGAGACCGACCGCCTGGTGAGCGACCTGTTCGAGCGCTACCCGGCCGCCAAAGCCCAGAAAATCGTGGTGAGCGAGGCTGGGGCCTCGGTCTACTCCGCTTCCGAGCTTGCCTCCCAGGAATTCCCGGATCTGGACGTCTCCCTGCGCGGCGCCGTCTCCATCGCCCGCCGCCTGCAGGATCCGCTGGCCGAGCTGGTCAAGATCGATCCCAAGAGCATCGGCGTCGGCCAGTACCAGCACGACGTCGGCCAGAGCCAGCTGGCCCGCCGGCTCGATGCGGTGGTCGAGGATTGCGTGAACGCGGTGGGGGTGGATGTGAATACCGCCTCGGTCGCCCTGCTGAACCGGGTCTCCGGCCTCTCCCAGACCCTGGCCCAGAACATAGTCGCCTACCGCGACGAACACGGCGCCTTCCAGCACCGCCAGCAACTGCTGAAGGTGAGCCGGCTCGGTCCCAAGGCATTTGAGCAGTGTGCCGGCTTCCTGCGTATTCGTGGCGGCAGCAACCCGCTGGATGGCTCGGCGGTACACCCGGAATCCTACCCAGTGGTGGAGCGGATCCTCGCCAAACTGGAGCAGACCGTGGACAGCCTGCTAGGCAACAGCAGCCTGCTGCGCACCCTCAAACCCGCCGACTACACGGACGAGCAGTTTGGCGTGCCCACCGTCACCGACATCATCGGCGAGCTGGACAAGCCGGGCCGTGACCCACGCCCCGAGTTCAAGACCGCCACCTTCAAGGAAGGGGTGGAGAAAATCAGCGATCTGGTGCCCGAGATGGTGCTGGAAGGGGTGGTCACCAACGTCACCAACTTCGGCGCCTTCGTCGACATCGGCGTCCATCAGGACGGGCTGGTGCACATCTCCTCCCTGACCGATCGCTTCGTCAAGGATCCCCGCGAGGTGGTCAAGGCCGGCGACATCGTCCGGGTGAAAGTGCTGGAGGTGGACGTACCGCGCAAACGCATCAGTCTGACCATGCGTCTGGATGAAAAAGCCGGCCAGCCAGCCCGCAAACCGGCCGAGCCGCGTCACACCGGTAACAACGCCAAGTCGAAACAGGCCCCCCGTCAGAGCACCCCGACCGACGGCGCCATGGGCAACGCCTTCGCCGCCGCTCTCTCCAAACTGAAGAAATAAGCCCCAGAATGCAAAAAGCCCCGCGAGGGGCTTTTTTGTGCCGGTGGTGCAGCCGCTTCACTCGGCCAGTGCGCTCAGAATGGCGTCGGCCTCCTGATGGGCCGCCAGCACCTCTCGCAGCCGGTTGAATGCCTTGCAGGCCTCTTGCGGATATTTGCCATAAGAGACGACGCCGGTATGACTCCACCCTGCCGCCAGCATCACCTTCTTCTTGAAATGGGTGCCTTCGGTACCGCCCCCACCGAGCTGCATCAAAAACTGCTCCATCTGAAGGTGCGGCGGAGGGACACGGGAGAAGGTGGCAAAATCTTCCGGTTTGACTTCATCAAAGTGCATGACGACTCCTGTGAGTGTGGATGGGATTACCCCTCAGAGTAGTTGCAAATGGCCGCTTGCGGGGGAAAAACAGGGGAATTGCCAAGCTCAGACGCTCAGGTTGAAGCTCTGCGGAGTCGCTGGCTTGACCGCCTGCTGATAGCGCTGGGCAATGACCTGGTTGCGCTGCTCCATGTAGCCATTCAACACCCCGGTCTTGGCACTGCCATCGGCCTTCAAGGTGGAGTCCGGATCGGAGGAGATCAGCGCCTTGCGGGCCTGTGCCTCCTTGGCCGCGGCACTCCTTGCCACACTCAGGTCCTGGGAGGAGGGTTGTGCCGGCGCCAGTGCGGCGGCACGTACCTGCTGCATCTTGGCGATGGTGGCCCTGGGGTCGCCGGGAATGACGCTGATGTCGATGGAAACTCCGCCACCGGTGGCATAACGCTTGCCATCCGGCCCCATGGCAAACTGGTAGGTCGGGCTGCCGGCATACTGACCGCCTGTGCTCTGATGCGCCTGCTCGTGGGTTCGCACCTCCTGATCCCTGTCTGCCAGCTCCTTGACCTGCAGCTCCTGTTTCTGCTGCTGTTCTTGTTGTTTGGGATCCTGCTGCTTGTTGCGTTGGCCGTCTTCACCGGTGGCCTCGACGAAGCGATTGTCGATCGCCGCCTGCGGGTTGCCGGTCTGGGTACTGTCTCGTGCCTGCTGGGAAGTCTGATTGGGATTGGCCTGGCTGGCTCTGGACTTCTCTTTCTGGGAGCCGACTTCGGACTCGGCGTTGAAAGCCTCGCTCTGGCGGCTCTGGGGGATGAGTGCCGCGCGACGATTGTCAGTGCGTGCCGATTCCGTCTGCGGTTGCAGCTGGTTGGGAATGATTGTCGGCAGACTGACATTGATGTTCATATCACACCCTGATGTCGATCAGGGTTCCCATCATGTCGCTGGCGGTCTGGATCACCTTGGCAGAAGCACCGGCCTGCACCTCGGCACTCTTGAGGTTCACCAGTTCCTCGGGCAACTGCACCTTGTCACCGCTCGGGGTGTTGAGCCTGGCGATCTGATTGGATGCCTTGTCGGCGATCTGCTCCGCACGCTGAAAGCCTTGCACACCGCTGTTCAATGCTGAATCTATACGCATGACAACTCTCCTCTGACACTGGATTAATTATCCGCCACGCCAGAGGATTAATGAAGCAAATTGGCTATTTTTCAACCTACAAAATGTTCAATGATTTCAATGAACTGTTGTGGATGGGAAATAAAGGGCGCGTGTGAGGCCTTTTCCAGCACCACACTGCGGCTGCTTGGGTAACGCTCGTCCAGCAGAGGGATGGATGCCTTGGGCACCAGCGAATCCAGCCGACCGTAGACCCGCAGCCAGGGCAGGTTCAACTGCACCAGCTCATCGCGCAGATCGACATCGGCCAGCAAACCTAGCCCCGCCTCCAGCGCGGCCAGCTGAGGAGCAGGACGCTCCGCCAGCCAGTGGCGCAGCTGACGGATGTCGTCTCTGGCGTGTTCGCTGCCCATGGCCTGGATCGCCAGGAAGCGTTCAATGGTCTGCTTGAAGTCCCCCGCCAACATCTGGTTGAACCCGGTCAGCACCTTGGGGGCGATCCCCGGCCACTCGCCCTGGGCCATGAAACAGGGGGAACTGGCCACCGTGATCAAGGAGTGCAGTCGCTCGGAATGGTTCAAGGCCAATTGGCTGGCCACCAGACCACCGAGGGACCAACCCAACAAATGGCACTGCTCCGGCAGGATGGCAGCAACTTGTTCCGCCAGCCAGGGCAGACTGTACTCGGCCTCACCCGCCAGCGGGCTGTTGCCAAAGCCGGGCAGGTCCACCAGATGGACGCGATAGCGAGCCGCCAGGGCCGGCACAATGCCGTGCCAGACCGCGCCATTCATCCCCCATCCGTGCAACAGCACCAGATCGGGCCCCTGACCAAACCGCTCTACCGATACGCTCATCTAGACTCAAGATCCTGTTCACTCTGTTGGGGTCAGCATGTTAAAGCGGCTGCTCGCCAAAGCAAGTCCGATCCTCGGCAGTCATGCCGACTGGCAGGGCAGCTGCCTGCTCTGCCAGCAACCTTGCGATGTTGACCCCTTGCTGTGCAGCTGGTGCCGACAGGCCCTGCAGCAGGCTGACCACACCTGCCGCTTGTGTGCTGCCCCCCTGCCGGCACTGGATGACGCGCGCGAGCCGATCTGCGGTCGCTGCCAGCGCAGGCCGCCGCCCTGGGAGCGACTGCAGGTCATCGGTGACTACCGGCCACCCTACCCCATGCTGATCCCACGGCTGAAGTATTCCGGCCAGATCCTGCTGGCCCCTCTGCTCGCCAGGGTGCTGGCGGATCATCTGGATTGCCACGAGCCGCCACAGGCCATCATTCCGGTCCCCCTGCACTGGTGGCGCCAGTGGTGGCGTGGCTTCAACCAGGCGGAAGAGATAGCCCGCGCCCTCGGCGAGCTGACCGGCATCCCCTGCGATAATCGGCTGCTGCGCCGGGTCAGGGCAACGCCGCAGCAGACCAAGTTGAGTGCGGGCCAACGGCGGCGCAATCTGCGCGGCGCCTTCCAGATCCGCCCCCATGATTATCAGCACGTGGCGCTGCTCGATGATGTGGTCACCACGGGCGCCACCGCCGGCCACCTCACCCGCCTACTGCATGAGAGCGGAGTCACAAAGGTGGAAGTGTGGGCCATCTGTCGTACCCTCAAGCACCTCAAGTAGCCAACGGCACGCTACCCAAGCCTTGCCAACAGAGTTATCATGAATACCCTAGTCGTACACTCAGGTTTATGAGGATAGTGATGATCAGCATTTCCGACACCGCCCAGGCCCATTTCCGTAAATTGCTGGAAAAACAGCCTGATGGCACCAATATCCGGGTGTTTGTGGTCAATCCGGGAACCCAGAATGCCGAGTGCGGCGTATCATATTGCCCACCCGACGCGGTCGATCCGGAAGATCAACACCTGCCCTTCAGCGGCTTCGACTGCATGGTCGATCCCTTGAGCGCCCCCTTCCTGGTGGATGCCACCATCGACTTCGTCACCGATCAGATGGGCTCCCAGCTCACCCTGAAAGCCCCGAACGCCAAGATGCGCAAAGTGGCCGACGACGCCCCGCTGATCGACCGTATCGAGTACGTGTTGATGTCCGAGGTGAACCCCATGCTGGCCGGTCACGGCGGCAAGGTCACCCTGGTCGAACTGACCGAGGACAAGCTGGCCATCCTGCAGTTCGGCGGTGGTTGCAACGGTTGCTCCATGGTCGATTACACCCTGAAAGAGGGGATCGAGAAGCAGCTGCTGGAGAAGTTCCCGGGCGAGCTCAACGGCGTCAAGGATGCCACCGAGCACCAGCGCGGCGATCACTCCTACTACTGATTTGCCGCTCTTGTGGTAAAGACATGCTGCAAAGAAAAGGCCCCGCCAGCTGGCGGGGCCTTTTGCATTCTGCGGCGGGCGGTTCACTCGTCCTTCTTGTCTCGCGACAGCAGGGCGATGGCCGCCTCTTTCGGATTCTTGCCTTCGTACAGCACCTTGAAGATCTGCTCGCAAATGGGCATCTCGACGCCACAGCGGGCCGCCAGCAGATGCACCTCCTTGGTATTGCGATAGCCTTCCACCACCTGACCGATCTCGGTCATGGCGGTGTCGACATCCTTGCCAGCCCCGAGGGCCAGCCCGAAGCGACGGTTGCGCGACTGGTTGTCGGTACAGGTCAGCACCAGATCCCCGAGCCCCGCCATCCCCATGAAAGTCTTGGCGTCGGCCCCGAGCGCGGCGCCGAGACGCTGCATCTCTACCAGGCCGCGGGTGATGAGCGCGGTTCTGGCGTTGGCACCAAAGCCCAGCCCGTCGGAGAGACCGGCGCCGATGGCGATGACGTTCTTGACCGCCCCGCCCAGTTGCAGACCGATGAAGTCCGGATTGGTATAGACCCGGAACGAGCGGCCACAGTGCAGCAGCAGGGAGAGATCGTCGGCGAAATCGTCGTGGGTCGAGGCCACCGAGATGGCGGTCGGCAAACCGGCGGCCAGCTCCTTGGCGAAGGTAGGGCCGGAGATGACCGCCAGCGGCATCTCGTCACCCAGCACTTCGCGGGCCACGTCCTGCAACAGGCGGCCGCTGTCCGGCTCCAGCCCCTTGGTGGCCCAGGCGATACGGGTATCGGGGCGCAGGAAGGGTTTGACCCGGGCCAGTACCTGGCCGAACACATGGCTCGGCACGACCAGCAGCAGTACGGGGGCGGCTTGCACCGCCTGTTGCAGATCCGCGGTCAGCTGCAGATCGGCGGGAAAGGGGACATCCGGCAAGAATGCCTTGTTGCAGCGGTCCTGTTCCAGCTCGGCGACATGGGCAGGGTCGTGGCCCCACAGCAGGGTCGGATGACCGTTGCGCGCCAGAGAAATGGCAAGGGCGGAGCCGTAAGACCCCGCCCCCAAGACCGAGATAGCGATCTGGTCAGCCATTATCAGGCTTCCGCAGTCGCCTGCTGGGCCTGAGCCTGTGCCATGTGCTGGGCAAACAGGGCATCGAAGTTGACCGGTGCCAGGTTCAGCTGCGGGAAGGAACCCTTGCTCACCAGGTTGGCCACCGCTTCACGGGCGTACGGGAACAGGATGTTCGGGCAGAAGGCAGCTAGGCAGTGGGCCAGTTGCGGCTCCGGCAGGTTGCCGATGGTGAAGATACCGGCCTGCTGAACTTCACACAGGAAGGCAGTCTCGGTTTCCAGCTTGCAGGTGACGGTCAGGGTCAGTACCACTTCATAGACGCTGTCGGCCAGGATGTTGGTCTTGGTGTCCATGTCCAGCTTGACGTCCGGCTGCCACTCTTTCTGGAAGATGTGCGGGGTGTTCGGCGCTTCGAAGGAGACGTCCTTGGTGTAGACGCGCTGGATGTGGAATTCCGGTTGCACTTCCTGGTTGTTGATCTCTTCAGCCATTTTGTTTGATTCCTTTTTATGAAAATAGGTGGGCGCAGGCCCTTAAATCAGCGTTTTTTGGTCACCGGCAGATTTTCTGCACGCCACTGGGCCATGCCACCGCTGAGCACATACACCTGCTTGAAGCCGGCTTTGCTCAGTTGGCGACCCGCGCCACCAGCGGTCATCCCCGACTCGCACACCACTATGATGGGGGCATCTTTATGCTTTTCAACCGGGCCCAGGTTATTGCTCTGGATCTGGCTGAGCGGCAGGTGCTGGGCACCGGCCAGATGGCCCTTGGCAAACTCTTCCTGACTGCGAATGTCCACCACGGTGGCGTTTTCACGGTTGATCAGCAGGGTGGCGGTGTGGTTGTTCACCGACTTGACCGGAGAAAAACGGGCACGCACCGTGGTGTAAACCAGAGTGCCCGCCAGGCCGAACCAGGCTGCGGTCAGCAGCGGGTTGCGGGCCGCAAAATCCAAATACTCTTGCATCTTCTACTATCCAGGGACCAAGACAAGTGCCCGAGTATACATGGGGACCCAGCCAAGATCAGCCATCTTGGCGGCAAAGCGGGAGCCGGCTCCCATCGGCTGGATACGGGATGCGACAGCAATATAAAAAGTGGTATCTGGCAGGCCTGACCGAGGATTCGTCGTGCAATGCGACAAGCCGGCGACAAAGGAGAAACAGGTCGGCAACAGCGTGCAGCCCCCACCGGACGGGGCTTGGCTATCAGGTGACTATTTCGGCAGATGTAGTAATATTACGCTAGTTTCACTTCCCGCAATTCATTCCTATCCGAGAGGACATAGCCTTATGTCAACAGCTAAGAAACCTTTGGTTCTGGTCATCATGGACGGTTGGGGCTACAGCACCAAGCAAGAGCACAACGCCGTCGCTGCCGCCAAGACTCCCAACCTCGACCGTCTCGCCCGTGACTACACCAGCACCCTGATCTCCGGCTCCGGCCTGGACGTGGGTCTGCCGGACGGTCAGATGGGGAACTCCGAAGTGGGCCACGTCAACATTGGCGCCGGTCGCATCGTCTATCAGGAACTGACCCGCATCTCCAAAGACATCCAGGACGGCCCCTTCTTCGAGAACGTGGAGCTGGCCAAGGCTGTTGACACTGCCGTGAGCAAGGGCAAGGCCGTGCACATCATGGGCCTGATGTCCCCGGGTGGCGTGCACAGCCACGAAGAGCACATCATGGGCATGATCGAGATGGCCGCCAAGCGTGGCGCCGAGCAGATCTACTTCCACGCCTTCCTGGATGGCCGCGACGTACCGCCGCGCTCCGCCCAGTCCTCCATCGAGCTGTTCGACGCCCTGTTCGCCCGTCTGGGCAAGGGTCGTTTCGCCTCCATGATCGGCCGTTACTACGCCATGGACCGTGACAACCGCTGGGATCGCGTACAGCAAGCCTATGACCTGATGACCCAGGGCAAGGGCGAGTTCACCGCCGACAGCGCCAGCGAAGCCCTGGCCGCCGCCTATGCTCGCGACGAGAACGACGAGTTCGTCAAAGCCACCCGCATCGGCGAAGCCGCCCCCATGCAGGATGGCGATGCGCTGATCTTCATGAACTTCCGTGCCGACCGCGCCCGCGAGATCACCCGCGCCTTCGTCGACAGCGACTTCACCGGCTTCGCCCGCACCGCCACCCCGGCGCTGAACTTCGTGATGCTGACCGAGTACGCGGCCGACATCAAAACCGCCTGTGCCTACCCGCCGACCGCCCTGGTCAACACCCTGGGTGAGTGGCTGGCCAAGCAGGGCAAAACCCAGCTGCGCATCTCCGAAACCGAGAAGTACGCCCACGTCACCTTCTTCTTCAACGGCGGCGAAGAGGCCTGCTTCACTGGCGAGGATCGTGAGATCGTTGCCAGCCCGAAAGTGGCCACCTATGATCTGCAGCCGGAAATGAGCTCCGAAGAGCTGACCGACAAGCTGGTTGGTGCCATCAAGAGCGGCAAATACGACGTCATCATCTGCAACTACCCGAACGGCGACATGGTCGGCCACACCGGCGTGTTCGATGCGGCCGTCAAAGCCTGTGAAGCCGTTGACCACTGCATCGGTCGCGTCACCGAGGCCCTGGCTGAAGTGGGTGGCGAGTGCCTGATCACCGCCGACCACGGCAACGCCGAGAAGATGATGGACGAAGAGACTGGTCAGGCCCACACCGCCCACACCAATCTGCCGGTTCCGCTCATCTACTTCGGTCGCAAGGCCGAGGTGCTGGAAGGCGGCAAACTGTCCGATCTGGCCCCCACCATGCTGACTCTGATGGGTCTGCCGGTGCCGCCGGAAATGACTGGCAAGCCCCTGATGATTCTGAAATAATCCTTCCCCATGCGGGGATGCGAAGTGATTTCAACCAAAACCAGTCGCGTCGGCCTGTTGGCCGGCGCGCTGTTTTTTTGTCTGTCGTTCGGGCCGGGCAAGGCCTGGGCTGCCAACCAGCAGCTGGGCGCCATGCAGTCCCAGATCAAGGAACAGCAGCAGACCATCAAGCTCAGCAAACAGGAGCTGGCCAAGCTCAACACCCAGCTCAAGGCCGATGAGCAGGCCATCTCGGCCGCCGCCGCCAAGCTCGACCAGACCAGACAGCAGCTCAGAGAGAACCAGCAGAAGCTGGTGGGGCTGCAACAGGACAAGCTGGACCTGGAACAGCAGGCCAGCCGCCAGAAGCAGTTGCTGGCCAAACAGGCGGAGAGCGCCTTTACCGCCGGCAACCACGATTACCTCAAACTGCTGCTCAATCAGCAGGATCCGGCCAAACTGAGCCGTTCCCTCGACTACTACGACTACCTCAACAAGGCACGCATCGAGGCCATCGAAGCCCTGCGGGCCACCCGCACCAAGCTGGCCAAAAACCAGCAGGCCACCAAAGAGACCGAAAGCCGGCTGCAATCCCTGCTCACCGAACAGCAGCAACACCATCAAAGTCTGCTGGCCAGCCAGCAGAGCCGTGCCAAGGTGCGCAACCAGCTGCAGCAGTCGGTACAGGATGACGAACAGAAGCTGACCAAGCTGGTCAAGGCGGAGAAAGCGCTGAAGGCCCGGCTGGAAGAGTTGCGCCGCCAGCGGGAAGAGCAGGAGCGTCGCGAGCGGGAGCGCCTTGCCAAGCTGAAGGCGGAACAGGAGCGGCAACGCAAGCTGGCCGAACAACGCCGCGCCGAACAGGAGCGGCTCGCCGCCCAGCAGAGCAAGGCGGCCCAGCAGCAGACCGCCAGCCGGGAGAGCACCACCAGCAAGCCTGAGCGGGGCTCCGGCATCAGCAGCGCCGGTTACTACAGCGGCCTCAAGACCAATGGCAGCCTGCGCTGGCCGGTACAGGGGCCGATCCTCATCGCCTACGGCTCGCCACGCACCGCCGAGCTGAAGTGGAAGGGCACCCTGATCGGCGCCAGCGAAGGGACCCAGGTCAAGGCGGTGGCACCGGGCCAGGTAGTCTATGCCGACTGGCTGGACGGCTTCGGCATGCTGCTGGTGATCGATCACGGTCGCGGCTACATGAGCCTCTACGGTCACAACCAGTCGCTGCTGCGCCAGGTGGGCCAGAACGTGGAACAGGGTGAACCGGTGGCGCTGGTCGGTGACAGTGGCGGCCAGGACAGACCCGGCCTCTACTTCGAAATTCGCTACCAGGGCGAGGCGATCAACCCGACCAAGTGGCTGGCCAAGCGCTGACGCCGACTTGCCTCCTCCCCCGACAGCCTGCCTTGCGCAGGCTATCGTCCCTCTGGCAGCGCGCGGCGACGCGCTACCTTTGGTGAAAAATTACCTCTTTTTCAGGCTGTTCAAGGGAAGACGACCAGCCCTATCTGCTCCAGCAAAGCCTGCTGCTGATCTTCGTTGATCTGCACCCCGTGCAGATTGACCCGCCGCAGATCCAGCCCGGGCAGATCGCACTGACGCAGATCGCAGCCCTGCAGGTTGATGCGGCTCCAGTCCAGTTGGCCAAACTCGGAGCCGCTGAGATCCGAGCCCGCCAGCGAGGCGCCGAACAGGTTGGCCCCCTGCCAGCGATTGCCGCTCAATTCGCATTTTTCCAGCAGACAACCCTCAAAGTTGGCGTAGCTGAAGTTGTTGCCGGTGAGATGGGCTTCGCAGAAGTAGCTCTTGACGGTGATCTGGTTGGCAAAGCTGGCGCGGGAGAAGTTGATCCCCATCGCCTGGCAGTCGCGCAGCTCGAGTCCGAGGCACTGGCTGTGACTGAAGTCGGCCATGGTGAGATCGCAGCGCAGAAAACTCGCCTCGCGCAGATTGCAGCCCTGCAGCAAACAGTTCTGTTCGCTCTCCCGATCGTAGAAGCTGCAGTCAACGAAACGACTCTCGCCGAGATCTAGCCTGGAGAAGTTGCAGCCGATGAAACGGCATCCCTGAAACTGCTCCCCAGCCAGGTCCTGCTGCTCGAAGCGCACACCCTCAAAGCACTTGGCCTTGATCATCCTGAGATTCTCCTTGTTGACGGCGTCATATGCTGACTTTGTTACAAAAAAACGGTAATGTTACAAGTAACATTTGTCCCGGATCCAGAGATGAACGATACCCGCAAACGCCGCCCCACCCTGCAGGACATAGCCGACCTGACCGGGGTCACCAAGATGACCGTCAGCCGCTACCTGCGTGACCCACAAGCCGTGGCCGAGGGCACCCGCGAGCGGATCGCCGCCGCGGTGGAAGAGCTCGGCTACATCCCCAACCGGGCGCCGGACATTCTCTCCAACGCCACCAGCAAGGCGATCGGCATCCTGATCCCCTCCCTCTCCAACCAGGTCTTCTCCGCCGTGGTGCACGGCATCGAGTCGGTGACCCGGCCCGCCGGCTACCAGACCCTGCTGGCTCACTACGGCTACAGCCCTGAGCGGGAAGAGGAGCAGGTCGCCTCCCTGCTCTCCTATCACGTGGATGGGCTGATCCTCTCCGACAGCCAGCACACCGAGCGCACCCGCAAGATGATCGCCACCGCCGGTATCCCGGTGGTGGAGACCATGGATCTGCCGCAGAGCCCCATCGACATGGTGGTTGGCATGGATCACCGGGCGGCCGCCCGGGCCATGGTAACAGAGATGCTGCGCCGGGGCCGACGCAAGCTGGTCTATCTGGGCGCCCGGCTCGACGTGCGCACCCAGCTGCGGATGGAGGGCTACTACCAGGCGATGCAGGATTTCGGCCTGAGCGGCCAGCACCTGCTGACCGAGCAATCCTCCAGCTTCACCCTCGGCGGCCAGCTGCTGGAGCAGGCGCTGGTACGCTATCCCGATCTGGACGGCCTGTTCTGCACCAACGATGACCTGGCGGTGGGCGCCCTGCTGCAGTGTCAGGCCAAGTGGATACCCGTCCCCCAGCAGATCGCCATCGCCGGCAGCAACGCCCTCGACATCGGCCACGCCATGACCCCCAAGCTGGCCAGTATCGTCACGCCGCGCAAGGAGATCGGCCGGGCGGCCGCCACCATGCTGCTGGCCCGCCTCAACGGCCAGCCACTGGTCGACACCCGGCTCGACATGGGCTTCTCCCTCTACGAAGGGGACAGCCTGGGCTGAGGGCCAGACCCCCGCCATTCAACCAGAACAGAGCAGGCCACCCGAGGGTGGCCTGCTTGCTTGGCAAACGGAAGGTCCGGCTCACGCCGGCGTCAAATCAGGATGCGACCAGGGCGACGGCTTCGCGGGAGAGGCGGGTCACCTCTTCCCAGTTACCGTTCTTCACAGCCTCGGCCGGCAGCATCCAGGAGCCGCCAACGGTGGCGACGCATTTGAGCGCCAGGTAATCGGCCACGTTCTTCGGGCCGATACCGCCGGTGGGACAGAACTTCACCTGGGGCAGCGGCGCCGCGATGGCGGCCAGCGCCTTGGTGCCGCCGTTCGCCTCGGCCGGGAAGAATTTGAGGTGGTCGTAGCCCGCTTCCAGCGCCTGCATCACCTCGGACGGGGTGGCCACGCCCGGGATCAGCGGCGCCGTGCTCTTGGCCGCGTGGGCCAGCAGGGCCGGGGTCATCCCCGGGGAGATGACGAAGCGGGCACCGGCGGCCACGGCGGCATCAAACTGCGCGCAGTTGAGCACGGTACCGGCACCGACCATGGCCTCCGGCATCGCCTTGGCGATGAGGGCGATGGCCTCCAGCGCTACCGGGGTACGCAGGGTGATTTCGAACACCGAGATGCCGCCGGCCAGCAGCGCCTTGGCCATCGGCAGGGCCTGATCCAGCTCATTGATGACCATCACGGGTACCAGCGGGGAGGCGGCAAACACCTCGGCCGGGGTCACTTTCCAGTTCTGCATAGCTCTTCCTTAGTCAAAGATGGTGGCGCCACACTCGGCGCTCGATACCGCGCGACGCATCACGCTGAACAGTTCACGGCCCCACCCCTCTTGTTCCAGGGTGAGGTCGATCTCGGCCTGGGTACGGCCGCTCAAATCGGTCAGGCAGTCGAGGCTGCCGGTTACCGCGTCCACCCGCAGCAGGTCGCCATCGGCAAGCAGGCCGATGGCCCCGCCGTGCAGCGCTTCCGGGGTGACGTGGATGGCGGCCGGGATCTTGCCGGAGGCGCCGGAGAGACGGCCGTCGGTGACCAGCGCCACCTTGTAACCGGCTTTTTGCAGGTTGCCGAGCACCGGCATCAGCTTGTGCAGCTCCGGCATGCCGTTGGCGGCCGGGCCATTGTGACGCACCACGATGACGGCGTCCCGATTGAGATCCCCCGCCTTGTAGGCTGCTTCCACCGCATGCT
Organism: Aeromonas sp. FDAARGOS 1403; assembly: GCF_019047325.1. Lineage (NCBI taxonomy): Bacteria > Pseudomonadati > Pseudomonadota > Gammaproteobacteria > Aeromonadales > Aeromonadaceae > Aeromonas > Aeromonas sp. FDAARGOS 1403. Next base: position 1,154,276 of record NZ_CP077249.1, on the reverse strand, counting down.
GGGAGGAGAAGACCCGGGCCGGGGCTTCAATCACCCGATATTCGGGGGCCACGGCGGAGACCTTGACCACGGCGCGCCCCAGATTGCCGGAGAGCAGCTTGGTGCCGCCGGTAGCCTGGAATACGGCCCCCGAGGGGGACAGCACGCTCGGATCCCGGCTCTCGCCGACCGGTCGCCATACCAGCTTGCCATCCGCCAGTACCGGGCGGCTGAGGTAATCCTGCATCTCGCCAAACACCGGGGTGGCATTCAGGTGGATCAGCCCCTCTTGCGCCAGCCGGCGCATCAGGCCGGGCACGCCACCCGCCTGCTCGAAGGCGTTGACGTCGGCCGGGCCGTTCGGGTACATGCGTACCAACAGCGGCACCACGTCGGAGAGATCGCTGATGTCGTCCCAGGTCAGCACCAGACCGGCGGCGCGGGCCAGCGCCACCATATGGATGCTGTGGTTGGTGCTGCCGCCTGAGGCGAGCAGGGCCACCAGCCCGTTGACCAGCGAGCGCTCGTCGATCACCGCACTCAGGGGGCGATAGGCCGGGGAACCCGGGATCATGGCGCTGATGCGGCGGGCGGCCTCTTCGGTGAGGGCGCGGCGCAGCTCGCTGTGCGGATGCACGAAGGCGGAGCCCGGCAGCATCAGGCCCATGGCCTCGAACACCAGCTGGTTGGTGTTGGCGGTGCCGTAGAAGGTGCAGGTGCCCGCCGCGTGGTAGGCGCCGCACTCCATCTTGAGCAGGGCATCGCGACCCACTTCGCCGGCGGCGTACTGCTGGCGCACCTTCACCTTCTCGTCGTTGCTGATGCCGCTCGCCATCGGGCCGGCCGGCACGAAGGCGGTGGGCAGGTGAGCGTGGGAGAGTGCCCCCATGATCTGGCCCGGCGCTATCTTGTCGCAGATGCCGAGCAGCAGGGTGGCATCGAAGGTGTTGTGGGAGAGCGACAGCGCGGTCGCCTGGGCGATGAGATCGCGCGAAAACAGGGACATGTCCATCCCCGGCTGGCCCTGGGTCACGCCGTCGCACATGGCGGGCACGCCGCCGGCCACCTGAGCGCTGTGGCCGAGCTCGGCCAGCGCAGCCTTGATGATGTCCGGGTAGCCTTGATAGGGCTGATGGGCGCTCAGCATGTCGTTGTAGGCGGTGACGATGCCGACGTTGGCGCGAGTCATGTCGAGGATGCGACCCTTCTCGTCACAGCTGGAGGCGGCCACGGCGTGGGCCAGGTTGCCACAGGCCAGCGCGGCGCGGGTCTTGCCCTGATCGGCCTGGCGCTGGATGCGGGCCAGGAAGGCCTGGCGACGGGCGGCACTGCGCTCGCGAATGCGGGCGGTGACGCTGGAAATAACCTGATGGATCATTGGGCTTGCTCCAATGCGGTGACGGCGCGATCAACCACCTGTTCGAAGGTGCCGTCGATATCGATGTGGAATACACCGGCTTCGCCATCCGGGCGCTCCAGGGTATCGAACTGACTTTGTACCATGCTTTCGCGCATGAAGTGGCCCTTGCGGGCCCGCATCCGCTCGAGGATCAGCGGCTGGCTGCCGTCGAGGAAGAGGAAGCTGACCGACTCGTTGCCCTCACGGATCTGGTCGCGGTACTGCTTCTTGAGGGCGGAGCAGACGATGACACCCACCTCGTTCTTCTGTTCCAGGCTGTAGGCCGCGTCGCGGATCCGCTCCAGCCAGGGGGCGCGATCCTCGTCGTTGAGCGGGTTGCCACCGGCCATCTTCTGGATGTTGGCCCTGGGGTGCAGATCATCACCGTCGATGAACTTGGCGCCCAGCACGCTGGCCACCTTGAGGCCCACGCTGGACTTGCCGCTACCACACACACCCATCACGATAATGCTCTTACCCGCCATTGTTTGACCTCTATCTCATTTTTCAAAAAACGTGCTGCCGATGGGTTCTAACTTAGCACGTTACCGGTAACATGTTACCGGTAACAACAAGAATTGTGAAGTCTGCCACAGACTGAGCGCACTCATAGTCACCTGGGCAAGCGAGTTTGAGCCCTGGCCATAAATCTAAATAAATCATAAAGATATGGTCTGCCGACGGATCGGTAGGGTGTCGATACTGAACTTGGAACAAGGAATGCACAACAATGTCTGACCTCTCCCTGATCATGACGGCCGCCGGCTCCATCGTGCTGCTGCTCTTTCTGGTGATGAAGGCCCGCCTGCACGCGGTCGTCTCCCTCATCCTGGTCTCCATGGTGGCGGGGCTCGCCGCCGGCATGAACCCGGCCGACATCGCCGCCACCATCCAGAAAGGGATGGGCGGCACCCTCGGTTTCGTCGCCGTGGTGGTGGCACTGGGTGCCATGTTCGGCAAGGTGATGGAAGTCACCGGCGCCCTCGACCGGGTGGCCCACACCCTGCTCGGCAAGTTCGGCGTCAAGCGCGCCAACTGGGCCATGGCGCTGACCGGCTTCGTCTGCGCACTGCCGCTGTTCTTCGACGTGGCCGTGGTGCTGCTGATCGGCGTCGCCTTCGCCATCGTCCGCCGCGGTGGCGGCAGCGTGGTGAAGATCGGTATCGCCCTGCTGGCGGGTATCGCCACCTGCCAGGCCTTCCTGATCCCGGCGCCGGGCCCCATCCTGGTGGCCTCCCAGCTGGGGGCCGACTTCGGCTACATGATCCTGTTCGGCCTGATCGCTGCCGTTCCTGCCCTGATCCTGGCCGGCCCGCTGTTTGGCGAGCTGATCAGCAAGGTAGTGGACGTGCCGCTGCCGGCCGACGCCCAGAGCAGTGCCCACGACGACGGCCAGAACCTGCCCTCCTTCGGGCTGGCCATGGGCCTCATCGGCCTGCCGCTGCTTCTGATCGGTCTCAAGACCATCGTCGGGCGCTTCGTCGAGGCCGGCACGCCCCTGCACGGCTGGCTGGAGTTCATCGGCCACCCCTTCACCGCCATCATGGTCGCCTGCCTGGCCGCCTTCTACCTGCTGGGGATCCGCCGCGGCATGTCCCGTGACGAGGTGATGAGCGTCTGCAACAGCGCCATCCAGCCGGCCGGCGTCATCATCCTGGTGACCGGTGCCGGTGGCGTGTTCAAGCAGGTGCTGGTGGATTCCGGTGTCGGTGCCGCCCTCGGCAACATGCTGGCGGACTCCGGCCTGCCCATCGTTGCGCTGGCTTTCATCCTGGCCGCTGCGGTGCGGGTCATTCAGGGTTCCGCCACCGTCGCCATGCTGACCGCCTGCGGCCTGGTGCTGCCAATGTTGGAGCCGCTCGGCCTCAGCGGTGCCCAGCTGGCGGCGGTCACCATCGCCATCGGCGGCGGGGCCATAGTTCTCTCTCACGTCAATGACTCCGGCTTCTGGCTGGCCAACCGCTACCTCGGTCTCACCGAGAAGCAGACCCTGCAAACCTGGACCGTAATGGAAACCATCATCGGTACCACGGGCGGCGTGATGGCCATGCTGATCTACAGCTTCCTCTGATCGCGACCATGCAGAAAAAGGCCTCCGATGTGAGGCCTTTTTCATCTTTATGACGATTCTTTCTTTGGCTAACAGGGCGAGATTGCTAGAATCGCCTATCCATCGCTCCGAGTGGAACGCTTAACGCAGTGATTTCAGGTTTCTCTATGCATTCATCGGCACATTATCGACAGCTGCTGGCGCGCCTGCCCCAGATCGCCGTCGCCGCAGACCAGTTTGAAGTGCTCAGCAGCGCCAAGGACTTCAAGAGCCGGATCCTTTCGCTCATCGCCAGCGCGACTCGCCGCATCTATCTGGTGGCGCTCTATCTGCAGGATGACGAGGCGGGACGGGAGATCCTCTCCGCCCTCTATGCCGCCAAACAGCGCAACCCGGCCCTCGACGTCAAGGTGTTCGTCGACTTCCACCGTGCCCAGCGCGGCCTGATCGGCAAGGGCAAGCAGGGTGGCAACCACCTGATGTATCAGGAGATGGCCGCTCGCCACGAGCACCAGATCGCCATCTATGGCGTGCCGGTAAAAGGCCGTGAACTGCTCGGAGTGCTGCACCTCAAGGGGTTCATCTTCGATGACACCCTGCTCTACTCCGGTGCCAGCCTCAACGACATCTACCTGCACCAGCAGGATCGCTACCGTTTCGACCGTTATCACCAGATCACCAGCCCGGAGCTGACCCGCAGCATGGTCAACTACGTGGATGACCTGTTTCTGCGCAGCGAGGCGGTGCAGCGACTGGATCGTACCGACATCCCCAGCGCCAAGCAGCTGAAGGGGCCGATCCGCCGCTTCAAGCACAACCTGCGCCTCGGTCAGTACCGCTTTGACACCATGCCGGTCAACAGCCAGGAGGTAGCCATCACCCCGATGAGCGGCCTGGGCAAGCGCGGCAACCAGCTCAACAAGATGATCCGTACCCTGGTGCGGGCCACCGAGCGGGAGATCTTCATCTGCACCCCCTACTTCAACCCGCCCAAGGAGTTGAACAAGGATATCGAGGCCCTGCTCAAGCGCGGCTGCAAGGTGACCATCGTGGTGGGTGACAAGACCGCCAACGACTTCTTCATTCCGCCGGAGGAGAAATTCTCCACCATCGGCGGTCTACCCTATCTGTACGAGACCAACCTGCGCAAGTTCGCCGAGCGCAACCAGCATCACATCGATGCCGGCCGTCTCAACCTGATGCTCTGGTGCTGCGAGCGCAACTCCTACCACCTCAAGGGGATCTTCGTGGATGACGAGTGGGCCCTGCTCACCGGCAACAACCTCAATCCCCGCGCCTGGGCGCTGGATCTGGAGAACGGCCTGCTGGTCTACGATCGCCGCCACCTGCTGCGGCCCCAGTTCAACGCCGAGCGCGAGAACATCCTGACCAACACCAAGCGCATCAGCCACTTCGATCAGATCGAGCAGATCCAGGACTACCCGGATCAGGTGCGCAAGCTGCTGGCCCGGATCCACAGGGTCAAGGCCCATATCCTGCTCAAGCGCATCATCTGACCGGCGCGCATCGCGACCTCGGGTATCCTCACAAGGGCCTGCCACATCTCGGCAGGCCTTTTTCATTCCTGCCCCCGAGCCCCGCTGACCTCCACCAACCGCGCAACGCGGCTTGCGTCGGGACGGCAATAAACCCTATCATCTGGACATATTTACAGTGTTTTCGGGCATCTAATTGATGAAATTGGATAAAATCTCCCTCGACAGCCTCAAGGGCGTCGGCAGCAAGATGCAGGAAAAGCTCGAGCGGCTGGGGCTGGCCACGGTGCAGGATCTGCTGTTCCACCTCCCCCTGCGCTACGAGGACCGCACCCAGGTGTGGCCCATCGGCGATCTGCCGCCCGGCCTGCACGGCGCCGTCGAGGGGGAGATCCAGGACACTCAGCTGGTGATGGGGCGTCGCCGCATGCTGGTCTGCCGCATCAGCGACGGCACCGGCACCCTCACCCTGCGCTTCTTCAACTTCACCGCCGCCCAGAAGAACAGCCTGAGCCCGGGCCGCCTGATGCGCTGCTTCGGCGAGGTGCGCCCCGGCAAGTACGGGCTGGAGATGGCCCACCCCGAGTACAAGCTGCTCGGCGAGGAGCAGGCCGGCCAGACCGAAGAGGCGCTCACCCCCGTCTACCCGACCACCGAGGGGCTGCGCCAGCTCACCCTGCGCAGCCTCACCGATCAGGCACTGGCCCAGCTCGACCTCTACGGGGTGGAGGAGCTGCTGCCCGCCGGCCTCTATCCCCAGCAGATCGATCTGGCCGCGGCCCTGAAGCTGCTGCACCGTCCGCCCCCCTCGGTGGCGCTGGCCCTGCTCGAGAGCGGCCAGCACCCGGCCCAGCAGCGGCTGGTACTGGAGGAGCTGCTGGCCCACAACCTCTCGGTCTTGAAGGTGCGGGCCCAGGCACAAACCCAGCTGGCCCGCGCCCTCAAGCCGGCCCCGGCACTGGTAGAACAGCTGCTCGGCGCCCTGCCGTTCACCCCCACCGGCGCCCAGAACCGGGTGGTGGCGGAGATCGGCCGGGATCTGCAACAGAGCCACCCCATGATGCGGCTGGTACAGGGGGACGTGGGCTCAGGTAAAACGCTGGTCGCGGCGCTGGCCGCCCTGCAGGCCATCGGCAACGACTGCCAGGTGGGGCTGATGGCGCCGACTGAGCTCTTGGCCGAGCAGCACGCCATCAACTTCGCCAAGTGGCTGGAACCGCTCGGCATCGGGGTCGGCTGGCTGGCGGGCAAGCAGAAGGGCAAGGCACGAGAAGAAGCGCTGGCCGCCATCGCCGATGGCAGCGTCAAGATGGTGGTGGGCACCCACGCCATCTTCCAGGAGCAGGTGGTGTTCCAACGCCTCGCCCTGGTCATCATCGACGAACAACACAGATTCGGCGTGCATCAGCGGCTTGCCCTGCGGGAAAAAGGGGAGCGGGAAGGGGTGCATCCCCATCAGCTCATCATGACCGCTACCCCTATCCCCCGCACCCTGGCGATGACCGCCTATGCCGACCTCGATACCTCCATCATCGACGAGCTGCCACCGGGCCGCACCCCTATCACCACGGTGGCGCTGCCGGACAGCCGCCGCCAGGACGTGATCGAACGGGTCAGACTGGCCTGCGAGGAGGGCAAGCAGGCCTACTGGGTCTGCACTCTGATCGAGGAGTCGGAGGTACTGGAGTGCCAGGCCGCCGAGGACACCGCCGCCGAGCTGCAGAACCTGCTGCCCGGCCTGCACATCGGGCTGGTGCACGGCCGGATGCGACCGGTCGAGAAACAGCGGGTGATGGAGGAGTTCAAGGCGGGCATACTGCAACTGCTGGTCGCCACCACCGTCATCGAGGTGGGGGTGGACGTGCCCAACGCCAGCCTGATGATCATCGAAAACCCGGAACGACTGGGGCTGGCGCAGTTGCACCAGCTGCGCGGCCGGGTCGGGCGCGGCTCGGTGGCCTCCCACTGCGTGCTGCTCTATCATGCCCCCTTGTCCAAGACGGCCCAGAGCCGGCTCGGGGTGCTGCGGGAGACCAACGACGGCTTCCTCATCGCCCAGCGCGATCTGGAGCTGCGCGGCCCGGGCGAGCTGCTCGGCACCCGCCAGACTGGCCTGGCCGATCTCAAGATCGCCGATCTGGTGCGGGATCAACCGCTCATCCCGCAGGTGCAGAAGATGGCTCGCTTCTTGATGGACCGCCACCCAGATCATGTCGAACCCTTGATACGACGCTGGCTCGGCCTGCGGGATCACTACTCCAATGCCTGACCAAGGCAGAGGCAGAAGATGGGCACATGCCTGATGGATAGACACCCAGGCCATGTCGAGCCCTTGATACGACGCTGGCTCGGCCTGCGGGATCACTATTCCAATGCTTGACCTGCGGGATCACGCTGCCAACGCCTGATCACTCAACCAATACAGGAGGAAAGCGCTTATGAATTCCTGGCTGCGCGGCCTGCTCTACACCCTTGCCTTCCTGTTGCTGTTTGTCTGGGTCGGGCTCGGCCTGTTCGACGCCGAGCGGGCCAAGGGGCCCATCGCCGGCTGGCTCAGCCAGCAGACCGGCGTACCCGTCACCATAGGCCGACTGGTGTTCAACCCGCTTCACCCCTACACCCTGCTGGCAGAGCAGGTGAGTTACGGCAACGCCGTGACCCTCGACAAGATCTATCTCGAGATAGAGAGCATCGACTGGCTGAACCGGGACGTGCGCATCGCCCATCTCGACCTCATTCGCCCGGCCATCAAGCTGCCGCTGCCCAACCAGCTGCCGAGCCTGCCGGTACACTCCCTCACCATCGCCGACAGCACCATAGACCGGCTCAGCCTGGAGAGCGACGGGCTGACCCTGCGCGGCCTCAACGCCACCCTGAGCGACTGGCAGCTGCTCAATCCGGTGCGCCCGCCCCAGGCCAACCTGACCCTCAACATCACTGAGCTGGCGACCCCGGCCTGGGCCCTCTCCCGCCTCAACCTGGCCGGTCGGCTGGAGGGGCAGGTGCTGAGCACCGACAAGCTGACCGCCAACCTGTTCGACGGTCTGCTCGAGACCGGCATGGTGCTGGACTGGCCCGCCCGCAGCCTGCGGCTGAACAACCTCAAGAGCCAGGGCATGCGCATCGAGTGGGGTACCCTCGCCAAAGCCGAATCCCCCCTGCGCCAGGTCAGCCTGGATCTCGGCCAGATCCGGGATCTCAGCTTCAACGACATCGAGCAGGAGCTGGCCCTCAACAACCTCAGCGGCCAGCTGACCGCCTTCAACTGGCAGGCCGGCAGCACGCCCAGCGGCTACTTCTCGGGAACCCTCGGCGATCTCGGCCATGGCCTGTTCCAGCTGGAGGCCATTCAGGGCAAAGTCGCCTTCTCGCCCCAGCAGCTGGATGCGGAGCTGCAGGGCAAGGCCTATGAAGGGGAGTTCAACCTGGAGCTCTCCTTCGATCCCCTGCAGCAGAAGCTGACCCTGAAGGACATGGCGCTGAGCGGCATGGACATCAGCCTGCCGGAAGGGTGGTGGCAGGATTGGCAGAGCTGGCGCCCACAGCAGATCGACATCCGCAAGCTGGCCTTCGACAAGCTCAAGGTGCTCTCCTTCGACGATACCCTGCCCCTCTCCCTGACCGGCTGGCAGCTCTATCTCACCGATCTCAGCCTGCGCGACAACCAGCCGGGGCCCCTGCTGGGCCGGGCCCGCCTCGAGAGCGCCTGGTTCGAACTGGTGTGGGACGGCCTCAGCGCCCGCAATGGCGAGCTGGATGGCGAGCTGAGTGCCGGTTCCTGGCAGCTCAACAAGCTCACCAGCTCGCTGCCGGATGAGGGCAGCCTCAGCCTGAGCGGCCAGTGGGGACGCGAGCCGGGCCAGACCAGCCGGGTGCAGCTCAAGGGCGAGAAGCTGGATCTGGTGCAGTGGAGCAAGATCCTCCACTCCCCTGTCTCCTTCGCCGGCAAGCTGGATCTGAGCGCCGATCTGCAGGCGCTGCACGGCGGCACCCCGGGCGCCTGGCGCAGCTCCCTGCAGGGGAATTTTGCCCTCGATGCCACCGAACCCTTCTGGGACAAGGTGAAGATAGATCCGCTGCTGGATCAGTGGTTCAAGCAGGCGGCGGCGCCGACCCTCACCCCGGCCGAGCTCTGGCAGGCGATGCAGGAGGGCGACACCCCCTTCTATCGCATCAAGCTGCAGGGCAAGGTGGCCCAGGGCCAGCTGAAGATCGAGCAGGCCGGCGCTTCCACCATCACCCACCTGCTGGGGCTGCAGGGCAGCGTCGATCTGGTCAATGAGCAGTGGCAGCTGGATCTGGGCGTTCTCAACGGCCAGCACTGCGCCGAGCTGCTCGGTCAGTGGCGCGGGCCGCTCGCCGAGCCGACCCTCAGCTGGGGCTTCCAGCAAAAACCGGAGGGCTGTGGCTGGGAGACCGGCGTGCGCTACCCGCCCCAGGGCAACGGCAGCCCGCTCTGGCGACCGGCGCCGAAGGCCCAGGCCGCGCAGGCGGCCAACGGCTAGCCGATAGAAAGCAACAAGGCCTCGTAATGAGGCCTTGTTGCTTGATGGGATCCCGCGCGGGGCTACTGACCCGGCCGCTTGACCGGCTGCACCACGTAGTGACCGAGGAACTCGGCTGCCAGCTTGTCGCCGCTGAACAGTTTGATCTTGAGGCTGAACTTGGCGGACTCACCGGCCTTGAGCGGCTCGAGTACGGCAGGCATGCCTTCGCGGGCCACCCGCGCCTCCGGCTCCTCCTTGACCGGCCGGTAGTACTTGATATTGCCCTCCGCCAGCACCGTATCCCCCACCAGCCCCGCCTCCTTGAGCTGCAGCCAGATCAGGCCCCAGCCCGCCAGCACGCACTGGCTGTAGATGCTGCCGGCGAACATGGTGTCATGCACGTTGAGGTTGGCCGCCAGATTGGCCTTGAGGTGGAAGGTCTGACCGTCGTAGTGGGTGATGTGCACCCCCATCTTCTCGCTGATGGGAATGCCCTGCGACCAGCGGGTGGTGAGATCCTGGCACCACTCGGGGCGGTACTGGATGGTCTGCAGCGGGCTCAGAGACTTGATCATCTGGCGGTGCGGGATGCGGCCGAAGGAGACGGGGCCTTCCCCCACCTCGAGAAAGCCGCACTTGCGGTAGAACTCCACCGCCTCTTGGCGGGCATTCATCACCAGTCGCTTCACCTTCTCGCTGCAGGCCAGCTGTTCGAGATCCTGCACCATGCGGGCACCCAGCCCCTGGCCGCGAAATTCGGGGCGCAGCGCCATGAAACGGATCTGCGCCTCGTCACCGCCGACAAACAGCCGCCCCACCGCGATGGGCGTGCCGTCGGGGGCCAGCATCAGCCGGTGAATGGCGACGGTGTCGTATTCGTCCCGCTCGGAACCGAGAGGCAGATTGAAGGGTTTACGCAGTAGTTCCCAGCGCAACTGGTAGTAGGCATCCAGCTCGGCGTCGGTTTGAGGAGTGACTACCCGGTACATAAAGCGATCCTTGAGTTGACGCCGACGGACAGAGTGAAGGGCTTGCGCACCCATGCCTCCCAGCTCACTTGATAATGGGCATCCAGCTCGGCTTCGGTTTGAGGGGTGACTACCCGGTACATAAAGCGATCCTTGAGTTGGCGCCGACGGACAGAGTGAAGGGCTTGCGCCCCCATGCCTCCCAGCTCAATTGATAATGGGCATCCAGCTCGGCTGCCGTCTGGGGGGTGACCACCCGGTACATAGTTCCATCCTTGAGTTACACTGGTCGAAAACCATCTTGCCGTGCAAATTCATGGACTTCAATCTGCAAGCGTACCAAGCCGACCACTTATTGCACCTCAGCGCCAAGCCCCAGCGCCGGCTCACCGTGCAGGAAAATGCCCACCACCGCTGGCTGGAGATCGACGGCGTGGTGCAGTCGGCCATGTCCCTGGCCGAGCCCGCCACCCTCTGCCTGCCGCACCAGCAGGTGATCGCCTGTCTGCTGCCCGAACAGGCCGCCAGCATCCTCGAACTAGGGCTGGGAGGGGGCGATCTCACTCGCCATCTGCGTCGACGCTGGCCCGATGCCCGCCACGAGTGCGTCGACCTCGATGAAGAGGTGATCACTCTCTATCAGCTGTTCTTTCAGCCCGAACAAGGCAGCCAGCGTACACCGACCCTGCACCAGGCCGATGCCCTCGCCTTTCTGGAGCAGAGCGAGGCACAGTACGACCTCATCCTGCTCGATCTGTTCAGCCAGGACGGCAATCCGCCGCTGCTGTTCCAGGAGCGCATCTATCAGGCGCTGGCCCCCCGCCTCAACGGCGAGCTCATCATCAACCTGCTGCCGCGCACCCGCCTCGAGCTGACCCGGGTACTGATGCTGCTGGAGCAGTGGGTCGGCCCCACCACCCCCTACCCGGTGCCAGGGCTGCGCAACATACTGCTGCACACCAGCCCACGCGATCCGCTGGCGTCAGACCTGTAGCCAGAAGGTGACCGGGCCGTCGTTGACCAGCGCCACCTTCATGTCGGCGGCGAAGCGGCCGGTGGCAGTCGGTATGCCGCTGGCGGCGGCCCGCGCCACGAAGTAGTCGTACAGCCGCTCCGCCTCGACCGGATGAGCGCCGCCGGAGAAGCTGGGTCTCATCCCCTTGTTGGTCTCCGCCGCCAGGGTGAACTGGGAGACCACCAGCAGGCTGCCGCCGGCCTGGCTAACGTTGAGGTTCATCTTGCCATTCTCATCGGAGAAGATGCGGTAACCGCTCACCTTGTGCAGCAGCTTGTCGGCCTTGGCCTCGTCATCCCCCTGCTCCACTCCGAGCAGCACCAGCAGACCCTGACCGATGGCCCCGGTCACCTCACCCTCTACCGTTACGCTGGCCTCGCTGACCCGCTGAATCAGTGCAATCACTTCCCTCTCCTCTCAAAACGGAACGACCGCCCCCATCTGCTGATGGGGGCGGTCGTCGATGCTAACAGCAAGAGGCCGGATCAGGCCAACTCATCGGCGCCCGGTCGCTCATATTCGCCGAGGCAGGCGGTGGTTTCCGCGCCAAGCAAGACCACCAGCCAGCTCAGGCAGTCCACATAGGCCCAGACAAACAGCATGGTCGCCAATGCCAACAACAAGGTTCAAGCCAGCTCTTCTGAGGCAGGCCGCTCATATTCACCAAGGCAGGCGGTGGTTTCCGCGCCAAGCAAGACCACCAGCCAGCTCAGGTAGACCCAAACAAACAGAATGGGGATGGTCGCCAGGGCACCATAGATGGCCTGATAGGAGGGGAAGTTGGTGATATAGATGGCAAAACCGCGCTTGGCCAGCTCGAACAGGGTGGCCGCCACCAGGGCGCCGATGAAGGCGTGCATCAGCCGCACCTTGCAGTTGGGCACCACGGTATAGACCAGCAGGAAAGTGAGCACAGAGAACAAGAACGGCAGGCCGCGCAGCAGCAGGTAGCCGATGCCGAACAGGCTCTCGGCCCCGAACAGCCGCAGCGAGAAAATATAGGAGGAGATGGCGATGCTGGCCCCGATAAGCACGGGGCCCAGGGTCAGGATCATCCAGTACATGGCGAATGCCTGGGCCAGCGGCCGGCTCCGGGTCGAACGCCAGATGTAGTTGAGGTTCTTGTCGATGGCCGAGATCAGCATCAGCGCCACCACGATCAGGGCACCGATGCCGACTGCCGTGGTGTTGGTGGCGTTGGCCACGAAGCCGTCGATGTACTCCTTGAGCATCTCGCCGGCGGTGGGTACGAAGTTGTGATAGACGAACTGCTCCATCGCCTGCTTCAGACTCTGGAACACCGGAAAGGCCGACATCATGCCGAACACCACGGCGATCATGGGCACCAGGGAGAGCAGGGTGACATAGGCCAGATAGCCGGCGGTGACCGTCAGCCTGTCCTGCTGGAAACGGCCCCAGACGAACTGGGCGAAATGGCGCCCATCATGGTGCAAGAAAGAGAGGGCGTGACCGAGACGGCCACCGGATTTCAGCTGCATTGTGCTTCCCGATGTCTTCATCATGCCGACATTGTGTCAGATCCCGTCACCGTTTGACCACCCGCGAGCCGGCCAGATGCGACTCGTCCGGGCGCGACTGTGGCTCCTTCTGCGGAAAACGACCATAAAAAAAGAGGCCCGCAGGCCTCTTTTCATCGCTGATGCAGCGGATCAAGCACGACCGGCGCGCTTGCGGTCCAGCTCGGTCAGCAGCTTCTTGCGGATACGGATGCTCTTCGGAGTGACTTCAACCAGTTCGTCGTTGTCGATGAACTCCAGAGCCTGTTCCAGCGACATGCGGATCGGCGGAGTCAGCACCTGGGCTTCGTCGGTACCGGAGGCACGCATGTTGGTCAGCTGTTTGCCCTTCAGGCAGTTGACGGTCAGGTCGTTGGAACGGGAGTGAATACCGATCACCTGGCCTTCGTACACTTCGGTCGCGTGACCGATGAACAGACGACCACGGTCTTGCAGACCGAACAGGGCATAGGTCAGCGCCTTGCCGGTAGCGTTGGAGATCAGCACGCCGTTCTGACGCTCACCGATGCTGCCACCCTTGTGCGGACCGTAGTGGTCGAAGGTGTGGTACAGCAGACCGGTACCTGAGGTCAGGGTCATGAACTCGGTCTGGAAGCCGATCAGGCCACGGCTCGGGATCATGAAGTCGAGACGAACACGGCCTTTACCATCCGGGGTCATGTTGGTCATCTCGCCCTTACGCAGGCCGAGTTGCTCCATGACAGAACCCTGGTGCGCTTCTTCCACGTCCACGGTTACGGTTTCGAACGGTTCTTGCAGAACGCCGTCTACGGTGCGCAGGATAACTTCCGGACGGGATACCGCCAGCTCGTAGCCTTCGCGACGCATGTTTTCGATCAGGATGGAGAGGTGCAGTTCACCACGGCCGGAGACACGGAACTTGTCCGGATCGTCGGTCTCTTCCACACGCAGGGCCACGTTGTGGACCAGCTCCTGGTTCAGACGCTCCAGGATGTTGCGGGAGGTCACGAACTTGCCCTCTTTACCGGCGAACGGAGAGGTGTTGACCTGGAAGGTCATGTTCACGGTCGGCTCGTCAACGGAGAGCGGCGGCAGCGCTTCAACGGCACCGTTGTCGCAGATGGTGTCGGAGATCTTCAGCTCGCCCAGACCGGTGATGGCGATGATGTCGCCAGCTTGCGCATCGGCCACTTCGGTACGGGACAGGCCCAGGTAGCCCAGTACCTGGCCAACTTTGCCGGTACGGGTCTTGCCATCGGCACCCACCACGGTCACCTGCTGGTTGGTCTTGACGCGACCACGGGTGATGCGGCCGATACCGATAACGCCCACGTAGGAGTTGTAGTCCAGCTGGGAGATCTGCATCTGGAAGGCACCATCGGTGTCCGCGGCAGGCGCTTCCACGTTGTCGACGATGGCCTGGAACAGGGGTTCCATGTTCTCGGACTCGACGTCTTGATCCAGGGTGGCCCAACCGTTCAGTGCAGAGGCGTAAACAACCTTGAAGTCCAGTTGCTCATCGGTGGCGCCCAGGTTGTCGAACAGATCGAAGACCTGATCCATTACCCAGTCAGGACGAGCACCCGGACGGTCGATCTTGTTGATGACCACGATCGGCTTCAGACCCTGGGCGAACGCCTTCTGGGTCACGAAACGGGTCTGCGGCATCGGGCCGTCAACGGCGTCAACCAGCAGCAGTACGGAGTCAACCATGGAGAGCACACGCTCAACTTCACCACCGAAGTCGGCGTGACCCGGGGTATCCACGATGTTGATGCGGTAGTCGTTCCAGCGGATCGCAGTGTTCTTGGCGAGAATGGTGATGCCACGTTCCCGTTCCAGATCATTGGAGTCCATGATCCGTTCCTGACCTTCGCTGGTGCGATCCAGAGTGCCGGATTGCTGCAGCAGCTTGTCCACCAGCGTGGTTTTGCCGTGGTCAACGTGCGCAATAATCGCAATATTGCGTAAATTCTCTAACATTCTCGCCTCAAATCACCGGGTAAAATTGGGCGCTAATTGTACTCTCGCCTTTGTGATCTGCCTAGCAGAATTGCAGTACATTCGCGCATAACAGGGGATCAGGATCATAGACCTTCTCATCAAAGCCTGCTTAGATAGGGGCCGACCGTATACCACGCACCATTTTAGTGCACCAAAACGATCCAAGGTTGCACTACTTTGAGGCGTAACGCGCTGAGATAGCGAGTCTCGGGGCAGGCCCGTAGTCGCAAATGCCCTGAAATCAAGCTGTCACAAACTTGGCACGATACTGGCTTATGTGAATGTGATGACGCATTCACCCTAAGAGTTTTAACACCGGAGGTTACTTAGCATGTCAGCCCAGAACGTTTTGGCCCTGATCCAGGAACACGAAGTCAAGTTTGTCGACCTGCGCTTTACCGATACCAAGGGTAAAGAGCAGCACGTATCCATCCCTGCCCACCAGGTCGACGAAGATTTCTTCGAAGACGGCAAGATGTTCGACGGCTCCTCCATCGGCGGCTGGAAAGGCATCAACGAATCCGACATGGTGCTGATGCCGGATCCCGCCTCCGCCAAGCTGGACCCGTTCACCGAAGAGACCACCCTGAACATCGTCTGTGACGTGCTGGAACCCGCTACCATGCAGGGTTACGACCGCGATCCGCGCTCCATCGCCAAGCGTGCCGAAGACTTCCTGAAAGCCAGCGGTATCGCCGACACCGTGCTGTTCGGGCCGGAGCCGGAATTCTTCATGTTCGACAACATCACCTTCTCGAACACCATGGGTCACAGCTTCGTGAAGATCGAATCCGAAGAAGCCGCCTGGAACTCCGGTACCAACTACGAGCACGGCAACAAAGGCCACCGTCCGTTCGTGAAGGGCGGTTACTTCCCGGTTGCCCCGGTCGACTCCTCCCAGGATATCCGCGCCGCCATGTGTCTGGTGCTGGAAGAGATGGGCCAGGTCGTTGAGGCTCACCACCACGAAGTGGCCACTGCCGGTCAGAACGAGATCGCCACCCGCTTCAACACCCTCACCCTGAAGGCTGACGAAGTTCAGGTACTGAAGTACGTGATCCACAACGTGGCCCACGCCTACAACAAGACCGTCACCTTCATGCCGAAACCCATGTTCGGTGACAACGGCTCCGGCATGCACTGCCACCAGTCTCTGGCCAAGAACGGCGTCAACCTGTTCGCCGGCGACCTGTACGGCGGTCTGTCCGAGATGGCGCTGCACTACATCGGCGGCATCATCAAGCACGCCAAGGCCATCAACGCCTTCGCCAACCCGACCACCAACTCCTACAAGCGTCTGGTTCCGGGTTATGAAGCACCGGTCATGCTGGCCTACTCCGCCCGCAACCGCTCTGCCTCCATCCGTATCCCGGTGGTACCGAGCCCGAAAGCGCGCCGCATTGAAGTCCGCTTCCCGGATCCGGCTGCCAACCCGTACCTGGCCTTCGCTGCCCAGTTGATGGCCGGTCTGGACGGCATCATCAACAAGATCCATCCGGGCGATGCCATGGACAAGAACCTGTACGACCTGCCGCCGGAAGAGGCTGCCGAAGTGCCGACCGTGGCCGGCTCTCTGGACGAAGCCCTGGCCGCGCTGGATGCGGATCGCGAGTTCCTGACCCGCGGTGGCGTGTTCAGCGACGACTTCATCAACTCCTACCTGGAGCTGAAGCAGCAGGACGTTGACCGTGTGCGCATGACCCCGCACCCGCTGGAATTTGAACTGTACTACTCCGTTTAATCCGGATCCCAGCTCAGAACTTGACCAAACCCGCCGACAGGCGGGTTTTTTCTCTGATAGGATTAAGCAGAATCCCGTCAAGGAGAGATGGATGAAAACCGCCTACCCAGTATGGATGCTGAGCCTGTTGCTGCTGGCCACCAGTGCCGCCCAGGCCGCCAAGGTATACTCCTGGACCGACAACCAGGGGGTCGTCCACTACACGGATGCACCGCCCCCGGGACAGAAGGCCAAGGAGGTCGATCTGCGCGTCGCCCCCTTCATCGGCACTGCCCCCCGCTCGGTCCAGGTGGACAATTTCAACAGCCTGACCGGTGTCGATGCCAAAAAAGAGAAGGAAGCGGCCAAGCTGGTGATCGAACTGCTCTCCCCGGAACAGGGCAGTACACTGCGCGACAACACAGGCAACGTGGTGTTCCAGGGCCAGGTCAGGCCCCTGCCCCCCACCCAGTATGACGTGCGCCTGACCCTGGACGGCAAGGCGGCCCCTCTCGTCAACAATGCCCTCGCCATCCGGGTCGAAAACCTGGATCGGGGTGCCCACGAGGCCCAGCTCGAGCTGCTCGCCAAAGACGGTACGATCCTTGCTAAATCCAAGGCAGTCACCTTCTACCTGCACCGGGCCAGCATCAATTCAGCCCCCAAAGCGACCCCGCTCAACAACAAGGGGTGATCCTGTGCCTCGATACGGGTAGACTAAATGCACCACATTGGTGCATAGCTGGTGTATAGCACCGTTTTAGGGAGAAACCAGTGCCAACCCGCCCGGATCAAGCCAGGATACTGCTCGACAACCTGCTGACTGCCGTCATCCTGATGGATGAACGGCTCTGCATCCAGTTCGTCAACCCCGCCGCCGAGCAGCTGCTCTCCCTCAGTCAGCGCCGGTTGATCGGCATCGAGCTGCCCCATCTGCTGGAACATATCTCCCTCGATCTGCAGCGCCTCAAGCAGTGCCTCAGTTCGGGGCAGGGCTTCACCGACAGCGAAGTCACCCTGGTGGTGGAAGGGGAGCCCAGACTGGTGGAGATGAGCGTCAGTCCACTGGCCGACCACGAACAGCGGCTGATGGTGGTGGAGCTGCGCAAGATCGACCAGCAGAAGAAGATCAGCCAGGAGTTGCAGCAGCATGCCCAGCAGCAGGCGGCCAAGGAGCTGGTACGCGGCCTGGCCCACGAGATCAAGAATCCCCTCGGCGGTCTGCGCGGCGCGGCCCAGCTGCTGCAAAAGGAGCTGCCCGACCCCGCCCTGCGCGAGTACACCGGCATTATCATCGAGCAGGCCGACCGGCTGCGGGTACTGGTCGACCGGCTGCTCGGCCCCCAGCGGCCCGGTCGCCACCAGATGCACAACGTGCACTCGGTGCTGGAGCAGGTGCGCCGGCTGGTAGAACTGGAGCTGCCGCCGACGGTGCGCATCGAGCGGGATTACGATCCCAGCATCCCGGAGTTCGAGATGGAGCCGGACCAGTTGCAGCAGGCCTTTCTCAACATGGTGCGCAACGCCGCCGAGGCCATCGGTGAGCAAACCGGCCTCATCCGCATCAAGACCCGCACCGCGTTCCAGATCACCATCCACGGCCAGCGCTACCGGCTGGCGGCCGAGATCAAGATCATCGACAACGGCCCCGGCATCCCGGATGCCATCCGCGACACCCTCTTCTATCCGATGATCACCGGCAAGGAGGGGGGCACCGGGCTCGGCCTCTCCATTGCCCAGAACCTGATCGACCAGCACAAGGGGCGGATCGACTGCATCAGCTGGCCCGGCCACACCGAATTCACCATTTTTCTACCGCTTCGCAAATAAGGGAACGTCATGACAGCAAAAGTGTGGATCGTCGATGACGACAGTTCTATCCGCTGGGTGCTGGAGCGCACCCTCGGCAGTGAAGGCTTCGAGTGCGAGAGCTTCGCCGACGGCGAGGCGCTGCTGAGCTCGCTGGAAATGCGCTCGCCGGACGTGATCCTCTCCGACATCCGCATGCCCGGCATCGACGGCCTCAGCCTGCTTGAGCAGATCCATCGCCGCCAGGCCGACCTGCCCATCATCATCATGACCGCCCACTCGGATCTCGACAGCGCAGTCAACGCCTACCAGCGCGGCGCCTTCGAATACCTGCCCAAGCCGTTCGATATCGACGAAGCGGTCACCCTGGTGCGCCGCGCCGAGAATCATCTCAAGGAGCAGCGTACCAAGCGCAAGGCACGCCAGCAGGATCCGGCCAGCAGCCCGGAAATCATCGGCGAGGCGCCGGCCATGCAGGAGGTGTTCCGCGCCATCGGCCGGCTGTCACGCTCCAGCATCTCGGTGCTGATCAACGGCCAGAGCGGCACCGGCAAGGAGCTGGTCGCCCACGCCCTGCACAAGCACAGCCCACGCGCCCACAAGAACTTCATCGCCCTCAACATGGCGGCCATCCCGAAAGATCTCATCGAATCGGAACTGTTCGGCCATGAGAAGGGGGCCTTCACCGGTGCCAACAACATCCGCCACGGCCGCTTCGAGCAGGCCGACGGCGGCACCCTGTTTCTCGACGAGATCGGCGACATGCCGCTGGATGTGCAGACCCGGCTGCTGCGGGTGCTGGCCGACGGCCAGTTCTACCGGGTCGGTGGCCATCAGCCGGTACAGGTGGATGTGCGGATCATCGCCGCCACCCACCAGAACCTGGAGAAGCGGGTGGCCGACGGCGAGTTTCGGGAAGATCTGTTCCACCGCCTCAACGTCATCCGCATCCACATTCCCGCCCTCAAGGAGCGGCGCGAAGACATTCCCCAACTGGCCCGTCACTTTCTGCTGCGGGCAGCCAAGGAGCTGAACGTGGAGGCCAAGAGCCTGCATCCGGATACCCAGGCCTATATCAGCCGTCTGCCCTGGCCCGGCAACGTGCGCCAGCTGGAAAACGTCTGCCGCTGGCTCACCGTGATGGCCTCGGGGCAGGAGGTGCTGGTGAGCGACCTGCCCACCGAGCTGCTGACCCCCATCACCAGCACCGCCGAGCCGGGCCAGCCGGCGCTGTCCGGCGGCTGGCAACAGCAGTTGCAGGATTGGGTCGCCGCCAAGCTGGCGCTGGGGGAGACCGACATCCTGGCCGATGCCCTGCCCCAGTTCGAGCGGATCATGCTGGAAACCGCGCTGGACCATACCCATGGCCACAAACAGGAGGCGGCGCGCCTGCTCGGTTGGGGACGCAATACCCTCACCCGCAAGCTGAAGGAACTCGACCTCTCCTGAGTCCCGAGGAAAAACGATTCCCATCACGCCTTGGCAAATCGCCGACCAATAAGACCCCGTTTGATTTCAAACGGGGTATCTTTTTTGGAAGCCCCGCCTAGAATGGCAGGCTTTCCAACCCGACTCGAAGAAGGCGCCATCATGATTGACAGATCTCTTCCCCTGACCGACCTGCACCGCCATCTGGACGGCAACATCCGTCCGCAGTCCATCCTCGAGCTGGGCCGTCAGCACAATATCCGGCTGCCGGCAGACGAACTCGAAGCGCTGCGCCCGCACGTGCAGATCGTCGAGAACGAGCCGAGCCTGGTCGCCTTCCTGAAGAAACTGGACTGGGGCGTAGCTGTGCTGGCCGACTACGATGCCTGCCGCCGGGTGGCCTACGAGAACGTGGAAGACTTGCTGCGCGCCGGCATCGACTATGCCGAACTGCGCTTCAGCCCGGCCTACATGGCGATGGCCCACAAGCTGCACCCGCAGGGCGTGGTCGAAGCCATCATCGACGGCGTAGCGGCCGGTAGCCGCGACTTCGGCATCAAGACCAACCTGATCGGCATCATGAGCCGCACCTTCGGCACCGAGCAGTGCAAGCAGGAGCTGGATGCCTGCCTGGCTCATCGCGACAAGCTGGTTGCCATCGATCTGGCCGGCGACGAGCTGGGCTTCCCGGGCGAGCTGTTCACCGAGCACTTCCGCCGGGTGCGCGATGCGGGCATGCGCGTCACCGTGCACGCCGGTGAAGCCGCTGGCCCCGAAAGCATGTGGCAGGCCATTCGCGAGCTGGGGGCCGAGCGTATCGGCCACGGCGTCAAGGCGATTCAGGATCCAGCCCTGATGGCCTATCTGGCCGAGCACCGCATCGGCATCGAATCCTGCCTCACCTCCAACATTCAAACCACCACGGTAGCGAGCCTGAGCGAGCACCCGATCCGCCAGTTCCTGGCCGCCGGCGTGCTGGCCTGTCTCAACACCGACGACCCGGCGGTAGAGGGGATCGACCTGCCCCACGAATATGAAGTGGCCGCTCCGGCCGCCGGCATGACGGTGAGCGAGATCCGCACCGCCCAGCAGAATGGCCTGACCCTGGCCTTCCTGAGCGAGGCCGAGAAGGCCGAGCTGAGTGCCCGCGCAGCCCAGCGCTGAGTACAGCCAGGCCCAACAAAAAAACCGCCGAGAGGCGGTTTTTTTGTTTTCCAACAGCATCGACCGGCTTAGATCACCCGGGAGAACTGCTGCTGGCGTGCCTTGCTCCGCAGGTAGACATCGAAGCACATGCAGATATTGCGGATCAGCAGCTGACCGGTGGAGACCACCTCCATTCCCTCTTCGGTCATGCGCACCAGACCGTCATCGATGAAGGTCTGCAGCAGCTTGAGGTCTTCGGCGAAGTACTCCTTGAACACCAGACCATGGGCCTGCTCGACGGCGGCAAAGTTCAGGCGAAAATCGCAGATGAGGCGCTTGATCACCTCGCGGCGGATCAGGTCGTCCCGGTTGAGCGAGCACCCCTTCCACTGGGCGTGCCCCAGCGTTTCCACCTGGGCGTAGTAGGCCTTGAGCTCTTTCTGGTTCTGGGAATAGGCGTCACCGATCATGCTGATGGAGGAGACCCCCAGCCCCAGCAGGTCGCAATCCCCCTGGGTGGTATAACCCTGGAAGTTGCGATGCAGCTTACCCTCACGCTGGGCCACCGCCAGTTCGTCGTCTGGCTTGGCGAAGTGATCCATGCCGATGAACTGGTAGCCTCGGCAGGTCAGAAAGGCGATGGTGTCCTGCAGCATGGCCAGCTTCTCCTGCGGCGCCGGCATGTCCGCCTCCTTCAGCTTGTGCTGGGCGGCAAAACGGCTCGGCAGGTGGGCATAGTTGAAGATGGAGAGGCGCGCCGGGTCGGTCTTGAGCACCTCTTCCAGGGTGTGGTGGAAGCTCTCCCGGTTCTGATGTGGCAGGCCGTAGATGAGATCCAGGTTGGTGGAACGAAAACCCAGTTCGCGGGCTCGCTCCAGCATGGCGCGGATGAAGTCGTTGTCCTGCTCGCGGTTGACCGCGACCTGGACCTCCTTGTTGAAATCCTGCACGCCAAGGCTGATGCGGTTGAAGCCGATTTCCCGCAGCACATCCAGCATGGAAAGCTCGATCTCGCGGGGATCCACCTCGATGCTGATTTCGCCCTCTTCGGCGAAATGGAAGTGCTCCCGCAACATGGTCATCAGTCGGCGGGTCTGGGGTTCATCCAGATAGGTGGGCGTGCCGCCGCCCCAGTGCAGCTGGGTCACCAGCCGCTCCTTGAACAGCGGGGCCTGTGCCTTGATCTCTTGCTCGAGGTAATCGAGGTACTGGTCAGCCTTGTGGCGGTGACGGGTGATCACCTTGTTGCAACCGCAGTAGTAGCAGAGCTTGTGACAGAAGGGGATGTGCACGTAAAGCGACAGGTTGCGCGCCGGATACTGGCTCGCGGCCTGGACGAAGTCCGGATAACCGAAGCCCTCATTGAACTCCAGCGCAGTGGGATAGGAGGTATAACGCGGGCCGCTGTAATTATATTTTTCGATCAGGGCCTGATCCCACACAATCTGTTCTGCTTGCACGCTTGCTTCCTCTTGTTGTTATTGGCTCACCGGCTTAACTGAAAATCCTTCAGTCGGGCCACATCCTTGAGGATCTGCGCCTCCAGCTCGGCCTCATAGCCACTGCGTTCGAGATCCATCTTCATGATTTCATTGCGCTTGAGGGCCCGCCTCGCCTCATGGGTCGGCATCTCTTTCACCTTCTCGTAGAGACCGTACAGACCCGGAAATTCACCGGCAAAGGCACGACCGCCCTTGATCTGCAGTGCATCGAGCAGGTTTGTCAGCCGGATGGCACCTTCGGAGTAGTCGCACTGGCCATCTCGTACCGCGTGGGCGATGACCCTGACGCTCTCGAGAATACGCTCATTGCGAGCCGCGATGGCCTGCTGCTGGCTGTCGTGCTGGCGCTTGAGACGGGCCAGCAGGGAACCGGCATAGAAGGCCAGCCCCAACAAAATCAGGCCGCCCAACAGGGCGGCCAGCATCCATCCACTCATCACTTTTTCTTCGGCTCAGGCTTGGGCTCCGGCTGATAGTCAACCTGAGTGAAACGATCCCACAGCTCCTCTTCGGAGGCTGGCTGGCTTGGCTCGTCAAAGTCGGCATCATCAAAGTCCATGTCGTCTTCGTCGTCATCGTTGTCGATGATGCCAAGCTCGTCCATCAGCTCCTGATAGCGATCGACCCGCTGATCGACCCAGGCCTGCTCGGTCGCTTCCAGGGTTTCACCAGCATCCAGACGATCCAGCAGGTCATTGAGGCGATCATCATTCTCGATGGAGGCCAGCTCCTGCTCAGGGGTCATCACCAGCTTCTTCTCTTTGGCGGGTTTGGGCGCCACCGGCTTGCCACCCTTCTCTTCCACGATCAACGCGACGGGCTTGCGGGAACCGATACGCGGGTCCTTGGCCTGCTTGGTACCGCCTTTCTTGCCGCTCTGCTCGACTTGCTGGCGGGATCCGGCCTTCAAGCCCTTGCGCTTGGCGGCGCGCTTGCGCTCACGGCCTTCCTGGGCACTGGCCTCTGATTCTTTGCGCTTACCGGCGGGCTTGCGATTGGGTTGTTTAGCCGACATGAATGACTGACTCCGACAAATAACTGGATTGAAACCCGTTCCCGGCCTGATGTAGGCCGGGGAGGATGCTGATACCGGGAGTGATGGACGAGAAACAAAAAGTGGGATCCCGCACCCATCCGGCCATGAATGACCACCAAATACCGCAGGATCGGCATCCTCTGGGCATGTTGCTGGTATTTTGACACAGAATGACCGGGCGGGTTAATGACCCAAAAGAAAAAAGGCAGCCGAAGCTGCCTTGATATGTTTATGCGAGTCCCATCCCTGGCTGCAAATCACCCTGTCCGTGGTGATACGTCTGCGCATCATATCTTTGTGTGTGGTCGTCCTGACCTTAATTGGTCGATCCTGAATGTGCGTGTGCTTGCCTGACCCATGCCGACGACGTCCGGTCATCTTCTGGGGTGGTTGCTTCCCGCAGCCCCGCTCTTCCTGAACGGTCACCATCCTGGTTTTTCAATCCTTTGCCTGCCACTTGCATGGCTCCGTGGCGTCCTGCCGCCTCGACATCCTGTCTTTCACGTCATCCCTGTCGTGAACTGCCCTGCGGGCCACTCCATGCATCCACTGTATCAACTTAATAAAGTGGCTCAATCAACCAGGAACGTTTTCAAACGGAAATAATCCATCTATTGTCATTTAACATATTGAAATTAATGAATTACTAAGCATTATTCCCGAATTTTTTAAGCCCTGGCCAGGCTCATGAATGGGAGATCTCTTACAACAATGCGAGAAAAAATTGGCCAAATGGTGTTAAAGGCCAAAAAGAAACGAGGAGCCGCTGGCTCCTCGTCAATATCAACGGGCTGGATAAACGACCGCAATCAGTGCAGACCCGCCACATATTTGGACAGCACTTCGATATCCTGATCGGTCAGCTTCTTGGCCACGTCCCGCATCATGCCGTTAGGATCATTGTCACGAGCGGCAGCCCGGAAGGCGGTGAGCTGGGCCTTGATGTAGGCAGGGTGCTGGCCGGAGAGGCTTGGATACTTGGCCTGCTCGACCCCGGAACCACGAGGACCATGACAGGCGGTACAAGCAGCCAGACCGCGGCTCATGTCGCCCCCCATGTAGAGCGCCTTGCCTGCCGCCACAGCATCATCGGGCACGGCGATCGGCGTCACCTTCTGGCTGGAGAAGTAGGCAGCCAGGTCCTCCATGTCCTGCTCGGACAGGGGAAGCGCCATCGGCCCCATGATGGGAGCAACCCGACCAGTTTGGCCGGAAGCTGCAGCCTTCAGTTCAACTAACTGCTTTTTGATATATGATGCGTGCTGACCAGCAATCTTGGGATACATGTCGACAAGGCTGTTTCCGTCCGGTCCGTGACAGGCCGCGCAAACGGCAGCCTTGGTTTGTCCCGCAGCGGCATCGCCCTTGGCTTGTGCCATCCCCGTTACGCCAACCATCAGAGCAAGAGTAATGACTAGGTTCTTCATGGCGTTCCAACTTCTCGTTATTAGGCTTCCAGATCCCATGCCGCTGAAGGCATGTTAAAATAAACGCGTTTAAGCGACGCCATTTTACACGATTTCACAAAAAAGTAACTCTATAACCCTCTATCTCTATGGGGAATTTACGTTGGATACACAAACTCTGAATTTCAATAAGGTGCATTTTGTGACCAGCGCACCCGACATCCGTCACCTGCCAAATGATGGGGGTGTCGAGATTGCGTTTGCCGGCCGTTCCAACGCCGGTAAGTCATCTGCATTGAATACCTTGACCAAGCACAAGAACCTGGCACGTACCAGTAAGACCCCGGGTCGCACCCAGTTGATCAACCTGTTCGAGCTGGAGCCGGGCAAGCGTCTGGTCGACCTGCCAGGTTACGGTTATGCGCAAGTTCCGCTGGAAATGAAGCTTAAGTGGCAAAAGTCCCTGGCTGAATATCTGCAGCGTCGCGAGTCCTTGAAAGGGCTGGTGATCCTGATGGACATCCGTCACCCGCTCAAAGATACCGACATGAACATGCTGGAGTGGAGCGCCCACCGCGCACTGCCTGTCATGCTGCTGCTGACCAAGGCCGACAAGCTGAGCCCGGGCCCGCGCAACAATCAGGTCATCAAGGTACGCCAGGCCGTGGCGGCATTGGGCCCGCATATCCAGGTGGAAGCCTTCTCCTCGCTGAACAACATCGGGGTGGAAAAGCTGGCCCAGACGCTGACCGGCTGGTATCAGGCTGGCGCCGATGAGGTGATTGACGACGAACAAGAGTCGATCGAGGAATAGCTCCCCTCTTGTTGACACGGCAAGCAACCATGCAATTGGCGGAGCGGCTCCTCCGCTGATTGAAAGGCTTTCAGCCTGTGAGCACCCTTCTCTGCCCTCCATCCACGCTTGGCTTACCTCCCTCCAAAAATCTGAATAACCATATTGATCAATGGGATAAACAGTTAATTTTATATAACAATTAACTTTTCATCCCATTGGCAACGTTTTCAAATTCATGCAGAGAAAAAGCGGCGATATCGCTTAATAAGTACCAAAATGAAATTTAATTACATTTTCTGTGGCGGAGGGATAAAAATGAGGCCGATGCTGCAGATGCAGTACCGGCCTTAAACAATCAGTTCAAAAATTGGGAAGAAGCTAAATCTTGAGAACAAAGACGACTGGTTTTTCCTCAAGAAGCCCTTTCATTCTAACAAATATTCACCAACATTAAAGCATTTACTCTAAATGCAACCCATAAAAAAACGCCCCGATGATGACTCACCGGGGCTGCTATTCAGCCACATTCAATTACGTGAAATAAAAGGTCTGAAAGATAGAACATCTTACCTCTGTACCCTACGTTGCTAACTGTATAGCAAAGCAGCAGAAAGTGAAAGTAATTTATGTAATTTAGTTTCACGAAAAATGAATTACATAATTTTTCTTACTTTTCATGCAGATAAAAAAATCCCCGGTACGAATACCGGGGCGTTATAAAGGTGACTAGCTAGCACTTCCTCAACTATCTAGTTAGTCCACGTCTCTTGGTACAAGTTCCGCTGCTTTGAGAAAAAACTCGTAAAAATCACAGATAGATTGCACCATCCTCGGCAAACTCTTGTTCTTCAATGAGTTTTTCAGCCATCTCTTCAATGTCAAAACGCACGCTTTCGAAGGCCCGCAGTATGTCCTCCTCCCTGGCCAGGGAGAGACCGGTCATTTTTTCCAGTCGCCGGCGGCTGATGTAGCAATCGACCAGCGCCCCCATCTGCTGGGCGGGAAAATGGATGCGCTGTTCATGCGGTTGCCAGTCCGCCAGCTCGGGAAACAGGATGCCTTGATTCATAGGGTCCCCAGATTGCGTTGCAGTTCTCTCAATACCTGTTTAGTCCCTGGCCGGATTCCGCGCCACACGGTAAACGCTTCGGCAGCCTGCTCCACCAGCATACCCAGCCCGTCCATGGCCTGGCGGGCACCATGTTGTCTGGCCCAACCAATGAAGGGGGTATCCGTCGCACCATACATCATGTCGTAGATGGCGATGTCGGCATGGATCAGGGCAGGATCCAGAGGCGGGAGCTCTCCCTGCAGACTGGCAGAGGTGGAGTTGATGATCAGATCGAAAGGACCGGCTAGCTGCGGGTAAGTCTGGGCACTGACGGATCCCAGATCAGCAAACTCGGCGGCCAGCTGCTCGGCCCGGGCGTGGGTCCGGTTGGCGATCACCACTTCGGCCGGCTGTTCGGCCAGCAAGGGCGCCAGCGCACCGCGCGCCGCACCACCCGCTCCCAGCAACAGGATCCTGCTGCCGGCCAAATTCATCCCGTGGGACTTGAGGTCAGCCACCAGCCCGGCCCCATCTGTATTGTCCCCCAGCAATACGCCGTCATCGGTCAACTTGATGGTATTGACCGCCCCCGCCCGTTTGGCCCTGGGGCTCAACCGGTCGACCAGGGCAAATGCCTGCTCCTTGAAGGGGACTGTAACGTTGCACCCTTTGCCGCCCTGGGCAAAGAACGCACGCAATGCGGTGGCGAACTCCTCGACTGCCGGCTCGGCCAGACCATATTCCAGCTCTTGCTGGGTCTGCCGGGCAAAGAGGGTATGAATGAAGGGGGATTTGCTGTGGCGCACCGGGTGGCCAAAAACCAGATAACGATCCATCAAGGCGTTCCTTTAGAGGGCAATCTCCCGATTTAACGGGTTTTCCCCCGCGGGAACAAGTCGAATATCGGCAACAAGAAGGGGCCGCGATGGCCCCTTGCTTCACAGCCACTCACGCGGCTTGAGGTAGTCGGTGTAAAGCTGCGCCTCCGGGCTGCCAGCCGCAGGTTGCCAGTCATACTCCCAGCGGGCCAGTGGCGGCATCGACATCAGGATCGACTCGGTGCGCCCCCCCGTCTGCAGACCGAACAGGGTACCGCGGTCGTACACCAGATTGAACTCCACGTAGCGACCGCGGCGATATAGCTGGAACTCCCGCTCCCGCTCGCCATAGGCATCTCCTTTTCGTCGTTCGACAATCGGCAGATAGGCGGCGAGGTAGCCTTCACCCACCGCTCGCATGAAGGCAAAGCTGTCGGCAAACGGCCAGCGATTGAGATCGTCGAAGAAGAGACCGCCGACACCCCGTGTCTCGCCTCTATGCTTGAGGAAGAAGTAGCGATCGCACCAGGACTTGAACTCGGGATAGATGTTGTCGCCAAACGGCTGGCAGAGGTCGTGGGAGACCTGATGCCAGTGCCGAACGTCCTCTTCGAACGGATAGAACGGGGTCAGATCGAAGCCCCCCCCGAACCACCAGATGGGCGCCTCCCCTTCCTTTTCCGCGATGAAGAAGCGTACGTTGGCATGGCTGGTCGGCACGTAGGGGTTGTGCGGATGGATCACCAGCGACACACCCATGGCCTCGAACCTGCGGCCGGCCAGCTCGGGGCGATGGGCCGTGGCGGAAGCCGGCATGGCATCGCCATAAACATGGGAGAAGTTGACCCCCCCCTGTTCTATCACCGCTCCATGGCGCAGCACCCGGGTACGGCCACCGCCGCCCCCCTCACGCTGCCAGGCATCCTCCACAAAGTGCCCGGCACCGTCAGCCTGCTCCAGTCCACGGCAGATATCGTCCTGCAACTGCAGCAGGAAGGCCTTGACCTGGGCTACATCCGGTTTGCTCATCTTGTCTCCAGTCAGCTAGGATCGTCGCCTGACCCTATTATTGTGATGTCCTCGAACTGGCACTCCGCCCGTCCGCATAGCCACCAGACCTCGTCACCAACGCCGCTCAGGAGGGGCGAATGACGGCACCGGTTCTGGCATCCTTGATCTCGGATGGGTTGGCCTGCCCCCCCACTTCGCCTGGCAGGATATAGGCCAGCTGGCTGGCCAGCAATTCGCCGATGTCGGCCAGCCGGCGGGCGGGCTCCTCACCAGTCAGGTTGGCACTGGTGGAGACCAGCGGCTTGCCGAAAGCGCGGCACAGCGCCTGTACCTGTGGATGGGCCGTGACGCGCACGGCCAGGGTGTCAAATTGTCCGGTCAGCCAGGCCGGCGTATCGCGACGAGCCGGCATGATCCAGGTAAAGGGGCCGGGCCAGCTCGCCTCCACCCTGGCCAGCTGCTCGCTGGTAAGCTGGTCCAAATCGATGTAATCCTGCAGCTGGGCCAGATCGGCGGCAATCAGGATCAACCCTTTCTCTACCGGTCGTTGCTTGATCGCCAGCAGGCGTTGTACCGCCGCTTCGGAATCGGGGTCACATCCCAGGCCAAAAACCGCTTCGGTAGCGTAGGCAATCACCCCATCGTGCTGGAGTGCGGCAACAGCAAGTTCAAATTCTTTGGACATAAAAAATGCGACAGCCGGGCTGTCGCCTCATCATCAATTAAGGTTGACCCCGCAGGGTGGCAACCACCGCAGCCCCCTTCATCCCCCTGCCAACAACAGAGAGCGGGGCTGACCGTGGTTGCCGTCTCGGGGCTTACTTGAGTTGAGCCTGCAGGGCGGCATCCTTGGCCAGCACCTCGTCGGCATTCTTCTGGCGCTCGGCCCGAACCTTGGCCGCCAGTTCATCATCGGCCACCGCCAGCATCTGGGCGGCCAGATAGCCGGCATTTTTGGCACCGGCTTTACCGATAGCCACGGTTGCCACCGGCACACCACCCGGCATCTGCACGGTGGAGAGCAGGGCATCCAGCCCCTTGAGCGGGCCACCATCGATGGGCACGCCGATCACGGGACGCGTAGTGATGCCAGCCACGGCACCTGCCAGGTGCGCGGCCAGACCGGCGGCGCAGATAAAGACCTTGCAGCCACGGTCTTCGGCATCGGTTACGTACTGGTGGGTCGCCGCCGGGGTACGGTGTGCGGAGGTCACCTTCACTTCCACCGCGATGTCGAACGACTTGAGAACCTCAAGAGTGGTCTGCATCACGGGAAAATCGGAATCAGAGCCCATCAATACGGCAACGAAAGGTTTAGTCATGGCGGGAATTTCCTTACTCCAAGTGGGGGGTGGAAGGTTGCCGAAAACGTTTCAATTCGCTCAAGGCGGCGCGATTATACCCGCTCGCTCTGGTGGCCGCATTTCTTTTGCGGACAGATCCAGCGCACGCTCCCCCGCACCTTTTTCTCCACCATGATGCCCCAGCCGCACTGCGGGCAAGGCATGGCAACCGGCTTGTCATTGACGACGTATTTGCAGTGGGGATAGCCGTCGCAGGAGTAGAACTGCTTGCCATAACGCGAGGTACGGCTGATCAGATGACCCTTGCCGCACTCGGGACAAAGTACCTGGGTATCGTCACTCTCCTGCAGGGATTCGATGTGCTGGCAGGCCGGATATTGGGTACAGCCCACGAACAACCCATAGCGCCCCTTCTTGATCGCCAGCGGTTGACCACAGTCCGGACAGGCAGAACCCTCGAGCACTTTCTCGATGTCACGGCCGGAGGGGGTCAGGGAGCGAATGAAGTCGCAGTCAGGGTAGGCGGAACAGCCCAGAAAAGGGCCGTGCTTGCCCTGGCGGATCACCAGCTCGGCACCACACTGCGGGCATGGCTCACGTTCAAGCGCATGCTCGTGGGCAGAAAAGAGGTGGTGATCGATCTTTGACATGGGCCGCGCCTTGAAATCCAGATGATCCGGATTCTACCAGCGCGGCTGCGGGCTGTCAGTGGATGACGCCATCTGACTCGTCAAACACCAGCTCTTCCATCTGCTGGTAGGCGTTTTCACTGCCGGGAACGTTGAAGAGCACCATCATGACCACCCACTTCAGGTCATCCAGCTCGATATCCGGCTTGTCCAGCTCGAGCAAACGCTCGATGCAGATTTCGCGGGTTTCGGCGTTGAGCACCTGGGCCTGCTCCAGAAACAGCAGGAAGCCGCGGCACTCGGTGCTGAGACGGGCCAGTTCTTGCGGGGCATAGATACGCATCGAGCCTTGCGTGCTGGCGGCCACGTAGACCTCCCGCTCGCTGTCGTGCAGATTGGCCAATCTTTCCAGCCAGTCGAGTGCCTTCTCGATCTCCTCCTTGTCGAAACCGGCGCGGCTCAGTTCATCGGTGAGTTCGTTTTGTTCGACCGTCACATCTGCATCGCTGTGGATGTAGGTCTCGAAAAGGTACATCAATACATCAAACATGATTCGCCCTCCTCGCTCTGACGTATCCACCGGCTACCGCCATCACTGCTCCGGCCAGCTCCAGCTCAACCAACCTGCCCAATACCACTTCGACAGGAAGCTGGGTCCGCTCGGCAACGGTATCCACGCTCGTGGTCTCGTAATCTACGTTATCCAACAAATCGGCATAAGGCAATTCGCTATTATGCTGCTGCTCAGACATATCCGTCCCTTGATGGCTCAGGGCACAGAATCCCGGCAGCTCTTCCACTATATCGGCCGCGCTCAACACAAGTTTGGCCCCCTGCTGGATTAATTTGTTGCAGCCCAGCGCCCGCCCGTTCTGCGGTGCCCCCGGCACGGCGAAGACATCCCGTCCCTGTTCTAGCGCGTAACGGGCCGTGATGAGCGAACCGCTCTGCTCGGCAGCCTCCACCACCAGGGTTCCCAGCGACAGGCCGCTGATGATGCGATTGCGCCGTGGAAAGTGTTCCGCCAGCGGCCCCTTGTCGGGCACCAGCTCGGAGATGAGCACACCATCCTGCTCCAGGATCTGCTCTGCCAGCCCCTGATGACGCTTTGGGTAGAGGCTGTCGAGCCCGGAACCCAGCACTGCCAGGGTGATCCCCCCGTTTGTCAGCGCCTGTTGATGACAAATCCCGTCGATGCCAAGCGCCAGACCGGAGGTAATGGCCAATCCGCACGCGACCAGCTCGCTGCAGAGGCGGGCCGCATTGTCCTTGCCGGCATAGGTCGGGTGGCGCGTGCCGACCATCGCCAGCTGGGGAACAGACAGCGCAGCCAGATTGCCGCGGCAGTAGAGCAACAGAGGGGCGGCAGGGATCTCCTTGAGCAGAGGTGGATAGGCGGGATCGTCGGGGCAGAGAAGATGATTGCCGGGCTCAGTTGCCCAGCTCAGCCCCTGTTCGACCACCGGCAGAGGCCATCGCATCTGCCGGATCTGGGCACTTTGCAGACCCAGTTCTCGCAAGGTGCCATCTTCCGAGTCGAACAGGGCGGCGATGTCGCCGCCGAAATGGGCGAGCAGACGAGCGGCAGTGACCGGGCCGATACCGGTGACGGCATCCAGCGTCAGCCACAGCGCGAGTCGCCCGGATGGAAGCGTCACGTCAGAAGTTGCTGACCTGATAGCCGGTGCCGACCATGTTCTGGCTTTGCAGGATCAGCCCGTAGCTCAACTTGTCATACACCTTGAACAGCATGACCCGCGCCACCGCCTCCGAGGGGAGCGGTGGTTTGCCGGCAGAATAGAAGGCTTTGTCATAGACGGAAGAGTACTCCCGATAGGCGACCTTGCCATTCTTGCTCACCAGCCGGGTCCCGGGTCGCAGGATCTCCAATACATCGCCGGGCGCCACCTGATCCCGCAGACCCTTGTTGATGAGCACGACATCGAACTTGCCGCCGCCCCGGGCCTTGCTCGGCAGATCGACGATATAGCCGGGCGAGATGACGGGGGCCGCCTTGGGTGTAAACACGGCGGAGAGGCTCTCCTGCGGCGGGAATGGCATCAGCTTGTCTCCCTGATACACTTCCCGCTTGCTGTGGCTGAGGGTGACCCGGGTACGGCCATCCGGCAGCAGGGCCTCCGCTCTGGCCGTACCGACGAAGACCGCCTCCTGCCCAAGTTGCTCGCCGGTTTTCCGATCTTTGTAGATGGCGCCAGGGTGGTAGATGCCGTAATCCTGGCCCGGGATCAGCGAACCCTGCACGTAGAGGGTATCGCCCTCCAGCATGCCGATATGGGCCTCATCATTGCCAAGCACGTAGGGCAACTGCTTCGCCTGCTGGCTGTTTGCCAGAATATGGTCGGTCTGCAGGAAGGGGCCGATCTCGCTGAGCGGCAGGGTCGGAATGGGGTTGGCCTTGTTCTCGTAGCGACTCTTGGGAGAGAGGCGGATCACCTGCTTGCCGCCCTGGGTCGCCTTGCCGAGCCGCGGCTCGCCATTGACCCAGCTCAGGTGCAGCACGTCACCCGGGTAGATCCAGTGGGGATTGGCGATCTGCGGGTTGATGTTCCAGAGCCTTGGCCAGAGCCAGGGCTCTGCCAGATACTGGCCGGAAATATCCCAAAGGGTGTCGCCTTTTTGCACCACATAGGTCTCGGGATAGCCTGCCTTCAGTTTGAGCTGGTCGGCCTGAGCTCCCTGG
The DNA here is from genome assembly GCF_019047325.1 of Aeromonas sp. FDAARGOS 1403. Lineage (NCBI taxonomy): Bacteria > Pseudomonadati > Pseudomonadota > Gammaproteobacteria > Aeromonadales > Aeromonadaceae > Aeromonas > Aeromonas sp. FDAARGOS 1403. Next base: position 1,121,022 of record NZ_CP077249.1, on the reverse strand, counting down.
CTCAACGTGGCCAACAGGCAGGCGAGGATGGTTTGCTTCAGATACATAACACTCCCTGTTACTTCTGCGCGCAAAGTGTTGCTGTTTTTTGTCGGCGTAAATGACTAGAATTACGCCAATATTGACTGCATTTATACGAAACTAAAGAAAAAACTATGGCCATTCTAGATGTATTGCGTTTCCCCGATGAGCGTCTGCGTACCATCGCAGCCCCTGTCGAGACCTTTACACCCGAGTTACAACACATTGTAGATGATATGTTCGAAACCATGTACGCGGAGGAAGGCATCGGCCTCGCCGCCACTCAGGTCGACATTCATCAGCGCATCATAGTGATCGATGTCTCTGAAAACCGTGAAGATCCTCTGGTATTGATCAACCCCGAGATCATCGAGCAGGCCGGCAGCACCGGCATCGAGGAAGGATGTCTCTCCGTGCCCGGCAGCCGTGCCCTGGTGCCCCGCGCCGAGTGGGTCAAGGTGCGCGCACTGGATCGCCACGGCAAGGCATTCGAGCTGGAAGCAGACGATCTGCTCGCCATCTGCATCCAGCATGAGATGGACCATCTGGTCGGCAAGCTGTTTGTTGATTACCTCTCCCCGCTCAAGCGCCAACGCATTCGCCAGAAGCTGGAAAAGATGGCCCGTGAAGATCGCAAAGTCCTCTGAGGATCTGCCCCATTGAATAAGTTGAAACTGATTTTTGCCGGTACTCCCGACTTCGCCGCCCGTCACCTGGCGGCGTTGTTGTCTTCCGACCACGAGGTCGTCGCCGTTTATACCCAGCCGGACAAGCCTGCCGGCCGCGGCCAGAAGCTCACCGCAAGCCCGGTCAAGGAGCTGGCGCTGGCCCACGATCTGCCGGTCTATCAACCGGCTTCCCTGCGCAAGGAAGAGGCCCAGGCCGAACTGGCAGCCCTTGGCGCCGACCTGATGGTGGTGGTGGCCTACGGCCTGATCCTGCCCAAGGTGGTGCTCGATACCCCGCGTCTGGGCTGCATCAACGTGCACGGCTCCCTGCTGCCGCGCTGGCGCGGCGCCGCCCCGATCCAGCGTTCCATCTGGGCGGGCGATGCCGAAACCGGCGTCACCATCATGCAGATGGATGTGGGGCTGGATACCGGCGCCATGATCCGCAAGATAAGCTGCCCCATCGCCGCCGACGAGACCTCCGCCAGCCTCTATGACAAGCTGGCCGAGCTGGGCCCGCAGGCGCTGGTCGACACCATCGATGCCATGGCCGCCGGCGACACCGCCGCCGAGGCGCAGGACGATGCGCTGGCCAACTACGCCGAAAAGCTCTCCAAGGAAGAGGCCCGCATCGACTGGTCGCTGGAGGCCGTCACCATCGAGCGCTGCATCCGCGCCTTCAACCCCTGGCCCATCAGCTGGTTCGAGGTGGCTGACCAGACCATCAAGGTATGGCAGGCCGAGGTCATCACACAGGATCACGGCCAGCGCGCCGGCACCCTGCTCAAGGCCGACAAGCAGGGGATCGATGTCGCCACCGGCAAGGGGGTACTGCGCCTGCTGACCCTGCAGCCGCCCGGCAAGAAGGCGATGTCCGTGACGGATCTGCTCAACTCTCGCCGCGACTGGTTTGAACCCGGCACGCAATTGAATTGAACTGAATTGACACAAGGCGGGGCCCAGGCCCCGACTTGCGCATCTAAGGTAACACTATGAAAACACGCGCACAGGCTGCTCTCGTCATTCAACAGGTGCTGGATCAGGGCCAGTCCCTCTCAGCCGTTCTGCCTGCTGCCCAGGAGAAGGTTGCGCCCCGTGATCGCGCCCTCCTGCAAGAACTCTGCTACGGCACCCTGCGCTGGCTGCCCCGCCTCGATGCGGCGGTCGGCGAGATGATGGACAAGCCGCTCAAGAACAAGAGCCGCATCTTCCACTACCTCATCCTGGTCGGCCTTTATCAGCTCATCTACACCCGCATTCCGGCTCACGCCGCGGTGGCCGAGACCGTCAACGCCGTCAAGCTGCTCAAGGGTACCTCTCTGCGCGGCCTCATCAACGGCGTGCTGCGCAACTTCCAGCGCAGCGCCGAAGTCATTCTGCTGCGCATCGACCGCGTGCCGAGCGTGCGCCTCGGCCACCCCGAGTGGCTCACCAAGCGTCTGCGTCAGGCCTATCCGGAGGAGTGGGAGTTCATCATGGAGGCCAACAACCAGCGCCCGCCCATGTGGATCCGCAACAACAGCCAGCGCCAGAGCCGCGAGCAGATGCTGGCCCGCATGGCCGACGCCGGCATCAATGCGGTGGCCGGTGAAGAGGGCGAGGATTGCATCCTGCTGGAACGTCCCTGCGACGTGACCAAGCTGCCCGGCTTCGAGGTCGGCGACTGCTCGGTACAGGATGGCGCAGCACAACAGGCGGCCGCCCTGCTCGACCCGCAGCCGGGCGAGTGGGTACTGGATGCCTGCGCCGCCCCCGGCGGCAAGACAGCTCACCTGCTGGAGCGCCAACCCGCGCTGGCCGGCGTGGTCGCCGTCGATGCCGACGAGAACCGCCTCAAGCGGGTACAGGAGAACCTGGATCGCATCGGCCTGAACGCCAAAGTGATCCACGGCGATGCCAGTACCCCGGATCAGTGGTGGCCAGAGGGGCAGTTCGACCGCATCCTGCTGGATGCCCCCTGCTCCGCCACCGGCGTCATCCGCCGCCACCCCGACATCAAGTGGCTGCGCCGGGATCAGGACATTCGCGAGCTGGCCGAGCTGCAGCGCCGCATCCTCGGCGCCCTCTGGTCGAAACTGAAAAGCGGCGGTACTCTGCTCTACGCCACCTGTTCCGTGCTGCCGGAAGAGAACCGCGATCAGATCCGCGCCTTCCTCGCGGCCACGCCGGATGCCACCCTGGTGCCCCTGCACGCAGAGGACACACCGGAGTGCCCGGGGCGCCAGTTCCTGCCGGGCGAGGCCGAGATGGACGGCTTCTACTACGCCAGGCTGAGCAAGCGCTAAGCAGGGCCGCAAGTACGGGGGTGCCGCTGGTCGGCACCCGTTACTGCCCAATATCGAGCACGTTTTCCCTATGAGATTCATGATGTTGATGACTGTCCCCGCGCACACAGGCAGAGCTGGCAAGGGTGACGTCCATGAGGCGGTTCTATGAAGATCATCATTCTGGGCGCCGGTCAGGTCGGCGGCACCCTGGCCGAGAACCTGGCCGGCGAGAACAACGACATCACCATAGTCGATACCGACAGCGATCGGCTGCGCGAACTGCAGGACAAGTTTGACCTGCGGGTGGTGAACGGCCACGGCGCCCATCCCAAGGTGCTGCGCGAAGCCGGCGCCCAGGATGCCGACATGCTGGTGGCGGTCACCAACAGCGACGAGACCAACATGATCGCCTGCCAGGTGGCCTACTCCCTGTTCAACACCCCCAACAAGGTGGCGCGCATTCGCTCCCCGGCCTATCTGGTGGAGCGGGATCGGCTGTTCCTGCCCGAATCCGTGCCGGTGGATCACCTGATCGCCCCCGAGCAGCTGGTGACCGACTACGTGCGCCGCCTGATCGAATACCCGGGCGCCTTGCAGGTGGTGGACTTCGCCGGCGGCAAGGTGGGGCTGGTGGCGGTCAAGGCCTATTACGGCGGCCCGCTGGTGGGCAACGCCCTCTCCACCCTGCGCGATCACATGCCCAACATCGAGACCCGGGTGGCAGCCATCTTCCGTCAGGGCCGCTCCATCCGCCCGCAGGGGACCACCATCATAGAAGCGGATGACGAGGTGTTCTTCGTGGCGGCGGCGGGCCATATCCGCGCCGTGATGTCGGAGCTGCAGCGCCTCGAGAGCCCCTACCGGCGCATCATGATCGTCGGCGGCGGCAACATAGGCGCCGGCCTCGCCCGTCAGCTGGAGAAGCGCTACAGCGTGAAGCTGATCGAGCGCAGCCAGAAGCGGGCGGAGCAGCTCTCCGAGGTGCTGGAGAACACCATCGTCTTCTGTGGGGATGCTGCGGATCAGGAGTTGCTGGCGGAGGAGCACATCGACCAGATCGACGTCTTCATCGCGGTGACCAACGAGGACGAGGCCAACATCATGTCGGCCCTGCTCGCCAAAAAGATGGGCGCCAAGAAGACCATGGTGCTGATCCAGCGCAGCGCCTACGTGGATCTGGTGCAGGGCGGCTCCATCGACATCGCCATCTCGCCCCAGCAGGCCACCATCTCGGCCCTGCTGACCCATGTGCGCCGGGCCGACATCGCCAACGTCTACAGCCTGCGTCGCGGTGCCGCCGAGGCCATCGAGGCCATAGCCCACGGTGACGAGAACACCTCCAAGGTGGTCGGCAAGACGGTGGGCGAGCTCAAGCTGCCGCCCGGCACCACCATAGGCGCAGTGGTTCGGGGGGATGAAGTACTGATCGCCCATGATCGCACCCAGATCCAGCAGGACGACCACGTGGTGATGTTCTTGGTGGACAAGAAGTACATTCCGGAAGTGGAACGCTTGTTCCAGCCAAGTCCCTTCTTCCTGTAACCTGCCCATGTACCCAGGCAGCGCAAAGCAGACCCGGCACCGCCTCTCCAGGGGGTTGTCCGGGTCTTTTGTCAATCAACGACCAGGTTATCTTGCATGATCAAGCTGCGTCCCATCATCTTCACCCTCGGGCTGGTGCTCTCCAAACTGGCCCTGTTCATGTGGCTGCCCACCCTGCTGGCCCTGCTGACCGGCTCAGAGGGGTTCGTCGAGTTTCTCAAGTCGGTGCTGATCACCCACGGCGCAGCCCTGCTCTGCCTTCATTACGGCCGCAAGGCGGAGTTTCACCTCGGCGTGCGGGAGATGTTCCTGCTCACCACCTCGGTCTGGGTGGTGGCCTGCATCTTTGGCGCCCTGCCCTTCTTCTTCATCACCCACATCAACTTCACCGACGCCTACTTCGAAACCATGTCGGGGGTGACCACCACAGGCTCCACCGTGCTGTCCGGGCTCGACAACATGGCCCACAGCATCCTGTTGTGGCGTTCCATCCTGCAGTGGCTGGGCGGGGTGGGTTTCATCGTGATGGCGGTAGCGGTACTGCCCTACCTCAACGTGGGGGGCATGAAGCTGTTCCAGACCGAGAGCTCGGACTGGTCGGATAAAAGTGCCCCGCGCGCCAAGACGGTGGCCAACAACATAGTGCTGGTCTACCTGGTGCTCTCCATGCTCTGCTTCCTGGCCTACTGGGTGAGTGGCATGACCCTGTTCGAGGCGGTCAATCACGCCATGACCACCCTCAGTACCGGCGGCTACTCCACCTCCGATCAATCCATGTCCCACTTCTCCAACTCGGCGCACTGGATCGGCACCCTCTTCATGTTTCTCGGCGGCCTGCCCTTCCTGCTCTATGTACAGAGCCTGAGCCGGCGCGATCACAGCCTGCTCAAGGATGCCCAGGTGCGGGGCTTCTTCTGGCTGGTGGTCTGGGTCACCCTGGTGGTCACCTTCTATCTGTGGCTAAGGGACATCTACGGCTTCATGGATGCCCTGCGCATCAGCAGCTTCAACATCGTCTCCGTGCTCACCACCACCGGCTTCGGGCTCGGTGACTTCGGCACCTGGGGCCCGCTCACCAGCATCATCTTCATCGTGCTGCTGGCGCTCGGCGCCTGCTCCGGCTCCACCGCCGGCGGCCTCAAGATCTTCCGGGTGCAGGTGGCCTTCGCCCTGTTCAAGAAGCAGATGCGCCAGCTGATGCACCCCTCCGGGGTCTTCCCGCAGAAGTACAACGGCCGGCCGGTCAACGACGCCATCATCCGCTCGATGATCTCGTTCGTGCTGGCCTACTTCGCCATCATCTTGCTGATCGCCGCCCTGCTCGGCGCCATCGGGCTGGATCCCCTGACCGCCATCTCTGGCTCCATCACCGCCGTGGCCAACGTGGGCCCGGGCATGGGCCCGGTCATCGGCCCCAGCGCCAACTTCGCCTCCCTGCCGGACTCGGCCAAGTGGATCCTGTCGTTCGGCATGCTGCTGGGACGCCTCGAGATCCTGACCGTGGCGGTGATCTTCTTCCCCTCCTTCTGGAGGCAATAACCGACCAGGGCGACAACCCGCATGCCGGTGAGTTCACACGTTCGAAGAGCGAAGCCTGTGCGGACGCAGAAATACAAAAGGGCAGCCACTGGCTGCCCTTCTTGTTGCATGAAGCATGAGGCCCCACCTCACTCGGCCGGGTCTTCCCGCTCCAGCGCCCGGTTGACCAGCGGCTCCGGCAGGGTCTTGGTCACCTCCACCCCCAGCTCGCGAAAGCGCTCCACCTGGGCGATCAGGTTGCCGCGGCCGTTCACCAGCCGCCCCATCGCCTTGTCGTAGCTCTCCTGCGCCTTGTGCAGGCTGCCCCCCAGTTGCTGCATCTCCTCCACGAACAGCCGCAGCTTCTCGTAGAGGCGGCCGGCCCGCTCGGCGATCTGGCGGGCATTCTGGTTCTGCCGTTCGTAGCGCCACAGATTCTCTATGGTGCGCAGCGCCACCATCAGGTTGGTGGGGCTCACCAGCAGGATGTTGTTGTCGAGACCGTAGCGCACCAGCGAGGGGTCGGCCTCCACCGCGGTGAGGAAGGCGGGCTCCACCGCCACGAACATCAGCACGTAATCGAGGGTGCGCACCCCGGGCAGCTGCTGGTAATCCTTGCGGCCCAGCTCGCGGATGTGGTTGCGTACCGAGGCGACGTGCTCTTTCAGCGCTACCGCCTTCTCCAGCTCGTCAGCGGCGTTGTACCAGCGCTCATAAGCGGTCAGCGACACCTTGGCATCGATGATGATGTCCTTGTCCTGCGGCAGGTGGACGATGACGTCGGGCTGATAGCGCTTGCCCTTGTCCACCTCGATGTTGACCTGGGTGTGGTACTCGTGACCCTCGCGCAGACCGCATTCGCTGAGGATGCGCGCCAGCACCACCTCGCCCCAGTTGCCCTGCTGCTTGCTGTCGCCCTTGAGGGCGCGGGTCAGCGCCGCCGCCTCCTCGGTCATGCGGGCGTTGAGCTCGGCGAGGCGCTCCAATTCGAACTTGAGGCTGTGGCGCTGGGCCGTCTCCTGGGCGTGGGTCTCCCCCACCTGACGGCGAAAGCCCTCCAGCTGCTCTTTCAGCGGGGTAAGCAGCAGATCCAGGCTGTTCTGGTTCAGTTCGCGGAAGTTGCCCGAGTTTTGCTCGAAGATCCGGTTGGCGAGGTTCTCGAACTGCTGGCTGAGGCGAGCCTCCGCCTCCTGTTGCAGTTGCAGCTTCTCGGCGGCGGCCAGCCGCTCGCTGCGCAGGGTGGCCTCGGCATCCTTGAGACGGGCGGTGAGCTTGATGAGCAGGGTCTGCTGCTGATCCAGCTTCTGCTGGCCCAGCAGCCGCTCATCCTGCAGCTCGTCATAACGCTCCTGCAGCATCTGCAGGCGCTCCTGGCTCAGCAGCAATTCCCGGGCTTGCGCCGTGCCGCTGCGCCGCCCGATCCCCCAGCCAATGCCGATGGCCAGCAGCGCACCCGGCAGCAGCAGGGCCCAGAGCCCGGGCTCGATCATTTGCGACCCCGTTGGCGCAGGAACAGCTCGAGATAGCGGTTGAGCAGCAGCCAGAACAGCACGTAGAGCAGATAGGCGGCCAGCACCACCCACTTGTGGCTGTTAACCCCGGTGTCGAGCTCGACGAATTCGATCCCCTTGATGCGGCAATAGCCCCACATCAGCAAGGGGAAGATATAGAGCAGAGAAGCACGCCACAGAAATAACCACATGAGTTCATTCAATCCTGCAAAAAGACCCGCCTAGCTTACACAAGGGCAACCCGGCTTGCGATCCTGGCCGGCGCTATTCTCTGGCTTGCAAAGGGAAACTTGGATAAAATTAACCCCTAATAGGTATCAGGGGTGGGCATGACGCATTTTTTCTGTCGCTGGCTGACGCAGGCATTGGGAGGCTCCCGCAAACCCGAGGTGGTTTGCCATGAAGCCCGTCCCCCCTGGGCCATCGAAGAGTCCCAGTTCCTCTCCCTCTGCTCCCGCTGCGGCGAATGCTTCAAGGCCTGTCCCAACGGCCTGCTCAAGCCGGCCACCCAGCCCGAATACGACGGCAGCCCCATAGCCGGCACGCCCGTGCTGGATCTCGCCTGCGGCCAGTGCAGCTATTGCGGCAGCTGCGCCAGAGCCTGTCCGACCGGCGCCCTCGACCTGCAGCTGGGCCGCCAGGTGCAGACCCGGGTGCGGATCGAGGCAAGCTGTCAGGCCCGCCAGGGCTTCTACTGCCTGCTCTGTGAAGATGCCTGCCCCCAGCAGGCGATCAAGGCCTGCGCCGACGGCGTCAGCATCAACATGGCGGCCTGCGACGGTTGCGGCGCCTGCGGCCTCGCCTGCCTGCACGGCGCCATCACCCTGATCCCCCAGCCCTGATCCCGCGTCCGGCGCAAACGACAAAGGGGCCCGCGGGCCCCTTTGTCGTGATTGCCTGGCTTATGCCATGGCCAGAATGGAATCCTGTTCGATGCCGAGCAGGTGGCAGAGCCGGGTCGGGTCGCGCACCGCATCGGCCAGGGTGTATTCGCCCAGCACCTCGAGGAAGGCGTTCATGGCGCGGCGCAAAATGCCCTGGATGCGGCAGCCACCGGAGAGGCGGCAGTTTTCACGCTTGCAGTCCACCGGGCAGAGCACGTGCTCCATATCCATCACCACGTCGCGCAGGTTGATGGAGACGGCGGAGCGACCGAGCCGGATGCCGCCATGCTTGCCACGCACCGTCTCTATGTACCCCTTGATGCCGAGCTGGTGGACAATCTTGACCACGTGGTTGCGGGAGATGCCAAAGGTATCGGCCACCTCTGTGATGGTCGACAGGCGATCTCCCGGCTGGACGGCCAGAAAGGTGAGGGTACGCAGGGCATAGTCGGTAAATCGTGTCAGTTGCATGGTCGCACTTGCCTCTTACTACAAGCCAGAAATCAGGACGACGACCTAAAGCTAAGAGGTAGGGGAACTCCTGCGCCCGCGCAGCGTCCGCCTCTTAATCTGAGTCGTGGAGGTCAAGGTTAAGAGCAGCTCAGGCGGGTGTCGATGAAGATGCACATAAATCGACACTTTCTTTGATTGATCGCAAACTTGCAGGGTTAGCCCAAGGTTTTGGCGGGTTTTGACGGTTAAATTCGCCGGTTTCCTCCCTCGCCCCCGCCGATGCTACCATGTGTCATTCGCAACCGTTTTTGCCGATTCAATGGGGCTGCTTGAGCCAGTTCTTCAGGGCGCTGGAAGGGATGGAACTCTCGGAGGCGACCGCAAAAGCGCCCCAGTCCACCGCGCACTGCAGCGCCTCCCGGATCGCCATGCCCCGCGCCAGCCCGTGGATCAAACCGCCGGCGAAGGCATCCCCCGCCCCCGTGGTGTCCACCACCGATACCGGCCGCGCCGCCACCCGGATCTGCTCCTCGCCGTGAATGGCCACCGCCCCCGCCTTGCCTTCGGTCAGTACCAGCCAGGCCAGCTGCTCGCCGGCGATCTGGCGGGCATGCTGCCAGAGGTCGTCCACCTCGCCGAGATCGGAACGGGAGGCCACCAGCACGTGGCAGGGGCGACGCGCCTGGCCGCCCTTGGGGTACTGGGCCACCACGAAGCTCTTACCGAGCATCTGGCGCATGTAGCCGATGATGGCGGTGCCGGGATAGTTCACGTAGAGGCAGTCCACCCCCTCGCTCGGCAGATCCCCCGGCAGATCCGGGCGCCGTGGCCGCCTGAGGATGGTGCGCTCGCCGGTGGAGTCCACCAGGATCAGCAGCTCGCCGGTCTCGCCGCCGAAGCGCTCCACATGGCTGCAGTCCAGGCCGTAGCCCGCCGCCTGCTCCAGCAGCCAGTCGCCGGTTTCGTCCAGCCCGATGCGCGACGCTATGGTCACCTCGTGGCCGGCCCACACCAGCCCGATGCCGGTGTTGGCGGCGCCACCGCCGAGCCGGCGGCCCTGATCCACGTACTGCAGGCGGGCACCGGCCACCAGGGGTTCGGAGAGGGAGAGCACGTGATCACAGTTGAGATTGGCGAGCAGCAGAATGCGGGACATGAAGAGACCTCACTGACAGGGGAGCCCAGTATATGAGAAAGGGCCGCAGCGGCCCTCCCTGAAATCGCGGGGTTTGTGAGCCCGCTCGACGTTTGCCGGGCGGGCCCGCGACGGCTGCGTCAGTCCAGAACCGCCTCGGCGCTGACGTACTCGTAGCCGAGCGCCTGCGCCACCGCCGCCTGGGTGATCTTGCCCTTGAACACGTTCAGACCGGCTCGCAGGTGGCGATCCTCCTGCAACGCCCGGGCATAGCCCTTGTCCGCCAGCGCCAGCACGAACGGCAGGGTGGCGTTGGTCAGCGCGAAGGTGGAGGTGCGCGCCACCCCGCCCGGCATGTTGGCCACGCAGTAGTGGATGATGCCGTCCACCACGTAGGTGGGCTCCTCGTGGGTGGTCGGGTGGGAGGTCTCGAAACAGCCGCCCTGATCGATGGCCACGTCCACCAGCACCGAGCCCTTGCGCATCAGCTTGAGCATGTCCCGGGTCAACAGCTTGGGCGCCGCCGCCCCCGGGATCAGCACGGCACCGATCACCAGGTCGGCCTGGGCGATGCACGCCTCTATGTTGGTGCGGGTGGAGTAGAGAGTCTTGAGGGCCGGGCCGTACAGGCTGTCCAGCTCCCGCAGTCGCGGCAGGGAGCGATCCAGGATGGTGACGTCGGCCCCCAGTCCCAGCGCCATGCGCGCCGAGTTGACGCCGACCACCCCGCCACCCAGCACCACCACCTTGGCGGGTGCCACTGCAGGCACCCCGCCCAGCAGGGTGCCGTTGCCCCCCTGCGCCTTCTCCAGGCTGTGGGCGCCGGCCTGGATCGCCATCCGTCCCGCCACCTCGGACATGGGCGCCAGCAGCGGCAGGCCGCCGCGATCGTCTGTTACCGTCTCGTAGGCGATGGCCACCGCCCCTGAGTGCACCAGCAGCTGGGTCTGCACCGGATCCGGCGCCAGGTGCAGGTAGGTGAACAGCAGCTGACCCGGTCTGAGCAGCTCGCACTCCTCCGGCTGGGGCTCCTTCACCTTCACTATCATCTCGGCCCGGGCGAAGATCTCCGCCGCGCTGGCCACCAGTTCGGCACCGGCTGCCTGGTACTCGGCGTCGGACAGCCCGATCGCCTCGCCTCCCTGCTGCTGCACCAGCACCTTGTGTCCCCGGGCCGTCAGCTCCTGCACTCCGGCGGGAGTCATGCCGACCCGGTATTCATGGTTTTTGATTTCCTTGGGTACGCCAATAATCATGCTCGCTCTCCTGCTGTGATCCCGCCGGCGGCCGTGTCGGCGCCGGGCAGGATGCCCAAAAATTGCAACAACCACTGCATCATGGTGGCCGAATCCACCTCTCCCTCCAGCGAGGAGAGGCTGCGCTGATAGCGGTCATCGGACAGGAAGTCCCGCCGCCGCTCAATCAGCGCCCGGTTGTACGCCACCGAGAATTCCGGATGTCCCTGGATGGCCACTATGTGGTCACCCTGCAAAAACATGAAATTGGGACAAAAATCATTGCCCGCCAGCCGGGTGGCCCCCGGTGGCAGCTGCTCCACCTGATCCTGGTGACTGGCCAGGATCCGGATGGTCTCGAGCCCGGGTTCCATCCAGGGTTGCCTGGCCAGCATGGGATGGACCGACACCCCCAGCCCCCAACCCTTGGTGGACTTCACCACCTCGCCCCCCAGCGCCTGGGCGATCACCTGGTGGCCGAAGCAGACCCCCGCCAGCTTGACGTCGGCATCGTGGGCGCGCCGGATCCAGTCGCGCAGCGCCTGGATCCAGGGGATGTCACTGTAGGCATCGTGGCGCGAGCCGGTGATGAGCCAGGCATCGCACTCGTGCAGATCGGCCGGCAGCTCGCCATCGAGCGCCGACCAGACCCGAAATTCCAGCCCGGGGGCCAGGGCCCGGAAGCCCTTGATAAACATCTCGGAGTAAACGGGGCCGAAGTCCCCCGCCAAATCGGGGTCCAACCGGTCACAATCGAGAATTCCCAGTCGCATCTGTTACTCCTTCACAGTGATAGCGGCGAACGAAGGTGGATTCCTGCCACCGGGCCATGTCCGGGCTAGCTGCTGCATGGTTGATTACTTCATGGTCGGCATGGAGAACTCCGCGCCCGCCCGCAGGCTCTGGGGCCAGCGGGCAGTCACCGTCTTCATCCGGGTATAGAAGCGCACCCCATCCGGCCCGTGCATGTTGAGCGGCCCGAAGATGGACCGCTTCCAGCCGCCAAAGCTGTGAAACGCCATGGGCACCGGGATGGGAACGTTCACCCCTACCATACCGACCTGCACGCGAGCGGTGAAGTCCCGCGCGGTGTCGCCGTCGCAGGTGAAGATGGCGGTGCCGTTGCCGTACTCGTGCTCATTGATGAGCTTGAGCGCCGTCTCGTAGTCCGGCGCCCGCACGATGGCCAGCACAGGGCCGAAGATCTCCTCCCGGTAGATGCGCATCTCCGGGCTCACCCGGTCGAACAGGCTGCCGCCGATGAAGTAACCCTCGCCCTGGCTCAGGCCCCGGCCGTCCACTACCAGCTTGGCCCCCTCAGCCACCCCCTGATCCACATAGCCACGCACCTTGGCCAGGTGCTCGCGGCTGATGAGGGGCCCCATCTCGTTCTCCGGGCTCTGGCCCAGCCCCGGGCCCACCCGCAGCGCCGCCACCAGCGGCGACAGCCTGGCCACCAGCGCATCGGCGGTGTCGTCACCCACCACCACGGCCACCGAAATGGCCATGCAGCGCTCGCCGGCGGCGCCGTAGGCCGCCCCCATCAGGGCGGAGACCGCCTGATCGAGATCCGCGTCCGGCATCACCACCATGTGGTTCTTGGCGCCGCCCAACGCCTGTACCCGCTTGCCGTGGGCCGAGGCGGTGGCATAGATGTACTGGGCAATGGGGGTGGAGCCGACGAACGACACGGCACCGACCCGCGGGTCGGTCAGCAGCACGTCCACCACCTCCTTGTCGCCGTTGACCACGTTGAGCACCCCGTCCGGCAGGCCCGCCTGCTTGAGCAGCTCGGCCATGCGCAGGGAGAGGGAGGGATCCTTCTCGGAGGGCTTGAGGATGAAGGTGTTGCCGCAGGCGATGGCCACCGGAAACATCCAGAGCGGCACCATGGCCGGGAAGTTGAACGGAGTGATGCCGGCGCAGACCCCCACCGGCTGCATCATGGAGTGACTGTCGACCCCGCGGCCCACGTTGAGGGAGTGCTCCCCCTTGAGCAGATGGGGAATGCCGCAGGCAAACTCCACCACCTCCAGACCCCGGGTCAGCTCGCCCTGGGCGTCGGAAAACACCTTGCCGTGCTCGCGACTGATCAGCCGCGCCAGATCATCCCTGTGCTGCTCCATCAGCTCCTTGAAGCGAAACAGTACCCGGGCCCGCACCAGGGGCGGGGTCTGCGCCCAGTCGGCCAGGGCGCGCTCAGCGCTGGCGATGGCATCCTGGCACTCGGCGGCGGTGCTGAGCACCACCTGGCCCTGCTGCTGGCCGGTGGCCGGGTTGAAGATGGCCCCGAAGCGCTCGCTGCGGCTCTCGGTCGTCTCGCCGTCGATGAAGTTGCTGACCCTGTATGTCATAAATCCTCCGTGATGGGTTATTCGTCCCTGCCCGCGCCGTCCCGGGGAGCAGGCACGGGCAAGTGGCGCCGCGACGGGCGCCATCAACCGGTTGAAAGTCAGTCCTGGGCCTGCAGGGCGTCCTGCAGCAGGGTGAAGAGATCGTCGATCTGGCTGCGCTCTATGATGAGGGGCGGCGACAGGGCGATGATGTCGCCGGTGACCCGAATCAGCGCCCCCTTCTCGAAGCAGCGCACGAACACCTCGTAGGCGCGCTTGCCCGGTGCATCCGGCATGGACTCGAGCTCGATGCCCGCCACCAGCCCGTAGTTGCGCACATCCTTCACGTGCTTGCAGCCCTTCAGCGAATGGGCCGCCTCCTCCCAGTAACCCGCCAGATCGGCGGCGCGGCTCAGCAGGTTTTCGTTGCGGTAGATCTCGAGGGTCGCGAGGCCCGCGGCGGCGGCCACCGGATGGCCGGAGTAGGTGTAGCCGTGGAACAGCTCGATGGCCCCCTTGCCGGCCGCCATCATGTCGTCATAGATGTGGTTCTGTACCAGCACGGCGCCCATGGGGATGGCCCCGTTGGTGAGCCCCTTGGCACAGGTGATCATGTCGGGGATGACGTCGAACTCCTGGGCGGCGAAAGGAGAGCCGAGGCGGCCGAAACCGGTGATCACCTCGTCGAAGATGAGCAGGATGCCGTGTTTGGTGCAGATCTCCCGCAGCCGCTTGAGGTAGCCCTTGGGCGGCATCAGCACGCCGGTACTGCCGGCGATGGGTTCGACGATCACCGCCGCTATGTTGCTGGCGTCGTGCAGGAAGACGATCTTCTCCAGCTCGTCGGCCAGCGCCACATCCTCCTCGGGCAGCCCCTTGGTGAAGGCATTCTTGGCGATGTTGAGGGTGTGGGGCAGGTGATCCACCCCGGTCAGCAGGGAGCCGAACCACTTGCGGTTGCCGGGAATGCCCCCCACCGAGATGCCGCCGAAGCCGACCCCGTGGTAGCCGCGTTCACGGCCGATGAGCCGGGTACGGGTGCCCTGGCCGCGCGCCCGCTGCCAGGCCAGCGCGATCTTGAGCGCGGTATCCACCGATTCCGATCCTGAATTGGTATAGAAGACGTGGCCGAAGCCCTTGGGGGCGATCTCCACCAGCCGGTTGGCCAGCTCGAATGGCAGGGGGTGCCCCATCTGGAACGTGGGGGCAAAATCGAGGTGGGAAATCTGCTGGGAAACCGCCTCGGCAATCTCGCGCCGACCATGACCCGCGTTGCAACACCAGAGCCCGGCGGTGCCATCCAGTATCTTGCGGCCATCCTCTGAGTGATAATACATTCCCTCGGCCGACTTCAGGATGCGCGGCGCCGCCTTGAACTGCTGGTTGGCGGTAAACGGCATCCAGAAAGCGGACATGTCGGAGGGCGTATTGATGTCGCTGATCGGTTTCATGGTCACCTCATCCTTAAGGTGTTTAGTAACTATCGGCCAATGCCTATTAAATTAAACACCTAAAATCTTAAAAAAGGGCTCAAACTTGCCCCATATGGTGTCACCCGGCTAGCTGCTCTGAGCGGGGTGGTATAAGATATTTAACACAAATTTAATAATAGTAAACAGTCAAGGAGTGTCTATCGATGGATATCGGTCACCGCCTCAAGGCGGTTCGCACCAAAGCCGCCCTCTCCCAGCGCGAGCTGGCCAAACGCTCCGGTGTGACCAACGGCTTTATCTCCCAGATCGAGAAAAATCAAGTGAGCCCCTCGGTCGCCTCCCTGCGCAAGGTGCTGGAAGGGATCCCCATGTCGCTGGCCACCTTCTTCACCGATGAGACGGAGATGGACTCCGAGGTGATCTTCCGCGCCGCCGACATGCCGGATCTCGGCACCCACCCCATCAGCTACCGCCTGGTGGGCCACAGCCGCGCCAACCGCGCCATCGGCATGATGCAGGAGATACTGCCACCGGGCGCCGACACCGGCGACGACATGCTGAGCCACGAAGGCGAAGAGTGCGGCATCGTCATCCAGGGCCAGGTGGAGGTCACCGTCGGCGAGCAGGTCTATCTGCTGGCGCCGGGAGACGGCTACTACTTCGACAGCCGCACCCCGCACCGTTTTCGCAATGTGGATGAGCACGAATGCGTGCTGATCTCGGCCAACACCCCCGCCAGCTTCTAAGCCATGAGAGGGGAGATCCCGCCCCTCGGCGGACCCAGCAGCACGACCAGCCCCTTAGCACCGGCCTGCGGTTCGGCAGGCGTCGATGGCCACTCTTGCGGTGCGGTTTGCCCTGCCGGATACCCTCGCCGGGACGGATTCCGGATGAGGCCAAACCGGCAAGGTGTTTAACGAATTGTTACAAGATGGATTTACAAGCGGCAGGATGTTTAGCATATTGATACGCGGAAACTGACTTTTTGCCGGTTCAAGGAGTGAACATGAGTGACCTGACCCTGGCCCAGTGGCAACACAAGGCCTCCCACCTGACCCTGCCCTCGCAAGCCTTCATCGACGGCAGCTACCGGGACGCCATCAACGGCGCCACCTTCGACTGCATCAACCCGGCCAACGGCAAGCTGCTGACCAAGGTTGCCGCCTGCGACGCCGCCGATGCCGAACTGGCGGTGCAGGCCGCCCGCGCCGCCTTTGACGACAAACGTTGGAGCGGTCTGTCGCCCAAGCAGCGCAAGCAGGTCCTGCAGCGCTTCGCCGAACTGATGCGGCTCAATCTGGTGGAGCTGGCGCTGCTGGAATCGCTCGACATGGGCAAGCCCATCGGTGACGCCATGGGCTATGACGCCCCCGCCGCCGCCAACTGCATCGCCTGGAACGCCGAGGCCATCGACAAGATCTACGATCAGGTCGCGCCGGTCGAGGAGTCCGCCCTGGCGCTGGTGACCCGCGAGCCGCTCGGCGTCGTGGCCGCCATCGTCCCCTGGAACTTCCCGCTGGTGATGGCCTGCTGGAAGCTGGGGCCGGCGCTCGCCACCGGCAACTCGGTGATCCTGAAACCCTCCGAGAAATCCCCGCTCACCGCCTTGCGCATCGCGGGTCTGGCCAAAGAGGCCGGCATCCCCGACGGCGTGTTCAACGTGCTGCCCGGCTTCGGCCACACGGTCGGCGAAGCGCTGGCCATGCACATGGACGTCGACTGCATCACCTTCACCGGCTCCACCAAGATCGGCAAGCATCTGGTGCAGTGCTCCGGCAAGTCCAACCTCAAGCGCGCCTTCATGGAGTGCGGCGGCAAGAGCCCCAACATCATACTGGCGGATGCGCCGGATCTGGACGCCGCCGCCCGCAGCGCGGCCGGCGCCATCTTCTACAACCAGGGCGAGGTGTGCACCGCCGCCTCCCGCCTGCTGGTGCAAAACAGCATCAAGCCGCAGTTCATGGAGCGGCTGCTGGCCCATGCCCGCGAGTGGATCTCGGCCAACCCGCTCGACCCCACCACCCGCATCGGCGCCATGGTGGACCACATCCAGATGGAGCAGGTGCTCAACTACATCGCCATCGGCCAGCAGCAGGGCGCCAAGCTGCTGCTGGGGGGCAAACGCACCAATACCGAGAGCGGCGGCTTCTATATCGAGCCCACCATCTTCGATGAGGTGACCCCAGAGATGCGCATCTTCCGCGAGGAGATCTTCGGCCCCGTGCTGGCGGTGACCGGCTTCGACACCCTGGAAGAGGCCATTGCGCTGGGCAACGACACCGACTACGGTCTGGCGGCCGCAATCTGGACGGCGGATCTCAACAAGGCGGTGAAGGGCTCCCGCGCCCTGCGCGCCGGCACCGTGTTCGTCAACAACTGGGATGGCGGCGACATGACCATGCCGTTCGGCGGTTTCAAGCAGTCCGGCAACGGTCGTGACAAGTCGCTGCATGCGCTGGAGAAGTACACCGAGCTGAAAAGCACCTGGATCCAGCTCGAATAGCATCAGAAATAACGCTCATTTATCGAAAAGGGGGAGAAATCCCCCTTTTTCATTTTTACCCTTTCATCGCCGGCCTCAATCGATATAATCATCAAATAGACAAGCCCTTAAATATAAAGATAAAAATGTTATTTTTTCTGGGAAGTGTACTGTTTCTGGTAATAGGACTGCCGCTGCTGTTCTACATACTGGGACACGGTGAGGCCTACGTGACCTGGGGTCCGTGGATCTCTGCCATCGCACTCATGCTGTGGCTGCTGCTGGACGTGGACAAGATCCGCCGCGGCGGAGGCCGCTGAGCCGGGCAGTACGCCGTTAAAATCCGCTGATCACCATTTATTCGCTTCTTTCCCCGCAAAAGGATCGCTACACTGATTTTTTGCGATGCGTTCCAGCATCCGCCTCTCCAGTGAAGGTTATCCGCATGCAGCAACACGTTCAGCGCCAGGGCGTCATCTACGCCTTGTGCGCCTATACCCTTTGGGGCCTGGCGCCCATCTACTTCAAGACCATCGCCGCCGTGCCGGCCGCCGAGATCCTGACCCATCGCATGATCTGGTCGTGCGCCCTGCTGCTGGTGCTGACCCTGCTCGGCCGCCAGTGGCACAAGGTGCAGGCGGTACTGCGCCAGCCGAAAGTGCTGCTCACCCTGGCCTTTACCTCCATCACGGTCGGCGGCAACTGGCTGCTGTTCATCTGGGCCATCAACAACGGCCACATGCTGGATGCCAGCCTCGGCTACTACATCAACCCGCTGTTCAACGTGCTGCTCGGCATGTTGTTCCTGAGCGAGAAGCTGCGCCGGCTGCAGTGGTGGGCGGTGGGACTGGCGGCGATCGGTGTCGCCATCCAGATCATCGCCTTCGGCTCCCTGCCGTGGATCGCGCTGGTGCTGGCCTCGAGCTTCGCCATCTATGGCCTCATTCGCAAGAAGCTGGCCCTCGACGCGCTGACCGGCCTCTTGATCGAGACCCTGATCATGCTGCCGCCGGCCGCCATCTATCTGTGGGGCATCGCCGACAGCCCCACCAGCCATCTCACCCAGAATGACTGGCACCTCAACCTGTTGCTGATCGCCGCCGGTGCCGTCACCACGGCGCCGCTGCTCTGCTTCACCGCCGCGGCCACCCGGCTCAAGCTCTCCACCCTGGGCTTCTTCCAGTACATAGGCCCCAGCCTGATGTTCATCCTGGCGGTCACCCTCTATGGCGAGGCGCTGGCGCTGGACAAGATGATCACCTTCGCCTTCATCTGGAGCGCGCTGGTGCTGTTCAGTCTGGACGGGCTGCGCAGCGGCAAACGCCGGCAGGCTGCGGAGCAGGCTTGACGGTACTCCGCCCGGCGCTGCAATAATCTACAAGCCCATGCCCGGGTTTCAGGTTATCAATAGCCGATGAGCGCACCCCAATCCCGCATCCACTACTGGCAATCCCGGCTGCTGCCGGGAGTTGAACTCTCCCACTCCCACCACAGGGAGTTCAGCTATGGCCGCCATGTTCACCTGGACTACCACATAGGTCTGGTGCAGCAGGGCGGCCAGAAATTCATCCACAAGGGCAACAGCCACCACCTGGTGCGCGGCGAGCTCTCCACCGTCAACCCGGACGAGATGCACGACGGCCTCAGCCTGCGGCCGGAAGGGTACGAGGTGCGGGTGTTCGCCATCGCCCCCGAGCAGCTGGCCCGCTGGCTGCCAGACAGCCCGGAACCCTTCTTCGACAAGGGGTTGCAGAGCCGCCCCGATCTCTATCAGGGCTTCGCCCGGCTGCACATGTACCTGGACAACCCCAGCCCCGACGGCCTGCTGGCGGAGAGCCAGCTGCTGGCTCTGCTCGGCGAGCTGCTGCACATAGCACCGGAGCGCCACGCCCTGGCCGACCCCCAGCTCAGGTACCTGCGCGACTATCTGATGGCCCGGCTGGATGAGCGCCACAGTCTGGAGGATCTGGCCGCCCTGTTCGGGCTGGATCGCTTCGCCTTTCTGCGCCAGTTCAAGAAGAAGACCGGCATGACCCCCTACGCCTGGCTCAAGCGGCTGCGGCTCGAGCAGAGCAAGCGCCTGCTCGGCAGCGGCCTGCCGGTGAGCGAGGTGGCTCTGGCGGTCGGTTTCTTCGATCAGAGCCACTTCCATCACGGTTTTCGCCAAGCGTTCGGCCTCACCCCCGCCGATTTTCGCCAGCAGATGCAGGCCGCCATTGGGCGCACCGACTAACTCCGCACTGCAATCTTTTACAATCCCGCGACTCCACAATCCGCCATGCTGTGAACTCGATACTGTCGCAGAGGTTTCCATGTTCACCAGCCTGTTTCTGACCATAGGTCTCATCCACCTCATCGCCCTGGCGAGCCCGGGCCCCGACTTCGCGCTGATCCTGCGCACCAGCCTGCACAGGCCCACCGCCCTCGGCGCAGCGCTGGGCATCGCCCTGGCGATTGTGGTACATGCCACCCTCAGCCTCACCGGCATCAGCCTGCTGATTGCCGAACACCCCTGGCTATTCATGACGGTGAAGGTGGTCGGCGCCCTCTATCTGGGATGGCTCGGCTGGGGGGCGCTGAAGGCGGCCTGGCACAGCTCGGCCGAGCTCGCCCTGCACGCCGGCGGCGAAGCACAGGGCTGGCGCAAGGGGGTGCAGCGCGGCATTGCCACCAACCTGCTCAACCCCAAGGCGCTGCTGTTCTTCATGGGGCTGCTGGCCGCCATGGTGACGCCCCAGGTGGACGGCCTGACCCGCGGCCTGCTGGTGCTGGAGCTGTTCCTGCTCTCGCTGGTCTGGTTCGGGGGGCTGGCCTGGAGTCTCTCCACCGTGCGGGCCCAGCGCCTGCTCGGCCGCGTGCAGCGTCCACTCAATCTGGTCACCGGCCTGCTGTTTGGCGCGGTCAGCCTCTCCATCCTGACCGGCATGGCCGGCGAGGCCTCTGCCCTGGTCCTGCATTGACCCCTGTCTTGCAGACATGAAAAAGAGGGATGGCCCGGGCCATCCCTCTTTGCGTTCATGGCTCCTGGCCGGGTAACCGGCCCTCTCACTCACCCTTCATCAGAACCACTGACCGTGGCGCTTGATATAGAGGGTCTTGACGGTCTGGGTCAGCCCCATGTAGGCCAGCATGGTGATCACCAGCCACATGAAGTACTTGGGCGCATCCAAGGTGATGAAGCCGAAGTGCTCAGCCAGCGGCGAGAACGGCAGGTAGCAGCCGATGGCGATGGCGATCGAGGTGGAGAGCAGCACCGGCAGGGTGGCGGTACTCTGCAGGAAGGGGATCTTGCGAGTACGCAGCATATGCACCACCAGGGTCTGCGACACCAGCCCCTCAATGAACCAGCCGGAGTTCATGATGGCCTGACCGTTGACCAGCGGATCCATGCTGCCGTTGGCGGTGGCATAGAGGGCGCCGGCGCCGAACACGAACCACATCAGGCAGTAGGTACTGATGTCGAACACCGAGGAGGTCGGGCCGAGCCACAGCATGAAACGCTTGATGTTGCTCGCCTCCCACTTGCGCGGCCGCTTGAGGAACTCGGGGTCCATCTTGTCCCACGGCAGCAGCATCTGGGAGACGTCGTACACCAGGTTCTGGATCAGCATCTGCATCGCCAGCATGGGCGCCCAGGGCAGCCAGGCGGAGGCCACCAGCACCGAGAAGACGTTGCCGAAGTTGGAGCTGGCGGTCATGTTGAGGTACTTCAGGATGTTGCCAAAGGTCTCCCGTCCCTTGATCACCCCCTCCTCCAACACCATCAGGCTCTTCTCCAGCAGGATGATGTCGGCGGTCTCCTTGGCGATGTCGGCACCGCTGTCCACCGAGATCCCCACGTCTGCATCCCGCAGCGCCGGCGCATCGTTGATGCCGTCACCGAGGAAACCGACGGTATTGCCGTTGGCCTGCAGCGCCTTCACCACCCGCGACTTCTGCAGTGGGGTGAGTTTGGCGAAGATGGTGGTCTGCTTGACCGCCTCGCACAGCGCCACGTCGTCCATCCCCTCAATATCCTTGCCGAGCAGCGGCACGCCGGGCGCCAGCCCCACATCACGACACACCTTGCTGGTGATGATGGGGTTGTCGCCGGTCAGCACCTTGACCGCCACGCCATAGTCGTTCAGCGCGCGGATGGCCGGCGCGGCCGAATCCTTGGGCGGATCGAAGAAGGTGAGGAAGCCGCGCACCACCAGCTTGGCCTCGTCGCGGGTCTGATAGCTCTGCTTGCACTCACCCGCCGGGATCTCGCGGGTCGCCACGATCAGCACCCGATAGCCCTCGGCGTTGAACTCCTCGCTCTGCCGCAGCAGAGCGCGGCGATCGGCGTCGGTCAGCTCCCTAACCTCCTGGCCATCGGCGATCTGGCTGGAGACGGCCAGCATCTCTTCCACCGCCCCCTTGGAGACCATCAGCTGCTGACCCAGATCGTCCTGCACAATCACCGACAGGCGCCGGCGCACGAAATCGAACGGCAGCTCGTCCACCTTGCGGTAGTTGGCCGGCTTGCAGCTCTCCCCCAGCGCATCGGCGTGCTCGACCACCGCGATGTCCATCAGGTTCTTCATGCCGCTCTGGTGAAAGCTGTTGAGCCAGGCCAGCTGCAGGATCCGGTCGTCCCGCTTGCCACGCACATCGTAGTGGTGCTCGAGGATGATCTTGTCCTGGGTCAGGGTGCCGGTCTTGTCGGTGCAGAGCACGTCCATGGCGCCGAAGTTCTGCACCGAGTTGAGCCGCTTCACCACCACCTTGCGCTTGGCCATGGCC
The DNA here is from genome assembly GCF_019047325.1 of Aeromonas sp. FDAARGOS 1403. Taxonomy (NCBI): domain Bacteria; kingdom Pseudomonadati; phylum Pseudomonadota; class Gammaproteobacteria; order Aeromonadales; family Aeromonadaceae; genus Aeromonas; species Aeromonas sp. FDAARGOS 1403. The sequence goes on along the minus strand of NZ_CP077249.1, from coordinate 1,098,773 downwards.
ACCGCGCCGCGCGCCAGGTTGGCGGAGACGATCATCGGCAGCATCTCGGGGGTGAGCCCCACCGCCACCGCCAGCGCGAAGGTGAGCGCCGACATCCAGTCGCCGCTGCTGACCCCGCTCAGCATGAAGACGATGGGCACCATCACCAGCATGAAGCGGATCAGCAGCTTGGTGACGCTGTTCACGCCGCGATCGAAGCTGGTCTCGATGCGCTTGTGGCTCACCACGTTGCGGGCCAGCGAGCCGAAATAGGTGTCGCTGCCGGTGGCCACCACCACGGCGCGGGCGGTGCCGCTCACCACGTTGGTGCCCATGAAGCAGATATTGGGCAGATCGAGCATCCCCCCCTCTGCTGCAGCGCTCCCTTCCGCCGACTTGCCGGCCACGGCGCCCAGGGTGTCGTACTTCTCCACCGGCAGCGCTTCGCCGGTCAGCACCGCCTGGCTGATGAAGAGATCGCGCGATTCGATCAGCTTGATGTCGGCCGGGATCATGTCCCCCGCCTGCAGGTGCACTATGTCGCCGGCCACCAGCTCGGTCATCGCCACTTCTTTACGCTGGGGGGCAACCCCGGGCGAGGGGCGACGCTGCACGGTGGCGGTATTGCGCACCAGCGACTTGAGCGCCTCGGCCGCCTTGGCGGAGCGGTACTCCTGCCAGAAGCGCAGCAGGCCGCTCAGGCCCACCATGACGCCGAGGATGATCACCTTGACCCAGTCCTCGTCGCCCGGCTCGGCCATCAGCACGTCCATCACATAGCTGACCAGCCCGAGCACGATCAGCACCATCACGAAGGGGTTCTTGAACGCCTGCAGCAGTTGGATCAGCGCATGAGGTGGCTTGTCGTGGGTCACCTCGTTGGGACCGAACTGGATCAGGCGGTTGGCGGCCTCGGTCGCGGTGAGGCCATCGATGTTGCCGCGCACGGCGGTGAGGGTGTACTCGAGGGACTTGTCGGCCTCGTCGAGCACCCGGGAGGAGAGCTTCTCCTTCTGGCTGCCCGGGGCGACGAACCCTCTCTGCTTGTGCCGGCTGGCGGTATGTTGTTGCTTCATGACTCTTTATCCTGATTTTTACGCGCAAGCGGGCGCTGTCGCGGGCCGGGCCTGGCGTCAGTACTGAAATCGAAGGCTGTGAACCCAACACAATGCCGGCACGGTCAATCGCCGCGCGCGGGACAGCCCGTCAGACACATGTCTGCCGTCGTGCCAACCGGCATGGTCAGGTCGGATCGGGGGTCAGGACACCGCATCCCGTCCCGCAGGGATCAGGAGTGGGCTGGCGTGGACCCCGAGGGTCTAGGTTTGGGCTCTTCGGTCATGGCGGTTCCTCCGAGTTGGGCTGCAGCAAGCCGGCCCGACATATCGAGGGCACAGCTGGTCATCGCCGGCGGACAAATCCGTGCGGCGGCATTATCGACAGGGCATGAATCGCGACGACGGCGACTCATTGCACAAAAGAAGATCAGGACAACGGCAAGCGACCATAACGGCATGATGGTCGAACAATAACGAGCTGCAGCTCATGGGCCGGTTCAGCAGGGAAACAACCGCACCCCATGAATATATTTCAAAATCACCAAGGCATATTTTGAAATATATATGGCAGAGGCTTTCATTATTTAAATTCGCAACCCGTCCTATCGAAAACAACATTGTTTTCAATACACACGGTTCATCCTGTTATTTCACGCCAGCCTGGCTGACCATGCTCACGAAGAAACCTTCGAGCGGCCATGACGGGCAGACACGTGCCCATTACCAAGGGCTCACGTGACAAGGCATGCAATTGCTGGGGCGCGAGGCGGCATGGCTCGCAGAGGGAGTGGAACAATCCGGTGAGCAACGCAGGTCCCGGCGGGACTGGGTTGCAAGAGTCGGGATGACTCGCTAGATGCCACACTCTGAGCGATCAGAGTGAGGGAGAAGAAGGGATATCAACCTCAGTTCTGATTAGCCCACATCGCGCTGTGCAATCGGCTACAACTGTCGCTGTCCATAATATCCTTCCACCTGTTGATAACACGCCAAGATTCTACCCAGAAATATTGGGTGGCGCAAAATATAAATTCATCTTTCGTCATCAAATTCCAATTCAAGACGGCAGAGATATTAATTATTGCGCGAAAACGGATTCATCCTCATTTCGCTCTGCAACACAGGGTTAATTGATCTGGATGGGGTTTTGCCCGAATATTCCGGCCATCCACCGGATCCGGGCTGGAATCGGACTCAATGTGGGAATAGGATGCACGGCTTCCATCCATGACGCACAGGAAACAACAGGCATGAATCGAAAATGGTCGCTCCCCATCGTGGCAATCGCGGGGGGAGCGTTACTCTGGCTCGGCAACACCTTTGGTATGAAATGGGCTCTGATGGCCCTGATCGGATTCGGCTTCGGCTTCACCCTCTCCTTCAGCCGCTTCGGCATCGTGTTCGGTTGGCGCGAGATGCTGACCAAGCGCAACAGCTACTACGTGCGGGTTCACCTGCTCACCATCGCCATCGAAATTCTGCTGTTCACCTGCTTCCTCTCCTTTAGCCACGCCCTGTTTGGCGATGCCATGGTGGGCAACGTGATGGCCATCGGCATTCCCTTCATCGTCGGCGCCTTCCTGTTCGGCATCGGCATGCAGCTGGCGGGCGTCTGCGCCACCGGCACCCTCTACTGCTGCGGCGAGGGGCAACCCCGCTTCTGGCTGGTGCTGCTCTGCTACGGCATCGGCACCCTGATCAGCAACCAGTTCCGCCCCGAACTGGAGGCCACCTTCTCCAGCCATGTGGTGCTGGCAAAAGACCTGACCGGCAATATCTGGAGCGGCATGCTGCTCAACCTGGCGCTGGTCGCCGCGCTGTTCCTGCTGTTTCGCAAGAGCGAACTCAAGCGCACCGGCGAACTCAAGCCCCTCTTCAGCGGCGGCAACCTGTTCTGGCGCGACGGCCGCTTCACCGTGCTGACCGGCGGCATCATCATCGCCGTGCTCAACTCCAGCGTGGTCGCTCTGCACGGCTCGGCCTGGACCATCACAGGCGCCGTCTATGACATGGCGCTGCGCGGTGCCTCCCTGTTCGGTCTGTTCGAGGGGCACCCCAAGCTGGCCCAGCCGCTCCTCATCAACCCCATGGTCGGCATGTTCTGGTTGGGGATCCTGGGGGCCATGCTGGCGCGCTGCATCAGCGGTGGCGGCCAATTCGCCCCGATGCGGCTTGGCAACAGCCTGGCCTCCATCCTCGGCGGCCTGCTGATGGGAATGGGCGCCATGTACAGCGCCTGCAACCTTGGCGGCTTCTTCGACGGCACGGCATCGGGCAGCCTGCACGGCTGGGTCTGGATGTTGATGGCCCTCGCCGGCAGCCTGATCGGCATCCGCCTGCGCCCGCTGTTCAGGCTCTGAGTCGCGAACCATCGATAACAACAACGGGGGCCAGGCCCCCGTTGTTGTTTCGGCAAACACCCCATCCCGGCAGCAATGTCAGGTGGGTGCCATGCCCTCGATCCGCTGGCGTTGCAGCCGCACCTGCGGGTGTGCAAAGTTCAGGTGATAGACCGAGTGACCGGCATGCAGGGTCACCTCGGTGGCGTGAGTGGCCACGAAGGAGGGGGAGCGTTCGGCCAGCAGTGCCAGCCCCTGTTCGAAGAACTGCAGCATGGAGAGACCCATGCCGTGCTCCATGTTGCGGATGAACTCACCATCGACACTCGACTCGTCGAACAGGATCAACTCGGCATTGAAACCCCGAGCCAGCATGGCGCGCGCCATCGCCAGCTTGGCATCGGCAGGGGCAATGGCGTCATGAATGGCGTGCACCATCAGACAGAAGGTCTGCGTGCCTCCCTGTGCGGCCATCTGATCGAGCTGGGAGGCACTGAATGCCCGGATGATGAAGGCATCCACATCGAACTCGTGCGGGTGCCCGGCCACCATCCGCCAGGGGGAATCCACGCACAGCGCCAGCTCCACCCCGCCTTGCAGGCTGCACTGGTACTCCACCGCACCGATGTCCCGTCCCACTACATAGGCCAGGTTGGGCTCGGCCCAGGAGGAGTTGTCAAACAGGGCGCGGACATAGCCGGGGCGAAACTTGTTGACCAGCTGCGCCAGATAGCCGCCGTAGGAGGAACCGACCAGTATCAGGTTGTCGCGATTGCCGCCGTAACGGAGCATCGCATCTTCGATGGCATTGAGGATGTCGAGGGCGGCCATCACCCCGAAGTTCTGGTAGGCCCCATCAGGCGGTATCAGCAAGCCGTGAAAGCGCAGCGGCGCCGCCGGTTGCAAGGTGTCCAGCGCACGCAGCAGTGCGGCATCGGACGTCGTGGCGGGCAACCCCAGCAGGGCGAGTGCACGCACACGCTCATCAGGCAGCAAGGAGATGACCGCCCCCACCGCCGGGCGCGAACGCATGCAGAAATAGTCGACACAAAGCGCCGCCATGCCGTGCTGCGCGGCCACCTTCTCGCAAAAGACCTGGCTGTAGGCCCCAAGATCACCGCCAAAGCCCGGGATATAGACCACCAGACCACTGCTGGCCTGCTCGGCCCCATGGATCCGGTAGCGCACCTGACGCTCGCCGCACAACCCCAGTTCGACGTCGGGATGACCGGCCACTTCGTGTTCGTAATAAGACATGCTGCCAACCTTGTTGAAAGGCCATGCCATAGGCATCGCCTCGACCATGTCAGTTGGGGTCCTGATTATCCTTGCCCCACTCCCTGAACCGGGGAGCATGCGGCATAAAGAACGCCGATGGAATCTTATTTCTTCTGCTCACCCCATGCGGGACGCTCGCTGCCGGGTAATTCCCCTATCTCAACCCCTTGAACAACAGCAACAGGGCAAAACCGGTGAACATCACCGCCGACAGCCGGTTGATCCCCCTGGCGAAGCGTTCGCCATAGCCTTGCGCCCCCACCCAGTGGAACACCAGGCAGTAACCGCCATGTACCACCAGCACCACGGCGCTGAAGGTGACCGCCAGCAGCATGCACTGACCCAGCGCCCCGTGTTGAAAGTCGATGAACTGGGGAAACAGGCTGGTGAAGAAGATGATCGCCTTGGGGTTGAGCAGGCTGATGAGCGCCCCCTTGATGAAGCTGCGGCGGCAATCCCGATCCGGCCCGGCCCCCGGCACCGGGCTCACCGCCCGCTGGCGCCAGGAGTTGAGCCCCAGATAGAGCAGGTATAGGGCGCCGCCCAGGGTGAGGATCTGCTGGCCCGCGGCCAGCCAGCGGGTGAACCAGAGCACCGCCAGCGAGGCCAGGCTCGCCACCAGCAGGATGCCCACCGCCACCCCGCAAAAACCGGCGATGGCATGGCGGGCGCCCCGGGTCAGGGTGTTGCCTATGGTGTAGATCACGGCGGGCCCCGGGCTCAGCACTGTGCCGATGGCGAGCAGCAGATAGAGGGCGTAATAGTCTAGCGTCATCGAGAGAGATTCCAGCGTGGATTGGCTGCCGCCCAGTATATTGACAGCCGCGACGCCAGCCAGACATAGTGGCGCCGGGCTTTATAAACCAGGAGTTTAGAGTGGACCGCTTGACCGCCATCGAGATCTTCGTCGAGGTTGCCCGGGCGGGCAGTTTCGCCGCCGTAGCGGAGCGCTTCGCGATGACGCCGGCCATGATCGGCAAGTACATCAAGTGGCTGGAGGCCAGGGTCGGCTCCCGCCTGCTCAATCGCAACACCCGTTGCCAGAGCCTGACCGAGGCAGGCCAGGAGTACCTCGCCGGCTGCCAGAGCCTGTTGCAACACTACCGGGCGCTGGAGCAGAACACCCTGGCCAATACCGGCCAGGCAGCGGGCAGGATCCGCATCAATGCCCCCGTCACCTTCGGCAGCTATCGGCTGACGCCGCTGCTGTGCCATTTCATGGAGCGCTACCCGCAGATCCGCATCGAGCTGGATCTGTCGGATCGGCTGGTGGACGTCATCGGCGACGGCTTCGACCTCATCTTCCGGATCGGCCAGCCCAAGGATGCCGGCTACATCGCCCGGCCACTGACCAGCACGGGCTCGGTGTTCTGCGCCTCGCCAGACTATCTGCAACGCCACGGCACTCCCCTCACGCTGGCGGATCTGGCCAGCCACCACTGCCTGGGATTCAGCCCCTGGCTCGGTCAGTCGCGCCTGGCCGAGGCCTTTCCCCTCGAACAGCTGCACCTGTGGGACAGCCCCTTCATCAGCAACCACGGCGGCGCCCTCAAGGTGGCCGCCCTCAACCACGCCGGCATCCTGCTGCAACCGCGCGCCCTGCTGAGCGAGGAGCTAGAGCGCGGTACCCTGCAGGAGATCCTGGCGGAGGCGCTGCCCGCCCCGCGCCCGGTCAACCTGCTCTACCCGGCCAGGGAGCCGCTGCCGCTGCGCCTGCGGTTGCTCATCGACTACCTGATCGAGCAGCGCCACCAGCTGTAGGGGGCAAGCCTATTCGCCGCGCTGCTTCACCCGGCGCAGATAGACATAGCCCTCCCCCGGGCTGCCCCAGCGCTGATGGGCATCGGTGTCATAGGCCCGATCCAGCAGTCGCACACTGTGGGGGCCAATCCAGAGGTATTGCACCAGGGTGCTGGCACCGCCGAAATTGGTGGAGCAGCTGCCCACCTTGCTGTGGCCGGCATACTCCCCCGACGGCTGGCGAGTCAGCCAGATCTCGCAACCCTGGCGCAGGGAGAGCTGTTGCGGGGTGAGGGAGTCTAGCAGCTCGGGCCGGCGCCAGGCACCGGCGAAGTCGATGGCTCGCGGCATGGTCAGCTCGGCCATCAGGATGCGGCCATCGGGCACCAGCGAGAAGCGATAGATGCGCTGGCGAAACGGGCGCACCGCCCGCTCGGTCAGGAACTGCTCGGCATAGACCCAGCGAAAGCCCTTGTAGCCGGGCCAGATCTCCACCAGCCGCAGCTCGGCGCTGGTAAAGCGGCTGTCGTAGCTGGCCTGCTCGCGGCTGGAGAACTCGCCGGTAAACCAGGAGAGCAGCGGCTCCATGCTGGCAGGCTGCGTCGTGGTGGTGCTGTCAGGGGGCGTGGTGACGAAGGGGCCGGGTGCCGCCCAGGCCAGGCAGGAGAAGAGCAGCCCCCACAGGGCCGCCATCAGGCTGGTCATCGAATCCTTCCGAATCAGTGTCATGGCGGCGATTATATGAGCGAACGGCGTCAATATCCGCAACCTTGATCAAATGATTGCCGATCCGAAACAAAATCATCGTATTGGCGTCATGTCCCGGCAATCGGATAGCCATCGACGCCAGGCTGGACCCTGCCTGAACACCCCGCATTCTGTCCTTGTGGGCGCTCTTTGAATCGGTTATCTCTCTTGCCATGCCCTGCGCAGCGGATGCCAGGGTCGGACAAGCAGCGCAATCAGGAGCAAGAGATGAAGAGAGCCGTAATCGCGGGCATGGTGGCCATTCTACTGAGTGGCTGCGCGGTGAAGAACCAGGTCTCCCACAGCCTGCAGGCGATCCCGCTGACCGCCTTCCAGCAGAGTGAAAGCAACCCCAACCAGCGCATCTACAAGGAGCCCGGCGTGGATCTGCGCCAATACAATGAGGTGCTGCTCGATCCGCTCCAGTTTATCCGGCAGGAAAATGGCCAGTGGTATCTGCTGACCGCCAACGAGCAGAACGAGATCGGCCGCTACTACCACGCCACCTTCCAGCGCGAGCTGATGAGCCACGGCGTCAAGATCGCCACCGCCCCCGGCCCTGGCGTGCTGCGGGTACAGGCCGCCATCACCAACTTCGACCTGACCCGGCCCGACCCCAAGCTGCGGGATCTGCTGCCCGCCAAGATCGCCATCAACGTCACCCGTGAGGTGATCGGCAAGGAGCCCTATCTGCTCAGGGTGGGCAGCATGGCCCAGCTGCTCGACTCCCAAAGCGGCAAGCTGCTGGTGCGGGTGATGGATGCACGCGAGAGCCCGGACACCACCCACAAGGAGAGCCCCATCACCGCCGGCGAGATGGCGAAGATGATCGACCAGTGGGCCGCCGGCCGCGCCAAGCAGCTGGCCGACAACCTGGGTCGCTGAACGGGCCGGCCGCCTCCCAAAAGGGGGGCTTTTGGAGCCATGACAGCTGCGTTATCGCCCGAATGTTGATAAGGTCATTACTTTATTGGCTGGAGAAAAAGATATGAAAAAAGCGCTGTTTCCCATTCTGGTTGCTGGCCTGCTGAGCGCCTGCAGCATGGCTCCGCAACAGCAGGAGTGCGCCCCCATGGCCGGCGGATGGCAGAGTCAGCCGTTGCCGAACGCCGGCGCCGAAGCGGCGCTGGCCAGCGTGCTGGCGCGCATGAACACCTCCGCCAGGCTGGAGCGCATTCTCGAGGTGCGCAGCCAGGTGGTCTCCGGGATCAACTACGACATCGCCTTCCAGCTCGACAACGGCGAGGTGTGGAATACCCGCGTCTATCGGGATCTCGCCGGCCACTACCAGATGACCCGGCCGGCCGCCCAGGGGGAACTGCCCGCCATGCCTTGCGTCAAGGCCAAATAGCCGCGACCATCGGGCCCCTCGCCAGAGGGGCTCATCTGACCAGCAAATCTCTGCTGTTCTCCCCGCACTCCGGCAGTCAGGATGACCCTTCCCGTGACCACATCCCCATAGAAAAGGAACCACTATGACCCGTCACCCCAGCATCAAGCACTGGCGCGAGCTGCAGGAGCCCGAACCCGGCCGCTACTCCGGCAGCGAGGAGCCGCTCTCTCTGGGCAGTGCCCTCGGCAGACACTACGGCTTTGCCCGTCTCGGCATTCACCACGAGCTGCTGCCGCCGGGCCGGCGCACCAGCTGGCCCCACGCCGAGGAGACCGAGGATGAGTTTGTCCACGTGCTGGAAGGCACTCCGGATGTCTGGCTCGACGGCGTGCTCCATCGGCTGCAACCCGGCGACTCGGTCGGCTTCAAGGCGGGCGACGGGTTGGCCCACACCTTCATCAACAACACAAATCAGCCGGTGCGGCTGCTCTGCGTGGGCGACACCGATCGGGCGGACAACCACATCCACTACGCCCTGCACCCCGAGCGCAACCGCTTCATCGGTGAGCGGCACTGGGATGCGGTACCCGAGCGCGAGCTGGGGGATCACGACGGCCTGCCCGACCAGCTGCGCGAGCGCAACGGCCCCTTCTAGGGCGCCGCGGCCGGCCTCTGGTCGGCAAGCGGACGCAACCGACTATCCTTGATGGACCCAAGGCAACGAGGAAGAGAGATGAAGACAGGAACAGTGCGGCTGCATCGGGTGCTCAAGGCACCGCCGATGCGGATCTACCGGGCCTTTATCGAGGCCGATGCGCTGGCCAAATGGCTGCCTCCCCACGGCTTCACCTGCCAGGTGGAACAGCTGGAGGCCAGGGTCGGCGGCCACTTCCGGATGGCGTTCACCCAGTTCGGCAACGGCCACAGCCACGCCTTTGGCGGCGAATACCTGGAGCTCGAACCGGGCAAGCGCATTCGCTACACCGACAGCTTCGACGACCCCAACCTGCCGGGGGTGATGCACGTGACCGTGATCCTGACCGGGGTGGTGTGCGGCACCGAACTCGTCATCGTGCAGGAGGGGATCCCCGCGGCCATCCCGGTGGAGATGTGCTATCTCGGCTGGCAGGAGTCCCTGGCCCAGCTGGCGGCCCTGGTGGAGCCGGAGATCCCGCCGGGCTGAGTGACGCCCACGAAAAAGCCTGCCAACTGGCAGGCTTTTTTTATTGCTGGCAGCCTGTGCGCGCCAAACCACCATCCAGGCTCAGCGGCCGGTGGCCTTGTCCAGCGGGAAGGCAAAGAGATCGCGGCGATAGGTCTCGACCACCAGGCTGAACGGCACGCCATCCCCCCGTGAGAGGATGGCCCTATGCTGCAGCACCCGCTCGGGGATCGCCAGCGGCTGGTCACTGCTGGTGAGGGTGGGCATCTGCATCTCCCAACCGGCCGGCAGGGGTGCCCACAGCAGGGTGGAAGAGAGGGTCCGGCGGCTGAAGTTCAGCGCCTTGACGGCCAGACCAAACGGGGTATCGCTGGTGTCGAGGAGCCGGTTCATCTCGGGAGTGAGGCGGCTTTGCACGTACCAGTTGTCCGCTTCGGAGAAGACATGATCGCCGCAGGCGAGCTGTACCCGGCGATAGCCGACGGGCTCGTCGGCCGCGATCTTGAGCTGCTCGCGGACGGCGGCGTCGGCCGGTTTGCGGGTATCCAGATCACGCAGGGCGCGGATGCGCGGCTCACCGGCCATCCGGTGGTCGGCGCACCAGTTCTGCAGGGTGACGGTGGCGCTCGGGTTGCTGAGCAGGGTGGCATTGAGGGTCTGCAGCAGCACCTGCGCCTTGAGACGGGTGACCGGGGTGTCGGGCCAGCTTGCGGCGACGCTTTCCTGCGCCTGCGCGGCGCCATGGCACAGCAAGGCCGCCAGCATCATTACTCGGATCTTCATGTTTCTCTTACCCTTTCTACTTTGACGCCGGATTGTAACCGCGCGAGGGCCGAAGACCACGCCTTTATGCCCAGAGCCGTCGCCAGCGACCATGCCGATAGATCTGGCTCGCCCCCGTTCGCGGATAAAAAAGCCTGCCAGCGGGCAGGCTTTTTCGCACCAGAGTGCAGCTTATTGCAGCTTGATGGCGCCCAGGTAATCCCCCTTGCCGAGCTCGACCCCTGCCTGGCGCAGCAGGGCATAGGTCATGGTGAGGTGGAAGTAGAAGTTGGGGATGCCGTACTCGTGCACGCAGGTGTGGCCGTCCATCCCCTTGCCACCGGCCCAGTAGGGGGTGTAGTGGCCGTTCGCATAGTGGCTGAAGTCGGCCTCCAGCTTGCTCTGCAGATAGGTGAGGGTCTTGGCCACATGGGCGCGCAGATCCGCCATGGTCTTGGGGTCATCCCCCAGCACCGGCGGCTCGCTCAGGCTGGCGGTGGCCACCACGGCACGGGCGCTGTCGCAGCAGATCAGCACCTGCTTGGCCAGCGGCAGCATGTCGACGATGAGGCGCTCATTGAAGAAGTTCTCCACGTTGAACTTCTTGGCGGTGGCGTGGGCCTCGGCCTTGGCCAGACAGTGGTCGAGGTTGGTCAGCATCTTGATAAACTGGGCGGCGATCTCACGATTCATAATGCGCTCTCGGTTGGTTGAAGGCGGTTGCACGAGCGGCATCCACTATAGCGTATCCCCCCGTTTGTTCGAGCCCGCCCCCGCAAAATGCCGGCCCGGCCAGCTGCCCAGCGACAGGATTGGACGGCCCCTGCGGCTGCCGATATGCCGAGGCCCTCTTTGGCTCTTTTTTGATCTGTGACATGCATCACTCTTTGGCAGGGGCGTAGGCTGATTCGCGCAGCCGGGCATGCCGCCGGGCACCACAAAAGGAGAGTGCCATGAAAATCTATGACCGAAACCGCAATGCGCTCACACCGGGTCAGCGGGTGATGATCGCCGCCACCGGCGCCGTCGACGTACTGAAAGAGGCCCACACCGACAACCTGACCCCCTATCAGGCCGAGCATGAAAAGTGCGTGCTGCTGGCCAACTCCCGGGAGCGCTACGCCCCCATCGAGTTGATTAGACTAGGCTGATACCCGGCGTTACCTGTCACCCTACTCTTTACAATTCACCCGGCCGCCGCGCCCCGTTGGGGCCGGGTTTCTGCTCTCCCTTCCCTAGGTTCCCCGTGTCTACGCTGGTTCGAGCAAGGATGCGTCAATCAACCTTGGCCCCTGCGGCTCCGGGCAGCATGATGGCGGCCACCCATGCGATTGATTACCAGCAGTGAATTTTGATATTCATTTGATGCTATTTCAGTGCACTTTCCACCGCCCTAGACTGCTTCTCGAACCTTAACGAGGAGTCTTGTATGAAACTCACCCATATTACTTTGCTGGCCGGCACCATAACTTCGGCCCTCTCTTTCAACACCTTCGCCGGTGACCTGGTCTCGGTGCAGTTCAGCGATGGTCGCCCCGCCGTCAGCGGAGTCGAGGCGGTCAATAAAGCGCTCAACCCCATCGGCGTCAACGTGGTCACCGTCGACATCCCCGACGCAGCCAGGCCGCTGCTGGAGGCCTCCCACCGCCGCGCGTTGACCCGGGCAGAGCACGGTGCCCTGATTGCGGCCTTCAACCTGAGTCAGGGGGAGCTTTTGGAGCAGGCCAGGCTCGCAGGGCGCGAGCCAGCGGTGCAAGGGGGTGGCGTCGCCACCGAAGAGACAGGCGTCGGCCCCTACCCCAAGGTCTATGACCTGATGGCGCTGGACGAGCGCACCCGCAGCGCCGTGCTCGGCAAATATGGCCGCATGCACGTCAACTCCGCAGAGGATGGTACCGATATCGACGAGGTGATGACGGTGGTCAGCGGCGGGCCGTTCCGCTGGGGCTTTACCCTGCAAGACGGCAGCATCGCCCGCTTCCAGATAGACAAGGTGGGCCTTCAGGACAAGGCCGTGCGAGTCAGCTATCACGGGCTGGGCATGCACGCCGGGCTGATGGATGCCAAACAGGGGCTGCTGGTGGCCTTCGCCCACGGTCCAAAGGAATTCACCATGCGCTACCAGGCCGACGTGCCCCACGCCCAACTGCTCGGCACCAACCCCTGGGCCGATGTCGGCATCAGCCTGCCTCCCGCACCGGGCAAGGTGCAATAAGCCACCACGGCACCAGGCGGTCGGGTCAAGGCCCTGCCGCCCTGGTTGCACCTCTCTGTTACCTGGCGCCCGGCGAGCCGGATTGGGTGAATTCACCGCGCCATGATGGCACCATCATTTACCAGTGGTGAATTATCGGAGGCAGGATGAACAAGATCACGGCGCTGAACGTCTTTCGCCGGGTGGTGGAGATGGGCACCTTCAGGGCGGCGGCAGATGACCTGCATCTCTCACAGGCGGCGGTCAGCAAGAACATCAACGAGCTGGAAGCCTTTCTCGGCATCGCCCTCATCAACCGCACCACCAGGCGGCTGAGCGTCACCGAAGCCGGCATGACCTATTACCGCCAGATTTGCGCCGTGCTGGATGGCCTGGACGCCGCCGACCAGTCCATCATGGCTACCTCCTTCACCCCAAGGGGCCGGCTGAGGATCGGCATGCCCATGTCCTACGGGCTGATCCGGCTCAACCCCCTGGTCTGCGAGTTCCAGCGCCGCTATCCGGCAATCGGCATCGAGGTGATCCTGAGCGACGCCTACATGGATCTGGTGGATCAGGGGCTGGACGTGGTGATCCGGGGGGCAGGCGCCCTGGATGACTCCACCCTGCGTGCCAAACCCCTGTGCCAGGTGCAGCGGGTGCTGTGCGCCGCCCCCGACTATCTCAAGGAGGCGGGTCAGCCCGCCCATCCGGAGGATCTCAAAGATCACAACTGCCTGCGCTACAGCCTCTCCTCTTCCCCCGATAAGTGGTGCTTTAGCCGGGCAGAGGAGAGCCTGGCGGTGGATATGCGTCTTGCCAGCTTCTGCGCCAACAACGGCATCGCCCTCAAACAGGCTGCGGTGCAAGGGCTTGGGGTGATCCTGGTGCCGCATGAGTTCGTAGCAAGCGAGCTGGCGGACGGCACCCTGGTCAAACTGCTTCCCGACTGGCAACCCGACCCCCACGCCCTGTTCGCCGTCTACCCCTTCCACAAGGAGCAGTCCCCCAACGTGCGGCTCTTTATCGAATTTATCGTCAAGGCGTTTCAGCTGAGGTGATCCCGATAGGCGGATGCCTGTTGGAACCCGCCTGCATGTAGGTTCGATTAGCGAAGCGTAATCGGACGTTCGTGGAATCGGACGATCGCGTCATCGATCGCTCCCTCTGGCTACCGCCCGCCGTCCAGGATGACGCCCCCTGCCTGTGTTGCCGATGTATCCGCAAATAGTCGCCTGCCAAGCTGGCGGATCAGCAGCAGCGGCGACAACAGGGTGAGCAGCAGCCAGTGGGTGTGGGGCAGGATAAAGCTCCAGATGATCTCTTGAGGTAGCCAGGTCGACGCGGTTGCCGTCATAAAGGCGATGTCATAGGTCTCCCACAACCAGAGCCCGGCAAAGAGCGGCAACAACAGCGGGCGGGGTGTCAGCAAAAACAGCGGCAAGTAAACACAGGCGAGTACGACACTGAACTCCAGCATGGCCGGGGTCAGCTCAGCCAAGGTATGACTGGGGGAGAGACCGCTCCATTGGACAGGCGTCCCCTCGGCCAGTGCAGGCCACCAGGATGCGTATTGAAACAGGGTAAACGAAATCAGAAACAGCAGGCTGGTCAGCAGCGCCAGCGCCGTTTTTCGCAAAAACCAGCGCCCCATCCGGCGCAGTGTCGGCATCCATGTAGACATCAATGACTCCCATCTGGTGACGGGGCAGTATGCCTTGGCTGGCGGCGTGGTCAAAGCCGCCCTGCAGACTCTCTTGCCTACACCCACACGCTTTTCTGCCTCCGAGTTACCGCCAAGACCGGCATCTTGGTTCCATTGACCAGGCGTCATCGGGCATATGGGGAGCTAGACGGGTGCCCGCATCTGAAGATGTGTCACTCGTTGACACCCTGCCTGGGTGATTGTTGATTAGACAGCCTCGTGCGAGACTCACCATCGCGTTATCCAGAGGCAATTGAGACCAGCATGGACAGCGTCGCCTTGACGACCCCTCTGTCCAGTTAGGCCAGAAGGCCAGGGCCAAAAACAGGCCCATCCCATGATGGGGCAGCAAAACAGTCATCAGGACATGACGAGGGTACAGGGCTCAATGACATGACGCAGGAGCCTGCAAGATCACCCCCTCTCCATGACCAGACACAGGGGAGCAAACATGAAGGATCAGGCTGCAACCGTACTCTGCTTTGAGCATGTCACCATAGCGAGAGACTGCATGGACACGCTCCAGGCGCTGGGGTTTAACGTGATTCGCATCGCCTATTCTGCCGAGGTGTTTACCAGGCTGCCATTTCTCAATTTTGATTACCTTTTCAGCATCAACTTCAACCCCCTCCTCTCTCAAGCGGCCGAAGCGTTGCGCAAGCCCTACATTGCCTGGGTGGTCGATACACCTTGCTATGGCATGCATCATGACGCCATCTCCAACCCCCTCTCCTTCACGTTTGTCTACGACCTTGCCGTAGCAAGCAGGCTCAAGGAGCGGAGCAATGGCAACGTCTACTACCTGCCGGTCGCCGTCAACGAGCTGCGCCAACTGCCAGCCGAGCCGGGTTATGATCACGATATCTCCTTCATCGCCAACCTGACCCCGCCGGAATACCAGACCCACATCAAGCCACGGCTGGCCCCGGGACCGCTGCAAACGCTGGAAGAGTTGATTGGACACATCGATGCGCACCTGGAGGGGCGGCCCCTGACTGCACAACTCACGGAATCTCATATACGGCTTGTGAAAGAGGTGTATCCGCTGAGCGGGCTACCCTACCTGAGCGAATATGAAAAACTGGCGTATCTGCTGGGGCGCGAACACTCCTATCGGGAAAGGGTGTCCTGTATCCAGGCTCTGGCGGCCCGGTTTGAGCGGGTCGCCGTGTATGGAAACCCGGAGTGGACAACACACACGCAGAGCTATTGCGGATACGCAGAACATTACCAAGCGATGCCACGCCTGTTTCAACGCAGCAGGATCAACCTGAATCTGGTGCGCAGTTTCGTCGAGTCTGGGCTCCCCATGCGGGTGTTTGATATTCTTGGCGCCGGTGGATTCATGGTGACAAACGACAAGGAAGATCTGCATCATCTCTTCACCCCGGGCAAGGATCTGGTGATCTTCCGCGACAAGCAGGATCTGCTGGAGATCTGTCGCTATTACCTGAGCCACGAGGAAGAGCGCGCCGCCATCGCCGCCCATGGGCAGCAGACGGTGCTGACCCACCACACCTATCGAGCGCGCCTGATCAGCTTGTTCCAGACTGTCCAGAGTGAGCTGGCAAGCATGCAACACCCTGACGTAAAAGCGCATTCGAATAACTGACGGCCCTGTTTGATATCAGACGCTGAGTGGCCATACCCCCTGTCAGCCCGTGCAGGTTCGATCAGCGAGGTGCAATCGAACCTAAGTCCCTGGCCTGCGTAGCGTCAGCATCCATTTAGGCATCAATGACAAGCGGCATGCCGCGGTTCGCTGCACCGTCCAAGTGCCGCGCCATGCCGGTAAATTGCCGGAATATTGAATCCCGTCACACCGGCAGCGGTTTGAGTGGTTGCCCGGCCACAAAGCCTCATGCGAACCTTTAAATCCCGTTAACCCACTAAAACCAAACACTATGTTCAGGCAAATAATGATGAGTGCTGCCCTGCTGTCGGCGGCGCTGCTTTCCGGTTGTGCTTCCGTTCCCATGGCCGACACCTCGGCGGATGCCCAGGCCAAGCAGTTTGTCGCCCCGGCCAATGCCGCCAACCTCTATATCTATCGCAATGAAACCTTCGGTGCCGCCGTCAAGATGCCGGTGCTGGTGGATGGCATGGCGGTCGGCGATACGGTGGCCCACACCTATATCCTCAAGCAGGTGACACCGGGCAGCCACACCATCACCTCCAAGTCGGAGAACGATGCCACCCTGACCCTCAGCACCGAGGCGGGCAAAAACTACTACGTCTGGCAGGAGGTCAAGATGGGCCTGCTGATGGCTCGCTCCAAGCTGAGTCAGGTCAGTGAGGAAGAGGGCAAGCAAGGGGTGATGGAGAGTAAGCTGGTTAAGTAATCTGATACCTGTGCCGAACAAACAGGGCGTAGCGTTACCAGCTACGCCGCTGTCAGAAAAGTGGGTGTCCCAGATTTCCCATCGAAAATAGAGTTAATGAAATTGCATATTCACTTTGTTAACAAGGAGGCTGTATAGCTTGAAGACAATATCAAAAATAATTGCAGCTTTAGTTGCCGTTTTAGGTACGCTCTCTGCCATAAAAACTCTTGTTCCACCAGAGATAACATACTCTGAATTACTTCAGAACTGGCTTTTTATATCTGGGTGGTTAGTCTGTGTAATTCTAGCCATTGTTCTTATATATCAAGAAGAAAGGTATAGAGCAAAACAAGAGTACGCTCATAGATTACTTGATGAGCGGAGCTCAGATAAAGATTTCTTTAAAGGTGAGATATCTAAAACAAATATCATTCTAGATCACTTAACATCAAGAACAGAATGGAAAGGTCGACCGATTCCTAGGAAAAAAAATTATGAGGGAAATGATGAATTTTAGCTCTTATCTATATATGCCTATGGTACGCACTCGCGCATCTGAGCTATTAGCAATTGAAAATCTATCTAAAGAAACAAAGGGTAAAATACTCCCTTTTATTTCTTTATCTAAAGCAAATAGAGTATCTAGTGCATATGCGGCTTTTGAAAAATGGAATTCAGCATTCAGTGCGCCTGCAATTCTTGGCCTTTCTGGAAGTCAGCACCTAATAGTTGATGAATATAATGACCTTATATTGCCAGATAATGATTTTTCTAATTGGGACAACTTCATTGGAAAGGTAAAGCAAGAAAATGCGGATATAATCCCATCCCTTATATTAAATAGTAATGTAGGGAAGCGAGACTTCGTAAAACAACTTCAAAAGCTGGAATCAAATTATGGTTCCATTGCTTTAAAAGTAAACCCGCTATCTAGAAGAGATATTGCTGCATCTGTTACTGCAGCATCCGTTGCCAGTTCAATAGACAATATTATATTCATTCTTGATGTGGGACAAATAAACATAGAACAGCAAAAAGCTGCTCTGGATGCGACGATCCAAGCCCTGAATGAGCTACGAACTATAGACGGAAGAGTTGAAATAGTGACCACTAGTACAAGCTTTCCTCGAATGTTTCAATCATACACAAAAAATCATGATGAGACATATGGTGAAATACCTATGTTGGAATGGGAAAACTATCATGCAATAGGGGGCCAAGAAGTAGCTATATATGGGGATTATGCAGGTATTCATGGTGAATTCTATCAGGGTAGCTACGCTAAATTTGTAGCGAGAGTAGACTATCCTACACCTGGAACTTGGATCTTCGAGAGACGGAAACAACAAGCACAAAAAGAAGAAGAAAGAGAGCATCTGTATAGCCTTGCCGCTCAAGCTATTATTACTAGTGAAAGTTGGGATGACTCTTTGGATGTATGGGGGAGCAGAATTATTAAAAAAGCAGCTAAGAATGATTTAATGAAATTTGGGTCTCCCGGAAAATGGATTTCAGTTAGAATGAATCTTCATATAGAAAGAGTAATTAGGTTTCTTGAGGATGGGATAACAATTCCTGAGGTCCTACAGGAAGATGAATGGGACGATGGGGATAATTGGTAGTAATCATTGGATCAAGCAGACCATTAAATGGTTTGCTTGATCTTTCTAGGAATAACTTTAACTGGATGTGTAGGGACAAAACCATACTTGTACATGCATTCTGATATATCAATTCCTAATTCAGAAACTCGTTTTTCACACGAATCATTCACTTCCCAATAATTATCTGGAAGCTCTAGCGAGCTATCATCCAAACTACAACATTTATTATTGAGTTGAGGTCTTAATAAATGTAGATTGTTATAGCTTGCTCTCTCTCTTACAGAGGAGAGAAATAAATCGCTTGTAGCTCTATATTTGTCTTTCAGATACTTAAGAGATATTTCTCTCCACGTACTTCTTGGAAAGCAATTTAGTTTATTGTACAGACTACTTCTCGACTCACCTATACTACAGGTTAGTCCTAGCTGTCTAATCGACGAGACCAGAAACCTCTTCTCTACAAACGAGAGATATCTTGTGGGATCTGTAATAGATATGGTCTTCCCTCTACGCTTAACCTTTAAAACAATATTGTTGTTTCTATCCGTTTTCAACTCAATCAATTCAACTCGTTCTGGAAGTATATTAAGTGCCCGCTGTGTATATTTCTGGGAACAAACAACAGTGACCTTATCAAAAAAAGAGATATAAGTATCAATTTGCCCACTTAGCCTTGATAAACTATCTGCATCACTTTTTATTTCTATGGCATGTAACTTACCGTTTGCAATGACAAGATCGGCACGTCTAGAAAAATTATCTACAGGGAGTTCATTAATAAGCACAGAATCATTATCAAGAAAACCTTTCTTGATAATCCATTCTATCGTAGCAACTTTGTAGTCAGCTTCTTTCAATATTTCTTTCATAAATACAAAATTCTACGCAAGAAAAACAAAA
Source organism: Aeromonas sp. FDAARGOS 1403 (assembly GCF_019047325.1). Lineage (NCBI taxonomy): Bacteria > Pseudomonadati > Pseudomonadota > Gammaproteobacteria > Aeromonadales > Aeromonadaceae > Aeromonas > Aeromonas sp. FDAARGOS 1403. The sequence continues at coordinate 1,079,648 of NZ_CP077249.1, read as the reverse complement.
TCGTGCTTTTATCATTTTTAGCATAAAAAAACAATAGCGCAAAAACCACCATACCTCCGAGCCATAGACTCGATCCATGTACATAACCTTAAGAAAATACGTCACTTAAAACATTTTTCAAGGACCAGTTTTGTATCAATTTTCTCACCTTGGTCCGACGGGCGTTTTTACCCTCATCCCCAAGCCTTCTCCCGCGAAGGGAGAAGGAGGCAAAGACTATCTCGGGGATGATCCCCTCTCCCGTTGGGAGAGGGTCAGGGTGAGGGGATTAGAGCGCCTCCAATCTGGCGTAGGCCGTTACCAGCCACTTGGCGCCGACGTCGTCGAACTGGATCTGCACCCGGCTCTGCTGGCCGACCCCTTCGAAGTTGAGTACTACCCCTTCGCCGAATTTCGGATGGAGCACCCGCTGGCCGAGCTTGATGCCGCTGGCGTCAAAGCTCTGCTGCACCTCGTTCTGGCTAAAGCGGCCGTACTGGGTGGGGCGGCTGACCTGAGTGCGCAGCCGGATCTCTTCCAGACACTCGGCGGGCATTTCGCGGATAAAGCGGCTCGGCTTGTGGAACATCTCGCGGCCGTAGATGCGGCGGCTCTCGGCATAACAGATGTAGAGCTTCTCCATGGCGCGGGTCATGCCGACGTAACAGAGGCGCCGCTCCTCTTCCAGCCGGCCCGACTCCTCGGTCGATTGCTGGCTGGGGAACATCCCTTCCTCGACGCCGACCAGCAGTACCAGCGGGAACTCCAGCCCCTTGGCGCTGTGCAGGGTCATCAGCTGCACCGCATCGGCATATTCGTCCGCCTGATTCTCGCCGGATTCCAGCGCCGCGTGGGCGAGGAAGGCGGAGAGATCACTCATATCCTCCAGCTCGTCCGGGCGCTGGTACTGGCGGCAGGCGGTGACCAGTTCGTCCAGGTTTTCTACCCGAGCCTGGGATTTCTCACCTTTTTCCGCCAGATACATGGCCTTGAGGCCGGAATGCTGGATGGCGATATCGGCCTGCTGGTGCAGGGGCAGCAGGGAAACCTGCTCCTCCAGCGCGTCGATGAGATCGACAAAGCCGCGCACCGCGTTGCCGGCGCGACCGGTCAGCACTTTGTCGGCGAGCAGGGCCTTGGCCGATTGCCACAGGTTGAGCCCCTGATCCCGGGCGTTGCCGCGCAGGATCTCGAGGGTGCGATCGCCGATGCCGCGGGTTGGGGTGTTGACTACCCGCTCGAAGCTGGCGTCATCGCCGCGGTTGTTGATAAGACGCAGGTAGGCCATGGCATCTTTGATCTCCTGGCGCTCGAAGAAGCGCAGGCCGCCGTAGATGCGGTAGGGCATGGCATCCTGCATCAGCGCCTCTTCCAGCACCCGTGACTGGGCGTTGGAGCGATAGAGGATGGCGCAGTCGGCGAGCAAGCCACCTTTCTCTTTCCAGTCCTTGAGGCGGCCGACCACGAAGCGCGCTTCGTCCACCTCGTTGAAGGCGGCATACAGCGAAATCGGCTCGCCCTCGGCCCCTTCGGTCCACAACTCCTTGCCAAGGCGCTCGGCGTTGTTGGCGATGACGCTGTTGGCGGCTTTCAGGATATTGGCGGTGGAGCGGTAGTTCTGCTCGAGGCGGATGGTCTCGGCCCCCTGATAGTCGGTCAGGAAGCGCTGGATGTTCTCGATCTTGGCGCCGCGCCAGCCGTAGATGGACTGGTCATCGTCGCCGACGATCATCACCTTGCCGCTGTTGCCCGCCAGCATCCGCAACCAGGCGTACTGGATGCCGTTGGTATCCTGAAACTCGTCCACCAGGATGTTCTGGAAGCGGTCGCGGTAGTGCTCGAGGATGTGCGGCTTGTTGAGCCACAGCTCGTGGGCGCGCAGCAGCAGCTCGGCAAAATCCACCAGACCGGAGCGATCGCAGGTCTCCTGATAGGTCTTGTAGATCTGCTGATAGGTGCGGGTGACGGGATCGCCGTAGAGGTCGATGTCGCCGGGGCGCAGCCCCTCGTCCTTCTTGCCGTTGATGTAGCCCATCACGGCGCGCGGGGCCCAGTGCTTCTCGTCGAGGTTGAGCGCCTTGAGCACCCGGCGGATCAGGCGGTACTGGTCGTCGGAGTCGAGGATCTGGAAATCCTGCGGCAGCCCGGCATCCAGATGGTGGGCCCGCAGCAGGCGATGGGCGATGCCGTGGAAGGTGCCGATCCACATGCCGCGCACATTGTCGCCAATCACTTTCTCGACCCGGCCACGCATTTCGGCCGCCGCCTTGTTGGTAAAGGTCACCGCGATGATGGAGAAGGGTGAACAGCGTTCCACCTGCATCAGCCAGGCGATACGGTGCACCAGCACCCGGGTCTTGCCCGAACCGGCACCGGCCAGCACCAGCAGGTTGCAGCGGGGGGCCGCTACCGCGTCTCTTTGCTTGTCGTTGAGCCCGTCGAGCAGGGTTGAAACGTCCATCACCACTCCTGTTTATTTATACAGGCGGCGATTATACGGCCTGCGGCGCCACAGACCAAATCGGCGTAGGGGTGATCACCACGACCCGGTTTCTTGTCACCCCGCCCGAGGCGTTCCAACTGAGAAAAATCCATCAGTTGGCACCATTGGAAGCCACTTTTTGGCCGATTTCAGGAAAACGCTTGCTTATAACCTCATGAATACAAACAGAAATGTCATTTGGAGCCAATTATTCACAGAATTTAAATCTAAAAACAGGCATCAAAACAACAACTTATAAAGTCATTTGCTTATATTTCAAACCGTTAACGCAAACGTTTTTCCTTTATGATCTCCTTGACCCGTACCACGGCTCACTTACAGTTAGCCGGCGTGCTTTATGGCCTGCCCCGGCAGGTTGTGGACCCTCACATAACAATCAAGGATACGATCGTGACTAAAGTGCTCAAGCTGGCCACCGTTGCCGCCCTCACTCTCGCTGCCCTTTCTGCCCAGGCAGCCTCCCAGCCCGCCGTCATCTACGACACCGCAGGCAAATTCGACAAATCGTTCAACGAAGCCGTGTTCCGCAATGGCGTCGAAGTCTACAACAAGGACAAAGGCGTCAAGGTCAAGGAGTTCGAACCCCAGAACGAAGCCCAGCGCGAGCAGGGTCTGCGTCGTCTGGCCAGCCGTGGCAATGGCCCGATCGTGGCCGTCGGCTTCAACATGGGTTCCGCGGTAGAGAAGGTTGCGACCGAGTTCCCGAAAACCCAGTTCACCATCATCGACATGGTGGTCGACAAGCCGAACGTCCAGTCCGTCATCTTCAAGGAGCATGAAGGTTCCTTCCTGGTGGGCGCGCTGGCTGCCATCGCCTCCAAGAGCGGCAAGGTCGGCTTCGTGGGCGGCATGGACATCCCGCTGATCCGCAAGTTCGAGTGCGGCTACGAGCAGGGCGCCAAGTACGTCAATCCGAAGATCGAAGTGTTCCAGAACATGACCGGCTCCACCCCGGCAGCGTTTGCTGACCCGGCCAAGGGTGCCGAGCTGGCCAAGTCCCAGTTCGCCAAAGGCGCCGACGTAGTCTATGCCGCCGCCGGCGGTACCGGCATCGGTGTCTACCAGGCCGCCAAGGACGAAGGCAAGCTGGCCATCGGCGTGGACTCCAACCAGAACCACCTGCAACCGGGCACCATGCTGACCTCCATGGTCAAGTCGGTGGGCCTGGCCGCCTACCAGACCTGGGATGACGCCGCCAAGGGCACCTGGAAACCGGGTATCAAGAACCTGGGCCTGGCCGAGGGCGGGGTGGATTGGGCGCTCGACAAAGACAACGAGAAGCTGATCACCCCCGAGATGAAAGCCAAGGTTGACGCCATCAAGGCCGAAATCATCTCCGGCAAGGTCAAGGTGCACGACTACATGAGCGACAGCACCTGCAAATACTGAGTAACCGCTACTACTCTCAACCCAACGACCGGCCCGCACGGGCCGGTTTTTAGTCTCTTTTCATGACCCGCAAGGACTGCATCATGGACCAGACAGATCGCTATGCCATCGAATTAAGGGGTATCGATAAGCGGTTCGGCGACGTGTACGCCAACAAGCAGATCGACCTTCAGGTTCGTAAAGGCAGCATTCACGGCATCGTCGGCGAAAATGGCGCCGGCAAGTCGACCCTGATGAGCATCATTTACGGTTTCTACCACGCCGACAGAGGCGAGATGCTGATCGACGGGAATCCGTTCAAACCCCATGGCTCCCAAGATGCGATTGCCGCCGGGGTGGGCATGGTGCACCAGCACTTCATGCTGGTGAACAACTTTACCGTATTGGAAAACGTCATCCTGGGGGCCGAGAACGGCTGGCGCCTGGGCAAGAGCCTGGCGGCCGCCGAGAAGCTGCTGGGCGAGCTGGCACGGGACTATGGTCTCGAGGTGCCGCTGCACGAGAAGGTCGAGGATCTGCCAGTGGGCCTGCAACAGCGGGTCGAGATCCTCAAGGCGCTCTATCGCGGTGCCCGCATCCTGATCCTCGACGAGCCCACCGGGGTGCTGACCCCGCAAGAGGCGGATCACCTGTTCGAGGTGCTGAAAAAGCTGCGGGATCAGGGGGCGACCGTCATCCTCATCACCCACAAGCTGCGGGAGATCCTGGCCATCACGGATCAGGTCTCCATCATGCGCCGGGGGGAGATGGTGGCCCATGTCGCCACCAAAGACACCGACAAGGAGCAGCTCGCCGAGCTGATGGTGGGCCGCAAGGTGCGCCTCAAGGTCGACAAGGGCACCGCCCAGCCAGGCGAGGCCAAGCTCAGGGTCGAGGGCCTCTCTTACGTCGATGATGCCGGGGTGGAACGGGTCAAATCCGTCAGCTTCGAAGTGCGGGCGGGGGAAGTGGTCGGCATCGCCGGGGTCTCCGGCAACGGCCAGTCCGAGCTGCTCAGCATGCTCGGCGGCATCCTCAAGCCCAGCAAGGGCGGCTTCACCATCGCCGGGGCGCAGCGCCACGAGGTGAGCCAGAGCCACCCGGCCGACCCGGAGCAGGTGCGCAACTTCGGTCTCGGCCACATCCCGGAAGACAGGCACAAGATGGGGCTCATCAATCGCTTCGAGGCGAAAGAGGCCTTCATCCTCGGCTATCACCGCCGTGCCCAGTACAACAAGGGCTGGCTGCAGGATAAGGAGGCGATCCGCCAGGATTGCCAGGCCAAGATGGACAAGTGGGACGTGCGCCCGCCGAGCCCGGAGCACAAGACCGCCAACTTCTCCGGCGGCAACCAGCAGAAGCTGGTGATCGCCCGGGAAGTGGAGCAGGACCCGGATGTGCTGCTGGTCGGACAGCCGACCCGGGGCGTCGACATCGGCGCCATCGAGTACATCCACCAGCAGATCATCGCCATGCGCGACAAGGGCAAGGCGGTGCTGCTGGTGTCGGTGGAGCTGGACGAGATCATGAGCCTCTCCGACCGCATTCTGGTCATCGCCGATGGCCGCATCGTCGGCGAGCTGGACGGCGCCAGGGCGGATGAACGCACCATCGGCCTGATGATGGCGAACATAGTTCCTGACGACGTGGCGACAAGCCAATCACAAGGAGCCACATCATGAAGGTCACAACCACTTGTAACGGATTCGGCCTGATGATGGTCAACACACCAGTTCCCGACGAGATTGCCAAGGAGGCTCGCCAATGAGCCAAGCACGTGTTCCTGCCTGGATATCCGTGGGCGTGCTGCCCGCAGTCAATATCCTGCTGGCCTTCCTGGTGTCGGCCATCCTGTTCTATTACCTCGACATCAGCCCCATCGAGGCAGCCGAAATCATGTGGTACGGCGCCTTCGGTACCGGCGAGGGGATAGGCTTCACCCTCTATTACGCCACCGGTTTCATCTTCACCGGTCTGGCGGTGGCGGTGGCCTTCCACGCCGGCCTGTTCAACATCGGCGGTGAGGGGCAGGCCTATATCGGCGGCCTCGGGGTCGGTCTGGTCTGTCTGCTGCTCGGGGACGTGCTGCCGTTCGCCCTGCTGCTGCCGCTCGCCATCATCGCCGGCGGCCTGTTCGGCGCGGCCTGGGCCTTCATCCCGGCCTGGCTGCAAGCCAAGCGGGGCAGCCACATCGTCATCACCACCATCATGTTCAACTTCATCGCCGCCTCCCTGATGGCCTACCTCTTGGTCGACGTCTTCAAGCCGCCAGGATCCATGGCCACCGAGAGCAAGGTGTTCGCCGTGGCGAGCTGGCTGCCGAAGATGAGCGAGCTGCTGGCGGCGGTCGGCGTGACGGTGCCGAACAGCCCGCTCAATATCAGCTTCTTCTGGGCGCTGATCTGTGCGGCCCTGGTGTGGGTCTTCATCTGGCATACCCGCTGGGGCTACGAGATCCGCTCCGTGGGCGCAAGCCAGAGTGCCTCCGCCTATGCGGGCATCTCCTACCCCAAGGTGGTGATCCTGGCCATGGTGATCTCCGGCATGCTGGCGGGCTTCTTCGCCCTCAACGTGCTGCAGGGTGAGCTGCACCAGATCAAGCTCAACTTCGTGGAAGGCTTCGGCTTCACCGGCATCGCGGTGGCCCTGATGGGCCGCAACCACCCGGTCGGCGTCATCATCGCCAGCCTGCTGTTCGGCTTCCTCTACCAGGGCGGCGCCGAGCTCAGCTTCGAGTTCGGGGTGGACCGCAACATAGTGGTGGTGTTGCAGGGTCTGGTGATCCTGTTCTGTGGCGCCCTCGAGCACATGATGCGTCCGCGCATCGAGCAGCTCTATCTGGCGTTTGCCAACCGTTCAGCCGCGCAAGCCAAGGGGGCCTGATCATGAGTGAAATCAAGATCCTGATGTCGCCGAGCCTGACAGTGAAGGGGTGTCACCATGTTTGAAATTCTGATCCTGATGCTGGATGCCACCATCCGCACCGCGCCGCCGCTCATTCTTGCCGCTATGGCCGGGATGTTTTGTGAGCGCTCCGGGGTGGTCAACATCGCCCTGGAGGGCAAGCTGCTGGCCTCCGCCTTCGCCAGTGCGGCGGCGGCGGCCGTCACCGGTTCCGCCTGGATTGGGCTGGGGGTCGGGGTGGGGATCTCCATCCTGTTCGCCCTGCTGCACGGCTTCGCCACCATCACCCACCGGGGTGATCAGGTGGTGAGCGGCATGGCCATCAACATCCTGGCGGCCGGTCTCACCGTGACCCTGGGGCGCTACTGGTTCGATCAGGGGGGCCAGACCCCGGCGCTCTCCGGCGCGGCGCGCTTCGCCCCCATCGACCTGCCCTATGCCAAGGAGCTCTATGACGTGCCCGTCATCGGCCAGCTCTACAGCGAGCTCTTGAGCGGTCACTCCCTGCTGGAGTACGTGGCGTTCGCCGCCGTGCCCCTGGCCTGGTGGGTGCTGTTCCGCACCCGCTTCGGCCTGCGGCTGCGGGCGGTGGGCGAGGCACCGGCGGCGGTCGACACCGCAGGCATCTCCGTGGTGCGGATGCGCTACACCGCCCTCATCATCGGCGGCCTGCTGGCGGGGATCGGGGGCACCTATCTGGCGGTGGCCCAGACTGCCCAGTTCATCCCCAACATGAGCGCGGGCAAGGGCTTCATGGCGCTGGCGGCCCTGGTGTTCGGCAAGTGGCGCCCCTGGAACGCCATGGCGGCCTGTCTGCTGTTCGGCTTCCTCGACGCGGTCGCCATCCGGCTGCAAGGGGTCAGCATCGGCGATTTCCCGATCCCGGTGCAGGCCATCGAGGCGCTGCCCTACATCCTGACGGTCTTCCTGCTGGCCGGTTTCATCGGCAAGGCGGTGGCCCCCAAGGCCCTCGGCACCCCCTACGTCAAGGAGCGGGAATAGCCCCGCCCTTCATGCCATGCAAAAGGCCCGCACATGCGGGCCTTTTCTTTTTCGGGCGACGGCTCAGCCGATGGGCCGTACCAGGGCGGGTTGGTGGGGATCGCTGAGGCGCTCGGCCAGATAGTCCACCAGCAGCCGCACCTTGGGGGAGAGGTGACGGTTGTGGGGATAGAGGGCCCAGATCCCCTCCTCGGGGGCCCGCAGCTCCGGCAGCAGCTCGATGAGCTCCCCCCGGGCGAGGTGGTCGCTCACGTAGTAGTCCGGCAACTGGATGATGCCGATCCCCTTGATGGCCGCATCCAGCAGGGCGTGGCCGCTGTTGCACTGAAGCAGACCGCGTACCCGCACGCTGTGGGGTTTACCGTTCAGGGTGAAGTGCCATTCGTCCCCGTTGCCCACCAGGCAGGTGTGACGGGCCAGCTCAGAGAGACTGTTGGGCATGCCGTGGCGGGCGGTGTAGGCGGGGGAGGCACACACATAGGGTACCCGCTGCGCCAGCTTGCGGGCCACCAGGGTCGAATCCTTGAGGTGGCCGAGGCGGATCGCCAGATCGAACCCCTCGTGCACCAGATCCAGCAACTGGTTGGTGAGGTTGAGGGTCACCTCCAGCTGGGGGAAGCGCACCATGAAGTCGTTCACCAGGGGGGCGATGCGGCTCTCGCCGTAGGAGACCGGGGCCGTGATGCGCAAGGAGCCCTGGGGCACCGCCTGATGGCGTCCCACCGCCAGCTCCGCCTCGTAGAGGTTGTCCAGCAACTGGCGGCAGTGGCGAAAATAGATCTCCCCGAGTTCGGTGAGTCGCACCTGACGGGTGGTGCGCAGCAGCAGCTTGGCCTGTAGCCGATCCTCCAGCTGTGCCACCTGCCGGCTGACTTGCGCCACCGACACCCCCAGCTTGCGCGCCGCCGGGGTAAAGCCCCCCTGCTCCGCCACGCTGACAAATTCACAGATCCCTTCCCAGCCGAACATTATTACCTGTCTGTAAAAGTGATTTCAGATTTCGCCTTATTATCACCAAATAAGCGGGAAACTACACTGGATGTCCGAACCCATTCTCCTCACCCTGCTCAACAATAAGGACATCCGTCATGGCACAGGTTCAAAGCATCAAGTGTAAGGCCGCCATCGCCTGGGGCCCGGGCCAGCCCCTCTCCATCGAAGAAGTCGAGGTCATGCCGCCCCAAGCGGGCGAAGTGCGGGTGCGCATCGTCGCCACCGGCGTCTGCCACACCGATGCCTTCACCCTCTCCGGTGAAGATCCGGAAGGGGTTTTCCCCTGCATCCTCGGCCACGAGGGGGGCGGCATCGTTGAATCCGTCGGCGAGGGCGTCACCAGCGTCAAGGTGGGCGATCACGTGATCCCGCTCTACACCCCCGAGTGTGGCGAGTGCAAATTCTGCAAATCCGGCAAGACCAACCTGTGCCAGAAGATCCGTGCCACCCAGGGCAAGGGGCTGATGCCGGACGGCACTACCCGCTTCTCAAAGGATGGCCAGCCCATCTATCACTACATGGGCACCTCCACCTTCAGCGAATACACGGTACTGCCCGAGATCTCCATCGCCAAGGTGGACCCGGCCGCCCCGCTGGAAGAGGTCTGCCTGCTCGGCTGCGGCGTCACCACCGGCATCGGCGCCGTGATGAACACCGCCAAGGTGAAAGAGGGTGAGAGCGTCGCCATCTTCGGGCTGGGCGGCATCGGCCTCTCCGCGGTGATCGGCGCTCGTCTGGCCAAGGCCGGCCGCATCATCGCCATCGACATCAACGAGAGCAAGTTCGAGCTGGCCCGCAAGCTGGGCGCCACCGACTGCATCAACCCGAACGACTATGACAAGCCCATCCAGGAGGTGATCGTCGAGCTCACCGACGGCGGCGTCGACTTCTCGTTCGAGTGCATCGGCAACGTCAAGGTGATGCGCGCGGCGCTCGAGTGCTGCCACAAGGGCTGGGGCGAGTCGGTCATTATCGGCGTGGCCGGCGCCGGCCAGGAGATCAGCACCCGCCCGTTCCAGCTGGTCACCGGCCGGGTCTGGCGCGGCAGCGCCTTCGGCGGCGTGCGCGGTCGCAGCGAACTGCCGAGCTACGTGCAGCGCTACATGCAGGGCGAGTTCAAGCTGGATGACTTCATCACCCACACCATGGGGCTTGAGCAGATCAACGAGGCGTTCGATCTGATGCACGAAGGCAAGAGCATCCGCACCGTCATCCACTACTGAGCATGATCACCCCGCCCGCCACCGTGGGCGGGGTGCAGGAGTTCCCCCGATGAATCTGGACATAATCAGCAGCAACAAGAGCTTCGATGGCTGGCACAAGCGCTACAGCCACGCCTCCGAGGTGCTGGGTTGCGAGATGCGCTTCGCCATCTATCTGCCGCCCCAGGCCCTCACCGGCCAGAAGGTACCTGTGCTCTACTGGCTCTCCGGCCTCACCTGCACCGATGAAAACTTCATGCAGAAGGCGGGCGCCCAGCGCATCGCCGCCGAGCTCGGCATCGCCCTGGTGGCGCCGGACACCAGCCCGCGCGGTGAAGAGGTGGCGGACGATCCCGGTTACGATCTCGGCATGGGCGCCGGCTTCTACGTCAACGCCACCCAGCACCCCTGGCGCGATCACTACCAGATGTACGACTACGTCACCCGCGAGCTGCCCGAGCTCATCGAGACCCACTTCCCGGTCTCGACGAAACGGGCCATCAGCGGCCACTCCATGGGTGGCCACGGGGCGCTCATCGCCGCCCTGCGCGAGCCGGGTCGCTACCGCTCGGTGTCGGCCTTCAGCCCCATCAGCCACCCGAGCCGCTGCCCCTGGGGCCAGAAAGCACTCGGCGCCTACCTCGGCAACAACCCCTTGCTGTGGCAGGAGTGGGACGCCTGCCAGCTGCTGCGCAATGAGTCGGTCAAACCACTGCCGACCCTGGTAGACGTGGGGCTGGACGATCCCTTCCTGGCCGAACAGTTGCACATCGACGCCTTGGCCGATGCGGCGGCCGGCAAGGAGTGGCCGCTGGAGCTCAACCGCCACCCCGGTTACGATCACAGCTACTACTTCGTGGCGAGCTTTATCGAGGCGCACCTGCGCTTTCACGCCCGCCACCTCTGATCAAAACAGGCCCGTCACGGGCCTGTTTTCTTCTTGTCGGTGGACAAGACCATTCAGCTGCCCTGCCGGCTCACCTCGCCGGAGCCGGCAATCTCGCTCTGCAGCACGGGATCGCCCCAGTAGCTGACCGAACCCGAGCCGGCGATGCCCACCTTGAGCCGATCCTGCGCCCGGACCTCCACGTCGCCGCTGCCGGCGATATTGACCTCCACCTCGCGCCCCTTGAGCCCGGCCCCCAGCACATCCCCCGAGCCGGCGATGTTGAGTTCGACGGCCCTGGCCGTGCTGTTCCCCAGATCCAGACTGCCCGCTCCCGCGATGTTGCCTTCCAGCCGATCCAGTTCGAGCCCGTCGGCAACGATGTCGCCGACCCCGGCCACCGACAACACCAGCGCCTCCCCCTTGAAGCCGCGCAGCTCGCCGTTGGCAACCCCTGCCAGCGCCAGCTCATGGAGTGCGGGCAGGGTGATGGTGATCTCCAGCGGTTCGGTCGGGTCGAGCCGGTAGCCATCCTTCACCTCGATCTCCAGCTTGTCGCCCCGCTCGCTCAGCACCAGGTAAGGCAGCAGGTTCTCCTGCCCACGGATGTGTACCCCGCGTGGCTCGCCGGCCACCAGATGGACACTGGCAGGCACCCCGGCCAGCACCCGGGTCACCTGCCGGCCCATCCCGTGCTGCTGCTCGATCACGGCCCCTGCCCCGCTCACCCGGGTATCATCCAGCCAGCTGCACCCGCTGAGCCCGACCGCCAGCACCACGCCCATCATCCATTTCATCGCCACTCTCCTCATTGTGTATTGGGCCGTCGCGGCCCCTTGGTCAGCATCCATCGCAAAGCCTGTGCCAGTTAATCAACCACATGATTTACAAGAAGATATCCATTTTCACTCCACATGAGCACAGCAAACAGAGAGTCATTCAGACCATAAACTGGCGAATCTGACCATCCCCGAACGGGCAGGCGGAGGGTTGGCTGGTGAGCCGTTCGCGGGGTCGCTATGCTGACAAGCCGTGGAAGTTTTTGGTTGCCCTGCCGGTCTGTTGAGCCAATAGTGATACTTTGTGCGTACAAAGCTCTCCATGCGGTAATGCCATTACCACTGTCTTGTCAGTCTTCACTGCCAACAAGGAGTCAGAGCGTGACCCAAGCCACTCTTCTCTATTCCACCGCCACCGGCCTGCCGGAACCGACCCGAACCCCGCTGCTGACTGGCAGCGATCCCGAACAAAAACGCCGCGAGCTGCTCGCCTACTTCTGCCAGACCTTCGATCTCTACGACTCGCTGTTCGACTGCCTGGCCGACCAGCGCGCCTGGTTTGACAAGGCGATCCCCCTGCGCCACCCGCTCATCTTCTACTACGGCCACACCGCCGCCTTCTTCATCAACAAGCTGCTGGCGGCCCGCCTCATCGAGGGGCGACTCGACGCCCGCATTGAGGCCATGGTCGCCATCGGGGTGGATGAGATGAGCTGGGACGATCTGGACGAGACCCACTACGACTGGCCCTCCGTCAGCGAGCTGCGCGACTATCGTGGCCGGGTGCGCGCCCTGGTGTGTGATTTCATCGAGCGGATGCCGATCGAACTGCCTATCCATTGGCAGAGCCCGGCCTGGGTCATCCTGATGGGGATAGAGCACGAACGCATCCACCTCGAGACCTCCAGCGTGCTGATCCGCCAGCTGCCGCTCGCCTGGGTACGCAGCCAGCCCCAGTGGCCGGTCTGCCCCGAGGCGCGCCATCGCCGTGACGAGGTGCCCGCCAACACCCTGCTGCCGGTGGCCGGCGGCCGGGTACGGCTCGGCAAACAGGATGCCACCTACGGCTGGGACAACGAATATGGCGAGCGCCACATCGAACTGGCCCCCTTCCAGGCCAGCCGCATGCTGGTGAGCAATGCCGAGTACCTGGCCTTCGTGCAGACGGGGGGCTATGAGACCCGGGCATGGTGGGACGACGAGGGCTGGGGCTGGCGCCAGTATGCCAAGGCCCGCATGCCCACCTTCTGGGTCGGCGACCCCAACGAACCCGAGCAACTGCAACTGCGGCTGATGACCGAGCAGGTCCCTATGCCCTGGGACTGGCCGGCGGAGGTGAACCAGCTGGAGGCCGCCGCCTTCTGTCGCTGGCAGGCAGCCCAGACCGGCCTGCCCATCCAGCTGCCGAGCGAGGCGGAGTGGATGCTGCTGCGCGAACAGCTGGCTGGTGATCAGCCGGACTGGATCGAGGCGCCCGGCAACATCAACCTGGCCCGCTTCGCGTCGTCTTGTCCGGTGGATGCCTGCCCGCAGGGCAGCTTCTTCGATCTGGTGGGCAACGTCTGGCAGTGGACCAGCACCGCCATCGACGGCTTCGAGGGGTTCAAGGTGCATCCCCTCTACGACGACTTCTCCACCCCCACCTTCGACGGCAAGCACACCCTGATCAAGGGCGGGAGCTGGATCAGTACCGGCAACGAGGCGCTCAAGTCCTCCCGCTACGCCTTCCGTCGCCACTTCTTCCAGCACGCGGGCTTCCGCTACCTGGTCTCACGCCATCAGGAGCCCGTCATCGTGAATCCTTATGAAACCGACACGCTGGTCGCTCAGTATCTCGACTTCCAGTACGGCCCGAGCCACTTCGGGGTCGCCAACTACGCCGAGGCTCTGGCCGGTCTTGCCAGCGAGCTGTGCAGCCGCCATGAGCGGGCACTGGACATCGGCTGCGCCACCGGCCGCGCCAGCTTCGAACTGGCCCGCCACTTCGCCCACGTGGACGGGGTCGACTACTCGGCCCGCTTCATCGACGTGGCGCTGGCGCTCGCCAGCCAGGACAGCTTCCGCTACGCGGTGCCGGTGGAAGGGGAACTGGTGGAGTATTGCGAGGCGCGCCTCTCCCGCCATGAACTCGGCCGCCAGCAGGCCGATCGCGTTCACTTCAGCCAGGGGGATGCCTGCAACCTCAAGCCCAAGTACGGCGACTACGATCTGGTGCTCGCCTCCAACCTCATTGACCGGCTGCGGGAGCCCGCCCGCTTCCTGCGGGACATTGCTCCGCGCCTTCGCAGCGGCGGCCTGCTGGTGCTCACCAGCCCCTACACCTGGCTGACCGACTACACCCCCAAAGCCAACTGGCTCGGCGGTGTGCGAGAGAACGGCGAGGCCCTCGGCACCTATCAGGCGCTGCAGCGGCTGCTGGCGGAAGAGTTCGAGGAGCACATGCCCCCAAGGGACGTCCCCTTCGTCATCCGCGAGACCGCCCGCAAGTATCAACACACGGTGGCCCAGCTCACCGTCTGGCGCAAACGCTGACGAGGTGGCAAACGAAAGAGGGAGGCCCACTGGCCTCCCTCTTTTTTATCCCGATGGCTTACCCCTGCTGCACCTGAGGCACCGCCTCCTGCTCGCGGTAGCGACGGGCCAGCACGGCGCACACCATCAGCTGGATCTGGTGGAAGATCATCAACGGCAGCACCATGACCCCGACGCTGGCGGCCGGGAACATGACGTTGGCCATGGGCACCCCGTTGGCCAGGCTCTTCTTGGAGCCGCAGAAGACGATGGTGATCTCGTCCGCCTTGCCAAAACCGAGGCGGCGGCTGATCCAGACGTTCCAGCCCAGCACCAGCGCCAGCAGCACACAGCTCAGCAGCACGATACTGGCCAGATCGTACCAGCCTACCTGGTGCCAGATCCCCTGCACCACCGCCTCGCTGAAGGCCACATAGACCACCAGCAGAATGGAGCTCTGGTCCAGCTTGCCGATGAGCGGCCGGTGGCTGTCGACCCAGCGGCCGATGAGCGGGCGTGACAGGTGGCCCACCACGAACGGCAGCATCAGCTGCACCATGATGGCCTGGATCGAGTGCCAGGTGTCGACCCCCTCCCCCTGTACATTGATCATCAGCCCCACCAGCACCGGCGAGAGGAAGATGCCGAGGATGCTGGAGGCCGAGGCGCTGCACACCGCCGCCGACACATTGCCGCCGGCCATGGAGGTAAAGGCGATGGCCGACTGCACGGTGGCGGGCAGGGCACAGAGATAGAGGAAACCGAGGTAGATGGCCGGGCTCAGCCAGTGGGGCACCAGCGGCGTGAGCAGCAGCCCCAACAGCGGGAACAGCACGAAGGTGCTGGCCATCACCACCAGGTGCAGCCGCCAGTGGCCGAGGCCCGCCAGCAGGTTCTGGCGCGACAGCTTGGCACCATGCATGAAGAACAAGAGCGCTACCGCCAGCTTGGTCAGCAGACCGAACCAGACGGCTACCTGCCCCTCGCAGGGGAAGAAGGAGGCCAGCGCGACCACCACAATCAGTACAGAGGTAAAGGGATCCAGACGCACGAGCAGTCTCCGGTGAAAGCAGATCCCGTCCCCGCGCGGGGCCGGTGATCGGGGACGACAGGAAACACAACAGGAGCTGTGGCACAGCTCCTGTTGAAACGGATCCCCAGCTTACCCCGATAAGCGGGAGGCGCAAAGTTGAGCGCCCCCCCTTTATCTGCCGGAAATTAAGCAAACCCGGCTGGCCACCGGATCCGGCCAGCCTTGTGCCTCAACTCTGCTTGACCAGCTTGCCGCCGGCTGTGCCGGTGGCCTGCTTGTGGGCCTGCCGCTTCTCGAAGCGGGAGATCCACCAGTAGGCCAGCGCCGAGAAGACAGCAGTCATGAAGACGTTGATGAAGAAGGCGCGCACCAGATCCACCCCGGCCGGGAAGGCGGAGGCGCTCATGCTCACCACGAAGATAGCGATCAGCACAGACACCACCGCCATGCCGAACTTGCGCGACCCCATGCGGAACTCGCGCGGGGTGTCGTCATGTTTCCAGCGGAACACGAAGTAGGCCACCATGATGAAGATCGGCGGCAGCATGGCAGTCCCTGCAGTGAGATTGATGGCGGTGTTCATCATCTGCTGCACGGATTCCGAGCCGAAGCCGTTGACCACCAGCATCACGAACACGAAGGCAAACTGCCACCAGGCGGCGCGCACCGGCACGCCGTGCTCGTTGAGCTGGGTGGTCTTCTCGCCGTAAACCCCCTGCGGGATCTCGGAGAAGTGGATCTTCACTGGGGCCGAGGTCCACATCATCATGGAGCCGAACATGGCGATGAACAGCACCACGCCGACGAAACGGCCCACCAGCGCCTCGGAGAGCCCGAAGTACTGGGCCATGCCGGTGAAGATCTCCACCATGCCGCCGGCATAGGTGAGACTCTCGCGCGGCACGAACACGTTCACCAGCAGGGAACCGACCGCATACATGGCACCGATGACGATACCCGCACTGATGATCACCTTGATGAAGGACTTCTGGCCACCCTTCACATCGTTGAGGTAGGCCGCCGCTGTCTCGGCACCGCCCGCCGCCTGGAAGATCCAGCACATGATGCCCAGCGTCGCCCAGTTGACGGTGGGAATCATCGCCTCCAGGGTGATGGGCTGGGCCGGCACATGGTCGCCACTCAGGGCCATCAGGGCGCCCAGCACATAGATGGCGAACAGGGCAAACACCCCGTAGGCCACGATCTCGGCAATCTTGCCGAGCCAGCTCGCCCCCTTGGTGGAGATGTGGGTCGCCGCCGCAAACAGCACGATGGAGATGATCGAGGTGACCATGGGCGAGAAGCTGTACTCATAGCCCAGCATGGCGTAGGAGGCGTAGGCGATGACGTTGGGCAGCAATGAGACGAACCAGAACAGGTTCACAAACCAGTAGAGAAACGAGCCCAGATAGGCCATCCGGGTGCCGAGCGGCTTTTTCAGCCAGTCGTACATCCCCGACTCGGAGTTTTTGTTGGCCGAGACGAACTCGGCGATGATGAAGACGAACGGGATGAAGTAGACGAGGGTCGCCAGCAGGAAGATGGGGGCGGAGCTGAGCCCCAGCTCTATGTTGTTGTTGACGATGTTGCGCACGTTGAACACGGCGGCAAAGGTCATCGACAACAGGGCAAACTTGCCTATGGTGCCGCGTACGGATTCAGACATGGTGTCCTCCAGTGGACTCGCGCTCCCTGCGGGTAACGCTGTGACTCTGTGATGTGTTTGGCAAGGGTCTGTCGGCCCCGCCCTTTACTCTCTTGTTATGATCGGGCCGCTTGGACGGCCTCGTTGGTGAACCGGTGCAGTCTCCCGCACCGGCTCGCAATACCAGTCAGACGATCGGGGTGCCCGGCGCCATCGGCACCCGCGGCTGCAACAGCACGCTCTGGCTCTCGTCCGGGGTCTCGGCGCAGAGCAACATGCATTCGGAGCGTTCGCCGCGCATCCTGGTGGGCTTGAGGTTGGTCAACACCACCACTTCGCTGCCCATCAGCTCCTCTTCGCGGTAGTGGGGCACCAGACTGGTGACGGTCTGCAGCAGCCGCTCGCCCCCCACGTCGATCTGGACGATGTAGAGTTTGTCGGCCCCGGGGTGGCGCACCACCTCCAGCACCTTGCCCACCTTCATCTCGACCCGTTTGAATTCGGCAAACTCGATCGTCTCGCTCATGCTCTTTTCCTTTTCTGGTTCAACGGTTTGCGGGTGGCCAACGGCCACCCGGTTTTATTCGGATTCACTGCAGTGCCTATGGCGTCTGCATGGCAACCTGCGCTGTCGGCTGGGCCTCTTTGGCACGCGCCTCGGCGCTGAGGGAGGCCTCGTATCTGTTGTATTTCCACCAGGCGAAGCCGAGGAAAATCACGATCCCGCCGACGTTGTAGAAGATGATGGTCATGATGTCGGCGCCGGTCGGGAAGGTGGAGGCGAGGAAGCCCACCGAGAAGATGGCGATCAGCACCGACACCACGGCGATGCCGGTGGTGCGCGAACCCATCCTGAACTCCCGCGGCAGGTGGTCGAGCTTCAGGCGCAGATTGAGGTAGGCCAGCATGATGAACAGCGGCGGCAGCATGGAAGCGGCAGCGGTCATGTTGATGACGGTGTTCATCAGATCCTGCGCTGTGTTGGAGCCCAGGGTCGGGATCACCATCAGCGGCAGCACGATGAGGTACTGGATCCAGGCTGCCCGGGCGGGCACGCCGTTCTCGTTCAGCTCGACCGTCTTCTTGCCAAAGATGCCGGCCGGGATCTCGGAGAAGAAGATTTTCACCGGGGTCGCCGTCCACATCAGCAGGGAACCGAACATGGCGGTAAAGGAGACCAGCCCTACGAAGCGGTTCATCAGGATCTCCGGCAGGCCGAAATGGGCCGCCAGCCCTTCAAACACCTGCACCGAGCCGCCGGTGTATTTCAGGGTGTCGCTGTGGACGAAGACGTTGATCAAAAGCGATGCGATGGAGTAGAGCACGCCGATAAAGATTCCGGCGACGATGATCACTTTCACGAAGGATTTGGAGCCGCCCTTCACGTCATTGACGTAGACCGCCACCGACTCGGCGCCACCGGCCGCCATAAAGATCCAGGTGGTGATGCCGAGGAAGGTCCAGCTGAAATCGGGGACCATGGCCTCGACCGTGATGGGGTCGGCTGGCTGCACGCCGCCCACCAGTGCCGCACCTGCCAGCAGGATGTAGGAGAGGGTCAACAGCAGCATCAGGGACGAGGTCACCGAGGTGATGGGGCCCAGCATCTTGGCGCCGTTGGTGGAGACGTAGGTGGCAAAGGCAAACAGCACCATGCTCAATGCCGTGGTCGCCACCGGGGTGAGAATGTATTCGTAGCCGAGGAAGGCATAGGAGGCGTAGGCGATGACCCGCGGCAACAACGAGGTGAAGAAGAAGAGGTTCACGAACCAGTAGGTGTAGGCGGAGATAAAGGCCCAACGACCGCCGAGGGAGCTCTTCACCCAGGCATACACCCCCGCTTCGGAGTTTTTGTTCAGTGACACGAACTCCGCAATGATGAGGCAGAACGGAATGAAGTAAAAAATGGTGGCCAGAAAGAACATCGGGGCCGAGGCCAGACCGATTTCGATGTTGTTGTTGATGACGTTGTTGAAGCTGAATACCGCCGCGAAGGTGAGCGACAGCAGACCAAACTTGCCGATCGTATTGCGTTTGGAATCAGACATGGTGCATCTCCAGACCTGTAGTTATCTAGCGAAAGTGCGGGGCATGATTTGTAGGGTGAGCCCCGCCCTTTCGGCTTTGTCAGTGCAGAACCAGCGGCTTGTTATTTGTTTTTGAAGTAGCCGCCTTCGACGGTGACCTTGATGATCAGCTTGCGCACCAGTGCATCACCGACAAACCGGTAAGCCTCGTCGTTCTCGAAGATCACCACCTGACCGTTGCCCACCTGCTGGCGCTCACGCACCTCGCCGGCCAGCCACTCGCGATCAGTGGTGTCGTCATAAGCCTGCTCGACCCGCAGATCCGACTTGGGGGCCCACTCCACCGTCTCTGCCCCTTCCAGGTAGTAGTGGACGTCGAAGTAGCGGCGCTGCCCCTCGAACAACGAGGTGGCCGGGCTGGCCCCCTCCTGCAAGCGGTAGGTGAGGGAGTCACCGATGGAGTGGCAGATGCCGGGCTTGAGGTTGGCCAGGTTGTTGATGGCCTCCACGCAGCGGCCCCACTTCTTGCCCTCCCGGTAGATGTTTTTGAACAGGGTCAGGTTGTCCAGGGTGATCATGCGAGGTTCCTCCCGCCGTTGATGGTGAGATCGAGCCCGGCCAGCGCAGCCGGATTGAGGTTGCCACGGGCGATAGGCAGCAGGGTCAGGCCGAAGCTGAACGGCTCGAAGCGCACCCGCCAGGAGTCCAGCACCTCGGATCCCCAGGAGTTGGAGCCGAGCCCCAGCACCTTGTGATCCAGATTGAGGGTGAGATAACCGCAGGGCTCCAGCTCGTTGATGTGCTGCGCCGCGTGGATATGCTCCCAGCTGTAGGGCCAGATGCTCAGGTTGATGGGGGCATCGGGCCGCACGTAGAGACCGGCGCCGTGACGGTTGGTCAGGGTCGCCCAGCGCACCTGCTGGCGGTTGCCGTTGTCCTGCGGGAAGGGGTAGTGCTCCCACATCTCGCCCACTGTGCTCTGGAAGCGGTCGATCCAGTTGCTCTGGCGGCTGTCCTGATAGTTCTCGCCCGGCCCCATGCCAAGGTAGTGCACCCGGTCGAGATCCTGACGAATACCCAGCTCGAAGCCGATCTTGGGGATGATGTCGTCATAACCGCCATAGGGTTGGCCACAGAGCGCCACGTGCAGCTGGCCGTTCGGGCTCAGGGTGTAGACGTAGCGGCAGCGCATGCCGAAGTCGAATACCGGCGGTGCGATCAGACTCTCGACCGTCACCTCGACCGCCTCGCCCAGCTGACGCCAGCTCAGAGTGCGGAAGTGCTCCTGCATGATCTGCAGGTGGTTCGGGTGCCACAGGCTCTCGTACTCCTGCTTGTGGTTGTCGATCATCGGCTTGAAGAAGGTGAGGCGCGGCGCCCGCTCGATGAGCTCGATGCCATCCTGCTGCCAGCTCACCAGCTTGCCGTCGAGGCGCGAGAAGCGCAGGGCAAAGCCGCTACCGCTCAAAGTCAGCGCGAGGCGTTCATCGGCGATCTGCAATGGGGTGGCGTTGGGATTGGCAAAGGGTTGCAGCTGGCGAGTCGACTCTTTCAGCTGGAACTGGTACTGGCCCAGCTCATGCTCTGCCGCACTGTAGCGAGTGGCAGTGGCCTTGATAACCCGCAGCTGGACGAAGGTTTCCCGCCCATCGAGAGCGGGCAGTTCGAGTTGCAACTCTGTGGTGGCGCCGGGGGCAATACCTTCCACCCGCAGTTGCTGGCTCGCCAGCAGTTCGCCTTCCGCCTTCACCTCGACCAGCAGGCGGATGTCGTCCAGATTGGAGAACCAGTAGCGGTTTTCCAGCTCAAGCTTGCCGCTCGCCAGATCCAGCGCGCGCACCTTGACCGGGCAGAGCACCTGCTTGTATTCGCGCAGGCCCGGCCCCGGGGTCTGATCCGGGTAGATGAGGCCATCCATGCAGAAGTTGTAGTTGTTGGGGTAGTCGCCGTAGTCGCCGCCGTACTTGTAGACCGGGCGCCCCTGCTCGTCCTGATCCAGAATGCCGTGATCGCACCACTCCCAGATGTAGTGGCCCTGAATGTGGGGATGGCGGTCAAACACCTGCTGGTATTCGCTGAGGCCACCCGGGCCGTTGCCCATGGCGTGGGCGTATTCACAGAGGATGCGCGGCTTGGTCATAGGGAACTCGCCGAAGCAGTTCATCTGGGAGACTCGCGAGTACATGGTGCTCACCACATCCACCACCTCGGCATCGCGATCCTCTTCGTAGTGCACCAGCCGGGTCGGGTCGATCGCCTTGCAGCGCTGGTACATGGCTCTGATATTGCAGCCGTAGCCGGACTCGTTGCCGAGCGACCAGATGATGATGGAGGGGTGGTTCTTCTGGGCGTGCACGTGGCGCTCGATGCGATCCACGAACACCGGCTCCCAGAAGGGGTCATCGGTGATGCGGCTGAGATCGCCGACGTTGGCAAAGCCGTGGGTCTCCACGTCGGTCTCCGCCATCACGAACAGACCGTACTGGTCGCACAGCTCATAGAAGCGCGGGTCGTTCGGGTAGTGGGCGGTACGCACCGAGTTGAGGTTGTGCTGCTTCATCAACACGATATCGCGCTCCACCCGATCCATGCCGACCGCGCGGCTCTTGAGGTGGTCGTTGTCGTGGCGGTTCACCCCATGCAGCTTGAGGTAGTGGCCGTTGACATGGAAGAGGCCATCCTTGACCTTGATTTCACGCACCCCGACCCGCTGCGGGATCACCTCCAGCAGATCCCCCTGAGCGTTGTAGAAGGAGAGCATCAACTGATAGAGGTAGGGATCTTCGGCGCTCCACAGATGGGGGTTGGCCAGATCCAGCGTGAAGCGGCAATCACACTTACCGTCGATGGCGAGATGGTCGAGGGAGCCGCTGGCGATCTCGCTGCCCTGATCCAGCAGTGACCAGACCAGACGGTGATCACGGACGAGCGCTCCCAGATTCTCCAGCTGGATGTCGCAGCTCAGGGTCGCGCTTTGATTGTCATCAGCCAGCGCGGTGCGGATGAAGAAGTCCTGTACATGGGCGGTCGGCTTGCCCACCAGATAGACGTCGCGGAAGATCCCCGCCATCCACCACATGTCCTGATCTTCGATATAGGTGGAGTCCGCCCACTGCATCACCCGCACCGACAGCAGGTTTTCGCCAACCTTGGCGTAGGCACTGATATCGAACTCGGCGGCGAGGCGGCTCCCCTTGCTGCAGCCGACGTAGTGGCCGTTCACATAGACCTCGAAGTAGGTCTCCACCCCGTCAAACTTGATGATCACCTGCTCGCCGTCCCAGGCCGGGCTCAGCGTGAAGCTGCGCTGATAGGCGCCGGTGGGGTTGTTGGTCGGCACGAAGGGCACGTCGATGGGGAAGGGAAAACCCTCGTCGGTGTACTGCTGCTGACCATGCCCTTCCATCTGCCACATGTTGGGCACGGTGATCTGGCCCCACTCGTTCATGGGGCTGTGATAGAAGGCCTCCGGCACCTGCAAGGGATGGTCGAAGTAGTGAAACGGCCACTGGCCGCTCAGGCTCAGAAAACGGCGGCTCAGCTCGCGCTGCATGGTGGCCGCCAGCCCGTGGTCGGCATAAGAGAAGAAGTAGGCGCGCGGGGCCAGCCTGTTTTCACCAACGAATTGGACGTTTTCCCAGTTATTCACATGTCCTCCCGGAACAAGGCAACGTTAACTGGGTAAACCATAGATAAACATTTACTAAATATCAGTTTTAGATCGGTAAAGTTTTAACCTGATCACAGTGAGTGGATGGTTTTGTGAGCGAGATCAGAAGCGGGAGACAAAGGAGGGCAAGGTATAGATGAGTGGCATGGATGTTGATAACAGCAGGCCATGATGTAATTAAATTAACTATAAAACAATATGATATGAGTTTATTAGAAGATATGGGAAAGCGGTTTACTTGGGAGAGATGTCGCACCACCGCAAGGTGGCGCGACTAAAAACAGAGATATTTTACTAAAACTATCGTGTAGTACCGCGCAGAGTCAATTTGCTCGGTACCAGCACCCGCAGCGGAATGTCCCGCTCGTCACGCAGCCGTTCAACCAGCAGATTGACCCCCTGGGAGCCCATCAACTCGGAGTGGATCCGCACCGTGGAGAGGGGCGGAAAAGTGAACTTGGCGGTCGGGATATCGTTGACGCTGATAAGCTCGATCTGCTGCGGAATCGCCAGCCCCTTCTCGTGGATGGCACGCAGCACGCCGATGGCGATGGAGTCGGAGGCCACAAACAGTGCCTTGGGCCAATCCCCGGCCAGCATCTCTTTGGCCAACTTGTAACCGGAGGCGCTGGAGAAATCCCCACGATAGAGGTCGCTCTCCTGCACCACACCAAGGCGTTGACCGTAGTCGAGGAAGGCCAGTTCGCGCAGATCCGGGCCATCATCCTGACCGCCGATATAGCCGATGCGCTGGTGTCCCTGGGCCATGAAAAAATCCACGACCTGCTGGCTGATCAGCGCCAAATCCACGTCAATCGAGTCAAAGTCACCTTGAGAGCGGCAATCCACGAACACCAGCTGGGCAGAGAGGGAGTGAAGCGCGGCGAGACGCTCTGCGGGCAGATGGCCGATGACCAGGATACCGTCGACGGCGGAGAGATCGCGCCCCTCGGCACCGTTGTAGAAGTGGGTCAGTTCGATGTTGAGGCGGGCGCACTGGGTCTCGATGCCGTAGCGGATGGCCAGATAGTAGGGATCGTTGACCTCGGTGCTCTGCGGGTAGGCATAGACCGCCAGGAAGTGCAGCTTGCTCTTGTGAACCCCCTTGCGGGCACCGCTGGTCTTGTACTCCAGCCGCTCGGCGATCTCGAAGATCTTCTGCTTGGTCTCTTCCTTGACGCTCAGCGTCGGATCTTCATTGAGCACCCGCGACACGGTAGCCTGGGATACCCCCGCCTCCTGTGCAATTTCCTTCAACGTGGCCATGCATACTCCTCTGGCAATGACGCGCGACAACACCAGACCAAGATTAACGGGCAACGTGCTGACATCCCAGCATTTTTACTAAAAGAAACCCATCATAACGGCAAATTTCCAATGCAAAAAGGCCTCCCGAATGGGAGGCCTCTTCTAAATGGGTGCCTGACAGTGTTCTACTCTCGCATGGCGAATGCCACACTACCATCGACGCTACCGCGTTTCACTTCTGAGTTCGGCATGGGATCAGGTGGTTCCACGGCGCTAATGCCGTCAGGCAAAAGCTGTACTACTTGAAAATGGTGCTGATACCCAGAATCGAACTGGGGACCTCATCCTTACCAAGGATGCGCTCTACCGACTGAGCCATATCAGCACACTAACCGGTAAAGACCACGCTCACCGCGTAATCTAAAATTGGGTGCCTGGCAGTGTCCTACTCTCGCATGGCGAATGCCACACTACCATCGGCGCTACAGCGTTTCACTTCTGAGTTCGGCATGGGGTCAGGTGGTTCCACTGCGCTATTGCCGCCAGGCAAATTCTTCAATCTGAAAAAGCTGATTTAATTCTTCGTTCTCGGTATCTGCTACAAGTCTTCGAACACTTCTTGGGTGTTGTATGGTTAAGCCTCACGGGTAATTAGTATGGGTTAGCTCAACACGTCGCCGCGCTTACACACCCCACCTATCAACGTTGTGGTCTCCAACGGCCCTTTAGGACCCTCAAGGGGTCAGGGATGACTCATCTCAGGGCTCGCTTCCCGCTTAGATGCTTTCAGCGGTTATCGATTCCGAACTTAGCTACCGGGCAGTGCCACTGGCGTGACAACCCGAACACCAGAGGTTCGTTCACTCCGGTCCTCTCGTACTAGGAGCAACTCCCTTCAATCATCCAACGCCCACGGCAGATAGGGACCGAACTGTCTCACGACGTTCTGAACCCAGCTCGCGTACCACTTTAAATGGCGAACAGCCATACCCTTGGGACCGACTTCAGCCCCAGGATGTGATGAGCCGACATCGAGGTGCCAAACACCGCCGTCGATATGAACTCTTGGGCGGTATCAGCCTGTTATCCCCGGAGTACCTTTTATCCGTTGAGCGATGGCCCTTCCATTCAGAACCACCGGATCACTATGACCTACTTTCGTACCTGCTCGACCTGTCCGTCTCGCAGTTAAGCTGGCTTATGCCATTGCACTAACCTCCTGATGTCCGACCAGGATTAGCCAACCTTCGTGCTCCTCCGTTACTCTTTGGGAGGAGACCGCCCCAGTCAAACTACCCACCAGGCACTGTCCGCGAGCCCGATTCAGGGCCCTGCGTTAGAACATCAAACATACAAGGGTGGTATTTCAAGGACGGCTCCAGCGCAACTGGCGTCACGCCTTCAAAGCCTCCCACCTATCCTACACATGTAGGTTCAATGTTCAGTGCCAAGCTGTAGTAAAGGTTCACGGGGTCTTTCCGTCTAGCCGCGGGTACACCGCATCTTCACGGCGAATTCGATTTCACTGAGTCTCGGGTGGAGACAGCATGGCCATGGTTACACCATTCGTGCAGGTCGGAACTTACCCGACAAGGAATTTCGCTACCTTAGGACCGTTATAGTTACGGCCGCCGTTTACCGGGGCTTCGATCAAGAGCTTCGCTTGCGCTAACCCCATCAATTAACCTTCCGGCACCGGGCAGGTGTCACACCCTATACGTCCACTTTCGTGTTTGCAGAGTGCTGTGTTTTTGATAAACAGTCCCAGCCATCTGGTCACTGCGACTCCCGTCAGCTCCATCCGCAAGGGACTTCACCAACAAGAGCGTACCTTCTCCCGAAGTTACGGTACTATTTTGCCTAGTTCCTTCACCCGAGTTCTCTCAAGCGCCTTGGTATTCTCTACCCGACCACCTGTGTCGGTTTGGGGTACGATGACTTGTAATCTGAAGCTTAGAGGCTTTTCCTGGAAGCAGGGCATCAATGGCTTCCACACCGTAGTGTGTTCGTCTCGTGTCTCAGTGTTGTGTCTCCGGATTTGCCTAGAAACACCACCTACGCACTTTCACCAGGACAACCGTCGCCTGGCCCACCTAGCCTTCTCCGTCCCCCCATCGCAATTACAAGTCGTGCAGGAATATTAACCTGCTTCCCATCGATTACGCCTTTCGGCCTCACCTTAGGGGTCGACTCACCCTGCCCCGATTAACGTTGGACAGGAACCCTTGGTCTTCCGGCGAGGAGGCTTTTCACCCCCTTTATCGTTACTTACGTCAGCATTCGCACTTCTGATATCTCCAGCATGCCTCTCGACACACCTTCGCAGACTTACAGAACGCTCCCCTACCACTCACGCTTAGCGTGAATCCGCGGCTTCGGTGCCTGGTTTGAGCCCCGTTACATCTTCCGCGCAGGCCGACTCGACTAGTGAGCTATTACGCTTTCTTTAAATGATGGCTGCTTCTAAGCCAACATCCTAGCTGTCTGAGCCTTCCCACATCGTTTCCCACTTAACCAGAACTTTGGGACCTTAGCCGGCGGTCTGGGTTGTTTCCCTCTTCACGACGGACGTTAGCACCCGCCGTGTGTCTCCCGGATATTACTTACTGGTATTCGGAGTTTGCATGGGGTTGGTAAGTCGGGATGACCCCCTAGCCCAAACAGTGCTCTACCCCCAGTAGTATTCGTCCGAGGCGCTACCTAAATAGCTTTCGGGGAGAACCAGCTATCTCCGAGTTTGATTGGCCTTTCACCCCCAGCCACAGGTCATCCCCTAACTTTGCAACGTTAGTGGGTTCGGTCCTCCAGTTGATGTTACTCAACCTTCAACCTGCCCATGGCTAGATCACCCGGTTTCGGGTCTACACCTTGCAACTAGACGCCCAGTTAAGACTCGGTTTCCCTACGGCTCCCCTATACGGTTAACCTCGCTACAAAATGTAAGTCGCTGACCCATTATACAAAAGGTACGCAGTCACCCCGAAGGGCTCCCACTGCTTGTACGTACACGGTTTCAGGTTCTATTTCACTCCCCTCACAGGGGTTCTTTTCGCCTTTCCCTCACGGTACTGGTTCACTATCGGTCAGTCAGGAGTATTTAGCCTTGGAGGATGGTCCCCCCATATTCAGACAGGATGTCACGTGTCCCGCCCTACTCGATTTCACATCAAGGTTGTTTTCGTGTACGGGGCTATCACCCTGTATCGCCGGCCTTTCCAGGACCGTTCCACTAACTTCCAAGATGCTTAAGGGCTAATCCCCGTTCGCTCGCCGCTACTGAGGGAATCTCGGTTGATTTCTTTTCCTCGGGGTACTTAGATGTTTCAGTTCTCCCGGTTCGCCTCGCTACGCTATGTATTCACGCAGCGATACCCAGCTTATGCTGAGTGGGTTTCCCC
>NZ_CP077249.1:1002500-1050000 GCF_019047325.1 Aeromonas sp. FDAARGOS 1403 | reverse complement strand
CGCATTATAGGGAGTGAATTCGTTCTGGCAACCCCTCCCCTGCAATAAAATTGTAAAAAACTGCACTTTTTTAGTTATTCATATCCAAGCACAGCTTTTATACAAACTTATCCACAGAAACCGGTGCCGAATTGCTAGAATGGCCGAAAACAAGGAGGCCAAGATGGACTTGCGACTGAGACCTTACAAGGGAAAACGCCCGCAACTGGGCAAACGGGTATATGTAGACCCCTGCGCCACCCTGGTGGGCGATATCCAGCTGGGTGACGATGCCAGCATCTGGCCCATGGTGGCCGCCAGAGGGGACGTCAACCATATCCGCATCGGTGCCCGCAGCAACATTCAGGACGGCACAGTGCTGCACCTGACCCGCAAGAGTGCCAGCAACCCGGCCGGCTATCCGTTGTTGATCGGGGAAGATGTCACGGTCGGCCACAAGGCGATGCTGCATGGCTGCACCATTGGCAACCGGGTGCTGGTCGGCATGGGTGCCATCCTGCTGGACGGGGCCGTGGTCGAAGATGATGTGATGATCGGTGCCGGCAGTCTGGTGCCACCGGGCAAGCGACTCGAGGCCGGCTTTCTTTATATGGGTAATCCCATCAAGCAGGCACGCCCTCTCAAGCCGGCCGAGATCGCCTTCCTCAAGACCTCGGCCGACAACTATGTCCTGCTCAAGGACGAATACCTGCAAGAGGTCTGAATCCAGATAGCCACAAACAGGAAGCCCGGCATGATGCCGGGCTTCGCGTCTTATATAGCTATATAGGTGTCGATGACGACTGCCAGCGATCAGTGGGCCTGATCCCAGTTGTCACCGGTGCCCGCTTCGACCACCAGCGGCACATGCAATTCGGCAGCGGCTGACATCTTCTCCTTGATGATGCCGATGTATTCCTCCAGCTTCTCTTCGCGGATCTCGAACACCAGTTCATCGTGCACCTGCATCAACATGCGGATCGACTGGTCTTCAATGCCCCGGATCCAGCCATCAACGTTGATCATGGCACGCTTGATGATGTCGGCGGCCGTACCCTGCATGGGGGCGTTGATGGCGGCCCGTTCCGCGGCCTTGCGCAGACCGGCGTTGCGCGACTTGATGTCCGGCAGATAGAGACGGCGACCGAACAGAGTCTCGACATAGCCCTGGGCATCCGCCTGCTGGCGGGTGCGCTCCATGTACTCCAGCACACCCGGGTAGCGTTCGAAGTAGAGATCCATGTACTTCTGCGCTTCGGCGCGACCGATCCCCAGCTGCTTGGCCAGACCGAAGGCACTCATGCCGTAGATGAGGCCGAAGTTGATCGCCTTGGCGCTGCGACGCATGTCGCTGGTCACCGCATCAAGTTCAACCCCGAATACCTCGGCAGCGGTCGCCTTGTGGATGTCCTTGCCCTCGGCGAAGGCGGTCAGCAACCCCTTGTCACCGGAGAGGTGGGCCATGATGCGCAGCTCGATCTGGGAGTAGTCCGCCGCCACCAGCTTGTAACCGGCGCACGGGATGAAGGCCTGCCGAATGCGACGCCCCTGTTCGTTGCGCACCGGGATGTTCTGCAGGTTGGGATCGGTAGACGAGAGCCGCCCGGTCGCCGCCACCGCCTGATGATAGGAGGTGTGCACCCGCCCGGTCTGCGGCTTGATCATCAGCGGCAGCTTGTCGGTGTAGGTGGACTTGAGCTTGGCCAGGCCACGGTGCTTCATCAGCAGTTGCGGCAGCTCATAGGTCTCCGCCAGCTCGGCCAGCACCTCTTCCGCGGTGGATGGGGCTCCCTTGGGGGTCTTTTTGATGATCGGCAGCCCCAGCTTGGTGAAGAGGATCTCCCCCAGCTGCTTGGGCGAGGAGAGGTTGAACTCCTGCCCGGCCAGCTCGTGGGCCTGTTTCTCCAGCTCTGCCAGCCGCACTTCGATCTCCTGACTCTGCTGATGCAGCAGCTTGGGCTCGATGGTGGTGCCGAGCCGCTCCATCCGTGCCAGCACCGGCAGCAGCGGCAGTTCGATCTCGCTAAATACTTTGGCTAGACCCGGCTCGGCAGAGAGCTTGCCCCACAGCGCCTGATGCAGGCGCAGGGTGATATCGGCATCTTCCGCCGCGTAGGGGGCCGCCTGCTCCAGCTCAATCTGGTTGAAGGTGAGCTGCTTGACCCCCTTGCCGGCGATATCCTCGAACGAGATAGTTTCGGCGTTCAGATACCTGCGGGCCAGCGAGTCCATGTCGTGACGACTAGCGGTGGAGTTGAGCACATAGGACTCGAGCATGGTGTCGTAGGCGATACCCTGCAGCTCGATGCCGTGATTGAGCAGCACGTTGCGATCGTATTTGAGGTTCTGCCCCACCTTGAGGTGGGCCGGATCTTCCAGCAGCGGTTTGAGCTTGCCGAGCACCACGGCCTCGGTCAGCTGTACCGGCGCCCCCAGATAATCGTGGCCGAAGGGCACATAGGCCGCCTTGCCCGGTTCGATGGCAAAGGAGACGCCAACGACGCGCGCTTCCATATAGTCGAGACTGGTGGTCTCGGTGTCGAAGGCAAACAGCGGCGCCGCCTGCAACCGTGCCAGCCACTCGTCGAATTCGGCCTCATCCAGGATGCAGCGATAGTCGGTTTCGATGGCGGCTACCGGGGCGGCGCCTTCCTCATCACCTGCGGCTTCGCTCTCCTCGCCACCAGACTCCAGTTCTTTGATCAGGTTGCGCAGCTCGTACTCGCGGTAGACCGCCAGTAGAGCCTCTTTGTCGATGGGGCCAAGCTGCAACTCTTCCAGACTCTGCTCCAGCACCACGTCGGTCTTGATGGTGGCCAGCACATAGGAAAGGCGCACCTGCTCTTCCTGCTCGCGGAACTTGTCGGCAAACGCCTTGGAGCCGCGGAAGCCGAGCGCCGCCACCTTGTCGAGGTTGGCGGCAATCTCGTCGATGCTGCCTATCCCCTGCAACAGGGCCAGTGCGGTCTTCTCGCCGACACCGGTCATGCCGGGAATGTTGTCCACCTTGTCCCCCATCAGCGCCAGGTAATCGATGATGAGCTCGGGCGGTACGCCGAACTTCTCGATCACCCCTTCCCGATCGGTCTTCACATCCTTCATGGTGTCGATCAGGGTGACATGGTCGGAGACCAGCTGCGCCATGTCCTTGTCGCCGGTGCTGATGAGCACAGGCAGCTGTTTCTCGGTCGCCTGACGGGCCAGGGTGCCGATCACGTCGTCGGCCTCCACCCCTTCGACCATCAGGAAGGGGAAACCCATTGCCTTGATCATCTGGTGGATAGGAGCGACCTGGCTGCGCAGATCGTCCGGCATGCTGGCGCGTGTTGCCTTGTATTCGGGATAGATGTCGTCACGGAAGGTCTTGCCCTTGGCGTCGAACACCACGGCCACGTGGCAGTCGGGGTACTGCTTGCGAAGGCTGCGCATCATGTTGGCCATGACACGGACGGCGCCGCTAGGCAAGCCGGTCGAGGTGCGCAGATCGGCCTGCTGCGAGGCAAAGAAGGCGCGGTAAAGATATGAAGAGCCGTCGACCAGAATAAGAGGATTGCTAGAGGCCATGAAAATCGTCCTGCCAAGAATAAACAGCCGCTAGGATGCCACAGGGCCCGCACCACACCAAGGGGACTCCCACCATCACCCCGGCGCACCGATGGGGCACATTGCTGTGGATAACTCTGTGCTCAAAAATGGCACCATTGCATCACGGCCGTGACAAAGCTGTGGATTAAAACAAAAAATATCTTTTAAAACATTACGTTGAGATCATGAAAACTCAACATGACACACTCATCATGATCTCGATCAATGTGGAAAAAAATTCAAGGGGGGTACTGAGGCAGGATCCAAAACGAAACAATCCTAGCACAGGGAGATGACTTGACCAGCGGAGGTCGAACGATAACCATACAAAAGTACAACAATCTACCCTGGCTCACATTTTCAACAACGAGGAGTCTGTCATGAAAAAAGTGGCCGTGATCTTGAGTGGTTGTGGCGTGTTTGACGGCGCCGAAATCCACGAGGCCGTCATCAGCCTGCTGGCGCTGGCCCGTCAGGGGGCATCCGTTCAATGCTTCGCCCCCAATGTCCCTCAGCTTCATGTCATCAATCACCTGACCGGCGAGGTCAGCGAGGGAGAGAGCCGCAACGTGCTGGTCGAGGCGGCCCGCATCTGCCGCGGCCAGATCAGGGATGTGGCTGAACTGGATGCAGCCGACTTCGACGCCCTGCTGGTGCCGGGCGGCTTCGGCGCCGCCAAGAACCTGTGTGACTTCGCCATCAAGGGCGCAGAGTGCCGCATCCAGCCGGATGTGCTGAAGGCCTGCCAGAGCTTTGCCAGAGCAGGCAAACCGGCCGCCTACATCTGCATCGCACCGGCCATGATCCCGCTCATCTATGGGGCAGGCACCCTGGCCACCATTGGCAACGACGAGGGCGCCGCCAACGCCATCGAAGCCATGGGTGGCAGTCATCTCGACTGCCCGGTGCGCGAATTCGTGGTGGATCAGGAGCGCAAGGTCATCTCCACCCCTGCTTACATGCTGGCCAACAATATTGTGGAGGCGGCGGACGGCATCGAGAAGACCGTCAAACAGCTGCTGGCACTCTGATTGCCCGGCAAACCAAAACAAGCGGGCCGCTCAAAGAGCGGCCCGCTTTCATTCCGGTCAATCTAGACGGGATCAGATGGCATCGCCCATCTGGTCCATCTTGCCCAGCAGGGCACGCAGACGCTCTTGCCAGGCAACGTGCTCGTTGCGCAGTTGGTGGTTTTCGTCTTGCAGCTTGCTGTTCTGCTCTTTCAGCTCGTCCAGCTCCATCTTCAGCAGGGAGATGTTGTCGACGGCGGATTGTACTTTGGATTCGAGTTGCTCAAGGACTTCTAGTGACATATGCATACCTGTATGTTCAATTGCGATGCCCCACAGAGGGCGATTCAAGCGCGTGAAGCCAGCATACCCTGATGGCATCGGCACAAACAAGCCGGTGCGCTGTAAAATGCGCCTTCCATGGATGTATTGACTAAATATGCGTCTATTTTTCTCGCATCCTGCGCCGAGGCCACGGCAGGGCCCGCACAAGCCGCCATTGCATCCGATCTGCTCCCCTATTCACATCAAACGGACACCTCAGCTGTGCAGGGCGATATAGGCCCCCAGCAGCAGACAGGCGACCCCGTACATCAGCAGGCCGTAGAGCAGGTTGCCGCGCAAAATGGCCCCGGCACTCAGGTTGTAACGGGAGGCCAGCGCCAGGTTGGAGCCGGAGAGCGGGCTGGTGCCGGTGGCCAGCCCCCACCCCAGCAAAAAGGTCATGCCAAGCAGGCTGGGATCCGGCGCCAGTGGCCACAGCAGCGGCGCCAGCCCGGAGATGCTGATGAGCGGGTGCACCCCGACGATGGCCACCAGCAGGATCAGCAGCAGGGTGAGCGAGGCCTCCAGCCAGCCGAAGTGATGGAAGAAGGGCAAGCCGTGGCCACCGCCCAGCTCGAGCACCGACAAGGCGCTGTTGATGCCGGCAGCCAGCAGACCGGCCCCCAGAAACAGCACAATCTGACCGCCGATGGCGGGAAAGCGCTCCACCACCTGCCGCTTGAGGGCAGGGCCTCGCCCCGCGCTCGGCATAAAGGCAAACGCCAGCAGCGGCGCCACCAGGGCGATCACCGCCAGGATGCCGAGATCCGGCCAAATCTGCTTGATCAGCAGCACCAGCCCGGCCAGGGCGACCGGCAGCCCCAGGGTCTGCAGCCGCAGCGGGTAGCCGGCAAAGTCCGCTACCCCCAGCCGCTCCACCTGCCAGGCGGTCAACCCCATCGCCAGCAGGGTTGCCACCAGCCCGAACGGCAGGATCTGCGACAGCTGCAGACCGGGGGCATAGGTGAGCGCCACCGCCATGGCGACGAAGAAGGGTGACCAGAAGGCCGCCGCACAGAAGATCCGGCTCAGCACCAGTACCTGACGCCGCTCCAGGGTGCCGCCCCGTTCCAGCCGATCGCCGATGATGAAGAGCACCGAGAGGTTGATGACGGCCCCCAGCAGGTTGAGGCTGGCCATGGTGCTCCACAGCCCCTTGCGCCCTTGCCATGAGGTGGTGCCGGTCAGCAGGCCCGAGGTGGCGAGATTGAGGGTGCTCACCGCCGCAAACATGGTGAGCATGTTGATGTTGGGCAGCAGCCAGTCCGCCGGCTGGAGGCTAGCGCCTTGCCAGCAGGAGAAGATCAGCAGGGCCAGTGCCGCCCCGTACAGGGCCAGCGCCTGACGGCGCGCCGCCCCAACCAGCCAGGGCCAGGTGAGCAGGGAGGCTCCCCAGGCGGCGATGGCCGCCGGCCAGGGGGAGAACCCCAGATAGAGGTGCAGCAGGTTGAGCAGCCACATCCCCAGGATCAGATAACCCGACCAGCGCTTGGCCATCGACTCGCCTCGGTCAGGGGATCAGAGACACTGATCCATGTCCAGCGACGGCTTCTCGCACTCCGGACGGCCCACGATCTTGGCGGGCACGCCCGCCACTGTGGTGTGCGGCGGCACCGGGTTGATCACCACGCTGCCGGCGCCGATCTTGGCGCCCATGCCCACTTCGATGTTGCCGAGCACCTTGGCGCCCGCCCCTATCATCACCCCTTCCCGGATCTTGGGGTGGCGATCGCCGCTCTCCTTGCCGGTACCACCCAGGGTGACGCTCTGCAGGATGGAGACATCGTCCTCGATCACCGCCGTCTCGCCGACCACGATACCGGTGGCATGGTCAAACATGATGCCCTTGCCGATGCGGGCGGCCGGGTGCACGTCCACCCCGAACACCACGGAGATCTGGTTCTGCAGGTAGAGCGCCAGCGAACGACGCCCCTGGCGCCACAGCCAGTTGGCGACCCGATAGCCCTGTAGGGCATGGAATCCCTTCAGGTAGAGCAGCGGGGTGGAGAAGAGATCGACCGCCGGGTCGCGCTCCTGCACCGCGCAGATGTCGGCGGCGACCATGGTCAGCAGCTCGGGCTCGCTGCGCAGAGCCAGCTCGATCACCTCGCGCAGGGCGATGGCGGGCATGGTGGCGCTGTCGAGCTTGTTGGCCAGCTGGAAGCTGAGGGCCGAACGCAGGTTCTTGTGATTGAGAATGGTGGAGTGGAAGAAGCTGGCCAGCATGGGTTCTTCGGTCGCCATGCTCGCCGCTTCTTGCTGAATTTTTTGCCAGGTTCTGGCAACCAGATCATCCATGTTGCAGCCTACTGTTGTTCTGAGGGAGTGCCTTGCTGTTCCTTGTGCACCACGGAGATGGGGTCCATGTGGATGATAACATCCATGCGCTCGAATGTCTGACGAACCGCCAGTTCGGCTTCATCGGCAATCTGATGGGCCTTGACCAGAGGGAGCTGATCGTCCAGTTCCAGATGCAACTGCACGAAGCGGGTCGGACCGGACTGGCGGGTGCGCAGATCATGCACCCCGTGTACACCTTCGACGGCACAGCAGAGGGCCATTATTCTCGCTTGTTCCTCGGCTGGCAACTGACGATCGAGCAGCGCCTGTACCGATTCATAACCGATGTGCAGCGCCCCCCACAGCAGGAACAGCCCGATCAGGATGGCAAACAGGCCGTCGGCCCAGTACCAGCCCTGCCCCGCCAGCACCAGTGCCAGCAACACACCGCCGTTGAGCAGCAGATCGGAGCGGTAGTGCAGCATGTCGGCCTTGATGGCCACGCTGTTGGTCTTGCGGATGACGAAACTCTGGAAACTGACCAGCAGCAGGGTCAGCACGATGGAGCCGCCGCTGACCCACAAACCCGCCTCGAGCCGCTCCAGCGGTGCCTGCTTGAGCAGGGAGGAGATGCCGTGCATCACCAGCAGCAGCGCGGAGCCCGAGATGAAGGCTGACTGGATCAGCCCGGCCAGCGACTCCGCCTTGCCATGGCCGAAGCGATGCTCGTCGTCGGCCGGTGAGAGGGCGTAGCGAATGGCCAGCAGGTTGATGATGGAGGCGCTCACGTCCATGAAGGAGTCGGTGAGGGAGGCCAGCAGGCTCGAGGAGTCGGTCATCAGCCAGGCGATCAGCTTGCCGGTGATCAGCAGGGTAGCGGTGGTGACGGCGGCCATGCTGGCCAGCGTCACCCAGCGGGAATATTGTTGATGGCTCAAAACCGGCTTTCCTCTTGCGGTTAAAAATCTATTATACCCTGACCCCTGCGCCAGTCTGGCGCGAAAAATCAGCGGAATGACTTCAGATGCACAAAATACTCCTGGTCGATGACGATCTCGAGCTGACCCAGTTGCTCACCGAAATTCTGACCCTGGAAGGCTTCCAGGTGACCGTCGCCGAGGATGGTGAAGAGGGGTTGCAGCGGCTGGCCGAACAGCACTTCAACCTGGTCCTGCTGGACGTGATGATGCCCAAGCTCAATGGCTTCGCCATGCTGACCCGGCTGCGCAAGACCCACGACACCCCGGTGCTGATGCTGACCGCCCGCGGCGACAGTCAGGATCGAGTCAACGGTCTGGAGGCGGGGGCCGACGACTACCTGGCCAAGCCGTTCGATGACAGGGAGCTGCTGGCCCGGGTGCGCGCCATCCTGCGCCGCACCCAGGGCAGCCAGCCCCAGCGCGGCGGCAGTTCGGACGAGGTGCGCTTCATGGATCTGGTGCTGCAGCCCGGCCTGCAGCAGGCCAGCTGCCACGGCGATCTGCTGGAGCTGACCGCCACCGAATTCGGCCTGCTGGAGTGCCTGTTGCGCAATCCAGGCCAGATCGTCAGCAAGAGCCAGCTCTCCGAGCTGGTGCTGGGCAAGAAGCTGGAGCCCTTCGATCGCGCCATCGACATGCACCTGAGCAACCTGCGCAAGAAGCTGCCTGAGCGCACCGACGGCCAGCCCCGCTTCAAGACGGTGCGCGGCCGTGGCTACCTGTGGCTGGAACAGGCATGAGAACGGCCCGCACCTTCAACGGTCTCTCCACCCAGATCTTCCTCTGGTTCTGGTTCATGCTGTTGCTGGTGGTGGCCGCCGTGGTGATCCTGCCGACCCTGGATCCCCGCAACATCATCCCGCTGCCGGCCCACGAGATCGCCCGCCTCAACAACAATCTGAAGGCGCTGCAGAAGGGGGCGGATCCCACTCAGGATTTCGATCTGGCCCAGGCCATCGACGCCGCCGGCCTGCTGCCGGTGGACAACATCTACCTGCGCGATGCCAAGGGGCAGATGCAGTCCAGCACCCGCCTGAGCAAGTTCGTGGTCCGTTTCATGCTCGATTCGGACAACCCGGCCAAGCCCATGCTGGGCAGCGAGCACAAGCGGGCCATCGCCGGCCCCTTCCAGATGGAGCATCGCGGCCAGATCTACCACGTCTACTTCGGCCTCAACGTCGAGAACTCCTATCTGTTCCTGTTCATCCAGATCCTGGATCACCCGATCCAGATCCTCGGCATCGCCATGCTGGTCAGCACCCCGCTCTGCCTGCTGCTGGCCTGGCGGCTGACCCGCCCCATCCTGCAGCTGCAGCAGTCGGTCTCCCGGCTGGCGGAGGGCAATCTGGAGGCGCAGATCCCCAACCTGGGGCGACGGGACGAGATAGGCCAGCTGG
Source organism: Aeromonas sp. FDAARGOS 1403 (assembly GCF_019047325.1). Classification (NCBI taxonomy): domain Bacteria; kingdom Pseudomonadati; phylum Pseudomonadota; class Gammaproteobacteria; order Aeromonadales; family Aeromonadaceae; genus Aeromonas; species Aeromonas sp. FDAARGOS 1403. Next base: position 1,040,445 of record NZ_CP077249.1, on the reverse strand, counting down.
CGGATCACGTCAGCCACATGGTCGATACCCTCAAGAACATGATCCAGAAGCAGAAACAGCTGCTCTCCGACATCTCCCACGAGCTGCGCAGCCCGCTCACCCGCATCCAGCTGGCGCAGGCGCTGATCCGCCGCAAGCAGGGGGACAGCAACGAGCTGGCCCGGATCGAATCGGAGATCGGCCGGCTCGACAAGCTGATCGGCGACCTGCTCGACCTGTCGCGGGTGCAACAACATGTGGAGGCGCCGGTGGTGATGCCGCTGGCCGATCTGTTGGAGCCCATCCTGGACGACGCCATGTTCGAGGCAAACCAGAGCGGCAAGCAGCTCAGGTTGCCGCCGCTGCCCACCGACTCCCTGCGGATGTGGCCCGATCTGCTGGCCCGGGCGCTGGAAAACCCGCTGCGCAACGCGCTCAAATATGCCCGCGAGTTCATCAAGGTGGACTGGTACCGGGAGGGACGGGAGTGGGTGATGACCATCCGCGACGACGGCCCCGGCGTACCGGTGGAGCAGCAGCCGCAGCTGTTCCTGCCCTTCTTTCGGGTGGATGATGCCCGCAACGCCAAGACCGGCGGCACCGGACTGGGGCTGGCCATCGCCGCGGAGGCCATCCTGCGCCACGGCGGCACCATCCGCGCCAGCAGCAACCACCCGGCCGGGCTGACCATCACCATCCGCCTGCCCATTGGCTGAGCAGGCCCTTTTCATCCGCCCGGGCGCTGGGTATGCTGGCGCCCTTTTCGCCCCATCAGGACGCCGTCATGCTCGACATCGTGCTCTACCAACCGGAAATTCCGCCCAACACCGGCAACATCATCCGCCTCTGTGCCAACACCGGCTATCGGCTGCACCTGATAGAGCCGCTGGGGTTCGAGTGGGATGACAAGCGGGTGAAACGGGCGGGGCTCGACTATCACGAGTTCGCAGAGGTGAAGCGCTGGCCGAACTTCGAGGCCTTCCTGGCGGCGGTAGCGCCGACGCGGGTATTTGCCTGTACCACCAAGGGACGCACCGCCCATTCGGCAGTGCAGTTTGCCGCCGGGGACGCCCTGTTGTTCGGGCCCGAGAGCCGCGGCCTGCCCATCGAGATCATCGAGAGCCTACCGTTCGAGCAGCGGCTGCGCATCCCCATGCTGCCCCAGAGCCGCAGCATCAATCTCTCCAACGCGGTAGCGGTATTCGTCTACGAAAGCTGGCGCCAGCTGGGCTACCCCGGTTCGCTGCAGGTCTGAACCGGACCTGCCTGGCTAGATAGCGGGCTCAGGAGGAGGCCTGCTGCGCCTCCCCCGCCCCGTGGGGTGAGTGGAGCAGCCGACCATCGCGCTCCAGCTGCCAGCAGAGCCAGCCCAACGTCAGTCCCCGCCCCGTCATCAGGGCCGCCATCGCGGCCCACAAGGCCGCCACGCCCCAGCCCTGACAGAGCCACCAGACCGGGAAGAAGCCGCCGAGGGCCGCCACCAGCATGCTGTTGCGCATCTCCCGGGCCCGGGTCGCCCCGATGAAGACCCCGTCCAGCAGGAAACACCAGACCGCCAACAGCGGCATGGCGATGAGCCAGGGCAGCTGCGCATTGGCCGCGGCGATCACCGCCGGCAGATCCGTGATGTACCCAATCAGCCGGCTGCCCCCCAGCGCAAACAGCAGGCTGAAGCCCAGCGCAATCAGCAGCGCCCAGCCGAGGTTGAGGCCGATGGCCTCCCGCAGTCCCTGCCGATCCCGACGTCCGATGGCGCGCCCCACCATGGCCTCCACCGCATAGGCGAAGCCGTCCAGCCCGTAGGAGATGAGCATCAAAAAGTTGAGCAGCACCGCATTGGCTGCCACCGCCACATCCCCCAACCTGGCCCCCTGCAGGGTCATGAAGGCGAAACAGAGCTGCAGGCAGAGGGAGCGGATGAAGATGTCCCGGTTCAGGGCCAACAGTCGCAGCAACGCGGGCCACTGGCGCCAGCGCTGCCAGGCCCCCTGCCACGCCGTCGGCGCCAGCCGGCGCAGGTGCCGGCTCACCAGCCAAAGTCCCAACCCGAGCGCGCTGTAGTCCGCCAGCAGCGAAGCGCCAGCCACCCCCTTCACCTGCCAGCCCAGCCCCAGCACGAACCAGGCATCGAGCCCCATGTTGACCAGGTTGGTGAAGATCAGCAGCAGCATGGGGCTGCGCGCATCCTGCATGCCCAGCAACCAGCCCATGATCACCAGGTTGCAGAGCGCCGCCGGGGCACTCCAGATCCGTACCGAGACGTACTCGGCGGCATAGTGCTGCACCTCGGCGGAGCCACCGCTGAGGGCGATGAGGGTGGGGAGCAACGGCAGCAACAGCAGCAACAACGCCAGCCCCAGTGCGATGGCGAGCCCCAGCGCCCTGGCCAGGGTGTCGAGCTGGCCGGCCGGGCTGCTGGCGCCATGGGCCTGGGCGGTCAGGCCGGTGGTGGACATCCGCAGAAAGCCGAGCAGCCAGAACAGCAGGTTGATGAGGGTGGCTCCAACCGACACGCCACCGAGGAACCAGGCCTGGCCGAGATGACCGATCACCCAGGTGTCCACCAGCCCCAGCAGTGGGGTGGTGACATTGGAGAAGACCATGGGCAGGGCGAGGGCAAACACGGCGCGATGGCGGCGCCCGTCTCGCCACCAGACGGGGGTCAACATGCCTGAGGCAGTCCGTTGCTCATCACTATTCGCCATCCAGCCGCACTATCCTGGCAAAGTCCGACACCATGCTCGCCATCACCACCCTGGGCACCCCGTCCTCGCTCAGACGGGGGCGAAACACGGCTTCCAGTTTGCCGGCCGGATTGATCAGCACGATGGAGGCGGAGTGGTCAATCAGGTAATCCTTCTCCCCCTGATCGGCGATGGAGTAGATGAGCCCCAGATTGCGCACGAAGGGAAACAGCTTGTCGTGAGGGCCGGTCGCCGCCTTGAACTCCGGGTTGAAGAAGGCGGTGTAGGTCTTGAGTCGGGCCACGTCGTCCCGCTGCGGATCCGCCGAGATGAACACCACCTGGCTGCTCGGAGCGATCTTTTTCAGCTCGGGGTAGACGGAACGCAGATCCGCCAGGGTGGTCGGGCAGATGTCGGGACAGAAGGTGTAGCCGACGAACAGGAAGGTCCAGTGGCCGGTCAGGCTGGCCGGCACGAAGGGCTGGCCATCCTGATCGGTGAAGGCAAACGGATTGATGTCCCGCCCCGCCGGGTAGTAGTCGGCATGCTCGGGCAGGGAGGGCTGGCTCCAGTAAAAACCGCCCATCATGCCCCCGACCAGCAGCAGAAACAGCAAGGGGTAACGTGGTTTCACCATAAAAAACAAACCCTTTACGTCGACATGCCCGCCAGCCGGGCCAGAATGAAAGGGCTATTGTAACCCAGTGAGTGGCGGGCCGGTCACTCCCTTGTCACGGTTGCCCGTTCGCTGGCCAACTTTGGTCAGAAGATGACGCCAGGGTCTGCAAAGCGACGCCGAATCGCCCAAAACGACAGCCCCACCGGGAGGTGGGGCTGTTGCAACGGGTCAAGGTTGTTGTCGGCGCCGCTCGTGCAGGCGGCGGCTCGAGGCGCGCAGCGGGATGACAGGAGCGGTCCAGAGATCATCGGCCAACCCCTGCTCGTGATGGCTGTGAAACAGGCGCACCAGGCGGACAATCTTGTCCTTCGGGCACCCCAGCCAGATGGTCCAGCAGGCGCCCTTGTGGTGTACCCAGAGCGCGTAGAAACGGGTCATCCGGTTACCCTTGATGAAACGGGTGATGGAAGAAACGGGCGATGCCAGACCCGGATCCCATGGCGAGCTTGAAGCCATACCTGTCCTCCTTGATCAACAGGTCACGTCGACCGGCACCGTCCACCACCGCAAGGGGCGACCCGATGACTGCCGCGTGTCGACTGCACGAGTGTGCCGATGTTGTGCCGACTGCCGGCGCCCTGCTGGCCACTCTCCCTTCTATCCCGCTGACGCCTCTGCCCCCGGGCGAGGCACACATGCTGCCTGCACCGGGCGCGAAGCGCTTGTTATTCCCTGCTGCCCTCGGGGTTCCTGCCACCAGCGACGCGAAGCTGCGCGTCTTGCCGAGCATCGGGGGGCGGCTCACGCCAGTGAGCCAGCCTTACCAAATGATATATCTGAAATGAATCGCCTGCGGCGAGCGCCCGCAGACAAAAGTGCCGGGTATCAGGATCTGATTGAAATCACGGGGAAAGGAGCGCAGAAACAACAGGGCCTCCCATGGGAGGCCCTGTTGGCACGGATTACATCCAGTCGGCGTTGCGAATGACGCCGACCGCCAGCCCCTCGATGGTGAGATGCTGGCTGGCGAGATCCACCTCGATGGGGGAGAGCTCTTCATTCTCCGGCAGCAGCCACACCTGGCTGCCCTTGCGCTGGAAGCGTTTGACGGTGACATCTTCGTCGAGCCGCGCCACCACCACCTGACCGTTGCGTACCTCCTGGGTCTTGTGCACCGCCAGCAGGTCGCCATCCAGAATGCCGATGTTCTTCATGCTCATGCCCTGTACCCGCAGCAAGAAGTCTGCCCGCGGGTGGAACAGGGCGGGATCCACCTGGTAGTGGCTCTCGATGTGTTCCTGGGCCAGGATGGGCTCGCCGGCAGCCACCTTGCCGATCAGCGGCAGACCGCTCTCTTCCAGCTGCTCTTCCTCTTCGAGCAGCAGGCGGATGCCGCGGGACGTGCCCGGCATGATCTCGATGACCCCCTTTTTGGCCAGGGCCTTCAGATGTTCCTCGGCCGCGTTGGCCGACTTGAAACCAAGCTTCTGGGCAATCTCGGCGCGAGTCGGCGGCATGCCGGTCTCGTTCATGTTCGCCTTGATCAACTCCAGCACTTCGGCCTGGCGGGGAGTAAGGGGTTTCATAGCATGGGCACCTGTCTTTTTATACAGCACACTGGCAGTATATACAGTGCAGTGGCCAAGGCAAGCCGCAGCTGACATTTGTCGCGGCCCTCTGTTCATTTGCCATGGTTTTTATCCCGCGCAGCCGACTCATCGTACCTCTCGGCGACAAGCAGTCGGTGATTTGCTATGCTCACGCCGCATTTTTTTGGAGAGCAGACGCACATGTCCCTTGGACAGAAGATTTCCAGAGCCATCTTGCAATGGCCGGTCAGCGGCTTGGTCAATCACAAGAGCCTGCCGGAAAACCCCATCACGGAACTCAAGCTGGATCCGGCCAGACCCATCGTCTATGCCCTGAAGACCAGCTCGATCACCGACCTGATGACCCTGCAGCAGTGCTGCGAGGATCTCGGTCTGCCCGGCCCCTTCACACCGCTGGAGCTGAACGGCCAGCTGCTGCCGCGCTATGTCTGTCTGGATCGTCCGCCTCCCCTGTTCGGCAAACGCAGCAAGCCGCTCCCCTTCCTGCAGGAGTTCCACCAGTTGCTGGATTGGCACAAGCAGGATCCGGCGCTGGACATCCAGGTGGTGCCAGTCACCCTGTTCTGGGGCCGTGCCCCGGGTCGGGAAGGCGAGGAGGCCTCCGGCTGGAACATCATCAGCAGCCTGGCACCGAACCGCCTCAAGAAGGCGCTGATCGTGATCCTGAAAGGACGCGAGAACCTGGTGCGCTTCTCTCCGCCGCTCTCCCTGCGCTACATGGCGGACAAGCACGGCACCGACGAGGCCATCGCCCACAAGCTGGCGCGGGTGGCCCGCACCCACTTCAGCCGCCAGCAGCTGGCCGCCACCGGGCCCAAGCTGCCCAACCGCAACCTGCTGTTCAAGCAGCTGCTCGACTCTGGCGTGATCCAGCAGGCCATCGAGGAGGAGGCCCAGCGCGAGGGGATCAGCCTCGATAAAGCCCAGAAACGGGCTCATGGCTACATGGACGAGATCGCCTCCAACTTCTCCTACCGGTTGATCCGGCTCGGCGAGAGCTTCCTCGGCTGGCTGTGGAACAAGCTCTATCGCGGCCTGTCGGTCAACGGCGCCGAAAAGGTGCGCCAGCTGGCCCAGGAGGGTCACGAGATCGTCTATGTGCCTTGCCATCGCAGCCATATGGACTATCTGCTGCTCTCCTACGTCATTTATCACCAAGGCATGGTGCCGCCCCACATCGCGGCCGGCATCAACCTCAACTTCTGGCCGGCGGGCCCGATCTTCCGCCACGGCGGCGCCTTCTTCATCCGCCGCACCTTCAAGGGCAACCCGCTCTACAGCACGGTATTCCGGGAATACCTCAACCTGCTGTTTGCCAAAGGCTACTCGGTGGAGTTCTTCACCGAGGGCGGTCGCTCCCGTACCGGTCGCCTGCTGCCACCCAAGACCGGCATGCTGGCGATGACCCTGCAGGCCATGATGCGCGGGCTGGATCGCCCGCTCACCTTCGTCCCCGTCTACCTGGGTTATGAGCACGTGATGGAGGTGAACACCTACCACAACGAGCTCAAGGGCAGCCGCAAGGAGAAGGAGAGCTTCCTGCAGGTGCTCGGCATCCTGCGCAAGCTGCGCAACTACGGCCGCGGCTTCGTCAACTTCGGCGAGCCGCTGACCCTCAACAGCTACCTCAACGAACACGTGCCGACCTGGAAGGAGCACATCGGCGAGGAGGAGCGCCCCGAGTGGATGGCAGGCACCGTCAACCAGCTGGCCGAGCTGCTGATGACCCGCATCAACGGCGCCGCCGCCGTCAACGGCCTGACCCTGAGCGCGCTGGCGCTGCTGGCCGCCGAACGCCACGCCCTCACCCGCGACGAACTGCAGGCCCAGCTCAACACCTATCTGGACCTGCTCAAGCAGGTGCCCTACAGCCCGCACAGCACCATGCCGGCCGAGGATGCCAAGACCCTGCTGGATCAGGCGATGGAGCTCAACAAGTTCGAGGTGAGCGAGGACAAACTGGGGCAGATCATCAGCCTGGACCGCTATCAGGCAATCCTGCTGACCTACTACCGCAACAACATCCTCCACCTGTTCGCCATGCCCTCGCTGGTGGCGGCCCTGATCGAGCGTTGCGAGGGGATCTCCCGCAGCGAGATCGTCGCCCGCTGCATCGACATCTACCCGCTGCTCAAGACCGAGCTGTTCCTGCGCTACGAAGAGGATGAGCTGCCAGAGCTGATCGATGCCCTGCTGGCCGAACTGCAGCGCCAGCAGCTGATCGAGGCCCGCGATGGCGGCTTCTGGGTCAATCCGGTCAACCAGACCCGCCTGCTGCTCTTGGCCGAGAGCATCCAGGAGACCCTGCAACGCTACGCCATCGTGCTGACCCGGGTGCTGGCCCAGCCCCGCATCGAGGCGGAGCAGCTGGAGGCGGACGGCCTGATGATGGCGGAGCGCCTCGGCACCCTGCACGGCATCAACGCCCCCGAGTTCTTCGACCAGAAGCTGTTCAGCACCCTGATCCACACCCTGCGCAGCGAAGGCTATCTGGATCCTGGCTGCAAGCCGGATCTGGGCCGCTTCCAGGCGCTGGCCGACAACATAGTGCCGCTGCTGAGCACCAAGATCCGCCGCACCATTCAGGCGGGCAACCGGACCTGAGCCGGTACACACCAATGAAAAAGGCCGCATGTCGCGGCCTTTTTCATTGGGGAAGCGAGTTCACAGGTAGTTGATCACCACTCCTGCGAAGATCAGCGCCCCTACGTAGTTGTTGTTGAGGAACGCCTGGAAGCAGGCTTCCCGCGCCCGCTCCCGGATCAGCCGCTGCTGATAGACAAACAGCGCCGCCGCCGCCAGCAGCGACCAGTAGTAGCTGGATCCCAGCTCGCTCAGCTGACCCACCAGCAGCAGGATCAGCAGGGTCAATAGCTGTAGCGCGCCTATGATCCGCTTGTCGTGGCGGCCGAACAGGATGGCACTCGACTTGAGACCGAGCTTGAGGTCATCGTCCCGGTCCACCATGGCGTACTCGGTGTCGTAGGCGATGGTCCACAGCAGGTTGGCGAAAAACACCAGCCAGGCCACGGCCGGCAGGGCGTTGGCCTGGGCCGCGTAGGCCATGGGAATGGACCAGGAGAAGGCCATGCCGAGCACCAGCTGGGGGATCTGGATGTAGCGCTTCATGAAGGGGTAGCAGACCGCCAGCAGCAGGGCCGCAAACGACAGGCCTATGGTGAGCGGGTTCATGGTCAGCACCAGGGCGAACGAGATGAGCGCCAGCACGGCGAACAGCGCCAGCACCTCCCGCGGCTTGACCTTGCCCATGGGCAGCGGCCGGCCGGCGGTACGCTTGACGTGACCATCGAAGTTGCGATCCGCATAGTCATTGATGACGCAACCGGCGGAGCGCATCAGAAACACCCCCACCACGAACACCAGCAGGGTCCAGAGATCCGGCAGGCCATCGGCCGCCAGCCAGAGCGCCCACAGGGTCGGCCACAGCAGCAGCAGGGTACCGATGGGCTTGTCGATGCGAGCCAACTGCACGTAGGCCAGTCCCCGCTCCTTGGTTAACAGATTCACTCCAGCTCCTTGTTGCATGACAGAGAGGGCAAGAAGAGTTCATGGACCAGCAGTGGCCATTGCCCCAGAAACAGACGGGAACGGCGTCCCCACACGATGCCGGCCGGGCACCAGGGATTGCTCGCAATCTCGAAACAGGCCAGTTGCAGGTGATCGCGCCGGGCAGGCTCGTCACCGAAGATACGCTCACCCAGAGGCTGCTCGCCCAGCTCGCGCAAGCCGCTGTCCGGCAAGGCGGCCTCGGCGAACAGGGTCCAGCCCAGCAGGGCCGGCCCCCGATCACCGTGCAGGATCACCTCGCGGCACAGGCCAGCCGGATGATCGGCGGCCACCAGCTGCTGCTCGTCGACATCGAGGGGGACGCTGCGGTTGCCGAGCAGTTGCACCGAAAAGTGGTGATTGTGGCGGCGCAGGCGCCGGGTCATGGAGTCCGCCTCCAGCAACCAGGGCAGCAAGGCCTCGGGCGGCTCGCACTGCGCGGGAGTCCGCCAGGGCTCCAGCCGGACAAGGGGAACAGTCAACTCGGACTTCACAGCTTCACCATCCGGAGATTTCCGTTATCAGGTTAAAATCCGGTTTATTATCCGTAAATCAATCGAGAATTGTAAGAACATCCGTGCTTGACGGCCCCGATGGCAACATCAAAAATGGGGTATCTCTTGCTGATGAGCCATCCATATGAAGCTATTCAAATTTCTGCTGGTGTTGTTGCTGAGCTGCGGTGCACTCCAGGCCTATGCCTCCGAAGGGGGGGAAGCACCCGCAGAAGGAGAAGCGGCGGCGGCCAAGCCGGGATTCCTCTACCACCTGCTGGATCCCGACATCATCACCAACTACCTGAGCGACGGTAAAACCCTCGGCTACGTCCGGGTGACGGTGGAGCTGATGGCCGAGAACGAGGCCGACCTCAAGCTACTGGAGCAGCATGACCCCCTGATCCGCGACGCCATCATCCGCCTGATGGGCAGCAAGACCGCCGATCAGATCAAGTCCCTGGTCAGCCGTGAAGACCTGCGCAAGGAGTGCGAGACCCGGGCCAACGAGCTGCTGGTGAAAGAGAGCGGCAAGAAGGCGATACGCGAGCTCATCTTCACCAAATTCCTCTATCAGTAAGGTCCCCTCATCACGAGCGGGCCATGCGATCATCCGGGCCCGCTCGCTGTTTTAGAAATGAAAATTGATTACACTAGGGCCCACTGAGTTGTCGAGGTAGTCGGAATGGGCAACAAGACCCTGTGTGAATGGCGTCGCAGCGAGATCCCGGCCGATCTCAAGACCCTGCGCAAAATCGTGCGCAAACCCAAGTTCGTCTGCGGCAAGTGTGCCCGCAGCGCCAACGACAAGAGCTATCTGTGTCAGCCGCTGCGGTTGAAAGAGAAAGAAGCCTGACCGGCTATTGATCGGTCCAGCCCTGGCGCCCCTGCTCGAACAACCGGCGCGCCTGGACGTCGTTGGGGCATACCCCGCGGTACTCCTCGCCGGAACGGCCTGCCAGATAGAGATGTTCCGGCCGGCAGTACCAGGCCAGCCCTTTCTGGTGTCCCTGTTTCCACAGCTCGGCATCCACCTTCTCGCCGCACTGGGCCTGATGGAACTCGACCCGCTCGGCGGTCAGGCCCAGCTTGCCATCCGCCTCCCCCACCTCGCTCCACACCTTCTCGCACGGATCATCCGAGTGGGAAGCACAGCCCCCAAGCAGGGCGGCAAACACTATCACCGAGAGTCGCATAATCATCCTTGAGTGTCGTTTGGGCAGTTCATTCTAGCCAGCCCGCCGCCGGCCTCCAAGTGCCCGTCCCCATTCCTGTGAGCCGCCCAAAAAAACAGGCGGGCCCGAGGCCCGCCTGTGTATTCAATACGCGGATTACTGGTCGTCGAGAGGGTCATCGTCCTGCCAGCTCTCGTCTTCCCATTCATCCAGCTCGTCCTCCCAGGATTCCGGTTCCCACTCGTCGTCGAGGTCGTAATCCGGCTTGTGTCCACCCATGCTCATTCTCCTTGGATAGTGCACCCGCACTCAAAGTCTATCCAGAAAAATGGGGCTCGCCAGTCAGCGGGAGTTCAAAGTTTGACCAGGGTGCGGCCAGCAATCTTGCCCTGGGTGATGGCCTCGGCGGCCTCCACCACCTGCTCCAGTCCGATCTCGGTCACCGCCTGCGCGAAGAAGCTGGCGGGCAGATCCCGGGCCAGTCGCAGCCAGGCCAGCTGGCGACGTGCCAGTGGGCACATCACCGAGTCGACACCTTGCAACCGCACGTTGCGCAGGATGAAAGGCATCACGCTGGTGGGCAGATCGAAACCGCCCGCCAGACCGCAGGCCGCTACGGCGCCGCCGTAGTTCATCTGGGCCAGCAGCTTGGCCAGCACCTGACTGCCGACACTGTCGATCGCCCCGGCCCACAGCTGCTTCTCGAGCGGCTTGGCAGGCTCCAGCAGCTCGCTGCGCGGCACGATGCGGCTGGCACCGAGCGCGGTCAGCATCTCGCCCTGCTCCTCGGGACGACCGGTCAGCGCCGCCACCTGATAACCCAGCGCGGCCAGCAGTGCGACGGCAGTGGAGCCCACCCCGCCGGCGGCGCCGGTCACCAGGATCTCGCCGCTCTGCGGGGTCACTCCCGCCTCTTCCAGCGCCAGCACGCAGAGCATGGCGGTCAGGCCTGCGGTGCCGATGCACATGGCCTGGCGCTCATCCAGCCCGGCCGGCAGCGGCACCAGCCAATCGGCCTTGACCCGCGCCTGTTCGGCCATGCCGCCCCAGTGCCCTTCCCCCACACCCCAGCCGGTCAACACTACCTTGTCGCCCGGCTGATAACGCTCGTCGGCAGACTCGAGCACGGTACCGGCGAAGTCGATGCCGGGCACCAGCGGCCACTGGCGCACTATCTTGCCCTTGCCGGTGATGGCCAGCCCGTCCTTGTAGTTGATGGAGCTGTAACTCACCGCCACCCGTACTTCGCCTTCCGGCAGCTGGCTCTCGCCCAGCCGGGTGAGGGTCGGTACCGTCTTGCCTTCTTGGTTTTCCAGTAACAGAGCCTTGAACATGGTTGCCTCTTTGATGAGTGTGAAAAGGATCAGCTGCTTTGCCGCTTCTGCAGCTGGAAGTCGAGGGTCAGCGCCGAGCCCATGACGGGTTCACCGGCCAGCTGACGCAAGATGAGATCGGCCGCCTCCTGCCCCATCCGCTGATAGGGGATGCGGACCGAGGTGAGGGCCGGGTAGCAGGCGCGCGCCACGTCCAGATCGTCGAAACCGGCGATGGCGAGCTTGCCCGGCACGTTCAGGTGGCGACGCTGGCATTCGAACAGCACCCCGGCCGCCAGCTCGTCGTTGACGCAAACCAGCGCATCCAGCTCGGGCCAGCGCAGCAGGAACTCCCCCAGCATGGCCGCCCCGGTGCTGAAGCTGGGTCGCTCCGAGGTGTTGATGATGGCGTCGGGGGAGAGGTAGTTGTCCAGCAGCGCCTTCTGCCAGCCCTGCATGCGCTGCTGCAGCATCCACTGCTCCTGGCGGGCGCAGAGAAAACCGATATTGCGGTAGCCGCGCTCGATGAGGTGGCGGGTCAGCTGATAGCCCGCATCGAAGTTGGAGACCCCGACGTTCATGTCGATGGGGCTGCGGGCCATGGCCCCCACCTCCACCACCGGCAGGCGAGCCGCCTTCAGCCGCTGGCGGATGGTCTCGCCGGGATCGCTGCCAAACAGCACCACGGCCGCCGGATTGTGCTGCAGAAAGCTGGTCAGCAGGCTCTCCTCCTGCTGTTTCAGGTGCTGGGCATCCCCCAGCATGATCTGGTAGCCCTCCCGGCGCAGGCTCTGCTGCAGCCCGGCAATCACCTCGCCGCAGCCGCACTCGGTCAGGCTGGGCACGATCACCACTATGGTCTGGGAGGTGGCGGATGCCAGCGCCCCCGCCGCCCGGTTGGGGATATAGCCGAGTTCATCCACCGCCGCCTCGATGCGCTCGCGCATCTTGTCGGACACCAGCTCGGGGGTGCGCAGGGCGCGCGACACCGTCATGGCCCCCACGCCGGCCAGCTGGGCCACATCGTTGAGGGTCACCCGACCCGTGCTACGGCGTTTCTTCGCTTCTGACATCCTTTCCCTTCCTCGGCATACGGGTACTCACTTTAAGGCAAAAGTGGGGCACTGACTATTTGCTCAAACCGGATTTTACCCCCTTTGAGGCCGACAAGGGGCAGGATGAATCCCTTCTGTGAGAGAAATGATAGCGCTATCACAGTTCGATGTTAGCGCTATCTGGTAGCGCTAACTTTCGCGATCAGGCTCACAGTTATCAGCTGGCAAGATCGCTAGATTGGCGCCATCTTATCCAGCCCGGACACTGCCATGCTGACCCAATTGCTGACCGAGGAGGTCATTTCCATCGAAGCGGGCGCCCGCGACTGGCGTCACGCCATCGAGCTGGCCACCGCCCCCCTGCTGGCCAACGGCACCATCGAGCCATCCTATGTGGCGGCGCTCTACCGCTCCCACGAGGAGCTCGGCCCCTACTACGTGCTGGGCCCGGGCCTGGCCATGCCTCACGCCCGCCCGGAAGACGGCGTCAACCGGCTGGGACTGGCGCTGACCGTGCTGAAGGAGGGAGTCAACTTCGGCTCCGAGGGCAACGACCCGGTCCGGCTGCTGATCACCCTGGCCGCCAGCGACAGCAACTCCCACGTGGAGACCATCGCCCAGCTGGCCGAGCTGTTCATGAATGAAGAAGACGTGGCGGCCATCATGGCGGCCACCAGCAAAGACGACATCTTGCGCATCCTGGCGCGTTATTGAGTGGCGCCCTGCGCCCGATAGAGGAAGAGCACATGAAGATTCTGGTTGTATGCGGACACGGCCTGGGTACCAGCCTGATGATGGAGATGAGCATCAAGAGCATTCTCAAGGAGCTGGCCGTGACGGCCGAGGTGGATCACCGGGATCTCGCTTCCGCCGGCAGCGAGAGCGCCGAGATCTTTGTCGCCACCCGCGACATCGCCGAACAGCTGATCAGCATGGGGGTCGACGGCCGGCTGGTATCGCTGGACAACATGGTCGACAAGGCCGCCATGAAAGAAAAACTCGCCATCGCCCTGCGCGAGCTGGGCGCACTCTAACCCCTTTGCGACTGTCTGGGCGGCCGGTGAGCCGCCGCTTCCATCTGCTTGGAGCTGACCATGGAATTTTTCAATTTTCTGATGTTTGACGTGCTGTCGGAGCCGGCCGTGCTGGTTGGCCTGATCGCCCTCATCGGCCTGATCGCCCAGAAGAAACCGGTGACCGAGTGCATCAAGGGCACGGTCAAGACCATCATGGGCTTCGTCATTCTGGGGGCCGGCGCCACCCTAGTGGTGAACTCGCTGGGCGACTTCGCCACCATCTTCCAGCACGCTTTTGGCATCAAGGGGGTCGTCCCCAACAACGAGGCCATCGTCTCCATCGCCCAGCAGTCGTTCGGCAAGGAGATGGCGATGATCATGTTCTTCGCCATGCTGGTGAACATCCTGATCGCCCGGCTCACCCCGTGGAAATTCATCTTCCTGACCGGTCACCACACCCTGTTCATGTCGATGATGGTGGCGGCCATCCTCTCCGCCGGCGGCATGAGCGGTATCCCGCTCATCGCGGTGGGCAGCCTGGTGGTCGGCGTGACCATGGTGCTGTTCCCGGCCCTCGCCCACCCCTACATGAAGCAGATCACCGGCTCCGATGACGTGGCACTCGGCCACTTCTCCACCTGCTCCTACGTGCTGGCCGGCTGGATCGGCGCCAAGTTCGGCAACAAGGCCCACAGCAGCGAAGAGGTGCAGGTGCCCAAGAGCCTGCTGTTCCTGCGCGATACCCCGGTGGCCATCTCCTTCACCATGGGCATCATCTTCCTCATCACCTCTCTGTTTGCCGGTGCGGATTACGTCTCGGAAGTCGCCAAGGGCAAGCACTGGTTCATGTTCTCCCTGATGCAGTCCATCACCTTCGCCGCCGGGGTCTACGTGATCCTGCAGGGGGTACGGATGGTCATCGCCGAAATCGTGCCGGCCTTCAAGGGGATCTCCGACAAGCTGGTGCCCAACGCCAAGCCGGCGCTGGACTGCCCCATCGTCTTCCCCTACGCCCCCAATGCGGTGCTGATCGGCTTCCTGTCGAGCTTTGCTGCCGGGCTGGTGGGTATGGTGCTGCTCTACCTGCTGGGGCTCACCGTCATCATTCCGGGTGTCGTGCCACACTTCTTCGTCGGCGCGGCGGCCGGGGTGTTCGGCAACGCCACCGGCGGCCGTCGCGGTGCCATGCTGGGGGCCTTCGCCAACGGCCTGCTGATCACCTTCCTGCCGGTGTTCCTGCTGCCGGTGCTGGGGGATCTCGGCTTTGCCAACACCACCTTCAGCGATGCCGATTTCGGCGTGGTGGGGATCCTGCTTGGCCTTATCATGCGCTGAGCCGGTCTCTGAAATGCAAAACGGAGCGCCATGCGCTCCGTTTTTTTATGCCCACCACTCCCGATTCAGTCGTTCTCCAGGCTGGAGAGGCAGTGAGACAGGGTACGTGCCAGCGCCCCCTGGTTGCGCAGCACCACGGCGCGGGCCTGCTCGCCCATCTCCCGGCGCCGGCTCTCGTCGGCCAGCAGACTGCTCACCTGCTCCCCCAGCTCGGCGGCATCGGCCACCACGGCGGCGCCACCCTGGACCACCAGCTGGCGGGTGATGTCGCTGAAGTTGAAGTAGGCGGGGCCGCTCAGGCAGGGTTTGCCGAGCGCCGCCGGCTCCAGCAGGTTGTGGCCGCCCACCTTGACCAGGCTGCCGCCGACGAAGGCCACATCGGCCGCCGCCAGCATCAGCGGCAGCTCGCCCATGGTATCCCCCAGGTAGACCTTGTCGCGCTCGCCCACCGCACTGCCCGCCGTGCGCCGCACGCAGCCGTAGGGGGCGCACAGCGCCGCCACCCGCTCGAACCGCTCGGGGTGGCGCGGCACCAGGATCAGCAGGGCCGACGGCTGCGCCGCGAGCACCCGGTCGAAGGCAGCCAGCACCTGCTCGTCCTCTCCCTGATGGGTGCTGGCAGCGATCCAGACCGGCCGCTCCGCCCCCAGCAGCTGGCGTAGGGCACGGCCCTTGGCCTGTACCTGCTCATCGAGCTGGATGTCGAACTTGATGGAACCGGTCACCGCCAGCCGGCTGCGGTCTATCCCCAGGCGATGGAAGCGATCCGCGTCGTCCTGGTGCTGGCAGAGCAGGTGGGTCAGCGGCCGGCTGAGGGCATCGAAGGCGCCCTGAAAACGGGCGTAACGCCGGCAGGATCGCTCCGAGAGGCGGGCATTGATGATGGTCACCGGCAGGTGGCGCACCTCGCAGGCGGCCAGCCAGTTCGGCCACAGTTCGGTTTCCATCACCCAGAGCGCGCGCGGTTTGACGGCCTTGAGAAACGCCGCCACCGCCCAGGGGTAGTCGAGCGGAGCGTAGCGGTGCTCCACCAGATCCCCCAGCCTGGCGGCCTGCTCGGCGCCGGTACGGGTGGTGGTGGTGAGCAGGATCGGCAAGAAGGGCCGCTCGGCCTTGAGGGCGCGGATGAAGGGGCTGATGGCCAGCGTCTCCCCCACGCTCACCGCATGGATCCAGAGCGGCGCCTCTTGCCCGGTGGCGGGCGTTAGCCCCAGGTGCTCGGCCCAGCGCTTGCCAAAACCGGGCTTGCCCCTCTTCGGCTTGTAGAGCGCCAGCAATGCCAGCGGCAGCCCCAGGTGGATCAGCAGGTTGTAGAGCAGCCGATAGCCCATGCTAGTGCGGCTCCCCGCGCTTGCCCGGCTCGGCGACAAAACGGGGCGGTTCGCCGGGCGCCAGCGGCGGGGCCGGCGTCTCGCTGCACTCCAGCCGGCGGCCGGCCTCAATGACCTGCTCCGGCATCAGCTCGATCAGGCACTTGAGGTGACCGAACTTGCAGGTGCGCTTGAAGCAGGGGCGGCACTCGATGTCGGTGTGGACGATCTCGACCCGGTCCGCCAGCGGCGGCGTGTAGAGCGGCGAGGTGGAGCCATAGACCCCGATCAGCGGCCGGTTGAGGGCAGCGGCGACGTGCATCAGGCCTGAGTCGTTGGCGATCACCCGCCCGGCCAGCGCCATCAGGTCGATCGCCTCGTACAGGCTGGTCTTGCCCGCCAGCACGTGGCAGTTGGGGCGCGACAGCGGGTTGATCCGGTCGCGAATGGTGTTGGCCACCGCCGCGTCCTTGCCGGAGCCGAAGATCCACACCTGCCAGCCCTCGTCGAGGTGCTTTTGTGCCACCACGGCGTAGTGGCCCTCCGGCCAGCGCTTGGCCGGGCCGAACTCGGCCCCCGGGCAGAGCACCAGCATCGGGCGGGCGCGATCCAGCCCGAGCCGCGCCAGCGCCTTCTCCTGGTTGACGAGATCAACGTTGAGGGCCGGCTGGGGGATGGTCGGGATATCGGCCCGGCTCTTCATCTGCGCCTTGGGATAGGCCAGTGCCAGGTAGGCCTCCACCATCAGCGGAAAGGCGGACTTGTTGCTGCGCATGTCGTTGAGCAGGCCGAAGCGGTGCTCGCCTTTCCAGCCGGTGCGCACCGGGATGCGGGCAAACCAGGGGATCAGCGCCGACTTCATGGAGTTGGGCTGGATGATGGCCTGATCGTACTTCTCGGCCGCCAGCTGCTTGCCGAGCCGGCGGCGGGCTCCCAGCTTGAAGTCGCCGTGACCGAGCGGCATCGGGATGGCCTTGTCCACCTCCGGCATCCGCTCCAGCAGGGCACCACACCAGGCGGGCGCCATCACGTGCAGCTCGCTGTCGGGGTGATTGGCCTTGATCGCCTTGTAGAGGCTCTGGGACATCACCATGTCGCCGACCCAGGAGGGGCCGATCACCAATATTTTCATCTCGCACTTCTCCAGGGCCACGCCCTGCGGTTAATCGTTGCTGGCCGAGATTATGCCCGAAGAATGGCCCGAGAAATAACAGAAGATCCCGCTGCCATGCATCCTGGCGCCAAAAAACAACCCATTTGAAACCGACACGTATCCCGCCGCCGGAACCATGCTCCGCCTGCCGTTTTAGGCTAGAATGGGCGCCAATTTGAGCATGGCCCGCCAGTCGGGCGCCAACAAGAGCCTTTAATCCGTGAACAAACCGACTCTGGCGGCTGTCCTTATCGTCAAGAATGAAGCCGAAAACCTGCGCCCCTGCCTCGCCTCCCTCGACGGACTGGTCGACGAGATCGTCATCATGGACTCCGGCAGCCAGGACGAGACCCCGGCCATCGCCGCCGAATTCGGCGCCCGCTTCTTCGTCAACCCGGTGTGGCCAGGCTTCGGCCGCCAGCGCCGGCTCGCCCAGTCCCACGTGCAATCCGACTGGGTGCTGTGGCTGGATGCGGACGAGCGGCTCACCCCCGAGCTGAAAGCCGCCATCGCCGCCGTCATGGCCAACCCGGCCAGCGACACCATCTACTCGATCCCGCGCCTCTCCTGGGTGTTCGGCCGCTTCATCCGCCACAGCGGCTGGTACCCGGACCGGGTGCTGCGCCTCTATCCCAAGGATCTCACCAGCTACAACGAGGTGCTGGTGCACGAGAAGGTGGAGGTGCGCGCCAACATGAAGATCGTCAACCTGCACGGCGACCTGCTCCACTTCACCTATCGGGATCTGGAGCACTACCTGGTCAAATCCGCCGGCTATGCCCGCGCCTGGGCCGATCAGCGCACCGCCCGCGGCAAGAAGGGCTCCCTCGGCCAGGGGCTGGTGCACGCGCTGGGTTGCTTCCTCAAGATGTACCTGCTCAAGGCCGGCTTCCTCGACGGCAAGCAGGGGCTCTTGCTGGCCATCCTGTCGGCCCACTCCACCTTCGTGAAGTACGCCGACCTCTGGATCCGCCAGCAGCCGCAGGCACCGGAACAGGCGGACAAGTAAGCCGCCGCAGACGGGGCTGCCAGCGAGCCCCCCATACGAGACAGGGCCCTTGAAGGGCCCTGTCTGCATTTGCGCTATCCGCGATCACTGCTCGCTGCGCCAGAACGGCGGCGCCCAGCGGGCGATCGCCGCCGCCATGGTCTTGGGATCGAGCTGACTCATGTCTTCCGGGTGATCGCTGTCTTCCGGCGGGCTGAACGCCAGGTGGCGCCCCTCGCTGTTGAGCGGACGCCAGCGCAGCGGCGTTGCCGAGCGGTGCGCCGGGAAGAAGCCGATGGTGGGCACATCCAGCGCCGCGGCGATGTGCAGCGGCCCTGTGCTGCCTGCCACGAACAGGGCGGCGTTGGCCATCACCTGGCAGAACTTGGGCAGCCCCTCCTCGGAGCGGTAGATCCAGCCGTTGCCACCGTGGGCCAGCAGCTCGGCCGCCAGCTGTTCAGCGATCTTCTCCTCCCCCGGCCCCGCAGTCAGGATGCACTGCAGCTCGGGACAGGCCTGGTTGAGCTTGATGATGAGGCGGGCGTACTGCTCGATGGAGAGGTTGTTGGCCGAGCCGCCGCTGCCGGCATGCACCATCAGCCAGGGGCGGCCGGCATCGAGCCGCAGGCGGGCGGCAACCTGCTCGCGCACCTGTTGCAGGCTCTTCGCATCGAATCTGAGGTAGGGGCCCTGCGGCTCCACCGCGCTCACCTGCTGGTCGGCAAGGAAACGGCGCACCAGATCCAGGTTGTATTCGTACTCCGGCTTCTGGGAGCGGGAGCGGCGCTGGATCAGGCGCTGGTTGTAGAGCACCTGGGCCAGCTTGGTGGCCGGCGCCAGCCGGTAGGGAATGTGCGCCTTCCACACCAGCATGGCGTTGCGGGAGTTGGAGAAGAGGCAGATGGAGGCATCGAAGGCGGCCGCCTTGATGCGTGCCTGCAAGGCACGTTGCTGTTCCTTGTCGGCCCGTGAGCCCGGATCCAGGATGATCTCGTCAATCCAGGGGCAGAGGCGGGCCAGCGGCGCCGTGTAGGCGGGAACCAGGGCAGTCACATGACACTCCATGGAGCGCTTGAGCATGGCAAAACTCGGCCAGGCCAGCATGAAGTCACCAATCTTGTCATTGCGGACTACCAGAATACGTTTCATAAAAAATCCCTTTGCTCCCTGTCACCAACGCAAGGAGGCTTGATGCGCGATGCGGTATTCTTGCCTGATGTATCGCTATTCTCAAGCGAAGACGCCCGTCGGTGCTGATTTGACGCGGCAAAGCCACCATCGGGGCGCCAAAACTCGCCCCAAGGCGGTCGCGCCAATCCCCCAACAGACCCTATAATGCGACCAAATTTCCCGGTTGCAGGAATCAGCAGCATGACCAACAAGGTAATCTATCCCGGCACCTTCGATCCCGTCACCAACGGCCACACCGATCTCATCGGCCGGGCCGCCAGACTGTTTGACCAGGTGGTGGTCGGGGTGGCCAACAGCCCGAGCAAGCGGCCGCTGTTCGATCTGGACGAGCGGGTTCAGCTGGCCCGCCAGGTGACCGCCCACCTGCCCAACGTCAAGGTGGTCGGCTTCTCCGGCCTGCTGGTGGACTTTGCCAAGGAGCAGCAGGCCAACGTGCTGATCCGCGGTCTGCGCGCCGTCTCCGACTTCGAATACGAGTTTCAGCTGGCCAACATGAATCGCCGCCTGATGCCGGAGCTGGAGAGCGTGTTCCTCACCCCGGCCGAGGAGAACTCCTTCATCTCCTCCACCCTGGTGAAGGAGGTGGCCCTGCACGGCGGCGACATCCGCCAGTTCGTCGACCCCATAGTGGCAGCCGCCATCAAGGCCAAACAGACCAAGTAACAACGAAACAGGCTACCCGAGGGTAGCCTGTTTGCTGCTGGGGGCCTGTGCGGCTCAGCCCGCCAGACGCGGGCCCAGCAGCTGCTGGCCTGCCAGGGTCAGCTGATCGAGCCACTCGTAGCGGCGCCGGTACATGGCCCGCTTCTTGGAGGCGATCTCCTCCAGCGGTTTGCGCTGGGCGGGCTGCAACCGCACGAAGTTGGCGTCCAGATCGGTGGCGCCAAACTCCTGCCACAGCTCGTCATAGTCCGCCTGCAGGCAGGCTTTCTTCTTCTTGCTGTAACGCCGGGCCTGATAGATGTGGGCCTTCATCCGCACCGCCGAGATATGCTCGGCCTGCATCGCCTCGGCCAGCTGCATCACCAGCATCACCACCAGCGACTTGGGCCGCACACCGTGGCCCTCCTTGGTCAGCGCACGCACCTTGTCCTGCGCCTGCTCGATGCAGGGCTCCGGGCCCTGTACCGAACCGATCACCACCGCCAGCCGGTTGGGGGTGCCTGCCAGCGAGAAGGCGCAGCTGTAGAGCCGCTTGCCCTGCGGGTCGACGATGGAGAGGGCCAGCTCCGCCTCGCGGCGGAAGGTGCCGTCGTGGCGCAGCACGATGCGGCAGCCGCTCTCGGGATAACGGCCAAGCTCGATGCCATCCCCCAGATAGAGCGGGTCGATCAGATCCGGGTAGCGAGCCAGCATCAGCCGATAGTGGTTTTCCAGCATCTCGGCCCGCTCGGTCGCGGTGGAGCCGGCGAAGCGATAGGGTCGCATCGGCTTGTCGAGCAGCTCGGGATAATGGGCAGGCAGGGCCTTGAGCGGTTCGGCCTGGAACAGCTCGAACACCCGGCTCAGCTGTTGCCGATAGAGCAGACTGCGCAGCACGAACTTGGCGCGATTGAAGGTCTTGCGGGCGCTGTCATCGGGATAGAGGAAGCGCGCCATTTTTTGGGCACAATAGTGCCCCTGCTGGGACAAATGGTCCCAGTCTATTGATTTAGCTGTCATTTTATTGTCTCAAACCGCCTGAACGGTCGAGATAGTAGTGACGGGCGAGCAAATATTCAACAGACTGGAAATACTCTCTTACAACTTGGCCGTTTCAGGCCGAAAAAACCGCGATTCAGCGCTGGCAGTGGGAGCAGAACACGGTCGTGCGCTGCCCCAGCCGGATTTCGCTGAGCAGGGTGTGGCAGTGGAAGCAGGGCTGGCCGCCCCGCCCATAGACCTGCAACTGCTGCACGAAATAACCCGGTTTGCCATCCGCACTGGTGAAATCCTTGAGGGTGGTGCCGCCCTGCCGAATCGCCTCGGCCAGCACCCGCTTTATCTCCCCTACCAGGGTGCCCAGCCGCTCGGCGCTGATGTTGCCCGCCGCCCGCTTGGGATGAATGCCGGCGGCATAGAGCGCCTCGTTGGCGTAGATGTTGCCCACCCCGACCACCACATGGTTGTCCATCAGGAAGGTCTTGATGGCGGTGCTGCGCCCCTTGGCGCGCTCACGCAGGTAATCGGCATTGAAGGCGTCGGTGAGCGGCTCTGGCCCCAGCTTGGCCAGCAGCGCATGTGCCTCGGCCGGCTCGCGGGTCCACAGCAGGGCACCGAAGCGGCGCGGATCGTTGAGCCGCAGCAGCTTGCCGTTCTCGAGCTCGATATCCACGTGATCGTGCTTCTCGGCCGGGGTGCCGATGTCCAGCACCCGCAGGCTGCCCGACATGCCCAGATGGAGGATGGCGGTACCGAAGTCGGTCTCCAGCAGCAAGTACTTGGCGCGGCGGCTGACCCGGTGGATGGTGAGGTCCACCAGCTCTTGGATCTCTCCCGGCACCGGCCAGCGCAGACGGCCGTCTCGCACCACCACCCGGGTGACCTTGATGCCGGTAAGCCAGGGCGAGATGCCCTGGCGGCTGACTTCGACTTCCGGTAATTCAGGCATGGGATCCTCGTGCTGACGCTGAAAAATGGGTTAGGGAGCGGGACGCAGCAGGCTGCGGTACTGCTCCTGGCTCAGGCTGAGCCAGGTCGAGGGGGGCAGCAGGGCGGCAAACTTGCCGTCATCCTGATAGAGCCCCACCTCGATGGGGTCGCTCTGGCCGGCGACCCAGATTTTGAGGGTAACCGGATTGCCGCGCACGGCTTCACCGGGTGGCAGCAGCCAGCCCTGCCAGGCCTCGATGTGCGCCGCCAGCTGGGTACTGTCGAGCCCCAGATCCGGCCCGCTGCGCCAGCCCTGCCCGATGCGCTCTATCTGCCAGCTCGGCCCCTGCCAGGTGAGCACCACGGCGCTCTCCGGCAACAGCGGGCGCGCCCGCTTGGCGCTGTTTTCCTGCTGGGCGATCTCCAGCCGGTGCAACAGGGTGATCACGATCAACACCACCACGATGATCACGTTGTTCCAGCCTCTGCGGCTCAATTTGAACATGACAAGCCTCCCTTCGAACCGGCAGTGTACTGAATTCCGGCCATAAAAAAACCCGGCACAGGGCCGGGTTTTTGGGAATGCAGCATCAAGTAATTACTTGATTTTGCCTTCCTTGTAGATCACATGCTGACGAACAACGGGATCAAACTTTTTGATTTCCATTTTTTCGGGCATGGTGCGCTTGTTTTTGGTAGTGGTATAGAAGTGACCAGTACCGGCGCTGGAGTTCAGGCGAATCTTCTCGCGAATACCTTTAGCCATGATCTAATTCCTTATACCTTAACACCGCTGGCGCGCAGTTCAGCCAGAACCACTTCAACGCCACGCTTGTCGATGATACGCATGCCTTTTGCGGATACGCGCAGGCTTACGAAGCGTTTTTCACTCTCAACCCAGAAACGGTGAGTGTGCAGGTTCGGCAGGAAACGACGCTTGGTAGCGTTGTTAGCGTGCGAACGGTTGTTACCAACTGCCGGGCGCTTGCCGGTTACTTGGCATACTCTAGACATGTCAGTCTCTCCAAATCTTACTTCATTGCTCGAGCAAATATCTGCCCCGCTGGCCTTCGATTGCGGGGCAAACAGAAGGCGGCATTTTATACAGCATCCGTGATCAAAGATCAACTAATACGGCGCCAGAGCACAGTCATAACCAACCGCGCTCGGCGAAAGAAACCGTGATGCCATCACCGATCACCAAGTGATCCAGCACTCTGATATCGATCAGGGCCAGGGCGGCCGTGATCCGATCCGTGATCTGGCGGTCGGCCCTACTGGGCTCGGCGACGCCGGACGGGTGATTATGCGCCAGAATCACGGCGGCTGCATTATGTTTGAGTGCGATCTGCACGATTTCTCTGGGCCAGACGCTCGCCGAGTCGAGGGTGCCGTAAAAAAGTTCAACGAATTGAATCACTCTGTGCTGATTGTCGAGCAGCAGCAGGGCAAACACCTCCCGCGGCCGATCCCGCAGCTGGGCCTGCAGATAGTCTCGGGTCAGCTGGGGCGAGGTGAGCGCATCCCCCCGTTGCAGCTGCTGCGCCAGATGACGTTTACCCATCTCCAGCACCGCTTGCAGCTGAGCATATTTGGCTGGGCCCAGGCCATGCGCCTCGCAGAAGGCACGCCGGTCCGCCCCCAGCAGATTGCGCAGCGATCCGAACTGATTCAACAGGTTGCGGGAGAGATCGACTGCACTCAAGCCACTGACCCCGGTGCGCAGGAAGATCGCCAGCAGCTCGGCATCGGACAAGCCGCCCGGGCCGTGACGCAGCAGCTTCTCACGGGGTCGTTCATCCTCTGGCCACTCCTTGATGCTCATTTGTCTCTCCTTTGTACTATTGAGAGAAAACATAGCAAAGAAATCACGGGAGCCCGGCCACAAGACCCCCATGTCAGCCTCTGTCGTCGACTGCTGCCTGTGGTATCTTAGCCGACCAGTCAGAGTGAGCCGGAAGAGAAACAGCAGATGAGATTGGCCGATAAACGCATCCTGTTGGGTGTCAGCGGCGGGATCGCCGCCTACAAGAGTGCCGAGCTGGTACGCCGCCTGAAAGATCAGGGCGCCGAGGTACGGGTGGTGATGACCCGCTCCGCCAAGGAGTTCATCACCCCGCTGACCCTGCAGGCCGTCTCCGGCCACCCGGTGGCCGACAGTCTGCTGGATCCCGCTGCCGAGGCGGGCATGGGCCACATCGAGCTGGCCAAATGGGCCGATCTGGTGCTGATCGCCCCCGCCAGCGCCAATCTGATGGCCCGCATGGCCGCCGGCATGGCCGACGAGCTGCTCACCACCCTCTGCCTGGCCACCCCGGCACCGGTGGCGCTGGCGCCGGCCATGAACCAGCAGATGTATCTCAACGCCGCCACTCAGGCCAACCTCAAGACCCTCGCCAGTCGCGGCATCCTGCTGTGGGGGCCGGATTCCGGCAGCCAGGCATGCGGTGACGTGGGCCCGGGCCGGATGCTGGACCCCCTCGAGCTGGTAGAGCGTTGCTGTCAGCAGCTCGCCGCCGAGCCGCTGCTGGCCGGCGTCAGACTGCTGCTGACCGCCGGGCCGACCCGTGAAGCGCTCGATCCGGTGCGCTACATCAGCAACCACAGCTCAGGCAAGATGGGCTATGCCATCGCCCGCGCCGCCCGTGAAGCGGGTGCCGAGGTGACACTGGTGAGCGGCCCAGTGGCACTGGCCACCCCGGCCGGCGTCACCCGCGTCGACGTCGAGAGCGCCGAGCAGATGCACCAGGCGGTCATGAGCCGGGTCGGCGAGAGCGACCTCTTCATCGGCTGCGCCGCCGTCGCCGATTATCGCCCCGCCCAGGTGGCCGAGCAGAAGATCAAGAAGACCGGAGACAACGACCAGATGCAGCTGACCCTGGTCAAAAACCCCGACATCATCGCCGCCGTGGGGGCCTTGTCAGACAAACCCTTCACCGTCGGATTTGCCGCAGAAACCGTGGATGTGGAACAATACGCCCTCGACAAACTGCAGCGTAAGCGGCTGGACATGATCGCCGCCAACGACGTATCCCGTGCGGGCCAGGGCTTCAATGCCGATGACAACGCCCTCACCGTGTTCTGGCAAGGGGGTCAAGCCCCTCTGCCCCTGGCCGATAAGCTGACGCTGGCTCGTCACCTGATTGCCCTGATTGCACGCCATTACCGGCGCTGAGCCAGTCAATCGACCACCTCCACTCCAATAAAAACGATTTATGACAACACAAATTGAACTGAAGATTCTGGATGCCCGCATCGGCACCGACTATCCGCTGCCTGCCTACGCCACACCGGGCTCCGCCGGCATGGATCTGCGCGCCCTGCTGGATGCCCCGCTGACGCTGGCCCCGGGTGATACCACCCTGGTACCGACCGGGCTGGCCATTCACATCCAGGATCCGGGTCTGTGCGCCACCATCCTGCCCCGCTCCGGCCTCGGCCATAAACACGGCATCGTGCTGGGCAACCTGGTCGGCCTCATCGATTCCGACTACCAGGGCCAGCTGATGGTCTCGGTATGGAACCGCGGCAAAGAGGCGTTCACCATGCAGCCCGGCGAGCGCATCGCCCAGCTGGTGATCATGCCGGTGGTTCAGGCCAGCTTCCAACTGGTCGATGAGTTCAATCAGAGCGAACGGGGTGAAGGCGGTTTTGGTTCTTCTGGTCGCCAATAACAGACCACACCGGCCCGAGCGGCGGTGCCTAATAACAGAATCAGGCCATTGTTTTTTTTAGGGGAATCCATGGCAAGCAGTAATCAGAAACAGAGTCGGCGCGATCAGATCCTGCAGGCGCTCGCCCACATGCTGGAGACCAGCCCAGGCCAGCGCATCACCACGGCCCGTCTGGCGGCCGAGGTGGGGGTCTCCGAGGCTGCCCTCTATCGACATTTTCCCAGCAAGGCGCGGATGTTCGAGGGGCTGATCGACTTTATCGAAGATTCCCTGCTGTCACGGGTCAACCTGATCATGGCCGAAGAGAAGGACACCATGAGCCGCTGCCACCACATACTGCAGCTGCTGCTGGTGTTCGCCGAGCGCAATCCCGGTATCACCCGCATTCTCAACGGCGACGCCCTGCTGGGCGAGCACGACCGGCTGCGGGATCGCATCAGCATCCTGTTCGACAAGCTGGAGACCCAGATCAAGCAGGTGCTGCGGGAGAAACGGCTGCGCGAAGGCCAGGGCTTCCAGCTCGACGAGACCATGCTGGCCAACCTGTTACTGGCCTACACCGAAGGGCGGATCAGCCAGTTCGTCCGCTCCGAGTTCAAAATCAAGCCCACCGCCGGGTTTGAAGATCAGTGGCAGTTTATCCGCAGCCAGCTGCTGCAGAGCTGAGCAGTACGCCCGGCGACAATGCATTCTCAATCAGCCGCGGCAACGCCGCACCAGGTGAGTTGCAGTAAAGAGGGAGGCCTTGGCCTCCCTTGTTTTTTGTGGCACAAAAGAAGCGGTGAGCACCAGATGCGACCCGGACTGTCGCATGCCAATGTTAGATTCATGCGTCATAAACCTTTTATCGCCTGACAGGACACCCTATGGAACCCGAAATCATTACCGAAGCGCAGACCTGGCTGGTCAACAACCAGGGCCTGCTGATCGAGTATGCCGTCAACATCGCGGCCGCCCTGCTCACCCTGCTGGTCGGCTACATCGCCGCCAACCTCATCAGCGGCGCCGTGGTCAAGGTGATGCAGTCCCGCAAGCTGGACACCACTGTCACCCACTTCGTCGGCAGCATCCTCAAGTACGCCATCCTGGTATTCGTGGTGATCGCAGCGCTGGGCCGGGTCGGGGTGCAGACCGCCTCCTTTGTCGCCATTATCGGTGCCGCCGGTCTGGCCATCGGTCTGGCGCTGCAGGGCTCGCTCTCCAACTTCGCCGCCGGCTTCCTGCTGATCATCTTCCGCCCCATCAAGGCAGGCGAGTTCATCGAGGTGGCAGGCACCAATGGCGTGGTGCAATCCGTTCAGCTGTTCACCACCACCCTCACCTCAGGTGACAACAAGATGGTGGTGGTGCCCAACTCCGCCATCCTCAACGGCACTATCGTTAACTACTCGCGCATGGATACCCGCCGCGTCGACATGACCTTCGGCATCGGCTACGGCTCGGATCTCCGCAAGGCCAAGCAGATCCTGGAGCGGCTGGTGAACGAAGAGCCGCGCATCCTCAAGGAGCCGGCCACCACCATCGCCGTCGCCGCGCTGGCCGACTCCTCGGTCAACATAGTCGTGCGCCCCTGGGTCAAGACCGGCGACTACTGGGGAGTCTGGTTCGACTTCCACGAGAAGGTGAAGCTCACCTTCGATGCCGAAGGCATCGAGATCCCCTTCCCGCAGATGGTCATGCACATGCAAAAGCCGCAGGCGTAAATGCGGTTTTGCAGCCACCCACAATGCCAGCCTTCGGGCTGGCATTGTCGTCTCTGGCTGCGGCAGGGGTGAACACGGCCATAAAAAAGCCGGCCACAATGGGCCGGACTTTGTTTTCAGCATTCCGGGGGCGTCGGCTTACACCAGCCGACGAGCCACCCGGTTGAGCAGCGGTTGCACCAGCACATATCCCCCCAGCACGGCACCGATCACCGCCAGCACCCGCAGCGGCAAGGTAGGGGCTGCACTGGTCAGCACCAGGGTCAGCAGGCCGATGAGGCCGGTGGCGATCAGGCTAAGGGCAAACAGGGACAACACAGCTTTCATAGCGATCTCCTCATTCCAGACAGTAGCCATCCCTGGGAGATCTCGTCCATGCGACACCCATGCTAGCCATCTTGGGCCACCGACAATTTGCGCCTGCGCATGAAATGAGCGAAAAGGCGCCTATCGAATACTCTTTTGGCTGCCATGCCAGGTTGCCACCCCGTCCACAGCAATGCCTCGCCCTGAAAGCCCTTTCAACGGCGGCAAGCCCGACCAAGTATGCGCAAACGCAAGATCCGGCAGCCATGAGTGACTCATAATCGCAGCGTTTTGGTTGTAAACTCGGTCGATGGCAGACAATTGGTAAAGCTCTGTTACACGGGCCGCACCATGGGCTCGGTATAATGGGCCCGGTATAGTGCTCAAATAATAAGGTTTGGCGGGAGCCTTGCCTGCAAGGTTCATACACAACTTGGAAGACTGATAATCCTATGAAAAACATCAATCCAACCCAGACCCAGGCCTGGCAGGCACTGGAAGCCCACTTTGCAGCGAACAAAGAGACCCGGCTCAAGGATCTGTTCGCCCAGGATCCCCAGCGTTTCGACAAATTCTCCCTCACCTTCGGCGGCGACATCCTGGTCGACTACTCCAAGAACCTGATCACCGAAGAAACCCTCAAGTTGCTGATTGATCTGGCCAAAGAGACCGATCTTCGCAGCGCGATCGATGCCATGTTCAATGGCGACAAGATCAACATGACCGAAGGCCGCTCCGTACTGCACGTGGCCCTGCGCAACCGCTCCGACCGCCCCATCGAGTGTGACGGCAAGGATGTGATGCCGGAAGTGAACGCCGTACTGGCCAAGATGAAGGGCTTCTGCGAGAAGATCATCAGCGGCGAATGGAAAGGCTACACCGGCAAGGCGATCCAGCACGTGGTCAACATCGGCATCGGTGGCTCGGATCTGGGCCCGGTGATGATCACCGAGGCACTGCGTCCCTACAAAAACCACCTGCAGATGCACTTCGTCTCCAACGTCGATGGCACCCACATCGCCGAGACTCTCAAAGAGATTGATGCGGAAACCACCCTGTTCCTGGTGGCCTCCAAGACCTTCACCACTCAGGAGACCATGACCAACGCCCTGACCGCCCGCGACTGGTTCATCAAGATCGCCGGTGACAAGGCCCACGTTGCCAAGCACTTCGCTGCGCTCTCCACCAACGGCAAGGCCGTGGCCGAGTTCGGTATCGACACCAACAACATGTTCGAGTTCTGGGACTGGGTTGGCGGCCGCTACTCCTCCTGGTCAGCCATCGGCATGCCCATCGCCCTGTCCGTCGGTTTCGAGAACTTCGAAGCCCTGCTGCAAGGCGCCTTCGAGATGGACATGCACTTCGCCACTGCCTCCTATGAACAGAACGTGCCGGTGCTGCTGGCACTGATCGGCCTGTGGTACAACAACTTCCATGGTGCCGAATCCGAAGCCATTCTGCCGTACGATCAGTACATGCACCGCTTCCCGGCCTACTTCCAGCAGGGCAACATGGAGTCCAACGGCAAGTACGTGGATCGCAACGGCAATCCGGTTGACTACCAGACCGGCCCCATCATCTGGGGTGAGCCGGGCACCAACGGCCAGCACGCCTTCTACCAGCTGATCCATCAGGGCACCAAGCTGATCCCCTGTGACTTCCTGGCACCGGCCATCAGCCACAACCCGATCGGCGACCACCACCCGAAACTGCTGGCCAACTTCTTCGCCCAGACCGAGGCACTGGCCTTCGGCAAGAGCAAGGAACAGGTCGAAGCCGAGTTTCTGGCCGCCGGCAAGACGCTGGAGCAGGTCAAGGATCTGGTGCCGTTCAAGGTGTTCGAAGGCAACCGCCCGACCAACTCCATCCTGTTCAAGAGCCTGACCCCGAAAACCCTGGGTGCTCTGATCGCCATGTACGAGCACAAGATCTTCGTACAGGGCGCAATCTGGAACATCTTCAGCTTCGACCAGTGGGGCGTGGAGCTGGGCAAACAGCTGGCCAACAAGATCCTGCCGGAGCTCAACACTGCCGAGGCTGTCACCAGCCACGACTGCTCCACCAACGGCCTGATCAACACCTGGAAAGCGTGGAAAGCCTGATTTAGCCGGCCTTTCTGAATGCAAAAGCCCCGCTCGATGAGCGGGGCTTTTTTATGGCTGTCGGGCTGGTTTGCTGGCTGGCCGGTCGGGTGTCCAGCCCGACCGGCGACGGGGATCGTCACCCCCGCCTCCTTATCATCCTGCCCGATGCTGGCTTAACCGCCGACGGCGATACGCTTCATGTCCTTCATGTAACCGCGCAGTACCTGGCCGATCGCTTCGATGGGGTGGTTGCGGGTCGCCTCGTTGGCCGCCAGCAGCGCCAGGTTGTCGACGCTCTGCCCTTCCGCCTTGCTGGCACCCAGATCACCCGCTTTCAGGGTCGGCATGAAGTGCTCGCGCAGCAAGGGCACGGCAGCGTTGGCGAACAGGTAGTTGCCGTACTCGGCGGTGTCGGAGATGACCACGTTCATCTCGTACAGGCGCTTGCGGGCAACTGTGTTGGCGATCAGCGGCAGCTCGTGCAGGGATTCGTAGTAGGCAGACTCCTCGTAGATACCGGAAGCCACCATGGTCTCAAACGCCAGCTCGACACCCGCCTTGACCATGGCCACCATCACCACGCCATTGTCGAAGTACTCCTGCTCGGCAATCTTGCCTGCAAACGCCGGGGCGTTTTCGAAAGCGGACTTGCCGGTCTCTTCACGCCAGCCGAACAGCTTGGCATCATCTTCGGCCCAGTCGGCCATCATGCCGCGGGAGAATTCACCGGCGATGATGTCGTCCATGTGCTTCTCGAACAGCGGGCGCATCAGGGTCTTGAGCTGCTCGGAGAGCTCGAAGGCACGCAGCTTGGCCGGGTTGGAC
The DNA here is from genome assembly GCF_019047325.1 of Aeromonas sp. FDAARGOS 1403. Taxonomy (NCBI): domain Bacteria; kingdom Pseudomonadati; phylum Pseudomonadota; class Gammaproteobacteria; order Aeromonadales; family Aeromonadaceae; genus Aeromonas; species Aeromonas sp. FDAARGOS 1403. The sequence continues at coordinate 1,009,793 of NZ_CP077249.1, read as the reverse complement.
AGGCGGTCCATCATCAGGCTGATGCCACCCTGCTTCAGGGCTTCGGTGATGGTCTCCCAGCCGAACTGGATCAGCTTACCGGCGTAGGCCGGGTCTGTGCCTTCGGCAACCAGCTTGTCGTAGCAGAGCAGGGAACCGGCCTGCAGCATGCCGCAGAGAATGGTCTGCTCGCCCATCAGGTCGGATTTCACTTCCGCCACGAAGGAGGACTCCAGCACGCCGGCACGGTCGCCGCCGGTGGCGGAGGCCCACGCCTTGGCGATGGCCATGCCTTCACCCTTGGGATCGTTCTCCGGGTGAACGGCGATCAGGGTCGGTACGCCGAAGCCGCGTTTGTACTCTTCACGCACTTCGGTACCCGGGCACTTGGGCGCCACCATCACGACCGTGATGTCGGAGCGGATCTGCTGACCCTCTTCCACCACGTTGAAGCCGTGGGAGTAGCCCAGTGCGGCGCCCTGCTTCATCAGCGGCATCACGGTTTTGACGACGTCGGAGTGCTGCTTGTCCGGGGTCAGGTTCAGCACCAGATCGGCGGTCGGGATCAGCTCTTCATAGGTGCCGACCGCGAAGCCGTTGTCGGTGGCCTTCTGCCAGGAGGCGCGCTTCTCGGTGATGGCGGCCTTGCGCAGGGCGTAGGAGATATCCAGCCCGGAGTCACGCATGTTCAGGCCCTGGTTCAGGCCCTGGGCACCACAGCCCACAATCACCACCTTCTTGCCCTTCAGCACGTTGCAGCCGTCCGCGAACTCTTCGCGCTGCATGAAACGACACTTGCCCAGCTGGGCCAACTGCTGACGCAGGTTCAAGGTGTTGAAATAGTTAGCCATGGTGATTGCTCCGTTCGATTGATTCCATGCCGGATGGCGGCGTTGTCGAAACCACTATAGCGCGGGACACTTATTGCCTGAACTGATATATTCGAAACAGTACGTTGCAATAATTGAAACGTTAACCCTTCATGATCACATGGCGGGGCTAACCACCCACCGCTGGATATCGGGCAGGCATCCAGCGTCAGGAGCTGAAAGATGGACCTTCGCAATCTCGAACTGTTTCTCCACCTCGCCGACTCCCTCCACTTCGGCAAGAGCGCCGACGCCATGGCGGTCAGTCCCTCCACCCTCAGCCGCGCCATCCAGCGGCTGGAGCAGGAGACCGGCTGTGTGCTGTTCGAGCGGGACAACCGCTCGGTACGGCTCACCCCGGCCGGCGAGAAGCTGCGTGAGTTTGGTGGAGAGCTGCTGCAGGAGTGGCGCCAGCTCAAGCAGGAGCTCAAACGCAGCGATGAGCCGCTGCAGGGCCGACTACGGGTGTTCTGCTCGGTCACCGCCAGCTACTTTCTGCTGCCCGAGGTGCTGGAGCGCTTTCGCCGCCGCTATCCCCAGCTGGAGATCAAGCTGGAGACCGGCGACCCGGCGCTGGCGGTAGACAAGATCCTGGCCGACGAGGCTGATCTCGCCATCGCCGCCCGCCCCGATGCCCTCTCATCCAAGCTGGAGTTTGCCAGCCTGCAGCAGGTACCGCTGGTGTTCATCGCTCCTCGCACCGCACCGCAGCAGAACCAGTGGTTCTCCCAGGGCGAACCTGACTGGGAGCGGCTGCCGCTTATCCTCTCGGAGCAGGGGCTGGCCCGCAAACGCTGCGATCAGTGGCTGCGCAACAAGGGGATCGCCCCCAACATCTATGCGGAGGTGGCGGGCAACGAGGGGATTGTCGCCATGGTGGCGCTCGGCTTCGGCGTGGGGCTGGTGCCGGCGGCGGTGATCGACCACAGCCCCATGGGTGAGAAGGTACGCATCGTCGAGCCCAAGCCGGCGCTCAAACCATTCGATGTCGGCATCGCGGTGCTCAAGAAGCGGCTGGAGGAGCCGCTGATCCGCGCCTTCTGGGATACGGCGCGGGGACAGGGATCACTGCGCTGACAAGGCGGGCAACACAGGTGCATAGATGAGCGAGGGATCCTGCATCATGGCGCGGCTGCCGGCCGGCAGATCCGGATTGCTCAGCTCCAGCATCACCCGCCGATCGAGCTGCAGCCGCCGGATGGTGCTGCCAAAACCCGCCTCGAATATCCGCTCATAGTCACCGGACTGGCGGGCCCGCTGCAGCCCCAGCTCGATGCGCTTGGCCAGCTCCGGATACCTGGGTGAGACGAAAAACAACAGCGCCAGCGGATAGCGAAACACCAGGTGGGGTTCGATGGCCAGATCAGGATGCTGTGTGAGCTCATCCTCGATCTCGATGACCGAGCGCAGAAAGCAGTCGAAGCGCCGCTTGCGCAGCATGTTGAACAGGGCCTCATAGAGGCCGCCCACCACCACGTCGAGGCCGTTCTCCTTGAGCAGACGAGTATCAGGCCAGGATCTGTGCTGGCCGATGCGAAGCCCGGCCTGCTGCCAGTCGATCAGCGATCGTATGTTGGCGAACCGCCCCTCGTCCCCCTGCCGAACGAGGCACACCCGCCAGCCCAGCAACCCTTTTGCCAACGGAACATGAATGGCCAGCAGGGTGCGCACGCGCTCCTCATCGGGCGCAAACACCCCGACCTGCACCAGTTCGCCCCCCTGCAACTCCTTGACCGCCCGACCCTGCTCCATCGGCGGGCTGGCAATCAGCCGATAGGGACCATATTCAGGCACGGTCAGATCGAGGGAGAGTCGCAACAGACCAGCCACGGCGGGATTGGGGTGATCAAGCAGCAGATTCCAGGCCCTGATGGGGGTCTCGGCCGCCTGCACACTGCCAGCCAGCAGAATGACGCACCACAGCCAGCTCCTGATCATTGCACTCCTCCCCTTGTCACTTCCTCACTATAACCTCTCCTCCTCTACCGCCGGGCGCGTGGCAGCACGGATATGTGAGCGACTCGATGTCAAATATGACAGTAGCTACGGCAAGGGGCAGATCAGAGACTAGACTGAACGTTCAACCTGAGTGGAAGAGGGAGTCCTGCCATGATGTCCAATCTGATCGAAATCAACAGCTCGCTGCTGTTCGACGAGTACCTGCAAAGCCTGGGGGTACCCTCAACCTTGCTGGATCAGGAACAGGACATCTATCTGCAGGAGCACCACCTGGCAGCGGTACGCCAGATCCAGGGTGAACTGAGGTTTTACCTCCGCGCCAACGCCCTCACCAAGCAGTGATCCGCAGCCGGTCACAGAACCGGCGCTGAATGCATATTACACTGGCACCATCCGCCACCCACGGGAGTGCCCATGAAACCAAGCGGCCTGGATCGGCTCTTCAAACCCCAGTCAATCGCCGTCATCGGCGCCTCGACCGACCCGCAGAAGGCCGGTCACGTAGTCATAAGGCACCTGCTCGCCGGCCAGTTCAAGGGCCCCATCCTGCCGGTCAGCCCGCACAGCAAAGCCATTGCCGGCGTGCTGGCCTATCCCGACATCGACAACCTCCCCCTTGCCCCTGACCTCGCCATCGTCTGTACCCGGCGGGAACGGGTACTGACCCTCATCGAGGCGCTCGGCAAGCTAGGAGCGGGTGCCGCCATCATACTGGCGGCCGATTTCACCCCACCTGAGCGCGAACAACTGCAGCGACTGAGCCGGCAATACGACATCCGCCTGCTCGGCCCCAACAGCATGGGGATGTTGTTGCCGGGTCAGGGCATCAATGCCAGCTTCTCACCGATTGCCGCCAAGCCCGGTCAGGTCGCCTTTCTCTCCCAGTCGGCCGCCGTCAGCACCACCATTCTGGATTGGGCCAAACAGCATGAGCTCGGCTTCTCGGCCTTCATCTCCCTTGGCGATCACTGCGATATCAACTTCGGCCAGCTGCTGGATCAGCTCTCCCGCGACAGCGTGACCCGCGCCATCCTGCTCTACATGGACAAGCTGCAGGATGCCCGCCATTTTCTCTCGGCCGCCCGTGCCGCCGCGCGCAACAAGCCCATCCTGGTGCTCAAGAGTGGCCGCCATGAACCGGACAACGGGCTCGACAACGTCTATGACGCCGCCATCCGTCGCGCCGGCATGCTGCGGGTACGGGATACCCACGAACTGTTTGCCGCCGTCGAGACCCTGAGTCACTCCCTGACCCTCAAGGGGGAGCGGCTCGCCATCATCTCCAACGGCCGTGGCCTGGCCAACATGGCGATCGACAAGTTGCTGGAGCGTGGCGGCAAGCTGGCGATGCCGCCCCGCGACATCGGCAGCGATGCCGACATCAATGACTATCAGCAGGCTCTCGACGACCTGCTGCAAGGGGACGAGGCTGACGCCATCCTGCTCATCCATGCCCCTTCGCTCACCGCCCGCGGTGCCGCACTGGCCCGCAGCCTGATCGACTACGTCAAGCAGCATCCCAGGGCCAGACGCTTCAATATCCTGACCAACTGGGCGGGGGAATATTCAGCCCAGGAGGGGCGCAGGCTGTTCAGCGAGGCAGGATTCCCCACCTACCGCACCCCGGAGAGCGCGGTCGCCGCCTTCATGCACATGGTGGAGTATCGCCGTAACCAGAAGCAACTGATGGAAACCCCTGCATCGCTGCAGGGTGACAGGCTCGACGTTGACCAGTGCCAACTGCTGATCCGGCAGGCGCTGGAACGCAAACAGCTCACCCTCGACACCCATCTGGCACACCCCATTTTGCAGGCAGCTGGGCTCTCCACCCTGCCGACCTGGATCGTCTCCGATGCCATCGAGGCCACCCTGACCGCGGAGCAGATCGGCTATCCAGTCGCGGTCAAGCTGCGCTCGCCAGACATACTCCACAAGTCGGCCGTACACGGCGTCATGCTCAACCTGCGCACCTCGGCCGAAGTCGCCCAGGCAGCGGACGCCATTCTGGATCGAGTCAGGCAACACGACCCCGGTGCCCGCATCGAAGGCCTGCTGGTACAGCGGATGGCACGGCGCAGCGGTGGCCTGGAGCTGCGGATCCGGCTGCAACAAGACCCGGTGTTCGGCCCCGTCATCCTGCTCGGGGAATCAGGTGCCGAGCCGCAGGAGATGATGGCTGCCCTGCCGCCACTCAACCAGGCGCTGGCACGCTACCAGATCATAGGGGCGCTCAAGAGTCGCAAGATCCGCGAACAAGCCAGTCCGGAACGACTCGATATCGATGCCCTCGGCCAGGTGCTGTGCCAGCTGTCGGAGCTGCTGCTCGCCTTCCCCGAGATCCAGCAGCTGGATCTGCACCCGCTGCAGGCCTGCGGCGCCGAGATGGTGGTGCTGGACGCCAGCCTGACCCTGCAACCCCATGAAGAAGGCAGCTGCAGGCTGGCTATCCGTCCCTATCCCACCGAGCTGGAAGAGGGGGCCTGGCTCAAGGATCAGAGCCATGTGCTGCTGCGCCCCATCCGACCGGAGGATGAGCCTGCCCACAAGCAATTTGTCCTCAAGGTATCGGATGAAGACAGGTACAAACGCTTCTTCGCCGATGTGGGGGAGCTGGGGCACGAAGAGCTGGCCCGCATGACCCAGATCGATTACGACCGGGAGATGGCCTTTGTCGCCGTGGGACAGGATGGGGAACGAAAAGATCAGATTTTAGGGGTGGTTCGCGCCATTTCGACGCCGGACCTGAGCGATGCCGAGTTTGCCATTCTGGTACGGTCCGACCTGAAAGGGTTGGGGCTTGGCAAACTGATGATGGAGAAGATTGTGCGTTATGCCAGGGAGCGCGGCATTGGCCAGCTGTCGGGCATGACCATGCCCAGCAACCGCGGCATGATCAACCTGGCCAAACGGCTTGGCTTCAAGATCGATATCCAGCTGGAAGATGGGGTAGTCAACATGGAGCTGCCCTGTGCGGAGCGAGCAGAGGGGGAATAGCACGGGAAACTGTGCAGAAATGGCTGAATTTCAGGCAATAAAAAAGCCCGCTCAAATGAGCGGGCTTCTTCAATTGGGTGCCTGGCAGTGTCCTACTCTCGCATGGCGAATGCCACACTACCATCGGCGCTACAGCGTTTCACTTCTGAGTTCGGCATGGGGTCAGGTGGTTCCACTGCGCTATTGCCGCCAGGCAAATTCTTCAATCTGAAAAAGCTGATTTAATTCTTCGTTCTCGGTATCTGCTACAAGTCTTCGAACACTTCTTGGGTGTTGTATGGTTAAGCCTCACGGGTAATTAGTATGGGTTAGCTCAACACGTCGCCGCGCTTACACACCCCACCTATCAACGTTGTGGTCTCCAACGGCCCTTTAGGACCCTCAAGGGGTCAGGGATGACTCATCTCAGGGCTCGCTTCCCGCTTAGATGCTTTCAGCGGTTATCGATTCCGAACTTAGCTACCGGGCAGTGCCACTGGCGTGACAACCCGAACACCAGAGGTTCGTTCACTCCGGTCCTCTCGTACTAGGAGCAACTCCCTTCAATCATCCAACGCCCACGGCAGATAGGGACCGAACTGTCTCACGACGTTCTGAACCCAGCTCGCGTACCACTTTAAATGGCGAACAGCCATACCCTTGGGACCGACTTCAGCCCCAGGATGTGATGAGCCGACATCGAGGTGCCAAACACCGCCGTCGATATGAACTCTTGGGCGGTATCAGCCTGTTATCCCCGGAGTACCTTTTATCCGTTGAGCGATGGCCCTTCCATTCAGAACCACCGGATCACTATGACCTACTTTCGTACCTGCTCGACCTGTCCGTCTCGCAGTTAAGCTGGCTTATGCCATTGCACTAACCTCCTGATGTCCGACCAGGATTAGCCAACCTTCGTGCTCCTCCGTTACTCTTTGGGAGGAGACCGCCCCAGTCAAACTACCCACCAGGCACTGTCCGCGAGCCCGATTCAGGGCCCTGCGTTAGAACATCAAACATACAAGGGTGGTATTTCAAGGACGGCTCCAGCGCAACTGGCGTCACGCCTTCAAAGCCTCCCACCTATCCTACACATGTAGGTTCAATGTTCAGTGCCAAGCTGTAGTAAAGGTTCACGGGGTCTTTCCGTCTAGCCGCGGGTACACCGCATCTTCACGGCGAATTCGATTTCACTGAGTCTCGGGTGGAGACAGCATGGCCATGGTTACACCATTCGTGCAGGTCGGAACTTACCCGACAAGGAATTTCGCTACCTTAGGACCGTTATAGTTACGGCCGCCGTTTACCGGGGCTTCGATCAAGAGCTTCGCTTGCGCTAACCCCATCAATTAACCTTCCGGCACCGGGCAGGTGTCACACCCTATACGTCCACTTTCGTGTTTGCAGAGTGCTGTGTTTTTGATAAACAGTCCCAGCCATCTGGTCACTGCGACTCCCGTCAGCTCCATCCGCAAGGGACTTCACCAACAAGAGCGTACCTTCTCCCGAAGTT
>NZ_CP077249.1:920000-997500 GCF_019047325.1 Aeromonas sp. FDAARGOS 1403 | reverse complement strand
CCCAGCTTGAGGGTATAGATGGCGCGTGGATGCACCAGTCGCTTCAGCTCGCGCATCCCCTGCAGGAACAGGATCATGAAACGCATCACCTTGATGCCGCCCCCGGTACTGCCGGCGCAGCAGCCAATGAAGGCGGAGAACATCAGCAGCATGGGCAGGAAAGAGGGCCAATCCGCATAACTGGTGGTGCTGTAACCGGTAGTCGTGCCCAGCGACACCGCCTGGAACAGGCCGTGGTTGAGCGCATCCTGCCAAGTATCGTAGTGGCCGTGGAACAACAGGGAAACGAAGCAGATCAGTACCAGTACACACTGGATGCTCAGGAACACCTTGAGCTCGGAGTCCCGTAGATAACTGCTCAGGCGCACCGGCTTGTGGGCGAACACCATGAAGTGCAGGGCAAAGTTGACGCTCGCCAGCAGCAGAAACAGCACTGTGATCAGGTTGATGGCCGGGCTGTTGAAGAAACCTATGCTGGCATCGTGAGTCGAGAAGCCCCCCACAGACATGGTGGAGAAGGAGTGGCAAATGGCATCGAACAGGGTCATGCCCGCCATCCAGTACGCCAGGGCGCAGAGGGAGGTGAGCAGCAGATAGATGAACCAGAGCGCCTTGGCCGTCTCGGCGATGCGCGGGGTGACCTTGTTGTCCTTGACCGGCCCCGGAATTTCGGCGCGATAGAGCTGCATGCCCCCGATGCCGAGCAGCGGCAGTATGGCCACCGCCAGCACTATGATCCCCATGCCCCCCAACCACTGCAGCAGCTGACGATAGAACAGAAACGCCTTGGGCAGGTTGTCCAGCCCGGTGAGCACGGTCGCCCCCGTGGTGGTCAGGCCGGAAAACGACTCGAAGAAGGCCTCGGACACCGTCATGCCGGGCACCTCTCCCAGCAGGAACGGCAAGGCCCCGACGCTGCCCAGTACCACCCAGAACAGCACGACGATGAGGAAGCCCTCCTTGGACCTGAGGTCCTTCTTCTGATGACGGTTGGGAAACCAGAGTGCGGCACCGAGCAGCAGAGCGATGAAGAAGGAGTTGACGAACTCGGCACCACCACCATCACGATAGCCAAATGCAACCATCGCAGGCAGCAGCATGGTCGAACTGAACAGTGCGACCAGCAGGCCAACGATACGAATGATGCTCAGAATCTGCATTCCGGCTCCCTCTTCAGACCAAAAGAGCGATGGATTCTAGCCATCTAAGGGACGAAGGGATACCCGACCTTGGGTTCGGTCGGTCAATTCCTGTGCGATTCGGGCCCAGAGCGCGGACTCCCACGCCACCTGCAGGGTGACGCTGGCGCCATAGTCGGCCGTCAGCAACTGGCCCTGATAAGCCTGGATCAGGGCCTCTACGGCCCCCATGTCGACATAGTCGCACTGGATGAGAGAGGCCGTCTGCTGGCGCTTGATGCGGGTCTCGAGCTGCTTGAGTGCCGCCCCCACGCCACCGCCGTAGGCCTTGACCAGACCACCGGTGCCTAGCAGCACGCCACCGTAATAGCGCACCACAACGGCGGCGATCTCGCCAAGGCCCGCCCCCATCAGCTGGGCCAGCATGGGTTTGCCGGCGGTGCCAGAGGGCTCACCATCATCGCTGAAGCCATAGACCTGGCTGTCCTGCGGAGCGCCTGCGACGAAGGCCCAGCAGTGATGCCGGGCCCCGGGATGTTGTTGCTTTATCTCGCCAATCCAGGCCTTGGCGGCCTCGACGGTCGGCGTGTGGGCAAGATATGTGATGAAACGGCTCTTCTTGATCTCTTCACTCACCTCCAGCGGTGCGGCCGGTATGGAATAGTCCGCCGCCATCAGAGCCCTGCTTGTCTGGTCAGGTTCTCCACCCCGTTGGCATGCAGCACCACGTTGTCTTCGATGCGGATGCCGCCATAGGGGCGCAGCGCCTCGACCTTGTTCCAGTTGACCCGCTTGCCCTGCTCACCCTGGCGCAGCGGCTCCAGCAGGCTGTCGATGAAGTAGAGGCCCGGCTCTATGGTGAACACCTGGCCCACCTCCATCACCCGGGTGCAGCGCAGATAGGGGAACTGTTCGGGGGCCGAGAGGTGGGTGCCGCGCTCATCCTGCATGAAGCCGCCGGCATCGTGTACCTGCAGGCCGAGGAAGTGGCCGAGGCCGTGGGGGAAGAAGACGTTGGTCACCCCGGTGTGGATCATCTCGTCCACCGACATGTCCACCAGCTCGGTGGCTTGCAGCAGGCGCGCCAGCCTGTGATGCATCTGCAAATGCAGCTCGCTGTAACGGCGGCCCGGCTTGATCTCCTCGATGATCTCCTGCTGCTGGGCATCCAGCGCCGCGATCAGATCGGCAAACTCGCCGCGCCGCCAGGCCCAGGTCCGGGTGATGTCGGAGGCATAGCCGTGCACGTCCACGCCGGCGTCGATGAGGAAGGAGTAGCGCTCCGCATCGGGCACCCGCTGAGTGGAGAGGTGGGTGTAGTGCAGGATGGCCGCATTGCGATTGATGGCGACGATATTGCCGTAGGGCGCCTCATTGGCCCCCTGCCCGACCGCCTTCATGTAGGCCAGGTTGATCTCGAACTCACTCGCCCCCGCCATGAAGGAGTCCTTGGCCGCAATGTGGCCGCGTACCCCGATGCGGTTGGCATCGCGCAGACACTCCAGCTCATAGGGAGTCTTGTAGGCGCGGTGGTAGTGCAGATAGTTGAGGACCGCCTCCGGGTTGGGCTGGCCCAGCCCCAGCAGCTCGGCCACCTCCAGATGGCCACCCAGATAGGCCCACTCCTGCCTGTTGGCCGGCAGATGATCGGCTACCTGCTCCGGGCGGGTCAGGAAGCGGATATCGAAGAAGTCGACCCAGAAGGCGTTGGGCAGGTCCGCTACCTTGTGCCAGAAATCCACCGGCCGGTAGAACAGCAGCACCGGCTTGTTCACCCCGTCCACCAGCAACCAGCAGTGGGAATTGTCCAGCACCGGCAACCAGGCCTTGAACTGGGGGTTCACCTTGAAGGGGTAATCCTGATCATCGAGGAAGATGCGGTGGGTCTGGCCGGAGTGGATGGCCAGACCGCCCAGTCCCTGCTGTTGCAGTATGTCGCGGGTGCGCTGCTGCAAGGTGTCGAGGTGCTGGGCAAAAAGTTGGCTGTAGCTGCTCATGGCGTCCTGCTCCGGGAGAAATGTGGTTTCAGCATAACATCAAGCGAATCAAGGCTCGAACCGTCAAGCAATCGCTTCGTGAGGTAACGCATACGTTACAAGGCTTTTGTTATGAAACAAAAACCAACCATTAACAAATAAAAAACAATTCAATACACTGCCGGTAGATACATGCAGTCAGGGACTACTCATGCACAACCTTTGCCTGTGGCAACCGGATCAGGAGCGGATTCAACAATCCAACCTCCAGCACTTCATGGCCGAGGTCAACCGCTTCCACGGCCTGCAGCTGCACAGCTACGCCCAGCTCTACCAGTGGTCGGTGGAGAAGACAACCCGTTTCTGGCCGCTGGTGTGGCAGCACTGCGGCGTCAAAGGAGAGCTCGGCAACATAGTGGCAGAGAACCGCCAGGAGATGCAGCGCACCCGCTGGTTCCCCGACAGCCGGCTCAACTTCGCCGAAAACCTGCTGCGCCGCCAGGATGACACGCCGGCCATCATCTCCCGCATCGAGGGTAGCCCCAGCCAGACCCTGAGCTGGCGCGAGCTGGCGGATCAGGTCGCCAGGCTGGCCCAGTGGCTGCGTGGCCAGGGAATCGGCCGGGGCGATGTGGTGGCAGCCTACCTGCCCAATATCCCGGAAACCGTGGTGGCCATGCTGGCGACCACCAGTCTGGGGGCGATCTGGACCTCCACCAGCCCCGATTTCGGCGAAGCCAGCGTGGTGGAGCGCTTCGGCCAGACCCGGCCGCGAGTGCTGTTTGCGGTGGATGGCTATCACTACAACGGCAAGGCCATCGACATCCAGGACAAGGTGGCGGGGGTCGTCGGCCAGATCGACAGCATAGAGCAGACGGTCATGATCCCCCTGCTCGGCCACTCCCTGCAGCTGGGTCACGACTGGCGCCAGATCCTGGCCGGTCAGCCGGATGCCAGCCTGCAATTCGAGCCCATGGCCTTCAATGACCCGCTCTACATCCTCTATTCGTCCGGCACCACCGGCAAGCCCAAGTGCATCGTGCACGGCATCGGCGGCACCCTGCTGCAACATCTGAAAGAGCACCAGCTGCACTGCGACATCAAGCCGGGGGAACGCATCTTCTACTTCACCACCTGCGGCTGGATGATGTGGAACTGGCTGGTGAGCGCGCTCGCCTCCGGCGCCACCCTGGTGCTCTACGACGGCTCCCCCTTCTACCCGGACGGCAACGTGCTGTGGGATCTCGCCCGCGACGAAGAGGTCGCCCTCTTCGGCACCTCGGCCAAATACCTGGATGCGCTGCACAAGCAGGGTTATGCCCCGATCAAGACCCACCAGCTGCCGCAGTTGCGGCTTATCTGCAGCACCGGCTCCGTGCTCTCTCCCGAAGGGTTCGACTACGTCTATCAGCAGATCAAGCAGGATGTGCAGCTCAGCTCCATCTCAGGTGGCACCGACATCTGCTCCTGCTTCGTCATCGGCAACCCGCTCAGCCCCGTCTACCGTGGCGAGAGTCAGGGGCGCGGCCTCGGCCTCGCGGTGCAGGTATTCAACGAAGCGGGCCAGCCGGTGCAGGGCGAAAAGGGCGAGCTGGTCTGCACCAAGCCGTTCCCGGCCCAACCGATCGGCTTTTGGGGGGACGACAGCGGCGACAAGTACCACGCCGCCTATTTCGAGCGGTTCGACAACATCTGGTGCCACGGCGACTGGATCGAGCTGACCCCGACCGGCGGCATCCTGTTCTACGGCCGCTCCGACGCCACCCTCAACCCGGGTGGCGTGCGCATTGGCACCAGCGAGATTTACCGCTACGTCGAGCAACTGGAGGAAGTAGAAGAGAGCATCGTCATCGGCCAGCAGTGGCAGCAAGACGAGCGGGTTGTGCTGTTCGTCAAGCTCAAGCCTGGTCTCAAGCTGGACGAAGCACTGCGCGAGCGTATCCGCCAGCAGGTGCGCCAGCACTGCACCGCCCGCCACGTGCCGGCCCGCATCCTGCAGGTGGACGCCATTCCGCGCACCAAGTCCGGCAAGATAGTGGAGCTGGCGGTGCGGGAAGTGGTGCACAACCGGCCCGTCAACAACACCCACGCTCTCGCCGATCCCGAGGTGCTGAGCCAGTATCGCGACCGGCCCGAGCTGGCCAGCTGAGGCCACACAAGGTTAATAAAGGCGTCATCAGACGCCTTTATTTTGATTGTTAATCTGAGGCGAGCTTTTACTCGAGATCTGTTAAACGAATGTTTTAAATAGGTGTTGAAATTGTCTTCTTTTGGATCAATAGTGAGCCTCGCCCCCTGCTGGGGATAAAGGAGCACCACCCCCCACCATGTGGGAACAAGGAGACACTCTCATGATCTACCAAGGCGAAACCCTGACGGTCAGCTACCTCGAAGACGGCATTGCCGAGCTGAGGTTCGATGCTCCGGGTTCAGTCAACAAGCTGGATCGCGCTACCCTGCTCTCCCTGAGCGAAGCGATCGCCGCATTACAACAAGAACGTGAACTAAAAGGTCTGATCCTCACCTCCGGCAAAGACGCCTTTATCGTCGGCGCCGACATCACCGAATTCCTGGAGCTGTTCGATCTGCCGCAGGAAGATCTGCTCGGCTGGCTGAAAAAGGCCAACGACATCTTCAACGCCATCGAAGATCTGCCGGTGCCGACCCTCAGCTCCATCAAGGGTCACGCCCTGGGCGGCGGCTGCGAGACCATTCTCTCCACCGACTTCCGCCTGGCTGATACCACGGCCAAGATCGGTCTGCCCGAGACCAAGCTCGGCATCATGCCCGGCTTTGGCGGCACCGTCCGCCTGCCGCGAGTGATCGGCGCCGACAACGCGCTGGAGTGGATCACCACCGGCAAGGATTACCGTGCCGATGACGCTCTCAAGGTGGGTGCCATCGATGCCGTGGTCGCCCCGGATGCGCTGCACAGCGCCGCTGTGCAGATGATCAGGGACGCGATCAAGGGCAAGCTGGACTGGCAGAGCCGCCGCGCCGCCAAGAAGGCCCCGCTCCGTCTCTCCAAACTGGAAGCCATGATGAGCTTCACCACCGCCGCCGGCATGGTTGCCGCCGTGGCGGGCAAACACTATCCGGCACCGATGGCCGCCGTGAAGACGGTGGAAGCCGCCGCCGGCATGGGTCGGGACGAAGCGCTGGCCGCCGAAGCCGCCACCTTCATCAAGCTGGCGAAAACCGACGTGGCCAAGGCGCTGGTCGGCATCTTCCTCAACGATCAGCACATCAAGGCGCTGGCCAAGAAGGCCGCCAAGCAGGCAAACAAGGCCACCGGCCATGCCGCCGTGCTGGGTGCCGGCATCATGGGGGGCGGCATCGCCTACCAGTCCGCCAGCAAGGGTATCCCGGCGGTGATGAAGGACATCAACGAGAAGGCGTTGGCACTTGGCATGGGCGAAGCCACCAAGCTGCTCAACGGCCAGCTCGAGCGCGGTCGCATCGACGGCATCAAGATGGGCCAGGTGCTCTCCGCCATCACCCCAACCCTCAGCTATGACAACGTCAAACATGTAGACGTGGTGGTCGAGGCCGTGGTCGAGAACCCGAAAGTGAAGGCGGCCGTGCTGAGTGAAGTGGAAGGCGTGATCGGCGAAGACGCCGTGCTCGCCAGCAACACCTCCACCATCCCCATCTCCCTGCTGGCCAAGAGCCTGAAGCGCCCCGAGAATTTCTGCGGCATGCACTTCTTCAACCCGGTGCACCGCATGCCGCTGGTGGAGATCATCCGCGGCGAGCAAACCTCGGACGACACCATCAACCGCGTGGTGGCCTACGCCGCCGCCATGGGCAAGTCCCCGGTGGTGGTCAACGACTGCCCGGGCTTCTTCGTCAACCGCGTGCTGTTCCCCTACTTCTTCGGCTTCAACAAGCTGGTTGCCGATGGCGCCGACTTCGCCGCCGTCGACAAGGTGATGGAGAAAGAGTTCGGCTGGCCCATGGGCCCCGCCTACCTGCTGGACGTGGTCGGCATCGACACTGGCCACCATGCCGGTGATGTGATGGCGCAGGGCTTCCCGGCGCGCATGAGCAAGGAAGGCCATACCGCCATCGACGTGATGTACGAGGCGAGCCGCTTCGGTCAGAAGAATGGCAAGGGCTTCTACGCCTACGAGGCCGACAAGAAGGGCAAGCCGAAGAAGGTGGCCGATGCCGCTGCTTACGAGCTGCTGGCCCCGATCGCCAAGCCGAAACAGGATTTCGACAAGGACGCCATCATCGCCCGCATGATGATCCCGATGATCAACGAGGTGGTGCTCTGTCTGGAAGAGGGCATAGTCGCCACGCCAGCCGAAGCCGACATCGCGTTGGTCTACGGTCTGGGCTTCCCTCCCTTCCGCGGCGGCGTGTTCCGCTATCTGGACACTATCGGTCTGGATCGCTATGTCGCCATGGCCGACCAGTATGCCGACCTTGGCCCGCTCTACCGCGTCAGCGACAAGCTGCGTGAGATGGCCGCCCAGGGCAAAACCTTCTACTGATTGCGGAAAGGAGATCCATTCATGAAAGACGTAGTCATTGTCGACTGTATCCGGACCCCGATGGGCCGATCCAAGGGCGGCGCCTTCCGCAACGTGCGTGCAGAAGACTTGTCCGCGCACCTGATGAAATCCATCCTGCTGCGCAACCCCAACCTCGACCCGAACGAGATCGAGGATATCTACTGGGGCTGCGTGCAGCAGACCCTGGAGCAGGGCTTCAACATTGCCCGCAACGCCGCCTTGCTGGCCGGCATTCCGAAACAGGTGGGGGCGGTCACCGTCAACCGTCTGTGCGGCTCCTCCATGCAGGCGCTGCACGACGCCTCCCGCGCCATCCAGGTGGGTGATGGGGATATCTTCATCATCGGCGGCGTCGAGCACATGGGTCACGTGCCCATGAGCCACGGGGTGGACTTCCACCCCGGCATGGCCAAGTCGGTGGCGAAAGCCTCCGGCATGATGGGGCTGACCGCCGAGATGCTCGGCAAGCTGCACGGCATCAGCCGTCAACAGCAGGACGAGTTTGCCGCTCGCTCCCACCGCCGCGCTCACGCCGCCACTGTGGAAGGCCGTTTCGCCAGGGAGATCGTCGGGCTGGAAGGGCACGACGCCAGCGGCGCCCGCTTCTTCTACGACTATGACGAGGTGATCCGCCCGGAGACCACGGTCGACACCCTGAGCCAGCTGCGCCCGGTGTTCGACCCGGTCAACGGCACCGTCACCGCCGGCACCTCTTCGGCCCTGTCCGATGGCGCCGCCGCCATGCTGGTGATGAGTGCGGATCGCGCCAAGGCGCTCGGCCTCACCCCGCGCGCCAAGGTACGTGCCATGGCCATCGCCGGTTGCGACGCCGCCATCATGGGTTACGGCCCGGTGCCGGCCACCCAGAAGGCGCTCAAGCGGGCCGGTCTGACCGTCGGTGACATCGATCTGTTCGAGTTGAACGAGGCGTTTGCCGCCCAGTCCCTCCCCTGCGTGAAGGATCTGGGTCTGCAAGACCTGGTGGACGAGAAGGTGAACCTGAACGGCGGCGCCATCGCCCTGGGTCACCCGCTCGGCTGCTCCGGCGCCCGCATCTCCACCACCCTGATCAATCTGATGGAGGAGAAGGACGCGACCCTGGGCGTGGCCACCATGTGCATCGGCCTGGGTCAGGGCATCGCCACCGTGTTCGAGCGAGTGTAAGTCTATCCCCCGGACCGGTACGCCGGTCCGGGAAGTGCCCCGCCAGGGGCTGAATTTTACAATATGGGCCCGCTTCTGCTTCCCGGCGAGGCGGCCCGTATCGCAGGTTTTGGGGCCGGTCAGACTGCCCCGTCATCGAGTCTGTGGAGTGCGCCACACGGGGTGCACTTCTGTCGTCAGCATCTGCGTCTTGGCCGGCCCGTTTGGGTCGGCCTTTTTTATTTGCACGGCAGGATATGGGAGGATATTGCCCATAACCTCACATTAGATGGGGGGCTTGCTTGCTTTTTGCTCCCCCGACAGGTTCAATCTGCACAAAAAAATGGGTGGATGCACATACATATGTCAACGAGCAAACAACTGCTGATCGTCGACGACGACCAAGAGATCCGCGAGCTGCTCAATGAATACCTGACCAGGGCTGGTTTCGAGGTATTGACCGCAGCGGAGGGCAACGAGATGCGTCAGCAGCTCGCCCAGCACAGCCCGGACCTCATCATTCTCGATATCATGATGCCTGGCGACGACGGTTTTACCCTCTGCCAGCAGATCCGTCGCGACTCTCAGGTTCCCATCATCATGCTGACCGCCGCCTCCGACGAGGCTGACCGGGTGATCGGTCTGGAACTCGGTGCCGATGACTACATCGCCAAGCCGTTCAGCCCGCGCGAGCTGCAGGCCCGCATCAAGGCGCTGCTGCGCCGCGCCGAATTTCGCCAGCCGGAGAAAGAGAAGGAGCCGAGCCGTCGGCTGCGCTTCGCCGAGTGGACCCTGGATACCCTGAGCCACCAGCTGACTCACGAAGATGGCAGCCTGCTGGATCTCTCCGGCAGCGACGCCATGCTGCTCGGCATGTTCCTGCAGCAGCCCGGCGTGGTGCTAGACCGGGATACCATCTCGGACGCCACTCGCGGTCGCGAGAGCCTGCCGATGGAGCGCGGCATCGACGTGCAGATCAGCCGTTTGCGCCAGAAGCTGGGTGACAACGGCAAGAGCCCGCGCATCATCAAGACCATTCGCGGCAGTGGCTACATGCTGATCGCCGAGGTGCACGAGATACCATGAGAGCCAGCAAGGTAGCGACGGCATGCTGATCGACACAAGGCGAGAGATCCCATGAATAGCAGGTGGTTCTGGCGAGTCCTAGTGCCCCGCTCCCTGCTGTCGCGGATGCTGCTGCTGTTGCTGCTGGCGATCCTGCTCTCCCAGACCATCCTCACCGGCATCTGGATGCAGCAGATCCAGAAGCGGGAGCTGGAGGGCATGCTCAGCACCACCCGCAACCTGGCGCTGTCGGCCGCCTCCACCGTCAACTTCTTCAAATCCTTGCCGCTGCAGTATCGCCACATCGCGCTGGACCAGCTGCGCAACATGGGCGGCAGCCGCTTCTTCGTCTCTCTGAACGAAGAGGAGATCCACATCAGCGCCATCCCCGACAGCGAGCGCAAGACGCTGGTGCTCAAGGAGGTGCAGGGGGTGCTGACCCGCAAGCTCTCCGACGCCATGGCGATCAAGGTGGACTTCTCGCGGCCAGAGGATCTGCATGTCTTCAACAACGACACCCTGCTGGCGGATCTACCCTCCTCCTGGGCCCGCTACACCCTGTCGCTGGAGCCGCTCAACCCGCCGGTACTGGTGACCCAGATCGAGATAGAGCCGGGGGAGTGGCTCTATCTGGCGGCCCTGTTGCCCGCCCCCTACATGACGCTGGATGACACCGTCATGCCCAGCAACCAGGTGCGCTTCATCGCCCTGATGACGGTGTTCCTCTGCTTCTTCACCTTCCTGCTGGTGCGCTGGCAGACGCGGCCGCTGCGCCGGCTGGCCAAGGCGGCAGTCAACCTCGGCAAGGACATCGACCAGCCCTCTCTCAAGGAAGAGGGGGCCTCCGAGATAGTGGCGGCCACCCGCGCCTTCAACATCATGCAGCACCGCATCCGCCGCTATATCGACGATAGAGAGCGGTTGTTCAGCTCCATTTCCCACGACCTCAAGACCCCCATCACCCGGCTGCGGCTGCGGGTCGAGCTGCTCGACGACGAGCAGCAAATCGCCAAGTTCAACAAGGATCTGGACGAGCTGGAGCTGATGGTGAAAGGGGCGCTGCAGACGGTGAAGGACACCGACATCCACGAGAACATCGAGCAGCTCGACATCGACGCCATGCTGGAACAGATGGCGGAGGCCATGAACCTGCACGACGAGCGGCTGACCATCGAGGGCCACTGCAAGCAGCCCTACCGTGGCAAGCCGCTGGCCCTCAAGCGCTGCATCGGCAACCTGGTGGACAACGGCATCAAGTACGGCCAGAAAGTGCGCATCATCATCATGGACGACGAGGAGATGCTGATCCTGTTCATCATGGACGAGGGGCCCGGCCTGCCGGAAGATCAGTTCGAACGCATCTTCGAGCCCTACTACCGGCTCAGCACGGATCTGGCCGGCACCGGCCTGGGTCTGGGCATTGCCCGCAACATAGCCCACGCCCACGGCGGCGATCTGGTGCTGGAAAATCGTCCGCAGGGCGGCCTGCAGGCCACCCTCTCCCTACCAAGGCAGTAACCTTATGAAGTGGTTGTCTTTTTCTGTCATCACCCTGCTCTCCCTGCCTGTAAGCGCCTCCCAAGTGGAGGTGCTGCACTGGTGGACGTCTGGCGGCGAGGCCAAGGCGGTGGAGGTGCTCAAGTCAGAATGGACCGAGCAGGGTAACCAGTGGAACGACTTCGCGGTGCAAGGGGGCGGCGGCAAGAGCGCCATGACGGTGCTGAAAAGCCGGGCGCTGGCGGCCAACCCACCGGAGGCGGCCCACCTCAAGGGGTTCGAGTTGCGGGAGTGGGCCGGACTCGGCTTCCTGCGCGATCTCAGCCCCATGGCCGAACACCTCGGCTGGTATCCCCAACTGCCGCCCATGGTGCGGGAGACTCTCAGCCAGAACGGCGCCCTGATGGCGGTACCGACCGGCATCCATCGGGTCAACTGGCTGTGGCTCAATCGCAAGATCTTCGAGCGCAACAAGCTGACCCCACCCACCAGCTGGGCCCAGTTCGTGACCGTGGCCGACCGGCTCAAGGAGAAAGGGATCACCCCGCTAGCCATCGGCAACGAGCCCTGGCAGCTGGCAGTGCTGTTCGAGACGGTGGCGCTCGGCGAGGGCGGCAAAGCGTTCTACCGCAAGGCGTTCGTGGAGCAGGACAGCGCCACTCTGACCGGTCCCGACATGGTGCGTGTGCTGACCCGCTTCCAGCAGCTGCGCGGCTATGTGCCGGAGAAATACGCCGGCCTGAAGTGGCACCAGGCCACCAACCTGCTGGAGAGCGGCGGCGCCGCCATGCAGGTGATGGGGGACTGGGTGAAGGGCGAGCTGAGCGCCGGCAACTATCGGCCAGGCGAGGATATCGAGTGCCTGCCGAGCCCCGGCAGCCAGGGGCTGTTCAGCTACAACCTCGACTCCATCGCCATGTTCAAGCAGCGGGATCCCGCCCAGCTGCAGGCCCAGGGCGAACTGGCCCAGCTGCTGATGACGCCGCGCTTCCAGCAGGAGTTCAACCGGGTGAAGGGTTCTATCCCGGCACTGGTCAAACCGGACATGAGCAAGTTCGACCGCTGCGCCGTGCGCTCCTACCAAGATTTCCTGCAGGCGGAGCAAGAGGGCAACCTGCTGCCCAGCATGGCCGAGGGGATGGCGACGCCGACCAACATGCGCCAGGCGATCATGGATGTGCTGAGCAACTTCTTCAACGACCCCAGAGCCAACCCGCAGCTGACCGCCCTGCATCTGGAGCGGGCCATGCGCTCGAGCCGCTGACGCTTTTCGCTACGGCCAGAAACGACAAAGGCGGATGAGATATCCGCCTTTGTCATTGTGAGAGTCTTGGGGTCAGGGTTGATCGTTTTCGTCCTCATCCTCGTCGTAGTAATCGCTGAGCTCGATCCAGAGCCCCAGTCCGATCATCACCATGGAACCGAACCAGGTGCCGGTGTTCCCGATCGGGCTGCCCATCACTATCATGGCGAAAGACAAGAACCCCATGCCTGCGTAGGCTTGTAATCTGCCGTAGGAGACCTGCATATTCACACCTCCTTGTTGAATATGGTTCAATTTTTATATTACTCATACGGCGGGGTGTGGGTAGGGCCGGATAACACTTTGGTTACATATGCTGTTGACAGCCTAGGTCGTTTGATTATTTTTTCGCCGTGAGTATCATTGGCAGCTGATTTGGTTGAAGGTTGATTATTGATGAGTGCTTTATTCTGCGACGCGACTCACGAGTTGGACGCAATCGGGCTTCGTTGTCCCGAACCTGTCATGATGGTGCGTAAAAAAGTGCGGCTGATGGCTGACGGGGAGACCCTGCTGGTCAGTGCCGACGATCCCTCAACCACCCGCGACATTCCCAGTTTCTGCCGCTTCATGGATCACACCCTGGTCGCCAGCGAGACAGAGCAGGCCCCTTACCGCTATCTGATCCGCAAGGGTCAATGAGCCACACTACCGGAGCAATCCATGCCAGCTATTACCCGAATCGGCACCACCCAGCGTTGGTCTGACGTGGTCATTCACAACGGCACCCTCTACGTGGTGGAAGTGCCCGCCACCGACACCGCCGATATTCACCAGCAGACCCGTGAAGTGCTGACCAGCCTGCAGCGCCTGCTGGAAGCCAATGGCTCCGGCGTCGACAAGATCCTGATGGCCAACATCTATCTCAAGGACATTGCAGACATCGCCGCCTTCAACGAGCAGTGGGATGCCTGGATTCCGGCGGGCACCGCACCGGTGAGAGCCTGTGTACAAGCCCGTCTGGCCCACGAAGGCTACAAGGTAGAAGTGCAGCTGACTGCGGCGGTCTAAGAGGTAGTTATCCCCTCATCCCCGTCCCTTCTCCCGCAAGGGGAGAAGAGGGCAAAAAACAAGGCGCCATTGCTCGCAACGGCCCCAATAAAAAGGCCCCGCCATCGCTGGCGGGGCCTTTTTCATGGCTGCGAACCGGGCCGCTTAGGCGGTCGGGGTCAGGGTGATGGTCACCCGACGGTTCTGGGCCTTGCCTTCGGCTGTGCTGTTGGTGGCGACCGGCTGATCCGGGCCCACGCCGCTGGTAGCGATGCGGCTGCCGGTCACACCCTGGCCGATCAGCTGGGCGGCGACGGCATCGGCGCGCTGGGCGGAGAGCTTCATGTTCAGCTCGCGGGAGCCGGTGCTGTCGGTGTGACCAACCACGTTCAGGCGGGTCTTGTCGAACTCGGCGACCACCATGGCCACGCCGGACAGGGTGTTGGCACCGGCGGCCTTCAGCTGGGCGCTGGAGCTGTCGAAGGTGACGTTGTTCGGCATGTTGAGGATCAGCTGATCACCGTTGCGGGTCACGCTGACGCCGGTGCCTTGCAGCTTCTCGCGCAGCTTGGCTTCCTGCACGTCCATGTAGTAGCCGATACCACCACCCAGCGCGGCGCCGGCGGCCACGCCGGTCAGGATCCCCTTCTTGCGGTCACCCTTGCTGGAGGAGAGCGCACCCACGGCGGCACCCGCAGCGGCGCCCGCCAGTGCGCCCCAGGCGCCCTTGGAGGTTTGGGACTCGCCGGTATAGGGGTTGGTGGTACAGCCGCTCAGGGCGACGGCCAGAGCAACGGCGGGAACGATTGTCTTGAAATGCATGAAAAACCTCTAAAAAAACCGACTCAAATCCAAAGAGGGCGCATTCTACCCCAGAGGTGTGCCAAGGTGTGACGTTATCAGCGTCACGCCCCTCTCTGCCCATGTCCCAGTATCCGCAGGCTGACTGGATGCCGCCTGAACCGGCAGCAGGAACCAGCTCGCCACCTTGACCTATCCCCTTGTTCAACGGACCAAATACGTCTCCATTGGCTACTATTGAATGCACCATCAATAGTGCTCAGGGGTCTCTCATGTCCGCACTGCTTCGCAACGTATCTATCCGGCACCTGCTGTTGAGTGCCAGCCTCATCATTCTGCTCACCATGGCGCTGGGCGGGCTCTGGCGCAGCAGCCTGACTGCCCGCCTCGGTGAGCTGCCCAACCAGCTCATTCTCAGCGCCAACGAACAGATCACCCTGCAGGAGCTGCGGTATCACACCACCCAGGTTCAGCAGTTCCTGACCGACGCCGCCGTCTCCGGCGAGATGGACTCCATCGGCGAAGCCGAGCAGCACGCCCAGGCGGCTCGCCAGCTGCTGGAACGGCTGCCACAATTGCAGGCGCCACTCACCCCGCTGCTGACCCGTCAGCTGGAGATCGGCAAGCGCATGGTGGACATCTATCTGAAAGAGGGGCGCGAGGCTGGCAACCAGCTGATGAAGCAGCCGAACGAAGGCTTCGATGCCCTCACCGACAACATCGCCAGCCAGGTCGCGGCCGTGCTGGAACAGCAACAGCAAGGGTTCAAGCAGCGGGAACAGGATATCCGTGCCCAGAGCCAGACCCTGCAGCGTCAGGACATGCTGCAGCTGGCCGTCAGCCTGACCGTCATCCTGCTGATGTTGCTGCTCATCTACCGCAAGACCGTCGGCCCGCTGCAGCATCTGATGGGCCAGCTGGTCGAGCTGGCCAACCACAGCCACAACCTCACCTTCCGGCTGCACAGCCAGGGCAAGGACGAGTTCGCCTATCTGGCGGAGGTGTTCAACCGCTTCCTCGGCAATATCGACAACCTGATCGGCACGGTACAACTGGTGTCGCGCAAGACCCACGACAAGATGGCGCTGCTGATGGCCCACTCCGGCAGCACCCTCAGCAGCATGCAGCAGGCCCAGCAGAATACAGACATGCTGGCGACCGCCATCAACGAGATGACCGCCACCGTCCACAACATCGAGCACAACACCGAGCAGGCCAGCCAGGACACCCTGCTGACCCAGCAGCAGGCCCACGACGGCCAGCGCCAGGTGAGCCAGACCATCACCCTGATCCGCCAGGTGGCCGACCACATTGAACAGTCCGCCGGGGAAGTCACCCAGCTGGATCAGGAGAGCACCCAGATCGGCAACATACTGCAGGTGATCCGCACCATCTCGGAGCAGACCAATCTGCTGGCCCTCAACGCAGCCATCGAAGCGGCCCGGGCCGGCGAGCAGGGTCGCGGTTTCGCGGTAGTGGCCGACGAGGTGCGCCAGCTGGCGACCCGCACCCAGGCCGCCACCGTCGATATCCAGCAGCGTATCGAGGCGCTGCAGCACAATACCCGCCATGCGGTGACCACCATGCACACCACCCGCAACGTGAGCGAACAGGCGGTCAGTCAGGCGGCGGGTACCGGCGAGACCCTGACCGCCATCGTCGAAGCCATCACCCGGGTCAACGACATGAATGGCCACATCGCCACCGCCGCCGGCCAGCAGGCCCAGGTCACCGAAGAGACCAACCGCAATGTGATGGAGGTCGCCAGCATCGCCCGCGAATGTCTGGAGCTGGCGCGCCAGAGCCGCAGCCACACCCGGGACATGAACCAGGCCAACGAGGAGATCGGCCTCATCAGCGATCAGTTCGACGTGAGCAAGGCTGGCTCAGCCAGCCAGGATCAGGAGCTGCTGCACTGGAACGAGGCCTTCATGGTGCAGGTGCCCAGCATGGACAACCAGCATCTGGGCTTGTTCGAGGCGATGAACCGGCTCTACCAGGCGGTGATAGACAAGAGCCCGGCCCAGCTGCGCAAACAGCGGCTCGACGAGCTGCTCAAGCTCGCCACCCGGCACTTCGCCGACGAGGAGCAGGTGATGGAGCAGGCGGGCTACCCCGAGCTGCGCCGCCACAAGCAGGAACACGCCCGGCTGCTGACGGAGCTCGACACCCTGATGCAGCGCAACGGCCCGGACGACGAGGAGTTCAACATGGAGCTGCTGGTGTTTCTCAAGAACTGGCTGCTCAACCATATCTCCAAGGTCGACAAACAGTATTCAGGCCCGCTGCGTCAGGCCGGGATCGCCTGACGGCCCCATGACAGGCGCCATGCCGATATGCAAAAGGGAGGCATCAGCCTCCCTTCTCTTTTACCTTGCACCCGCTTTATTGGCGCGCAGGCCCCTGCTGGCATTCGGCGTGGCAGGGGCAAGTGACCAGATGATCGTTCACCATCCCCACCGCCTGCATGAAGGCGTAGCAGATGGTGCTGCCGACGAAGGTGAAGCCGCGCTTCTTGAGCGCCTTCGACATGGCATCCGACTCCGGCGAGGTCGCCGGAATGTCGCCGTTGCCCTGGCGCTGGTTGACGATGGGGGCGCCGCCCACGAAGCCCCACAGATAATCGACGAAGTCGACGCCTTCGGCCTCCAGCGCCAGATAGGCGCGGGCATTTTTGATGATCGACTGCACCTTGAGCCGGTTGCGGATGATGCCGGTATCCTGCATCAGCCGCTCCACGTCCTGCTCGTCGAACTGCACGATGCGCAGCGGATCGAAGTCGGCATAGGCGCGATGGTAGCTCTCGGTGCGCTTCAAGATAGTGATCCACGACAGCCCCGCCTGCTGGCCGTCGAGGCAGAGCTTGGCAAACAGCTCGCGCGAGTCATGGACCGGCCTCCCCCACTGTTTGTCATGGTATTCGATGTATTCCGGGTCCTTGGTCACCCAGGCGCAACGCAACTCCATTCCCTCTCTCCTGTCATTTCATCCAATCCCCGGGGTCGATGCCAACCTGGGCGTGGGAGTGCCAACAACCCCTCCCGCCCAGGCCCGGCGCAGCGCCATCACATTAATCCGCTGTAATTTCGCCTATTATCCGACCATGCCAGACGGTATACTCCTTCGGTTCACATTCAGCAAATCTTGCTCTGATTTCATTTCGCGCGAAAAAAATTATGCAAAAATTCGATGTCAAAACCTTTCAGGGCCTGATCCTGCAGCTGCAGGACTATTGGTCCCGCCAGGGCTGTACCATCATTCAGCCGCTGGATATGGAAGTGGGTGCCGGTACTTCTCACCCCATGACCTGCCTGCGCGCCCTGGGCCCCGAGCCCATCGCCTGCGCCTACGTGCAACCGTCCCGCCGTCCGACTGACGGCCGCTACGGTGAAAACCCGAACCGCCTGCAGCACTACTACCAGTTCCAGGTGATCATCAAGCCTTCCCCCGACAACATTCAGGAACTCTATCTGGGCTCCCTGAAAGAGCTGGGCATGGATCCCGAGATCCACGACATCCGCTTCGTGGAAGACAACTGGGAAAACCCGACGCTGGGTGCCTGGGGTCTGGGTTGGGAAGTGTGGCTGAACGGCATGGAAGTGACCCAGTTCACCTACTTCCAGCAGGTTGGCGGCCTCGAGTGCAAGCCGGTCACCGGCGAGATCACCTACGGTCTCGAGCGTCTGGCCATGTACATCCAGGGCGTGGACAGCGTCTACGATCTGGTCTGGTCTGACGGCCCGTTGGGCAAGACCACCTACGGCGACGTGTTCCACCAGAACGAAGTGGAGCAATCCACCTACAACTTCGAACACGCCGATGTGGAGTTCCTGTTCCACTGCTTCGAGCAGTACGAGAAGGAAGCCCAGAACCTGCTGGCGCTGGAAAAACCGCTGCCGCTGCCTGCCTACGAGCGCATCCTCAAAGCCGCTCACTCCTTCAACCTGCTGGATGCCCGCAAGGCCATCTCGGTCACCGAGCGTCAGCGCTACATCCTGCGCATTCGCACCCTGACCAAGGCCGTGGCAGAGGCATACTACGCCTCCCGCGAAGCGCTGGGCTTCCCTATGTGCCAGCGCAGTGAGAACAAGCAAGGTTAAGGAACGGACATGGCACAACATACATTTCTGGTAGAGATCGGTACTGCTGAGCTGCCGCCCAAAGCCCTGCGCTCCCTGGCCGAAGCCTTTGCCGACAACTTCAAAGCCGAGCTGACCAAGGCCGATCTGGCCTTTGGCGACGTCGAGTGGTTTGCCTCCCCGCGCCGTCTGGCGCTGAAGGTGCACGCGCTGGCCGGCGAGCAGCCGAGCAAGAGCGTCGAGAAGCGCGGCCCGGCCGTGGCGCAGGCGTTCGATGCCGAAGGCAAGCCGACCAAGGCTGCCGAAGGCTGGGCCCGTGGCAACGGCATCACCGTCGAGCAGGCCGAGCGTCTGGTCACCGACAAGGGTGAGTGGCTGGTTCACACCGCCAAGGTCGAAGGCCGTCCGGCTAAAGAGCTGCTGGGCGAACTGGTCGCCTCCGCACTGGCCAAACTGCCCATCCCCAAGATGATGCGCTGGGGCGACAAGACCATCCAGTTCGTGCGTCCGGTCTTCACCGTGACCCTGCTGCTGGATGGGGAGCTGGTGCCCGCTCACATTCTAGGTATCGACTCTGCCCGCACCCTGCGCGGCCACCGCTTTATGGGCGAGAGCGAGTTCACCATCGACAACGCCAGCCAGTACCCGCAGATCCTGCAGGAGCGCGGCATGGTGATTGCCGACTTCATGGCGCGCAAGGCCAAGATCAAGGCTGACGCCGAAGCGGCCGCTGCCGCCTTCGGTGGCGTGGCCGATCTGGACGACGACCTGCTGGAAGAAGTGACCGCACTGGTCGAGTGGCCTGTGGTGCTGACCGCCAACTTCGAAGAGAAGTTCCTGGCCGTGCCGGCCGAGGCACTGGTGCACACCATGAAGGGTGACCAGAAGTACTTCCCGGTATACGACAAGAACGGCAAGCTGCTGCCGAAGTTCATCTTCGTCACCAACATCGAGTCCAAAGACCCGAGCCAGATCATCAGCGGCAACGAGAAGGTGGTTCGCCCCCGTCTCTCTGACGCCGAGTTCTTCTTCAAGACCGACCTCAAACAGACCCTGGCCTCCCGCCTGCCGCGCCTCGAAACCGTGCTGTTCCAGCAACAGCTGGGCACCGTCAAGGCCAAGGTCGAGCGCATCGAGACCGTCGCCGGCTTTATCGCCGAGCGCATCGGTGCAGACGTGGCTCAGGCCAAGCGTGCCGGTCTGCTCTCCAAGTGTGATCTGATGACCAACATGGTCGGCGAGTTCACCGACACCCAGGGTGTCATGGGGATGCACTACGCCCGTCACGATGGCGAAGACGAAGCGGTCGCCGTGGCCCTCAACGAACAGTACATGCCGCGCTTTGCCGGCGATGCCCTGCCGTCCGGTCTGGTAGCCTGCGCCGTCGCGCTGGCCGACAAGTTCGACACCCTGGCCGGTATCTTCGGCATCGGCATGCTGCCAAAAGGTGACAAGGACCCGTTCGCCCTGCGTCGCGCCGCCATCGGTGCCCTGCGCATCATGACCGAGAAGCAGCTGGATCTGGATCTGGTTGAACTGGTTGAAGAGGCGGTACGCGTCTACGGCGACAAGCTGACCAACCAAACCGTCGTCACCGACGTGGTCGACTTTATGCTGGGTCGCTTCCGTGCCGCCTATCAGGACGAAGGCATCGGTGCCGACGTGGTGCTGGCCGTACTAGCCCGCCGCCCGACCCGTCCGCTCGACTTCGATCGTCGCGTCAAGGCCGTCAGCCACTTCCGCACGCTGGATGCCGCACTGGCACTGGCTGCCGCCAACAAGCGCGTGAGCAACATTCTGGCCAAGGTCGAAGGCGAATTGCCGACTGCCGTCAAACCGGAACTGCTGGTCGATGCCGCCGAGAAGGCGCTGGCCACCCAGGTTGCCGAACTGCAAGCCGAACTGGCCCCGCTGTTCGCCGCCGGTGACTATCAGGCAGCCCTCACCCGTCTAGCCGCCCTGCGCGAGCCGGTCGACACCTTCTTCAACGAGGTGATGGTGATGGCCGACGACGAAGCCCTCAAGGCCAACCGTCTGGCGCTGCTGAACAACCTGCGCAACCTGTTCCTGCAAGTGGCGGATATCTCCCTGCTGCAGTGATTGAGGTTTGTTGGCTAGATAAAAAAACGGCGCCGAAAGGCGCCGTTTTTATTTATATAGCGCCATCACACCTATATAGTTAATTAAAAATTCATGGGGGCGCATATGGTCAAGCTATCTTCCGAGTTAACGAAACTTTTCAGAATCACAAATGATGACATTTCTATATATTTAGAAAATAATTCTGGATTTTATGGGTTACATGAATCAAGAATTAGCAGCTTACTGTTAGCACAGTTAACCAATGCGATAAAAAATAGGAAATTCAGTTCTTTTGCAGTTACGGATTTAATGCAGGCAATAGACAATGTAAGCAATCGGCGTGTCTTAGAAAAAAGATTCAAACATCCCCCATTGCAAGGGCTTTATAAAGCCCATTTTATAACCCCCGCATTTATCATGAGAAATCTAATAAATGAGTGGGGGCTACATTTTGAAAACAGTAAAAAACTTGAGGCCCTTTGCAATAAGATAGTTACGGAAGATGAAATGAATCCATCAAAGCATGGGTGGCAAGATCGATTCGCGTATGAGTTTGTCATTGAGGGCTATAGACATAGAGCCCAAAAGAACAACATCACAGGTGAATGGTTGATTTACTCAAAGTATAAAGGAATGAATATTTTTCTATGCTTGGCATCTCACTCCTCTACAACTCAAGACGATTTGCTTATATATGAAATGATGATGCGCTTCTGCGCGAAAGAATTCCCCTTCTTGTTCAAGACGTAGACCAATATTAACGATAACTATTTACCATGGTTATCGTTCTATGATTAACTATCACGCATAATAAAATACAAACTAACAAGAAATAATTTAGCTGCATTTTATAATGCTTTGAGCTTAACTATTTACTCTTTATTTATGATGGTTGCATTTTTGATTTCAACCTGCCTTAGATAGAACTCCGGACCATGTAATCCATCGTAAGTTTTCCCTTTATAAACCATAAAGCAACATATAACAGCCGCAAATACAAAAACAATCATCTGAAAAAAAATTTCTACGAATCTTTCAGATTGATTGCTCAAAGAAAAGAAACACAATATAAACCATATAAAAAGAGTAAAAACAGCCACCCATTGATTTATCTTTGATACTGAATATCGCCTTGGCCCAGTTATATGTCTATCGATGAAATGTTTTTCATCTGGCCGCTGAAGATAAGACTTATACAATGGACCAGTTACCGAGTCTTCCAGTAGATCAAGATGATTTTCCCAATTCTCCTGCCAATATTTACTTCCTTTATTTGCTGAGAACCATGCAAAAGTAAAGACAAAGCCAGCAGATGATATAATAGTAAGGAAAAGCCCCTTTCCATCCGAAATACTTGATGACGAGACAGCAAAATACCCAGCAAATGCAACAGCAATTAGAGCCCAAAAATATGTTGCTCTTTTCCAATATAATTCTATTTCAAATTTTCTAATGTCTGACGCTTGAAGAAATGCTGCTTGAAGCAAAGGTGAATGCGGATTATTTACTTCAAATTTATCTATATATTCCTTTTTACTATATCGTGTATTTTCCATATATAACCCGTTCGATTAGAATTAAATCCCTCTATTGTATTACTTTATTATCAAACTCCATACCAATTTATGATTTGATCGGTAGATGCCTATCTCCTAGGTTCGATTTGCCGCTAGGTGTAATCGGACATTCGCGTAAATGGGCTCTCCCGCCATAACCGCCATCAAAGCCTCTCATTCGTCCGATGACGCTACGCTAATCGAACCTACGATTCCTGTGCCAACGCAGCGACAATCTTTTCCACGCCCTGGGCTACCGACAGGGTGGCGCTGTCCAGTATCAGGCGCTCACTGTCCCAGGGTTGATAGTCGCGGTTGATCACCGCCTGCCAATCCGGCAATGCCAGCCCCTCGATATCCACCGTCCGGTTTTCGACCCGCTCGCGGTGCAGCTTCGGATTGGAGCAGACCACCTCGACATCGAGACAGGGCACCCCGACCGAGCGGGCGATCTCGTGGTAAGCATCCCGGGTGAGCTGGATGGGGTTAACGGAATCCGTGATGACGATCGAGCCAAGTGCCAGGTTTTCTCTGGCCAGCCCATAGGCAACGAAATAACCGGCCGGCCCCATCTCGTTATCCCCCTGCTCAGCGGCACGAATGGCCTGCTCTATGGTATCAATGCGCAGGTAGACGGCCCTCAACCGCCGGGCTAGGGCTCGCGCGATAGTACTTTTTCCGCTGCCCGGCAAACCACTGAAGATGATCAGCATGTTCCATTCCCGTGATAAAAGAAGACCCGAGCCATAGGGTATCGGATTGTCATCGCGCCCACAGCATCTTGTTCAGGGCTGCATGGGATATGCCCGCCAGTGGCTTCTCTTGCTCGACAGCCGTCATCGAATATGCGCGAATATAAGCCTGCCTCTCTACCGATCATCCAAATTCATATGCAGGCTGGCTGATGGATAGCAATAACCACCAAAGATATTTGGTACGCCCCATTTCTCGTTATTGTACCTCATCAATCAAGCCGTGATTTCTGCCAAAACATGGCTAAATATAAATAACAAAGCATTAAAAATGGATTGTTTTGTATATCCAGCCATCTTTAACACCATCGCGACAATGAAAAATGGTGACACCCACATTCAAAAACAAACCATTGAAAATCAATAAGTTATCACCCAATCAAAATAAGCAACCCAAACAATTAAATTGAAAAAAGATATATAGCATCAATATCAGACTTATCTGAATTAAATAGGCATGGCCTTTTCCATCTCTCCATTTTAATTTCCGCCATTCACCTGAAACACACAGATGGAGATGTGTAGAATGATAATGAAACAGAAGTTCGTGATGTTGGCCGCCTTGTCCACCCTGATGTTATCTACCAGTGCCTTGGCCACTTACCGGGTCGACGTGCAGTGTCTTGATCGGGTCATCTTGACCGATGTGCATGCCGGCTATATCAAATCGGCCAGTGGCGGCCCCGACGCCGGCAATGCGGTGGTGATTTCATGGGAAAAGAATTATGAGCAGGGCAGCACGAGCTTCCATGTCTTCAAGAACCTGAATGATTACCCCGGCAGGGGCATGTTCGAAATGGCCCTGCTGGCGCTGGAGCGCGGCCTGCCGGTCAGCGCCTGGGGCAATGATGCCCAGTGCTCCGGCGGGATCCATCAGCTGAAGATCACCCGTAGCTTCAACCCCTAATCCTGTCCGCGCACTGATTCGTGCGATAAATGGAGTGAACACCAAGCCGGGCCAGTCAGCTGCGCCCGGCTTAAACAACCCGCGCGACCGTCGCTTGCCTTGCGCTGCAACATGCGAGGATAGGGTCGCCAGGTATCTCACCCGTTCGCGTCACATCTGCCCCATCGACACATCTGACCCGACCACCACCCGGATAGCCAGTCCGCCGATTTAGTCATATCTTGTCAGGGCGGCTCTGCCAGGGTGACAGGGCCCCTTCACGAGGTGCAACGATGAAACGAGCAATCCAGGCCGCCCTGCTGGCCGTCACCATGGCCGCCGCCGGTGCGCAGGCCGCCGACAAGATCACCACGGTCCCGGTGCAGTTTGCCAAGGGGGCCCACAGCGCCCAGCTCAAGGGCAGCTTCGCGGGCTACGACACCATCCATTACACCCTGGTGGCCAAGGCGGGCCAGACCATGACGGTCAAGATTGGCGGCAGCAGCAACGCCAACTTCAACGTCTTCGCCCCCGGTGCCCAGCCCGGTCAGGCCGAAGCTCTGGGCCGCAACGATGGCGATGGCCAGTGGCAAGGCGCCCTGCCCGCCTCCGGCAAGTACCTGATCCAGGTCTATCAGATGCGCGCCTCCGCCCGCCGTGGCGAGCAGGTCCCCCACACCCTGGCGGTCAGCATCCAGTAAGCCCCACCAACGCGATGCCCGAGCAACCACCGTTATGCCCCCCTCCCGGGCTGGGCATGACGGCGGCCTGCTGGTAGGGTGGAGCCATCAATTAATCAACGACCGAGGTTTTATGCAACGCAAGACCCTGGCCCTGCTGCTGGCCAGCCATCTGCTGGTGGGCGCCGCCGGCTTTGCGGCCGGCATCTATGCCCTGCCGATCCTGATCGCCCCGCCCGCCCCCGCCAACGAGCAGGTTGCCGCCCGGCAGGCCCAGGCCAGCTTTCATGGCTCCTTTCGCCGGGATCTGCAAGACAGCGACCGGCTGCACTGGGGTGAGGGGCAGGTCAGCATAGGGCCCGATGCCATCAGCCTGATGGGCAAGCTGGCGCCGGGCCCCGACTACCAGCTCTACCTGTCGCCCACCTTCGTCGAGACCGAGGCCGACTTTGCCCGCCTGAAGGAGAAGATGGTGAAGATCGGGCCGGTGAAGACTTTCGACAACTTTATCGTCCCCCTGCCTGCCGATGTGAATCCTGCCGATTACGACAGCGTGATCATCTGGTGCGAGACCTTCGGCCAGTTCATCACCGCCGCCCGCTACCGCTAGCCATGCGGTCGGTTGCCGACCCCCATAAAAAAACGGCGCCGCAAGGCGCCATTTCGTCTCTGTCTGCTGCATCAGCCCGGCGGAAAATGGCCGCCAATGCTGATTACGCTAACCTGCTGCAGGGTGCTGTTGATGGTAAAGGCGACCCTGTGCTCCTGACTGAGGCGGATCGTGTAGATCCCCTTGTGCTTCCCGCCCAGCTGTTCGTAGTGCATGTCGCCCACCTTGTCGGCGGCGTTCTTGGGGTCCGTGCCTCGTACTATCTCCCGCCGCCACTCGTGGTACTTGCTCATGGCCGACGCCGTCACGGCTACGTGCTTGTCCTTGTTGTAGAGGATGCGAGGTTGCGAATCATCGATAGTCCATGCCATAGCCAGCTCCTATTTTTGGCTCCAAAAAGAACCAAACTATAGTGCACACCCGCCAGCCGGCCAGCCCGCCCAACCCCAACCTGTCTGTCTGAGTCACAATCTGGCATGTAAAACGGCGCCATCAGGCGCCGTTTTTTGTCGCAGCCTGCCGCGGCAGACCGGGTAAATTCAGCCCCTTCAGCCGGTATAGACCGGCAGCAGGCCCGCCATGTTGAGCAGGTGGAAGGCAGCGGTCAGCACCCCGAACAGGAAGACGCCGACGATCATCGGCATGCCGCCCGGTGCGCGGAAACCCTCGTCCTTGCCCTCCTGCTTGCCGGCGCGCACCTTCCAGGCCAGCAGGGCCGGGATGATGCAGGTCCACAGGGTGGCCACGGCGCCCGCGTAGCCGATGGCCATCAGGAAGCCGAACGGGAACAGCAGGGAGAGCAGCAGCGGCGGCAGGAAGGTGGCGGCCCACGACTTGGCGCGGCCCTGGCGGCTGTTGTCGAACTTGAACAGATCCGCCAGATAGTCGAACACCCCCAGCCCCACCCCGATGAAGGAGGAGAGGATGGCGGCCATGGAGAAGGCGTTGAGGGCGCTGGCGACCGCCTCGGATTCAATCACCGAGGCCAGCGCCTTGAGCAGCACGTCGACGTTGCCGCCCTGCGCCACCACGGGCCCGAACTCGCTGCGCGGCAGGTTGCCGAACACGCTCACCAGCCAGATGAGATAGAACAGCAGCGCGATGGCGGTGCCGCCGAGGATGGCGTAGCGGGCACGGCGCTCTTCACCGTAGTAGGCGCGCATGGACGACACCGAGTGGTGATAGCCGAACGAGGTGAGCGCCACCGGCAACATGGCCAGCGCATAGGGGGCATAGCTGGCGTGCTGGCTCAGAGTGTCGAACAGCAGGGTCGGCTTGATGTTGATGGAGAGCCCGGAGATGCCGAACACGAAGCTGAGTCCCATGGCGATGACCAGCACTACTGAGATGCGATCCACCGCCCGGGTGGAGTGCCACACCAGGCCGGAGAAGCCCAGGGTAAACAGGATGGAAGCCCACTGGCTGCCGATGCCGGTCATGCCGTCTATGATGAGGCCGGCCGAGGTGATGTAGGCGTAGAGCAGGATGCCGCCGACGAAATAGACGGTGAGGTTGTTGAAGGCGTTGACCTTCTCCCCCAGCAGCTCACGGGTGACGGTATCGAACGACACGCGCAGCGGATAACCCTGATAGGACTCCAACAGCATCCAGCCGGAGACTGTCATCACTATCATGGTCAGGGTGATGGCCAGTACCGACCAGAGGGTCCAGGCACCCGCCCCCGCACTCGGCAAACCCAGCATGCCAGCCCCGACACAGACGCCGGCAATGATGCATGCCCCGCCCACCAACGATGGTTTCTGTCCCATTTACTTCTCCAAAGACGATTGTGGATCTGATCGCGACCGCGGACCGTTGCATTTGCTACGCCGGTTGTCATGGTAGATCGCGCTCATCTAGGTGCCGGCGCCCGGCGCTGGCTGCTTCGAAGGGGAAGCGAGGTGCGCTCAGGGCTGACTGCCGGTCCGGCACGGCTGCAGAGCCGCCATGTCGGGGAAGGGACTTTACCCTGCTCCCCCTCAGGTATCAAATTCGGGTGCATTTTCAGGCAGCCCGGCCCCCCTGGGCAGACCGCCTTTGACCGGCGTGTCGGTATTCAATGGGTCAACTGCGGCAGCAGTTGCAGCAGCTGGGTCCGCACCTCGAGCGGCGTCTGGCTGACCCAGATCCCCAGCAGGCCATAACAAAGCAGTGGCAACACCAGCAGCAACAGGCAGAGCAGCCCCAGCAAGCGTGGAGGACTGAGCCTGCGCCGTGGCGTGCCAAGATGCAGCGCATCGGCCCGCTTGGGGCAGGCGGCCACGCAGCTCAGGCAGCTGGTGCACTCGAGGCTGCGCACCGCGATGAGCTGGTGTACCTGGATGCGCGACGGGCAGGCCCGGCTGCACTTGTCACAGTCGTGGCCTGCACTGCGCAGGCAGCGGGCCGGGTCGCGGCGGATGCGCAGCGGTGTCAGCAGGCCGAGCAGGGCGAGCCAGGCGCCATAGGGGCAGAGGTAGCGGCAGAACCCTTGCCGGAAGGTGGCGGTGAGCAGCAGCACCCAGCAAAGGCACAGACCCGAGATCAGAGTCAGGTTGAAGAAGAAGGCCCCCATCTTCATGTCCGCCGCCTGATGGTAGGGGCTGGTGAAGTAGCCGGGCAGGGCGGCGCCTGGCACCGCGATCAGCACGATGAACAGCAGGAAAGCGAGCACCATGAACTTCTGGCTGCGCAACACGACATCGAGCCAGCACGGCGGGGTCCACTCCCCCGGCAACAGGCGACTGCGCAGGCCGTGCAGCCACTCCCCCACCAGCCCGAGCGGGCAGAACCAGGCACAGAACGCCCGCCCCAGCAGCAGAGCCGACAGCGAGAGCACCAGCACTGTCACGGTGGCCGCCGGATGGTGCGGATCCACCAGCCCCTGCCCAAGCCAGGCCCGCAGCCCGAGCCCGCCGGCGATGGGCAGGAAGCCGTCCACCACGTCTGGGCGTACCAGCCAGGGGCTCATCCCCTGCCCCAGCTGCCAGACATGCAGGCCGTACTGCAGCGTCACCAGCCCCCAGCAGAGCAACAGCAGCTGGCGCGTGCGCGCTCGCAGCCGCTGACCGTCGAGCGCCTCGAGGGCGGGCAGCGGCCGCAGGTAGTGCCAGAAGGCAAGCGCGCCGGCCACCAGCCCCACGCCGAGCCAGAGCAGGCTGTCCGCCGCCAGCAGCCAGAGCATGAGCAGCAGGCCGAGGGCAAGACGCCACGGCCAGCCCGATCGCGCCTGCCACGCCAGCAACACCAGATAGGCCAGGCCGGCGGCCATGGTCACGGCTTCGATCACGCTCATGTTTCCCTCACTGCCTTATCCACCACTGGCGGCAAGGATAACGGACATCTGAGTTGACCATTTTGATCTGCATGGGCAGAGAGGGACATTTGCGCCCAATGCCCCTCCCCATGGTTGAACCTTATGCCTTGCGGCTGTTGAACAGCGGCTGGTCGGATTCGGCCTGCTCGGCCCAGAAGTGGATGTTGAAGCGGGCATCCTCCGACAGCTCGACCCTGTGCCAGTACTGGGGCGGGCTGATGGCAAACTCCCCGGCCCGGATCACCAGGCTCAGCTCAGGCTCTTCGGCCTGCTCGTCGGCAAAGCCGTGATAGGTGACGGTGCCCTCCATCACGCAGAGCTGGCCGAACACCCCGGCCGCGGTGTTGTGGTGGGTGAGC
Organism: Aeromonas sp. FDAARGOS 1403; assembly: GCF_019047325.1. NCBI lineage: Bacteria > Pseudomonadati > Pseudomonadota > Gammaproteobacteria > Aeromonadales > Aeromonadaceae > Aeromonas > Aeromonas sp. FDAARGOS 1403. The sequence goes on along the minus strand of NZ_CP077249.1, from coordinate 968,767 downwards.
AGGGCCTGGGGCACATTCTGGCGGGTGAAGAAGGGGGTGGAGCGGCGCACTACCCAGTGAGACGGAATCAGTTGCATGGCCATATCAGTTCTCCTCGAGTGGCCGGGTCGACTCGGCCGGTGCAATGAAAGGGGTTAACGGGGCAGCTGACGCAGCAGCGGGAAGGCGGCGCTCATCTGGTCGCCCCCCACCACGAAGCCGCACAGCTCGCCGGCTTCATCACGCGCCTCGGCCACCATGCCGTGGCTGTTCCAGCGGCACTGCCAGACAAGATCTTCACCCCGGGTACGACCCGCCAGTTGCAGCGGGTAGCGCGGCGTCTTCACCTTCACCAGCATGGGGGGCAGAGACAGCGCGGTCGGCGTGCCGAGCAGGGTCTTGGCCAGCGCATTGGCCCCCAGCACTATGGGTTGCAGGAAGGGGAGCAGCTGACCCTGCCATTGCACGCAATCCCCCAGCGCGAAGATATGGGGGTCGCTTGTCTGCAGCCGATCGTCGACCCGGATGCCACGCTCCACTGCCAGCCCGGCCCCGCGGGCCAGGGCCAGATTCGGCCGCAGGCCGATCGCGGCGATCACCAGATCCTGCTCGCTGACGCCCCCGTCTGTCAGGGTGACGCGCCAGCCATCGCCCGGCTGGGAATCTATCCTGGCGAGACCTGTCCCGCACTGCAGGCTGACCCCCTGGCTGCGCAGCGCCTGTTGCAGTGGCTGAGTCAGGGTGGCGGGCAGCAGGGCGCTTAAGGGGCTGTCGGCCAGGTCCAGCAGGGTGACCTCGCGGCCATCGCTCGCCATGTCCATCGCCAACTCGCAGCCGATGAGGCCGGCTCCCAGCACCAGAATGCGGCGGGCCTGCTGGATTGCCCCCTCGGCGGCGGCATACTCCTGCTGGCTGTTGAGGGTGACCAGATGCTCGCTGCCCGGCAGCTCGGGGCGTACCGCACTGGCACCGGTGGCCAGCACCAGCTGGCCATAGGGGAATTCCCCCTGCTCGGTCAGTACCAACCGCCGGGCTGGGTCGATACCGAGCACCGGGCAGTGGGGCAGCAGCGCGATGCGCTGCTGCTCGGCAAAGTCGCTGCCACTCTGCCGGGTCATGGCCGCGGCGGCGCAGCCCCGGCTCACCACGTGGCTCAAGTCCGGCTTGTTGTACTCGTCGCCGCTGTCGGCGGTGATGAGGCGGATGGGCTGCTCGGTGTCCAGCTTGCGCAGGCTCTTGACCAGCTGCTGGGCGGCGAAACCGCTGCCGATCACCACTATTTCCCGGCTGATGCCGACGTCACTCTGCGTTGCTGCGTTCATACACAGGCCTCCACGGCACAGGGTTCAAATACCTCCTTGCCGATGCCGCAACCCGGGCAGAGGAAGCTGTCCGGCACCTGGGCCCAGGGGGTGCCCGGCGCAACCAGCTGATCCGGCTCGCCCTGGGCCGGGTCGTAGACCCACTGGCAGACGGTGCAGAGCATGGCCTGGTCGTCATCCCACTCGGCGACAGCCGCTGCGGCTTTCGGCTCAGCAGCGGGCATCAGGGGGGCAGGTGTCACCGCCGCCTGAGTGGGGGTGATCGGGCGGGGCGCGTCCAGCGGATGCAGCGCCCACTGACGGGCGAGCTGGCGGCCGTGCTCGCGGCATTCCGCCAAGGCGGAACCATCCGGGCGCCACTTGGCCTTGAGGGAGATGCTGATGTCAAAGCCCGCATCCATCAGCCGGGTCTGGATCCGATCCACCGCACCACCTGTCCAGCCGTAGCTGCCGAAGGCCGAGGCACGCTTGTTGCGAAAACGCAGGCCGGTGATCTCTTCGAGCATGCCCGCCACCTTGGGCATCATGACGTTGTTCATGGTGGAGGAGCCCACCAGTATCCCTTTGGAGCGGAACACCTGGGTCAGGATCTCGTTCTTGTCGTGGCGCGCCACGTTGTAGATCTTCACCGCCACGCCCGGATCCACCTCGTGGATGCCCTGGGCGATGGCGTCGGCCATCATGCGGGTGTTGTTGGACATGGAGTCGTAGAAGAGGGTGATACGATCTTCCTGATAGTGGTCGGCCCACTCCAGGTATTTCAGGATGATCTGGGTGGGGTCCTCGCGCCAGACGATGCCGTGGGAGGTGGCCACCATGCTCACCGGCAGGTTGAAGCCCAGCACTTCCTTGATCTTGGCGGTCACCAGCGGGCTGAAGGGGGTGAGGATGTTGGCGTAATAGCGCTGGCACTGCTCCATCAGCTCGGTCTGATCCACTTCGTCGTTGAACAGGTGCTCGTCGCAGTAGTGCTGGCCGAAGGCGTCGTTGGAGAACAGCACCGCATCCTCTGTCATGTAGGTCATCATGCTGTCGGGCCAGTGCAGCATGGGGGTCTCGATAAATACCAGCTGCTTGCCGTTGCCGATGTCCAGGCTGTCCCCTGTCTTGACCGGGTGGAAGTTCCACTCCGGGTGGTGATGATGGCCAGTGATGGAGTCGATGGCGTTGTGGGTACAGTAGATGGGGGTGCCGGGGATGCGGGCCATCAGCTCGGTCAGGGCGCCGGCGTGATCCTCCTCGGCGTGGTTGATCACCACATAGTCGATGGCGGCGAGATCGATCTCGGCCGCCAGGTTCTGCACGAACTCGCGGCTGAACTTGTGATCGACGGTATCGATCAGCACGTTCTTCCCTTCGCGGATGAGATAGCTGTTGTAGCTGGTGCCCTTGTGGGTCTTGTACTCGGTACCGTGGAAGTCGCGTACCTCCCAGTCCCGTTGGCCGACCCAGTGGATGTTGTTCTTGACGTGAATGCTCATCAGGCAGTTCCTCGAATGCAATAGTGTATGTTCGACTGAACCAGCTATTGCAGCGGACGTGCCAATATGTAACTTGTTGTTTTTAATGGATACATATATCTATCATTGTCATTTAGACAGCCTCTCTTTATAGTCAAAATCACAAACACACTGTCATTTGGACAATTATCGTGATCTCGACCGACAGCCTGGCGCGCATCGCCCTCGACCTGCAACTCGGCATCTCCCATCAGGACCGCTTTCACCGCCTGATCCAGAGCGTGCGCAGCCTGCTGAACTCGGATGCCTCGGCCCTGTTGCGCTACGAGGGGGGCCAGTTCATCCCGCTGGCCATCGACGGCCTGATGCAGGACGTGCTGGGGCGCCGCTTCGCCCTCAAGGATCACCCGCGCATGGAGGCCATCGCCCGCGCCGGCGACGTGGTGCGCTTCCCCGCCGACAGCAGCCTGCCCGACCCCTATGACGGCCTGCTGCCGGATCACGACGACTTCAAGGTGCACGCCTGCGTCGGCCTGCCGCTGTTCTCGGATCAGGCACTCATCGGCGCGCTGACCATAGACGGCATGAACCCGACCCAGTTCGACGCCATCAGCGACGAGGAGCTGCGGCTGGTGGGCGCCCTGGCCGCCGCCGCCCTCAACAATGCCCTGCTGCTGGAGCGGCTCGCCCGCCAGAGCAGCGAGCCGCTGGTCCCCGGCACACGGCCCGGCCCTGAGCAGCCGGAGATGATCGGCCAGTCCCCCGCCATGGCCCGGCTGCGCCACGAGATCGAGGTGGTCGCCAGCTCGGAGCTGAACGTGCTGATCCTGGGGGAGACCGGGGTCGGCAAGGAGCTGATCGCCAAGGCGGTGCATCGCGGTTCCCAGCGTGCCAAGGCCCCGCTGGTCTACCTCAACTGCGCCGCCCTGCCCGAATCCGTGGCCGAAAGCGAGCTGTTCGGCCACGTGAAGGGGGCCTTCACCGGCGCCATCCACAATCGGGCCGGCAAGTTCGAGCTGGCGGATCAGGGCACCCTGCTCCTCGACGAGATCGGCGAGCTCTCCCTGCCGCTGCAGGCCAAGCTGCTGCGGGTGCTGCAATACGGCGATCTGCAGCGGATCGGTGACGACACCCCGCTCAAGGTGAACGTGCGCATCCTGGCGGCCACCAACCGGGATCTGAAGCAGGCGGTGGTCGAGGGGCAGTTCCGGGCCGACCTCTACCACCGGCTGAGCGTGTTCCCGATCCACGCCCCGGCGCTGCGCGAGCGCCCCGGCGACATCCCCCTGCTGGCCGGTTATTTTTGTGAGCGCTGCCGGCTCAGCCTGGGGCTGGAGCGGCTGCGCATCCAGCCACAAGCGCTGCAACTGCTCGAGCGCCACGACTGGCCCGGCAACGTGCGCGAGCTGGAGCACGCCATCCACCGCGCCGCCGTACTGGCGCGGGCCGAACAGGGCAGCCAGGCCCCGACCCTAGCCAGCCATCACTTCAACCTGGCGGCCGGCCCCCTGCCCCCCTCCACCAACCCCGCCATGGCGCCAATGACCCCCTTGCCCGGCGGCCTTGGCCTGCGGGCCGCCACCGACGCCTTCCAGCTCGCGCTGATCGAGCAGACCCTGGCCGCCCATGACGGTAACTGGGCCGCCACCGCCCGCACGCTGGAGCTCGACGGTGGCAACCTGCACCGGCTCGCCAAGCGGCTCGGCCTCAAGGCCTGAAGCGCCCATTCAGGGCCATCAAACAAAAACCCCCTCGCTGGCGAGGGGGTTTGCATACGCAGCAAGATGCGGGTCAGGCTAGCCGCGGGCGCGGCGCAGGTGGTAGTCGACGTGATAGTCGTTGGCATTGCGGAACATGATGGAGTAGTTGAGAAACTCGCCGTTCTCACCGTATGAGAGCGAGGTGAGCCGCAGGATGGGCGCCCCCTGCTCGATGTGCAGCAGCTCGGCCATGCGCCGGTCGGCCAGCACGGCTCTGAAGCTCTCGTAGTTGCCGGCGATGGGGAGCTGGCACTCGTTCTCGATGTAGGCGAACTTGGAGCCCTCCAGATGGGCCACCGAGAGGGTGCGAAACAGCCGCACCGGCATGTAGCTCTCCTCCACCAGCAGGGCCCGGCCGTCGACCGAGCGCACCCGGTTGGAGAAGTAGACCGGCTCGTTCACCTTGATCCTGAGCTGGCTGGCGATGGCGGGTGGGGCCGGCATGGTGCGAAACTCCAGCACCTCGCTGGTCAGGCTGCGGCCCTGTTCACGCATCAGCTCGGTGAAACCGCTCAGCCCCTTGGTCTCGTGCTGCACATCCTTCTTGGTCACGTAGGTGCCGCTGCCGTGGCGCCGCTCCACCAGCCCCCACTCGATCAGCATGTCCACCGCCTTGCGCACCGTCATCCGCGATACCCCGAACTGACTCGCCAGGGTTTTCTCGCTCGGCAGGACATCCCCCACCCGGCAATCCGCCCCGTTGACCCGGATACGCAACCGATCCGCCACCGATTTGTAGATCACTGCTAGACCTCTCTTTACCCAGCCGGGGTGGCGACCCATTTGCTCGCCTTTATTTCAACCAGCTGAAAATAAACAATTTTAAATTCAAATAACCCGATAAAAACGTCACAAAAACAAGACGTACAACAATATCGCAAAATTTAGATCTCTTTGTCTAAATAAGAGCATGCGCCGGATCACATAACCACCACATATTTCATGAGGGCCTGATCGCTTGTTGTTAGGTTCAATTCAGCAACACGACAACAGAAGTCAGACAATTCTCTAATAAAAAGGGACGCTATATGCTCAGTCAAATTCAACGTTTTGGCGGGGCAATGTTTACGCCTGTATTACTGTTTCCATTCGCAGGTATGGTGGTAGGCATTGCAATCATGCTGAAAAATCCCATGTTCGTGGGAGAGATGCTGGCCAATCCTCAGGGACTGTTTTTTCAAATAGTTCATATTATTGAAGAGGGTGGCTGGACGGTATTTCGAAATATGCCGCTGATATTTGCCATCGGCCTGCCAATCGGGCTGGCAAACAAGGCTCAGGCCCGCGCCTGCCTCTCCGTGCTGGTCAGCTTCATGACCTGGAACTACTTCATCAATGCCATGGGGATGACCTGGGGCGACTATTTCGGGGTCGACTTCAACCAGGCGGTGGGTGGCGAGAGCGGGCTGGCCATGGTGGCCGGCATCAAGACCCTGGACACCAGCATCATAGGTGCCATCGCCATCTCCGGCATCGTCACCGCCCTGCACAATCGACTGTTCGACCGGCAGCTGCCGGTCTTTCTCGGCATCTTCCAGGGCAGCTCGTTCGTCACCATAGTCGCCTTCTTCGTGATGATCCCCTGCGCCTGGCTGACCCTGCTGGGCTGGCCCAAGGTGCAGATGGGCATCGCCTCCCTGCAGGAGTTCATGCTGGTCTCCGGCCCGCTCGGCGTCTGGGTTTACACCTTCCTTGAGCGGATCCTGATCCCGACCGGCCTGCACCACTTCATCTACGGCCCCTTCATCTTCGGCCCGGCCGCGGTGGAAGGCGGCATCCAGCTCTACTGGGCCCAGCACATGCTGGAGTTCAGCCAGAGCACCCGGCCGCTGATCGAGCTGTTCCCCCAGGGCGGCTTCGCCCTGCACGGCAACTCCAAGATCTTCGGGGCCATGGGGATTGCACTCGCCATCTACGCCACCGCCGCCAGGGAGAACAAGGCCAAGGTGGCCGGCCTGCTGATCCCGGCCACCCTGACCGCCATGCTGGTGGGGATCACCGAGCCGCTCGAGTTCACCTTCCTCTTCATCTCGCCCCTGCTGTTCGCCATCCATGCCCTGCTGGCGGCCACCATGGCGACCGTGATGTACCTGTTCGGGGTCGTCGGCAACATGGGCGGTGGTCTGCTCGACCAGTTCCTGCCGCAGAACTGGATCCCCATGTTCCACAATCACGCCGGCATGATGTTTACCCAGATTGCCATCGGGCTGACCTTTACCGGGATCTGGTTCCTGATATTCCGCACGCTCATTCTGAAATTCAATTTGAAAACCCCTGGGCGGGATGAAAGCGAAATAAGACTTTATTCCAAGGCCGATTATCAGGCCGCCAAAAAACAGCGTGGCCATGATATTGCCGGCCATATTCTGGCGGCACTCGGTGGCTCTGGAAATATCAACAGCCTGAACAACTGTGCCACCCGGCTGCGCATATCGCTGCGTGATGCAGGCCTGGTGGCACCAGATGATGCTTTCAAACAATTGGGTGCCCACGGCGTGGTCCGCCACGGTGACAGCATCCAGATCATTATCGGTCTGCATGTCCCCCAGCTGAGGGAAAACATGGAGAGCCTGATGAACAACCCCTCCTCCTCTTCTTTCGTAACGGAGTCATGATCATGAAAAAATTCTCTGTCGTCATTGCCGGCGGTGGCAGCACCTTTACCCCGGGCATCGTTCTCATGCTGCTGGAGAACCAGCACCGCTTCCCGCTGCACGAGATCAAGTTCTACGACAACGATGGTGCCCGCCAGGAGGTGATCGCCGAGGCCTGCCGCGTCCTGCTCAAAGAGAGAGCCCCGGACATTGCCTTCAGCTATGGCACCGACCCCAAGGCGGCCTTCAGCGGGGTGGACTTCGTGATGGCCCACATCCGGGTCGGCAAGTACCCCATGCGCGAGCTGGACGAGAAGATCCCCTTGCGCCATGGCGTGGTCGGCCAGGAGACCTGCGGCCCGGGCGGCATCGCCTACGGCATGCGCTCCATCGGCGGCGTGCTGGAGCTGGTCGACTACATGGAACAGTACTCGCCGGATGCCTGGATGCTGAACTACTCCAACCCGGCCGCCATCGTGGCCGAGGCGACCCGTCGCCTGCGTCCCCACGCCAGGATCCTCAACATCTGCGACATGCCCATCGGCATCGAGGGACGGATGGCCCAGATCGCCGGCCTGCCGTCACGCAAGGAGATGCGGGTGCGCTACTACGGCCTCAACCACTTCGGCTGGTGGACCCGCATCGAGGATCTGGCGGGCAACGACCTGATGCCGGCCATCAAGGCCCACGTGGCCAAACACGGCTATGTGCCCAAGCAGGCCAGCCACGCCGAGGCCAGCTGGAACGACACCTTCGCCAAGGCCAGGGACGTCTGGGCCCTTGATCCGGACACCCTGCCCAACACCTATCTGAAGTACTACCTCTACCCGGACTATGTGGTGTCCCACTCCAATCCGGAACACACCCGCGCCAACGAGGTGATGGAGCACCGCGAGAAGCAGGTGTTCAGCGCCTGCCGCGCCATAGTGGCGGCCGGCAACGCCGCGGCCGGCGAGCTGGAGATCGACGAGCACGCCTCCTACATAGTGGATCTGGCCACCGCCATCGCCTTCAACACCCAGGAGCGGATGCTGCTGATCGTGCCGAACCGGGGCGCCATCCCCAACTTCGACCCGGAGGCCATGGTCGAGATCCCCTGCCTGGTGGGCAGCAGCGGCCCCGAACCGCTGCAGGTGGGCAACATCCCGCTGTTCCAGCAGGGCATGATGGGTCAGCAGGTGGCCGTCGAGAAGCTGGTGGTGGAGGCATGGATCGAACGCTCTTATCAGAAGCTGTGGCAGGCGATCACCCTCTCCAAGACGGTGCCGAGCGCCTCGGTGGCCAAAGCCATCCTGGACGACCTGATCGCCGCCAACCAGGAGTACTGGCCGCCCTTGCAATAAACGCGGGCCAAACAAAAACCCCCTCGCTGGCGAGGGGGTTTTCTTGTTGCTGGCACTGCCGTGGCGCGATCAGCGCAGGGACTTGACCGAGCGGCGGACGATGAGCTCGGGCTGCACCGTCATCGACTCGACCTCCAGCTCCTTGTTGCGGATCCGGCTCACCAGCTGCTGCACCGCCAGCAGGCCGAGTTCGGCCTTGGGGTGGCGAATGGTGGTGAGCGGCGGGCTGGAGAAGCGCGCCATCTCCACGTCGTCATAGCCGATCATGGAGATGTCATCCGGTACCTTGACCCCGGCTTCCCAGGCGGCGCAGATGGCGCCGATCGCCATGGGATCGTCGAAGGCAAACACCGCGGTCGGCCGCGGCTTGAGGGCCAGGATCCGCTGCATGGCATCGAATCCGCTCTGGCTCTCGTAATCCCCTTCGAAGATCTGCTCCTCTTTCAGGGTCAACCCCTGTTCGGCCAGGGCATCGCGCACCCCGTCCAGTCGCTGCTGGGTGGTCGGCTTGGCCAGCTGACCGGTAATGCAGACGATGTCGCGGTGACCCTGCTCCAGCAGGTGGCGCACCGCCAGGCGTGCCCCGATGCGGGCGTTGTCATTGATGACGTTGGCAAAATCGCACTCGGTACCCCAGTCCAGCACCACTTGCGGCACGTTCTTGTGGATGCGCAGCATGTCGCGCAGCGGGGTATCGATGTCGGTTCCCAACACCAGCAGACCGTCGACCCGCTTCTCCATCAGCATGCGCAGGTAGTGCTGCTGACGGGGCGGCTGGTTCTCGGTGTTGCAGAGGATCAGGCTGTAGCCCTGCTCGAAGCAGTACGCCTCCACCCCCTGCACCACTTCCGCAAAGAAGGGGTTGGCACTGGTGGTCACCAGCATGCCGATGGTCTTGGTCGAGTTTATCTTGAGGCTGCGCGCTACCGAGTTGGGCGCGTAGTTGAGTTCTGCCACCGCCTCAAGCACTTTTTGGGTTGCGTCTTCGCTGACCCGACGGGTGTGATTGAGTACATGTGAGACGGTGGAGATGGATACGCCTGCGCGGGAGGCGACATCCTTGATAGTGGCCATCTCTGTCTCCTGAAGATCAAAGGCGGAACATTAGCAGATTTCCCGAATAAAGGCTTGGTTTTAACGAGTGCTGCCAATGAATTGTCAATGCTGGCTAATCTAGGCGGTCATTTCTATTTGCGCAAACGGATTTTGGTCAAAATGGGAGCAGCGTCAGAGTAAAATATCGTCAGTTTTTTCATCTATCATTTATCGAAAGTGCACCTTGTTGAGAAGATGTTAATTGCCATCATCAGCATCAACTTCTAAATAGATAACTGTAATTAGATATTTGTTTCAAAAAAGCACTATTACCCCCTCTCTGGTTAGTATCTTTAACAGCTTGTTATTGCCCAGCGAGGAATGATAGAACCATACCTATTGCCGGACTGGCGGGATCACGGTTCGGAATGGCACACGGAAAATGAAACAATCCACTGATTAAGGGACGAATCGATGAATAAGTTGAGCAAAATGGCAGTCAGGGCAGCGGTTTCTATGGCCCTGTTCGGATCGGTCTCACTGGTCCACGCGGCGGATACCATCAAGATCGGCATCGCCGGCCCGGTCACTGGCCCGGTCGCCCAGTACGGCGACATGCAGTTCACCGGCGGCAAGATGGCGGTCGAGCAGATCAACAAGGCCGGCGGCATCAAGGGCAAGCAGATCGAAGCCGTCATCTATGACGATGCCTGCGATCCGAAACAGGCCGTGGCGGTCGCCAACAAGGTGATCAACGACGGCGTCAAGTTCGTGGTCGGCCATCTCTGCTCCGATAACACCCTGCCCGCCTCCGACATCTATGAAGATGAAGGCGTGCTGATGGTGACCCCGGCCTCCACCAACCCCAAGATCACCGAGCGCGGCTATCAGCTGGTACTGCGTACCATCGGCCTGGACAGCGACCAGGGTCCGACTGCCGCCAAATACATCATCGAGCAGGTCAAACCCCAGCGCGTGGCCGTCATCCACGACAAGAAACAGTACGGTGAAGGCATCGCCTCCAGCGTGAAAGCGGCGCTGGACAAGGCCGGCGTCAAGGTGGTGGCGTTTGAAGGCATCACCGCCGGTGACAAGGACTTCTCCGCCCTGATCGCCAAGCTGCAGAAAGAGAACGTCGATTTCGTCTACTACGGCGGCTACCACCCGGAGCTGGGTCTGATCCTGCGTCAGGCCGGCGAGAAGGGCCTCAAGGCCAAGTTCATGGGGCCGGAAGGGGTGGGTAACAAGGACATCTCCGCCATCGGCGGCCCGGCTTCCGAAGGCCTGCTGGTCACCCTGCCGAACAAGTACGACCTGGTGCCGGCCAACGCCCCGCTGGTTGCCGCGTTCAAGGCCAAGGGTCAGGACTCTTCCGGTCCGTTCGTGTGGACCACCTATGCCGCGGTGCAAACCCTGGCTGCCGGTATCGCCAAGGCGGGTGAGGATGACCCGGCTGCCGTTGCCGCTGCCATCAAGGCCGCGCCGGTCGATACCGTGATGGGCCCCCTCAGCTGGGCTCCCAACGGCGACCTGAAAGGGTTTGAATTCGGTGTGTTCCAGTGGCACGCCGACGGTACCTCTACCCAACTCAAGTAATCTGCCGGTCGGGGTGACGTGAGTCACCCCTCCTTTCTTTGCGGGCAAGTACAGGGAACGCAGTATGTCCGAACACTTCCTTTACCTGGTTCAGCAGTTGCTGAACGGGTTAACCATAGGCAGCACCTATGCGTTGATCGCCATCGGCTACACCATGGTCTATGGCATCATCGGCATGATCAACTTCGCCCACGGCGAGGTCTACATGATCGGCTCCTATGTCGCTTTCATGGTGATGGCGGGGCTCATGATGATGGGCATCGACAGCACCTTTCTGCTGCTGGGGGGCGCCTTCCTGGTCAGCATCATCATCACCGGCAGCTATGGCTGGACCATAGAGCGGGTCGCCTATCGCCCGCTACGGGGCGGCAACCGGCTGATCCCCCTCATCTCCGCCATCGGCATGTCGATCTTCCTGCAGAACATGATGCGGATGGCCCAGGGCTCGCGCGACATCGCCATGCCCACCCTGATCTCCGGCGGCTGGACTCTGGGTGAGGCCGACGGCTTCCAGGCCAGCCTCTCCTGGATGCAGCTCATCATCTTCGTGGTGACCTTCATCACCATGCTGGCGCTGACCCAGTTCATCGGCCGCTCCCGCATGGGCCGCGCCTGTCGCGCCTGTTCGGAAGACATCAAGATGGCCAACCTGTTGGGGATAGACACCCACGTGGTCATCTCCATCACCTTCGTGCTGGGGGCCACCCTGGCCGCCGTCGCCGGCGTGCTGCTCGGCATGTATTACGGTGTCATCAACCCCTATCTCGGCTTTATGGCCGGCTTGAAGGCCTTTACGGCGGCGGTGCTTGGCGGCATCGGCAGCATTCCCGGCGCCGTGCTGGGCGGCCTGCTGCTCGGCGTGGTGGAGGCGCTCACCGCCGGCTACCTCAGCACCGAGTACAAGGATGTGATGGCGTTCGCCCTGCTCATCTTCGTACTGCTCTTTATGCCCACTGGCATCCTGGGCCGCCCGGAAGTGGAGAAAGTATGATGAAACGCCAATTCATTCATGCCTGCATCGCCAGCCTGGTGCTGCTGGTGCTCTCCTTCTGGCTGCTCGGCTTCAAGCTGGAGACCGACGGCACCCGCCTGCTGGTGGTGAGCCGGCTCGACGTGTCGCTGGCCTGGCTGCTGGGCGGTGCCACCCTGGTGTTCTGGTTCCAGATGCTGCGCGGCCAGATAAGCCGCCTGTTCCAGGCCTCCATCAGCGGCTTCTCGGTCGGCTTCACCAAGCTGGTGCTGCCAAGCCCGGAAGAGGCGCCCAAGCTCTATAACCTGACCGCCGTGCTGGTGCTGCTGTTTGCGGTGAGCTGGCCCTTCATGGCCTCCCGCGGCGCCATCGATCTCGCCACCCTCACCCTGATTTACATCATGCTGGGGCTGGGCCTGAACGTGGTGGTGGGCCTCGCCGGTCTGCTCGATCTCGGCTACGTCGGCTTTTACGCGGTCGGCGCCTACAGCTATGCCCTGCTCAACAGCTACTTCGGCCTCAGCTTCTGGGAGTGCCTGCCCATCGCCGGCCTGATGGCGGCCACCTTCGGCTTCCTGCTCGGCTTCCCGGTACTGCGGCTGCGGGGGGATTACCTGGCCATCGTCACCCTGGGCTTTGGCGAGATCATCCGCATCCTGCTCAACAACATGACCAGCCTGACCGGCGGCCCGAACGGCATCTCCGGCATTCCCAAACCGACCCTGGGGGGGCTGGAGTTCAACCGCACCGTCAAGGATGGCGGCTTCGAAACCTTCCACGAATTCTTCGGCATCGCCTACAACGCCAACCACAAGGTGATCTTCCTCTACCTGATGGCGCTGGTGCTGGTGGTGGCGACCCTGTTCGTCATCAACCGCTTGCTGCGCATGCCGCTCGGCCGCGCCTGGGAGGCGCTGCGGGAAGACGAGATCGCCTGCAAGTCGCTGGGGCTCAACCCCACCATCATCAAGCTGACCGCCTTCACCATAGGCGCCTGCTTCGCGGGGTTTGCCGGCAGCTTCTTCGCCTCGCGCCAGGGCTTCATCAGCCCGGAGTCCTTCGTCTTCATCGAGTCGGCCATCGTGCTCGCCATCGTGGTGCTGGGCGGCATGGGCTCCCAGATCGGGGTGGTGCTGGCCGCCATCGTGATGACGGTGCTGCCGGAGCTGGCGCGCGAGTTCAACGAGTACCGCATGCTGATGTTCGGCCTCTTGATGGTGTTCATGATGATCTGGCGGCCACAAGGATTGCTGCCGATGACCCGCCCGCATCTGGAGTTGAAGAAATGAGTACGCATCAGAAGTTGTTGGACGTCTCTGAGCTGTCGATGCGCTATCTGGCTGGATTGCTGGCGGTGACTTGCTCCACCCTGGACTGGGAGCTGAAAAAATGAGTACTCATCAGAAGTTAATGGAAGTCTCTGATCTGTCGATGCGTTTTGGCGGCCTGCTGGCGGTCAACGGGGTCAAGCTGGACGTGGAAAAGGGGGAGGTGATCTCCATCATAGGTCCCAACGGGGCCGGCAAAACCACCATCTTCAACTGCCTTACCGGCTTCTACCGCCCGAGCGGCGGCATCATTCGCTACAAGGGCGAGGAGATCCAGGGGCTGCCCGGCCACCTCATCGCCCGCAAGGGAATCGTGCGCACCTTTCAGCACGTGCGGCTGTTCAAGGACATGACGGCGGTGGAAAACCTGCTGGTGGCCCAGCACAGACACCTCAACACCGGTTTTCTGGCCGGGCTGTTCAAGACCCCGGCCTTTCGCCGCGCCGAGCGGGAGGGGCTGGAGCAGTCCGCCTTCTGGCTGGAGAAGGTGGGGCTCAAGGATCTCGCCAACCGCGCCGCCGGCAACCTGGCCTATGGTCAGCAGCGCCGGCTCGAGATCGCCCGCTGCATGGCGACCCGACCCGAGCTGCTGATGCTGGACGAGCCGGCCGCCGGCCTCAACCCCCACGAGACCGACGAGCTGAACGAGCTTATCTCCAACCTGCGGGACGAGTTCGGGGTCTCGGTGCTGCTGATCGAGCACGACATGAAGCTGGTGATGGAGATCTCCAACCGCATCTTCGTGGTCAACCAGGGTACCCCGCTGGCCCACGGCAAGCCGGATGAAATCCGCAGCAATCCGGCAGTGATCAAGGCCTATCTGGGCGAGTCGTAAGGAAAACAAGATGTTAGAACTTCGCAACGTATCGACCCACTACGGCAAAATTCAGGCGCTGCACGACGTCAGCGTCGAGGTAAAAGAGGGGGAAATCGTCACCCTGATCGGCGCCAACGGTGCCGGCAAGACCACCCTGCTGATGACCCTGTGCGGCGAGCCCAAGCCCAGCAGCGGCTCCATCTGGTTCGAGGGGGAGCAGATAGACTCTCTCTCCACCGCCCGCATCATGCGCAAGGACATCGCCGTGGTGCCGGAAGGGCGCCGCATCTTCGCCCGCCTGACGGTGGAGGAGAACCTGCTGATGGGGGCCTTCTTCGTCGACAAGGCTGAGCAGCGCGGCCTGCTGGATCAGATTTTCACCCTGTTCCCGCGGCTGCATGAGCGACTGGAGCAGCGGGCCGGCACCATGTCCGGCGGTGAGCAGCAGATGCTGGCCATCGGCCGGGCCCTGATGAGCAAGCCGCGCCTGCTGCTGCTGGATGAACCCTCGCTGGGGCTGGCCCCCATCGTCATCCAGCAGATCTTCGACACCATAGAGCAGCTGCGCCGCGACGGCATGACCATCTTCCTGGTGGAGCAGAACGCCAACCAGGCGCTCAAGCTGGCCGATCGCGGCTATGTGCTGGAGAACGGCCACGTGGTGCTGCAGGACACGGGGGCGGCCCTGTTGGCCAACCCGGCCGTCCGCCAGGCCTATCTCGGCGGCTGAGGATGCAGCAACCATCGTCACCCTTCCCCTGCCGCGCTCCCCGAGCCCGGCAGGGGAACAGCCCCCCGCCGAGGAGCACATCGTGAGCCGTGCGCGGGCGACGCAGGATCAGCACCACTTCTGGCATGATCCCGCCCTGCCCTTCATCGAGGCGCGGGCGGTGCAGGATGGCCGGCGCGTCTGCTACGACAAGCACAGCCACCCCCACTTCTCCATCGGCGCCATCACCGGCGGCCACAGCCACTACCTCAACCAGCGCAGCCTGCAAGAGGTCGGCCGCGGCAGCCTGGTGCTGATGAACCCGGAAGAGGTGCACGCCTGCAATCCCGTCGCGGACCAGCCCTGGTCCTATCTGATGTTCTACATCGACAACCTCTGGTTGCAGCGCCAGCAGGAGGAGGCCGGGCTCGGCAACGCGTTTCGCCCCTTCGACATGACCGCAAGCCGGGATCCCCTGCTCTACCAGGGGCTCTGCCGGCTTCATCGGCAACTGGTGGCGGAGCCGGATCCCCTGGCTCGCGAAGTGGCCTGCCACCTCTTCAGCCGCCAGCTTCTGGCCAGGCTCACCCCGGCCAAGTGGGATGACCGCCCTCCCCAGCACCTGCAGCGAGCCGCCGAGCTGATGCAGGACGACAGTGCCTGCGCCCTCACCCTGGCACAGCTGAGCGCGGTGGCCGGGCTCACCCCTTCCCACTTCGTGCGCGCCTTCAGCCGCCACTACGGCATGACGCCCCACGCCTACCTGCTCGATCAGCGCATTCGCCACGCCCGCACCCTGCTGCGCCAGGGGCAGCCCCTGGCGGAAGTGGCCCTTGCCAGCGGTTTTGCCGATCAGGCCCACTTCCAGCGCCAGTTCAAACGCCGGGTGGCCGCCACCCCGGGCCAGTACAGAGCGCAGCTCGCCCCTCAGGACGAGCGCACCAGATAGGCGGCGCTGAGCAGCAGCAAGAGCGCCATGGCCCGATTGAACCAGCGCAATCGGCGAGGAGAGACCAGCCACCCCTGCAATCGGCTGCCCGCATAGGCCCAGCAGGCGATGGAGCCGAGGCAAATCACCAGATAAATGCCGGTAAAGAGGGCGATCTGGCTCATGCCGCCCGCGATCCCATAGGCTCCCATCCCCATGCTGGCGGCAAGCCAGGCCTTGGGATTGAGCCACTGCATCAGGGCCCCGTACCAGAAGGCGGGGGGTACGCCCTCCACTTCCTCCACCTCGCCGCTGTCCACCAGCAACTGCCAGGCCATCCAGCCGAGAAAGAGCACGCCGCCCCAGTGAATGGCCCCCAGCGCCACAGGCCAGCGGGACAGGGCGCCGCCAAGACCCAACCCCATCAGCAGGAGCAGCAGGATGAAGCCGAGGGTGGCCCCCACCACGTGGCGCAGGCTGGCCGTGAAACCGTACCGGGCGCCGGTGCCAAGGGCGACCAGATTGACCGGCCCCGGGGAGATGGACATGGCCAGGGCAAACCCGGCCATGGATAACAGCAGACTGAATTCCATGGATGATGCTCGTTCAATTGAGGGAAGTCCGAGCCTACCCGGCCCGGGCGGCCCGATATTGAAGAAAATTGCGATCCCCTGGATGCCGCCCCCATTGCACACTTAGCGCAAACCGCCGCTTGCGGTAAACTGCCCTTCAACCCTCCATTTTCAGGACATCTCAATGGACCAGTTTGCCCATATCAGCGCCCATGATGCCCACCAGAAGCTGAGCGCAGGCGAAGCCCGTCTCGTGGACATTCGCGATCCCCAATCCTTCGAGACGGCCCACGCGGTCGGCGCCTTCCACCTCACCAACGGCACTCTGGTGCGTTTCATGAACGAGGTGGACTTCGACACCCCGGTGATCGTGATGTGCTACCACGGCAACAGCAGCCAGGGCGCCGCCCAGTACCTGCTGCAACAGGGGTACGATGAGGTCTACAGCCTGGACGGCGGCTTCGAGGCGTGGCGCAGGGAGTTCCCGATCCAGGCGGGCGACGCATGATCCAGCTGCTGGTGCTCGACAACGCCCGCATGGCCCAGGCACTGGTGGACTACCTCTCCACCCTCGGCATCTCGTGCGAGCTGACCCAGTCGGAGTTGGGGGTCACCATCTGGCTGGCGGACGAGCAGCGCCTCGCCCAGGCCCAGCAGGAGGTGAAGCGCTTCCTGGCCGAGCCGAGCCACCCCCGCTACATGGAGGCCTCCTGGCAGTCCGGCCGGGCCGATGCCCGCATCGACTACAGCAAGGGGATGAGCGACCCGGTCACCGACTTCCTCCATCAGGCGGGGCCGCTGACCCTAGTGGTGATCATCGCCTGTCTGGCCATCTACGGACTCGACGCCATCGGCCTGCCGATCTTCGACGAGCTGGCCTTTCACCCGACCCTGGCCCAGTTCACCGACTGGCAGGCGTGGCGCTACTTCACCCCGGCCTTCATCCACTTCTCGGTGCTGCACCTGGTATTCAACCTGCTGTGGTGGTGGTATCTGGGGGGCCAGATCGAACAGCGACTCGGCAGCGGCAAGCTGCTGATCCTGCTGCTGGTAGGCGCCGCCCTGCCCAACCTGGCCGAGTTTTTCGCCAGCGGCCCGCTGTTTGGCGGCCTCTCCGGGGTGGTCTATGCCCTGCTCGGCTACTGCTGGCTGCGCAGCAAGTTGCAGCCGGCCTGCGGCCTCACCCTGCCGCCAGCACTGATGGGCTTCATGCTGTTCTGGCTGGCACTCGGTTTCTTCGATCTGCTCGGCACCCGTACCGCCAACATGGCCCACCTGGCCGGCCTGCTGGTCGGCCTGCTGCAGGGCTGGCTGGACAGACACCACCAGCCTGCCTGAGTGGGAGTGGTCATCGAGGTGAGCAATCAGCTTGCCAGCCATAGCGGCCACCAACCAGGCCAGTCTGAACCGGCGACAAGTGCTATACACGAAAAAAAACGCCGCCCCTCGGGGCGGCGTTTTTATTGGCCGACTGGCTTACTGCTTGAGCAGGGTGGGATCGGTCACCTTGACCGCAGTGCCGCCGCTCATGAAGAAGCTGGCGAACTCGGACTGCATCTCGGTGGTCACGTCGCCGCTCGGATCGAAGTTCTCGTCCGGTGCCAGCAGCGAGCTGTGGCCACCAGCCACGAAGCGGGCCGCGTTGTGGCTGGCCGCACCGGTGGCGGTCAGCGGTTGCAGCGCCAGCACCTTGAACAACGGCTCGGTGCCGCCCAGCGGGGCGGAGGCGATGCTGTTCGGGATCACCTGATCCGACAGGCTCAGCGCGCCATCGCCAACGATCTCGGTGGCGAACAGCGGGAAGTCGCTCTTGATACCGCTGCCGAGGTTGATCGGGTCAGCCGAATCCAGTACCGACTGGGCCGCGAAGCTGTAGCTCTGCAGCGTGCTGGCCGCAGCGGCCTGCTGGGTGGCGCTCAGGCTCGGCAGGAACTCGTTGACGAAGCAGGTCGGCACCTCGGTCTTGCAGCTGGGGGCGTAGGCAGTAAAGCCCGCTTTCAGCTCGGCACTGCCGCTGGTCAGCACGCCCATCTTGATGGTCGGACCGAAGGTCGGCGAGTTCAGCAACAGCGGCGCTATGCCGCCACCCGGCATGGCCAGGCCACCGGTATCGAACTTGAACAGGGCATCCGCCTGGGCATTGCCGATGGACTGGTTGGCGACTGCCAGCAGGTTGGTGCCGGAGATGGCGCCCAGGGAGTGGCCCAGGAAGTGCACCTTGAGGCTGCCGGCGCTGCCGATGGCACCCTTGGCATTGGCCAGACCGACCGCCAGACGCAGGCCCAGCAGATCCGCCACGCTCTGTTTCAGGTTGTCGCGGGCCACGGTCAGGTAGCTCAGGTTCAGGTAGGGGGTCGGATTGTCGGAGGTGGTGACTGTGTCCATGCTGCCGCTCAGGGCGAAGCCGCGCTCACCGTGCAGCGGGTGATCGATCACCACCAGCGCCACCTTCTTGCCTGCCTGCATGCCGGCATAGATCTGACCCAGCGCCAGCGCATAGGCATTCTCTTTCACCGAGGTGACGCCGTGCTGATAGATGATCACGTCGGTGATGGTGTTGAGGGCATCCTTGGCGAAGACGCGCATCGGCACCGACTGCACCTCTTCCAGCTTGGGCAGCGGGTTGAAGCGACCGATGTTCTGCTCGGCATCCAGCGGCTTGCCGCCGGAGGTGAGGGTCACCCCGATCAGCTTGCTCGCCTCGGCCAGCAGTTCGGCCTGACGGGTCGGATCGGCAATCAGCGTCGCCAGCAGGGCCGGGTCCACGCCCGCGCCCACCAGCCCGGCGATCACTTCGCTGTCAGAGGCTTTCAGGGCATTGGCGATGGCGTACAGGCTGGGGATGGCGCCGTGCCAGGACTGGGTCTTGGCCTTGTCCCAGGAGCCGGCGGTGGCCGGCGAGGAGAGGAAGTAAGGCAGCTTGACGGTACCGGTATAGACAGTGGTCAGCTGGGCCAGCCCGTTGAGCGGGGCGCCAGGGCCGAAGGCGGTGGCCAGCGCATCTTTCTGCTCCTGCGGCAGGAACACCTCGGCGTCCAGCTGGGTCAGGAAGGGGTTGCTGCCGGTCACGGCCAAGGTGTAGGTGCCGGGCAGGCTGGTGTTGCCCTTGGCATCCTGCTTCCACAGGGCGGCCGCGTCCAGGGTCGGGCTCTTCAGCACGGATGCCGCAGCCCCTTTCACCGCGACCAGCACATCGGCACCGGACTGGGTACCGAACCAGTCGGAGAAGATGACGTGATCGGTGGAGACGCCGGTGGCGGCCTTGAACAGGCCCTCCTGCAGGGCGATCAGACCGTTGATGGTCTGCTCCTGGGCATTGCTGCCGACGTTGTTCTTGTAGTTGCCGTAGTCGCTGCCGGCCTTGACCGCGTTGCCGTTGCTGTCCTTGAGGGAGTCGGTGGCCACGATCATGTAGTAGGAGGAGGGGTTCAGCGGCTTGAGCGGTACCAGGTTCAGCTTGCCAGCCGAGGCGGCCACCACGAAGTCCACCCCGTAGGTCAGCACCTTCTTTACGCCGCTCGGGCGCAGGGCTGTGCTGTCAAAGCTCAGCTCCAGCAGGTAGAGCGGGGCCACCGAGGCGGCAAACTCGGCGGCAGCCGGTGCCTGGACAGTGATGCCGGACGAGGTGACGGGCACGATCTGGATGGCCTGGGTCGTGGACCAGCCATCCAGGGTCGACATGGCCGACACCGGGTTGGAGAGATCCGCCGTTTCGGTGGAGAATTTCAGGGTGCCATCGCTGGCCCGGGCCGCCAGGGCACTGGGGCGCACTGCGTTGGAACCGGTCAACAGATAGTCGAGATAGCTGGAGGTGTCGCCTTTGTTATCGTCACTGCCACCACAGCCGGCCAGCATAGCACTGACGACTGCGGCATAAATTAGCTTCTTTTTCATATCCTTATCTCTTTTTAGTTGTTATCCATGAAATGCTGACGGCGTTGGGTAAAAACCCGACCGGTACATCTTAACAGCAACGCAACAATTATTAAGTAGCTGGTCGGTCATCTGATCTGCTTTTTTTGTGTACAGCATCAAGGAATTGGAATAGAAACGGGACTCGATAGGTTAACAGCTTCATCCCGGATACCAGACCCGACCAGCGGTCACTTGTACGCCAGATGGCAAAAAGCGACCCCCGATCTCGGCAAAGCGGATCAATTGCCGGTAGAATGGCGCATTGCTTAAGGAGAACCACATGATCGACCCGAAGAAACTGGAAGAGATCGCCAAACAGGTGCACAACTCCCTGCCGCCCGGCATTCGCAGCATGGGTGAAGAGGTGGAGAAGAAGATCCGTCAGGTGCTGCAGTCCCAGCTCGGCAAGCTGGATCTGGTCAGTCGCGAAGAGTTTGACGTGCAGACCAAGGTGCTGCTGCGCACCCGCGAGAAGCTGACCGCCCTCGAGGCCAAGCTGGCCCAGCTCGAGCAGCAGCTCGGCGCCAAGGGCGAATAACACCGCCCCCATAAAGCAAACCCCAGCCAGGCTGGGGTTTGTTGTTTCTGGCCTGCCGCAAAGCAAGCTGCGGCAGGCAGATCTAGCGAGGCCTTCCCGGTTACGTGACCGGCCTCATGCCGAACTCAGATGAATTCGTAGGCGTCGCCGAAGATGCGCTCTGGCTCGGCCCCCAGAATCTTGAACTCCTCCCGCGCCGCACCCGCCATCTCGAAGCGACCGGCGACATAGATGTCGTAGTCGTGCAGGCTGACGAAGTCATCCATGATGGCCTTGTGCACCAGCCCGGTCTTGCCGGTCCAGTCGCTCTCCGGCTCCTGCACCACAGGGATGTAGGTGAGCGGGGCGTAGTCGCGCTCCCACTGCTGCATCTGCTCCTGCTCGTAGAGCCAGTGCGCTTGGCGCACGCCCCAGTAGAAGAACACCGGGCGCTTGCTGCCGCTGTCGATCAGGTATTCCAGAATGGCGCGGGCGTAGGAGAAACCGGTGCCGCCTGCCATCAGGATCAGCGGCCGGGGTGACTCTTCCCGCAGGAAGGCCTTGCCCGCCGCCAGCTCAATCTCGATCTCCCCCTGCTCGCGCATGCGGGCCAGCACCTGGCCGGCATAGGCGTTCTCCGGGGTGGCGCCGATCTGCAGCTCCAGCACGCCAGGACGGGTCGGCGAGTTGGCGATGGAGAAGGGACGCTTGTCCGAATCACTCATCACCACCAGCAGATACTGGCCCGGCTTGAAGCTGACCTCTTGCAGCGGCGTCAGGGCCACGTGCCAGATGGTGTCGACATATTCGCGCAGTTCCTCTACGCGGCACTTGATACGTTGCATTCTTATCCTTGTGACGGGCTCGTTCGGCCCGCTTTCGCTCTTGATTCACTGTGGACTGGCGACCAGCAAAATGGTCAGGTCAGTCGAGCATACCCAATTCAGCTCAAATGGCATCAATCTTTTGCATCCCGGCCAGGCGGCACGGCCCGTCTGGCCGGCCGCCGCTCATCAACCGAGAATGTTCAGCTCGTCCCAGAGGGCATCGATCTTCTGCTTCACCGCCTCGTCCTGGACGATGGGCTGGCCCCACTCGCGGTTGGTCTCTCCCGGCCACTTGTTGGTGGCGTCCAGCCCCATCTTGGAGCCGAGGCCGGAGACCGGCGAGGCGAAGTCCAGGTAGTCGATCGGGGTGTGCTCGATCAGGGTCGTATCGCGAGCCGGGTCCATCCGGGTGGTGATGGCCCAGATCACGTCCTTCCAGTCGCGGGCGTTGATGTCGTCGTCGCAGACGATCACGAACTTGGTGTACATGAACTGGCGCAGGAAGGACCAGACCCCCAGCATCACCCGCTTGGCGTGGCCAGGGTAACGCTTCTTGATGGTCACCACCGCCATCCGGTAGGAGCACCCCTCCGGCGGCAGGTAGAAGTCCACGATCTCGGGGAACTGCTTCTGCAACAGCGGCACGAACACCTCGTTGAGCGCCACCCCGAGCACCGCCGGCTCATCGGGCGGACGGCCGGTGTAGGTGCTGTGGTAGATGGCATCCTTGCGCATCGTCATGTGGGTGATGGTAAAGACCGGGAACTCGTCCACCTCGTTGTAGTAACCGGTGTGATCGCCATAAGGCCCTTCGGGGGCCAGCTCGCCCGGCTCCAGATAGCCTTCCAGCACGATCTCGGCGCTGGCGGGCACCTCCAGATCGCAGCTGATGGCCTTCACCACCTCGGTGCGGCTGCCCCGCAGCAAACCGGCGAAGGCGTATTCGGAGAGGGTATCCGGCACCGGCGTCACCGCGCCGAGGATGGTCGCCGGATCGGCGCCCAGCGCCACCGCCACCGGGAAACGCTCACCCGGGTGGGCCTCCTGCCACTCGCGAAAATCGATGGCACCGCCGCGGTGATCCAGCCAGCGCATGATCAGCTTGTTCTTGCCGATCTTCTGCTGGCGATAGATGCCGAGGTTCTGCCGCTTCTTGTAGGGGCCGCGGGTGATGGTGAGACCCCAGGTGACCAGCGGCGCCACGTCGCCCGGCCAGCAGTGCTGAATGGGGATCTGGTCCAGATCGACCGCCTCTCCCTCCAGCACCCGCTGCTGGCAGGGGGCGGACGAGAGACGCTTGGTCGGCATGTTGAGTACCTGCTTGAAGATCGGCAGCTTCTCCATCAGCTCCTTGAAGCCACGGGGCGGCTCAGGCTCCTTCAGGTAGGAGAGCCAGGTCCCCACCTGGCGCAGGGCGGCCACGTTGGGCTGGCCCATGCCCATGGCGACCCGGTCCGGCGTGCCGAACAGGTTGGTCAGCACCGGCATGGTGTAACCCTTGGGATTTTCGAACAGCAGGGCCGGCCCACCCGCACGCAGGGTGCGGTCGCTGATCTCGGTCATCTCCAGATAGGGGTCTATCTCGCGCGTGATGCGCTTGAGCTGTCCGCTTTGTTCCAGCTGCGCGATGAAATCACGCAAATCCTTGTATTTCATGCAGGTACCCTGTGTGCAGGCGATGCCGCATTATAACTCCGGGGAGCCGGCGGGTGTACCCGGTTCGGGTTGCACCATCGGACTTGCATGACGCTTTTCCTGCCGGGTCAGCCGATCGGCAAGCTGGGCCAGCAGCCTCGGCTCGTCCACCTGCAACAGCAGGCTGGCCACCTGACCGCTGTACTGGCGGTTGCCCAGCTCAGCCAGCAGGAACTGCTGGGCCGTGTCGGGCAGCGGCGAAAGCTGACTGAGCTGGTGCAGGGCGGTCTGTTTGAGGGAGGCGTTGCGGCTGGCGGCGATCAGCAGATCGCTCGCCGCCTGACCCTGATGAAAGCGCCCCACGCTGGCCAGGGCCGCCACGCTGTCGTGATCCGCCGGTTGACGCCACAGCTTCTGATAGAGGGCGCTGTCGCCGGTACGCTCGGCCAGCAGCCGCAGCAAGCGGTTGTCGGGCAGGAAGATGTTCAGGCCGGCCAGCTTGTGTGCCTCGCGCTGCAGCACAGTGACAGGCTGCCCGGCGAGTACCTTCAGCAGCGCCTGCTGTTGCTGGGCCAGATCCGGGTTGCGGCTGTTGTAAATCTGCTTGAACTCGAAGCGGTTCGCCTCCAGCAGCTGGCGGTAGTTGTCCTGCCAGGCCTGCAGTTGCCAGCGGCTCAGCACCTGCCGCGCCGCGGCGGCAAAGTCGTAGGCGGGTTGCTGCACCAGAAAGCCGTCCACCTCTTTTTCCACCAGCCAGCTGGGGGCCTTGAACGACTGGGCGCGCACCCAGGCCAGCAGTTGCGGGCTGTCAGCCCTGGGCTGACTATCGAGGGTGGCGAGCAGCTGGCACAGCAGATACTCCCGCTGCCCCACGGCCAGGGAGTCCAGCAGGGAATCGATGGCGGCAAACTGTCCCTGTTGCAAGCGGCCGGTCAGGTAGTCGAGGTGGCCCTGCAGTCCCTCGTCGGCCACCAGCGCGACGCGGGGCGCCGTCCCGGTGGACGGAGTCTGGCCCGCCAAAGCTGGCGGCACCAGCAGCCAGCTCAGCATTATCAGGAGTACATGCTTCATGACGTCCCTATCCTTGTGACATCGAGGTTTCATACTACTCAGGCGACCGCAAAATAGATAAACAAAAACCGCGACCTGGGCCGCGGTTTCATCATTTTTCGAGTCGGTTACTTCTGCTGGCGCCGCATGGCGTCGAAGAACTCGTCGTTGGTCTTGGTCATCGCCAGCTTGTCGATGAGGAACTCGATGCCGTCGATCTCGCCCATCGGGTGGACAATCTTGCGCAGGATCCACATTTTCTGCAGCTCGTCGCCGGTGGTCAGCAGCTCTTCCTTGCGGGTACCGGAACGGGTGATGTCGATGGCCGGGTAGACGCGCTTCTCGGCGATCTTGCGCGAGAGGTGCAGTTCCATGTTGCCGGTGCCCTTGAACTCTTCGTAGATGACTTCATCCATCTTGGAGCCGGTATCGATCAGCGCGGTGGCGATGATGGTCAGGCTGCCGCCCTCTTCAACATTGCGCGCGGCACCGAAGAAGCGCTTCGGACGGTGCAGTGCGTTGGCGTCCACACCACCGGTCAGTACCTTGCCGGATGACGGGATGACGGTGTTGTAGGCACGGGCCAGACGGGTGATGGAGTCCAGCAGGATCACCACGTCCTTCTTGTGCTCGACCAGACGCTTGGCCTTCTCGATCACCATTTCGGCGACCTGGACGTGACGGGAAGCCGGCTCGTCGAAGGTGGAGGCGATCACTTCGCCCTTCACCATCCGCTGCATCTCGGTCACCTCTTCCGGACGCTCGTCGATCAGCAGGACGATCAGTTCGCAGTCGGGGTGGTTGTAGGCGATGCTCTGGGCGATGTTCTGCAGCAGCATGGTCTTACCGGCCTTGGGCGGTGCGACGATGAGGCCGCGCTGGCCTTTACCGATCGGGGATGCCAGATCCAGTACGCGGGCGGTGATGTCTTCGGTGGAACCGTTGCCACGCTCCATGCGCAGACGCTCGTTGGCGTGCAGCGGAGTGAGGTTTTCAAACAGGATCTTGTTGCGGGAGTTTTCCGGACGGTCGTAGTTGACCTCGTTGACCTTGAGCAGCGCGAAGTAGCGTTCGCCCTCTTTCGGCGGCCGGATCTTGCCGGAGATGGTATCGCCGGTGCGCAGGTTGAAGCGGCGGATCTGGCTCGGGGAGACGTAGATGTCGTCCGGGCCGGCCAGGTAGGAGCCGTCTGCACTACGCAGGAAGCCGAAACCATCGGTCAGGATTTCCAGCACACCGTCGCCGAAGATATCCTCGCCACCCTTGGCGTGCGCCTTGAGGATCGCGAAAATAATGTCTTTCTTGTGCGCCCGAGCCAGATTTTCCAACCCCATGGATTCGCCAAGCTGTACCAGCTCGGACACAGGAGTGTTCTTTAATTCAGTCAGATTCATAGTGGTGAAAGTCTGTAAGCAAGGATTGAAATGAGGAGACAGTCTGCTGGATTGATGCTGATCGGATTTGATTTGCCAGGCTGATGTGTGAGCAAAGAGTCAGGCAAAAAGGTTAGCAAACGAGCGATAAATTAGCACCAATCGGGGTGAGCGTCTAGGTGATAAAACAGAAGGAGCGCATTATTGCAATGCGCTCCTCGATGATTATTACAGGTTGCCGTCCAGGAACTCTTTCAGCTGAGTCTTGGACAGGGCACCGACCTTGGTCGCTGCCACTTCGCCATTCTTGAACAGCAAGAGGGTCGGAATACCACGAATGCCATATTTGGGCGGAGTGTCGGCGTTATGGTCGATGTTCAATTTCGCCACGGTCACGCGACCGGCATACTCTTGGGCGACTTCGTTCAGGATCGGGGCAATCATCTTGCACGGACCACACCATTCGGCCCAGAAGTCGACCAGAACGGCGCCATCGGCTTTGATTACATCTGCCTCGAAGCTGGCATCGCTCAGCTGAACAATCTTGTCACTCATCTCCAACTCCAGTCAGTAATTAAGGCTTTATTGACGTATCAACAAAGGCAATAGTTGCCCTATTTGAAATGATCCTGTTTATTATTGCAAGCCTAACCTGATAACCTACCGCCATGAGCAAAACACACTTAACGACCGACAAATTCGCCCAAATGGGCCTCGAACCCGAAGTTCTGGCTGGTCTGGAATCAAAGGGATTTCACTATTGCACCCCCATCCAGGCACTCTCTCTGCCGCTGCTGGTAGAAGGCCATGACCTCGCCGGCCAAGCCCAGACGGGTACCGGCAAAACCATCGCCTTCCTGGCTGCCACCTTCAACTATCTGCTGACCCACCCGCTGACCAAGCCGCGCCTCATCAATCAGCCGCGCGCCATCATCATGGCCCCGACCCGGGAACTGGCAGTACAGATTTACAACGATGCCGACAGCATGGCCGCCTCGACCGGCCTCAAGCTCGGCCTCGCCTACGGCGGTGAAGGGTACGACAAGCAGCTGGCCGTGCTGGAGCAGGGTGTCGACATCCTGATCGGCACCACAGGCCGCATCATCGACTACTTCAAGTCCAAGGTCATCGATCTGAGCAACATCCAGGTCGTGGTGCTGGACGAAGCGGATCGCATGTTCGATCTCGGCTTCATCAAGGACATCCGTTTCCTGTTCCGCCGCATGCCGCCCGCTACCGAGCGCCTGAGCATGCTGTTCTCCGCCACCCTCTCCCTGCGGGTGCAGGAGCTGGCCTACGAACACATGAACCACCCGGAGCATGTGCAGGTCGAGCCGGAGCAGATGACCGGCGTACGAATCAAAGAAGAGCTCTTCTACCCTTCCAACGAAGACAAGATGTTGCTGCTGCTCTCCCTGATGGAAGAGGAGTGGCCGGAGAAAGCCATCGTCTTCGCCAACACCAAGCACGTCTGTGAAGACGTTCACGCCTGGCTGGAGAATGACGGCCACCGGGTCGGTCTGCTGACCGGCGACGTGCCACAGAAGAAGCGGATGAAGATCCTGGAGGACTTCACCAAGGGTACGGTAGACATTCTGGTTGCCACCGACGTGGCCGCCCGTGGTCTGCACATCCCTGACGTGACCCACGTCTTCAACTACGACCTGCCCGACGACGCCGAGGACTACGTACACCGCATCGGTCGTACCGGTCGTGCCGGCAAGAGCGGTCACTCCATCAGCCTGGCCTGTGAAGACTATGCCTTCAACCTGCCGGCCATCGAGGAGTACATCCACCACCCGATCCCGGTCAGCAAGTATGACCGCGAGGCGCTGCTGGATGACGTGACCGCGCCGAAACGGGTGTTCCGCAACCGTCAGCCGGTGAACCGCAACATGCGCGATCGCCAGGGCGGTGGCAACAGCAACAACCGTCGTCGTCCTCCCCGCAAAAGCTGAAGGATAGGCCCAGTTGCACAACTCGCCTCTCTATGCCGCCATCGACCTCGGCTCCAACAGCTTTCACATGCTGGTGGTGCGCGAGGTCGCCGGTGCCCTGCGCACCGTCACCAAGGTCAAGCGCAAGGTGCGCCTCGCCGCCGGTCTGGATGCCGATTTTCGTCTCAGCCATGCCGCCATGGAGCGGGGCTGGGACTGTCTGCGCCTCTTCTCCGAGCAGCTGCAGGACATTCCGGCCGACAACATCCGGGTAGTCGGCACCGCAACCCTGCGCCTGGCCACCAACGTCGACGAGTTTCTGCGTGAAGCGGAACGGGTGCTCAACCACAACATCGAGATCATCTCGGGTGAGGAAGAGGCCAAGACCATCTATGAAGGGGTCTCCTGGACCTCGGCGGGGGAAGGCAACCGGCTGGTGATCGACATCGGCGGCGCCAGCACAGAGCTGGTGATCGGCGAACAGAGCGAGGCCAAGCTGCTCAACAGCCTGCACATGGGCTGCGTCACCTGGCTCAACAACCACTTCGGTGACGGCGAGCTGAGCGAAGCGCGCTTCAACCAGGCCATTGCCGCCGCCAAAACGGTGCTGGAGAAGGTGGCGGACGATTATCGCGTGCTCGGCTGGCGCACCTGCGTCGGCGCCTCCGGCACGGTGCAGGCGCTGCAGGAGATCATGCTGGCGCAGGGCAAGAGCGAGCGGGTCACCCTGCCGAAGCTGCAGGAGCTGATGGGTCAGGCCATCGCCTGTGGCAAGCTCGACCAGCTGCAACTGGAAGGGCTGGCCGCCGAGCGGCTGACCGTGTTCCCCTCCGGCCTCGCCATCCTGATCGCCATCTTCGAAACCCTCGGCATCGAGAGCATGACGCTAGCCGGCGGCGCCCTGCGCGAAGGCTTAATCTACGGCCTGCTCGGCAACAATCACGACTGTGATGCCCGCGATCGTACCGCCGACAGCCTGATCAGCCGCTACCAGCTGGACAAGGAGCACGCCGAGCGGGTACGTGACACCGCCATCGAGGCGTTCACCCAGCTGCAGCCGGCCTGGCGTCTCTCCAAGCGCTACGGTCGCCCGATCCTGCGTTACGCGGCCCTGCTGCACGAGATCGGTCTGTGCATCGAGTACAAGAAGGCGCCACAACACGCCGCCTACATCATCGACAACATCGACATGCCGGGTTTCACCCCCGCGCAGAAGAAGCTGCTGTCGGCCCTGCTGTTCAACCAGCGGGACGAATTCAAGCTGGAACCGCTGGAGAAGCAGGGTGCCGTCACGGCTCGCCAGGCGATCCGGCTGGCCCGCATCCTGCGCATCGCGCTGATCCTCTGCATGCGCCGCACCCAGGGCACGGTGCCGATCTTTACCCTGCAAGCGGATGACGAGGCTCTGACGCTGACCCTGCCCAAGGGGTGGCTGGACGAGCACTACCTGCGCGCCAGCGAGCTGCGCCTCGAGGTGGAGCGCCAGCAGAAGATGGGCTGGCCCACCCGGCTGCTGGAAGCCTGATTGGGCCCAGCCCAATCAGTGCCCCAAGGTTCCGACAATCTCTTTCGCAGCCAGCACTGGCGCCACTCAGGCCTGCCCCTTGATTTTATTGGGCTGACGGGCAGATCCCGCCCTTGCGTCTGGGCTCTGCCTCCCCCCTCATGGCCTACGTTCGACTAGAGTAGGGTTGTCTTCACAACCAACCGGAATGGACGCCATGAAACCTTTGACCCTGATCGGACTGACCGCCCTGCTCACCGCCTGCGGCGGCGGGGGCGGCGACAACAGCAGCCAGCCACCACAGGCCCAGCTCTCGCTGGCCTTCTCCGACGCCCCGGTAGATGCCGTCAGCAAGGTCTGCATCGCCGTCTCCAACATCAGCATCCACCCCGTCGCCGGCACCGAGCAGAGCTGGACCACCGCCAGCTTCCTCACCTCGACCCAGGACGATGGCTGTACCCCGAGCGGCGAGACCATTCCGCTCGACAGCGCAGGGAGGCCGCTGTTTACCTACATCGATCTGCTGAGTTATCAGGGTTCCGCCAGTCGCCCCCTGCTGGCCAGCCAGAGCGTGGTGCCCGGCAACTACAGCCAGATGCGGCTGCGGGTGCTGGACGGGCGGGAGGTCGCCAACCAGTTTCTGGACGGCACCCCCTACTCCTACGTCAAGCAGGATGATGGGGTGATCAAGCCGCTCGAGGTGCCCAGCAGTGAGCTCAAGCTGGACGCCTTCACCATCGCCGCCAACGGCCTCAGTGCCTTCACCACCGAATTCGATCTGCGCCAGTCCATGGTGCTGCCAGGCCACGAGCAGTACTACAAGCTCAAGCCGAGAGGCGTACGGCTGGTGAACAACACTCAGGTCGCCACCGTCAAGGGTACGGTGGCAGCCGGGCTGTGCGGTGGCCAGCTGACCGACAAGGCCTTCGTCTACTTCTACCAGCCCAGAAGCGACGACAACTACCCCGACATGGCGGACAGCGACAACGGCTTCTACGCCAGCGCCCCCGTGCTGCCGCAGACCGGAGGCGGCTTTGGCTACGAGCTGGGATTTGTTAATCTCGGCAGCTACGATCTGGTGCTGGTCTGCAACGGCGACGAGGATGATCCGGCAGTGGCCGACGATCCGCTACAGCTGGTGCAGATACAGAAAGCCCAGACGGTGGTGGCGCCCACCACCAGCATCAACTTCCAGTAACGGGCGACAAGGGGGACGACGACCGCATGAGCAGATACCAACCCATCAGTTGCGATCTCTACGACTGGCTGGAGATCGCCGCCAGCTGGCAGCTGCCGGTCACCCTCACCTGTAAGGATGGCCGCCAGTGGGCGGACAAGATCCGCACCATAGAGGCCAGAGAAGGGGTCGAGTACCTGCTGCTGCACGGTGGCGAACGCCTCAGCCTGGCGGAGCTGGCGACCATGGCGCTCAACTGGCAGGGGGAGGAGAAGCTGGTCCGCTTTGCCCCGCCAGCCGACAGCCAGTAGATGGCAAGAGGGCCAACCCCATCAGGTTGGCCCTCTTCTTTGATTGCTCGGCAGGCATCGTCGTGGCCGTTACCCCGCCAGCGCCGCCATCACGTAGACATCGAAGCGGTTGCTTTTGGTCTCGATGGCCATGCTCGGCTTCTGCTCGTTGAGCCAGCCAGCGTAGTCCGGCCGCTTCACCACCACCCGCCGGTCCGCCATGGTGAGCGCAGCCGGCAGCAGGGCATCGGCGTCGAGGTCCGCCCCCACCAGCGACTGGAACACCCGCATCTCTTTTTTCACCAGCGCCGACTTCTGCTTGTGGGGGAACATGGGGTCGAGGTAGATGACGTCGGGCCGCTCGGCCAATCCCAGCAGGGTCTCCACCGCAGGGCCGTGCAGCAGTTGCATCCGCTCGCGCACCCAGGGGCCGATCTCGGGATCCTGCGCGGCGCGCGCCAGCCCGTCCTGCAACAGAGCGGCCACCACGGGGCTGCGCTCAATCATGGTCACCTTGCAGCCGAGGGAGGCGAGCACGAAGGCATCGCGTCCCAGCCCGGCGGTGGCATCCACCACGGTCGGCATGGCGCCCGCCTTGAGCCCCACCGCCTTGGCGATGGACTGGCCACGGCCACCGCCGAACTTGCGGCGATGAGCCACCGCCCCTTCGACGAAATCCACGTAGACGGCGCCCAGCTTGGGTTCGTCCAGCTTGCGCAGCTCCAGCCGCTCCGGGGTGAACACCAGGGCAAACTGGGGCAGGTCGATCTGGTCAAGCTGGCTGCTCAGGGCTTCTGCCTGGGCCGCCTTGGCGGGGTCTTCGAGGAGGATTTGCATGGGCTCTGGATGCATTCTAAGTTCAGTGAACCGAGTGTATCACAGCCCCTTTGCGTCGCTGTAGGGAGGAAACCCCATGCACCTGCTTATCACCCTGCTGCTTGCCGCCCAGAGCGGCGGCCAGCTCAAGGTCTGTGGCGTTGACTGGCCCCCCTTCTCCTACGCCGAACAGGGCAAGCTGATGGAGGGCATATCGGTCGAGATCCATCAGGAGGTGGCACACCGCCTCGGCATGCAGCTCACCCTGCTCGAACTGCCGTGGGGACGCTGTGAACAGTACGTCAACACCGAGCTGGCGGACGGCATTCTCGACAACGCGCCCCTCCCCGGCTGCTACCACTCCGATCTTGCCACCGCCTTCTACCCGCTGGCCGCCTATGTGCGCAGCGACAGTCCGCTGCAAACCTTCTCGTGGGAGATGGCCAAGGGGCTGAAAGTGGGGATGGTCAGGGGCTATGACTACACCGACAGGATCAAGCACTTCACCGGCTGGGTGCCCATCAAGGCCCACTCCGACAAGCAGCTGCTGCTGATGCTGGAGAAGAGCCAGGTCGACCTGATAGTGCTGGATTACTTCTCGGCCCCCATTCTCTCCAGAGAGCAGGACGTCAAGATCCGTGCCCTTACCCCCTTCATCGACTCGACCCCGCTCTATCTCTGCTTTGGCAAGCAGAGAGCCGGGCTGCTGCCTGCCTACAACAAGGCACTGCAACAGATGCTGGACGAAGGCGTGCTGGATCGCATCTATCTGCGCTACCTCGGGGAGGATTACCGGACACTGAAGGAGAAACAGGAGAGGATGAAAGCGGCGCAGTAAGGGTCAGCTGGTCTGCAGGAACATGCTCTTGTCGTTGAGCTGCAAATACTCGGTGAGGTCGTCGTAGGCGAGCGGCCGGCTCAGCAGATAACCCTGGGTGAAGGCGCACCCCTTCTGGCAGAGGAAGTTGAGCTGCTCGCGGGTCTCCACCCCCTCGATCACCACCTGCATGCCGAGGTTGTGCACTATGTTGATGATGCCGTCCAGCAGCAGCCGGTCCTGCTCGTTGAACGGGATGTGGCGCACGAAGGCCCGGTCGATCTTCACCAGGTCCACCGGGAAGTTGCGCAGATAGTTGAGCGCCGAGTAGCCGGTGCCAAAGTCGTCGATGGCCAGCTTGCAGCCCGCCTCGCGCAGGGCATCGATCCGCACCCTGTGCTGATCGCTGGTCTCCATCAGCAGGGATTCGGTGATCTCGATGACGATGTCCGCCGGGTCCAGTCCGAAGTGGTGGATCACCTTGAGCCACTCGCTCGCCTCCGGATCTATGGTCTGGAACTCCAGGGTGGAGCGGTTGATGGACATCTGCAGATCCGGGAAGCCGGATTGCTGCAGCCGCGCCAGATCCCGGCACGACTGCCACAGCACCAGCGCCCCCAGCCCCTGGATGAGCCCGGCCTCCTCCGCCAGCGGGATGAAGTCCGCCGGCGACACCTGACCCCAGTGCGGGTGATACCAGCGTACCAGCGCCTCCAGCTTGGCGACCCGGCCGCTGCGGTTGTCCCAGATCGGCTGGTAGGCCATGGTCAGCTGCTCGAGCTTGATCGCCTCCGCCAGATCCTGCTGCATCTGGTGACGCTGGCGCACCTCTTCGCGCATGGAGGCGCAGTAGCTGCCGAGCAGCCGTCCCTGCCGCTTGGCGGCAAACAGCGCCTGCTCGGCGTTGCGCAGCAGCTCGTCGCTCTCCAGCCCATCGCCCGGGCAGAGGGTGATGCCGATGGTAGCCGTCACGTAGAGGTGCTGGTTGGCCAGCATGAAGGGGCGGGCGAAGCCGCCGACCACCTGCTTGGCAAACACCTCGGCCTGGCGGCGGTTGACGATGCCGGGCACCAGGAAGGCGAACTCGTCGCCGCCGATGCGGGCCACCAGATCTTCGGTGCGCACTCGGCTCACCAGCCGATCCGACACCTCCCGCAGCAGGGCGTCACCGGCATGGTGATCCATGCTGTTGTTGACCGCCTTGAAGTTGTTGAGGTCGAGCACCATCAGCGCGAAGCGCTCGCCCCGCTCGCAGAAGCGGCTGAGGCAGCGGCCGAACAGCCAGCGGTTGGGCAGCCCGGTGAGATTGTCGTAGTTGGCCTGGGCGGCGATCTTCTGCTCCGCCAGCTTGGTCTGGGAGAGATCGCTGAAGATGGCGATGTACTGGCTGATCCGCCCCCCTTCCCGCAGGGTGCTGATCATCAGCTGCTGGGGGTAGAGCTTGCCGTTCTTGCGCTTGTTCCACACCTCGCCGCGCCACACCCCCACCCGCTCCAGCGCGTGGTACATGTCGGCGTAGAAGGCCTGATCGTGCAAGCCGGACTTGAGCAGGCTGGGGCGCTGGCCGCACACCTCCTCCTCGCTGTAGCCGGTGATCTGTTCGAACGCCGGGTTGACCGAGATGATGCGACTGTCGGCGTCGCACACCAGGATCGCCTCTGACAAGTTGTCATAGACCCGGTG
Organism: Aeromonas sp. FDAARGOS 1403; assembly: GCF_019047325.1. Taxonomy (NCBI): domain Bacteria; kingdom Pseudomonadati; phylum Pseudomonadota; class Gammaproteobacteria; order Aeromonadales; family Aeromonadaceae; genus Aeromonas; species Aeromonas sp. FDAARGOS 1403. The sequence goes on along the minus strand of NZ_CP077249.1, from coordinate 934,813 downwards.
GGAGAGCTTGAGCTGCTCGGCGTGACGTTTGAGGGGGTCTATGTTCTCCAGCACCACCATCAGGTAGTCGGGCTGCAATTGGTCGTCCCGCACCAGGGTCACGGTAACCCGCCCCCACAGCAGCTGGCCGTCACGGTGCAGATAACGCTTCTCCTGGGTGAAGGCGGTACGCTCGCCACGCCTGAGCTCTTCATAGCAGGCGACGCTGCGCAGCCAGTCTTCCGGATGATTGAGTTCGGCGGCGTTGCGATGAACCAGCTCCTCCTGGCTGTAGCCCAGCATCTTTTCGATGGCCGGATTGGTCCAGAGGATCTTGCCGTCCAGATCGAGCTTGCCGATCCCCACCGGGGCGTGGGACATCATGGTGTGCAGAAAATCGTGGTACTCAGGCTGGGGCGGCGCCGGCTGCTGCAGCATCAGCGCCAGTTCGCGTCCGGCCAGCGGAGCCAGCAGGCGCAGCAGGCCCATCACCTTGTCCATGTTGGTGAGCGGCCGCTTGAACAGCAGGCTGCAGATGCCCACTGTCTCCCCCTGCGCACTCTTGAGGGCGATGCCGGCATAGGCCTGGATCTGCCAGGCCTGCAACACGGCGGCGTGGGGGAACAGCTGCTGTACCCGATCGCTGAACCAGGCCTCGCCCTCCTGCAGGGTGATCTCCCCCAGGGTGGCGCTGACCGGAAAACTGAAGCGGGTCGTATCGAGAGAGGCAGGATAGGTTGCATGCACCTTGCAGGAGAGCCCCGCTTGATCCCTACCCGAAATCAGGACGAAGTCGGCCCCGACCGCTGCTGCGATTTCACTCACAAAGGTATCGAAATATCCCTGACCACTCGAATGAGACAGACTTGAGATGATTTGATAGACAGACTCGAGTGCTCGCCTCATGGCAAGGTTCTTTCTCTCCTTGGAAGGTAGACCCCGACTCTACTGAAGAGGCGGGAACAGTGCAAACATGCTATCCGCAAGATATTAAAATGCCTTGAGAAAAGGGACCAAAAGGTCCCTTTTTATCTCAAAAATCACGCGGTGATCGCACTCTGTGGCAGAGGTGTACCTGCTTGAAGCTCACGCCTGGCGGGGCCTGCAGCCTCATGCGGCAATCCCGCTGTGGCGCAGCAAGGCATCCACCTGAGGCTCACGACCACGGAAGGCGCGGAACAGCTCCATCGGCTCCTTGGAACCGCCCTTCTCCAGGATGTTCTTCAGGAAGGAGTGGCCGGTCACCGGGTTGAAGATCCCCTCCTCCTCGAAGCGGGAGAAGGCGTCGGCGGAGAGCACTTCCGCCCACTTGTAGCTGTAGTAGCCCGCCGCATAACCGCCGGCGAAGATGTGGGAGAAGCTGTGCTGGAAGCGGTTGAACGCCGGTGGCGTCATCACCGCCACCTCGCGACGCACCTCGTCCAGCAGCGCCGGGATCTGATCCGCATTGGTCGGGTCAAACTCCTGGTGCAGACGGAAGTCGAACAGGGCGAACTCCAGCTGGCGCAGCATCTGCATGGCCGCCTGGAAGTTGCGGGCGGTCAGCATCTTCTCCAGCAGATCGGCTGGCAGCGGCTCGCCGGTCTCGTGATGGCCGGAGATGAAGGCCAGTGCCTCGGACTCCCAGCACCAGTTCTCGAGGAACTGACTCGGCAGCTCTACCGCGTCCCAGGCCACGCCGTTGATGCCGGCCACGCCGGCCACGTCGATCCGGGTCAGCATGTGGTGAATGCCGTGACCGAACTCGTGGAACAGGGTGACCACTTCGTTGTGGGTGAACAGGGCCGGTTTGCCATCCACCGGGCCGTTGAAGTTGCAGGTCAGGTAGGCCACCGGCTTTTGCAGCGAGCCGTCCTGACGGTAGCGACGACCCAGGCAGACATCCATCCAGGCGCCGCCCTGCTTGTGCTCACGGGCATAGAGGTCGAGGTAGAAGCTGCCGCGCAGCTCGTCCTCGGCGTCGAAGATGTCGTAGAAGCGCACGTCCGGGTGCCAGGTGTCGATGCCGAGGCGCTCGCGCACCTTCATGCCGAACACCCGCTTGACCACCTCGAACAGCCCTTTCACCACCTTGCCGGCGGGGAAGTAGGGGCGCAGCTGCTCGTCGGAGATGGAGAACTTGTGCTGCTTGAGCTTCTCGGCGTAATAGGGGATATCCCAGGCCGCCAGCTCGCTCTGGCCGTGCTGTTCGCTGGCGAAGGCGCGGATCTCTTCGAGCTCGGCCTTGCCCTGCGACAGGGAGCGGCGCGCCAGATCGGTGAGGAAGTTCACCACCTGCTCCGGCTTGTCCGCCATCTTGGTGGCAAGGGAGAGCTCGGCGTAGTTGGCAAAGCCGAGCAGCTGGGCCAGCTCGCGGCGCAGGGTGAGCAGCTCGGTCATGATGGCGGAGTTGTCCCACTTGCCGGCATTGGGGCCCTGGTCGGAGGCGCGGGTGGTGAAGGCCTCGTACAGCTCGGCGCGCAGGGCGCGGTTGTCGGCATACATCATCACCGGCAGGTAGGAGGGGATGTCCAGAGTGAACAGCCAGCCTTCCTTGCCCTTCAGCTCGGCCAGCTGGCGAGCGGCGGCCTGTGCACTCGCAGGCAGCCCGGCCAGCTCGGCCTCGTCGGTCACCAGCTTGCTCCAACCCTGGGTCGCGTCCAGCACGTTGTTGCTGAAACGGGAGGCCAGCTCGGAGAGGCGGGCCTGGATCTCGCCGTAGCGCTGCTGTGCCTCGGCGGGCAGGCCGATGCCGGACAGGCGAAAATCGCGCAGGGTATTCTGGATCTCCTTGCGCTGGGCGGCACTCAGCAGGGGGAAATCGTCGCTCTCGGAGAGAGCCAGGTAGGCTTGATAGAGCCCTTCGTGCTGGCCGACATAGGTCTGGAATTCGGACAGCAGCGGCAGGCAGGCGTCGTGGGCCTCGCGCAGCGCCTCGCTGTTGAGCACGGAGTTGAGGTGGCTGACCGGCGACCAGATCCGGGACAGACGGTCATTTACCTCTTCCAGCGGGGCGATCAGGCTGTCCCAGGTATGGGGCTCGCGCTGGGCCAGCACATCGCTGATCTTCTGTTTGCAATCGGCAATGGCCTGCGTCACGGCAGGCTGTACCTGGTCGGGCTGGATCTGGCTGAACGGGGGCAGCGAGTCCATTGTCAGCAAAGGGTTAGTCATCCGGCAATACCTCTAAATTCTCTACAGCCCCTGCCGTCCAGAAGCTTGCTTGGACTACCTAAGATGTAGGCAGAAACCCCATTAATCAAGCCTTTGCCATCGAGAGCGAGGGCCGCGGCCCACATTTGGTCAAAAGGTGTGCACAAAACGACCAGATACCCCCCCAGAGACGACAATGCCGGCCCCGGGGCCGGCATTGTCTGCATTACATAGAAGGCGTCCTGCCATCAGGTCCGGGCATCTTCCTTCAGCCACTGCGCCACGCGCTTGGCGAAGTAGGTGAGGATGCCGTCGGCCCCGGCTCGCTTGAAGCAGAGCAGGGACTCCATGATGCTCTCCTTCTCCTTCAACCAGCCGTTCTGGATCGCCGCCATGTGCATGGCGTACTCGCCGCTCACCTGGTAGGCAAAGGTCGGCACGCCGAACTGATCCTTCACCTGGCGGATCACGTCCAGATAGGGCATGCCCGGCTTGACCATCACGCTGTCGGCCCCTTCCTGGATATCCAGCGCCACCTCGTGCAGGGCTTCGTTGCTGTTGGCCGGATCCATCTGATAGGTGGCCTTGTTGCTCTTGCCGAGGTTGCCGGCCGAGCCGACCGCGTCGCGGAACGGGCCGTAGTAGCAGGAAGCGTACTTGGCTGAGTAGGCCATGATCTGGGTGTTGATGAAGCCGTTCTCTTCCAGCGCCGCGCGAATGGCCCCGATACGGCCATCCATCATGTCTGACGGCGCCACGATATCGACCCCGGCGGCGGCGTGGGAGAGCGCCTGTTTCACCAGGATTTCGGTGGTGATGTCGTTCAGCACATAGCCTTCATCATCGATGATGCCGTCCTGACCGTGGGTGGTAAACGGGTCGAGCGCCACGTCGGTGATGACCCCCAGCTCCGGGAAGCGGGCCTTCAAGGCACGCACGGTGCGCTGGGCCAGCCCGTCCGGGTTGTAGGCCTCTTCCGCCAGCAGGCTCTTCTGCTCGAGTGGAGTGACCGGGAACAGGGCGATGGCCGGCACGCCAAGTGCCACCAGTTCGGCGGCCTCCTCCAGCAACAGATCGATGGAGAGACGCTCCACCCCAGGCATGGAGGGGACGGCTTCACGGCGGTTTTCCCCCTCCAGCACGAACACGGGGTAGATGAGATCATTGGCGGTCAGTACGTTCTCGCGTACCAGACGACGGCTGAAATCATGTTTGCGCACCCGGCGCAGGCGGCGGCCCGGAAAGGCGCCTGGAAGAGTTGTAGCCATGAGTCACTCCAAAAGAGGAAGTTGGAAAAACGCGGCGGAGGTGGCCCGGGTATGGGCCAGCAAGGCCTCGGGCGCTTCACCACGGCAGGCCGCCACCACCTGGGCGATGTGCGGCAAAAAAGCGGGTTCGTTGCGTTTGGGTCTGGGTTTCAGATCCCGCGGCACCAGGTAGGGGGCGTCCGTCTCTATCATCAGCCGGCCGGCCGGAATGCGGGCCACCTGTTCACGCAGCTGCTGACCGCGGCGCTCGTCGCAGAGCCAGCCGGTCACCCCGATATGCAGCCCCAGCGCCAGACACTGGTCCAGCTCCTCATCGGAGCCGGTGAAGCAGTGCAGCACGGCACCCGGCAGTTTGGGCAGCCAGGGGCGCAGGATCTCGATGAAACGGGCGTGGGCATCGCGGCAATGGAGAAACACCGGCATCCCGAGCTCGACGGCCAGCGCCAGCTGGGCGTCGAACACCGCGTCCTGCACCGGACGGGGCGAGAAGTCGCGATTGTAGTCGAGACCGCACTCGCCGATGGCCACCACCTGCGGCAGCGCCGCCAGCTCGCGCAGGGCGGGCAGGGTCGCCTCATCGACGCTTTTGGCGTCGTGGGGATGGACCCCGGCGGTGGAGAAACAGTAGCCAGGCCAGCGGGCGGCCAGGGTGGCGCTCTCGCGGCTGCCGACCAGATCAGTGCCGGTCAGGATCAGCGCCTCCACCCCGGCGGCGCGGGCGCGGGCCACCAGATCGGCCTGTTCATCGGCGAACTGGCTGCTGGTCAGGTTTACACCTATGTCGATCATGGGGTCAGCGGGTCCGAACAAAAGGAAGACATATCAGGTATTTGAAAACCATCTACTCGATGGGGCCTTACCATACGCCTCGAACGGGAGCATGAAAAGAGGAAGGGAGCCTCAGCTCCCCTCTTCCGTTGATTCCTGTTGCTCTTCGTCTTCTTTCTTCACGTAGAAGCGGGCGAAGAACAGACCTATCTCCCACAAAGCCCACATGGGGATCGCGAGCAAGGTCTGGGAAAAGACATCGGGCGGCGTCAACAGCATGCCGACCACGAACACCCCGACGATGACGTAGGGACGTTTCTCCTTCAGGCTCTTGGGGGTGGTCACCCCGGTCCAGCACAGCAGTATGGTGGCTACCGGAATTTCGAACGCCACCCCGAACGCGAAGAACAGGGTCAGCACGAAGTCCAGATAGCTGGCGATGTCGGTCGCCACCGTTACCCCGGCGGGCGCGGTGCTGGTGAAGAAACCGAACACCAGCGGGAACACCACGTAGTAGGCGAACGCCATGCCGGCGTAGAACAACACGGCACTGGAGGCGACCAGCGGCATGATGAGACGCCGTTCATGCTGGTACAGACCGGGGGCGATGAAGGCCCAGGCCTGGTAGAGCAGATAGGGGATCGCCACGAAGAAGGAGACCACCAGGGTCAGCTTGATCGGCGTCAGGAAGGGCGTCGCCACGTCCGTCGCTATCATGCTGGTCCCTTCCGGCAGCTGGCTGAGCAGCGGCTGGGCCACGAAGTCGTAGATGTTGTTGGAGAAGTAGATCAGCGCGATGAACACCAGCAGGATGGCGGTGATGGAACGCAGCAGGCGCGTTCTCAGCTCCACCAGGTGGCTGATCAGGGGTTGTTCGGCCTGACTCATGGCTGCTTCACCTCCCCTTGTTCGGTATGTGGCTGGGCACCGGAGCGCTCATCCACGATCGCAGTCTGTTCCGGCACGGCCGCCGCGGCGGCTGGCGGCACAGATTCCTCCTTCACCTCGGCCGATGCCGGTGCAGGATGGATGGTGTTTTGCTGTTCGTATGGACGGGTCACCGATTGTGCGGCCGCTTTCAGCTGCTCGATAGACTCCTGCAGCTCGGGGCTCAGGTTGTTCATCTGCAGCTGTTCGGCCTTCTTCAGGTCGTTGTGCAGATCCTGCAACTTGAGCTCCTGCTCCAGCTCGGCCTTGACCGAGTTGGCGGTGCTGCGGATCAGTCTGATCCAGTGGCTGGCGGTACGGATCGCCACGGGCAGCCGCTCGGGACCGAGCACCACCAGGGCGACGACACCAATGACAACCAGCTCCCAGAAACCGATATCGAACATGGCTTAGGCCTGATCTTTATCTTTCTGCTTGGCGGCATCGCTAGGCTGGCCGGCCGCTTCGTTCAGCTGCTTCGGCGGAAACTCGGCATCCTTCTGCTCGGACTTGGCATCGCTCGGCTCGTCGGAGAGTGCCTTCTTGAAACCCTTGACCGCGGCGCCCAGATCACCACCGATGCCACGCAGCTTCTTGGTACCAAACAGCAGCACGACGATGACTGCGATGATCAACAATTGCCAAATACTGATACCACCCATGATTTTTATCTCCAGGACAGGCGCCCGCTGGCGCGGTTTATTTAATGAGAACGGGTCCGCAACCAACCCAGCAGCCAGCATAACCCGGCGCCGGCGAGGCTGATTTGTCCCCACTCAATGTGTTGTTTTTGGGTCAGCAAGAATACACCGGCCAATAGCAGGCTGGCTCCAACCCCTAAGAGGTAGCGAGCCTGTCCCTGCCGACGACTGTGACGGCGGAACTCGGCGAACATCTGGTCGAAATGGTGCTGTTGATGGCGGGTCTGGCGCAGGGTCTCGTAGACCAGCTCCGGCAGTTCCGGCAGCTTCTCCGCCCAGAATGGCGCCTTCTCCTTGATGGCAGTCCACACCGCCTTGGGCCCCACCTGCTGGTACATCCAGTTTTCCAGATAGGGTTTGGCGGTCTGCCACAGATCCAGCTGGGGATAGAGTTGACGACCCAGCCCTTCCACATAGAGCAGGGTTTTCTGCAGCAGCACCAGCTGCGGCTGCACCTGCATGTTGAAGCGACGGGCGGTGTTGAACAGGTTGAGCAGCACGTGGCCGAACGAGATCTCGGAGAGCGGCTTCTCGAAGATGGGCTCGAGCACGGTGCGGATGGCGAACTCGAACTCGTCCACCTTGGTATCGGGCGGCACCCAGCCGGACTCCACGTGCAGCTCGGCCACCCGGCGGTAGTCGCGGTTGAAGAAGGCGAGGAAGTTCTCCGCCAGGTAGCGCTTGTCTTCCCGGTTGAGGGTGCCGACGATGCCGCAGTCGATGCCGATCCAGAGCGGATTCTCGGGGTGCTCATAGGAGACGAAGATGTTGCCCGGGTGCATGTCGGCGTGGAAGAAGCTGTCGCGGAACACCTGGGTGAAGAACACCTCCACCCCGCGCTCGGCCAGCAGCTTCATGTTGGTGCCGTTGGCCTCCAGCGCTGCGATGTCGGAGACCGGAATGCCGTAGATCCGCTCCATCACCAGCACCTGCTCGCGGCAGTGCTCGGTGAACACCTCGGGCACGTAGAGCGCCTCTGAGCCGGTGAAGTTGCGGCGCAGCTGGATGGCGTTGGCCGCCTCCCGCATCAGGTTGAGCTCGTCGAGGATGGTCTTGCGATACTCCTCCACCACCTCGATGGGGCGCAGTCGTCCGCTCTGGGGCACGAAACGGGCCACCAGACGGGCCAGCGCCTGCATCAGCCGCAGGTCGGCCTCGATGACCGGTTCGATATCGGGGCGGATCACCTTGATGACGATCTCGCGGCCGTTTTCCTTCAGTCGAGCGGTGTGCACCTGGGCGATGGAGGCGGACGCCAGCGGCGTCTCGTCGAAGTCGTCGAACAGGGTCTCGATGGTGCAGCCCAGGCTCGCCTCGATCTGGCGACGGGCGGCCTGACCGCAGAAGGGGGGCACCCTGTCCTGCAGCAAAGCCAGCTCTTCGGCGATATCCGGCGGCAGCAGATCGCGCCGGGTCGAGAGCATCTGGCCGAACTTGATGAAGATGGGGCCGAGCGCCTCGAAGGCGAGCCGGATACGGGCACCACGGCTCAGCTCCTGGTGTTTGTTCTTGAGCCAGAACAGGCTGCGGCGGGCCAGCCGGCCGGGCCAGGGCTGATAACGGGCGGGCACCAGCTCGTCGATGCCCTGCTCCAGCAGGATGCTGATGATGCGATAGAGGCGCTTGAACTCCTTCGGTGTCATCAGGCTACCCGCTGTTCGAAGCGGGCCAGCCGCAGCTCGACCGCTTTCATCTGTTGCGCCAGCAACTCGACATCGTCGTTGAAGCTGGCCACTTCCAGCGGACCCGGCGCAAGCCGGATCTCTTCGGTCAGATACTCGGCCAGCTGACGCTGGCTGCGGCACAGTTCACGGCCCAGCAAGCGACGCGCCTGACGAGCACCACGCAGCAGGGTGTGGGCCAACACGTCGCCGGTGTAGCGGGACAGCTCCTCTTCCCAGTCAATGTCGAGCTCACCCAGCAGCACGCTGAACGCCTGCACCAGCTGGGGGTCGCCGCTCAGATCCAGCTTCTCCTCGCGGATGTAACGCGTCAGAGAGGAGGGATCCTTGAGCAGGCCGAGAGCGGTCAGGGAGAGGCTCAGCACCGCATCGGCCTCCCCTTCAAACTTGGCCAGCACATCCAGCCGGCGCCCGGAGAAGACAAACCAGAGCGGCTTGAGCTCGCGCAGCTCCAGTTTGAGTACCTTGCCCGCCAGCTTGCGCAGCCGCTCGGGGCTCTGCTTGTCCAGTTCCAGCAGCCGGTTGAGACTGGTTTCGATCACCGCGGTGACCATGGCATCCATCGGCATAGGCGACCTTAAAACTTGTAACCACGGTGCAGGGCGACCACGCCCTGGGTCAGGTTGTAGAACTCCACCTGTTCGAAACCGACATTTTCCATCATGCCGGCCAGGGTCTGCTGATCCGGGTGCATGCGGATGGATTCCGCCAGGTATTTGTAGCTTTCGCTGTCGTTCGCGACGATTTCGCCCATTTTCGGCAGCAATTTGAAGGAGTAGAGGTCATAGAGCTTGGCGATCACTTCGCTCACCGGCTTGGAGAACTCCAGCACCAGCAGACGGCCGCCCGGCTTCAGTACCCGGAACATGGAGGCGAGCGCCTTGTCCTTGTCGGTAACGTTGCGCAGGCCGAAGCCAATGGTGATGACGTCGAAATGGTTGTCCGGGAAGGGGAGCGCCTCGGCGTTGGCCTGAACGTAGGAGACGTTGTTGGCCACCCCCAGGTTGCGCAGCTTGTCGCGACCCACCTTGAGCATGGAGTCGTTGATGTCGGCCAGTACCACCTGACCGGTTTCACCGACGATGCGGGAGAACTTGGCGGTCAGATCGCCGGTACCACCGGCCAGATCCAGCACCTTCTGGCCCTTGCGCACACCGGAGCAGTCGATGGTGAAGCGCTTCCACAGGCGGTGGATGCCGAACGACATCAGATCGTTCATCAGATCATACTTGGCTGCCACCGAATGGAAGACGCCGGCGACCAGGGTTTCCTTCTCGGTCGCGGCCACGGTTTTAAAGCCAAAATGCGTTGTCGTAGTCTGTTCTGACATCCCTTAAACACCCATAGAGCAAAGAATGGCCGCCAGTTTACCAGAGCCAATGGCGTGCGGACACCTTAAACCCGGCTGGCGACCAACTGCATCCCCAGCACCACCATGGCCAGACAGAGAAACAGGTTGAGGCCGATGTTGAGCAGCGCCTTGAGATAAGCGCCGTGCTGGGCCAGCGCTACCGTGTCCAGCGCAAAAGAGGAGAAGGTGGTGAGGGCACCGAGGATCCCCACCATCAACAGCGGCTTCATCGGGTGTTCGGCTATGTGGCCGTGCAGGATGAGGGCGTAGGCTACCCCCATGATGAAGGAGCCGATCAGATTGACCATCAGGGTGCCGTAGGGGAAGTGGCGCCCCAGCAGCAGCGCCATCAGCTCGGCGATGCCAAAACGCAGGCAGGCACCGATGGCCCCACCGGCGGCAACAAATAACCAGGTTTGCATGGAAGCAGACTCCACAGTATCAGGTCGACATTATGCAAAATGTCGACCCGGGGGGACAGCAGGGCAATTAATCGACGCCCTCGGCTCAACGGCGAAAATCGACCGGTTCACTCTGTGCCAGGTGCAGCGTGGTGTGGGCCGGCCTGGTGTCGGCAATCAGTTTGCCATGGCGAATGGAGTAGCGCACCGGCACCTGGCGGCGCACCGCATCGAAGCCGTTTTCGGCAGGCAGGATCAGCAGATTGGCCGGTTTGCCCAGCTCGATGCCATAACGATCCTGCACGTTCAGGGTGCGGGCGCTGTGACTGCCGATCAGCTTGAGGCTGTCGTTGATCTCTTCGTACCCCATGATCTGGCAGACATGCAGCCCCATGTGCAGCACCTGCAGCATGTTGGCCGTCCCCATGGGATACCAGGGGTCGAACACGTCGTCGTGACCGAAGCAGACGTTGATGTTCGCCGCCAGCATCTCCTTCACCCGGGTGATGCCGCGGCGCTTGGGATAGCTGTCGAACCGCCCCTGCAGGTGGATATTCACCAGCGGATTGGCGACGAAGTTGAGGTCCGCCAGCTTCAACAGCCGGAACAGGCGCGACGCATAAGCCCCGTTGTAGGAGTGCATGGCGGTGGTGTGGCTGGCGGTCACCCGCTGGCCCATGCCGCGCTCGTAGGCCAGGGTCGCCAGCGTCTCGATGAAGCGGGACTGCTCATCATCGATCTCGTCACAGTGCACATCCACCAGAACCTGATACTTCTCGGCAAGATCGAACACATAGTGCAGACTTTCGACCCCGTATTCCCGGGTAAACTCGAAATGGGGGATGGCACCGATCACGTCGGCACCCAGCTTGAGGGCCTCTTCCAGCAACGCCTTGCCGTTCGGGTAGGAGAGGATCCCCTCCTGCGGGAAGGCGACGATCTGCAGCTCCACCCACTCCTGCATCTCTTCCCTCACCTCCAGCATCGCCTTGAGAGCGACCAGATTGGGATCGGAGACATCGACATGGGTACGGACGAACTGGATACCGTTGGCGATCTGCCACTTCAGCGTCTGGATGGCGCGCCGTTTCACATCCTCGTGGGTCAGCATTGCCTTGCGCTCGGCCCAGCGTTCTATCCCCTCGAACAGGGTGCCGGAGAGGTTCCAGCTCGGCTCGCCCGCCGTCTGGGTGGTATCGAGATGGATGTGCGGTTCGATAAAGGGGGCAATGGCGAGCCCCTCCTCCCCATCCAGCTCATGAGTGGAGAGCAGATGAGTGCTCATGGGCTCGATGGTACGGATCAGGCCATCCTGGCAGAGGATCTGCCAGGTCCCCTCCCTGCCGGCCAGGCGCAGGTTCTTTATCAGCATGTTTTTCTTCCTTTTTTCAGCCGCCAATTGCTTTTTCAAGCCACAACTTAGCTTGGATCAATTTGATAGAAAAGCGTTCATATTGAATACATATGAGACTGTTACTATTGATAAACAGCAACAATAAAAGGGAGTTGATTGGGATGAAAGCAGGATTGACCGAGATCGGCAGCGCAGGCTTGTTTCACGAGTATCTGCAGACGTTGGGCATCAGCAAGCCACCGTTGACCTCGATAGAGAAGCAGTGGGAATACAAGCGCGATGAACGACTGGTGGCTGCCATCCAGATAGAAGCGTCGGGGCAGCCCCGTTTCTATCTCGATGCCAGGCAGATATCGATGAATTGAAAAAGGCAGAAACAAAAAAGCCTCCCGATTGGGAGGCTTTAATATTTAATGGTGCTGATACCCAGAATCGAACTGGGGACCTCATCCTTACCAAGGATGCGCTCTACCGACTGAGCCATATCAGCACACTAACCGGTAAAGACCACGCTCACCGCGTAATCTAAAATTGGGTGCCTGGCAGTGTCCTACTCTCGCATGGCGAATGCCACACTACCATCGGCGCTACAGCGTTTCACTTCTGAGTTCGGCATGGGGTCAGGTGGTTCCACTGCGCTATTGCCGCCAGGCAAATTCTTCAATCTGAAAAAGCTGATTTAGTTATTCGTTCTCGGTATCTGCTACAAGTCTTCGAACACTTCTTGGGTGTTGTATGGTTAAGCCTCACGGGTAATTAGTATGGGTTAGCTCAACACGTCGCCGCGCTTACACACCCCACCTATCAACGTTGTGGTCTCCAACGGCCCTTTAGGACCCTCAAGGGGTCAGGGATGACTCATCTCAGGGCTCGCTTCCCGCTTAGATGCTTTCAGCGGTTATCGATTCCGAACTTAGCTACCGGGCAGTGCCACTGGCGTGACAACCCGAACACCAGAGGTTCGTTCACTCCGGTCCTCTCGTACTAGGAGCAACTCCCTTCAATCATCCAACGCCCACGGCAGATAGGGACCGAACTGTCTCACGACGTTCTGAACCCAGCTCGCGTACCACTTTAAATGGCGAACAGCCATACCCTTGGGACCGACTTCAGCCCCAGGATGTGATGAGCCGACATCGAGGTGCCAAACACCGCCGTCGATATGAACTCTTGGGCGGTATCAGCCTGTTATCCCCGGAGTACCTTTTATCCGTTGAGCGATGGCCCTTCCATTCAGAACCACCGGATCACTATGACCTACTTTCGTACCTGCTCGACCTGTCCGTCTCGCAGTTAAGCTGGCTTATGCCATTGCACTAACCTCCTGATGTCCGACCAGGATTAGCCAACCTTCGTGCTCCTCCGTTACTCTTTGGGAGGAGACCGCCCCAGTCAAACTACCCACCAGGCACTGTCCGCGAGCCCGATTCAGGGCCCTGCGTTAGAACATCAAACATACAAGGGTGGTATTTCAAGGACGGCTCCAGCGCAACTGGCGTCACGCCTTCAAAGCCTCCCACCTATCCTACACATGTAGGTTCAATGTTCAGTGCCAAGCTGTAGTAAAGGTTCACGGGGTCTTTCCGTCTAGCCGCGGGTACACCGCATCTTCACGGCGAATTCGATTTCACTGAGTCTCGGGTGGAGACAGCATGGCCATGGTTACACCATTCGTGCAGGTCGGAACTTACCCGACAAGGAATTTCGCTACCTTAGGACCGTTATAGTTACGGCCGCCGTTTACCGGGGCTTCGATCAAGAGCTTCGCTTGCGCTAACCCCATCAATTAACCTTCCGGCACCGGGCAGGTGTCACACCCTATACGTCCACTTTCGTGTTTGCAGAGTGCTGTGTTTTTGATAAACAGTCCCAGCCATCTGGTCACTGCGACTCCCGTCAGCTCCATCCGCAAGGGACTTCACCAACAAGAGCGTACCTTCTCCCGAAGTTACGGTACTATTTTGCCTAGTTCCTTCACCCGAGTTCTCTCAAGCGCCTTGGTATTCTCTACCCGACCACCTGTGTCGGTTTGGGGTACGATGACTTGTAATCTGAAGCTTAGAGGCTTTTCCTGGAAGCAGGGCATCAATGGCTTCCGCACCGTAGTGCGTTCGTCTCGTGTCTCAGTGTTGTGTCTCCGGATTTGCCTAGAAACACCACCCACGCACTTTCACCAGGACAACCGTCGCCTGGCCCACCTAGCCTTCTCCGTCCCCCCATCGCAATTACAAGTCGTGCAGGAATATTAACCTGCTTCCCATCGATTACGCCTTTCGGCCTCACCTTAGGGGTCGACTCACCCTGCCCCGATTAACGTTGGACAGGAACCCTTGGTCTTCCGGCGAGGAGGCTTTTCACCCCCTTTATCGTTACTTACGTCAGCATTCGCACTTCTGATATCTCCAGCATGCCTCTCGACACACCTTCGCAGACTTACAGAACGCTCCCCTACCACTCACGCTTAGCGTGAATCCGCGGCTTCGGTGCCTGGTTTGAGCCCCGTTACATCTTCCGCGCAGGCCGACTCGACTAGTGAGCTATTACGCTTTCTTTAAATGATGGCTGCTTCTAAGCCAACATCCTAGCTGTCTGAGCCTTCCCACATCGTTTCCCACTTAACCAGAACTTTGGGACCTTAGCCGGCGGTCTGGGTTGTTTCCCTCTTCACGACGGACGTTAGCACCCGCCGTGTGTCTCCCGGATATTACTTACTGGTATTCGGAGTTTGCATGGGGTTGGTAAGTCGGGATGACCCCCTAGCCCAAACAGTGCTCTACCCCCAGTAGTATTCGTCCGAGGCGCTACCTAAATAGCTTTCGGGGAGAACCAGCTATCTCCGAGTTTGATTGGCCTTTCACCCCCAGCCACAGGTCATCCCCTAACTTTGCAACGTTAGTGGGTTCGGTCCTCCAGTTGATGTTACTCAACCTTCAACCTGCCCATGGCTAGATCACCCGGTTTCGGGTCTACACCTTGCAACTAGACGCCCAGTTAAGACTCGGTTTCCCTACGGCTCCCCTATACGGTTAACCTCGCTACAAAATGTAAGTCGCTGACCCATTATACAAAAGGTACGCAGTCACCCCGAAGGGCTCCCACTGCTTGTACGTACACGGTTTCAGGTTCTATTTCACTCCCCTCACAGGGGTTCTTTTCGCCTTTCCCTCACGGTACTGGTTCACTATCGGTCAGTCAGGAGTATTTAGCCTTGGAGGATGGTCCCCCCATATTCAGACAGGATGTCACGTGT
>NZ_CP077249.1:805000-915000 GCF_019047325.1 Aeromonas sp. FDAARGOS 1403 | reverse complement strand
CACGAAGGAGGTGGTGACAATAAAGAAGATCAGCATGATGAACACGATATCCAGCATGGGGGTCATGTCGATCTGCACTTCGTCGCGCTGGCGTTTGGATTGCCGTCTCATTGCATTACCTTCTCTTCTCGCAGGCCGTCCCGGGTCTTGGCCAGCGCACGCTTGGCCTGGCTCTCGAGCCGGCTGAGTAACAACACGCCGGAGAGAGCGACCACCATGCCAGCCATGGTGGGGATGGTGGCACGGGAGATCCCGCCCGCCATGCTCTCCGGGTTAAAGCGGTTGGCCGCGGCCAACGCATCGAATACGCCTATCATGCCGGTCACGGTACCCAGCAGCCCCAGCATGGGGCAGAGCACCACCAGGGTGCGGATGAAGATCAGATGACGGTTGAGCTCAAGCTCGGCCTCGGCCAGCCAGCGCCCGCGAATCGCCCGAGCGTGCCAGCTGTGGCGCTCGCTGCGGGCCTGCCAGCGGCCGAGCAGCTGGCGCTGCAGCGGGGCAAACCCCAGGTTGAGGTAGAGCAGCCGCTCGATCATCAGAATCCACATCAGCACCAGCAGGGCCAGAATGACCCAGAGCACCGGGCCGCCACGACCCATGAAGCTCTGCAGCTGTTGCCAGATGTCGAGCATCATGCCGCCCGCTCCATCCCGTCACGGTTGCTTTCGGCCCGCTCGGCCAGAATGCCGGCCACCTGCTGCTCCAGCACGTTGGAGAGCTCGGTGAAGCGAGACTGCAGCAGGCTGTGGGCCAAGATCAGCGGAATGGCCGCGACCAGACCCTGTACCGTGGTGACCAGTGCCATGGAGATGCCGCCCGCCATGATCTTGGGATCGCCGGTGCCGAACTGGGTGATGGCCTGGAAGGTGCCGATCATCCCGGTCACGGTACCGAGCAGCCCCAGCATGGGGGCAATGGCCGCGATCACCTTGACCATGCCGATGCCGCGCTCCATGCGAGGGGTCTCCTGCAGGATCGCCTCGTCGAGACGCAGTTCGAGGGTCTCCATGCTCAGCTCGGGATGCTTGTCAGCCACCGTCAGCACCCGGCCGAGGGCGTTGTCGGCATGATATTCACCGCTCTTGAGCTGGCGACGAACCCGACCCAGTTCACGGGAAAGGCTCCACAGCCGCACCCCGGCGATCCCCAGGCCGATGGCGGCCAGCAGCACTATGATGGCGCCGACCTGGCCACCCTGCTGGACTTGCTGCCAGAAGGTAGGGGCTTGCGCCAGCATTGCCAGCAGGGTGCCGTGGGAGGGATCCAGCGGCAGCGTTTCTCCTTCCTGGCCTTGATAGGCGGCCGCGGCGGAGAGCACGTTGCCGGGCAGGCCCAGCACCGGGCTCAGGCCTTCGGCAGTGGGTTGCAGGAACCCCTGCTCGCCAAACAGCGCGAAGCTGCCGACCCGGGTCAGTGGCTGCTCGCTGGCCGCCCCCTGGGCATCCAGCACCTTGCCGTTGAACTGGGCAACCCGGCCCGATTCGCGGATCTCCTGCTGCAGGGTGGCAGGCAGCAGGGCGAGGGCGGCGCGATCCGGTACCTGCTTCTCCTGCGCCATCGCCTTGAGCGGCGCGAGGCGCTCGGGGTACTGACCTTCGACCGCGGATTCACTCAGCAGCTTGACCGCATCGCTGGCCCCCTGACGGGTGACCGCAAAGATCTCGTTCATGTCGCCGGAGGCCTGCTCCCACTGGGCATTGAGCTCCACCAGCTGCTTCTCATTGGTAGCGAACTGGCTGGCCAGCTCCTTGCTCAGGTGCTGGGCCTCGGCCAGCTTGGCGCGGGCACTGTTCAGCTCCTTGGAGACGGACGCCAGATCCTGCTGTGCCTGCTGTTCACGGGCCTGTTCCTGCTGCTGCCAGGCTTCGTCGGCCACAGCGGCAGTGGTGCCCAGAGAGAGGGCGAGGGCGAGGGGGAACCACTTCATGGTGACGCTCATGACTGGGCCTCCTGACCACGGCTGACAGAAAGGGGGACATTCAACAACTGGGGAACCTTCTTGTCGGCGGCCATATCCAGCGCCTCGGCGACGGGGGAGAGCCACTGGCTGTCGAGGGGCTGCCACTGCTTGTTCTGCCCGGACCAGCGCCACGCCTGGGAACGATCGGCGGTCATCGCCAACAGGGAGACCCGACCCACCGCCAGCACGTCGACCCGGCGCGGTGCGCCGTCCAGCACCAGTTCGGCGGCATAGCTGTCGAGCCGGCTGCCATATTCCGCTTCGATCTGGTAGGCCTGCAGCAGCTGGCGGAACTTCTCCGCTTCGCTCACGTCAGCCCTGGCCAGAGTGGCTTTCAGCTGTTCAACCCGCGCCAGGCGATCTTCCTTGCGCAGCGGAATGTCATTTTGTACCAGCTGCTCCAGCTCGGCCTGCATCTGCAGCATCAGCGGGATCAGGCCCTGCCGGGTCTCCTGTACCGCCTCCAGCTGCTGACTCAGCTTGCCCAACTCATTTTGCTGATCGGCCACCAGAGACTGCATATAGCGGTTGTAGGCTTCCAGATCGCGCAGTTGCAGCTGCGCATTCTGCAGCTCCAGCCTGGCGGCAACGGCCGCATCGGCGGCTTTCTCCACGCGCTGCTGGGAGGCTTTCCCGGCAGCTATGCTGTTTTTCAGTGCCGGCGCGACCAGCTCGTCGGCGCCGGCAGCGAAGTGGACTGACAGTGGCAACAAGGCCAAACCCCAAAACTTGTTCATGATATAAATCTTAACAATGATAACTATTCTCATTGTCTCAGAGTGGAGGGTCAGTGGCAATCAGATGATTTTGTTGGCCTTCGGCTGAAAAAACAGGATAATTTTTAAGCAAGCACGGGAGTCACTGGCGTTGTTCGTCACAACACCAAATTAATAAATAAAAAATATCTTTTCGATCAATCTGATAGAGATCGAAAAAGGAGAAGTTCATGTTCAACGATGCGATCTGGGAACATATCGATCGGTTCACCAAGGCCAAGAAGACCAGCGACATCCAGCAGCAGCTGGAGCGCTTCAGTCACCAGATGGGCTTTGATTACTTTCGTTTGCTGATTATTTTCCCCATCAGCATGCAGAAATCCCATGTGGCGTTGTTCAACAACTGCCCCACCAGCTGGTTCGATGCCTATTCGGAGCGGCACTACCTGACCCAGGATCCGGTCGTCTTCCTGGGGCTGAAACAGACCCAGCCCATCTTCTGGAACAAGCTCGACTGCGACTCCCCCTGGCTGCCCAGCGCCAGCCGGGAGGTGATGAACCTGGCCGCCGACTTCGGGGTGAGAAACGGCGTCTCTTTCCCGCTGCATACGCCGCAGGGGGAACACGGCATCCTCTCCTTCATCAGCAAGGAGAAGTCCAATTCCGATCTGATGTTTGAAAACGTTCCCTTGCTGTCGTTTTGCGCCAGCTACATCTTCAACTCGGCGCTGCAGCTGATAAAGAGCAGACCGGATCTGATGAAGTACCTGACCGAACTGTCCGATCGGGAGAAGGAGTGCCTGTTCTGGGCCAGCGAGGGCAAGACCTCCTGGGAGATCGCCACCATCCTCGGCATCAGCGAACGGACCGTGAACTTCCACCTCAATCAGGTTACCAACAAGACCGACTCGAAGAACCGCAACCAGGCGATCGCCAAGAGCATCTCCAGCGGCATCATAGTGCCTTCGCTGGACGACGTGACCATCACCAACCTGCGGCTGTCATGACGCCAGCCCGGCAGCACCGCCAATAAAAAAGAGCCGCAATGCGGCTCTTTTTTCATTTCTGACGACGGCTTATTCCACCGTCACGGATTTTGCCAGGTTGCGCGGCTGATCCACATCGGTACCCTTGATGAGGGCTACATGGTAGGAGAGCAGCTGCAGCGGCACGGTATAGACGATCGGCGCGATCACCTCTTCCACGCGGTTCAGGCTCATCACCCGCATGGTCTCGTCGCTCTTGAAGCCGGTATCGGCATCGGCGAAGACGTAGAGGATACCGCCACGGGCACGCACCTCTTCCACGTTGGACTTGAGCTTCTCCAGCAGATCGTTGTTCGGCGCCACCACTATGATGGGCATCTCGGCATCGATCAGCGCCAGCGGACCGTGCTTCAACTCACCGGCGGCATAGGCCTCGGCGTGGATGTAGGAGATCTCTTTGAGCTTGAGTGCCCCTTCCATGGCGATGGGGTACTGGCTGCCGCGACCCAGGAACAGGCTGTGGTGCTTGTCGGCAAACTCTTCGGCCAGGGCCTCGATATCCTTGGCCAGCGCCAGGCTCTCCTTGATGCGCAGCGGCAGTGCCTGCAGCGCCTTGACCAGCTCGGCTTCGGCGGCGGCGCTCAGGTTGCCGCGGCAACGACCGATGGAGGCCACCAGCATCAGCAGACCGGCCAGCTGGGTGGTGAACGCCTTGGTAGAGGCCACGCCAATTTCAGCCCCCGCTCGGGTCATAAAGGCCAGATCCGATTCGCGCACCAGAGAGGAGCCCGGCACGTTGCAGATGGCCAGCGAGCTCATGTAGCCGGACTCCTTGGCCAGGCGCAAGGCGGCCAGGGTATCGGCGGTCTCGCCACTCTGGGAGAGAGTCACCAGCAGGCTGTTGGGGCGCACCACCGACTTGCGATAGCGGAATTCGGAGGCGATCTCCACGTCGCAGGAGACGCCGGCGATCTCTTCGAACCAGTAGCGAGCCACCATGCCGGAGTGATAGGAGGTGCCGCAGGCGACGATCTGCACGTGATCGACCTTGTCGAAGATGGCGCGCGCGCCGTTGCCGAAGGACTCGACCACCACGTGATCACCACCCAGACGCCCTTCCAGGGTGTTGGTGATGGCCTTGGGTTGCTCGTGGATCTCTTTGAGCATGTAGTGGCGATACTCGCCCTTGTCACCGGCGTCGTGGGAGAGTTCGGACTCCTGCTCTTCACGCACCACGGCCTCGCCGTGGGTATCGAAGATGTGCACGTCGCGACGGGTCACTTCGGCCACGTCACCCTCTTCCAGGAAGATGAAGCGACGGGTCACCGGCAGCAGCGCCATCTGGTCGGAAGCGATGAAGTTCTCGCCGATGCCGCGGCCGATCACCAGCGGGGAGCCGGAACGGGCCACCACCACGCGGCTGTCGTCACGGCTGTCCATCACCACGGTGCCGTAGGCGCCGCGCAGCTGCTTCACCGCGACCTGCATGGCAGCCAGCAGGCTGGGGGCGGATTTCAGCTCGTGGTGCACCAGGTGGGCGATCACCTCGGTGTCGGTGTCGGAGCTGAACACATAGCCCAGCGCCTTCAACTCTTCACGCAGCTCTTCATGGTTCTCGATGATGCCGTTGTGCACCACCACGATATGCTCGGAGACGTGAGGGTGGGCATTGCGCTCGGACGGTTCGCCGTGAGTGGCCCAGCGGGTGTGGGCGATGCCGGTACCGCCATGCACGGACTGCTCGTCCAGCGCCTTGGCCAGCTCGGCCACCTTGCCGAGGCGACGCACCCGCTGCAGCGGCTGACTGGCGCTGAACACGGCCACACCGGCCGAGTCGTAGCCGCGATATTCCAGACGGCGCAGACCCTCTACCAGAATTTCAGCCACATCACGTTGGGCGACGGCCCCGACGATGCCACACATACACTTCTCCTTAAGACGCTATTGATTCGGTTGGATAATCATTTGTTCAGGTCAGACTGCCACGGGGGCGCAGATCAGCTGGATCCCCTTGGCCTGAATTCGTTCTCTGGCCGAGATGGCCAGCCCCTCGTCGGTCACCAGGGTATGGATGCTGGACCAGGGCAGTTCGAGATTGGGGATCTTGCGGCCGATCTTCTCCGACTCCACCATGACGATGACCTCCCGCGACACCTCGGCCATCACCCGGGACAGCCCCACCAGCTCATTGAAGGTGGTGGTACCGCGTTCCGGATCGATGCCGTCGGCACCGATGAACAGCTGGTCGAAGTCATAGGAACGCAGCACCTGCTCCGCCACCTGACCCTGGAAGGATTCGGAGTGGGGGTCCCATGTGCCTCCCGTCATTAACAGGGTAGGCTCGTTTTCCAGCTCGCGCAGGGCGCCGGCCACATTGAGGGAGTTGGTCATCACGATGAGACCGCGCTTGTTGCCGAGCAGCGGGATCATGGCGCTGGTGGTGGTGCCGCTGTCGATGATGACGCGGTTGTGATCGCGGATCCGTTCGGCCGCCGCCTTGGCGATAGCCAGCTTTCGTTTCGAAACTTGCTCTGGATTGCCGTCCACCACCATCTCGCTGGGCAGGGGGACGGCGCCACCGTAACGACGCAGCAACAGACCACCGGTCTCCAGCACGGCCAGATCTTTGCGAATGGTCACCTCGGAGGTGGAGAAGTGCTTGGCCAGGGCATCGACGCTCACTTCACCCTGCTCCTGCACCAGGCTCACTATGGTGTGACGGCGCTGCTGAGTATTACGTTTGGTCATCTTAAGGTTTCGATTCGAAAGAATTTCGAAATATTAATGCCTTTTCTGGAAAAATCAAACGGCAAATAGGATCCGATATGGTTCGATGCCAGAATGGGGAGCTGATTTGCGACGAGGATGCCATGCAAAAACGAACCATCTGGCTGGTAGAAGATGAAGCCAGCATCGCCGACACCCTGATCTATGCCCTGCAAACCGACGGTTTCGAGGTGGAGTGGTTTTCCCTCGGCCAGCCGTTGCTGGCGCGACTTGCCCAGTCGCGCCCCGACTTCCTGATCCTGGATGTGGGGTTGCCGGACATCAGCGGCTTCGAGCTGTGCAAGGAGGTACGAGCCCGCTGCGACGTTCCCCTGATGTTCCTCACTGCCCGCAGCGAAGAGATAGACCGCCTGATCGGGCTGGAGATAGGGGCCGACGACTATGTGGCCAAGCCCTTCTCGCCCCGCGAGGTGTGCGCCAGGGTACGGGTAATCCTGCGCCGCAGCCAGCCAGCCGCCACCCAGCCGAGCCAGACACTCACCCTGGACGAGGAGCGGGCCCGCATCAGCTTTCACGGCCAGCCGCTGGCGCTCACCCGTTACGAATACCTGCTGCTCAAGACCCTGATGCAGGCGCCGGGCCGGGTCTACTCCCGCCAGCAGCTGATGGATCTGGTGTGGAGCGGGGCGGAGGAGAGCCTGGATCGTACCGTGGATACCCATATCAAGACCATCCGTGCCAAGCTGCGGGAGCGGGATCCCCACGCCAACCTGATCCTGACCCATCGTGGACTCGGCTACAGCCTGGAGCAGGCATGAACAGACGGTTGCCGGGTCACGGCCGGGGGATGACATGAGAATCGGACTGCAACTACTGTGCGGGCTGGTGCTGATCTTTGCGCTGGCCGCCTGGTTCGTGCTGGAGATCTTCGTCGAGGAGATCAAACCAGGGGTGCGCAGCGCCACCGAAGATACCCTGGTGGACATGGCCCAGATGCTGGCCCCGCTCGCGCTGGATGACCTGCAGGAGGGGAAAATGGCCGACGGCCGGCTGGCCAGCGCCTTCGCCCGCCTCAACCAGAGCCCCATCAACGCCCTCATCGACGGCCACCTCAAGCAGCAGGCGGAGTACCGCATCTATGTGGTCGACCGCTGGGGCAAGGTGGTTTACGACTCGGACGGGGTGGATCTGGGCAAGGACTACTCGCGCTGGAACGACGTCTACCTGACCCTGCGCGGCGAATACGGCGCCCGCAGCACCCGCAGCGATCCCGACGATCCCACCAGCTCGGTGATGCACGTCGCCGCCCCGCTGCGGGAGGGGGACGACATCCTCGGCTCCCTCACCGTCGCCAAACCCAACCGCACCCTGCTGCCCATGATAGAACGCAGCGAGCACCAGCTGCTGCAGGGGGCAGCCTTGCTGCTGTTCATCTCACTGCTCATCGGCGCCCTGCTGGTGTGGTGGCTCAACCGCGCCATCGGCAAGCTGGTGCACTATGCCGATGCGGTCAGCCAGGGCCAGCCCGCCACTCTGCCACGCCTCTACAGCCCGGAGCTGGATCGGCTCGGCCGCTCCCTTGAGACCATGCGCCGCCAGCTGGACGGCAAGGCCTACATCGAAGCCTATGTGCACAGCCTGACCCACGAGCTCAAGAGCCCGCTGGCCGCCATTCGCGGGGCAGGGGAAATACTGACCGAGGCCCCGCCGCTGGACGTCGCAAAGCGCTTTATCGGCAACATCAATCTGGAGACGGCCCGCATGCAGCAACTGATCGAGCGGATGCTGCAGCTGGCCAAACTGGAGTCGGGGCAGGGGCTGGACAGACAGGCGGTCGAGCCGGCCAGGCTGGGCAGACGGGCGCTAGACGCCCGCCAGATCCTGGCCCAGCGCCGCCAGATCACCCTGCACGCCGAGCTGGGGGAAGCCCAGAAACAGAAGTGGGATCCCCTGCTGGTGGAACAGGCCCTCGGCAACCTGCTGGACAACGCCCTCGACTTCTCCCCCGTCGGCAGCACCCTCAGGCTGAGCGGCACCATGGAGGAGGGGGGTTACTGCTTCCGGGTGCGGGATCAGGGACCCGGCATTCCGGCCTACGCCCTGCCGCGCATCTTCGAGCGCTTCTACTCCCTGCCCAGACCCGACAAGGGCAAGAGCAGCGGCCTCGGGCTCAGCTTCGCCATGGAGGTGGCGCGCCAGCACGGCGGCCGGCTGACCCTCACCAACCAGGCTGACGGCGGAGTGCTGGCCGAGCTCTGGTTGCCAGCGGGCTGACACTTCACACTGGGCACATAAAGCGGCGCTATGCTGGTGTTTTCCCAGCGAACTTTATGCGCTCAAGGAGCCCCCATGTCCCGCCTTCTGTTATCCGGCCTGCTCGGCGCAGGCCTGCTGTTTTCGCTGCCGGCCAGCGCCGCCACCGGCTGCTTTCTCTATGCCGACGGCAACGGCCAGACCCTCTCCAGCGAAGGGGATTGTTCAAGCCAGCTGCCACCCGCGTCCACCTTCAAAATTCCGCTGGCGCTGATGGGCTATGACAGCGGCTTTCTGGTAGACGAAGAGCACCCGGCGCTGCCCTTCAAGCCGGGTTACGACGACTGGCTGCCCGCCTGGCGGGAGACCACCACCCCGCGCCGCTGGGAAACCTACTCGGTGGTCTGGTTCTCCCAGCAGATCACCGAATGGCTGGGGATGGATCGCTTCCAGCAGTACGTCGACCGTTTCGACTACGGCAACCGGGATCTCTCCGGCAACCCCGGCAAACACGACGGCCTGACCCAGGCCTGGCTCAGCTCCAGCCTGGCCATCAGTCCAGAGGAGCAGGCCCGCTTCCTCGGCAAGATGGTGAGCGGCAAGCTGCCGGTGTCGGCGCAGACCCTGCAGTACACCGCCAACATCCTCAAGGTGAGCGAGATCGACGGCTGGCAGATCCACGGCAAGACCGGCATGGGCTATCCGAAGAAGCTGGATGGCAGCCTCAACCGGGATCAGCAGATCGGCTGGTTCGTCGGCTGGGCCAGCAAACCGGGCAAGCAACTCATCTTCGTCCATACCGTGGTGCAAAAACCCGGCAAGCAGTTCGCCTCCCTCAAGGCCAAGGAAGAGGTGCTGGCCGCCCTGCCGGCCAAACTGAAAACCCTGTGATACCGAGACCGGCGCTCTGCGCCGGTTTTTTTATCCCCCTTCACCCCTACTTCACACAGCCCCATCCCCCCTTCACCCGACCCAGCCACACTCGCTCCATCAACAAGGAGACGTGTCATGGTCAAACAGATATTCAGCCACAAGATCTTTCTGCTGCTGTTGCTCAGCCTGCTGCTGATGGTGCCGGTGCAATCCATCATGGAGCTGAACCGGGAGCGCCAGGCCTATCGCAGCCAGGCCATCCACAGCATCATGGTCAGCAGCAGCGGGCCGCAGCGACTGCTGGGGCCGGTCGTGGTGCAGCCTTATACCCGCACCGTCACGGTGGAGCAGGATGGCAAGCGCTTCGAGCGCAAGCTGCAGCTCTATCGCTACCTGCTGCCGGAACAGCTGGATGTGCAGGCCAGCATGGAGGTGACCCCGCGCAAGCTCGGCATCTACCAGGCACAGGTCTATCACACCCGGCTCTCCCTCTCCGGGCGGCTGCCTGCCGAACTGAACGGTCAGACCCTGATCAGCGGCGAACCGGATCTGACCGTCGATGGGGCCGATCCCGCCCTGGTGGCAGGTAAACCCTATCTGAGCCTGGTGCTGTCCGATGCCCGCGGCATCAACCGGGTACCCGAGCTGCAACTGGGGGAGCAGCGCATCCCGTTCGCCCCCGGCGCCCTGCTGGGTGACGGACTGGCCGGCATCCATGCGCCGCTCGCGGCCCTGCCGGGGGAAGGTGGCGCTTTTCACATCGAACTGGACCTGCAGGGGATGAACCAGCTGGAAGTGGTGCCGCTCGGCCAGGACAGCAGGCTCAACCTCGCCAGCAACTGGCCCCACCCCAACTTCATCGGCGACTTTCTGCCGGGCAGCCGTACCCTCACAGCCAGCGGCTTCGAGGCGAGCTGGCAGAGCAGCTGGTTTGCCACCGACATGGAGAGCCGTTTCAACCGGATGATGAAGGGTACCAGCGGCGATCTGCCCGCCTTCAGCATCAGCCTGGTGCAGCCGGTGGATCACTATCAGCAGAACGAGCGGGCCGCCAAGTATGCGCTGCTGTTCATCGGCCTCACCTTCCTCAGCTTCTTCATGTTCGAGCTGCTCAAGGGGCTGCGGGTGCACCCGATCCAGTACGCGCTGGTGGGCATGGGGCTGGCCATCTTCTATCTGGTGCTGCTGGCACTCACCGAACACCTCGGCTTTGCCTGGGCCTATCTGATTGCCGCCCTGGCCAGCGTGGCCCTCAACGGCTTCTACCTCAGCCATGTGCTGGGTGGCCCCAAACAGGGGCTCGGCTTCGCGGCCCTGCTCGGGCTGGTCTACGCCATCCTGTTCGGCTTGCTGCAGGCCGAGGAGATAG
Organism: Aeromonas sp. FDAARGOS 1403; assembly: GCF_019047325.1. Classification (NCBI taxonomy): domain Bacteria; kingdom Pseudomonadati; phylum Pseudomonadota; class Gammaproteobacteria; order Aeromonadales; family Aeromonadaceae; genus Aeromonas; species Aeromonas sp. FDAARGOS 1403. Next base: position 904,113 of record NZ_CP077249.1, on the reverse strand, counting down.
CCCTGCTGCTCGGCGCCCTGCTGCTGTTCGCCATCCTGGCGCTGGTCATGGTGCTGACCCGCAAGCTGGACTGGTATCGGGTGATGGGGAACGCCCCGATGCCCCCCGCCAGCGGGCAGGAGAGCTGAAAACAAAACCGGCGCCATCAGGCGCCGGTTTGCATTTCATTGATCGGGCATCACTTCTTCTTGACCGGGCGAGCCCAGTTCTGGATATGGCGCTGTGGCACCCGGGTAATCACCAGCTCGTTCTCGGCCACGTCCTTGGTGATGGTGGAGCCGGCCCCCAGGGTCGCCCCCTTGCCGATACGCACCGGTGCCACCAGCTGGGTATCGGAGCCGACGAAGACGTCATCCTCGATGATGGTCTGGAACTTGTTGACCCCGTCGTAGTTGCAGGTGATGGTGCCGGCACCGATGTTCACCTTGGCACCCACCTCGGCATCCCCCAGATAAGTCAGATGACCGCACTTGGAGCCAACCCCCAGCCGGGCCTTCTTCATCTCGACGAAATTGCCGACGTGGGCATCCTGCTCCAGTACGGCACCCGGGCGCAGGCGAGTAAAAGGACCGACCGAGCACTGGTCGGCGATTTGCGCGCCTTCGATGACGGAGTAGGGTTTCACCTCGGTGTGATCGCCGATCACGCAATCCTTCAGCACGCTGCCGGCCCCGATGCGGACGTGGTTACCCAGCACCACCTTGCCTTCGATGATGACGTTGACGTCGATCACCACCTCTTCCCCGATCTCCAGGGTACCGCGCAGATCGAAGCGGGCAGGGTCGATCAGGGTGGCACCGGCGATCATCAGCTTCTCGGCCTGCATCTGCTGATAGCTGCGCTCGAGCTGAGCCAGCTGCACCCGGTTGTTGGCCCCTTCAACCTCCATGGCGCTGTCCGGGTGAACCGCGGCGATGGGGCAGTTGTCGGCGTGGGCCATGGCAATGACGTCGGTCAGATAGAACTCGCCCTGGGCATTCTTGTTGTCCAGACGGGAGAGCCAGCTGCGCAGCTGGCCACCGTTGGCCACCAGCACGCCGGTGTTCACTTCGCGGATGGCGAGCTGCTCGGCGTTGGCATCCTTCTGCTCGACGATGCCGACCACCTGACCATTGCTGCGCACGATGCGGCCATAGCCGGTCGGGTTGTCCAGCACCACGGTCAGCAGCGCCATGCCGTCGTCGGCCTTGGCGGCCAGCAGCCGCTGCAGGGTTTCCGGCTGGATCAGCGGGGTGTCACCGTACAACACCAGCACGTCGTCTTCATCGTTCCAGAACGGGATGGCCTGGGCCACCGCATGACCGGTTCCCAGTTGCTGGGCCTGCAGCACCCAGTTCAGGTCGGATGCCTGGATCCGCTCCTTCAGCAGTTCGGCACCGTGGCCATAGACCAGGTGCAGCTGCTCGGCCCCCACCTGGCGGGCGGTATCGATCACATGGGAGACCATGGGCTTGTTGGCGACCGGGTGCAGTACCTTGGGCAGGGAGGAACGCATACGGGTACCTTTACCCGCAGCAAGGATCACGACGTTGAGGGACATAATTCGACCTTTGGAACATGAAAAAATACTCGGCGGAGTCTATCCAACGAGTAAAAAAAAAGCGACCCGCAGGTCGCTTTTTACCTCACCGTTATTAACGGTAATTCTTTTTGACGATATCGATGACCCGCAGTTGAGCCATCGCCTTGGCCAGCTCGGTGGCGGCCTGGGCGTAGTCGATATCACCATGGGAGCTGTGGATCCGCTCTTCCGCCGCGCGTTTGGCTTCCTGGGCTTTCGCCTCATCCAAATCGTCGGCACGAATCGCGGTGTCCGCCAGCACGGTCACGGCTTCGGGCTGCACTTCCAGCATGCCGCCGGAGATGTACAGCACCTCTTCAGTTCCGTTCTGCTTCACCAAGCGGACCAGGCCCGGCTTGATGGCAGTCAGCAACGGAGCATGACCGTGGCGGAGACCCAGCTCACCTTCGGAGCCTGATACCTGAGCGGACTGCACGCGACCGGAAAACAGTTTTCCTTCGGCGCTCACCACGTCCAGGTGAAAGGAGATCATCTCAGCCATGGGCCCTCCTATCGAGGCTTACAGTTTCTTGGCTTTCTCGACAACTTCGTCGATGCTGCCAACCATGTAAAACGCCTGCTCCGGCAGATCGTCGTACTCGCCTTTCAGGATGCCCTGGAAACCACGGATGGTCTCTTTCAGCGGCACGTATTTGCCCGGAGAACCGGTAAACACTTCGGCCACGAAGAACGGCTGGGACAGGAAACGCTCGATCTTACGGGCACGGGCTACGGTCAGTTTGTCTTCTTCTGACAGTTCATCCATACCCAGGATGGCGATGATGTCCTTCAGCTCCTTGTAGCGCTGCAGTACGGTCTGAACGCCACGAGCAGTCTCGTAGTGCTCCTTGCCAACCACCAGCGGATCCAGCTGACGGGAGGTGGAGTCCAGCGGGTCAACGGCCGGGTAGATACCCAGTGCCGCGATCTGACGGGACAGTACCACGGTCGCATCCAGGTGGGCGAAGGTGGTCGCCGGAGACGGGTCGGTCAAGTCATCCGCAGGCACGTAAACGGCCTGTACGGAGGTGATGGAACCGGTCTTGGTGGAGGTGATGCGTTCCTGCAGAACACCCATCTCCTCGGCCAGGGTCGGCTGGTAACCTACTGCAGAGGGCATACGGCCCAGCAGTGCGGATACTTCAGTACCGGCCAGGGTGTAACGGTAGATGTTGTCCACGAAGAACAGCACGTCACGACCTTCGTCACGGAACTTCTCGGCCATGGTCAGGCCGGTCAGCGCCACGCGCAGACGGTTTCCGGGCGGCTCGTTCATCTGACCGTAAACCAGAGATACTTTGTCCAGTACGTTGGACTCCATCATCTCGTGGTAGAAGTCGTTACCCTCACGGGTACGCTCACCTACACCGGCGAACACGGAGTAACCGCTGTGTTCGATCGCGATGTTACGGATCAGCTCCATCATGTTTACGGTCTTGCCTACACCGGCACCACCGAACAGACCAACCTTACCCCCCTTGGCGAACGGGCATACCAGGTCGATAACCTTGATACCGGTCTCCAGCAGGTCGTTGCTGTTGGACTGATCTTCGTAGCTGGGAGCCGCGCGGTGGATGGACCAACGCTCTTCTTCACCGATCGGACCTTTTTCGTCGATCGGATCGCCCAGTACGTTCATGATCCGACCCAGAGTCGATACGCCGACCGGCACCTGGATGGATTTACCGCTATTCACTACTTCCAACCCACGACGCAGACCGTCGGAGGAGCCCATGGTGATGCAACGAACGACGCCGCCACCGATCTGTTGCTGAACTTCCAGCACCAGACCCTGGCCTTGACCTTCGCTGACAACCTTCAGTGCATCGTACACCTGGGGCACGGCATCTTGCGGGAACTCGATGTCCACCACAGCGCCGATGATTTGGACGATGAAACCGTTACTCATGTCAAATCCTCTAAACCTTTGATAACCCTTGCCTTACACCGCAGCAGCACCGGACACGATCTCTGTCAGTTCCTGGGTAATACTGGCCTGACGGGCCTTGTTGTATACCAGTTGCAGATCGTTAATCAGGTTACCGGCGTTGTCAGTCGCGGCTTGCATGGCAACCATTCGGGCTGCCTGTTCACTTGCCAAGTTTTCCACTACCCCCTGGTAGACCTGGGATTCGACGTAGCGAATCAGCAGGGTATCCAGCAGTTGCTTGGGATCCGGCTCATAGAGGTAATCCCAGTGGTGTTTCTTGGCGAGCTTGCTGTCTTCAGTTACGGGCAAAGGCAGCAGTTGATCGACTCGTGGTTGCTGAACCATGGTGTTGACGAACTTGTTGTACACCAGATACAGCCTGTCAATCTCACCGTTGTCGTAAGCCTTCAGCATGACCTTGACTGAACCAATCAGGTCATTGACGCTCGGGTTATCGCCCAGTCCTGCGACGTGAGCTTTCACCTTGGCGCCGTGCCGTTCAAAGAAGTTGGAGGCCTTGTTGCCGATCAGAGCCAGGTCAACCTTGGCTCCTTTCGCGCTCCATTGCTTCATGTCATTGAGGGCAGCCTTGAACAGGTTGATGTTCAGACCACCACACAGGCCACGGTCGGTGGAGACGACGATGTAACCCACTCGCTTGACCTCACGTTCGATGAGGTAGGGGTGCTTGTATTCCAGGTTCCCCTGAGCGATATGGCCGATCACCTTGCGCATGGTTTCAGCGTACGGACGGCTGGCAGACATGCGATCTTGCGCACGGCGCATCTTGCTTGCTGCCACCATTTCCATAGCGCCGGTGATCTTCTGAGTGTTTTTCACACTCGCGATCTTGTTACGTATCTCTTTTGCGCCGGCCATCTCTTACTCTCCATCAGGTGGCAGCTCGCGCTGCCACACACGCTTACCAGGTCTGGGTTGCCTTGAAGTTGTCCAGCAACGCAGTCAGCTTGCCAACGATCGCGTCGTTGTAGTCGGCCTTGGCATTGATTTCAGCCATCAGCTCGGCATGCTGGGTATTGGCGTAAGAGAGCAGAGCGGCTTCGAAGTCGACGATCTTGTTCAGCTCGACATCGGAGAGATAGCCTTTTTCCGCGGCGAACAGCACCAGAGACTGGTGAGCCACGCTCAGCGGAGAGTACTGCTTCTGCTTCATCAGCTCGGTCACTTTCTGACCGTGGTCCAGCTGCTTGCGGGTCGCATCGTCCAGGTCGGAAGAGAACTGGGCGAATGCAGCCAGTTCACGATACTGGGCCAGCGCGGTACGGATACCACCGGACAGCTTCTTGACGATCTTGGTCTGAGCGGCACCACCTACACGGGATACAGAGATACCCGGGTCAACGGCCGGACGGATACCGGAGTTGAACAGTTGTGAAGTCAGGAAGATCTGGCCATCGGTGATGGAGATCACGTTGGTCGGAACGAACGCGGATACGTCACCGGCCTGGGTTTCGATGATCGGCAGCGCGGTCAGAGAACCGGTCTGGCCTTTCACGGCACCGTTGGTGAACTTCTCTACGTACTCGGCGTTGACGCGAGCAGCACGCTCCAGCAGACGGGAGTGCAGATAGAAAACGTCGCCCGGGTAGGCTTCGCGTCCTGGCGGACGGCGCAGCAGCAGGGAGATCTGGCGATAAGCTACGGCCTGCTTGGACAGGTCATCATAGATGATCAGCGCGTCTTCACCGCGGTCACGGAAGTACTCACCCATGGAGCAGCCGGCATACGGAGCCAGGTACTGCAGGGCAGCCGCTTCGGAGGCAGAGGCAACCACCACGATGGTGTTGGCCAGGGCGCCGTGCTCTTCCAGCTTGCGTACCACGTTGGCGATGGTGGAGGCCTTCTGGCCGATCGCAACGTAGACACACTTAATGCCGGAGTCTTTCTGGTTGATGATGGTGTCGATGGCGATGGCAGTCTTGCCCACCTGACGGTCACCGATGATCAGCTCACGCTGGCCACGACCGATAGGGATCATGGCATCGATGGCTTTCAGACCGGTCTGGACCGGCTGGTCAACAGACTTACGCTCGATAACGCCCGGTGCAATCACTTCGATCGGCGAGAAGCCGTCGTTGTCGATTGGGCCTTTACCGTCGATCGGCTGACCCAGGGTGTTCAACACCCGGCCCAACAGACCACGACCGACCGGCACTTCCAGAATGCGGCCAGTCCCTTTTACTTTCATTCCTTCTGACAGACCGTCATAGGAACCCATGATCACCGCACCGACGGAGTCACGCTCCAGGTTCAATGCCAGAGCGTAGCGGTTGCCCGGCAGCTCGATCATCTCACCTTGCATGGCATCGGCCAGGCCGTGAATACGAATGATACCGTCGCTCACAGAGACGATGGTACCTTCGTTACGCGCTTCGCTCTTTACATCAAACTGCGCAATGCGCTGCTTGATCAGCTCGGCGATTTCAGTGGAATTCAGTTGCATGCTCTAATACCCCAATCAAGATTGCAGCGCGTCAGCCATGCGATCCAGCTTACCGCGGACCGTGCCGTCGATAACCAGGTCACCGGCCTTGATGAGCACCCCGGCCATCAAGGACGCATCCATGCTGCAATTCAGCTTCACTTTGCGCGCGAGACGTTGTTCCAGAGAAGCCTGAATATTGGCTTTCTGCTGGTCGGTCAGTTCGATCGCCGAAATCACATCAGCCTGAACTTCTTTATCCAGTTCAGCCTTGAACGCGACGAATTCGGCAACGACCGCCGGCAGCACACCCAAGCGACCATTCTCGGCCATCACCCGGATCAGGTTCTGACCATGCTCGTCGAGTTGCTCACCACAGATGCCGACAAACAACTTTGCCAGCTCTTCGGCAGCCACAGAGCCGTTTACCAGGTTGTGGATGGTCTCGTTCTCCGCTACTTGTGCAGCGAAGCCGAGCATCCCCAGCCACTGGTCAACCGCCTTGTGCTCAACGGCAAACTCGAAAGCAGCCTTGGCGTAGGGGCGAGCGATTGTAGTCAGTTCAGACATAGCCCCGTTCCCGTTACAGTTCTGCTACCAGCTTGTCGACGATGTCGCTGTTGGCAGCCTGGTCGATTTGGCGCGCCAGGATCTTCTCTGCACCAGCAATGGCAAGAGCAGCAACCTGCTTACGCAGTTCTTCTTTGGCACGATGACGTTCAGCTTCAATCTCGGCACGGCCCTGAGCCAGGATTTTTTCCCGCTCAGATTGGGCACCGGCAGCAGCTTCATCAATGATCTGGGCCTTGCGTTTGTTGGCCTGTTCAATGATTTCTGCAGCCTGGAGCTTGGCTTCTTTCAGCTGATCGGTGGCGTTGGCCTTGGCCAAATCCAGATCTTTCTTGGCACGCTCGGCAGAAGAGAGGCCGTCAGCAATGGTTTTCTGACGGGCTTCGATGGCAGCCATCAGCGGCGGCCACACGTACTTCATGCAAAACACTACGAAGAAGAAAAAAGCGACTGCTTGGCCGAGGAGGGTGGCGTTGATATTCACAGCCTGTGTCCTCTTAGTTAGTTAATGGGTTATGTCCGGAGGTCGCTATGACTTAGCCGGCAACCGCAAACATCACGTACAGACCCAGACCAACGGCGATCATCGGGATCGCATCCACCAGACCCATCACGATGAAGAACTGGGTACGCAGAACAGGGATCAGGTCCGGTTGACGAGCTGCACCTTCCAGGAATTTGCCACCCAGGATACCGATACCGATGGAAGCGCCGATAGCCGCCAGACCCATCATCATTGCAGCAGCGATGTACAGCAGGTCCATGTTCAAGTTTTCCATGAGGATCTCCATTTATTTAGATGTAATTGATTGTATAAAAAGGATTATTTGAGTTGCATCAACCATGGTCTTCTTGAGCCATCGACAGATAGACGATGGTCAGCACCATGAAGATAAACGCCTGCAAAGTGATGATCAGGATGTGGAAAATTGCCCAAGGCACGGACAGGATCCACTGAGACCACCAGGGTAGCAAACCCGCAATCAGGATAAAGATCAGTTCGCCAGCATACATGTTGCCGAACAGTCGAAGACCCAGAGAAACAGGTTTGGAAATCAGCGTAACAGTTTCCAGGATGAGGTTAACCGGGATGGCCGCCGGGTGGTTGAAAGGCTGAAGCGTCAGCTCCTTCACAAACCCGCCGATACCCTTGACCTTGATGCTGTAGTACAGGATCAAGAAGAACACGCCCAAAGCCATGGACATGGTGATGTTAACGTCAGCAGAGGGAACCACACGCAGATAGGGAACACCCATCAACTGTGCAGCGTGGGGGATAAAGTCAACGGGGATCAGATCCATCAGGTTCATCAGGAAGATCCACACAAACACCGTCAGGGCCAAAGGTGCGATGACCTTGTTGCGACCGTGAAAGATGTCCTTGACGTTACCACTCACAAACTCGACCAGCATCTCCACAAAGCACTGCAGTTTACCGGGCACACCACTGGTAGCGTTGACGGCTACGCGGCGGAACAACCAGATAAACAGAGCGCCCAACAGAACAGAAAATATCATTGAGTCGACATTGACTGTCCAGAACCCAGACCCGACTTGCAGATGGGTCAGATGGTGGGAGATATATCCCTGAGGAGTCAGGACTTCTCCGGTTGCAGACATGAGTTTTCCTAATAGTGGTTGTTAAGCGTGAATGAGACTATCCACTGTACAACGAGGGCGAGGATATAAGTGGCAAAGAACGAGACGGTATCGACCTCGATCCCGGCGCCAAACATCAGGGCGAAAAGTCCTGTTGTAGTAATGAGCTTAATCCCTGCCCCACCATAAAAGTCCCGCAGAACCAGGCCCACGCTCTCTTTCGTCACCTTGCGGCGCAGAACCCAGAGCGTGAACAGGGCTTGAGGAACCCAGTACATGCTCCCCCCGTAGAGGGAGGAGCGTCCGGCAAACGCACCAGCCTGGTAAAACCAGACGGTACTGATCGCCAGGATCAGGACGAGCTGACAAACGAGCATAGCCAAGGCCAGCGTTAAACCTTCCAAGGCTATTTTCTGCTTCACCAACCTACCCCTGAACATTACAGAACTGTAAAAAATCGGGATCCGAAGACCCCGCGTTTACAGCCCAAAAAGCCGGTCAAATTATACCCTTGAAGACAGCTATTGCAACATGGCAAAAATCCTTAATTTTTGCGGCTTTCCGCACAGAATTAAGGTTATGTTCATATCAAAAGGAATGGATGTTTTATTACTACAAAAAGCGTAAAAATCACGATTCTGACAGGCCAAAATAGCTCAATACCCGGTCCAAATCCGCCAAGTTCTCGTAACTAATTACTAACTTGCCGCTATCCTGTTTTCCCGGCTGAAGTTGTACCTGATTGCCAATTTTTTCTGAAATCTGGCGCTCGAGATAACCAAACTGGGGATCGCGGACGGGCTCGACCCTGGCTTTTGCCGGTTCCAGCGCCTTTTGCACCAACTTCTCGGTATCTCGCACGGTCAGCCCCTTCTGGGCCACCAATTTGGCCAGTTCGGACTGGGCCTGGCCGCTCAGGGCCAGCAGGGCACGGGCATGGCCCATATCGAGGTCACCGTGCTCGACGAAGCGCTTCACGTCGTCGTTGAGCTGGTTGAGGCGCAGCAGGTTGGTCACCGTGGTGCGGGACTTGCCCACCGCATCGGCCACCTGCTGGTGGGTCAGTTCGAATTCGGTCAGTAGCCGCTGCAGGGCGACCGCCTCTTCGATGGCGTTGAGGTCTTCACGCTGGATGTTTTCGATGAGCGCGATGGCGACGGCAGCCTCGTCAGGCACATCCTTGACCAGGCAGGGCACCACCTCGAGGCGGGCCAGCTGGGAGGCGCGCCAGCGCCGCTCACCGGCGATGATTTCGAAGGAGTGCTCGCCGAGGGGGCGTACCACGATGGGCTGGATCACCCCCTGGGCACGGATGGAGTTGGCCAGCTCTTCCAGCGCATCCTGCGACATGTCCTTGCGCGGCTGGTACTTGCCGGACTGCAACCACTCCACCGGCAGCTTGCGCAGTTCGCCCTGGTTGGTCGGGGTCGGGGCCATGGCCTGCTCGGTGCGCTGATCGCTCATCACCTGCTTCTGGCGCGCGGCCGTGCTGGTGCTGAGCAGAGCGTCCAGCCCCTTGCCCAGCCCACGTTTTTTCGGCGTCATATGCTCTCTCGGTCTGCGATGGTCACCTGGCGCTCCTGCTCCTGGCGACGCAGGATCTCGCCAGCCAGAGCCAGATAGGCCTTGGCGCCCACCGATGATTTGTCATAGTGCATGGCCGGGGCGCCGAAACTCGGTGCCTCCGCCAGTCTTACGTTGCGGGGAATGATGGTGCGATAGACCTTGTCCCCGAAGTGCTGTTTAAGCTGATCGGACACATCATTGGCCAGCCGGTTGCGGTGATCGAACATGGTGCGCAGCACCCCTTCGATCTTCAGATCCGGATTGACCACGGCTGCCAGCTTGCTGATGGTGTCCACCAGGGCGGTCAACCCTTCCAGCGCATAGTATTCGCACTGCATGGGCACCAGCACGGAGTCGGCGGCGGCCATGGCGTTGACGGTCAGCATGTTGAGAGAAGGCGGGCAGTCGATGAAGACGTAGTCGTACTTGTCCCGCACCGCGGCCAGCGCGTTGCGCAGGCGGATCTCGCGGGCGAAGAACTCCATCAGACGAATTTCGGCCGCGGTCACGTCGGCGTTGGCGGCGATCAGGTGATAGCCCCCGGAGGTTTCGGGGATGATCACCTCGCCGATGGGGGCGTCCTCGATCAGCAGCTCATAGGCAGTGCGCTCGACTTCGTACTTGTCGACACCGCTGCCCATGGTGGCATTGCCCTGCGGATCCAGATCGATCACCAGCACCTTGCGGCGGGTAGCGGCCATGGAGGCGGCCAGATTCACACAGGTGGTGGTTTTACCCACTCCACCCTTCTGGTTGGCTATGGCGATGACTTTTCCCACACTGTCCCCTAAATGAAACTGCGACCCTATTCGGGCTGGATATGTTTGAATTCCAGCAGATGACGTTCGCCTTCCAGCTCCGGCACCACCAGTTGATGGGAGGCGACCAGACGGATGTTGGCGGGCAACTGGGCCAGCTCCTGCTCGGGATACTGTCCCTTGAGCGCGAGGAAGCTGCCCTGGGCCGACGGCAGATGGTGACACCAGCCCAGCATGTCCTCCAGCGAGGCGAAGGCCCGGCTCAGCACGCCGTCAAATCCCACCTCGGGCTGATACTCCTCGACCCGGGATTTGACGGGAGTCACGTTGGTCAAGCCCAACTCCAGGATCACCTGGCGGATGAAGTTGATCCGCTTGCCCAGACTGTCCAGCAGCACGAACTGCTTGTCCGGATTGATGATCGCCAGCGGCAGTCCGGGCAGACCCGGGCCTGTGCCCACATCGATGAAGCGCTCACCGTGCAGGTGCCGGCTCACCACCAGGCTGTCGAGGATGTGCTTGACCAGCATGGCGTCCGGATCTCGTACCGAGGTGAGATTGTAAGCCTTGTTCCACTTGTGCAGCAACTCGACAAGCCGAACCAACTGGGTCTTTTGGGTCTCGGTGATAACAATTCCGGCCTGCATGAGCAGGCCGTTCAATCTTTCCAGCATGTTTTGCAACGGTAGGATCCTCAGGCGGTTTTACGCAGCAGGCCGTGTTTTTTCAGATGAACCAGCAGGATGGAGATGGCCGCCGGGGTGATGCCGGAGATGCGGGACGCCTGACCTATGGTCTGCGGCTTGGCATCGTTGAGCTTGGCGATCACCTCGTTGGAGAGGCCGTTGACGTCGCGGTAGTTCATGTCCAGCGGCAGCAGGGTGTTCTCGTTGCGCAGCTGCTTCTCCACCTCGTCGTGCTGGCGTTCAATGTAGCCGGCGTACTTGATCTGGATCTCCACCTGGTCGGCGGCGGCCGAATCGCTCAGCGCAGGCCCGACCCCCTCGATGGCCATCAGCGCATCGTAGGTCACCTCGGGGCGGCGCAGCAGCTCTTCCAGGCTCTGCTCGCGGGTCAGCGGGGTGTTGACCAGGGCATTGACCGCCTCCAGCGACGGATGTTGCGGGTGGATCCAGGTCGAGCGCATGCGCTGACGCTCCTGCTCCACCTGTTCCATCTTGGCGTTGAACTTGCTCCAGCGCTCGTCATCCACCAGGCCCAGCTCGCGGCCGATGGCTGTCAGGCGCAGATCGGCGTTGTCTTCCCGCAGCAGCAGGCGATATTCGGCACGGCTGGTGAACATGCGGTAGGGTTCGCGGGTTCCCAGGGTGGAGAGATCGTCCATCATCACGCCGATGTAGGCCTGATCCCGGCGCGGATGCCAGGGATCCTTGCCCTGCGCACGCAAGGCGGCGTTCAGACCGGCCAGCAGGCCTTGGGCTGCCGCCTCTTCATAGCCGGTGGTGCCGTTGATCTGTCCGGCGAAGAACAGGTTGCCAATGCACTTGCTCTCCATGTTGGCCTTGAGATCCCGCGGATCGAAGAAATCGTACTCGATGGCATAGCCCGGGCGGGTGATGTGCGCATTCTCGAAGCCGCGCACGGAGCGGACGATCTGCACCTGCACGTCGAACGGCAGGCTGGTGGAGATCCCGTTCGGGTAGAGTTCATGGGTGGTCAGGCCTTCCGGCTCGACGAAAATCTGGTGCGCCGTCTTGTCGGCAAAACGGGTGATCTTGTCCTCGATCGACGGGCAGTAGCGCGGGCCAATCCCCTCGATCACCCCGGCGTACATGGGGCTGCGATCCAGGTTGTTGCGGATCACCTCGTGGGTGCGCTCGTTGGTATGGGTAACGTAGCAGGGCACCTGACGCGGATGCTGGCTGGCATCGCCGATGAAGGAGAAGACCGGACGCGGATCGTCGCCGTGCTGGGCCTGCATCACCGAGAAATCGACGCTGCGGGCATCGATGCGGGGCGGTGTACCTGTCTTGAGGCGATCGATGCGCAGCGGCAGTTCCCGCAGGCGCTGGGCGAGGGCGATCGAGGGAGGATCCCCGGCGCGGCCGCCCTTGTAGTTTTCCATGCCGATGTGGATCAGGCCGTTCAGGAAGGTACCCACGGTCAGCACGACCGTCTTGCCGCTGATACGGATCCCGCTCTGGGTGACCACGCCGGCAACCCGATCCCCGTCCATGATGAGATCGTCACAGGCCTGCTGGAAGATCTTCAGGTTGGGGTAGTTCTCCAGCATCTGGCGCACGACTGCCTTGTAAAGCAGACGATCCGCCTGGGCGCGAGTGGCGCGAACCGCCGGGCCCTTGGAGGAGTTGAGGGTACGGAACTGGATCCCGCCAAGATCGATGGCACGCGCCATGATCCCGCCGAGAGCGTCAACTTCCTTGACCAGGTGTCCCTTGCCGATCCCGCCGATCGCCGGGTTGCAGGACATGTGTCCCAGCGTATCGATATTGTGGGTCAGCAACAGGGTATTGAGGCCCATCCGGGCTGCCGCTGTTGCCGCTTCGGTTCCTGCATGACCGCCACCGACGACGATCACATCAAATTGTTCATGGTATTGCATTGGGGATCACCTTGATCTGCACGCCTGAAGATCTTTGTTTGCCTGTGCTCGAGGGCGGAACATTCTATCTGTTTAGCGTCCTGAGGGGAACGTCTACTTAACGTTCAGTATGGAGGGAGGATCCACTAAATAGATCTTAAGGATCTTTAGATCGATCTTTTATTGGATCTTTTATTAGGATCCGCCTCTTCTGTTGATAAGCACTTTTTGATCATAAAGATCATCGTCTTAAGAGCGATCTCTGGTTGTGGAAAAGCTTGGATCCTGGCTCCGTGAACTGGGGGATAACAAGGGTTTTTATGCACAGACACCCTTTGGTTTAGATCTAATACATGGATAACTATAGGTTTTACAGAGTTTTACACAGGAGTTATTCACAATTTCTCGGAGCATTCTAGGGGAACCTTTGGAACAACTTCTCCGGATCCACCTGTTAATAACCTGGTGGATAGCGATCTGGGGATAAGCGGGGAGATCGAGCCGTTCATGCCGGATCTCCCGCTCCCGGTTCAGGCGATCAGGGCCAACCAGTCCCGGATCCAGATTTCGGCCGCATCTTCCGGGATCTCGTGCCGGGTCACGTCGATGTCGAGACGATCCCCAATCCGGCTGGCGCCGCACTCGGCCAGCAGTCGATCCAGCGTCTTGCCACCCTGGCAGAAGGTGTCATAACTGCTGTCTCCCAGCGCGATCACCCCGTATTTCCAGCCATCAAGATCCGGACGCTGCTCGGCAAGATCCTTGGCGAAAGGCTGCAGATTGTCGGGCACATCGCCGGCACCGTGGGTGGAGGTGACCACCAGCACTATGGACTCCGGCTCGGCAAGCACCCTGGCCAGGCTGGCGGGGTTGTGGATCTCGGTTTGGTGGCCCGCTTGTTCCAGCAGGCCGGCGACGTGGTCCGCGACATATTCAGAGGCGCCCAGCATGGAGCCGACGACGAGATTGAGTTTGGCCATGGAATGGATCCTGATTTCAGACGAAGCAAGAGAAAGCCGGATTCTACCGCCAAAGGGTGTGGATAAATATGGATAAAGCTTGGGGATAATGGATCCTCGCTGCTTTTGTACGGAAAAAAGGGATCCCCGCCCACCGATCCTGCCCAATCTTGCGATCGTGTCGAAAAGGGGCCGTTTCCTCCTCTTGTGTGTTCTCCGCTCGGCTCCTGATACGTTAAGTAACAATGCGGATGCAAATGATTAGCAATTATTGAATCGATTCGATCATGGCTCCTGTAGTAGCATGTCGCTGCTTTATTCGCCTGAGGAACCGGGCTGCCGGCATGACCGGCTATCAATAATAAGAAATCAGAAACAACTCATTGATATTTGAGACACTTACTATGATTGCGCAAAAAAACACCCCCATCGCAGCGATGCGAAAGAGAGGGGCACAGCAACTGCTGCCGCTCTCCTGCCTGTTGGCCAGCCTGCCCGTGCTGGCGGCCGAACAACCGAAAGAACTGCCGAAAGCCAGCGAGACCATGGTGGTCACCGGCACCGCCATGAAGGTGGAAGTGCCCATGGCCGAGACGCCTCGCGCCGTCTCCGTGGTCAACCGCGAGGAGCTGGATCAGCGTGCCGTGCAGCAGCTTGACGAGTCCCTGCGCTACCGCTCCGGCGTGCTCACCGGCCTCTATGGCTCCGACAACAATACCGACTGGTTCAAGGTGCGCGGCTTCGATGCCGCCTCCTATCTGGATGGCAACCGCCTGTTCGGCACCGGCTATTATCTCTGGACGCCGGAGCCGTTCGGCCTGGAGAGCGTGGAAGTGCTCAAAGGCCCGGCCTCGATCCTCTACGGCGAGGCGCCTCCCGGCGGCGTGATCAATGCCATCAGCAAGCGGCCGACCGCCACCCCGCAGGGGCTGCTGGATCTGCAGCTGGGCAGCCGTGATCATCGCCAGATCGGGGTGGATGTCTCCGATGCACTGACCGACAACAGCCGCTACCGCATGGTTGCTCTTTATAAGGAGCGTGACGGCGTGCTGGACGGCACTTACAACGATCGCGTCTATCTGGCGCCGAGCGTGACCTTCGATCTCTCGGATCGCACCAGCCTGACCCTGCTGGCCAGCTTCCTGCACGACGAAGGGGTGCCGACCAACGGTTTCTTCCCGGTTTACGGCACCCTCAATACCAGCGGTGGCCAGATCGATCCCAGTACCAACCTGAGCCAGCCGGATTACGATCGCAACCGCAATACCCAGCTCTCCACCGGTTACGAGCTGGCCCACCAGCTCAACCAGACCTGGGAGTTCAAGCAGAACGTCCGCTTCAACTACAACGATCTGCTGCTGCGTCAGACCTATATCTTCCCGACCTATGAAGGCACCACCGCCTTCCGCGGCTTGATCTATCGCGACGGCACCACCAAGAGCGCCACCATGGACAACCAGATGGTGGGTTACTGGAACACCGACAGCACAGAGCAGACCCTGCTGCTGGGGGTGGATCTGCAGCGCCATGTCAATGAAGGCCAGGAAGCCGACAACTACGGCATGGGCTCCATCAATACCATGAACCCGGATTACAGCGGCTTCCCCGGTTTTGATGAGTCCACCGCCACCCACCAGAAGAGCACCAAGGGCCAGAGCGGCCTCTATGCCCAGCACCAGATCCGCTGGGACGATCGCTGGTTGCTGACTGGTGGCGGTCGCTTCGACTACGTGGAGACCCACAACATCAGCGAAGCCAAGGGCAAGAGCGAGAAGCAGTATGATCACGAGCTCTCCCTCTCCGGCAGCCTGATGTACCTGGCCGACAATGGTCTCTCTCCTTATGTTGCCTATGCCGAGTCGTTCGAGGTGCTGCCTGGGATCGATCCCAACACCAGCGAATCCTACAAGCCGCTCAAGGGCACCCTGTACGAGACCGGCGTCAAGTACGCGCCGAGCTTCCTCGATGGCTACATCAACCTGGCCCTGTTCGATCTGGAGCAGACCAACTCGCTGGTGTCCACCGGTTCCGGCCAGCAGACCCAGGCCGGCGAAGTAACCTCCCGGGGTGTCGAGCTGGAAGGGAGCGTGCAGGCCACCGAGGCGCTGCGCCTGACCGCCGCCTACACCTATACCGATGCCAAGACCAACGACACCGGCAATGGCGATCGCCGTGCCAGCCTGATCCCGCGCCACCAGGCCTCCTTCTGGGGCAACTACAAGGTGCAGCAGGGTCCGGTCTCCGGTCTCGAGCTGGGGAGCGGCGTGCGCTACGTCGGCTCCAGCGTCGGCATCGGTGCCGTGAATGCGGACTACACCCCCATCTACGGCTCGGCCCAGGTGCCGGCCCATACCGTATGGGATGCGATGATCGGGTATGACTTTGCCAAGAACTGGCGGGCTCAGCTCAACGTCAACAACCTGCTGGGTGATACCTACGTGGCCAGCTGCGACTACTACTGCTACTACGGCGAGCCGCGCAGCGTAGTGGGCAGCATCAACTACCGCTGGTAATCGAAGTGGGGCGGGAACCGGGTTCCCGCCCTTCTTTTCACCTGCTGTTGCTCTGATCTCTCTGGAATACCGGTCCGTTATGGAACTCTTGTCTCTGGTTTATCGCCAATATCGTTGGCCCTTCATCGCCATTACCCTGCTCAGCCTGCTCAGTGCCGTCAGCGGGATTGGTGTCATTGCCTTTATCAATCAGTCTCTCGTCGAATCCGTCGGCGATCCGCTGCCGGTGCTCGGCCAGCTGATCGGCCTCATCTTATTGCTGCTGGTGATCACGCTCGGCTCTCAGCTGGCGCTGACCACCCTCGGCCATCATTTCGTCTACCGGCTGCGCGGCCGCCTGCTCAAGCAGTTGCTGGATACCGATGTCGCCCGCCTGCGCCAGATTGGCCAGGGGCCGCTGCTGGCCTCCCTTTCCAGCGACATCGGCCAGATCACCATCGCCTTCGTGCGCCTGCCGGAGCTGGTGCAGGGGCTGGTGCTCACCCTGGGGTCGGCCCTCTACCTCGGCTGGCTGTCACCGGCCCTGCTTGGCGTCACCACCCTCTGGGTCACCTTCACCATGGTGGTGGGCTGGCTGCTGGTGAACCGGGTCTATCGCCATCTCTCCCACATGCGTCAGGCCGAGGATCGGCTCTATCAGAACTATCAGGCCATCATCGCCGGCAGCAAGGAGCTGGCGCTCAACCGCGAGCGTGCCCACTTCGTCTACCACCAGCTTTATCAGCAGAATGCGCAGGAGTACCGCCAGCAGATCATCCGTGCCGACACCTATCACCTGAGCGCGGTGAACTGGTCGAATATCATGATGCTGGGGGCCATCGGCCTGGTCTTCTTCCTGGCCAACGGACTGGGCTGGGCCGACACCCGGGTGGCCGCCACCTTCGCGCTGACCCTGCTGTTCTTGCGTACCCCCTTGCTGCAGGGCATTGGCGCCTTGCCGACCCTGCTCTCTGCCCAGGTGGCGTTCGACAAGATTGCGGCCCTCAATCTGGCTGCGCCGGACGCCGACTTCCCGCTGCCGTCCGCGCCCCGCGCCTGGCAGCGCATCGAGTTGGAGCAGGTGATCTTTCACTATCAGGGGGAGGGCGGCTTTGCCGTCGGCCCTATCGATCTGGTCATCGAAAAGGGGGAGCAGATCTTCATCATCGGTGGCAACGGCTCCGGCAAGTCGACCCTGGCCATGCTGCTGACCGGCCTCTATCAGCCGGTAGCGGGCCGGATCCTGCTGGATGGGGAGCCGGTCACCAATCGCAACGCCTATCTGGCGCTCTTCTCCGCCATCTTCACCGACTATCACCTGTTCCAGCACCTGCTGGGGCCGGAACCCAAGGATGAGCTGGTGGCCGAGTGGCTGGAGCGGCTGCAGATGGGCAGCAAGCTCACCATCGAAGATGGCTTCATCGCCGATATCGACCTCTCCCAGGGGCAGCGCAAGCGAGTCGCCCTGCTGCTGGCGCTGGCCGAGCAGCGCGAGGTGATGCTGTTTGACGAGTGGGCCGCGGATCAGGATCCCCAGTTCCGCCGCATCTTCTATCAGCTGCTGTTGCCGCGCCTGAAGGAGATGGGCAAGACGGTGATCGCCATCAGCCACGACGATCTCTACTTCTCCCAGGCCGACCGGTTGCTGGAGATGCGCCAGGGCCGGCTCAGCGAGCTGACCGGCGAGCGGCGCGAGCAGGTGAGCCGCGATGCGGTCGCCCATCTGGATTGTGACTTGAATGCAGAGGTGCCGGTTTGAACCCGGCCAACAGGAACCGCTTATGTTTGAGATGAAATCAGCCAGCTTCGCGGTCAATGACCGTACGCTGCTGCACCCCACCGATCTCTGTTTTGAGCAGGGCAAGGTCTATGGCCTCATCGGCCACAACGGTTCGGGCAAATCCACCCTGCTCAAGCTGCTGGCACGCCAGCAGCCGCTCAGTGAAGGCGAGATCCGGTTCGATGACAAGCCGCTGCCGGCGTGGGGGGCGCGCGACTTCGCCCGTCAGGTGGCCTATCTGCCCCAGCATCTGCCGAGCGCCGAAAACCTGCTCGGGCGGGAGCTGGTGGAGATGGGTCGCTACCCCTGGCGCGGCCTGCTGGGCCGGATGGGGGCGGAGGATCACCGCCAGGTCGAACGGGCCATCGCTCTTACTCATACTGAACGCTTTGCCGATCGGCTGGTGGACACGCTTTCCGGTGGTGAGCGGGGGCGGGTGTGGCTGGCCATGCTGCTGGCCCAGGAGAGCCGTTTCATCCTGCTGGACGAGCCGCTGGCCGCGCTGGACGTGGCCCATCAGGTGGAGGTGCTCACGCTGGTCAAGCAGTTGAGCCGTCAGCTCAAGCTCGGGGTCATCATCGTCATTCACGACATAAACATGGCCTCCCGCTTCTGCGATCGGTTGGTGGCGCTGCACTCCGGCCGCCTGCTGACCCACGGCGAACCCGAACAGATCATGACCGGCGAGACCCTGCACGCCATCTATGGCATCCCGATGGAGGTCATTCGCCACCCGGCCCATGACCACGCCATCGCCATCGTTTAGACAAGGCTTGTTATCTCGATGCTTTTATTCAAGAAAGTTGGCTGGTTCTGCTGCCTCTTGGCTCCGCTCATGTTGCAGGCCGAGCCAGTGGTGCCTGCCGCTGCAGACCTCCCTCGAGCCGATGCTGTGAAGTCGGTACCCCGTATCGCCACCGTCGACTGGACCATAGCGGAAACCCTGCTGGCGCTCGGGGTGACGCCGCTGGCGGTGGGGGATGTCGGTTCCTACCGCGCCTGGGTCGGCGAGCCGCTGCTGCCGGCCGCCGTGGTGGACATCGGCCAGCGCGCCCAGCCCAACCGGGAGCTGCTGGCGGAGCTCAAACCCGATCGCATCCTTATCTCGCCGCTGGCGGCCCCGCTGGCGCCGACCCTCTCCCGCATCGCGCCGGTGCAATCCATCGCGCTCTACGAGCCGGATGCCGATCTGTGGCAGCGATTGCACGAGGCGACCCTGACCATAGCTGCGCTGGTGAACAAAACCGCCGAGGCCGAGCAACTGCTGGCCAGGCTGGACCAGGATCTGGCGCAGATGCGGGCGGCGTTGCCTGCAGAGCTGCCGCCCCTCTTGGTGGTGCAGTTCATCGATGAGCGCCATGTGCGGGTATTTGGCCGCCACAGCCTGTTCGAGGCGGTGATGCAGCGGCTCGGCCTGCGCAATGGCTGGCAGGGGGAGACCAATGCCTGGGGCTTTGCCGTGGCCAGTCTGGAGCAGTTGATGGCGCTGCCGCAGGCGCGGCTGGTGGTGGTCGATCCGATCCCGGTCGGGGTGAGTGAGCGGCTGCAGGAGCCCGGTCTGTGGCAACAGCTGCCACAGGTGAGGGCGGCGGCCGTGCTGCATCTGCCCGCGGTGTGGAGTTTTGGCGGCGTGCTGGCGGCGCGTCGCTTTGCCGTGCAGCTGAGTACTGCGCTGCAGCGGGATGGGCAAAGCGGGGAGGGGCTGCAATGAACCAGATTTTTCCATCGCCGCTGCGACTGCCTGTCAGCCTGTTGCTGGGATTGACGCTGGCGCTCGCCGGTTGGGAGCTGGCCGATCAATTGCCGGTGGCGCGTTGGCTGGCGACCCTGTTATCGCCAGATCTGACCGATGCCAGCCAGGCGGTAGTCCACTTCAGCTGGCTGCCGCGCCTTGCCGTCTGCCTGCTGGCCGGCGCCGCCCTCGGGCTGGCCGGCACCCTGATGCAGCAGGTGTTGCGCAACCCGCTGGCCTCGCCCACCACCCTGGGGGTAGCCTCCGGCGCCCAGCTGGCGCTGATGATGGTGACCCTGTTTGCTCCCTCCTGGCTGCTGCTGGGGCGGGAGTGGATCGCCATGGCCGGCGGCAGTCTCGCCATGGGGCTGGTGTTTGCCCTGGCCTGGCGTCGCCAGCTCAATCCGGTGGTCATCGTCTTTGCCGGGCTGGTGATCAACCTCTATCTGGCTGCCATCAGCATGGGGCTCCTGCTGTTCTTTCAGGAGGAGCTGAAAGGCTTGCTGGTGTGGGGCAGTGGCTCGCTGGTGCAGAACAGCTGGAGCGGGGTGAGTTACCTGCTGCCCCGTCTGCTGCTGGCTGGCGTGCTGGCCGCGGTGCTGGTGCGCCCGCTGGCGGTGCTGGAGCTGGATGATGCCAGTGCCCGCAGTCTGGGGGTCTCTCTTCAACACCTGCGTTTCGCCGGACTGGGGCTGGCGGTGTTCGTCACTGCCTGCGTGGTGAGCGTGGTGGGGCTGATCGGCTTCATCGGGTTGGCGGCGCCCGCCCTGGTGCGCTTGCTGGGGGTGAGAAAACTGGCCCTGCGACTGCTGTGGGCCCCGCTATTGGGCGCTCTGCTGCTGGCGGCCACCGATCTGTTGCTGCAATCCTTGAGCCGCAGCGGCTCTGTACTCATTCCGACCGGCGCCATGACGGCCCTGTTGGGAGCTCCGCTGTTGTTGTGGCTGATCCCGCGCCTGGGTATCAAGTCGGGCACACCAAAGGCGAATGCTGCCCTGCTGGTGGCCCGCCACCCGGCACCGGCTCGCCTTGTCGGCCTGATGTTGATGGGGCTGGTAGTGGCGGTGATCGCTTCTTTGCTGTTTGGGCAGGGGATGGACGGCTGGCGCTGGCCGAGCTGGCTGCGCTGGCAGGCCCAGCTGGAGTGGCGGCTGCCGCGCACCCTGGCGGCCGGTGCGGCGGGCATGCTGCTGGCGCTGGCGGGCACCCTGCTGCAACGGGTCAGCAGCAACCCCATGGCGAGTCCCGAGCTGCTGGGGGTGAGTGGTGGCACCTTCATGGGGGTGATTGCCACGGCGCTGCTGCTACCCGCCCTGCCTCTGCCCATGATGCTGGCCGGCGGCCTGTTAGGTGCCTTCGGTTGTCTGCTGCTGTTGCTGCTGGTCAATCGCAGCCACGGCTTCCAGCCGGAGCGGCTGCTGCTCTCCGGCATCGCCATCACGGCGCTGTTCGAGCCGTTGCAGGCCATCGCGCTGGCCAACGGTGACCTGCGGGTGCAGCAACTGCTCTCCTGGATGTCCGGCTCCACCTATTACGTCACCCTGCCGATTGCCGGTGGGCTGGTGGTGCTGGCGCTGACGCTGCTGGCGGCCTGCCTGCTGCTCAGCCGCTGGCTCGATCTGCTGCCGATGGGGCCGGCGGTGGCCGTCGCGCTCGGCATTCGGCTCAACCGGGCCCAGCTCGCCATCCTGCTGCTGGTGGCCGTGCTGACCGCCAGCGCGACCCTGGTGGTGGGGCCACTCTCCTTTGTCGGCCTGCTGGCACCGCACATGGCCAAACTGATGGGGCTGGTGCGGGCACGCTGGCATCTGCTCGGTGCCGCCGTCTCCGGCGCCCTGCTGATGGTGTCGGCAGACTGGGTAGGCCAGCAGATCCTGTTCCCGCAGGAGGTGCCGGTGGGGCTGGTCTCCACCTTGTTAGGGGGCGCTTACTTCATGTGGTGCCTGCGCCGCCTCTAGGTTGGTGGATGAAAAACGCGCAATAAAAAGCCCGGGATGAACCCGGGCTTTTTATTGCCTGCCGTGCGGCGTTATTTGCCGATGCAGAAGCTGGAGAAGATGCGGCCCAGCAGATCGTCGGAGCTGAACTCGCCGGTGATCTCTGAGAGGGACTCCTGCGCCAGCCGCAGCTCTTCGGCCACCAGCTCGCCGGCCACGAACACTTCCAGTTGCTCCTTGGCCACCAGCAGCCGCTCGGCGGCACGCTCCAGCGCATCCAGGTGGCGGCGGCGGGCCATGAAGCCCCCCTCGGTGTTGCCCTGGAAGCCCATGCAGGCTTTCAGATGCTCGCGCAGGGCGGGCAGTCCCAGCTCGGTCTTGGCGGAGATGCGGTAGACCGCGTGGCCCTGCTCCTGACTCGGCGCCAGATCTTCGCCGGTCAGGTCCGCCTTGTTGCGAATGACGGTGAGGCCGATCTTTTTTGGCAACCGATCAACAAATTCCGGCCAGATCTCCCGCGGGTCGACCGCAGCCGTGGTGGTGCCATCCACCATGAACAGCACCCGATCGGCCTGCTCAATCTCGGCCCATGCACGCTCGATGCCGATCTGCTCCACCTTGTCCTGGGTGTCGCGCAGGCCTGCGGTGTCGATGATGTGCAGCGGCATGCCATCCAGATGGATGTGCTCGCGCAGCACGTCGCGGGTGGTACCGGCGATCTCGGTGACGATGGCGGACTCGCGCCCGGCCAGGGCGTTGAGCAGGCTCGATTTGCCGGCGTTGGGGCGACCGGCGATCACCACCTTCATCCCTTCCCGCAGCAGGGCGCCCTGCTTGGCCTCGCCGCGCACCGCATCCAGTTCGTCCATGATGGCGTAGAGATCGCCCGCCACCTTGCCGTCGGAGAGAAAATCGATCTCCTCATCCGGGAAGTCGATGGCGGCCTCCACATAGATACGCAGCCGGGTGAGACTCTCCACCAGTTGCTGGATCTTGCCGGAGAACTGCCCCTGCAGGGAGTGCATGGCACTGCGGGCGGCCTGCTCGCTGGAAGCCTCGATGAGGTCGGCGATGGCCTCGGCCTGGGCCAGATCCAGCTTGTCGTTCATGAAGGCGCGTTCGCTGAACTCGCCGGGGCGGGCAGGGCGCAGCCCCTTTATCTGCAGGATGCGGCGCACCAGCATGTCCATGATCACCGGGCCGCCGTGGCCCTGCAGTTCCAGCACGTCTTCGCCGGTGAAGCTGTTGGGGGCCTTGAACAGCAGGGCGATGCCCTGATCCAGCGGCTGGCCTTGCTCATCCCTGAACGGCAGATATTCGGCATAACGCACCCGGGGGAGCTTGCCGAGCACTATCTCGGCGACCTGTTCGGCGGCGGGTCCGGAGACGCGGACTATGCCGACGCCACCCCGGCCGGGGGCGGTGGCCTGGGCCACGATGGTATCTGTAGTCATCTTGCTTGGCTCATTTGTTCGCTGATGGTTCACAGCAGTGGGGTCATTGTAATAAAAAAGGCGGCCCGAAGGCCGCCTCTTTTGTCATCCATCTTGCCATCGGGAGCGATTAGCTGCGGGTATGCAGGCCTTTCTTCTCCAGCTGACGATAGATGATGGTCTGCTGGGTAATGGAGATGACGTTGCTCACCAGCCAGTACAGGGTCAGACCTGCCGGGAACCAGAGGAACATGAAAGTGAAGATGATCGGCATGAACTGCATCACTTTCTGCTGCATCGGGTCGGTAATGGTGGTCGGGCTCATCTTCTGCAGATACCACATGGAGGCACCCATGAGGATCGGCAGCACGAAGAAGGGGTCCTTCACCGACAGGTCGGTGATCCACAGGGCGAACGGCGCGTGGCGCAGCTCGACGGACTCCATCAGTGCCCAGTAGAGGGCGATGAAGATCGGCATCTGTACCAGGATCGGCAGACAGCCACCCAGCGGGTTGACCTTCTCCTTCTTGTACAGCTCCATCATGCCTTGAGACATTTTCTGGCGATCGTCGCCGAAGCGCTCGCGCAGGGCGGCCAGCTTGGGCTGCAGCATGCGCATCTTGGCCATGGAGGTGTACTGGGCCTTGGTCAGCGGGAACATGACGCCGCGCACCAGCAGGGTCAGCATGATGATGGCCAGACCCCAGTTCTGGACGAAACCGTGGAACACGGTCAGCAGCCAGTGCAGCGGTTGGGCGATGAACCAGAGCCAGCCGTAGTCGACGGTCAGGTCGAGGTGGTTGGCTACCTTGGCCATCTGATCCTGCAGCTTGGGACCGACCCACAGCTTGCTGGTCACTTCGGCCTGCTGGCCGGCAGCGATGTCAACCAGCGGTGCCTTGTAGCCGATGATGGCCTGGTCTTTGCCAGGGATCACACGGCTGTAGAAGCTGTTGGTGTCGTCGGCATTCGGTGCCCAGGCGGAGACGAAGTAGTGTTGCAGCATGGCGACCCAACCACCCTTGGTGGTCTTGTTCAGGTCGGCATCCTTCATCTCGTCGAAGGTGTACTTCTTGTAGCGGGTATCTTCGCTGGAGAAGGCACCACCGCGGTAGGCGCTGGCCACCATGGCGTGACCCTGCTGGTCTTTCGGCGTGGCCACGTTCTGCTTCAGCTGACCGTAGAACTGCACCTGGACCGGCTCGGCAGACTTGTTGTCGATCTTGTAGTCGACG
The DNA here is from genome assembly GCF_019047325.1 of Aeromonas sp. FDAARGOS 1403. Lineage (NCBI taxonomy): Bacteria > Pseudomonadati > Pseudomonadota > Gammaproteobacteria > Aeromonadales > Aeromonadaceae > Aeromonas > Aeromonas sp. FDAARGOS 1403. Next base: position 879,555 of record NZ_CP077249.1, on the reverse strand, counting down.
CCGACTGCGTAGTCACCACGCTTGAGGACGAACTCCTTGGTGAAGACCACGCCCTTGCTGTCGGTCCAGGTCATCGGGACGACGACTTGATCCTGACCGTCGGCCAGCTGGTAGCTGGTCTGGGCGGCTTCATAGGTGGGACGACCCTGGGGCTGGCTGTCCGGGCCATTGCGACCAACCAGACCGCTCTGGGCAACATAGAGGTGCTCAGGCTGACTGGTCAGCAGTACGAACGGTTGATCCTTGCCTTCTTCCAGCTTGTGGGCCAGCAGTTCGGCAGAGACGATGTCACCACCCTGGGTATCCAGGGTCAGCTTGAGCACGTCGGAGGTGACGGTGATCAGCTTGCGTGCGGTGTTCGCGTTGGCTTGCTCGGAAACCTGAGGAATATCACCGGTCTGACCGGCTTCAGGTACGAAATGTTCGGTTTGGGCCACGGTTGTCGGGGCCGGCTTCGGAGCCTTGTCGGACTCCCACTGTTGCCAGAGCAAAAAGCTCACGAACAGCAAACCGATCAGGATGAGATTGCGTTGTGATTCCATAGTCTTCAGTTTCTTCGCTTTGGTTGCGGAACCGGGTCATAACCACCCTCGGATAAGGGATGGCATTTTAATAGACGTTTGCTGGCTAACCAAACGCCTTTTATGAAACCGTGAAGTCGGATTGCTTCTATCGCAAATTGGGAACAAGTCGGGGTGAAACGGCAGCGCGGCCCGAGCAGAGGGCTAATGATTAGCTGATACAGGCGTATCAGTTTGACAGCTACCCATTGCAACGGCGTGACAGAGTGCGCCATAGCTTTTCCAGTAACTTGAACAGTTCCTCGTTATCCATCTCCTTCACACCGGCCTTGGCGATCACGACGATGTCGATAGCGGGCAGATTGGCTTGATTGAGGCGGAAACTTTCCCGAACCACCCGTTTTACACGGTTGCGCCAGACGGCACGCTTGAGTGCTTTTTTGGGCACGGCGAGACCAAGGCGAGGGTGTTCGAGCGAATTGGGAGAGGCGAGAAGTGTAATCTGCGGAGAAGCGGCCCGGACAGGCTCGGCGAAAACGCGTTTGAAGTGTTCGGGAGTTAACAGACGTAACTCCCGAGAAAAGGCGTGCTGGGTAGGCATTAGACTACCAGGCGGGCACGACCCTTGGCACGACGAGCGGCCAGAACTTTACGACCGTTGGCAGTTGCCATGCGGGCGCGGAAACCGTGAGAGCGCTTGCGCTTCAGGTTGGACGGTTGAAAAGTACGTTTCATGATTCGATTCCGTATTTCTGTACAGTTTTGATTGTCACACTTAGCCGACGCGCCAGCTATAGCGTGTGACGACTAGCAAAAGAGGCCGAATTCTAAACAGAGTTCGGCTTTTAGTCAATCCGCCGTTCCCTCCCATCCTGCCCCGACCTGGAAAAGGTCTTGGGCGAGCGTGAGGATCCGAAGGATCAAGGGCTCCGGATTATACTGGCAACCCGGGGTTTAACAAGGATCCTCCAATAAAAAAGGCGGCAGAGCCGCCAAAGAGAGAGCTATTTAAGCACTTTGCGCAGGAACTCCCGGGTGCGGGGATCCTGCGGATCGACCAATATCTGATCCGGCGGGCCCTGTTCCACGATCCGGCCCCCCTCCATGAAGATCACCCGATCGGCAACATCTCGAGCAAATTCAATCTCATGGGTCACCACCACCATGGTCTGGTGCTGGCGGGCCAGCTCCTTCATCAGGCCCAGAACTTCGTCAACCCATTCGGGATCGAGGGCCGAGGTGGGCTCGTCAAACAGGATCACCTTGGAGTGAGCCGCCATGGCCCGGCCAATGCCGACCCGTTGCTGCTGACCGCCCGACAATGAGGCCGGATAGGCGTCCTGCTTGTCGGCGAGGCCGATGTCCTTGAGGATGCCGAGGGCGGTGGCACGGGCCTCTGCCTTCGGCTGTTTCCAGACGGTGATCAGCCCTTCGGCGATGTTGTCCAGCGCCGTCTTGTTGGCGAACAGGGCGTAGTTCTGGAACACGAAGGAGGCGCGCTTGCGCAATTCGATGGCCTGCTGCTCGCTGGCCTTGGCCAGGTTGAGCTGCAGATCGTCGATGGCGAGGGTGCCCGTATCGGGAGTCTCCAGCAGGTTGAGGCAGCGCAGCAAGGTGGACTTGCCGGTGCCGGAGGGGCCGATGATGACGACGATTTCCCCCTTTTTCACCTCCAGATCGATGCTGTTTAGCACCTGATTGCCGTCATATGCCTTGGAGAGGCCGGTTAGCTTGATCATGATGGCCCTCCTTTAAACAGGCGCAGAGTTAAAACGGACTTCCGGCGTGCATTGCAAGCGGGTCGGTTGCGTTGTCATGGCAAACCCCTAATAGGCACGGTTGAGCCGCACTTCCAGCAGATGCTGCAGGCGGGTAAAGAAGATGACCACCACCCAGTAGACCAGGGCCACCGCCATGAAGCTCTCGAAGAACTTGAAGGAGGAGGAGGCTTCCATCTGCGCCTTGCCCATGATCTCGGCCACCCCCAGGGTGAAGGCCAGCGAGGTGCTCTTGATCATGTCGATGAAGTAGTTCATCAGGGACGGCGTGGCGATGCGGGCCGCCTGCGGCAGTATGATCCGCTGCATCGCCTGGTAACGGCTCATGCCGATGCTGAGGGCAGCTTCCATCTGGCTCTTGTGGATGCCAATGATGGAGGCACGGATCGACTCGGCCATGTAGGCGGCAAAGTGCAGGGTCAAACCGACGATGGCGGCGGTGAAGGCATCCATTCCCACGAAGATGGGGAACAGCTGCGGCAGCCCGTAGTAGAGCAGGAACAGCTGGACGAGCAGCGGTGTACCCCGAAAGAACGAGATATAGAGCATCGCCAGCCAGTGGATCACGGGAACGCGAAAGACCCGTACTATCGCCAGGGCCAGCGACAGTACGAGTGCCAATGCGAATCCCCACAGGGCCATTTCCATCGTGGTGCCCAGATACTTGAGCAGGATGGGAAACAGCCCCAGCGTGTATTCGAGGTCAAATTCCATCATTTATTTGTCGGTGATGTCGGAAGCGAACCATTTTTCAGAGATCTGACGCAGGGAACCATCCTTGCGCATGGCGGTGAGGGCGTCATCGACCTTCTTCAGCAGTGCCTGCTTTTCCGGGGTCTTCAGGAAGGGCAGGGCGTTCTCGATGGTCTCGAACGGTGCGCCAGCCTGTTGCAGCGGCAGCTTGGATTCCTTGATCAGCTGGGCGGTGGAGACGCGGTCCATCACGAAGGCGTCGATGCGGCCCAGGGCAACGTCCTGCTCGAAGGCGGAGTCATAGGTGCGGATGTCGATCTTCTTGTTGGGGTCGTTCTTGCGCAGCAGCTCTTCGAAGTTGGAGCCCAGGTTCACCGCAACCTTCTTGCCTTCCAGATCCTTGATGCCGTGAATGGTGCTGTTGCCCTTGCGCACCACGATCTGGGCACCGTCATAGACGTAGGGCTGGGAGAAGGCGTACTTGGCCTTGCGCTCGTCGGTGATGGTGATCTGGTTGGAGATGGTGTCGACGCGGCCGGTTTCCAGCATGCCAAACAGGCCGGAGAAGCTGGCGGTCACGAACTCGACCTTGTAGCCGGTGCGCTCGCCGATCTGGTTCCACATGTCCACTTCAAAGCCCTGCAGCTTGTCCTGCTTGACGAAGGTGAACGGGAAGTACTTGCCGGACATGCCGACCTTGATGGTTTCCTGGGCGATGGCTTGACCGGACAGGGCGGCCAGCAGAATGGCGGCGCCGGAGACCAGCTTGATGGATGACGTCATGGTGATTCCTCTCTCTCTGTAGTTCTGTATTTTTAGTTGTAAACGCTGGGGTTGCGCTGATGTTATTGGAATAAAACCTAAAGAATAAATGATATTTGGTTATATAAAATAACCGCTTCAGGTCTGGATCTTTGGTGCATCGGTGACGGGATCGGGCTGTGGGTAACTTTGGGGATGAAATCAGATCCACGGCTGCTGGATCCTTGAAAGTCAAGGATCTTATTTGCTGGATCCGCGAGGTCGCGGCTAGAGATCCAGCCGCTAAAAACGTAGAATAGCCGGTCTTTAGTTAATCAATCGACGGGAGTTTAGAGTGACTGCTTCGCTATGGCAGCAGTGCCTTAACCGGCTGCAAGATGAGTTGCCCTCGGCAGAATTCAGCATGTGGATCCGGCCGCTTCAAGCGGAGTTGAGTGACAATACTCTGACCCTGTATGCACCGAATCGTTTCGTTCTGGACTGGGTTCGAGACAAGTATCTCATCCGGGTGAACGGCATCATCAATGAGCTCTGCGGGGTCGATGGCCCCACCCTGCGTTTTGACATCGGCAATCGTCCCCATCCCGTCGCGGTGGCCAGGGCGCCGGCGCGGGGTGCGGATCCTGTGAATAACTCGCAGAAGAGCTGGGAAAGCAAGGCCGAGGCCAAGCCCGAACCGAACCACAAGAGCAACACCAACGTGAACTATACCTTCGAGAATTTCGTCGAGGGTAAGTCCAACCAGTTGGCCCGTGCGGCTGCCCGTCAGGTTGCCGACAATCCGGGCGGGGCCTACAACCCGCTGTTCCTCTATGGCGGCACCGGTCTGGGCAAGACCCACCTGCTGCATGCCGTCGGCAACGCCATCAAGGAGCGCAAGCAGGACGCCAAAGTCATCTACATGCACTCCGAGCGGTTTGTGCAGGACATGGTGAAGGCGCTGCAGAATAACGCCATTGAAGAGTTCAAGCGTTATTACCGTAGCGTCGATGCCCTGCTCATCGATGACATCCAGTTCTTTGCCAACAAGGAGCGCTCCCAGGAGGAGTTCTTCCACACCTTCAACGCCCTGCTCGAAGGCAACCAGCAGATCATCCTGACCTCGGATCGCTATCCGAAGGAGATCAACGGGGTGGAAGATCGTCTCAAGTCTCGCTTCGGCTGGGGCCTGACCGTGGCGATCGAGCCGCCGGAGCTGGAGACGCGTGTCGCCATCCTGATGCGCAAGGCGGACGAGAACCAAATCCACCTGCCGGACGAAGTGGCCTTCTTCATCGCCAAGCGGCTGCGCTCCAACGTGCGCGAGCTGGAAGGGGCGCTGAACCGGGTGATCGCCAATGCCAACTTCACCGGTCGCGCCATCAACATCGACTTCGTGCGCGAAGCGCTGCGCGATCTGCTGGCGTTGCAGGAGAAGCTGGTCACCATCGACAATATTCAGAAGACGGTGGCGGAGTACTACAAGATCAAGCTGGCGGATCTGCTCTCCAAGCGCCGTTCCCGCTCCGTCGCCCGTCCACGCCAGCTGGCGATGGCACTGGCCAAGGAGCTGACCAACCATAGCTTGCCGGAGATAGGTGATGCCTTTGGTGGTCGTGACCACACTACCGTGCTTCATGCCTGCCGCAAGATCGAGCAGCTGAAGGAAGAGAGTCACGACATCAAGGAAGACTATTCCAACCTGATCCGTACCCTTTCTTCCTGATGACGGAACTGAGTGCACAGATGCAGCTTGAACATGCCAACCTGATCCGAAACCTTTACTCCTAATCACAACGGAGAGCACAGATGCAGCTCGAAATTAGCCGTGAGGCCCTGTTACGTCCTCTGCAACTGGTGTCCGGTGCCCTCGGTGGCCGGCCGACCCTGCCAATTCTCGGCAACGTGCTGCTTGATGTCAGCAACGGTCTGCTGTCACTGACCGGCACCGACCTCGAAGTGGAGATGATCGGTCAGGTCTATCTCAACAGCGACAGTCAGGATGGCCGCACCACAGTACCGGCGCGCAAGCTGCTGGATATCTGTCGCGGTCTGCCGGAAGGGGCGGACATTCGTCTCAATACCGAAGGCGAGCGCCTGATCATCCGCTCCGGCCGCTCCCGCTTCAACCTGTCGACCCTGCCGGCCACCGAATACCCGAACATCGAGGATTGGGAATCCGTGCTCGAGTTCGACATCGGCCAGCTGGAGCTGAAAAAACTCATCGACGCGACCCAGTTCTCCATGGCGAGCCAGGACGTGCGCTACTACCTGAACGGCATGCTGTTCGAGAGCGAGGGCCATGGCCTGCGTACCGTGGCCACCGACGGTCACCGGCTGGCGACCTGCCGCCGCGAGGTGGTGAGCGAATCGCTGCCCGATCATCAGGTCATCCTGCCGCGTAAAGGCGTGCTGGAACTGGTGCGTCTGCTGGAAGCGGAAGACAAGCCGGTGCGGCTGCAGATCGGCCGCAGCAATCTGCGCGCCGCCCTCGATGGCTTCATCTTCACCTCCAAACTGGTGGATGGCCGCTTCCCGGACTGGCGCCGCGTCATTCCGCGCAACAGCGACAAGGCCCTGATCGCCGGCCGTGAGGATCTGCGCCAGGCCTTTGCCCGTGCCGCCATCCTCTCCAACGAGAAATTCCGTGGGGTGCGTCTCAATCTGCAGGAAAACCTGCTGCGCATCACCGCCAACAACCCGGAACAGGAAGAAGCCGAAGAGCTGCTTGACGTACAATACGAAGCCGGCGAGATGGAGATTGGTTTCAACGTCTCTTATGTGCTGGACGTGCTGAATACGTTAAAATGTGACCAAATCCGGATCAGCCTGAGCGATTCCATCAGCAGCGCCATTATTGAGGATTTTGACAGTCAGGATGCTCAGTACGTGGTAATGCCGATGCGGATCTAGTCGTGTCCCTGGTCAAACTCCAGCTCAGCGACTTTCGCAATATCCAGCAGGCCAGTCTCGCGCTGTCACCCGGCCTCAATATCCTGGTCGGGTGCAACGGCAGCGGCAAGACCAGCGTGCTGGAAGCCATTCACTACCTCGGTCTCGGTCGCTCCTTTCGCACTCACCTGACCGGGCGGGTCATCCGCCAGGGGGAGAGGGCGTTTACCCTGTTCGCCCAGTGCGAACTGGAAGGGCGCCAGGTGCCCATCGGCCTCGCCAAGGACAAGAGTGGCGAGACCCAGCTCAAGATTGCCGGTGCCCAGGCCCAGCGCCTGGCCGACCTGGCCGAGCTGCTGCCGGTGCAGCTGATCCACCCGGATGGCTTCAACCTGCTGACCGGCGGGCCCCAGGCTCGGCGGGCCTGGCTCGACTGGGGTGTTTTTCATCAAGAACCGACCTTCTTCTCCTTGTGGGGACGGGTACGGCGGCTGCTGAAACAGCGCAATGCACTGCTGCGCCAGAGCACCCAGTATCGTCAACTGGCGTTCTGGGATCAGGAGTTGGTGCGGTTGGGGGGAGAGCTGGCCGAGTTTCGCGCCAGTTATTGTCAGGCCATTACCCCCCTGATCAAGGAGATGACGGCGGACTTTTTGCCGGAATTCGACATCAGCCTTGGATTCTATCGAGGCTGGGAAAAAGATACCCCACTCAATGAGTTGCTGGAGGCGGGGTTTGAGCGGGATCGGACGCTGGGTTACACGGGCGTTGGTCCGCAGAAGGCCGATGTGCGCCTCAAGGCGAACGGCGTGCCCGCTCAGGATATTTTGTCCAGGGGTCAGCTGAAGTTGTTGGTCTGTGCCATGCGACTGGCCCAAGGGCTCTATTTGAATCAACATAGCAGCCGTGGCTGTATTTTTTTAATTGACGATTTTGCCTCTGAACTGGATGTCGACAAGCGCCGCTTGCTGGCCGCAAGGCTGAAGCAGTGTGCGTCCCAGGTGTTCATCACCGCCATCGACACCGGTCAGCTCGCAGACATGATGGATGCGAATGACTGCAAGTTGTTCCACGTGGAACAAGGCAAGATCTCCGAAACGTTAGAGAAGGCAGAGAGTAAGCTATGAGTGAAAATACTTACGACTCCTCGAATATCAAGGTACTGAAGGGCCTGGATGCGGTCCGCAAGCGCCCGGGGATGTATATCGGCGATACGGATGATGGCTCGGGCCTGCACCACATGGTGTTCGAAGTGGTCGATAACTCCATTGACGAGGCGCTCGCTGGCTACTGCTCCGATATTCAGGTCAAGATCCACTCCGATGGTTCCGTCTCCGTCCGTGACAACGGCCGCGGCATTCCTGTCGACATTCACCCGGAAGAGGGTCGCTCCGCCGCAGAGGTCATCATGACCGTACTGCACGCCGGCGGTAAATTCGATGACAACTCCTACAAGGTGTCCGGCGGTCTGCACGGCGTGGGCGTCTCCGTGGTGAACGCGCTCTCTGACAAGCTGTTGCTGACCATCCGTCGCAACGGTCACGTCTACGAGCAGACCTATCACCTGGGTGAGCCACAGGCCCCGCTCAAGCAGATCGGCGATGCCACCACCACCGGGACCGAAGTGCGTTTCTGGCCGAGCCCGACCATCTTCAGCGATACCTTGTTCCACTACGAGATCCTGGCCAAGCGTCTGCGCGAGCTCTCCTTCCTCAACTCCGGCGTCTCCATCCGTCTGATGGACGAGCGTGACGGCCGCGAGGCGCACTTCTGCTACGAAGGCGGCATCAAGGCGTTTGTCGAGTACCTGAACCAGAACAAGACCCCGATCCACCCGAAGGTGTTCCACTTCACCACCGAGCAGGACGGCATCGGCGTCGAAGTGGCGATGCAGTGGAACGACGCCTATCAGGAAGGGGTCTACTGCTTCACCAACAACATTCCGCAGCGTGATGGCGGCACCCACCTGGTGGGCTTCCGTACCGCGCTGACCCGTACCCTCAACTCCTACATGGACAAAGAGGACTACAGCAAGAAGGCCAAGTCTGCCGCCAGTGGCGACGACGTGCGTGAAGGTCTGATTGCCGTTATCTCCGTCAAGGTGCCGGATCCCAAGTTCTCCTCCCAGACCAAGGACAAGCTGGTCTCCTCCGAAGTGAAGACTGCCGTCGAACAGGCGATGGGTGAGAAGCTGGCAGACTTCCTGCTGGAAAACCCGGGCGATGCCAAGATCGTGGTCAACAAGATCATCGATGCGGCCCGTGCCCGTGAAGCGGCCCGCAAGGCCCGCGAACTGACCCGCCGCAAGGGCGCGCTGGATATCGCCGGTCTGCCCGGCAAGCTGGCCGACTGTCAGGAAAAAGACCCGGCGCTCTCCGAACTCTACATAGTGGAAGGGGACTCTGCTGGCGGTTCCGCCAAGCAGGGTCGCAACCGAAAGAACCAGGCTATCCTGCCGCTCAAGGGCAAGATCCTGAACGTGGAGAAGGCCCGTTTCGACAAGATGATCTCCTCCCAGGAGGTGGGCACCCTGATCACCGCACTGGGCTGCGGTATCGGTCGCGACGAGTACAACCCGGACAAGCTGCGCTATCACAACATCATCATCATGACCGATGCGGACGTCGATGGTGCGCACATCCGTACCCTGCTGCTGACCTTCTTCTATCGTCAGATGCCGGAAATCATCGAGCGTGGCTATGTCTACATCGCCCAGCCGCCGCTCTACAAGGTGAAGAAGGGCAAGCAGGAGCAGTATCTGAAAGACGAGGACGCGCTGCTGCAATACCAGACTGCCATGGCGCTGGATGGTGCGACCCTGCACGTCAACGAGTCTGCTCCGGCCATCGGTGGTGAGGCTCTGGAGCGTCTGGTCAACCAGCATCGCGCCGTGACCCACCTCATCACCCGCATGTCCCGTCGTGCGCCGGAAGCGGTATTGACCCAGCTGATCTATCAGCCGGAACTGAACGAAGCACTGCTGACCAGCGAGAGCGATCTGCAGGCCTGGTGCCAGAGCATGGAAGCCGTGCTCAACGAGAGCAACCACGGTATCCAGTACCAGATGCAGGTGCGCCGCGATGAAGAGCGCCGTCTGTTCGTGCCGCACGCCGTGGTACGTCAGCACGGTGTCGACCGCGAATACCCGATCAGCTACGACTTCCTGCAATCCTCCGAGTACCGTCAGCTGGTCTCGCTGGGCAAGGAGATCGCCAACCTGATCGAGGAAGGCGGTTACATCAAGCGTGGCGAGAAGGTGAAGCCGGTCGCCAGCTTCGTCGAAGCGGTCGAGTGGCTGATGGGCGAAGGCAAGCGCGGCATCTACATCCAGCGCTATAAAGGGCTGGGCGAGATGAACCCGGACCAGCTGTGGGAAACCACCATGGATCCGGAAGCCCGTCGCATGCTGCGCGTCACCATCGACGATGCCGTCGGTGCCGACCAGCTCTTCTCTACCCTGATGGGTGACGCAGTAGAGCCGCGTCGCGACTTCATCGAGACCAACGCCCTGCGCGTGGCCAACCTCGACGTCTAATTTGACGCTGTCAGTACGATATAAAAAAGCCGCTCCTTGTGAGCGGCTTTTTGTTTTTCTGGCGGAGGAGGTGGCACGTTCCACGTGAAACATTGAACCCGATTAACCCAGCTCAGGTGCAGGGCAGTAGAGGCGCAGACGATGGCCGTCCGGATCGAGGGCCATACAGGTGTAGCCAAACTCCATCCGGGTCGGTGCCTGGATCAGGGTGAGCCCGCGCGCCTGCCACTCCGCAGACTGGCGATCGACGGCGGCATCATCGGGGAGGGCGAAGGCCAGCTCCATGGCCCCGGCAGTTTGGGTCACGGCGGGGTCGACCGTGGCGCTGGACCAGAGTGCCAGCCTGGCGCCTGACTCGAACACGAACATGGTAAAGGTGGGGGACTCTTCTACCGGTGGGCGGCCGAACAGCTCGCGGTAAAAGAGGGCGCTGCGGGTCGGGTTGGCAACGTAGAGGATGGTGAACTGGGGGACTAACATGGTGATGCTCCTTGCTGATGAGATGGCGCATCGGCGCCGACCCCATCAGCATGGCGCCGCCTGCTGTCAGTTTCTGTCAGCAATGAATCTGGGTTGCGGGATCTGCTGGCTGGCGCGCCACTCCTTGAGCAACCGTTCCCGATTGCCAGGATAAGGTTCCGCCTCCAGCCGCATCGCGCTGATCCTGTCCACCCGAAAGTGGCGAAAGCCCTGGCGCAGCTCGCACCAGGCCACCAGTATCCGCACCTGGTCGAAGTAGCCGAGGGCACAGGGCCAGACGGTGCGCTCCGAACTCGCTTCCTTGAGATCCCGATAGCTCATGGTCACCTTGCGCTGCTGGCGGATGGCGCTGCGCAGCGGAGCCTCATCGACGGGGCTGTCACCGCGAGCGGTGCCGATCAGCAGGGCATTGGCATGCAGCTGTTGGCGGTAGTCGGCGGGTAGCACGGCCTCTATCTTGGCCAGCGCGCTGCTGGCGGCTGTGCTGAGGGCATGATCGGCATGGGCCGCCACCCAGCGTGAGCCCAGTACCAGCGCATCCAGCTCCTCTTCGCTGAACATCAGCGGCGGCAGCATGAAGCCGGGGCGCAGCACATAGCCGATACCCGCTTCCCCCTCGATGTGGGCGCCCTGTGCCTGCAGGGTGGCGATATCCCGATAGAGGGTGCGCAGACTGATGCCAAGCTGGCTGGCCAGCTCGCTGCCGGTGATGGCGTAGCGGTGGCCGCGCAGCAGTTGCAGCAGGGCCAGCAGGCGTTCGGAACGGGACATGATGTGACTCCTCAAGATCTCCGCTCAGGGTGCCATGTTTGTGACTGGGGGAGGAAGCCCAATAAGGAAAAAGCCAGCAAATGGGCGGAGAGAAGATTTTTCGATCAGAGCCCTTGAAAGCCGAAAGCGGGCCTCTATATAGATAACAAGGCCGGAACGCTCGACAGAGGTTTCGACCAGGCGCCCGTCCATCAGGAGGGCAAACAATCGGTTATCGCTCAAAAGAGGATAATACTATGCGTTCTATCGACTTTTCTCCGCTCTATCGTTCTGCCATCGGTTTCGATCGTCTGGCCAATCTCATCGAATCTGCCGCCAGCAATGGCAATGCCGGTTACCCCCCCTACAACATCGAGCAACTGGGTGACAGCGACTACCGCATCAGCATGGCAGTGGCGGGCTTTACCCAGGAAGAGCTGGAGCTGAGCTTCCAGGAAAATCTGCTGACGGTGAAGGGCAACAAGCAGGCCGATACCGAGCGTAACTACCTCTATCAAGGCATAGCAGAACGCGGCTTCGAGCGTCGCTTCCAGCTGGCCGACTATGTGCGGGTGAAGGGGGCCGACCTGAAGAACGGTCTGCTGCACATCGACCTGGTGCGCGAAGTGCCCGAGGCGATGAAGCCCCGCAAGATCGAGATCAACGGCTGACAGTCTGACCTCGTTGCATTGTTGATGTTTCCCGGGTGCCGATGACGGGCCCGTGGAGAGTAAACCCTGTTGCTTTATAGAAGGATAGGATCATGCGTAACCTCGATTTTTCTCATCTCTATTCCAATGCCGTCGGCTTCGAGCGGATGGCACGTGAGCTGGAAGGCCTGTTCGATCAGAAGACCGCCGCTTACCCCCCGTACAACATCGAAAAGCGCGATCACGACGGCTATCGCATCACGGTTGCCGTGGCAGGTTTCGAGCGCAATGAGCTGGAGCTGGAGACCGAAAACGGCACCCTCAAGGTGAAGGGGCGCAAGGTCGCCTCCATGGGCGAGCGCCAGTTCCTCCATCAGGGGATCGCCGAGCGGGACTTCGAGCTCGCCTTCAAGCTGAGCCAGCACGTGGAAGTGCAGGGTGCCAAGCTGGAGCATGGTCTGCTGACGATAGAGCTGGCGCGCGAGCTGCCGGAGGCGCTCAAGCCCCGCGCCATCCCCATCGGCAAACCCGAGCAGCTGGCGCTGCCCGGCTAAACAGTACCGCTGACCAGCTGATAGAAGAGAGGCCTGCATTGCAGGCCTCTCTGTTTTTGTATCGCCGGGCGGATTAGCTGGCGTAGAGGGCGTTGATCTCGTCGGCCAGGATGGCGATGCCGCGCTGCACCAGCTCCTCGCTCTGGGAGTAGTTGAGGCGGATGCACTCCCGGCTGTGACGCCACTCCGGGTCATCGATGCCGGGGAAGAAGTAGTGGCCCGGCACGATCAGCAGGTTCTTCGCCTTCAGTCGCTCGTATAGTGCTTGGCAGTGGATCGGTAGGTCTTCGAACCAGAGCCAGAGGAAGAGGGCACCTTCCGGCTTGTGGATATGGAAGCGCGGATCGGGGATCGCCTCGCGCAGCAGCTGCACCGCCAGCTCCGCCTTCTGCCGATAGAAGGGTTTCACCACCTGTTCGCTGAGGGCGATGATCTCGCCGCTCTCGATCATCGGAATGGTGATGGCTGGGCCCAGACTGCCCGGTGCCAGATTGATGATACCGCTTAGGTTGGTGATGGCCTGAATGATCTTCTCGTCGGCGATGACGATGCCGCAGCGGGTGCCCGGCAACCCCAGCTTGGAGAGGCTCATGCAGAGGATGGTGTTGGCGTTCCAGAACGGCTTGGCCTCGCTGAAGATGATGCCAGGGAAGGGGACGCCGTAGGCGTTGTCGATCAGCAGCGGAATACCCTTGTCGCGGGCGATCTGATCGAGGTGCTCGATCTCTTCATCGGTCAGCACGTTGCCGGTCGGGTTGGTCGGCCGGGAGACGCAGATCACCCCGATGTCATCACCCACCTGCAGGCTCTCGAAGTCCACGTGGTACTTGAACTGGCCGTCGGGCAGTTTCTCGATGGTGGGTTTGTAGGCCACGAAGTAGTCGTCCGCCAGAGCCGAGTCGGCATAACCGATGTACTCGGGGGCGAGCGGGAACAGTACCTTCTTCTTGCGGCCATCGGCAAATTCGCCCGCCAGCAGGTTGAACAGATAGAAGAAGGCGTTCTGGCTGCCGTTGGTCAGGGCGATGTTGCGGGCGGAGATCTCCCAGCCCAGCTCCTTGCTGAGCAGGGCCGCCAGCGCCTTGGTGAACCTGTCCTTGCCCTGGGGGCCATCGTAGTTGGCCATCGCCTTCACCAGCTCGCCGTTGTCGAGCAGGCTCTTGGCCTCGGCCTGAAAGCGTTCCAGCATGGCGGGGATGGGGGCTGGGTTGCCGCCACCCAGCATGATGGCGTCCGGATTGGTCAGCCCCTGATTAAGGTCATCCATGAGTTGGGTAATACCGGCATGGCGAGTGAACTTCTCGCCGAACAAGGAAAATTCCATTCGGTGACAGATCCAGAGTCAGTTACGGGGGAGCTAGCACCATAGCTCAGTTTAAAAGCGGGTGTCGATCAAAAAAATGGGACGTTCCACGTGGAACAGCAGGCAAAATCTAGTGTGGTGAAAATAACCACTTGTTGGTTCAACCCTGACCACAGGGTGTTTTCCAACTGGAGCTATTTATTATCTAAAAACAATTAATTTAAACAAAATCATGCTGTTATAGATGTGGCACGACAATTGGAATAGTTATCTGGTCATCTCAACCACACCGGAGCACACCAGATGAAAATCCTGATCGCAACCTTGATTGCCAGCAGCCTGAGCCTGAACGTCATGGCCGACGAATACCCCAGACCCGAACTGGACAGCGTCAAGCTGGAGCAGGAAATATTGGCCCAGCAGCAGCAGGCCTCCCATGCCGTGGTGGCGGAAGCCATTCACAACCTCAAGCCGCTGGCGCTGGATACCCTGGTGGTGGAGGCGAGCTCGGCCGATGCGACTCACCCCGAGAGTTGAGATAGCGCAAGGGGGTCTGCCCCGTATGTTGCCTGAAGAAGGCGATGAAGGCGCTGTCGCTGGCGAACTCCAGCGCAGCCGCCACCCGGCTGATGGGCTCGTCTTCGGCCAGCAGCTCCAGCGCCCGCAGCAGTCGCCACTGCTGACGCCAGGCCTGGTAGCTCATGCCGGTCTCCCGCATGAAGATGCGGCCTATGGTCTTGTCACTGGCACCCACCCGTTCGGCCAGCCGGTTGAGCCGATCGGGCAGGGCATCGCCCTGTTTCACCTCCTGCAGCCAGCCCGCCAGACGCACGTCTGACGGCAGCGGCAACTGCCAGGATTCCCGCGGCGCTTGCGCCAGCTCCTCTTTCAATAATGCCAGTGTGCAGGTCTGCTCTGCCTCCGGTTTGTCCCACGGCCAGAGCGCCATCCGTTCGATGATCTCCCGCAGCAGCGGGTTGACCGCCAGCACCGCCATCTCGGCCGGCAAGCAGGGTTCGGTTGTGAAATAGAGGGAGCGATAAGCCACCACCCCGCGCATCAGCACCCGATGGGGCAGACCCGCCGGCAACCAGGCGGCCCGCGTCGGCGGCAGCAGGCAGACCTGATCGTCCAGCTCTATGGTCATGCAGCCGGCCTGGGCGAACAGCAGCTGATGGCGCCTGTGCTGGTGGCGGCCAGAGTCGTGCCAGCCGAGGGCGGCGGCGATACCGATGGCACTGCCGTCGTGCTGGTCAGGATCAAAAGGGTGATCGGGAAGAATAAAGGCCATGTGTCCGATTATTGATGTTTATAGTCTCGCTTATTGTAATCGGACAATCGGCGTCACTCTAGAATGACGGCCTCTAGTGAAGGAGGTTTGTCATGAACAACAAGTTGCCACCGCTCTGGCTGGTGGTCGGGCTGATGATGTTTCCCCAGATAGTGGAGACCATCTACAGCCCGGTGCTGACCCATATCGCCACTGAGTTTCGGGTGAGCGAGGGGCAGGCATCCCAGACCCTGTCGGTCTATTTTCTGGCGTTTGCGGCGGGCGTGGTGTGCTGGGGCAGACTGTGCGATCTCATCGGGCGGCGTCCCGCCATGCTGGCGGGGTTGCTGACCTATGGCGCCGGAACCCTGCTGGCGTTGCTGGCCACTGAGTTTGAAACCCTGCTGCTGGCCCGGGTCATTGCGGCCTTCGGTGCCGCCGTGGGCTCAGTGGTGACCCAGACCATGCTGCGCGACAGCTATCAGGGCAGCGATCTGGCGCGGGTCTTCTCGGTGATGGGCATAGCGCTCTCCCTGAGCCCGGTGCTGGGGCTGGTGAGCGGCGGCCTGCTGGCCGATGGTTTTGGTTATCTCGGGGTATTTGGCGCCCTGCTGGCGCTGGCAGTCGGCTTGTTGCTGATGGCCTGCCGGCAGTTGCCGGAAACCCGGCCGATCACCACCCAGCGAGTGGCACTCTGGCCGCTGGCATGCCGGATGGTGCGTGATACCGGCTTGTGGCGCAGCGCCGCTCTGGTGGCGCTGTTCAACACCATGCTGTTCGGCTACTACAGTCTGGCGCCATTTCTGTTTGCCGGGCTGGGTCTGAGCGCGGGTGAGTTTGGTTACTCCGGTATTGTGCTGGCACTGGCGACCCTGGGGGGCAGTTTGCTCAACAAGCGTCTGCTGGGGCTTGGCTGGTCGCCTGCCTCGCTGATCCGGCTTGCCGCCTTGTTGGCACTGGGCTCGGGTTGGCTGGTGTGGGCCAGCCAGGCTTCACTCTGGTTTCTGCTGCCCATGATGGGGGTGGTGGTAGCATTCGGGCTGGCTATCCCCAATGTGCTGAGCCAGGCGCTGCTGGCCTATCGGGAGGTGGCGGGCAGTGCCGGCGCTCTGTTCGGGCTCGGTTACTACCTGCTGCTCAGCCTGGGGTTGGCGGTTGCAGCCAGCTTGCAGGATCTCGGTCTGCTGCTCGGTGGTTGCGGTCTGTTGGCCCTGTGTTGTTGCTGGCGTCGTTCCACGTGAAACATCAGCTGCCGATAAAACGGTAGCCGATGCCGGATTCGGTCTCGATAAGGGCGGGGTCTTGAGGGTTATCCCCCAGCTTCTTGCGCAGGCTGGCGATGACGATGCGCAGGTAGTGGGTGTCCTCCTTGTGGCTCGGCCCCCAGATGTCGTTGAGCAGCTGGGTCTGCAGCACCAGCTTGCCGGGGTGGCACACCAGCGCCTGCAGCAGGGCGAACTCCTTGCGGGAAAGGGCCACCTCTTCCTCCCCCAGGGTGACCCTGTGGCTGCTGCTGTCCAGGGTCAGCCCGCACTGGGGGAAGTGGCGCTGCTCGCCACTACTGACCCCGGCCCGCTGGCGCAGCAGCACCCGGATACGGGCCATCATTTCACCGACGCCGAACGGCTTGCTCATGTAGTCATTGGCTCCGGCATCCAGCAGGCGCACCTTCTCCTGCTCCGAGTCCCGCGCCGACAGCACCAGTACCGGATGCTGATGGTGTTCGCGAATGGCCTGCAACACCTGAAGGCCATCCCCATCCGGCAGGCCCAGATCCAGGATCACCAGGTCGGGGTTGAGGTGGCGATACTGCGCCAGCCCCTCGTTGACGCCGACCGCCTCGCTGACCTGATGGCCTTCGGCGATCAGGCTGATCCGCAAAAAACGGCGGATGGCCGCCTCGTCGTCGATGACCAGTATGTGAGCCATTCAACCTCCAGCTCGCTGATGAAAAAGGGCGGCGACCATCAGGCCGCCGGAGCATTGAGGGCCAGCGGCAGGGAGATGCGCATGCAGGTACCGTTGCCGTTGGGGCCGGAAAAGGCCCAGATGCGGCCCCCATGGACCTCTATCATAGCGCGGGAAATGGCGAGGCCAAGCCCGGTACCACGGCTGCCGCAATCACCAACCGGCTGGGTGTAGAAGAGGTTGAAGATCTTGTCTCGGTCCGACTCGGCGATACCGACCCCGATATCTATGATGTCGATGATGAGGTCGGGGTCCGCCAGCATCACCTTGAACTCGATGGGGGTGCCGGCCGGCGAGTAGCGGGAGGCGTTGTCGAGGATGTTGACCAGCACCTGCTCGATCAGGGCACCGTGCACATAGAGCCGGGGGGTCTGCTGATCGAAGTGCACCAGCAGCTTGTGCTGGCGCCAGGAAGAGTCGAGCCGGCGGCGGGCATTCTCCACCAGATCCGCCAGATCGACCCAGTCCCGTTTCAGCTGGAAGTCGGGTGAGCCGATGCGGGTCATGTCCAGCAGGTTCTGCACATAGCTGTGCAGGCGGCGCGCCTCCTCCTGTACCGAGTGCAACAGCTCGCTGCGGTCTTCGCTGCTGATCCGGTCACCATATTCCAGCAGGGTGCTGCCGGCCCCCATGATGGTGGCGAGCGGCGTCTTCAAATCGTGGGAGACAGAAGAGAGCAGGGCGGCGCGCATCCGGTCGGTCTCTGCCTGCAGCTGGCTGTCGGCCAGCCGCTCGTTGAGGTCGATCCGTGCCAGGGCGGCGCGGATATCGGTGAGCAGCGCCTGCAGCTGATGCTCGGCCGAGGAGGCGAGCGGATTGGCCAGCAGTATGCCCAGCACCAGGTCATCGCTGAGGTGATGGTACTGGGCCTCGGCCGCGTTGAGGGTGGCGGTGTGGGCGCCAGCGCTCTGCTTCTGGGCCAGACACCAGTCGATGGCCGCCTTGTCGGTCTGCCCCGGCTTGTGCTCGGTCGAGCCGGCCCAGTACTGGTAGTGCCGATCGAGGGCAAACACCGGCTGGCCCAGTGCCAGCGAGATGGCCTGGCTCCCTTGCCTGAGCACCTCGACCGGGCTGCTGGCGGTGGCCAGCCCCTGGCTCAGGGAGAGCAGGGCGTTGCCCAGCTGCTGGGTCTCGCGCAGGCCGACCAGCTGCTGGCGCTGACGGGAGGCGAGCCGCCCGGCCGTGATGCCGACGATCAGCAGCACGAACAGGGTGAGCAGGTCGCTGTGGCTGGCGACGCTGAGGGAGAAGTAGGGGACGGTGAACAACAGGTTGTGGCCGACGAAGCCCAGCACGGCGGCCAGGATGGCGGGCACCAGGCTGGTGGTGAGCGCGGTGGCCAGTACCCCCAGCACGAACAGCATGGGCAGGGAGGCGGGCGGCAGCCAGTGGGATAGCCCCCAAACGGCGGCCGAGGTGGTCCCCATGATGGCCACCGCCAGCAGGCTCTGGCGAATGTCCTTGGGGTGAAGCGGCTGCCAGTTCAGGCCGGGTTTGCGCTTCTCTGTGTCCACCAGGGTGATCTCGAGCCCCTGTGCCTGCCTGAGCAGATGCTGCACCAGGGAGCGGCGCCACGGTGCCTTGTGGGGCTTGCCCAGCAGCAGTTGCGACACCTGCTGCTGTTCGGCCGTCTCCAGCAGGGCGTCGGCCACCGCCGGGCTGGAGAGGGTCAGCACCTTGGCTCCCAGCTGGGAGGCGAGCGCCAGCGCCTGCTCCTGCTCGGCGGAACGCTGCCCCTTGCTGTCGACGTGCACCACCAGCCAGGGCAGCTGACGGCGCTGGGCGAAGCGGTGGCCGTAGCGCACCAGGGCGGCGCCGTGCTCGTCGCCGAGGCAGACCATCAGCTTGCCCCGCAGAGGCAGCGTGGTCTTGCCGGCCGCCTGCCACTGCAGTTGCAGATCCCCCTCCACGTGGCTGGCGGCGGTCTGCATCGCCAGTTCGCGCAGGGCGGTCAGGTTGTTGAGGGAGAAGAAGGACTGCAGGGCGGCCTTGGCCTGGTGGGGCACATAGACCTTCCCCTCCTTGAGACGGCCGAGCAGCTCCTTGGGGGGCAGGTCGATCAGCACCAGGCTGTCGGCCTCCAGCAGCACCTGGTCGGGCAGGGTCTCCTTGACCCTGACCCCGGTCAGCTGCCACACCAGATCGTTGAGGCTCTCCAGGTGTTGCACGTTGAGGGTGGTGTAGACGTCGATGCCGGCCCCGAGCAGCTCCTCCACATCCTGCCAGCGCTTCTCGTGGCGGCTGCCGGGGGCGTTGCTGTGGGCCAGCTCGTCCACCACGGCGATGGCGGGTTTGCGGGTCAGCAGGCCGTCCAGATCCATCTCCTCCAGCCGCTGCTGGCGGTGCAGGTGCAGCTTGCGCGGCTGGATGGCGAGCTTGTCGAGCAGGGCCAGGGTCTCCTGGCGGCCGTGGGTCTCCACCACCCCGATCAGGATGTCGACTCCCTCTCTGGCCTGCTCTCGCACCGCCTGCAGCATGGCGTAGGTCTTGCCGACGCCGGGGGCGGCACCGAGAAACACCTTCAGCTTGCCCCTGTGCTCCTGTTCCAGGCTCGCCAGCAGGGCGTCCGCCCTCACTTCATCACGCATCCCCGCGCTCCCGTTGCATCGGCCGAACCGCGGCCGTGACCTCATTGCTCATGCTTGTCCCCGTTGTCGAACGAGAGCCTCCCCGAACGGCAAGGAGCGCCCTCAGGCGCCCTTTTGATGATCGAGTTGCAGGTTCAACTGGAGAATGTTGACCACCTGCGGGCCAAGGATACCAGCTTGTGCCGCCGACTTGACCTGCTCCGTCAGCCGAACGGGATCCAGCCCCCGTTGCCCGGCAACCCGCTCCACCTGAGCCAGCACCGCATCGAGCGGCAGATGGGGATCGAGGCCGGAGGCGGAGCGGGTCAGCAGGGCGGGGACCCTGGCTTCCGGCTGCGCCCTGGCCACCGCTGCGGCAAACTCGGCCCGCAGGGGCGAGCTCATCCCCAGGTTGCTGGCGCCGCCACCTATGGTGGCAAAGTCGCTGGCGGAGGGGCGAGAGTGGAAGTAGTCGGCCCGCTCGAACTTCTGGGCCAGCAGGGCGCTGCCGACCACCTGCTGCTTGTCATTGGTGAGCAGGCTGCCGTTGGCCTGCCAGGGGAAAATAAGCTGGGCCAGCCCGGTGACGGCCAGCGGATAAGCCACCCCCAGCAGCAGGGTCAGGGTCAGCAGGGTTCTGATTGCTATCATGATTTTCTTGCTCCAAATGCGTTGAGTGGATGCGGGTCTGCCCCGCATCCGGTGATGCCGTTACACCAGCCCCAGGCCGGTGATGACCAGGTCGATCAGCTTGATGCCGATGCATGGGTGCACGATCTGGCCGTGGATACCATCGCGCTGCGTTTTCATCACACCAGCCCCAGGCCGGTGATGACCAGGTCGATCAACTTGATTCCGATAAAGGGCACGATCAGACCACCGACACCGTAGAGCAGCAGGTTGCGGCGCAGCAGGCTGGCCGCCGTGCCCTGCAGGCTGACCCCGCGCAGGGCCAGCGGCACCAGCGCGACGATGATCAGGGCGTTGAAGATGATGGCCGACAGGATGGCACTCTCGGGGCTGCCCAGCTGCATCAGGTTCAGCGCCCCCAGCTGTGGATAGGCGGCGATGAACAGGGCCGGCAGGATGGCGAAGTACTTGGCCACGTCGTTGGCGATGGAGAAGGTGGTCAGGGCGCCACGGGTCACCAGCAGCTGCTTGCCTACCAGCACCACGTCCAGCAGCTTGGTGGGGTTGGAGTCGAGATCCACCAGGTTGCCCGCCTCCTTGGCGGCCTGGGTGCCCTCGTTCATGGCCAGCCCCACGTCGGCCTGAGCCAGTGCCGGTGCGTCGTTGGCGCCGTCCCCGCACATGGCCACCAGCCGGCCGTCGGCCTGCTCCTGGCGGATGTAGGCCAGCTTCTTCTCCGGTGTCGCCTCGGCGATGAAGTCGTCCACCCCGGCCTCGGCGGCGATGGCGGCGGCGGTCAGCGGGTTGTCGCCGGTGATCATCACGGTGCGGATCCCCATGTGGCGCAGGATCTGGAAGCGGGCCTTGATGCCCGGCTTGATGATGTCCTTGAGGAACACCACCCCCAGCAGCTTCTCGTGGGTGCAGACCAGCAGCGGGGTGCCGCCCTGGCGAGCTATGCTGTCCACCGACTTGAGGATGGGCTCGGGCACAGCCTTGCGATCGAGGGAGAGGTAGCGCAGCACGGCATCCACCGCCCCCTTGCGATAGTGATGACCGTTGCGATCCAGCCCGCTCAGCCGGGTCTCGGCGCTGAAGGGGATGATGATGTCGCTCTCCAGCTGGCTCGGTCTGGTGTGGCTCTTGCCCGCCAGGGTCAGGATGGATTTACCCTCCGGCGTGTTGTCACCGAGCGAGGCCAGCATGGCGGCCTGGGCCAGCAGGGCCGGATCGATACCGGGGGCCGGGATCAGTTCATCCGCCATCCGGTTGCCGAAGGTGATGGTGCCGGTCTTGTCCAGTAGCAGGGTGCGCACGTCGCCGGCGGCCTCCACCGCCCGGCCGGACTTGGCGATCACGTTGAGCTTCACCAGCCGGTCCATGCCGGCGATGCCGATGGCGGAGAGCAGACCACCGATGGTGGTCGGGATCAGGGTGATGAACAGCGCCAGCAGGTAGAGCCGGGGCACCTGGGTGCCGTTGTAGTCGAGGAACCAGGGCAGGGTGGCCACCACCAGCAGGAAGATCAGGGTCAGTCCCACCAGCAGGGCATCCAGCGCCATCTCGTTGGGGGTCTTCTGGCGCTTGGCCCCTTCCACCAGCGCAATCATCCGATCCAGGGTGCTTTCACCCGGATTGTTGCTGATGCGCACCCAGATCTCGTCGGAGACGACGGTGGTGTTGCCGGTCACGCCGCTGCGATCGGTGCCCGACTCGCGGATGACGGGAGCGGATTCACCCGTGATGGCGGCCTCGTTGACCGAGGCGATGCCGGCGACCACTTCGCCGTCGGCGGGGATCATCTCGCCGCTGCGCACCAGCACCAGATCGCCCTTGCGCAGGCTGGTGGCCGGCACCCACTCCCCCTTGTCATCCTGCGGATGGGTGACCCGGCGCGCCCTGAGCTGGCTCATGCCCGCCTTCAGGCTGTCGGCCCGCGCCTTGCCGCGCCCCTCGGCCAGGGTCTCGGCGAAGTTGGCAAACCAGAGGGTGAGCCAGAGCCAGGCAGTCAGCTGCCAGGCCAGCGAAGGGGCAACGCCGGAGAGCGGCAGCCCCAGCAGCGACTCCAGGGTCGCCATCACGGCCGCCAGCCAGAGGGTGAACAGGATGGGGCTACCGAGCAGCGCCCTGGGGTTGAAGCGATAGAGGGCTTCCACCATGGCCTGCATGATCTGTGATTTCTGTTTTTTTCCCTTCACCTTGAGGGTGTCGGTGCTCATTGAAGCGGACTTGCTCATTGGAAAGCTCCCAGCATCGAATAGTTGACCACGGCGATCAGTGAGGTGTGCAGCATCAGAAGGCACCTCCCAGCAGGCTCAGGTGTTCCGCCACCGGACCCAGCGCCAGCACCGGCAGGAAGGAGAGACCCCCCATCAGCAGCACGGTGACGATCAGCAGGGTGATGAAGAGCGGGCCGCTGACGGGGAAGTCCCCCTCGCTTCGCTCCTGGCGCGGGGCGCGGGCCAGCTGGCCGGCGATGGCCAGCACCGGAATGATGTAGCCGAAGCGACCGAGCAGCATGGCCAGCCCGATGGCGATGCACTGCCAGCTGTCGGCGGCGGCCAGGCCGGCGAAGGCGGAGCCATTGTTGCCGGCGGCCGAGGCATAGGCATAGATCAGCCGGGACAGGCCGTGGGGGCCGTCGTGACCGATGACGGTGGCGGAGTCCGGCATCAGCAGGGTGATACCGCCGATCACCAATACTCCGACCGGCATCACCAGCATGCTGGCGACCACCCATTTCATCTCGGTGATGCCGAGCCGTTTGCCCAGATAGGTCGGGGTCCGCCCCACCATCAGGCCGCACAGGAACACGGTCAGCAGCACGAACAGCATCATGCCGTAGATGCCGGAGCCGACCCCGCCGAAGATGACCTCGCCGAGCAGCATGTTGATCATGCCGACCATGCCGCCGAGAGGTGTGAAGCTGTCGTGCATGGCGTTGACCGAGCCGTTGGAGGCGCTGGTGGTCGCCACTTCCCAGATGCTGGAGAGCAGGGGGCCGAAGCGGCTCTCTTTGCCTTCCCAGTTGCCGGCCATGTTGCTGGCGTCAGTGGTGAGCTGGGCGAGGGCAGGGTCCGGTTTCAGCTCCTGGGTGATGGAGACGAAGAGCCCGATCACCATCATCAGGGTCATGGCGACAAGGATGGCGCGGCTGTGGGCCAGATCCTTCACGTAGCGACCCAGGGTGCAGACCATGGCGGCGGCCAGCGTCAGCAGGGCGACCATCTCCAGCCAGTTGGAGAGGGCGGTCGGGTTCTCGAACGGATGGGCCGAGTTGACACCGAAGAAGCCGCCGCCGTTGGAGCCGAGCTGCTTGATGGCGATCTGGGAGGCCGCCGGGCCGAGCGGCAACAGCTGCTCCTGGCCTTCCAGCGCGTGGAACGGCAGGTAGGCCGACAGGCTCTGGGGTACTCCCTGCCAGACCAGCAGCAGCGCCAGGATCAGTGCCATCGGCAGCAGCACGTAGAGGCAGAAGCGCACCAGATCCTGCCAGAAGTTGCCAAGGTGGGTGGTCTGCTGGCGGGCGATGCCGCGGAACAGGGCGATGGCAACGGCGGCGCCGGTGGCGGCGGAGACGAAGTTCTGGGTGGTGAGCCCCACCATCTGGCTGAAGTAGGAGAGGCTGGCCTCGCCGGAGTAGGCCTGCCAGTTGGTGTTGGTCATGAAGCTGACCGCGGTGTTGAAGGCGAGTTGCCAGTTCAGCCCGGGCAGCTGTTGCGGGTTGAGGGGCAGCAGCCCCTGCGCCAGCAGGATCAGGAACAGCAGGCCAAAGCCGGCGCCGTTGAAGGCCAGCAGGCTGAGGGCGTAGGACTTCCAGTCCTGCTCGCGCCCGTCCGTGCCGCAGCAGGCCAGGGTGGCGCGCTCGACGGGAGCCAGCCAGCGACTCTTGCCCTCAAATACCCGATAGAGGTAGTTGCCAAGCAGAGGCGCCGGCAGCAGCACCAGCAGTACGAACGCGACGGGATAGATAATCTCTTGCCACATTTCCGGTTCCTCACTCATGGGTGCGCGCAAGGGCGCGCAGCAGATAGCCCGCGAGGGCGAGGACCAGCAGCAGATATAGCCAATTCATATCGACTCCATTGGTGTAATTGACGACCAAATGGTAGGAATAACCGGCGTAAAGGCGCCATAAAGCCGGATTTGGCAGGCGTAAAATCGGCGTAAAAAAGCAGGTGTGGGCGCTATTTGGGGGAGGGGAAAGATCGAAAAACCCGGCCTGAGCCGGGTTTGGTAGCAAGTGGCTGAGGCTGACCTGATAGTGACAGGCCAGCTTCAAACATGCTTATCGCATGGTCACAAACTCTTCCGCGCTGGTGGGATGAATGGCAACGCAGTTGTCGAAGTCCGCCTTGGTGGCGCCCATCTTCATGGCGACGCCGAATCCCTGCAGGATCTCGTCCATGGCAAAACCGATGCCGTGCAGGCCGACCACCTTCTCTTCCGGCCCGACGCAGACCAGCTTCATCCGGGTAGGCTGGCGATGCTGGGTCAGCGCCGAGTACATGGCGGTGAACTGGCTGCGGTAGACCTTGACCTGATCTTCACCATATTCGGCGACGGCTTCCGGCTCGGTCAGCCCTATGGTGCCGATGGGTGGGTGGCTGAACACCACGGTCGGCACCAGATCGTAGTTGAGGTGCTCGTTCGGCTTGTTGTTGAACAGCCGCTCGGAGAGACGACGGCCCGCCGCAACGGCCACCGGGGTGAGCTGGATGCGGCCGGTGTTGTCACCGACGGCATAGAGGTTGGCGATGGCAGTATTCTGGAACTTGTCGGTCGGGATAAAGCCCTTCTCGTCGAGCGTGATACCGGTGGCGGCCAGGTTGAGGTTGTCGGTGGCCGGGACACGGCCGATGGCCCAGATCAGGCAGTCGACGGTGAGGTGGCGACCATCTTCCAGCTGCAGGGTCAGGCTCTCGTCGGCGTTCTTGACCACGGCTTTCGGAATGGCGTGGGTGTGCAGCTTGGGTCCTTCCTGCGCCATGATCTCCACCAGGGTCTCGTGGATCATGGGGTCGAAGTTGCGCAGCGGTGCGTGCTTGCGCACCACCAGGTGGGTCTCGGAGCCGAGCGCCTGCATCACGCCGGCGATCTCCACCGCGATATAACCGGCACCCACCACGGCAACCCGTTTGGGTTGTTCTTGCAACTCGAAGAAGCCGTCGGAGTCGATGCCCAGCTCGGCACCCGGGATGGCTGGCACTTCGGGGCGGCCGCCGGTGGCGATCAGTATGTGATCGGCGCAGTACTGCTCGCCGTTCACCTCGATGGTGTTGCTGCTGACGAAGCGGGCGAAGCCCTTGATGACAGTGATCTGGTTCTTGCCCAGCACGTTCTGGTAGGACTGATGAATGCGGCCGATATAGGCCTGGCGGGACTCGACCAGCTTGGCCCAGCTGAAGTGGTTGAGAGTGGTGTCGAAGCCGTAGTCGGCGCCATATTTCAGGGCATCGGCGATCTGGCCGGCATACCACATGGCCTTCTTCGGCACGCAGCCGACGTTGACGCAGGTTCCACCCAACTCTTTGGCTTCAATCAGGGCAACTTTCTTACCGTACATGGCAGCCCGGTTGGCCGAGGCGATGCCGCCGCTGCCGCCGCCGATGGCGATATAGTCAAAATGCTGTGCCATTGCGAGGTTCTCCGCTCATTAAGAATGCAATCACAGCATGATGGGGATAAAGCGGCTGGCTCACAAGAGCCAGCACTCAGTTATGTTGGATCGGCAGGCGAATATGGAACTGGGCGCCTTGCTCCGGTTCGCTGATGCAGTTGATGCGGCCGCGCAGCAGCTGCACCACCAGGTTGTAGATGATGTGGGTGCCGAGCCCGCTGCCGCCCTGGCCCCGCTTGGAGGTGACGAAGGGATCGAAGATGCGCGGCAGTATCTCGGGCGGGATGCCGCGGCCGTTGTCGCTGTAGTCGATCAGCAGCTCTTCACCCTGTTGCTCTACCTTGATGGTGATCTTCTTGGGTTTGTCCCAGTTGTCGAAACCGTGGTTGATGGAGTTGAGGATCAGGTTCGAATAGATCTGGGTGAAGCTGCCGGGGAAGGAGAAGATCGACAGCTTGGGATCGCACTGGATATCCACTTCGCACTGGGCCTTCTTCAGCTTGTGACCGAGGGAGACCACCACCTGATGCAGGTTGTCGGCGAGGCTGAAGTTGTAGCGTGCCTCGGACGACTGGTCCACCGCCACCTGCTTGAAGCTGGCGATGAGCTCGGAGGCGCGGCGCAGGTTGCCCTGCAGCAGCTGCATGGATTCATCCAGATTGACGGTGAATTCGGTGAGATAGGAGCGCGACAGCTGCTTGGATTCGATGTGCTGCTTGAAGTCAGCCACCCGCTCCTGCAGGTAGGAGGAGGCGGTCACGCTGATGCCGATGGGGGTGTTGATCTCGTGGGCCACGCCGGCCACCAGGGAACCGAGGGAAGCCATCTTCTCCGACTCCACCAGGGTCTGCTGGGCTTGTTTCAGATCGTCGTAGGCCTTGCCCAGCTGGTCGTTGGCATCGCTCAGGCTGCGGGTACGCTCCACCACCTTGCCCTCCAGCTGTTCGTTGAGCTGGATGATCTCCCGCTCCACCTTCTTGAGGCGGGTGATGTCGTAGCCGAAGCCGATCAGGTATTTGAGGTTGGGCCCTTCATAGAAGGGGGCGAAGGTCCACTGCAGCACCAGCTCGTGGCCCTGCTGGTCATGCATCATGACTTCTTTGTCTTCGATGGAGCCGTGATCGGCCAGGGTGGCCGCCAGCTGGTCGCGCTGCTCCTTGCTGACGAACAGATCCAGCCAGTTGTGCTGCAGTATCTCCTGCTGGTGGTAGCCGGTCAGCAGTATGGCCGCCGGGTTGATGCTGGCGATGTTGAGGTCCGGCTCCATGCAGCAGATGACCATGTTGGCTGAGTTGATCAGGGTGGCGGAGAAGTCCCGCTCCTGCTGCAGCTGTTCGGCGGCCTGATGGCGCGCCGCAAATTCGTCGAGCAGCCGGGTGCGCATCTGGTTGAGGGTGGCGACCAGGGTGTCGAGCTCGTCGGGTTTCTTGCGGGGCAGCTGGCGCCCCTCCAGGGTCAGCTCGTTGGTGAGCCGGTCCAGATTCAACTTCTGGGCGTAGTGGGCGATGCGGTTGAGGTGACGCACCACCAGGTAATAAATGATGATCAGGATGCAAAACGAGACCACCAGGGTCTTGATGGTCTGGCTGACCATGATGAGCACGGATTTTTCGATGAGGCGCTGGTAGATCTGCTCCAGCGAAGCGGCGACGAACAGCTTGCCCACCACCTCGCCCTGATAGGTGAGGTTGAACTCGCGGGAGATGTCGTAGCTTTCCCGTTCCACCCCCTGGGTCAGCAGCGGCACTTCCGAGTTGCCGAGCATCTCCTTCACCATCACGAACTGCATGTTGGGCAGGTTCATGATGCCCTCGATCTGCACCTTCACCTGCTCTTCATCCAGGTTCCACAGGCTGGCGGCGATGGGCTGCAGGAAGGAGGCCTCGATCTGGCCGATGCTGTCCTCGATGACGGCCACGTCCTTGCGGTAATCCCAGGCAAGCTGCAACACCGTAATGATCATCGCCAATACGGTACTGCACACCAGAATGTAGGAGAGCAGGCGGTATGAGAGTCCGTTACGGCCGACGGCCCTAGCGGTCTTGGAGAAGAGTCCTGACATGGCGTCCTTGCGGTCTGGATATATTGCCATTTAGTTTAACTGCTTCATGCACTTATGTCGTGTTTCGTTCGCGTGATAAAAACAAGGCCCCGAAACGGGGCCTTGTTGATTCAAAAAGGTTTTTAATGACTCCCTTTCGCCTTGGGCGGAATGGATTCATCAAATACCGGCAGCGGTTTGTGTTCGGAGGCCAGGTAGGTGTAGATCACCGGCAGTACGAACAGGGTGAACACGGTACCTATGGCTAGACCGGCCACGATCACGATGCCGATGCTGAAGCGCTGGGCAGCCCCGGCCCCCGTGGCATAGAGCAGCGGGATGAGACCGGCGATCATGGCGGCCGTGGTCATCAGGATGGGTCGCAGACGCACCTTGGCAGCGGTCATGACGGCTTCTATCCGGTTGCGGCCGTGCAGCAGCTGCTCCTCCTTCGCCACTTCACAGATCAGGATGCCGTGCTTGGTAATCAGGCCGACCAGGGTGATCAGACCGACCTGGGAGTAGATGTTCATGGTGGCGGCACCCCAGGCCAGGGCGATCAGCGCCCCGCTGATGGCCAGCGGCACGGAGACCATGATCACCAGCGGGTCACGAGCAGATTCGAACTGGATCGCCAGCACCAGGAAGATGATGGCCAGCGCCAGACCGAAGGTGGCGTACAGGGCGCTGCCCTCGGTCACGAACTGGCGGGCCTCGCCCATGAAGTCGTAACGGTAGCCCTGTGGCAGCTTCTCGTCCGCCGTGGTGTTGAGCCAGTTGATGGCGTCACCCATGGTGGTGCCAGGCATCAGTACGGCACCTATGGTGGCGGAGTTGAGCTGGTTGAAGTGGGGCAGGGAGCGCGGTTCACCGATCACCTCGATGCTGATCAGGCTGCCGAGCGGGATGGATTTGCCGTCGGCCGCCCGTACGTAGTAGCCCTTGATCGACTCGGGGTTGAGGCGGTATTTGCGCTCGACTTGCGGGATCACCTCGTAGGAGCGGCCATCCAGGTCGATACGGTTGACGTAACCGTCCGACATCATGGTGCCCAGGGTGATGCCGATGTCCTGCATGGTGATGCCGTAGGCACCCGCCTTGTCCTTGTCGATCTTGATCTTCATGGTGGCGGAGTCGTACTGCAGGTCCAGCTCGGAGTAGACGAAGCGTCCGCTCCCCTGGGCTGCGGTCAGGATCTCGCTGGCCACCTGATAGAGGCTCTCGAAGTTGTTCGGCGTGGTGATGACGAACTGCACCGGCAGGCCGCTCGAGGCGCCCGGCAGCTCCGGAAACTGGAAGGTGGTGATGGACATGCCGGGCACGTCTTTCACCAGCCCGGCCACCCGGTCCAGCACCTCTTTCTGGCTCGCTTCACGCTGGCTCCACGGCACCATGGAGGCGATACCGAACGCCTGGTTGGCGTTGAACACCCCGGAGAAGACCTGGGAGAAGGCCACTTCCGGCTGGGAGTCCAGCACCTTGTTCACCTGCTCCATGGTCCCCTGGATATAGTCCAGGTTGACGTTGGAGGGGGCGGTCCCCAGCACGGCCATGACGCCCTTGTCCTCGTTCGGCGCGAGCTCGCTCGGGATGAACTTGAACAGCATCGGCAGGCTGGCGAACACGATAACGGCGAACAGCACCACCACGATGCGCTTTTGCATCACGGCGTGCAGCATGGCGTCGTAGCGCACCGTCATGCGCTCCAGCAGGTGGTGTACCGTGCTTTCGAACTTGCCCGGCTCCTCGTTGGCCTTGAGCATCTTTGCACACATCATGGGCGACAGAGTCAGGGCTATTATGCCGGAGACGAACACGGCGCCCGCCAGGGTCAGCGCGAACTCCTTGAACAGGGAGCCGGTGATGCCCCCCATCAGGGCGATCGGCGCGTACACGGCGGCCAGGGTGACCGTCATGGCGATGACCGGCACGGCGATCTCGCGGGTGCCTATGATGGCGGCACGGAACGGATCTTCCCCCTCCTTGACGTGACGATCCACGTTCTCCAGCACCACGATGGCGTCATCCACCACCAGGCCGATGGCCAGCACCATGGCCAGCAGGGTCATCAGGTTGATGGAGAAGCCGAACATCTGCATCACCATCACCACGCCGATCAGACTGAGCGGGATGGTGATAATCGGGATGATGACCGCGCGGAACGAGCCGAGGAACAGGGTGATCACCACCAGCACGATGGCGGCTGCCTCGGCGATGGTCTTGATCACCTCATGGATCGATTCGTTGATGGCCACGGTGGAGTCATAGAGGACGTTGGCCTCCATGGTGCTCGGCATGTTGCTCTTCAGGCTCGGCAGCATCGCCAGCACGTCGTGGGCGATGTTGATCGGGTTGGCGGTCGGCGCCGCGTTGATGGCCAGTACCACGGCCTCGCGGCCGTTGGCGGTGGCGCGATAAGTGTCGTGGCTCTTCTCCAGGGTCACCTTGGCGATGTCGGCCAGGCGGATCACCTTGCCGTCACGGGTGGAGACCACCAGGCGCTCGAGCTCCTCAGTGGTGTTGACCTGGGTCTCGGCGTTGCCGTTGTAGAGGGTGAAGTAGCCGGTAGCCTGGCCGGTGGCGGACTGATAGTTGTTGCTGTTGAGCACGTTCATCACGTCCGCGGCGGTCAGGTTGAACGCCGCCATCTTGGCCGGATCCAGCCATACCCGCAGGGCGTACTTGGTACCGCCGTACATGTCGACCTTGGAGACGCCGCCGACGGTGAAGAGCTGGGGTTTGATGACCCGCTCCAGGTAGTCGGTGATCTGGCTGGCGTTGAGCTCTGGGCTGGTGAAGCCGATGTAGAGCACCGCCGTGGTGGAGCCGGTGGACATGGTGACCGAGGGGTCTTCCGACTCCTTGGGCAGCTGGGATCGCACCGAGTTGACCTTGGCCAGAATGTCGGACAGGGCGGCGTTGGGATCGGTGTTGAGCTTCATGTAAGCGGTGATGGTGGAGCTGCCGAGCTGGGTGGACGACGTCATGAAGTCGATGTTGTCCGCCTGGGCGATAGCCTGTTCCAGCGGCTGGGTGATGAAGCCCTGGATCAGGTCGGCACTCGCGCCGTAATAGCTGGTGCTGACCGTGACGACCGTGTTGGTCATCTCGGGGTATTCCCGCACCTGCATCTTGAACACGGCCTGCAAACCCAGCAACGCGATCAGGAAGCTGATCGAGATGGCCAGGATGGGCCGTTTGATGAATATGTCGGTAAAGCGCATCTGTCTCTCCGCGTTTTACAGCATGGGAGTCTGGTCAGGAACCTTCAGACCCTGGTCCTGCACGATTTTTACCTTGGCGCCGTTGCTCAGGCGTACCTGGCCGGACATGACCACTTCGTCACCCGCCTTGATGCCGGAGACCACGTGGGCATCGTTGCCCTTGCGCTCGCTCACCTTGACCACCACCTGCTCGACGCGTTTCACGCCGTCCTGCTCCTTGACCAGGTAGACGTTCTCGCCGTACAGGGTGAAGGTGATGGCGGTCTGCGGCAGCACTATCTGGTCCTTCTGGGCCGGCAGCAGGATGCTGGCGCGGGCAAACATGCCGGAGCGCAGCAGGCCGTCGTTGTTGGGGATGTTCGCCTGCACCTGGATCAGGCCGCTCTGGTAGTTGACGGCCGGCTCGATGGCGCTGATGTGACCCTTGAACTGGCGGTTCGGGTAGGCATCCACGTTGATCCGGATCTCCTGATTCAGGCTGATGCGGGAGATGTCGGTCTGCGGCACGGTGAAGCGCAGGCGCATCACGCTGGTGTCTTCCAGCCGCACTATGTCGGTGCCCGGCTGCAGGTACTGGCCGAGGAAGACGTTGCGCAGGCCGACCACGCCGGCAAACGGTGCGCGCACTTCGCGGCGGGCGATGGTCGATTTCAGGCTCTCGATATCGGCCTCGAGGGAGCGATAGGTCGCCTCGGCATCATCCAGCTGGTCGCGGGAGATGGAACCCTTGGTAAACAGGTTCTGGTAGCGTTCGTACTTGGCCTTGGCCGCCGGCAGCTTGGCCATGGAGGCGCGCAGGTTGGCCTTCTCGACGCTGGCGTCCAGGCTCAGCAGCAGCTGGTCCAGCTTGACGGTGGCGCCGGATTCGAAGGAGATGCTGTCGATGGTACCGGACTGCTCGGTTGACAGGGTCACCCCCTGATTGGGTTCGATGAAGCCGATCGCCTCGATGGTCGGTACCCAGTCACGGGTCTCCACCTTGTGGGTGGTGACCGGGAACTCGGGCTCCGGCATGTTGGCCATGTAGTTGGCTATCATCTTTTGCTTGAACAGGTTGAAGCCAATCACGCTGCCGAACAGGGCCAGCGCGATGAGCAACATGATGCTCATCCACTTTTTCATGAACTCTCGCTCCTGAGATATGAGTGCAATGTTTAAGGGGTCAAAATGGCTCGCCAGCTGGCCCGGATCACGGCTTCCAGCTGCTCTTGCGTCAGTTCGAATTGGTGCACCTGGCTTTGCAACGCCAGATTTGCCACACAGTCCAGGCTCAGCACCTGCAGTACCCGAACGGGCAGGTCGATAAACAGGCCCTGTTCTATCCCCCGTTCGTAGAAGCGATCCAGCGGGGCCCAGGCGGCCTGGATGACCGGGTCCTGCTCCAGCTCAGCTCCCAGCGGGGATGTTTCATACTGCAATTTGCATTTGAGCGCGTTCGGTTCGTCGACAAAGATGGCGTGGATGTTGAGCCACAGCCGCCGAAATTGTTCGAACGATACCTCCTCTGTCTGCACGCCTTCCATGACCAGGGGATGACACTGGAGGATGGTGTGCCGATAGAGTTGACGGATCAGGTCATCCTTGTCGCTGAAATAGCGATAGATGGTGCCTGCCGCCACCCTGGCTTTCTTGGCCACCACGGCAATGGAGAGGCCGTGGAAACCCTGTTCGCCGAGTACTTCATGAGCCGCATCGAAAATGCGTTCTTTCTTGTTCATGATTGGATGATCACAACGACTGAATGAACGTTCATTCATTCTAGGGAGGCTTTGAGGCAAGTCAAGTTTTGCCCATCGCTGTCAGCAAGATGGGGTGGGGGGAAAAGTAGCGGGGAGGGGCCGGAACCGGCTTGAATAACATAAAATCGCTTAAAAAAAGCCAGAAACGATGGAAAAACAAGCGGTTGATTCGGCTTGATAAAAAAAGGGTAGACAAGGTAGGTCCTCATCATTAATATTGCGCCCCGTTCGACAGCGTAGCGCCCGTAGCTCAGCTGGATAGAGCGCTGCCCTCCGGAGGCAGAGGTCACAGGTTCGAATCCTGTCGGGCGCACCATCAAAAGTGCGCCGGTTAAACGGGCGAGTTGAAGAACGAAAACAGCTGTGGTGGCTGTAGCTCAGTTGGTAGAGTCCCGGATTGTGATTCCGGTTGTCGTGGGTTCGAGCCCCATCAGCCACCCCATTTTACAGCTTGTCAGGTACGCGAAGGTGGCGGAATTGGTAGACGCGCTAGCTTCAGGTGTTAGTGCCCCCCGGGTGTGAGGGTTCGAGTCCCTCTCTTCGCACCATACTTGCTGTATAACGAGGATGACCGCATGGTCGTCTTTGTTTTTTGTAGAATCAAAATATTCTCGGTGATTAGCGCAGCCCGGTAGCGCATCTGGTTTGGGACCAGAGGGTCAAAGGTTCGAATCCTTTATCACCGACCACATTCTGAAAAACCTCGCTTCGGCGGGGTTTTTTGCTTTCTGCCTTGCCTATCATCCCGGCTTGCCGCGCCGCTGTAACGTTTGTTTACACTCTATCCGGGCAGTCTTGTCCCCCCTTCAGTTATCCTGCCAGCTGGAGTCCTTGGTGACCGGATGTCACAGACCTCTTTCAGGCTTTTTTATGCATAACAAAATCTCGATTTTCTCCTGCAGACCCGCAGTCATGGCCGCCGTGCTGCTGGGCGGTTGTACCCTCAAGCCGCCGATGGATGAGGTGATGAACTCCATGGTCTCCCAATCGCAGAGCGAGTCTGCCGCCTCCCTCTTGCTGACCTACAACGGCTTCTGTATCGGTGTTGCCGGGCAGCAGGCCGTCACCCAGGAGTGCGGTCGCAAAGACACCAGGTCGTTTGAGTGGGCGCTGGGAGAGCTGAAGATGCAGGAGACATGCCTGCAGGCCAGAAGCGGCAATGAACTGATCCTGGCTCCCTGCGATGGTCATGCCCAGTGGGTGTGGCGGGAGGACAAGCTGTTCAACAACAAGGCCTCCCGTTGTCTGGATGTCGCGGGGCGGCGTCACACCCCGAATACGCCCTTGCGTTTGGCCGAGTGCTATGGTGGTGCCAATCAGAGCTTCCTGGTCGGGGGGATTGAGTGATGCGTCCATCTCCTTTGATTGCCGCCTGTCTCTCGCTTTCGCTGGGAGGGTGCCAGAGTCTGGACTCTTCGGATTTTCTGCTGGGGGCCGTGGTGATCGGTGCCATAGGCGCTGCCGCCTACTACGACCACAAGCAGGAGAAGAAGGAAGCCCGCAAGCGAGAAGAGTCGGGGGGCCAGTTGCTGGCAGCCAATGGCAAATGCCTCGACATTGCCGGCGGCGTGCGCAATGGCAACCAGTTGCAGCTTTGGGACTGCAACGGCGGAGAGAACCAGCGCTTTCGTCTGGATGGCAAGGCGGTGAAGGTCGGCGGCAAGTGCCTGGATGTGGCCGGTGGCGATCGCGACACCGGGGCCAGGGTGATCGCCTGGGATTGTCATGGCGGCAGCAATCAGCAGTGGCGTTGGGAGCGGGATCGGCTGGTCAGTCGCAGCAGCCACCTCTGTCTGGATGTATCCAAGGATGGCAGTGCCAATGGTACTCCCCTGATCCTCTGGCAGTGCCATGGGGGCGACAATCAGCGCTTTCGAAGAAAGTAACCCCGGATTGCCAATGCCAGTCAGCATCAACTGACTGGCATTGTTTTTTGGCGTGTCCCGGTGAACGGGGATCAGTAGTTGACGACTTTTTTGGCGTTCCACACCGTCA
Source organism: Aeromonas sp. FDAARGOS 1403 (assembly GCF_019047325.1). Lineage (NCBI taxonomy): Bacteria > Pseudomonadati > Pseudomonadota > Gammaproteobacteria > Aeromonadales > Aeromonadaceae > Aeromonas > Aeromonas sp. FDAARGOS 1403. The sequence goes on along the minus strand of NZ_CP077249.1, from coordinate 844,604 downwards.
TGGCGAGCAGCATGGAAACCACGGAGGCACCGAGCCAGAAGTACTGGGCACTGCTGAAGTCATAGTGGGTCACGCCATCGATCTCGCTGGTCTTGATCAGAGCGGCGGAGACCAGCTCCTGGATGGAGGCGGCGATGTAGGAGCAGAGGCCGATGAAGCCTTTCACGGCCCCGACCGCTGTCTTGGGCATCAGGTCGCAGGCGGTCAGGCCGGCCAGGAACACCACCAGACCACCGATGGCGTAGCCAATCAGGGCCAGCGCGACGGCATCCATCATGCGGCTCTGCGGGCCCCAGAACATCAGACACATGCCGGCCACGTTGGCCAATCCGTACAGCAGGGTAGGGATGTGGCGGTTGGCGTTGAATACCTTGTCGGAGATGATCCCGGCTAGGATGGCGCCGAGGAAGCCGGCGATGGGGTAGGCCGACATGGCGAAACCGGCGTCGATCAGGCTGTAGCCCTTCTGCTCCTGCAGGTAGAGCACGGCCCAGGAGCTCATGGCGTAGCGGGACATGTACATGCAGGCGCAGGCGGCGGCGATGAGCCAGACGACGGGCTGCTTGAGCACGAACAGCTGGGCGCGGCGGATTTCGGCCGGATCCACCTTCTTGGCGATCTCGGGGGCTTCACCAAAGGCGACGGCCGGTTCCGGCAGGGCATAGGTCTGCGGCCGATCTTTCAGCACCAGATACATGCACAGGGCGGCGATCAGGGAGGCGATGCCGGCGCCGATGAAGCCGGCCTTCCAGCCGAAGTAGCTGACGATGGTGGCGGTCAGGATCCAGGAGATGCCTTCCCCTATGTTGCGCGAGCCACCCCAGACCGAGTAGACCGAGCCCCGTTGCTTGGGGGAGAACCACTGGAAGATGGAGACGCAGGAGGGGGCGGAGCCGACGGACTGGAACCAGCCGTTCAGTCCCCACATCAGCACCAGGAAGAAGGTGGCGGTGTTCATGCCCATCAGGATGGTGCAGATGGACGAGAGCCCCAGCGAGACCGACATGAAGCGGCCTATGTTGGCGTAGTCGGAGAGGAAGCCGTTGGAGAACTTGCCGACGGCGTAGGTGAACAGGAAGGCGGAGCCGATCACCCCCAGCTCCTCCAAGGTCACCACGCCGGAGTCGAGCATGGGTTTCTTGACCACGTTGAGGCTCATGCGCACGACATAGAACATGGCATAGCCCAGTACCAGCCCCAGGAAGACCTGCCACTGGTACTTGCGGTAAATCGAGCGGATTTTATCGGGCGAGGCATCCATGACCGGCAGGTCGGCTCGCGTCTTGAAGAAGTTGAACATGGGGTTCTCCGTTTCTATTTTGGCAGCATGGTTTCAGAGGGAGCTCTGATAGCGGCTGCCATCATATGAAGGGAGAAATTCAGCCGGCAAAAAGCCGGATATGGGTCAACTCTGACTCAATCATGGGAAAACCATGAGTCAAAAATGACATATTTGAACTGTCCTATTGATATTCGATGAATAACAATAGCCGCGTGCCGAGGCATAATGAGTCAGAACTGGCTCATCCTCGTGAAAATAAAAATTACGGCATGTGCCGAATATTAGATGTACTGCACATATTCCTGAATTAACGCGCGAGTCGACCGATAGTCATGCACCTCTTTTGCCGCCGGCTGGCCCTGTTCATGGGCAGCGTTTTGTTGCCATTTAGCACCCTGCAGGCCGCTTCACTGACGGTGCTCACCTCGTTTTCGGAGGCGCCGGTCAAGGCGGTGATCGAGGGCTTTGCAGAACAATATCCCGGGATCCGGGTCGAAGTTATTTATCGGCGCACCATTCCCTCCCTGCGCTTATTAACGGAGGCCGATGCACCGCAAGTCGATATTATCATGTCCTCTTCGCCGACTTTTTTTAACACGCTGGACAAAGCAGGTTTGTTGGCGGCTTTGCCAAATGAAACTACGCCGCCCAAATGGCTCGCTCCCCATACCCTGGGGCTGGGCAATAAAGTGGCCGTGGTCGGTTATTCCAGCAGTGGCATCATGTATAACCGCCATTATCTGGCCAAATATCAGCTGCCGCAGCCCACCAGCTGGCAGCAACTGGCGTCCCCACTCTTCATGGGGCACGTGATGATGAGCTCACCCTCCCAGTCCGGCACCACCCACATGATGGTGGAGAGCGTGCTGCAGCAATATGGCTGGCAGCAGGGCTGGGCCCTGCTGATGCGCCTGGGCGGCAACCTGTCGGCCATCACGGCGCGCAGCTTCGGGGTGAGCGACGGCATCAGTCGCGGTCTGGCGGGGGCCGGCCCGGTGATCGACAGCTACGCCCTCACCAGCCAGGCCCGCTTCGATCACGTCGGCTTCAACATCATGCCGGATTCGGTGATCCTGCCGACCTACCTGGGGGTACCCCGTCGCTCGGACCATCCGCACAGTGGCGCCCTCTTCATCCAGTACCTGCTTTCCGACAAGGGACAGGGGATCCTCGCCACTCCCGGCATGGCCAAGGCCACCCTGAGCCAGCCCGGGCTGGCCAGACAGACCCGCTACGTCACCGACAAGGCGCTGCTCTATCGACGGGCAGGCCTGCTCAAGGCCCTGTTCGAGCAGACCATCACCCAGCAGCTGCCTAGGCTGAAGATGACCTGGCAGGGGATCAACGGGTTGAATACCCATGGCGAGCCCTGGCGGGTTGCACTGCTGGAGCAGGCTGTCGCCAAGGCGAGCATGCCGCCGCTGAGCGAGCAGGAGGCGCAGGATCCGGCCCTGCTGGCGCTGTTTGACGGCCTCTATGACCGGGAGCAGGGCAATCCACAGGCGGAGCGGGTGATGCACCAGTGGCGCCAGGCGACCGAGGCGCGCCTGAACGAGGCGCAGCGGCTGGTCGAACAGGCGGCCAGGCCATGAGCCGGCTGGGGCACCTGCTGGCCATGCCGCGCAGCCTGGGGCGGCGGCTCATCCTCGCCTTCGTGGCCATCACCACCCTGACCGGCGCCATGGGCATGGCCGCCTATGTGATGTGGGATCGGCTGGGCCGGCAGATCCACCTCATCGTGGAGGAGAGCCTGCCCGCCATCGACAACGCCTATCAGCTGGAGCGGGCCAGTTCCCGCCTGTTGCTGCTGCTGGCCCAGTTGCGCGATACCCGGGATCCGGTGCAGTACCAGCGCCTCTCCCACTCGGTGTCGACCACACTGCGGGACATCCAGCGCGCCTACCGGCTGGGCACCCCGGGGGATCAGGAGACACCCTCGCAACGCCAGGCGTTCGAGGAGCTGAGCGCGCTGGTGGCGGATCACGGGCGCTACCTCAAGCAGCAGATCGAGCACGCCGAAACCCTGCAGCAACTGCAAAAGCGCAGCAACTGGCTGCATCAGGATCTGGTGGATGATGCCGCCCCTCTGCTGCAGGAGGTGGAGTGGCACCTGACCGGCATGGTGGCCAGCCCGGACGACATGAGCGAGTTTGGCAACGTCATCAAGGAGTTCTCCGCCCTGCAGGATCTCACCTTCAAGGAGAACGAGCTGCAGTCCCTGGTCGGCGAGGTGATCGCCCAGCGTTATCAGCAGGATCTGGAGAGCGCCTTCCTGTTCATCGGCTACAAGATTGACGAGATAGACGAGCTGACCTCGCGGCTGGCGGAGTACCCCTCGACCGTGAGCTACCGCCAGATCCTGCAGGACATCATCACCCTGGTGAAGCCGGATGGCCCGCTGCACCGGCTGCTGCTGGCGGATGTGCAGACCCATCAGCAGCTGACGGCCCTGCGCCCCCGGCTGGACGACGCCGTGTCGCGCTATCACCAGAAGGTCAGTCTGATGGTGAGCGACGCCAACCGCTCTCTCAGCGCACTGGGGGAGGACAGCAGCCAGCAGGTGGCGACCGGCAAGCTGGTGATCCTGGTGGTGCTGGCGCTCACCCTGCTGCTCAGCATCTTCGTGCTGGTGGTGCTGATCGGCCGCCGGCTGATCAAGCGGCTCGACCTGCTGGGGCAGGAGCTGGACAGGGTCGCGGCAGGCCGGCTGGACGTGCCGGTCAGCACCTGCGGCCGGGACGAGATCGGCCGACTGGGCGACAGTTTGCGCCACTTCAGCCAGCAGTTGCAGCAGATGGAGCGGGCCAATGCCCTCAACCTTATCAACAACACCCAGGCCTGCCTTATCACCTGCCATCCTGATGGCACCATAGAGTCGGTCAACCCGAGCGCGCTCACCCTGTTCCGGCAGACCGGCGTCGAGCCGGGCCGGCCGTTGTGGCAGGCCTTTCCGGCAGCGGCGAGGGCGATGCTGGCGGAGCAGTTCGGGGCGGACCAGCCGCTGCACCGGCTCGGCCACAGCGAGTGCACCCTGGCCTGCGATCAGGACGAGACGCCCCGTTTCCTGCATCTCAACCTGCGCCGCTTCGAACAGGGGCGCGGGTACAGATTCATCATCACCATCACGGATGTCACTCGCCAGGAGCTGACGGCTAGGGAGCTCAGCCTGCGGGTGGCGGAGCGTACCCGCGAGCTGACCGAGAACAACCGGCTGCTGGCGGAAGAGGTGGTGCAGCGCCAGCAGGCGGAGCGCACCCTGCTGCAGACCCAGGATGAGCTGATCCAGGCGGCCAAGATGGCGGTGGTGGGGCAGGCGATGACCAGCCTGGCCCACGAGCTGAACCAGCCGCTGTCGGCGATGATGACCTACCTCTACACCAGCCGGGCGGCCCTCGCCGCCGGCCAGCTGCAGGCGCTGGACCAGGATCTGGGCAAGCTCGACAAGCTGGGGCGGCGCATGAGTCGCATCATCAATGCGCTGCGCCATTTCGCCCGCAAGTCGCCGGCCGAGGAGGTGCGGGTCCGGCTCGAGCTGGGGGCGCTGGCCGAACAGGCCATGTTGCTGCTGGAGACGCGGACGAAGCGCGATGGCTGCATCTTCCACAACGAACTGCCGGAGGGGCTCTGGCTCGAGACCGACCCAGTGCTGCTGGAGCAGGTGCTGGTCAACCTGCTGGTAAACGGACTGGACGCGGTGGCCGGGCTGGCGCGGCGGGAGATCCGGCTGCAGTTGCTGGAACGAAGTGAGGCCCGGCTGCGGCTGGCGGTGGTCGACAGCGGCGCCGGCTTCGGCGAGGCGATCCTGCCCAGGCTGTTCACCCCCTTCACCACCTCCAAGGAGGTCGGGCTGGGACTGGGGCTGACCATCTGCCGCTCCCTGCTGGCCCGCTGCGGCGGCGAGATCATGCTGGGCTCAGCGCTGACTGGCGGCGCCATGGTGATAGTGGAATTGGCGGCGGTCGACCCTGCCGGGTCGAACGCCCATCAGAACGAGGAGAGTGCCATCTATGCTGTTGCCCGCTAACCGTCCCGCCAACGTGCTGCTGGTGGACGATGACGAGGACGTGCTGGAATCCTATTGCCACCTGTTGCGGCTCTCCGGCTACCAGCCGAGGGCGACCACCTCCCCCCACGAGGCGCTGGAACTGCTGGCCGGCCAGTGGCCCGGGGTGCTGGTCTCTGACATCTACATGCCCGCCATGAACGGCATGGAGCTGCTGACTCGGGTGCACGAGATAGATGCCGAGATCCCGGTCATCATGATCACCGGCCATGGCGACATCCCGCTGGCGGTGAAGGCGGTGAAACAGGGGGCGTTCGACTTTCTGGAGAAACCGCTTCATCCCCAGGATTTGCTGGGCCTGCTGGAGCGGGCCTGCCAGCAGCGCAGCGCCGTGCTGGCGCGCCGCAGCGAGATCCAGGCGACGGTGGATGACGAACTGATCGGCACCAGCCCGCAGATAGTGGCGATCCGTGGCCAGCTCAACCAGCTGGCGCAGACCGACAAGGATCTGCTGCTGGAGGGGCCGGCCGGCTCTGGCCGCCACACCCTGGCCCGGCTGCTGCACAGGATCAGCGCCCGGCGGGAGCAGGCCTTCCAGCTGCACGACTGCGGGTCGGCACCCAGCCTGGCCGAGGTGCAGGCCAGCCTGGCGCAGGCCGATCAGGGCACGCTGGTGCTGCAATCCCCGGCCCGCCTGAGTGCCGGCTGCCAGCGCTGGCTCGGCAACCACCTGCTGGATCAGGAGCGCAAGGGAGGCAAGTCGCTGCGCACCATAGCGCTGTTCGAGGAGTCGCCGGAGGCGCTGGTGGAGCGCCAGCAGCTGATGCCGGAGCTCTACTACTTCCTCTCCCAGGTGCGGCTCAGGCTGCCGCGGCTGGTGGAGCGCAGCTGCGACATCATTCCCCTGTTCCGGGCCTTTCTGCGACAGGGCTGCAAGCGCATCGGCCGGCCGGTGCCGGCGGTGGATCGCGCCTATCTGGAGACGCTCAAGCGGCATAAGTGGCCCGGCAATCTGCGTGAATTGCGCAACGTGGCCGAGCTCTATGCGGTGGGGATCGTCAAGCTGGCCGGTGCGGAGCGGGCCATGCCACTAGCGAGCGGCAAGGAGCCGCTGGACGATCTGGTGGAGGAGTTCGAGCGGCGGGTGATCGAGGATACCCTGTTCCTCTTCTCCGGCCGGGTGACCGACGCCGCCCAGTACCTCGGCATCCCGCGCAAGAAGCTTTACCTGCGCATGAAGAAGCACCAGCTCGACAAGGAGCAGTTCAAGCCGGCCACCTGAGGGGTTGCCGGCCTGCTCGTTCGGAGGGTTATCCGGGTGGGAGCACGCCATGAGCCGCAGCGTGGCTCATGGCGCCTTGTCTCAGGCGACGTCAACGCCCTGCAGGGCGAACAGCTGCTCCAGATAGACGGCAACGCCGTCCTCGTCGGAGCTCAGGGTCTGCTCGTGGCTGGCCAGCGCCAGCTTGAGCCGGTCGTGGGCATTGCCCATCACCACGCCGCGGCCGACCATGCTCAGCATCTCGAAGTCGTTCATGCCGTCGCCGAAGGCCACCGCCTGGGACATCTCCAGCCCGTGCTGCTCCAGCACGGCGCGCACCGCATTGCCCTTGTGCACCCCGGCGTGCATCACCTCGAGGCAGTCCGGCAGGGAGAAGGTGACGTTGAGCCGATCACCATAACGCTGGTTCAGCTCAGCCTCGATCTGCAGCAGCTTCTCGTGCTCGCCGATGTAAAACACCTTGTTGACCTTGTCCAGCGGGTGGCTGGCGAGATCGGTCAGGCGGTAGCTGAAGCCGGATTCATGATGGAACTGCAGCAGCCAGGGCATCTCCTCTTCTACCAGCCACTCGTCGCCGTAGTAGAGGTTGATGTGGATGGAGGGGTCGCGCTCCAGCGCGATCAGCTCGGCCGCCACGCTGTCCGGCAGGGCCTGGTTGAAGATCAGCTGATCCTGCTTGTCGTGCACCACGGCGCCGTTGGAGGTGATGAGATAGATGTCGAGCCCGAGCGTGTCGCGGATGCTGCGCACATCCACATGGTGACGGCCGGTGGCCACCACGAACTTGACTCCCTGATCCACCAGTCGGTGCAGGGTATCGCGGGTGCGGGGGGAGATCTGGTGCTGCCCGTTGAGCAGGGTGCCATCGAGATCAGATACAACGACCTTATACATCATCACCTCGGGGTTACGAATGAAAGCGGGAGCAGTGTACAGCAACCGCTCCCGCGACCCCATTTATTTAGGGATACAAAAAATAACCAGACGTCAGTAGCGCGCGAAGAAGGCCAGGGTGGCGTTGAGCGCGGCCTGGCGCTGGGGATCGGCCTCCATGAACAGCTCGTGCCAGGCCCCTTCGATACGCAGCGGCTTGCCCCCTTCGCAGCGAGCGTGCGCGCAGAAGGCGTCCTGCGCGGCGTTGTCCACCACGCTGTCGTCACCAGCCTGCAGCAGCAGCAGCGGCGTCTTGATGGCGCCGGCCCCGGCCACGGCGGCGTCCGCCCCCGTCAGCCCCTGATAGATCCAGTGGGCGGTGGCGCCCCCCAGCTTGATCTGCGGGCGCTGCTCATAGAGCTCGCGGAAGGCCTGATAGCGGGCTTCGCTGTGGCTCAGACCGTTGTCAGCAAAGGCGTGGCTCTCGTACGGGCCCTGACCCGGGCCGTAGGGAGGCTCGCCCAGCCAGCCGCCGACCGTGCCTATGGTGGCCGTCAGCCCCTTGGCCAGCCACTTGGGCAGGCCGCCCAAGTTGATGCCCATCATGGGGGAGGAGAGCACGGCCGCCTCGATGTCACCGGGCCAGCGCTCCAGATAGCGGGCCGAGATGGCGCCGCCCATGGAGTGGGCCAGCAGGAACAGCTTGGCGGGTTGGTCCGGGGCGATCACCTCGTCATGAAACTGCTTGAGATCGAGCACATAATCGTCGAACTGGTCGACATATCCCTTCTCCTGGTCGGCCAGCAGCCGATCGGACAAGCCCTGGCCGCGGTGGTCGATGAGGTAGAGGCTGTAGCCCTGACGCCACAGATCCCAGGCCAGCTCCTGATACTTGAGGTAGCTTTCGACCCGGCCGTTGACGATGAGGATGGCGCGATCGACCTTGGCCTGGCGCAGGGCGGCATAGCGGATGGTGATGCCATCCTTGCCCTTGAAGGCGCTTTCGACGGCGTGCTGGCGCCAGAAGTCGGGCAGCGTCTGCTGATGGAGGGTGGCGACGTCGGCTTCCGGCGTCAGCTGGTAGGGATTGTTCACGGCGAGGGCTCCGGCAGAAAACAGGGTCAGGGCCAGCAGGGCGGGCGATATCAGCTTCATGATGCCGACTCTTGCTGCCAGTGCTGGTAAAGCCCCTCGATGTCGCCCGAGCAGAGCAGCGGCATGGCCGCCTGCAGGCGCGGCAGCGGCCAGTCCCACCACCGCATCTCTTGCAGCAGGGCAATCTGCTCATCGCCGAAGCGGCGACGGATCGGCTTGGCCGGGTTGCCGCCGACTATGGTGTAGGGCTCCACATCCCGGGTGACCACGGCGCGGGTGGCGATAACGGCGCCATCGCCTATGGTGATGCCGGGCATGATCATGGCTTCCGAGCCGATCCAGACATCATTGCCGACCCGGGTATCCCCCTTGCGCTGAAAGCCGCTCTGCACCCCGTCGCCAAAGGTGGCCGGATCGAACGGGAAGGTGGATACCCACTCCATGCGATGGCCCTGATTGCCGGCCAGCAGGAAGGTGGCACCCGAGCCGATGGAGCAGAACTTGCCGATGAGCAGGCGATCCACCTCGCCCCAGATGCCGCTCTCCCAGGTCTCCCGGGTCGAGCCGTCACCCAGCAGATAGCGTACGCAGTGATCCTCGAACGTCTTGCCATGGTAGTAGCCGGAGTAGTAGCTGTAGTCGCCCGCCTCGATATTGGGGTTGCTGAGATGCTCCCGTATTACCTGGGACTCCAGCCAGCTGCCAAAGGGATTATTCATTATTATTGCTCCTGTAATTGCTCATCTTGCTGTGCAGCCCAGCCTTTGCGGGTCAGCTGCATCTGCTGCCACCACTGCTCGTCAGCCAGGATCTCACCGGCCGGGCCGAGCTGGGGATAGGGCATCTCCTTCTCCTTGCAGAGCTGGGCATAGATGGGGTAGCCCCCCTCGAACAGTATGCTGTTCTGCTCTTCCAGGCTTAAGGGGCAGCCGCGTTGATAACAGCCGGCCAGCTCGCGTTGGCGCTGGGCCTCGTAGAGGATGGCGGCGGCGGCCACCGAGACGTTGAGGGACTGCACCATGCCCACCATGGGGATGACGATATGGTGATCGGCCAGGGCCAGCGCCTCTTCGCCGATACCGTGCTTCTCCTGGCCCACCAGGATGGCGGTGGGCTTGGTGTAGTCGATGGCGCGAAAATCCACCGAGCTGTCGGAGAGATGGGTTGCCAGGATCTGCATGCCGGAGGCTTTCAGCTCGGCCACCGCGCTGCCGATGTCCGGGTGCAGCTTCACGTCCACCCAGTTCTGGCTGCCGCGAGCGGTACCCTTGCGCTTGTGGATCCAGCTCTTGGGCCAGACCGCGTGTACCCGGTGGATGCCGATGGCATCGGCGGTGCGCACGATGGCGGCCAGGTTGTGTGGCTTGTGGACCTCTTCCATGCAGACGGTCAGATCGAGCTGGCGCTGGGCCAGCATGTCGGAAATTCGTTTGAAGCGTTCAGGTGTCATGTCAGTTACTATCGGGTGAGGCTGGTGCGCGCATCGCTTGCATGCACAGGGTCAAATCGGGCCGGCGCCGGGCCAGCATGTCTCTTGAAAAGCAGCAGGCGGCTTGCGCCGCCTGTGTTCAGTTTTTCTGCCGGCTCACCTTGAGCACGTTCGGCATCACCCGGATCTTGCGCATGATGTTGGCGAGGTGGATCCGGCTCTTGGTGGTGATGAGCAGGGTGACCAGATAGACCCGGCCATCTTTCTCTTCGGTGCTGATGGCGTGAATGTTGGCGCCGGTGGCGGCAATCACGTTGGCCAGCTCCGCCAGGGCGCCCTGGTGGTTGACGATCTCGATGCTGATGCCGGTACGGAACTCCTGTTCCTGCTCCTTGTCCACTTCCCACTGCACCGGCAGGTACTTGTCCGGCTCCTTGCTGTAGCCCTTGATGTTGCGGCAGGCTTCCTGGTGGATCACCAGCCCCTTGCCCGGGCTGATGTGGGCGATGATGGCGTCCCCCGGGATGGGGCGGCAGCAGTTGGCAAAGGTGACCAGCATGCCGTCGGCACCCTTGATCGGCATCTTCTTGCTGCTGGACTTGGGCTGCTCTTCCGGCGGCAGTTCATCCCCCAGCATGCGGCGCGCCACCATCACGCTCATGGCGTTGCCAAGGCCCACGTCGGCCAGCAGGCCCTGCAGGTTCTCGTGCTTGGTGTCGGCCAGCACCTGCTTGATGCGAGGCTCGGGGATGTCTTCGATGTTCTTGGCGCCGAGCGCATGGTTGAGCAGGCGGCGACCCAGCACTACCGACTCTTCGGTGCGCAGGTTCTTGAGGAACTGGCGGATCTTGGAGCGGGCCTTGGTGGTCACCACGAAGTTGAGCCAGGCCGCGTTCGGACGGGCCCCCGGCGCCGTGATGATCTCCACCGTCTGGCCCGAGTGCAGCGGACTGCTCAGCGGATAGGGGTGGCGGTCGACCCGCGAGCCGACGCAGGCGTGGCCGATGTCGGTGTGTACCGTGTAGGCGAAGTCCACCGGAGTGGCCCCGGCGGGCAGCTCCATGATGCGCCCTTCCGGCGTGAACACGTAGATCTCGTCGGGGAAGAGGTCGGTCTTGACCCCCTCGATGAATTCAAAGGAGCTGCCGGCGCTCTGCTGCAGCTCGAGCAGGCTCTGCATCCAGCGCTGGGCGCGGATCTGGGCCGTGGTGCCCGAGCTGTCGCCATCCTGCTTGTAGGCCCAGTGGGCGGCGACGCCCTTGTCGGCCATCTGGTCCATGAATTCGGTGCGGATCTGCACTTCCACCGGCACCCCGTGCGGCCCCACCAGCGAGGTGTGCAGCGACTGATAGCCGTTGGTCTTGGGGATGGCGATGTAATCCTTGAAGCGGCCGGGGCGGGGCTTGTAGAGGCTGTGCATCTGGCCCAGCACCCGGTAACAGGTATCTATGTCCTTCACCCTCACGCGAAAGGCGTAGATATCCATTACCTCATGAAATTGCAGCTCTTTTTTCTCCATCTTGTTGTAGATGGAGAACAGGTTCTTCTCGCGGCCGCTGACCTGGGATTCGATGCCAGCCTCCCGCAGCCGGCCTTCAATCTCGCTCTGGATGGAGTCGATGATTTCGCGGCGATTGCCGCGGGCGCGGCGCACCGATTCGCGCAACACCCGCGAGCGCATGGGGTAGAGCGCCTCGAAGCCCAGCTCTTCCAGCTCGTTCTTCATGGTGTGAATACCGAGGCGGTTGGCGATGGGGGCGAAGATTTCGAGGGTTTCCCGGGCGATGCGGCGGCGCTTGTCTGGCCGTAGCGAGCCCAGGGTGCGCATGTTGTGGGTGCGGTCGGCCAGCTTGATCAGAATGACCCGGATATCCTGGGTCATGGCCATCACCATCTTGCGGAAGTTCTCGGCCTGGGCCTCCTTGCGATCGCGAAACTTCAACTTGTCGAGCTTGGAGACGCCTGATACCAGCTCGGCAACGGCATCGCCAAACAGTTCGGCCAGGTCGGCCTTGGTGACAGGAGTATCTTCGATGACGTCGTGCAGCACGGCGGCCATCAGGGTTTCATGATCGAGGCGCATGTCGCCAAGAATGCGGGCAACGGCAACCGGGTGGGTGATGTAGGGCTCGCCGCTGGAACGCATCTGTCCCTGGTGAGCATCACGGGCCACCACATAGGCTTGCCTGAGCTTCTCCACCTGCTCGGGCGGCAGGTAGGAACTGGCTATTTCTTTAAGATTTTCAAATAAATACAAGACAGTCCCCGCAGCGGTGAAACGGCAATCCGTGGATATAGAGGGTATAGTCCTGAGTTTGCGAGGTTTTCGAGCGGTTGTAAATGGGGGAGAACAGTCGGCACCCGGGCGGGCGCCGACTATAGGAAACAGCTGACTTAACCGCGGCCTTCGGCGATGGCAGCAACGGCAGCCAGCTCGGCGGCTTCCTGCTCTTGCTGCTCGTAACGGTCCTGGGTGTCCATCACTTGGTTGTTCACCAGACCCAGTTCGATCTCACGCAGGGCGATCACGGTCGGCTTGTCGTTCTCTTCGTCAACCAGGGGATCTTTGCCTTGAACCGCGATTTGACGGGCGCGGCGTGCGGCGACCAGCACCAGGTCAAAACGGTTACCTACCTGTTTTACAGCATCTTCTACAGTAACGCGTGCCATGCAGGACTCCAGTGTTTGGGCTTTCTCGGTTTAAAAAAGCGGTGTTTAAAAATGACGCAAAAGTTTACTTGTTTTTGGCCTATTCTGCCAGTAGCTGTTGCAGCAAGTTTTGTTGGGCCTGCTGCTGCTGGCGCAATTCCAGCCGTTGGCACTCGATGATGGCCCTGAGCTGGAACAGCGCCTGCTCAAAGTCTTCGTTGATGATGACATAGTCATACTCGTCGTAGTGCACCATTTCGGCAATGGCTTTATCCATCCGGCCCTTGATCACCTCTGCACTGTCCTGGCCGCGGCCGATCAGGCGACGCTCCAGCTCTTCGCGGCTGGGGGGCAGGATGAAGATGGATTTGGTCGGCATCTGCTCGCGGATCTGGCGGGCTCCCTGCCAGTCGATGTCGAGGAAGACGTCGATGCCCTGCGCCAGGCAGGCTTCGATGGCGGCGCGGGAGGTGCCGTAGTAGTTGCCGAACACCTCGGCCCACTCCAGAAAGTCGCCACGCTCGATCAGCGCCTTGAACTCTTCCACCTTGACGAAGTGGTAGTGCACCCCGTGCTCTTCACCGGGACGGGTGGCGCGGGTGGTGTGGGAGACCGACAGCTGCATCTTGCCTGCGCTGTTGTGCTGGGTCAGCAAGGCATTGAGCAGGCTGGATTTACCCGCTCCGCTCGGGGAGGAGATGATATAGAGAGTGCCTTGTTGCGCCATGTCTGTACCTTTAATCTAAACCCGTGTTTTGGTTGTAGCAGAGGCCGCCGTCTTGTGCCCGAAAGGGAGACAGCCAAATCCGAAACGCGGAAAATTCTTGAAGAAGAGGGATGTAAAGGCGGCGAATTTTAACAGAAGGCAGCGGATAAAAAAACGGCCGGAATCATATTCCAGCCGATCAAAGTATTCGTAGCTTGCTGCGGGAGCGTAACCCACATCAGCCCTCATTCTGCCTGCCGTTGCGGGGTCGGGCCAGCAGATTATCCCTGCCGCTGGCTTCGGGATTTCCGAGTTGCGCGCATCATCAGCGTGGCAGTTGGCGCTCGGCGCAGAGCCGGTCGAAGGCGGCGATGACCCGTTCGCTGGTGATTTTGCCCATGGCGTCCGGATCCTTGAGGCGGGTGCGCCAGCCGAGCTCGGCCAGCGGCTTGCCGGTCTCCTGCTCAATCAGCTCCTGATAGACGCTGACCGCGTAGTCGCGGCACAGATAGGGGCCGGTACGATCCGGGTTGTGATGGGCATAGAGGCCGAGAACCGGCGTACCCACCAGGGTGGCCATGTGAGCCGGGCCGGTATCGGGAGCCAGCACCAGGCTGGCCTCCTTGATCAGCGCCAGCAGTTGCTTGAGGTTGGTCTGCCCCACCAGATCCACCGGCTTGCTGTGGCTTAAGCGCTGAATATTGGCGGCCAGATCCTGTTCCAGCTTGGCCGGCCCGCCACACAGATAGACCTGAAACCCCTTGCTGGCGGCGTGATCCGCCAGTGCGGCATAGCCGGCGGCAGTCCAGTTCTTGAAGGCCTTGCTGGCGGCGGCACAGATGAGAAGGGTCGGCTTGCCGCCGATCTTCTCCTTCGCCCAGGCCTGGTGCTCGGCGCTGATGGGCAGTTGCCAGTCAGGGGTCAGATCCTGGATGCCAAGCTCTTTGGCGAAGGCGAGGAAACCGTCCAGCACGTGAGGCGAGGTGGGGGATGGCACCTTGTGATTGGTGAACAACCACTGGCCGTCGCTGGCCCGTTCCCGATCAAACCCGAGCTTGACCTTGGCCTTGATGCCGAGGGCGGCGATGCTGGCCCGCATGGCCGCCTGCAGGTGCAACAGGGCATCGAACCTGCGCCCCTTGAGTGCCTGCCAGAGCTCGCGATAGCCGCGCCAGCCCTTGCTCTTGTCGAAGGGGATGACCTCGACCCCGGGCAGATCGGCAAACAGGGTCGCCTCAATCTTGCCGGTGATCCAGGTGATGCGGGTCTGGGGCCAGGCCCGCTGGATGACGCGCACCAGCGCCAGCGCGTGGCAGCAGTCGCCGATGGCGGAGAGCCGCAGGATGCAGATGGAGGAGGGCGGCGTTTGGAACAGCGGCATGATGTGGCGCAACGATGGCAAAATGGATGGATGGCATTATGCAAACTCCCCTGTGGATTGTAAAATTGCGCACGACTGGCAGCCGGCCCCACCGGGCCCCTGTTGCCCTGGCCCTGAGCGCCAACCCGTAGCGATGACCGACCGGAATGACCAAGATGCAAATTCAGACCGAACACAACCAGATCTGCTGGTATGCCGAAGGGGCGTTTCGCGACCCTTCTCCCGAGCTGTTTGATCCGGCCTGGTGGCAGAACAACCGGCAGGTGGTGGGTACCTCCATCGGCCGCGGTGTGACCTGGTTCGTGAAGGATGAATCCCGCCACCTGGTGCTGCGTCACTACTATCGCGGCGGCATGGTGGGCAAGGTGGTGCGGGATCGCTTCTGGTTCGAGGGAGTGGAGTCTAGCCGGGCCATGGCCGAATACAGCCTGCTGGCCAAGTTGAGCGCCCAGGGGTTGCCGGTGCCGCGCCCGTTTGCCGCCCGCATGGCCAAACAGGGCCCCTTCTACCGGGCCGACATCCTGATCGAGCGCATCCGCGGCGCCAAGGATCTGGTCGCCCTGCTCAAGCAGGGGCCGATCGCCGGCGAGGTGTGGCACAAGGTGGGCCAGACGGTGCGCCGGTTGCACGACGCCGGGGTCTATCACGCCGATCTCAACAGCCACAACCTGTTGCTCGACAAGGAGGGCAAGGTATGGGTGATTGACTTCGACAAGGGGGCCATCCGCTCGCCCGGCAACTGGCAGCAGGCCAACCTGGAACGCTTGCTGCGCTCCTTCAACAAGGAGTCCCAGCTGCATACCAGTTTTTACTTCGTGCCGGAGAACTGGCAGGCCCTGATGAACGGCTATCAAGGAAAAGCGAGCTGACCCTGTTGCTCGGCGCGAGAGCCAATGTTACTTATTGAGAAGGTCTTCAGATTCGGTGTCGAGGCGCTCGATGGACATGCTCAAGGCTCCCCTCAGGGAGGCAATTACCCGGTTTGATCTGGCGCTGATGGCGGATGCCATCGCCTTGCTGGAGGCAGGGCTCTGGAGCTGGAGTCCGCAGCAGGGCGTGCAGCGGGATCTCTCCTGTCTGCGGTTGCTGGGATTGAACGAAGCCGGTCTGGACGACCTCGGCTGGCTGGAGCGGGTGCACCCCGACGACCTGGGGAGCCTGCAGGAGGCGCAACTGGCCTGCCAGAGCGGGCGGGTGGCCCAGATCCGGCTCGAATACCGCATCCTGCATCACGATGGCCACTATGTCCGGCTGGAAGAGCGGGCCAGGCGCGATGTCCACGGCCAGGTGCTGGGGGTGGTGCGTCTGCTCGAACCGCAGGCGGTGCAGGTGGAGGAGCGGCACGGTACCGATCCCCTCACCGGGCTGGAGAGTCGCAGCCGCTTCGAACAGCTGCTCGATGAGCGCCTGGCCAGCGCCAGCGGCAGCTTCAGCCTGCTGCAATTCAGCGTTGATCACAGAGCCAAGATCCAGCAGTTGTTTGGCGAGGCAGCCTGCGACGCCATGCTGGCCAAGCTGGCCCGCATCGTGCGCCATGAACTGCGGCGGGAAGACCCCTTCGCCCGCTGGGACGAAGACGGCTTCATCCTGATGCTCTCCCAGACCGACCGACTGAGCGGCCTCGAGATTGCCGAGCGACTGCGGATGGAGATCGCCGATGCCAGCCTGTTGCCGCAACGGCCGGTGACCGTCAGCATCGGGCTGGTGCAGAGTCAGGCCGGCGAGCAGATCGATCACCTGCTGGCCCGACTGGCCACCTGTCACGGTCAGGCCAGACGGGAGCACAACACAGTCGTTGGCTGATTTTTAGTCAGCGCTCACTTACCCCATGACGCTGGCACACCCAGAGGGAGGCCAGCATCAGCAGGCCGCCCAGGCTGAGCCTGAGCAGGTCGGTATCCTTGCCCCACAGCACTAGGTTGACCAGCAGACCCGCCGGGATCAGGGCGTTGTTCATGATCGCCAGCACCCCGCTGCTGACCTGGGTCGCCCCCTTGTTCCACAGGAAGTAACCAAGGCCCGAGGCACCGATCCCCAGCCACAGCAATATGCCCCACTGCAGGGCGCTGGTGGGGTATTGCGGCGTGCCGAGCAGCCACCAGGCGGGCAGGGCCACGGCCAGGGCGCCCAGATAGAAGCAGCCGAACACCGCCAGTTGCGGCGGTTGCTGTTCCTCCCGCGCCAGCAGTACCTTGTAGCCCACCTGACCCAGGGCGAAGCAGACGTTGGCACCCTGCACCACCAGGAAGCCCAGCACGTAGCTTTCGGTCAGCCCGTCGAAGCGGATGACGGCCGCCCCCAGCACCGCCAGCAGTGCTCCCCACAGATAGACCGGCTTGAAGCGCCGCTCCAGCAGATCGTGGATCAGGGTGACGTAGATGGGGGTGAAGATGGTGAACACCAGAACTTCCGGCACCGTCAGCAGCAGGAAAGAGTGGTAATAGAACAGATACATGATGCCGAGCTGGGTGGCGCCGAGGGCCATCAGCTTGGCCACCAGGTCGGGCCGCAGCCAGCGGCGGCGCAGGAAGGGCAGGAACACCAAGCTGGCGAGCACGATGCGGGTCAGCACCGAGAAGTAGGCATCCACCTGGCCGGCGAGATAGACCCCGATCAGGCTGAAGGAGAATGACCAGAGCAGGGTAACCCCTATCAAGTAGTTCATGTGGTTGATTTGTCGTCAGTTGTCAATTTTGAAGGGGGCTATGATGGCCGAGAAGGAAGCCGTGATCCAGCGTTTATGGCGCCAGTTGCCACAGATCGGAGCATTTGCCTTTAGCGCGAGCAACGGGGCAGGATCCGCCACCGACTGGAGTGGCAGCGGAGAGGGGGAGGTGGTGGTGACCGATCACCAGGGCGGCTGGTTGTTTGTCGAGACGGGTCGCTATACCACGCCCCATGGCCGGGTGCTGACCATGCACAATCGTTTCTGGTGGCAGCGCGGCGAGCAGGGGATCCGGCTCTCCCATCTGCGCTATGAACAGCCGGTGGTGCTGTTCGAGCTGTTGCCCCAGGCCGATGGTCGCTGGCTCACCGCCGAACCCCATCTGTGTGGCCAGGATCACTACAGCGCCGAGCTGACGCCGACCGAGGGCGGTTTTCTGCTCGGCTGGCAGATCACAGGTCCGCGCAAGAACGAGCGGCTCAGTTATCGCTATCTGGCGTGATGGGACGGCAAGGCCGCCAGGCGGGCATAAAAAAACCGGCGCAGAGCGCCGGTAGAGGGGACAAATCGGAGGTTTTTTTAAAACGGTCCCAAAAACAGGAGAGATACACTCTCGTCACACATTCAGAAACAGAGGTCAGGCGCTCAACGCATAGCTCAGCATGGCTTGCAGCTTGCTGTCGAAGAACCAGGGCAGCAGCACCATCAACAGCCCGAGCAGACCTACCAGCCGCTGGCGATACTGCCAGCCGGCGATCACCACCAGGCCGCCGCAGAGCGTAGTCAGGATGCCTGACATAGGGCAGCCTGCCGCTGGACGCGGCGCTGCTGGGCCCACTGGTTGAGGGCCACCGAGCCCAGGATCAGAGCCAGTGCCACGCCGGTGGTGGACTGGATCTGCTCGCCGAGGAACAGGGCACCCAGCATGACGCCGAACAGCGGCACCAGGTAGTTGCTGAAGGAGGCGAAGGTCGGGCCCGCCTTCTGGATCAGCGCCATGTAGAGGAAGTAGACCAGACCGGTACAGAACACCCCCAGCACCGCGACGGCGCCGATGGCCTGCTGGCTCGGCAGGGTGAGCGCGCTCAGATCGGTGACGAACGGTGCGGCCAGCAGCAGCTGGATGGCCGAGGAGATCAGGATGTTGCGTGCCACGACCACCGGATGGTCCTTGGCGAAGCGCTTGATCATCAGCAGGCCGATGGCGAAGCAGCTGGCACCGAACAGGATGGCCATGGCGCCGAGCAGGCCGGCATTCATGCCGCTGGCCAGTTTCGGCCAGAACAGCACCAGTACGCCGACGAAGCCGATGACCACGGAGACGAGACCACCCTTGGTGATTTTTTCACCGGAAACCAACAAGGGTGCCATCAGGATGGTGACAAACGGGATACAACCCATTACCACGGCGGCGATGGCGCTATCCACATACTGTTGACCCCAGGCCACCATGATGAAGGGCAGGGTGGCATCCAGCAGGGCGATCAGCATATAGGTACGCCACGGGGTGTGCTCGCTCTTGAGACGCATGAACAGGCAGAGCAGACCCAGGGTCAGGCTGCCACACAAGGCGCGACCCGCTGCCACCATGATGGGGGGCAATTCGGTGACGGCCTGATGCATGAAAATGAACTGGGAGCCCCACAACAGGCCAATCGCCAGCAACAACAGATAGCTACGCATTTTAATCTCCGATGTAATTCGCCTGCGCATTCTATGCAATCTGCTACTATGCCAAAAATGAATTGTCGTCATCCAACCATGGCCAATATCGATGGAACTGCCCCTTTCCCGCCTCGACCTCAACCTGCTCACCGTGTTCGACATGCTGATGCAGGAGCGCAACGTCACCCGTGCCGCCGAGCGGCTGCACCTCTCCCAGTCCACCGTCAGTCATGCGCTGGGGCGGCTGCGAACGGCGCTTGACGACCCCCTGTTCGTGATGAGCCGGCGCGAGATGATGCCGACCGAGCGCGCCAAGGCGCTGGCCGGCCCGGTGCGCCAGGCGCTGGCCATGCTGGAGCAGGGGTTGCGGCAGGCCAAGGGGTTCGACCCCGCCAGTGCGCGGCGGATCTTTCGCATCGCCACCCCGGGCTCGGTGGAACACGGCCTGGTGCCGGCGCTGGTGGAGCGGTTACACCGGCATGCCCCGCACTGCCGGCTGGAGGTGTGCGAGCTGGCGGACAGCGACTACGAGCGGGAGCTGGAGAAGGGGGAGCTGGATCTGGTGATCGGTTTCGCCGATGCCAACCACCTCTCGCCCCGGCTGTGGCGCGAACCCTGGTTCAACAACCCGCTGGTCTGTCTGTCGCCCCTTGGCAGCGAGCTGCCGGACGTGCTGGGGCCGGACGATCTGGTCAGCCGGCCCCACATCCACACCTCCAGCTGGGGTCACAGCCAGGCCATGGTGGATCTCTGGCTGGCCCGCTTCGGGGTGGAGCGGGAATTGGGTGTCCGCCTGCCGAGCTTTATGGCGGTGCCGCCGCTGATGGCCACCGGCCGCTATCTGGTGGTGGTGCCCGAGATGATCGGGCGCCACTTCTGTCGTTACTACCCGCTGCGCCTGCACCAGCTGGACCCCGCCATCCCCATCGTCTATCTGATGGCGGGCCACCCGCTCACCGCCCATGACGAGGCGATCGGCTGGTTCAAGGGGCTGTTGCACCGGCTGGCGTTCGAGCGCTACGGGGCGGATGCGCTCGGCAGCCCGGCGCAGCGCGGGGCGGATCAGTTCAGTCCGGCGAAGTAGTCGAGCCCCATCGCCCCCTTCACCTCGGCCAGCACCTCGTCGGTCAGGGCGCGCGCCTGCTCGGTGCCCTGCTGCAACAGGCGCAGCAGCTGGCGCTTGTCGGCGATGGCCGCCTCGCGCCGTTCCCGCATCGGGGCGAGCAGGGTCTGCAGGCAGTCGTTGAGCACCTGCTTGCAGCGCATGTCCCCCAGCCCGCCGCGCTGGTAGTGGGCCTTCATCTCGGCCACCAGCGCCTTGTCGGGGTGGAAGGCATCCAGATAGGCGAACACCGTATTGCCCTCCACCTGACCCGGATCGCTCACCTTGAGGTGATTGGGGTCTGTATACATGGCGAACACCGCCTGCTTGATCTCGTCGCTCGACATGCCGAGCTCTATGGTGTTGCCGAGGGACTTGGACATCTTGGCCTTGCCGTCGATGCCGGGCAGGCGGCCGGTGTCGCTCAGAATGGGCTGGCACTCGGTCAGCACCTCCTTGCCAACCAGAGAGTTGAAGCGGCGCACTATCTCGTTGGTTTGCTCCAGCATCGGCAGCTGATCCTCGCCCACCGGCACATGGGTGGCGCGAAAGGCGGTGATGTCGGCGGCCTGGCTGACCGGATAGATCAGGAAGCCGGCCGGCAGGCTGCGCTCGAACCCTTTCTGCTGGATCTCCGCCTTGACGGTGGGGTTGCGCTCCAGCCGGGCGACGCTGACCAGGTTGAGGTAATAGGTCGTCAGCTCGGCGAGGGCGGGCAGGGCGCTCTGCAGGCAGAAGGTGGTTTTGGCCGGGTCGAGGCCGGCGGCCAGGTAGTCGGCCATCACCTCCAGTACGTGATCGGTCACCTTGGCAGGGTTGTGGCCGTTGTCGGTCAGCGCCTGCAGATCGGCGATCATCACGAACTGGCGGTAATTGTGCTGGGCGGCCACGCGCTGGCGCAGCGAGCCGACGTAGTGGCCGATGTGCAGTTTGCCGGTGGGGCGGTCGCCGGTCAGGATAACGGGGTTGTGCATGTCACTCTCTCCAGTTGGGTGAGCCGGGAGGCGACAAAGGGATGAAAACAATGACCGCCTCTCGGCGGTCACGGTGTTTTCTTTGGGAAATTTTACATAGAAAAGCAGTGCCGCCTGTTTAAGAGCAGCACCACCAGTAGTTGTGATTGAACGAGGTCATATTCATGGCAAATCAAACTACGCCTGTTCGGTTACTTCTGCAAGGGGACGACCAGCAGATCGCAGGGCACTGTATTCATCAGCTGGCGCGCACTTGAGGTGAGCAGGCTCCAGAAGCTCTGGCGGTGGCCGCACACCAGCAGGTCGATCTGATAATCCCTGACTGCCTGGTTGACCCGCTCGCTCAAATCGCCGCAGATCACCAGCTTCTTCTCGATGGGGTAGTCCACCGAGGCCAGGAAGGCTTCCAGCTTCTCTTTCGCTTCGGCGATCACCTGGTCCTGCACGTTGTCGATGTCGATATCGATCATCTCGGTGTAGAGATCCTTGAGGTCCACATCGACATGGATCACCGACAGCTTGGCGCCGTTGGAGCGGGCCCGGTCGACCGCCTTCTCGATCACCTTGCGGTTGTCTTCCGACAGGTCGATCGCGGCCAGTATGTGTTTGTAATAGGTTCCATTCATGGGAGTTCTCCTCACTGATCCTGAGTCCACTATACCAATGTCTGCTGAAACTAAAATGGTGTCCCCGGCACAGTTTTGGGATTTAAAAGAGTTTCCTATGGAGCTTGCTGTCGATGATGGGCAATAAACTGGCGATAAATCGAACAGGAGTTTGAAGCAGGTCACACCCGCCGGCTTGCCCGTAGCCGGTGACAGGCATAGGATGTGCCCGTGTTTCGCAATGAACACAAAACAACAAAAAGCATCTGAATACCGCTTTGGGGAGCCTCGCGCTCCCTTTTGTTTTTCTGCCCTCTTCCCGCCGATATTCCGCCCGACATCAAGGTAATCCCGCCCCGCTTGGTTATGCTGTAGCCAGTTCCCTTGGCAAACCGTGGCGCGCCGCTGCGTTCCACGGCCGTTCCTGCTGTCGTGTTCCTTTCCCGGAGACTCCTTGATGATCATTCATCCACAAATCCAGGGCTGCGTCGCCCGCAACTGTCACCCCATCGGCTGCCGCGCCGCCGTGCTGCAGCAGATCGCGCGGATCCGGGCGGCGGGCCCGTTCAACGGGCCGAAACGGGTGCTGGTGCTGGGCGCTTCGTCCGGCTTCGGGCTGGCGTCGCGCATCGCCCTGGCCTTCGGGGCCGGTGCCGACACCATTGGCGTGTCGTTCGAACGCGGCCCTTCCGACAAGGGGCTGGGTAGCGCCGGTTGGTACAACAACATCTGGTTTCGCACGGAGGCGGAACAGGCTGGACGCGTGGCCATCAACCTGATCGGCGACGCTTTCTCAGACCAGATGCGTCAGCAGGCCATCGACGTCATCCGCCAGCAGCTCGGGCAGGTGGATCTGGTGATCTACTCGTTGGCGAGCGGCATCCGGGTACTGCCTGACGGTACTCAGGTGCGCTCCGTGCTCAAGACCACCGGGCAGCCCTTTCGCGGCTGGGGGCTGGATCTGGAACAGGACACCCTGGTGCAGCAGTCGCTGGATCCGGCCACCCCGGAGGAGATCCGCGACACCGTCAGCGTGATGGGGGGCGAGGATTGGCAGCTCTGGCTGCAGGCGCTGCAGCAGGCGGATTGCCTGGCGCCCGGCGCGCAAACCGTGGCCTACTCCTATATCGGCCCCGAATCGACCTACCCCCTCTATCGGGACGGCACCATCGGCTATGCCAAGGAGCACCTGCACGCCACCGCCGAGACCATCAACCTGCAGCTGGCGGAGATCGGCGGCCACGCCTGGGTGTCGGTCTGCAAGGCGCTGGTGACCAAGGCGAGCGCCTATATTCCGGTGCTGCCTGTCTATCTGGGCTTGTTGATGGGGGTGATGAAGGAGCGCGGGGTACACGAGGGCTGCATCGAGCAGATGCAGCGGTTGTTCGCCAGCAAAATGTACGGCCCGCAAGGGGTGGTGGCTGACGGCAACCGGCTGATCCGGATGGATGACCACGAGCTCGACCCGGCCGTGCAGGCCGCCGTCTCGGCGCTCTGGTCCAAGGTGACGCCGGACAACTTCCATGCGCTGGGGGATTTTGCCGGGCTGCGGCAGGACTTCATGCAGCTCAACGGCTTCGAGCTGGCGGGGGTGGACTATGGCGAGCCGGTGGATGTCGCCTCCCTCACCGAACTGCTGCCCTGAGTCAGGGGAGGCTGCGGCTCAGGCCACGCTGCTGGCCAGTGCCTCCGGTTCTTCGGGGCTGCCAGGCTCCGCGGCCAGTATGGTCTGATTGCGGCCCTGGCGTTTGGCCTGATACATGGCCATGTCGGCCCGGTGGATGAGCTGGCCCAGCCCGTCATCGGCGGCCGAGCGGCCAGCCACCCCGATGCTGATGGTCATGCGCGGCTGTTCGATCTGGCCGATGCGCTGGCGCAGTTGCTCTGCCAGATACCAGCAATCTGCCGCCGGCAGCGGCACCGCTACCAGAAACTCCTCGCCACCCCAGCGCCCGACCAGCTGCAGGTCGGGCGCCCAGGATCTCAGCTCCCGCGCCAGCCGCTGAATGGCCCTGTCCCCCGCCTGATGGCCGTGACGGTCGTTGATCTGCTTGAAGTGATCGATGTCGATGATGATCAGGGTGAGCGGCCCCTCCTGCTGCCAGCGGCTGGCCAGCCGCTCCAGCAGGGCACGGCGATTGGGCAGCTCGGTCAGCTGATCGAAGGTGGCCAGCTTGTAGAGGTGGCGTGAGCTGCGGTGCAGCCGATGGGTGGTGAGCCCGAGCAGCAGCAGGGCTCCTGCCAGCAGGCCGACCAGCATCAACTGGTAGTGGCGGGCACTCTGCTGATGCAGCAGCTGCTGGCGCTTGTTCTCGTTCTCCTGCTGCAGCACCCGGTTGCTGGCCTCGCTGCGGGCCAGATCCATCTCGGCCTGGAAGGCGGCGGAATGCTGGCTCAGGGTCTGGTTGAAGTGCTGCTTGTAGTCGCTCACGTATTCGCTGAGTGCCTGGTAGGCCTCCGGGTAGCGCCCCTGGTCCGCCAGCAGACTGGCCTGCAGCGCCTTGCTGGCGGCCCCCGCACTCCCTTGGCTGGTCAGCACCTGCAGCGCCAGCTGTTTCTCGCCGCTACCTTGCAGCGCCCGGGCCCGGGTCTCCTGCAGGCGCGTGCCGGCTTCCGGGTAGCCCAGCTGCCGATACAATGCCTGTGCCTCGTCCAGGGTGCGCAGGGCGCCGGCCCAGTCGTGCTGGGCGTTGAGCGCCATGGCCTGATAGCCGAGGATGATGGCTCGGTAATCCGGCGCCAGCGCCGGGTTGCTGAGCAGGTTGTCCAGCAGCCGCCTGGCCTGGGTGGGTCGATCGGTATCGATGTAGAGCCGCGCCATGTTGGCGCGAATGATGATCTGGCTGTTGGGCTCGCCCAGCTGCACCATGCGTTGCAGCGCCTCCAGATAGTAGCCTTCGGCTTCCCGCGCCAGGTTCAGATCGGCATAGAGGTTGCCGAGGGTCATCAGCAGGCGGGCACACTGCAAGCTGGCGATGGGGGAGTCCGGTACCGATTGTTTGAGGCGAAAGGCGGTCTTGAGTTCGGCGATGGCCGGGCTCAGTTGCTGGGTGCGGTAGAGGGCGAGCCCGTTCAGGGCGTGCCACTCCGAGGTCTGTTGCGGATGGCCAGCGACGGCGGGTCTGAGCTGCTCCAGCAGGGTGAGCGCCTGATCCGGCGCCTCGGTATCCAGGGTGAGGGCGATCTGCTGCAACCGGAAGTCGAGCAGGCGCAGGGTCTCCTGCTGGGCGCTGGCCAGCCCGCGGGCCCGGGCGTTGTCGAGCAGGGCCTGTGGATAGCGGCCCAGCGCGGCCTGGGCCAGGGACCTGGCGTAGAACAGTTCCATATCCTGCTGGGGACTGGCGTCGAGGCGCTGCAGATAGCCGACGGGATCGCGCGCCGCCTGCAATTCAGCCTCTTTCAGCAAGGAGGGAGCTGCCTGCAACTGGGTCATCCAGAGCAGCGCCAGTGCCATTATGAATCTCATTGAATCCTTTCCCCGACCACTGGCGCCATCATAATGGCTGAATCCACCTACACCATGTTTCTTTGCTTCTCTATAACCGTATGGGGGATAGGATGAGGCGAAAAGCTGTCACAACTGAGAGCTCGGGCAGCGGTATCTGGTTGCTTCATAACGAAACTGTGGCGACAATCGTGACCAAATCACAGTGGAGAATCATCATGTTGGCCAAAGCCATGATCGAGAAGTTGAACGAGCAGATTAATCTTGAATTCTATTCCTCCAACCTCTACCTGCAGATGAGCGCCTGGTGCGAGGACAAGGGCTTCGAGGGGGCGGCCACCTTCCTGCGCCAGCACGCCGTCGAGGAGCGTCAGCACATGGAGCGCCTGTTCACCTATGTGAGCGAGACCGGTGCCATGCCGATGCTGGGCGCCATCGATGCCCCTCCCCACGAGTTCAAGTCGCTGGGCGACATCTTCCGCACCACCCTCGAGCATGAATACCACATCACCAAGTGCATCAACGGCCTGGCTCACGTGGCGTTCACCACCCAGGACTACTCCACCTTCAACTTCCTGCAGTGGTACGTGGCCGAGCAGCACGAAGAGGAGAAGCTGTTCAAGAGCATCGTCGATCGTCTGAGCCTGGTGGGCGAGGACGGCAAGGGCCTCTACTTCATCGACAAGGAGCTGGCCGAGCTGGCCAAGGGCGCCCCGGCCAGCATCATGGATGGCAACGCCTGATAGTCGTGGACACTTAGTGTTCAGCCAGTACAATGACGGCCCCTCTTAACTGGGGCCGTTTTCTGTTGCAAATCTCCTGCAACCGCTGGGCTGGTGTCTGCCGGGTACAATGACGGTCTCTCGTTTGAACAGGGGCCGTTTTTCTTTGGATGAGTGAGTGATGATGAAGCAGTTTGATGTGGTGGTGATCGGCGCCGGGGCGGCCGGTTTGATGTGTGCGGCCCAGGCCGGTTATCGGGGCCGCTCCGTGCTGGTGCTCGACAATGCCAAGAAGCCGGGCCGCAAGATCCTCATCAGTGGCGGCGGCCGCTGCAACTTCACCAACCATCAGGCCGGCCCCCACGCCTTTCTCTCGGCCAACCCCCACTTCTGCAAGTCGGCGCTGGCGCGCTACACCCAGCAGGATTTCATCGAGCTGGTGGACCGGCACGGCCTGAAC
Organism: Aeromonas sp. FDAARGOS 1403; assembly: GCF_019047325.1. Taxonomy (NCBI): domain Bacteria; kingdom Pseudomonadati; phylum Pseudomonadota; class Gammaproteobacteria; order Aeromonadales; family Aeromonadaceae; genus Aeromonas; species Aeromonas sp. FDAARGOS 1403. The sequence goes on along the minus strand of NZ_CP077249.1, from coordinate 818,266 downwards.
TATCACGAGAAGACCCTGGGCCAGCTCTTTTGTGACGAGAGTGCCAAGGAGATCGTCGACATCCTGCTGACCGAGTGCGACTGGGCCGGCGTGGCCCTGCAGTTCCAGACCGAGATCCTCACCGTCAGCAAGAACGACGAGGTTTTCGTGCTGACCACCAGTCAGGGTGAGATAACCTGCCACTCGCTGGTGGTGGCCACCGGCGGCCTCTCCATGCCGAAGCTCGGTGCCACCCCCTACGGCTTCAAGCTGGCGGAGCAGTTCGGCCTCAAGGTGCTGCCGACCCGTGCCGGGCTGGTGCCCTTCACCCTGCATCAGGCAGATAAAGAGGCCTTCGCCGATCTGGCCGGGGTCAGCCTGCCGGTGGCGGTGACCGCCGAGGATGGCACCTGTTTCAAGGAGGCCATGTTGTTCACCCATCGCGGCCTCTCCGGTCCCGCCATCCTGCAGATCTCCTCCTTCTGGCTGGCGGGGGAGAAGATCCACATCAACCTGCTGCCGGAGCTCGACATCGCCGCCACCCTCAGGGAGTGGGCCCAGGCCCATCCGGCGCAGGAGCTGAAAACCGTGCTGGGGCGCGAGCTGCCCAAGCGCTTCGTCGACAAGCTGGTGGAGTTGGGCCAGCTGGTCAGCAAGCCGATGCGCCAGTACAACGAGCGGGAGCTGGAGGCGGTGGCCACCCTGCTGGGGGATTGGCAGATCCTGCCGAACGGCACCGAGGGCTATCGCACCGCCGAGGTGACCCTGGGGGGGGTGGATACCAACGAACTCTCCTCCAAGACCATGGAGGCGCGCAAGGTGGCCGGCCTCTACTTCATCGGCGAGGTGGTGGACGTGACCGGCTGGCTCGGTGGCTACAACTTCCAGTGGGCCTGGTCCTCCGGTTGGGTAGCCGGCCAGTACTGCTGATAGAGGCTGCTTCTGTATCGTCGATGAGCGCGATAGCGGCCTTCGCGATGGCAACTTCCAGTGGGGCTGTAGCCCCGGCGGCTGGGTAGCCGGGCAGTACTGCTGACCACCCCTTGCTCTCATCCACGTCAAACGCGGCCTCTCAGGCCGCGTTTTTTATGGGTTGCATTCCTCGCGGGGTGGCCCGCTATCCCTTTCTAAGGGTTGGCAAGAACACGGTCAGCAGGCCGATGAGCGGCAGATAGGCGCAGACCTGGTAGACGGTTTCGATGCTGGTGGCATCCGCCAGCTGGCCGAGCAGAGCCGCCCCTATGCCCCCCATGCCGAAGGCGATACCGAAGAACAGGCCGGAGATGGTGCCGACCTTGCCGGGCACCAGCTCCTGGGCGTAGACCAGGATGGCAGAGAAGGCCGAGGCCAGAATCAGGCCGATGATGACCGAGAGCACCGAGGTCCAGAACAGGTCGACATGGGGCAGCAGCAGGGTGAAGGGGGCGACGCCGAGGATGGAGATCCAGATCACCCGCTTGCGGCCGATGCGATCGCCAATCGGCCCGCCGAGCACGGTACCCGCCGCGACCGCAAACAGGAAGGCGAACAGATAGAGCTGGGCGCTGTCCAGCGACAGGCTGAACTTGTCCATCAGGTAGAAGGTGTAATAGCTGCTGAGGCTGGCCATGTAGAAGAATTTGGAGAACATCAGCAGGCCGAGGATGGTCAGCGACCAGCCTATCTGACGGCGGCTCAGACCGTGGCCGAGGTGCGCCTTCATCCGTTTATGGAAGTTGGCGGCGTGGTGGCTGGACCAGCGCCCGACCAGGCTGAGCACGATGACGCCGACCAGGGCGAACAGCGAGAACCAGGCCGCGCTGCCCTGGCCCCGTGGCACTATGATCAGCGCGGCGAGCAGCGGGCCTATGGCCGATCCCAGGTTGCCGCCGATCTGGAACAGCGACTGGGCCAGCCCGGGCTGACTGCCGGCCGCCATGCGAGCGACCCGGGACGATTCCGGGTGGAACACCGACGAACCGATACCGATCAGCATGGCCGACAGCAGCACGGCACCGAAGCTGGCTGCCTGCGACAACGACAGCAAGCCGATCATCGTAAAGCCCATGCCGAACGGCAATGAATAGGGCATGGGCCGGCGGTCGGTGTAGAGGCCGATCAGCGGCTGCAACAGCGAACCTGTGAACTGGTAGGTGAGGGTGATGAGGCCGATCTGGGCGAATGACAGGTTGAGGCCGAGCTTGAGCAGCGGATAGATGGCCAGCAACACCGACTGCATCATGTCGTTCAACAGGTGCGAGAAGCTGATGGCAGCGATCACCGGATAGCTGGTGCGATTCAGGGCATCGTGCGCGGCAGCAGCGGCGAGTGGTTGATCGGTACTGAGGCTCTTTTCCATGAGGGCGGGTTCTGTGAATCTGGATATGGCTTAACATGCCTGATCCCGACGCGTCTGGACACCACAAAGTGGTGAGTGCGGGGATGTGAAGCCCAGATATGAACGGATCATTGCCCGGCGCTTGTGCTCGGCGGGCGGAGGATTAGTATAGAAACCTCGTCGTCGCATTATGTGGGTCGCTACCCGCCATGGAGGGATCATGTTTGAGAGCCTGGGAGTCATCAACGTCTGGACCTGCCTGAGCGGGCTGTTTTCCAAGTCCAGAGGGGCGCGCCATGTTTGAGAGTCTGGGGGTTATCAACGTCTGGACCTACCTGGTCGGGCTCTTCTTCATCATCATAGCGCCGGGACCCAACTCGATTTATGTGCTGCGCACCGGGGCGAGCCGTGGCGTCGGCCCGGGCTACCAGGCGGCCCTCGGGGTCTTCGTCGGCGACGCCATCCTGATCTTTTGCGCCTATCTGGGCATCGCCTCCCTCATTCGCACTACCCCGCTACTGTTCACCCTGGTGCGCTATCTCGGCGCCCTCTATCTGCTCTATCTCGGGGTGAAGATCTTGTACGCCAACTTCATCGCCAGGAGGGAAGGGCAGGCGTCCGTGGTCGAGCACGGCGAGCGCTACTTCTCCAAGGCGCTTACTTTAAGCCTCACCAACCCCAAGGCGATCCTGTTCTACGTCTCCTTCTTCGTGCAGTTCGTCGACTTCAACTATGCCCACACCTGGCTCTCCTACCTGGTGCTGGCGAGCATGCTGGAGGCCATGAGCTTCGTCTATCTGACCCTGCTGATCTTCGGCGGCACCCTGATGGCCCGCTTCTTTGCGCGCAAGGTACGCCTCGCCAGACTCGGCAACGGCCTCATCGGTCTATTCTTCATGGGTTTCGCCGCCCGGCTGGCCACATTGTCATCCTGACCCCGACAGGGGGCCACACCCGTCCGGGGGAGTCGCGGCCTTCCCTATCCGGTCGGCTGGGGTAAACTACTGCGCTTTATCATGAGGGGATCAGTCCCTCATGCTTGCCTTCCACGTGTCATGGCGAGAGATAATTCAGTTGTGTTCCCTGGTTGCAATCGGTCGGATGGTCTCATGCTCGAAAATCAGATGATGTTGTTGGCGGTGTTCGAACGGGCGGCGCTGATGCTGATGACCCTGTTCTTCCTGACCCGTACCCGGCCGTTCCAGCGGTTGTTCCAGAAGCGGGACCACACCCCGGCCGAACTGGTGCTGGTGGCCGCCATCTTCTGCCTGTTCGCGGTGTTCAGCACCTATACCGGCATTCCGGTGGAGGGGGCCCTCATCAACGTGCGGATCATCGCCATCATCTCGGGCGGCATCCTGTTCGGCCCCTGGGTCGGCATTCCGGCCGGGGTTATCTCCGGCCTGCACCGCTACCTCATCGACATGGATGGCCACACCTCGATCCCGTGTCTCATCGCCAGCATCATCGCCGGCCTGCTGGCGACCTGGCTGCACCTGCGCTGCCGCAAGTCGCGGCTCTGGCTGTACGGCATCTTGGCGGGGATGGCCTGCGAGGGGTTGACCATGCTGCTTATCTGGCAGCTGACCGAGCCCCATGCAGTGGGGGTGGAGATCGTCAGCCACATCGCCTATCCGATGATCGCCGGGGCGCTCTGCATCGGTCTCATCATCAAGCTGGTGCAGGACCTGGATGACGAGAAGGAGCTGATCGCCGCCAAGCAGGCCAAGCTGGCGCTGGACATCGCCAACAAGACGCTGCCGTTTTTCCAGAACATCGATCGTCACTCCCTGAGCCAGGTGTGCGGCATCATTCGCAGCGAGATCAGCGCCGATGCGGTGGCCATCACCGACACTCGCGACGTGCTGGCCTATGTGGGGGTGGGCAAGGATTACTACGAGCTGGACGAGCACCACGCCATCAGCGCCATGACCCAGCGGGCGGTGCTGCTGGATCAGATCATCATCAACAACGATCTGCGCCAGTACCACCTCTCCGATTTCCACTCGGTCATCATTATTCCGCTGCGGGAGAACGGCGCCGTCAGCGGCACCCTCAAGATCTACTACCGCCGCACCCACAGCATCACCAGTTCCCTCAAGGAGATGGCGGTGGGCCTCTCCCAGCTCATCTCCACCCAGATGGAGGTGTCGCGCATCGAGCAACTGAAAGAGATGACCCGCAAGGCGGAGTTCACCGCGCTGCAGAGCAAGATCAACCCGCACTTCCTGTTCAACGCCCTCAATGCCATCTCGTCGCTGATCCGCATTCGGCCCCAGCAGGCGCGCCAGCTCATCGCCAATCTGGCGGACTACCTGCGCTACAACCTCAACAAGGGGGACACCCTCATCGATATCCAGGAGGAGTTGCAGCAGGTGCGCGACTACGTGGCCATCGAGCAGGCCCGCTTCGGCGACAAGCTGGAGGTGGTGTTCGAGGTGGATGACGTGCACATTCAGGTGCCGAGCCTGCTGTTGCAGCCGCTGGTGGAAAACGCCATCCTGCACGGCATCCAGCCCCGCAGTGCGCCGGGCAGGGTCACCATCGAGGTGAAACAGCTGGCGGGCGGCATTCGGGTCGCGGTGCGCGATACCGGTTACGGTATCAGCCAGGAGGTGATCGACGGGGTCGCCGCCGGGCGGGTGGAGAGCCGCAGCATCGGCCTGATGAACGTGCATCAGCGGGTAAAGCTGCTCTATGGCGACGGCCTGCACCTCAAGCGGCTGGAGCCGGGTACCGAAGTGAGTTTCTATCTGCCGGATCAGGAGTCGATGCCATGCTGAAAGCCATCATAGTGGAAGATGAATACTTGGCCCGCGAGGAGCTCATCTATCTGGTGAATCAGCACAGCCAGATCGAGATAGTGGCGAGCTTTGAGGACGGGCTGGAGGCGTTCAAATACCTGCAGGATCACGAGGTGGACGTGGTCTTCCTCGACATCCAGATCCCCTCCATCGACGGCCTGCTGCTGGCCAAGAATCTGCACAAGTCGAGCCATCCGCCCCACATCGTCTTCGTTACCGCCTACAAGGAGTTTGCGGTGGAGGCGTTCGAGCTGGAGGCGTTCGACTACATCCTCAAACCTTACAACGAGCCGCGCCTCATCAGCCTGCTGCAAAAGCTCGAGCTGGCGGGCAAGTCGCAGACGGGGCAGGGGAGCGAGCCGGGCACGCCACACAATCGCACCGTCAATCTGGTGAAGGGGGAGCGCATCATCGTCACCCCCTGCGAGCAGATCTACTACGCGGAAGCCGACGAGAAGCTCACCTATGTCTACACCCGCGATGACCGTTACGTGATGACCATGACCCTCAGCGAGTTCGTCAGCCGATTGCCGGCGGAGGGGTTCTTCCGCTGCCATCGCTCCTACTGCGTCAACATCAACAAGATCCGCGAGATAGTGCCCTGGTTCAACAGCACCTATCTCATCCGGCTCCATGATCTGCCGTTCGAGGTGCCGGTCAGCCGCAGCAACATCAAGGCGTTCCGTCAGCTGATGCGGCTCTGATTGTCATTCATTCCCGCCGATCTGCATTTCATGCCTTAATCGGTCGGCGGGAGTGGCGTCTTGCCTATAGTGGCCCCAGTTTCCTTAAGGCCATTGACCGAGACGCATCATGACCATCGATCTGAATCGCACCCGCTACCTCACCCTGTTGGGGACCATCATCACCCAGTTCGCGCTGGGATCCGTTTACACCTGGAGCCTGTTCAACGCCCAGCTCTCCGACAAGCTGGACGAGCCGGTCAGCCAGGTCGCCTTCGCCTTCGGCCTGCTCAGCCTCTCCCTGGCGGTGGCCTCCTCCCTGGCGGGCAAGCTGCAGGAGCGGTTCGGGGTGCGCAACGTCACCCTGGGTGCCGGCGTGCTGCTCGGCATCGGTTTCTTCCTCACCGCCCACGCCAGCAACCTGGCGATGCTCTACCTCTGCGCCGGCATCCTGGTCGGTTTCGCCGACGGTACCGGCTACCTGATGACCCTCTCCAACTGCGTGAAGTGGTTCCCGGAGCGCAAGGGGCTGATCTCCGCCTGCTCCATCGGCGCCTACGGCCTCGGCAGCCTGGGTTTCAAGTACATCAACCTGCTGCTGCTCTCCAGCAACGGCCTTGAGACCACCTTCCAGCTGTGGGGGCTGATCGCCATGTCCATGGTGCTGGTGGGCGGCATGCTGATGAAGGATGCGCCCAAGCAGGCCGCCGCCGTGCAGCAGAGCGAGAGCCGCGACTTCACCCTGGCCGAGGCGATGCGCAAGCCGCAGTACTGGATGCTGGCGCTGATGTTCCTCACCGCCTGCATGAGCGGTCTCTACGTCATCGGCGTGGCCAAGGACATCGGCGAGAACATGGTGGGCCTGCCGGCCGTGGTCGCCGCCAACGCCGTCGCCATCATCGCCATGGCCAACCTGGGTGGCCGGCTGGTGCTGGGCATCCTCTCCGACAAGATGTCCCGCATCCGGGTCATCACCATCGCCCAGCTGATTACCCTGGCGGGCATGGCGCTGCTGCTGTTCGTGCCGCTCAACGCCAACCTCTTCTTCGTGGCGGTGGCCTGCGTGGCGTTCAGCTTCGGTGGCACCATCACCGTCTACCCCTCGCTGGTGAGCGACTTCTTCGGTCTCAACAACCTGACCAAGAACTACGGCGTCATCTATCTGGGCTTTGGCCTGGGCAGCATCATTGGCTCCATCGTGGCCTCCCTGTTCGGCGGCTTCATGGCGACCTTCAACCTGATCCTGGTGTTGCTGGTGGTGGCGCTGGTGCTCTCCCTCACCATCCGCCTGCCGGCGCCGGTATCGGTCGAGCGGGCCTGATCACCTTCTTACCGCAGCAAGCAATGAAAAGACCCGGGCCTGGCCCGGGTCTTTTTTTGTGCGCGGCTCAGGGCTCAGCGTGGCGGCAGCCCCAACAGCTGGCGCACCCGCTGGCTGGTCTCTTCCACCGTTGGCCAGTCGGTGGCGGTGATGGTGACATGGCCCATCTTGCGGCCGGGGCGGGGTTCCCCCTTGCCGTAGAGGTGCAGATGTACGCCGGGCAGTGCCAGCAGGGCGGCCCAGTCGGGCGTGCCGTTTTGCCAGAGATCTCCCAGCAGGTTGAGCAGCATGGCGGGACGCACGGCGATCCTGGCGGGCAGCGGCAGATCGCACAGGGCGCGCACCTGCAGCTCGAACTGGCTGCACTCGGCGTTGTCGAGGCTGGGGTGGCCCGAGTTGTGGGGGCGGGGCGCCAGCTCGTTGACCAGCAGTTTGCCTGCCACCAGGAAGAACTCCACCGTCAGCACGCCGACGTAGTCGAGGGCGGCGATCAGCTGCTCGGCGATGCGTCTGGCATCGGCCTCCAGCGCCGGCACGTTGGCCGGGGAGCGGGTCTGATCCAGAATGCCGCCGCTGTGCCAGTTCTGCACCAGCGGCAGGGCACCGATGGCACCGCTCGGGCTGCGGGCCAGGGTCAGGGAAAATTCCCCTTCCAGCGGCAGGCGCTTCTCCAGCACGCAGGGGACGCCGCTGGCGGCCAGCGCTGCTGGCAGTTGGTCGGCGGCCTGAATGGTCCACTGGCCTTTGCCGTCGTACCCCTCGCGGGCAGTCTTGAGGATGGCGGGGAAGAGGTGATCCGGCTGCTCGGGCAGCGGCTCACCCGGCTGCAGGGTCTGGTTGGAGGCGACCGGGATGCCGGCTCTGCTCAGGAAGGCCTTCTCTTCGCGGCGATCCTGACAGATGCGCACGGCACCGGCGGCCGGTCGTACCGGCTTGTACTGCTCCAGCAGGGCCAGGGCGGTGGCCGGCACGTTCTCGAACTCGCAGGTGACGGCGGCGCAGCGGCTGGCCAGATCATGCAGCGCCGTCGGGTCGTCATAGGCGGCGACAATATGGTGATCGGCAGCGGCGCCGGCGATGCTGGCAGGGTCGGGATCCAGCACCACCACCTTGTAGCCGAGGCGGTGGGCGGCCATCACGAAGTAGCGGCCGAGCTGGCCGCCCCCCAGCATGCCGAGGGTGGCGGGTGGCAGTATCATGCCGGGTCCTCCAGGGTGAGGGCCAGCACCCGGTCGCGTTCGTTGGCGCGAAAACCGTCGAGCTGCTGCTGGTAGCGAGGGGCATCGCCGTCTTGCGCGACGGAGAGCAGGGAGACCGCAAACAGGCCGGCGTTGGCGGCCCCCGCTTCGCCGATGGCGAAGGTGGCGACCGGCACCCCCTTGGGCATCTGCACGATGGAGAGCAGGGAGTCCATCCCCTTGAGCTGGCGGGTCGGGATGGGCACACCCAGTACCGGAAGGGTGGTCTTGGCGGCCACCATGCCCGGCAGGTGGGCGGCGCCGCCAGCCCCGGCGATGATGGCGCGCAGGCCACGCTCACGGGCGCTGGCGGCATATTCAAACAGCAGATCCGGGGTGCGGTGGGCCGAGACCACGCGCGCCTCATAGGGGACGCCATGCTCCTTGAGGATGCGGGCGGCGGCCTGCATCACGGGCCAGTCGGAGTCGGATCCCATTACCAGGCCGATCAGGGGAGGGGTGTTCATGGCTATGACTCCTTGCAGTCAAACGTTTGTCTCTGGGTGGCAAAAAGAGCCGGCAAGCCGGCTCAGAATTTTTCGGGTCGCACGATTTCGACCGGTTGCAAAAAGGCGACCATGGCATAGTCGGGGTAGTAGCGACTCTGCAGGTGGGCGAGCAGGCGTTCCGCCTGTTCGCGGCTGCAGATCGCCTCCAGCCGGATGTTGCCGCTCTCGCTCCAGCTGGCATTGCGCTCACCGTGGTCGCCGCGCCCTCTGGCATCTGTGATGGTGTAGCCGCGTAGCCCCTCGCGGGTGAGGGTGCGCAGCAGGGTGGGTTCCAGGTTCGCTTCCGTGATGACGGTGAGCAGGGTGCGGATCTCGGTCTGCATGTGGCTACTCCGTGAAGTGGTGGGCCCAGCTGTGGTAAAGCGGGATCCCCAGCATGATGTTGAACGGGAAGGTGACCCCCAGTACGGCGCTGAGCGACAGGCCCGGATTAGCCTGAGGCACGGCGATGCGCATGGTGGCCGGCACGGCGATATAGGAGGCGCTGGCTGCCAGGGTGGCCAGCAGGGTCAGGCCACCCAGGGAGAGCCCTATCAGCTGGCCAATCACCAGGCCGAGGCCAGCCGAGGCGAGCGGCATCAGCAGGGCGAAGCCGAGCAAGAACAGGCCGTGACGGCGCAAGTCCTGGCACTGGCGGGCGACGATGAGGCCCATTTCCAGCAGAAACAGCGCCAGCGCTCCCTTGAACAGGTCGACGAACAGGGGCTTGAGCGGAGCAATCCCATCGGGACCGGCGAGATAGCCGATGGCCATGCCGCCCAGCAGCAGGGTGACCCCCTTGCCGAGAAAGGTTTCATGGGCCAGCCGGCGCCAGCGGGTCTGCCGGCTCACTCCCTGGGCCAGTACGATGCCGACCAGGATGGCGGGGATCTCCATCACCGCCAGGAAGATGGAGAGCTGGGATTCGAAGCTGATGCCGCGCTCGGTGAGCCAGTTCACCCCGACCGCAAAGGTCGCCACGCTGACCGAGCCATAGTGGGCGGCGGTGGCGGCGGCATCGACCCGGCTCATCTTGAGGCGCAGCACGGCGAACCCGGCCAGGGTCTGCAGCATGCCGAGCAGGATCACCAGCGCCAGCTGGGGTAATAACGGTTGCAGGGATTGCTGCGCCAGACCGACGCCGCCCTTGAGGCCGATGGCCAGCAACAGAAAGAGGGAGAGAGTATCGTAGAGCGCGGGCGGCAGCTTGAGCTCGGAGCGCACCAGACCGGCCAGCAGGCCAAACAGGAAAAAGAGTACAACAACATCCAGCATGGGAGTTCGCAGGAGGCAATTCACAGGGTGGTTGCATGCTAGAGTGCAAGATGTTTCGATAAAATCAGATTTTGATTGATGATTGTTCGGTAGAAACTGATAAGGGACCCGATGCTCAACTATAAACAGCTCTATTACTTCTGGCACGTGGCGCGCAGCGGTAGTGTGACGCGGGCCGCCGAACAGTTGCACCTCACGCCGCAGACCGTCAGTGGTCAGGTGGCCGAGCTTGAGCTCTCCCTCGGGGTGGCGCTGTTCAACCGGGTGGGGCGGCGGCTTGCCCTGACCGCCGCCGGTCGCCAGGCGCTCGAACAGGCCGGCGCCATCTTCTCGCTCGGCGCCGATCTCGAGCATACCCTGCGCCACGCCAGCCAGGAGCTGACCATGCAGGTGGGGATCGCCGACTCAGTCCCCCGCACCCTGGCGTTCGAGCTGCTGGCGCCTGCCATGGCGCTGGCCACCCCGCTGCGCCTTGTGTGCCATGAAGAGCGGGCGGAACAGCTGTTCAGTGAGCTGGCCAGCCACAAGCTCGACATGGTGCTGATCGATCGCCCGCTTCCCCCCGACAGCGGGGTGCGCGGCTACAACCACGAGCTGGGACGCAGCCCGCTGGCGCTGTTTGCCAGCCCCGAGCTGGCTGCTCGGGCACGGCAGGGTTTTCCTGCTTCCCTCGAAGGCTTGCCCTTGCTGATTCCGGGGGAGAAGTCGGCGACCCATGACAGCCTGCTGGCCTGGTATCGTCAGCAGGGCATTCATCCTCATCTGGTCGGCCAGTTCGATGATTCGACTCTGATGAAGTCGTTTGGCAAGGCGGGGATGGGGATCTTCCCGGCGCCGCTGGCCATGGCCGAGGAGATAGCGCGGCTCTATGGTGTCGAACGGATTGCAACCCTGACCGAAGTGACGCTTTCCTACTATCTGGTGTCGGCCGGTCGCCACCTCTCCCATCCCGGTGTGCAGGCGGTGATGGCAGGGGCGAAGCAGAGATTGGCGGCATTGGGTGGCAAGAAATAGAAATCTGGATGGCTATACATCCACCTCTGCTCTGCCTATAATCCCTGCGCTTTGGCGCATCATGCTTAATAGGGAATCCGGTGAAAATCCGGAGCTGGCGCGCAGCGGTAAGGGGGAACGAAGCGACATCAGGGCACTGCCATCGGGTGGGAAGCCGTCGCCGTAGGCCATCAGCCCCCCAGCCCGAAGACCTGCCAAAGTTCGTATTTCGGGCCGAGAGAAACCGGCCACGAAGTAGATGCTTACGCGAACTTAAGGATCTCTCATGTCCAAGAAATTATTGGCGGCTGCCCTGTTGCCAACGGCGGCCTTAGCCCAGCCACTGACCATCCCCGTCAACCCCACCATGGTGGTGACCGCCACCCGTGTTGCCCAACCTGCCTCCAGTGTGCTGGCTCCCGTCAACGTGGTGACCCGTGACGAGATTGACCGTCTGCAAGCCCAGACCGTGACCGATGTGGTCAAGACCCTGCCCGGCGTGGAAGTGGTGAGCAATGGCGGCCGTGGCCAGCTGAGCTCGCTGCGGGTGCGTGGCGGCACCTCTTCCCAGACCCTGGTGCTGGTGGACGGGGTGCGTAGCGCCTCCCTGACCGCCGGGATGACGGAGCTCAACAACCTGCCGCTCAATCAGGTGGAGCGCATCGAATATATCCGCGGCGCGCGTGCCACTATCTATGGTTCGGATGCCATCGGCGGGGTGATCAACATCATCACCCGTCCCGATCCCGCGACCAACAAGCACAAATTCAATGTCGGTGCCGGCTCTCACAAACAGCGCCAGGCCGCCTTCAGCAGCGCCAGCCAGATCGGTGAAGCTGGCCAGCTCAAGGTTGCCGGGGGCTTCGATGACGAGACCGGCTACAACGTCCACCCCATCGCAGGGGTGAACGATGGCGACAAGCACGGTCACCGGGGCTATAACGCTATGCTGGACTATCAGCATGCGCTGACCGGCAACTGGGATCTGTTCGGCACGACTCGCTGGTTCCGCAACATTGCCCAGTACGACCGATCGTCCGCCGCTTCTGCCTGGGGCCCGGCCTACCATCAGCGCAACGAAACCTGGACCGAGAACCAGAGCTACCAGCTGGGGGCCCGTTATCACGACGAGCGTTACCTGAGCGAACTGCGCGGTGCCTTCTCCAAACAGGATGCCTACGACTACCCGGACAGCAGCGGCCGCGATCAGGCCACTGACCGGCTCTATACCCGTCAGTACACCTTGAACTGGGTCAACAACGTCAAGCTGGACGAGAACTGGACCCTGGGTGGCGGCGCCGACTGGCAGCGCGACATGCTGGATGCCAGTTCCCGCTCCTCCGGCACCGCCTTCCCGAGCGATGCCGACGAGCGCGACAACACCGGGCTCTATGCTCTGGCCCAGTTTGACAACCAGACGTGGCAGGCCGAGCTGAGCGGTCGCAGTGACGACAACAAGCAGTTTGGGCGTCACAACACTTGGCAGACCGGGGCTGGTTGGCGCTTCGTGGAGGATTATCGCCTCAGTGCCCGTTACGGCACTGGCTTTCGCGCACCCTCCTTTAATGACCTTTACTACCCGAGCTCAGGCAACCCTGACTTGAAGCCGGAAGAGTCGAAGAGCCGCGAGCTGATGCTCGATGGCCAGACTGCCGGCGTCGAGTGGCGTGTAACCGGTTATCGCAACGACTTCGAGCAGATGATCCAGTGGGCACCCACTAATCCGAGTGATTCCAACAGCCTCTGGAGTCCTCAGAACGTTGGCAAGGCGCGGATCGAGGGTGTCGAGCTGGAAGGGGAATTTGGCACCGGCTGGCTGAGCCACCGGGTCTCTGCCGAGTACAAGGATCCCAAGGACAAGGTGACCGACAAACAGCTGCAGCTGATCTCCCGCAAGGGGGCCAAGTGGGTGACCCAGGCACAGTGGCAGCAGTTCGATGGCTCCCTGAGCTGGATCTATCAGGGCGAGCGCTATGGCGATGCGGCCAACACGACCCAGCTGGGGGGCTACAGTGTCTGGAACCTGGCAGTAGGTTATCAGGTCGCGCCTTCCTGGAAGGTCTCCGGCAAGATCAACAACCTGCTGGACAAGGAGTACCAGACTGCGGTGGGCTACCCGGCCGACGAGCGTGCCTATTACGTGACGGTCGACTACTCACTCTGATCCC
>NZ_CP077249.1:542500-800000 GCF_019047325.1 Aeromonas sp. FDAARGOS 1403 | reverse complement strand
CAACCCAGACCGCCGGCTAAGGTCCCAAAGTTCTGGTTAAGTGGGAAACGATGTGGGAAGGCTCAGACAGCTAGGATGTTGGCTTAGAAGCAGCCATCATTTAAAGAAAGCGTAATAGCTCACTAGTCGAGTCGGCCTGCGCGGAAGATGTAACGGGGCTCAAACCAGGCACCGAAGCCGCGGATTCACGCTAAGCGTGAGTGGTAGGGGAGCGTTCTGTAAGTCTGCGAAGGTGTGTCGAGAGGCATGCTGGAGATATCAGAAGTGCGAATGCTGACGTAAGTAACGATAAAGGGGGTGAAAAGCCTCCTCGCCGGAAGACCAAGGGTTCCTGTCCAACGTTAATCGGGGCAGGGTGAGTCGACCCCTAAGGTGAGGCCGAAAGGCGTAATCGATGGGAAGCAGGTTAATATTCCTGCACGACTTGTAATTGCGATGGGGGGACGGAGAAGGCTAGGTGGGCCAGGCGACGGTTGTCCTGGTGAAAGTGCGTAGGTGGTGTTTCTAGGCAAATCCGGAGACACAACACTGAGACACGAGACGAACACACTACGGTGTGGAAGCCATTGATGCCCTGCTTCCAGGAAAAGCCTCTAAGCTTCAGATTACAAGTCATCGTACCCCAAACCGACACAGGTGGTCGGGTAGAGAATACCAAGGCGCTTGAGAGAACTCGGGTGAAGGAACTAGGCAAAATAGTACCGTAACTTCGGGAGAAGGTACGCTCTTGTTGGTGAAGTCCCTTGCGGATGGAGCTGACGGGAGTCGCAGTGACCAGATGGCTGGGACTGTTTATCAAAAACACAGCACTCTGCAAACACGAAAGTGGACGTATAGGGTGTGACACCTGCCCGGTGCCGGAAGGTTAATTGATGGGGTTAGCGCAAGCGAAGCTCTTGATCGAAGCCCCGGTAAACGGCGGCCGTAACTATAACGGTCCTAAGGTAGCGAAATTCCTTGTCGGGTAAGTTCCGACCTGCACGAATGGTGTAACCATGGCCATGCTGTCTCCACCCGAGACTCAGTGAAATCGAATTCGCCGTGAAGATGCGGTGTACCCGCGGCTAGACGGAAAGACCCCGTGAACCTTTACTACAGCTTGGCACTGAACATTGAACCTACATGTGTAGGATAGGTGGGAGGCTTTGAAGGCGTGACGCCAGTTGCGCTGGAGCCGTCCTTGAAATACCACCCTTGTATGTTTGATGTTCTAACGCAGGGCCCTGAATCGGGCTCGCGGACAGTGCCTGGTGGGTAGTTTGACTGGGGCGGTCTCCTCCCAAAGAGTAACGGAGGAGCACGAAGGTTGGCTAATCCTGGTCGGACATCAGGAGGTTAGTGCAATGGCATAAGCCAGCTTAACTGCGAGACGGACAGGTCGAGCAGGTACGAAAGTAGGTCATAGTGATCCGGTGGTTCTGAATGGAAGGGCCATCGCTCAACGGATAAAAGGTACTCCGGGGATAACAGGCTGATACCGCCCAAGAGTTCATATCGACGGCGGTGTTTGGCACCTCGATGTCGGCTCATCACATCCTGGGGCTGAAGTCGGTCCCAAGGGTATGGCTGTTCGCCATTTAAAGTGGTACGCGAGCTGGGTTCAGAACGTCGTGAGACAGTTCGGTCCCTATCTGCCGTGGGCGTTGGATGATTGAAGGGAGTTGCTCCTAGTACGAGAGGACCGGAGTGAACGAACCTCTGGTGTTCGGGTTGTCACGCCAGTGGCACTGCCCGGTAGCTAAGTTCGGAATCGATAACCGCTGAAAGCATCTAAGCGGGAAGCGAGCCCTGAGATGAGTCATCCCTGACCCCTTGAGGGTCCTAAAGGGCCGTTGGAGACCACAACGTTGATAGGTGGGGTGTGTAAGCGCGGCGACGTGTTGAGCTAACCCATACTAATTACCCGTGAGGCTTAACCATACAACACCCAAGAAGTGTTCGAAGGCTTGTAGCAGATACCGAGAACGAAGAATTAAATCAGCTTTTTCAGATTGAAGATTTTTGCCTGGCGGCAATAGCGCAGTGGAACCACCTGACCCCATGCCGAACTCAGAAGTGAAACGCTGTAGCGCCGATGGTAGTGTGGCATTCGCCATGCGAGAGTAGGACACTGCCAGGCACCCAATTAAACGGTGATGTGAAAGACATGACCGGCTGCGAGGATGACACCTCAGAAGAAGCGGCAAAAGATTTAGCGAAAGCTAACCGAATGCGGAGCGGTAGTTCAGTCGGTTAGAATACCGGCCTGTCACGCCGGGGGTCGCGGGTTCGAGTCCCGTCCGCTCCGCCACTACTTAAGAAGCCCAGTCTAACGACTGGGCTTTTTTCGTCTCTACGATCCCCTATCCCCATCTCAGCTGACCCGACTTCGCCGTTCCATCCCGTTTCATGTTTATCTGAAATTCGCCGCCGCCCATGGTTGTCGCTATAATGGCCGCCCTCAAGCAAGGTGGTGGTATGAAAGCAGAGTATCTACAGCGATTCGGGGGCATTGCCCGTCTTTATGGTCAGAGTGGACTTGGCTCCTTCAGCCAGGCGAGAGTCTGCGTGGTCGGGATCGGCGGCGTCGGTTCCTGGGCGGCAGAGGCGCTGGCCCGTGCCGGCATCAACCAGATCACCCTGATCGACATGGACGACATCTGCATCACCAACACCAACCGCCAGATCCACGCCATGCAGGGCACGGTCGGTCGCCTCAAGACGGAGGTGATGGCCGAGCGCATTCGTGCCATCAACCCGGATTGCGAGGTGATCGAGGTGGATGACTTCGTTACCGCCGACAACTTGGCCGAGCATATCAAGCGGGAGTTTGACTATGTGGTGGATGCCATCGACTCGGTCAAGGCCAAGGTGGCGCTGATTGCCTTCTGCAAGCGCAACAAGATTCCGGTGATTGTGGCGGGCGGCGCCGGTGGGCAGATGGACCCCACCCGGATCACCGTGGCCGATCTGGCCAAGACCATTCAGGATCCGCTGGCCGCCAAGGTGCGCTCTGACCTGCGCCGGCTACACAACTTCAGCAAGAATCCGGCGCGCAAGTTCGGGGTGGAGTGTGTCTTCTCAACCGAGCAGTTGAGCTACCCGGATGGTAATGGTGGCACCTGTCAGGCCAAAGCGGCCAGCGACGGCAACATGAAGATGGATTGCGCCTCTGGCTTTGGCGCCGTGACGCCGGTGACGGCGACCTTCGGTCTGGTCGCCGCCTCCCGGGTATTGAAGAAGATTGCCGAACGGGGAGCCCGTGCCGAGAAAGAAGCTGGGAATGAAGACACAGGGTCGATTAGTGAGGCCTGATCGACCACTGAACAAGGCGGGTTAGACGGCCTGTTGCCGGATCGCCAACACGATTGCCCTGAGCCCGTTGCCCCGCGACGGGCTCAGGTGTTTCTCGAGCCCTAGCTCGCTGAAATAAGTATCCATATCGAAAGCCTGGATAGCGTCGGCAGTCTGATGATTGAGTGCCGCCAGCACGATGACGATAAGACCACGCACGATGCGGGCGTCGGAGTCGCAGGCAAAATGCCAGTTGCCGTCCTCACCCACCTCTCCCTTGAGCCAGGCCTGGCTCTCGCACCCTTTCAAGCGGTTCTCTTCCTGCTGCCACTCTGCTGGCAAGGTGGGTAGCAGCTTGCCGAGTTGGATGATAAGGCGGTACTGGTTCTCCCAGCCGTTCGCCGCCGCAAACTGCTGGCGGATGGTATCGGCGTCGGGCTCAAGGCCGATCCGGGTATAGGTTGCGAGGCTGTTCATAGGGTTGTCTGCCTTAGAAGAAGTCACTGAGTTTGTGCAGGGCGGCCAGCAGGGCGTCCACATCGTCCCGGTTGTTGTAGCAGGCCAGCGAGGCTCGCAGGGTGCCGCCGATACCGAGCGATTCCATCAGCGGCATGGCGCAGTGGTGGCCGACCCGTAGGGCGATCCCCTGCATGTCGAGCAGGGTGGCGGCATCCTGCGGGTGGATATCCCTTAGCAGGAAGGAGACGGCGCCGGCACGCTGACCGGGTTCGCCGACCAGACGCAGCCCAGGTATCTGACGCAGGCCGGCGACCAGATAGTCGGTCAGCACCGCTTCATGGCTGGCCAGCAACCCCCGGTCTTGCTCCATCACAAAATCGATGGCGGCGGCCAGGCCGATGGCGCCGGCGATATGGGGCGTGCCCGCCTCGAACTTGAAGGGCAGGCTATTGAAGGTAGTGCCGCTGAAGCTGACCCTGTCGATCATCTCGCCACCGGCCTGCCAAGGCGGCATCCGCTCCAGCAGTTCGGTGCGCCCCCACAGCACGCCGATACCGGTCGGGCCGTAGAGCTTGTGGCCGGAGAAGGCGTAGAAGTCGCAGCCGATGGCCTGCACATCTACCTCCAGGTGAGCCACTGCCTGGGCGCCGTCGATCAGGGTCAGGGCGCCGACCGCCTTGGCGGCCGCCACTATCTGTTCGACCGGGTTGACGGTACCGAGGGCATTGGAGACGTGAGCCACGCTCACCAGTCGGGTACGTGGTCCCAGCATGGCCAGATAGGCGGCCATGTCGAGATCGCCCCGCTCATCGAGGGGGACGACCCGGATGACGGCGCCGGTGCGCTGGGCGACCAATTGCCACGGGACGATGTTGGCGTGGTGTTCCAGGGTGCTGAGCACGACTTCATCCCCCGCCCTCAGCTCGCTTATCCCCCAGCTCTGGGCCATCAGGTTGATCGCCTCCGTGGTGCCACGGGTCCATATCACCTCGTGGCTGCGAGGGGCATTGATAAAGCGAGCGACAGTCTCGCGGGCATCTTCGAAGGCGCGGGTGGCCCGGCCGCTCAGGGCGTGGGCGGCACGGTGCACATTGGCGTTGTCGGCCCGATAGTAGTGATTGATCGCATCCAGCACGGTTTGCGGCTTCTGGGTGGTGGCGGCATTGTCCAGATAGACCAGCGGGTGGCCGTTGACCTCCTGCTCCAAGGCCGGAAACTGGCTGCGCAGCCGGTCGTGCTGTTGCTGGTTCATGCTCCCCTCACTGTCTGGAAAAGTGGTCATCATCTCGAAAAGTCGGTCATGATCCTGAAAACCGCCGCCGAACACAAGGCATCTGGCGAGCTATTGCTCGATGGGGCTGGCCGGGTGATTTCTGTTACAATGCCGCCCCTCATCATAAGCCAAGAGATCCGGCCCATGAAGCTCAACCCCAATCAGAACGAAGCGGTCAAGTATGTCTCCGGCCCTTGCCTGGTGCTGGCGGGTGCCGGATCGGGCAAGACCCGCGTCATCACCAACAAGATTGCCTATCTGGTGCAGCAGTGCGGCTACAACGCGCGCAACATAGCGGCGGTCACCTTTACCAACAAGGCGGCGCGGGAGATGAAGGAGCGGGTCGGCCAGACCCTGGGTCGCAAGGAGGCGCGGGGGCTGATGGTCTCCACCTTCCATACCCTGGGGCTCGAGATCATTCGCCGCGAGCACAAGAGCCTGAACCTCAAGGCCAACTTCTCACTGTTCGACGACACCGATCAGCTGGCGCTGCTCAAGGAGCTGACCGAGGAGGAGCTCGACAACGACAAGGACAAGCTCTCGGCTCTTATCAGCCAGATCTCCAACTGGAAGAACGACCTCATCCTGCCGGCTCGGGCCATGCGCATCGCCCGCGGGCCGGAAGAGGTGCTGATGGCCCAGCTCTACGAGCGCTACCACCGCCAGATGGTGGCCTACAACGCGCTGGATTTTGACGACCTCATCGTGATGCCGACCTTGCTGCTCAAGAGCAACCAGGAGGTGCGCGAGCGCTGGCAGAGCAAGATCCGCTATCTGCTGGTCGATGAATACCAGGACACCAACACCAGCCAGTACGAGCTGGTGAAGCAGATCGTCGGCGAGCGGGCCCGCTTCACCGTAGTGGGAGACGACGACCAGTCCATCTACTCCTGGCGCGGTGCCAAGCCGCAGAACCTGGTGCTGCTGAACGAGGACTTCCCCAATCTGCGGCTCATCAAGCTGGAGCAGAACTACCGCTCCAAGCGGCGCATCCTCAAGTGCGCCAACATCCTGATCGCCAACAACCCCCACGTCTACGACAAGGCCCTCTTCTCCGAGCTGGACGAGGGGGTGAAGCTCAAGGTGCTGTTTGCCAAGAACGAGGAGCACGAGGCGGAGCGCATCGCCGCCGAGCTGATGGGTCACAAGTTCATGAATCGCACCCGCTTCAAGGATTACGCCATCCTCTACCGGGGCAACCATCAGTCGCGCATCTTCGAGAAGGCGCTGATGACCAACCGCATCCCCTATCGCATCTCGGGCGGCACCTCCTTCTTCTCTCGTACCGAGATCAAGGACATCATGGCCTACCTCAAGTTGCTGGTGAATCCGGACGAGGACACCGCCTTCCTGCGAGTGGTCAACCTGCCGCGGCGCGAGATCGGTCCCACCACGCTCGAGAAGCTGGGTCAGTACGCCAATCAGCGCGGCAAGAGCCTGTTTTCCGCCAGCTTCGAGCTGGGGCTGGAACAGCACCTATCCGGTCGTGGCCTCACCGCGCTGCAGGCTTTCACCAACTGGCTGGTGCGGCTCGGTGATCAGGCCCTGCGCGGCAACCCGGTGGAGGCGGTGCGGGACATGATCAAGGAGATCCACTACGAGGAGTGGCTCTACGAGACCTCCCCCAGCCCGAAGGCGGCCGAGATGCGGATGCAGAACGTCTCCACCCTCTATCGCTGGATCAGCGAGATGCTGGAGGGGGACGAGCTGGAAGAGTCGATGACGCTCGCTCAAGTCGTGACCCGTCTCACTCTGCGCGACATGATGGAGCGCAACGAGGGGGAGGATGAGGCGGATCAGGTGCAGCTGATGACCCTGCACGCCTCCAAGGGGCTGGAGTTTCCCTATGTCTACATGGTGGGTATGGAGGAGGGGTTGCTGCCTCACCAGACCAGCATCGACGAGGACAACGTGGAAGAGGAGCGGCGCCTCGCCTACGTGGGGATCACCCGGGCCCAGACCGAGCTCACCTTCACCCTCTGCAAGGAGCGGCGCCAGTTTGGCGAGTCGGTACGACCGGAGCCGAGCCGCTTCCTGCTGGAATTGCCCCAGGATGATCTGGAGTGGGAAAACCAGAAGAAGGTGACCGCCGAGGAGCGCCAGCAGAAGGGGCAGATGGCGGTGGCCAATCTGCGCGCCATGTTCAAGAAGGATTGAGTCGCTCCGCTTATTTGCTCTGGGTCAGCAGGGGCGTGATGTCGGCGCCCGGCATGGGTGGTGAAATGTAGCGCCCCTGGCCCATCAGGCAGCCCAGGTCGATCAGCTTCTGCAGTTGCTGCTGGTTCTCTATCCCTTCCACCACCAGGGTGAAGTCCAGATCCTGGCAGATGTCGCGCATGGCGCGAATGAGCGCCAGATCCTTGGGAGATTGCAGCATGCGATGGGTGAAGCTGTCATCCACCTTGATGTAGTCCACCGGGAAGTGGAACAGGGCATTGAGGGAAGAGAAGCCGGTACCGAAGTCATCCAGGCTGATCTGAATGCCCTTGGCCCTCAGCTCGTGCAGGGAGGTGAGGGCATCGGAATCCTGTCGTGACAGTTCCCGTTCGTTGAATTCGAAAATCAGATAGCCGGGGGAGATCCCTTCGGATTCGATGATCTCGACCAGTTGCATGATCTGTTCATGGCTGACCAGATGCTTGCCGGACAGGTTGATGGCCACCTTGAACTTGCTCTGGCCGGAGAGCGGCAGCCACTCCTTCAGCTGCTGGCAGGTGTGGCGCAGGATCTGGTAATCCAGCTCCTGAATGAGGCCAGACTGCTCCGCCAGCGGGATGAAGTCGAATGCGTCCTTGAGCACCCCCTCTTCGGTGATCCAGCGTGCCATGACCTCCAGCCCGGTCAGGCGGCTGTCCTTGAGCCGGATCACCGGCTGGAAATAGGGCACGATGCGGCCTGCCCGCAGCGCTCTGGCCAGCATCTCTTCCGGTGAGGCCCAGGTCTGGGCCGAGCACTCTTCCGAATAGCTGACGATGCGGCTGCGGCCGTTGCGCTTGGCCTGGTACATGGCCAGGTCGGCCTGATGCAACAGCTGGCTGATGTCGGATGTCTGTTCCGATACGCTGGCGACCCCGAGACTCACCGTGATGCCGAGTTCGTTGCCCATCAGCCGGAAGGGATAGGAGAGGCGGCTGATGATGCGGTTGAGCACCGGGCTGATATCTTCCTCGGTCTTGCTGCTGTCCAGATAGATGACGAACTCGTCCCCCCCCAGCCTTGCCACCATGTCGTTTTGTCGTATGCAGGTTTGTAGGCGGCGGCTCATCTCCTTGAGCAGCTGGTCGCCGGCGCTATGGCCGAGAGTGTCGTTGACCTGCTTGAAGTGGTCCACATCGATGAAGATCAGCGAAAACCCGGGCGACTTGTAGCGGTGAAAGTGGGTCATGGCGTGGTTGAGGTGGTTCATCAACAGTGCCCGGTTGGGTAGCTGGGTCAGCGGGTCGTGCAGGGCATCGAATTGCAGTCGGCGTTCCAACTCCTGGTGCTGCTTCAACTGCTTCTGCAGTCTGAGGTTGGTCTGGCGCAACTGCTGCAGCCGCTGGTTGATGGAGTCTTCCGAGTTGATGTCGTGGAGCTGCTGGCGGATCCGTCTCAGCTCCAGCAGCAGAGTCAGCTGGCTGCGCAGGAAGTCGAGAAACAGCCGGTCGTCGGTTTCCAGCGGTTGTTGCAGGCTGATGAGAAAGTGGGCGAAGTACTGCTGCTGGAGCCGCAGCGGCTGGCTATACCAGTAAAGCTGCTCCTTGTGCTGCTCAATGTTGTTGGTGCTGTGGCACAGCCCGGTGATGAATTCGTCGCTGTGGTGGGGTAGTTCCGGGTAGATCTTCTCCAGCCGGTGGCTGTCGATGCGTACCAGCAGCATGTCCTGAATGGCGAGCATCTGGCGCAACACAGCCTCGAGCTGGGAGAAGAGCGCCTGGCTGGGCAGGGTGTTGGCCAGCCGGATGATGCGGTTGATGCTCTCGATCTTTCTCTGCCAGTCCGGATCCTTGCGAATGAGCGGCGAGGCCAGCTCTGACAGCTGGGAGCCAGCTTGGGTCTCGTTCAGCCGTTTGGCCAGGCACTCCAGCAACAGGCGCAGCGTCGGCAGCTCCTTGGGCTGGCAGCAGGCCAGCAACCACTGGATCTGACCGTGTTCGACCGGCAGGGTGCACCAACCCTCGGCTTCGTCCAGCTGGGCCAGTTGATCCGTGATGCGTGACTCTTCCAGCCCCAGCTGCAATTTGAAACTGTCGGGGACCTGGTATTCACACACCCAGTGCAGTCCGGCTTCCGACAGGCCGAGCATGCCGAAATGTTGCAACGGGCAGAGCTGGTTCAGCTGCTGGATCAGGGTGTCGTAATCTTTGGCGGTGGCGACGGAGGGGGCGGGGAAATCCATAATAGCGGAAACCAACGCCAGCAAGGGAGTCGAGTAATGTGGTGCTGTGGGTTGCGCTGACATGAGTGACTCCCGATTTATCTACCCTTCAAAGAGTAGTCGGAAGTCATCAGATTGAAAGGGCCGCATATGCGGCCCTTTCAATCACTTAGAGCTTGTCGATCATGTAGTGAATGGCGTTTTCGATCTCTTCATCGCTACAGGTGGCGCAAGTCCCTCTGGGTGGCATGACGCCGGTCTTGCCTGCGAAGCCGGCAATGGCATGTTTCTTAAGTGTTTCAATGCCTTGCGCGATACGAGGCTCCCAGGCAGCCTTGTCGCCGCGCTTGGGCGCGCCGGCGATGCCGGCATCGTGACAGGCGAAGCAGGCGCCCTTGAACACGGCTTCACCGTCGCGCGGGCCGGATGACGCGGCCGCCGCAGGGGCTGCGCCTGCGGTCGCAATCCCTTCCAGATCCTTGGCGGTATAGACCTGACCGACCGGCTTGATGCGCTCGGCAATGGCTTCCGGCGACATATCATCGGCAGCCAGCACGGCACCGGACAAACTGGCGGCCGTCATCCCGACCGCCAGCAAATAGCTCAGTTTTTTCAACACGCTCATGTACTCCCAGCAGGCTTTTATTATCCCTAGAAAACGACTGGATTATAACCGAATAGTTACAGCCATTTAAACGCTTGTGTGTGAAGTGTTAAGCACTCTGCGTGCAAAGTTTCTTCGTCGGATCACAAACTGGCGAGGCCGGCCTGCAAAAAAGAAACCCGGTTTTCACCGGGTTTCATCTGATTGACGTGCTGAAAGGCTTATTTGTCCCAGCTGAGGATCACCTTGCCGGACTGGCCGGAGCGCATGGCATCGAAGCCCTGCTGGAAGTCGTCGATGTGGAAGCGGTGGGTGATGATGGGGGAGAGATCGAGCCCGGACTGGATGAGGCTCGCCATCTTGTACCAGGTTTCGAACATCTCGCGGCCGTAAATCCCCTTGATGAACAGTCCTTTGAAGATCACCTTGCCCCAGTCGATGGCCATGGTGGCGGGGGGAATGCCGAGCATGGCGATTTTGCCGCCGTGGTTCATCTTGTCGATCATGTCCTGGAAGGCGGAGGGGACGCCGGACATCTCCAGCCCCACGTCGAACCCCTCGGTCATGCCAAGCTCGCTCATCACGTCGGAGAGCTGCTCCTTGGCCACGTTGACGGCGCGGGTGGCGCCCATCTTGCGGGCCAGCTCGAGCCGGTACTCGTTGACGTCGGTGATCACCACGTGACGGGCACCCACATGGCGGCAGACGGCGGCAGCCATGATGCCGATGGGGCCGGCGCCGGTGATCAGCACGTCTTCACCCACCAGGTCGAAGGAGAGGGCGGTGTGCACCGCGTTGCCGAACGGATCGAAGATGGCGGCCAGCTCATCCGGGATGTTGTCCGGCAGCTTGAAGGCGTTGAAGGCCGGGATCACCAGGTACTCGGCAAAAGCGCCGGGGCGGTTGACGCCGACACCTATGGTGTTGCGGCACAGGTGGGTGCGGCCGGCACGGCAGTTGCGGCAGTGGCCACAGGTGATGTGGCCTTCGCCGGAGACCCGGTCACCGACCGCGAAGCCGCGCACTTCCTGGCCCACGGCAACGACTTCACCGACGTATTCGTGGCCGACCACCATGGGCACCGGGATGGTCTTCTGTGACCATTCGTCCCAGTTGTAGATGTGGATATCGGTGCCACAGATGGCGGTCTTGCGGATCTTGATGAGCAGGTCGTTGTGGCCGAGTTCGGGGGCCGGTACGTCCGTCATCCAGATGCCGACTTCTTTGTGCAGTTTGGAGAGTGCTTTCATGGTTGTTCCTTCACGATGAACGCAGAAAAAAGGGGCGCCGGGCCCCTTGATTCAAATCAGATGATGCCGAGTTCGCGGCCGATGCGAATGAAGGCATCGATGGCCTGATCCAGCTGTTCGCGGGTATGGGCGGCGGACATCTGGGTGCGGATGCGGGCCTGGCCCTTGGGCACGACCGGGAAGGAGAAGCCCACCACATAGATGCCGGCGGCCAGCATGCGGCTCGCCATCTCGGCTGCCAGCTTGGCGTCTCCGAGCATCACCGGGATGATGGCGTGATCGGCGCCGGCCAGGGTAAAACCGGCGGCGCTCATCCGCTCGCGGAAGTACTGGCTGTTCTCCTTCAGGCTGGCACGCAGATCGTGGCCGTCGGCCAGCATGTCGATCACCTTGATGGTGGCCGCGACGATGGAGGGGGCCAGCGAGTTGGAGAAGAGATAGGGGCGGGAGCGCTGACGCAGCCAGTCGATCACCTCTTTCTTGCCGGAGGTGTAACCGCCGGAGGCGCCGCCGAGCGCCTTGCCCAGGGTGCCGGTGATGATGTCGACCCGCTCCATCACGCCACAATATTCGTGGGTGCCGCGGCCGTTCTCACCGATGAAGCCAACGGCATGGGAGTCATCCACCATCACCAGCGCATCGTACTTGTCAGCCAGATCGCAGATGGATTTGAGGTCGGCGATGACGCCATCCATGGAGAAGACGCCGTCGGTGGCGATCAGCTTGAAGCGGGCGCCATCGGCATCGGCCTGCTTGAGCTGGGCTTCCAGCTCGGCCATGTCATTGTTGGCGTAGCGATAGCGCTTGGCCTTGCACAACCGCACCCCATCTATGATGGAGGCGTGGTTGAGGGCATCGGAGATGATGGCGTCTTCGGCGCCAAACAGCGTCTCGAACAGACCGCCGTTGGCATCGAAGCAGGAAGAGTAGAGGATGGTGTCTTCGGTGCCGAGGAAGGCTGACAGCTTCTGCTCCAGCGCCTTGTGCTGATCCTGGGTACCGCAGATGAAACGGACCGAGGCCATGCCGAAGCCGTGGCTGTCCAGCCCCTGGTGGGCCGCTTCGATCAGATCGGGGTGGTTGGCCAGTCCCAGATAGTTGTTGGCACAGAAGTTCAGCACCTGCTCGCCGCCCACCGCAATCCGGGCCTGCTGGGCCGAGCTGATGACGCGTTCCTGCTTGTACAATCCTTCAGCCTGTACCTGCTCAAGCTGCTCGGTCAGGTGACGATAGAATCCGTTAGACATCCTCGATCCTCATTGGCTATTTCAGCTGCGTATCAACAGAGGACGACATTTTACTGCAATCTGTTGCGGTGAATTCAAATTATTGTGCTGATGTTCAACAAATGTGAAACAGATCTCACCCAGCTGGTTGGGCCAGTTGACGGTAATGCTGCTCCAGCTGGCGGATCTGTTCGGCCACCTGTGGCTGCACATAGGGGCGCAGCAGAAACAGCACCCGCAAGACGCCCTGATAGAGCAGTGGCTTGGTGATGCGGGTGCTGGGAGCCTGGGCGATCTGGAACGGGATCCAGCAGGTCACCACCATCTTGATGGTCTGGCCCAGATCCGGCAGATCCTCATCGCTGACGTCTATGATGCCGCCCTCGCGCAGGCTTCTGAGCAGGGCTACCACGGCGGCGCGCAACTGCTCCTGGGCCTTGAGGTACTTCTGCTGCAGCGGCTCGTCGCGACTGAGAATGTCCGGCAGGTTGGCGTAGAAAAAGCGGAACTGCCACATCAGATAGAAGATGGCATCCAGATAGCCCATCAGGTTTTCCAGCTTGATCTCGTCGCTGCGGGCCGGCGTGAAGCTCTCGCTCAGGTGACGGGCGTACTGGTCGAAGATGGAGTGGATGATGTCTTCTTTATTGCGGAAGTGGTAATAGAGGTTGCCTGGGCTGATGCCGAGGTGGGCGGCAATGTGGTTGGTGGTGATGTTGCGCTCACCCTGATCGTTGAACAGCTCGGTGGCGCTGTGAATGATCCTGTCTCTGGTTTTCATCGCTGCTCCCTCTGCCGGGTCCCGGGGGCGATCTCGTCAAGGTCGAATCCCCCTGCGGCCCGTGATAAACTTTTCGGCAATTTTAAATTGGCTCACTATACACAGCTTTAACAGGCAGTCACATGTGACCATCAACGTACGCGAGGCAAACTCCATGATCGTAGTAACTGGCGGTGCTGGCTTTATCGGCAGCAATCTGGTCAAGCAGCTGAACGCTCAAGGACGGACCGACATCGTGGTCATCGATGATCTGACCGACGGCACCAAGTTCGTCAATCTGGTCGATCTGACCATTGCCGATTACATGGATAAGGATGAGTTCCAGGCGCGGATCGTCTCCGGTGACGAGTTTGAAGAGTGGGACGGCATCGAGGTGATCTTCCACGAAGGTGCCTGCTCCGCCACCACCGAGTGGAACGGCAAGTTCATCATGGAGGTCAACTACGAGTACTCCAAGGATCTGTTCCACTACTGCATCGAGCGGGAAATTCCGTTCATCTACGCCTCTTCCGCCGCGACCTACGGCGGGCGCAACGACAACTTCATCGAAGATCCCAAGTTCGAGCAGCCGCTCAACGTCTACGGCTACTCCAAGCAGCTGTTCGACCAGTATGTGCGCCGCTGGATGCCGGAGATCAACTCTCAGGTAGTCGGCCTCAAGTACTTCAACGTCTATGGCCCGCGCGAGCAGCACAAGGGCTCCATGGCCTCGGTTGCCTTCCACCTCAACACCCAGGTAAAGAAGGGCGAAAATCCCAAGCTGTTCGAAGGCTGCGACGGTTTCCCCAACGGCGGTCAGATGCGCGACTTCATCTATGTGGATGACGTCTGCAAGGTGAACCTCTGGTTCTGGCAGAATCCGCAGCACTCCGGCATCTTCAACTGCGGTACCGGTCGTGCCGAGCCGTTCCAGAACGTGGCCGAGGCGGTGATCAAGCATCACCAGAAGGGCGCCGTCGAGTACATTCCCTTCCCGGATCACCTCAAGGGCCGCTATCAGAGCTTCACCCAGGCGGACATGACCAAGCTGCGCGGTGTCGGCTATGACGCCGAGTTCAAGACCGTGGCCGAAGGCGTGGCCGACTACATGGCCTGGTTGAACCGGGCTTGATCCCCCTCTGACGGGTGGCTGCTGGCCACCCGTCGTTCGGATACCCTCCCATGAATATATTGATGGCACTCTCCCAGCTCGAAGTGACGGGAGCTGAGGTCTATGCCACCACGGTCGGTAACGAATTGACCCGGCGTGGCCACCAGGTTTTCTACGTATCGGACACCCTGACCAAGCCCACGCTGGGCCAGGTATTCAAGCTGCGATTCAACAAGCGCAGCATACTGCGCCGTTTCTGGCACGTGTTTTACCTCGTCTACCTCATCAAGAAGCATCATATCCAGTTGGTGCATGCCCACTCGCGCGCCTCCGGCTGGAGCAGCTATGTGGCCTGCAAGCTGACCGGCACACCCATGATCACCACGGTACACGGGCGCCAGCCGGTGCATGCCTCCCGCAAGGCCTTTCATGCCCTCGGTTTTCGGGCGGTGGCAGTGTGCGAAGATATCGCCAGCCAGATCATCGACAACCTGGGGGTGGATCCGGCCATCGTACAGGTGCTGCGCAACGGCATCGAGACCGACAAGTTCCAGCCCGTGCCGGCTCCGGACAACGCCAAGCCGGTGATCGCCATCATAGGTCGGCTCAGCGGCCCCAAGGGGGAGCTCTGCTACCGGTTGCTGGATGAAGTGCTGGATCTGGATGCCTGCCAGGTGAAGGTGGTGAGTGGCAGCCAGCTGCCCGAGCGCTTCGTGCGTTTTCGTGACCGGGTCGATTTCGTCGGTTACGTGGAGGATGTCCCTGCCCTGATGGCGCAATGCGATCTGGTGATCGGTGCCGGTCGGGTAGCGATGGAAGCCCTGTTGTGCGGTCGTCCGGCGTTTGCCATCGGCGAGGCCAAGGCCATCGGCTTGGTGACCGGGCAGAATCTGGATGAGGCGCTGGCCAGCAACTTCGGCGACATAGGTCCCAAGGATCTGGCTATCGATTTTGCCGCGCTGCAGACGCAGATTGCCCCGGCTCTGGCCAGCGGCAGCGTCTCCGACGTTATCCGTCAGCGCATTCAGGCCGAGTATGGCTTGGCAGGAGTCGTCTCCGGGCTGGAGTCCATCTATCAGGATGCGGTGGTCGAGACCCTGCGCCGCGAGATGCCGGTCATCATGTACCACCGCTTCATCGAACACGAGAGCGAGAAGGGGGTGCACGGTACCTGGATGCCGATCGCCATGTTCGAAAAGCACCTGCGCCTGCTGAAGTGGCTGGGTTATGAGACCCTGACGTTTCGCGACCTGGCGGACAAGGGATTCATCCATCGTCTGCAATACGGCAAGAGATACCTGATGATCACGGCCGACGACGGCTATCAGGACAACCTGACCCGCATGCTGCCGCTGCTGGAAAAATATGGTTACAAAGCCGTGGTATACGTGGTCACGGGGGAAGGGTATAACCGCTGGGACGTGGAGCAGGCGAGCAACCCGGACACCCGGGTGGACCTGATGAATGGCGAGCAGCTCAAGGCGCTGGTGGCCTCCGGCCATGTGGAGATCGGCGGCCATACCCTGACCCACCCCAGATTGAGCAAGCTTGCACCCGAGCAGCAAGCCCATGAAATACAAGAGAACAAGCGGCAACTCGAGACTCTGCTTGGCCACCCTTTGCTGTCGTTCGCCTACCCTTATGGGGATATGGATGAGAGCGCCAAGGCGCAGGCGATGGCGGCGGGCTACCGTTTTGCCGTGGCCACCAACAGCGGGCCCAGAGCCATGCACCAGGACCCTTTCCGGATCCGCCGCATCGCCATCTTCCCGCGTACCGATGTGTTTGGCCTGTGGCGCAAGATCCGGGGTAACTATGTCTTCAGGAAATCGTGATTGATGCTCAGCAGAAGCCTCGTTTTGCTCGATAAGGTGACGACAGCCCTGTTCGGACTGACCATCATCTTTGCCTTTTGCGGCCTGTTTCTGGTGCCAGCCGGCCAGAGCATGCAGTCCAACCTGCTGGCGGTGACCGGGATCTTCGGTCTGTTGAACTACTTTGTCGGCAAGCAGCGGGATGTTGGGCTCAGGGATCGCCGGATTCTCTGGGGCCTGCTGGTGTACGCCGTCATGATCTTCGTGAACCGGTTGATCCATGGCGATCAGTACGGGGTGATGCGAGGGCTGTTTTATGTCGCTGTCTTCGCGCTGATGATGCCGCGCAAACCCGTGCTGCTGATGCTGGGGTACCTGGCCATCGTGCTGGGTGGCGTCGGGCTCGGGATCCTCAGCTTCTGGCAGTACCATCACGGTATCGTCAGGGTGGAGGGGTTCACCAATGCCATTCTCTTCTCGCAGGCGGCACTTGCCCTGGCGATTCTCAACTGGTTTGTCTTTCAGCAGGGGCAACTGGCCGCCTGGCTGAGAGGGGGGGCTCTGGTTGGCCTGCTCGCTGCCCTGTTTGCTCTGTATCTCTCCC
The DNA here is from genome assembly GCF_019047325.1 of Aeromonas sp. FDAARGOS 1403. Taxonomy (NCBI): domain Bacteria; kingdom Pseudomonadati; phylum Pseudomonadota; class Gammaproteobacteria; order Aeromonadales; family Aeromonadaceae; genus Aeromonas; species Aeromonas sp. FDAARGOS 1403. The sequence continues at coordinate 783,269 of NZ_CP077249.1, read as the reverse complement.
AGAGTCGGGGGGTCTGGCTCGCCTTCGGGATCATTCTCGCCTACGTCATCTGCTACAAGGCCTACTTCAAACCCTGGAAATACATTGCCGTCGCCGTACTCTGCATGGCCACGACAGGCGCCATCTATCAGACCAACCAGCTGGTACAGGTGCGGGTTGCCGAAGCCGTGTCGGATCTTAAATCGGCAGAAAACGGCTCTTTTGACTCCTCCTGGGGCCTGCGGGTGATTGCCTGGCAGAGCGCCTGGCTGGGCTTTCTGGATTCGCCGGTTGTCGGGGTGGGTACCGATGGTTTTGATGCGCTGAAGCAGACGCAGGTCAACAACCATCAGATTTCCGAGCTGATCTTTCATCCGGCGCTGGCCCATTCCCATAACCAGTACATGCAGAACCTGGTGATCCGGGGCGGCATCGGCTTTGTCGCGCTGCTGGTTTTTCTGGGTTGGCCTCTCTACCTTGCCGCGACCAACATCAGCAAGATTTCCGCCGGGGTGCTGGTGCCGCTGGCGTTTTCAGTTAATTCATTGAGTGATGTGCCGTTTGAGCATCAAGGTGTGCTCTATCTGTACACACTCAGCCTGGTTTTCATCTGGTTTGCCCATGAGTTGAAAAAGGATACCCGTACGTCATGATTCCAGTTTTTGTCATCAGTTTGGCTCGCAGCGTTGAGCGACGGGCGATGGTTGTCCAGCAGATGGCGCATTTGGGCATAGATTTCGAATTTGTAGACGCAACCGACGGGAAGGCGTTGAGCAGTGCCGAACTGGCCAAGGTGGATTTTGAACTGGCCAAGGAGGTGTGCGGTCATGCGCTGAGCTTTGGCGAGATAGGTTGTGCCATGAGCCATATCCGGCTTTATGAGCGCATCGTGGCCGAGGGCATTGAGCGCTGCGTGGTGCTGGAGGATGACATCTACCTGCACATGCACAGCAAGGCCATCATCGAGGCCATAGTGCACTCCTGCAAATCGGAAATCGTCTTCCTGCACCATGGTAAAGCCAAACGCTGGCCGTTCCTGTCATCCCTGCCGGGTGGTTATCGACTCGCCAGATACCTGACCCCCAGCCGCACCTCCAAACGAGGTGTGCTCTCTACCGCAGGGTATGTGCTGAGTCTGACCGGGGCCAAGAAGCTGTTGCAGTGCGCCTATCCGCTGCGGATGCCTTCCGACTATCTGACCGGCCGCCTGCAGCTCAACGGCCTGACCGCATCCGGGGTGGAACCCAGCTGTCTGGATGTGGATCTGTTCACCACCACCATAGATGACAGGGCCTACGGCCACTATCTGAAATAGGGCGGAGCGTGCCGACGGCGGGTCGGCACCCTGCGGGCCTTGCCAAAGCAGCGGCCACACATGCTGGATGACCCATGAACCTCAAAAAGTTGCTTACCCATTCCATTGCCAGATGGCTGATTGGCAGAGAGCCTGACGCCGCCCCATGCCCTGCCGGAGCGCAGGTGGAGAGAGTGCTGGTGGTCGGTTATGACGCCATCGGCGACTTCATTCTTACCCTGCCCGCCATCGCTCGGCTCAGGGAGATCTACCCCGCCGCGCGGCTCGAGCTGGTGTGCAGCCGGCGCAACCAGCTGCTGGCGGCATCGGTCGCCGGGATCGGCGAATGTCACGTGATCACCCTCAACGACACCCTGTTGCCGGTGAGCATGTGGTGCAAGCTGCGTGAACTCAGGCAGCGGCGATATGACCTGGTGATCAATCTGTTTGACGAGCCTGATGATATCGCCATGGCCAAGTTGCTGTTGCTGGCCAACGGGCGCTTGCAGTCGTTGCCCCTGCGCTTCAAGAGCGAAGGGCAGCAGAAGTTGCTGCCGCTGTTCAACCAGAAGGCCACCATAGTGTCGTCACGTCCCAGCCGGGATCACTTCGTCTATCGCATGCTCAGCGTGACCGGCGAGCAGACCGGGGTGCCAGTCTGCATACCGTCCCCCTGCAATGAGCAGCTGGATACCCGTGCGTATGGCCGTTATCTGCTGGTCAACCTGACGGGGAGCCAGGTCGGCAACTCGATGACGGAGGCGCAGATTGACGGCATCCTGGCGCAGTTGCCTGCCTATAAGGGGATCTCCTACCTGGTCTTCTCCAGGCAGCCCGTGGGCTGTTCACGGCAAGACATGAGAGCGCTGTTTCCCGACACCATTCTCGATGCCGCCAAGATTATCAAGGATGCGCGAGGGGTCATCTCGACCGATACCTCCATCATCCATATCTCCTCTTCCTTCGGGGTGCCCACCCTGGTGTTGATGAACAACGAGCGCTGGCGCGATGCCTTCATCCCGCTGGCGGGCCGCAACATAGTGCTGAGGTCGACCACGGATCAGCTGGCGGCCCTGTCGCCGGCCGAGATCAGTCGTCAGGTCGATGCCCTGATGGCGCTCTAGCCGCGTCAGGCTGGTATTATCCTTCTCCCAATTCAACGGCTCTTCTGGTGGATTCATGTCATTAATCAACGATCTGCAACTCCAGCGTGACATTCTTCGCCGCAAGCTGGGGCAGCTGCTGTTCGATCGCAAGCGGCCGGCTCCGCTGCACGAGCGCAAGGGGAAGATAGTGTTGCTGCGCTGGGATGCCAAACTGGGCGATGCCATCGTCTCGTCCTGGGTGGCCCGCGAGATCAAGCGCGCCAGCCCGGAGCGGGAGGTGTGGATCGTCACGACCGCGGCCATAGCGCCCCTGTTTCGCGATCATTTCGGCATGGACAAGGTGATAGAGGTGCCCAAGCGGCCGGGCTATGGCCAGCTCAAGCGGCTGGCCCATTCGCTGGGGGAAGTGGAGTGCCTGGTGCATTTTGGCAAGATGCTGAAAATGAAGGATATCTTCTTCATCAGTCAGGTCAGGGCGGATTGGGTCGCCGGCATGGACGATGCCCTGCAGGCGGTCAACCTCAAGCTGGGCAAGGCCTCCAGCGGCATGCACTTCTCCGACAAGTTTGCCCTGCTGCTGCAGCGGCTCGGCGTGAGCAATCCGGATCAGCAGTACATAGTCCCGACCATGAGCCCGCCCGATGCGCTGGCCGGCTGGTGGCCGGCCGCGCCGGTCCTCTGTTTCAACCCGTACGGCAGTGGCAGCTCCCGCCGTCTGCGGCCCGAGCTTATCAGCCAGATGATTGAGCAGATGCTGGCGGCCGGCTCTTGCGCCATCTGCCTGCTCTATCCGCCGGGCATGGAAGAAGAAGTGGCCGGGATCCGGGCCGGCCTGAGTCAACCGGAGCGCCTGCTGTTGTCACCGGATGCACCCTCGCTGGCCGGGCTGTTTGCCCAGCTGCGCCAGTGTCAGGGGTTGATCTCGGTGGACACTGCGACGGTGCACATCGCCGCCGGGTTGCACAAGCCCATTCTTGGCCTCTACAACCCGGACATAGGTGGCGGCAACGAGAACTTCCTGGAGTGGCACCCCAACTCCCCGTCAGCCACAGTGCTGTTCTCGGCCAATACCAGGGAGCAAGATATCAACTCCCTCGATCTGGCCGAATTCGAGCGTACTTTCAGGGCGTGGCTGCTTGCCAATCAGGCAGCGCTGTCAGCCGTGCAATCACCAGCTCGGGAGTGATGGCGCGCAGCAGGGCTTCGTCGATGAAGTCCTTCTCCGCGTTCTGCGGCAGCTGGAAGCCGGGCCCCTTGGCATCGAACACATCGATGGCCTGATAACGAGGGTGGTTGACCGGGTTGGCGATGATCTTGTCGCCGCCCGGGGCCACTATGGTCAGCAGGGGCAGGTCGATGGCCTGCGCCATGTGGCGGGGGCCGGTATCATTGCCGACAAACAGCCGGGAGTGGGCGAACAGCCCCACCAGCTCCCGTACCGAGCGGGTCTTGATGTGGTCGAAGACGCTGGCTTGCAGGGCGGCGGGCAGCAGCGGTTTCAGGCCGCGGTTGTACTCCTCCTCCCCCGGCCCGCAGTAGATCAGGATCTGGGCATTGTGCTGCTCGATCAGCCACTGGGCGACCTTGGCGAAGCAGTCGATGGGCCAGCGCTTGTAGTGTCCTAGCGAGTTGACGCCCATGGCGATCAGCGGGCGGTTCAGGTCGACGCCAGCGGCCAGCAGGGCATCCCTTCCTTGTCGTTTCTCTTCTTCACTCAGCCAGAGGTAGTAGTTGCGATCCTCGCGGGCCAGCTTGAGCGGCTTGAGCAGCGAGAAGCGGTCGTCGACCAGGGTGCTGTTGCCCTGAAACTCGGTGTCCTTGCGAAAACGGACGATGCGGTTGTGGCCGAGCCGCCAGGGGAAGGAGTCAAAGCCGATGCGCAGGCGGGCACCGGAGAAGAGGCAGCTGAGCAGGCCGATCATCTGGCCCTGGCTGTTGACCACCACGTCGTAGCGTTCACGGCGAATGGCCAGCAGCAGATCCTTCATGTAGCGCCACTCGTTGCGCCTGGCTTTCTCGATGATGATGAGCCGATCGATATTGGGATTGCCCTGCGCCATACCCGCGCAATAATCCATGACCAGATAGTGAACCTCGCCGCTTGGGTCATTCTGCTTGAGGTTGTTGCACAGCGCGGTGGAGATCAGTACATCCCCTATCTGTTTGGTTTGAACTACTAGGTATTTCATAAGGCAGGCCTCAACAGAGGTCATGGTTGATCGTGAGCGTGACAGCATACCGCACAAGTGAGTCAGATGCTGTCGGTGCGGCGTGAAAATCCGATCTGGCGCAAGCCGACCGGGCCGGCATCCGAGACACATAAAAGAAAAGCCATTTTGACAATGGCTTTTCTGCTGCTTAGAAGGTGAGCGAGGTGGAGAGCTGGAAGGTGCGTGGCGCCCCCAGGCCGCCGGAGAGGCCGCTGCCGTCGCCGCCGGACCAGGAGCCGATCCAGTAGTTGCGGCCGGTGAGGTTCTGCACCGCGGCCCGCACGGTCAGGGAGTGGTCGGCGATCCGCATGGTGTAGCGGGCCCCCAGGTCGAAGGTGGTGTAGGAGGGCAGCGAGAGGCGGTTGTCATCGGTGACGAACCGCTCGCCGATGAACTGGGTGTTGCCGGTCAGGGTCAGCCCCGGCACGGCGGCCAGATCGTACTCGGCGCCGAGCTTGGCCATCCACTTGGGCACCCCGGTGGCCTGGTGGCCGACGTTGCTCTCGTTGAGCGCCTTGGTCAGCTCAGCCTGGGTGTAGGAGGCCCCGCCCAGCAGGCGCAGCTCGGGGGTGAGCTCGCCGAACAGATCCCACTCGATGCCGCGGTTGCGCTGTTCCCCGTAGACCCCGTAGACGTTGGATCTGGGGTCTGTGTAGGCGCTCGGCTTGGCGATCTGGAACAGGCTCAGGGTATGGGCGAAGTGGCCCAGATCCAGCTTGGCACCGACCTCATACTGCTTGGTCTGATAGGGCTTCATGATCTCGCCGGCATTGCTGGCGGTGTTCGGCGCCGCGCCCCCCTGGCTCAACCCCTCGATGTAGTTGGTGTAGACGGCGAAATCGTCGCGCAGCTTGACCAGCAGAGTGGTGGCGGGCGAGACCCGGCTCTCCTCGTAGCGGGCGGTCTGGTCGCCGCTGCCGTTGAAGTTGCTGCTCTCGACCGTCTGGCGGCGGGCCCCCAGGGTCCACTGCAGGTCGCCATCGAGGAAGGAGAGGGTATCGACCAGCGCCACGCTCGCCAGGGTCGCCTCGCTGCGCGAGGTGACGGCACCGTACCCGGCGAGATCCGGCGCGGGCCCGAAGTCCAGCCGGTCGTAGTTGGTCATGGCGTGGTTGAAGAATATCTTGTCCCGGAAGGTCTGCTCCGAGGTGTAGCGGGTGGCGGCCAGCGACCAGGCGTGATCGACCGGGCCGGTGCCGAAGGTGCCGCGCAGGCCCGCCTCGCCGGAGCGCTGGGTGCCGTCCCGCTCGGAGCGGGCCGCCATGGCATTGATGTCGCCGGCGTCGTTGAGCAGGGTGTTGCGGGTGATGAGGGCGCTGTAGCCGCCGTCACGCTGGCCCCAGGCGATGAAGGCGGTGAGGTTGTCGGTCAGATCATACTCGGCACGCAGCACGGCAGCCTTGGTGTCGTTGATGGTGTAGGCCCAGGCTGGCGCCAGGGAGTAGTCACCACGCTTGGGCTCGGGCAGCTGGGTCACCTGGCTGGCGACCGAGAAGATGCCGAAGTAGTTCACTCCGTCCACCCGCTCGTGCTGCCGGTAGAGATCGGCCGAGGCGCGGGCCCGTTCGCCACGCCAGTCCAGCCCGACCGAGGTGAGCTCCATCTTGTGCTGCTGGTCGTTGACCGCGGTGTCCCCGTCCCGATAGACACCGTTGAAGCGTACCCCCCACTGCTGCTCGTCGCCGAAACGGCGACCCAGGTCCAGGTGCACGCCGCCGAGGCCATCCGATTCATAGCTGGCGGTGACCTTGGCCAGGGGGGTCTTGCCGGCGCGCTTGGGCACTATGTTGATGTTGCCGCCCACGCTGCCATCCGGCGGCATGCCGTTGAGCAGTACCGAGGGCCCCTTGAGCACGTCGACCCGCGCGGCCATCTCGGTGGAGCTGCGCATGTTCGGCGCCATGCCGATGAGGCCGTTGAAGGTGATGTCGTTGGCGTTGGTGTTGAAGCCGCGGATGTAGAAGGTCTCGAACAGGCTGCGCTTGCTCGGCACATAGACCGAGGGGTTGGTGGCACCGGCCACGGCGCCTATGTCCTGGGCCTGGCGATCCTCGATGTACTCCTCGGTGTAGCTGATTGTGTTGAACGGCGTCTCCAGGAAGGGTTTGTTGCCGAGCAGGCCGACCCGGTTGTCGGCGGCGACCTGGCCGCCGGCGTAGGCCTTGCGACCCTCCACCACCACGACTTCGTCGGGACGGGGGGCGGCTTCTTCACGGGGAGCCGGGGCGGCCCAGGCGCTGCCCAGTTGCAGGCCGGCCAGGATGGCCAGCGTCAGGCGGGAGAGTCCGTGGCGCGGCACGGCAAGGGAGGATGAGGGCAATGTCTGCATGCAGGATTCCTTTCAGGGTGAGGAGTGCGTTTTTGTCTCCTTATGCTTTCCGGATGACACTCTCAAACCCTCAAATAAAAATAACTCTCATTTGCCTATTGATGCCCGGCGTTGGCCGGGCACGGGGGATCAGCTGCGATAGGCGGCCATCACCTCGTCGGCGATGCGGTTCAGGCAGGTGAAGCTGGCGGTGCAGAGGTACCAGGTTTCGGGGTCGACGAAGCGCACCTTGCCGTTGCGCCACGCCTTGGTCTGGCGCAGCAGCGGGTTGTCCAGGGTGCTGGCGTCGATGGCCGTGCGTCGCTCCATCACGGCGGTGCGGTCGATGACGAACAGGATGTCCGGGTCGGCCTGCTGGATGAACTCGTTGGAGATGGGTTGGCCGTGCATGCCGGTGTCCCGCTCCAATCCGGCCGGCTTGACCCCCAGGGTGTCGAACAGGAAGCCGTAGCGGGATTGGGTGCCAAAGGCGGTGAAGGCGCCGTTGTTGTGCAGCACGATCAGCGCTCTTTCCGGACGATCCCGCGTCAGCGCCTGCACCTCGGCGATCTTGGCGTCCATCTGCTGCACCTTCTCTTTGGCCAGCGCCTCCTGGCCGAGCAGGGTGCCGAGGGTGAGCAGGTGGGCCTTGGCGGCCTCCAGGATGTGGCCGTCGCGGTTGGTCATGTCGATGTCGTAGTGCAGGGTCGGGGCTATCTGGCTCAGCGCCTCGTAGCTTTGGGCCTGCAGGGGGGAGATGAGGATGAGATCCGGCTTGAGCTTGTGCAGCCGCTCCAGGTTGGGCTGGATGGTGGTGCCCACGTCCATCACGGCCGGGTCGTCCCGGTAACGCTGCAGGAAGTGCGCCACGTAATCCTTGGCGATGCCGGCCACCGGAGCCTGCAGCTGATCCAGGGTATCGAGTTCGCTCATGTCGAAGGCCACTACCCGCTTGGGCGGGGTGACGACCCGGGTGGTGCCGAGCTGGTGGGTCACGGTGACCACGGTGCCGTCGGCCCCGGTGGCGGCCTGCTCCCTGGGGGCGTCGCAGCCGGTGAGCCCTGCGATGGCGGCCAGCAGCACGGCGGTGAGCGTATTGATCCTCATAACAATTCTCCAGACGGGGTTGGGTTGAAGTAGTTGCACAGCAGGCCGCGCTGGCTCGGCAGGATGTCGAAGCGCAGGTCGTAGAGCGCCTCCAGGTTGGCCGGGGTGACCATCTCGGCGACCGGGCCGCTGCCCGCAAGCGCGCCCCCCTTCATGGCGACGATGTGATCGGAATAGTTGGCGGCGAAGTTGATGTCGTGCACCACCAGGATCAGGGTGCGCCCCTGCTCGTCGCTGAGGCGGCGGATCGCCTGCATCAGCTGCACCGCGTGCTTCATGTCGAGGTTGTTGAGGGGTTCGTCGAGCAGCAGGCAGTCGGTCTGCTGGGCGACGGTCATGGCGAGGTAGGCCAGCTGTCGCTGCCCGCCGCTCAGCTCGTCGAGGTAGGCCCGGCGCAAGGGGGCGAGGGAGAGAAAGTCGATGGCCTCGTCGACCGCGATGCGGTCTTCCCGGGTCAGGTTGCCCTGGCTGTAGGGGAAGCGGCCGAAGGCGACCAGCTCGTCGACCGTCAGTCGCAGCCCCACGTCCGGCGACTGGCGCAGGGTGGCGACCCGCTTGGCGTAGTCACGGGCGGTGAAGCGGTGCAGGTCGGTGCCTCCCAGGCGTATCCGCCCCTGGCTGATGGGCAGCAGGCGGGCCATGGCCATCAGCAGGGTGCTCTTGCCGGCGCCGTTGGGGCCGATCAGCGAGGTGACCCGACCGGCCGGGAAGTCGACTGTGATGTCGCGCAGGACGGCGCGATCGCCGTAGCGCTGGTGAACCTGTTCGAGGGAGATCATGGCGATCCTCTGGTTTTGACCATCAGGGCGAGGAAGTAGGTGCCGCACACCAGGTTGATGAGGATGCTGACCGTGGTGCGGTAGTTGAAGATCTGCTCCACCAGGAACTGGGCCAGGATGAAGAGCGCGATGGCGATGGCGCAGCCGAGCGGCAGGGTGACCCGGTGACGGAAGGTGCGCGCCAGGGCATAGCTTATGTTGGCCACGAACACCCCCATGAAGGCGGTGGGGCCGACCAGGCTGGTGGAGACGGCCACCAGCACGGCGATGAGTGCCAGGTGCAGGCGTACCGCCCGCCGGTAATCCACCCCGAGCGAGCTGGCCTGCTCGCGCCCGAGCGCCAGCACGTCGAGCTCGGCCTGGCGGCGGGCGATGACGAGACAGACCAGGGCGACCAGACCGCCCCCCATCAGCAGCTCCGGCGGCTGAGCCCGGTTGAACGAGGCATAGCCGAACCCCTGCAGGATGGCGAACTCCCCCGGACTGGTCTTGAGCTGGACAAACTGGGTCAGGGTGCCAAACACCATGGTCAGCACCAGCCCCGTCAGCAGCAGCTGGAACAGGTCGGTCTGCCCGGGCCGGAACAGCCAGCGGTGGATGATGGCAGAGTACCCCAGCATCAGCAGCAGCGACAGTACGCCGTTCTCCTCGCGCCCGAGCAGCAGCAGGCTCTGGTTGCCGAGCAGCAGCACCAGCAGGGCTTGCAGCAGCAGATAGACCGCCTCGTACCCCATGATGGCGGGGGTCAGGATGCGGTTGCCCGCCAGGGTCTGGAAGCTGATGGCCGAGACCGCGATGCAGACGCCGGCGACTGTGATGGCGGCCAGGCGCAGCAGCCGCTGGGGGATGATGTAGCCGGTGTCGAGATCCGACCCGAACAGCACAAAGGTCGCGGCGAGCAGGGCCAGCAGCCCCCAGATCCCGTAACGCATAAGAGTCTCTCTCATCGGCGCTGCCAGAGGATCAGCAGCAGGAACAGCACGCCGCCGAGGCTGCCGGCGGTGAGTCCGATGGGCACCTCGAAGGGGTGGATCAGCAGCCGGCTCAGCAGGTCGCACGCCAGCAGCAGCAGGGCACCGTAGAGGGCCACCAGCGGCAGGGTCTTTCTCAGGTGCTGGCCGTGGCGTAGCACCACCAGATTGGGGATCACCAACCCGACGAAGGGGATGGCGCCGACCGTGATGACGGTGGCGGCCACGGTGACCGCCACCAGCAGCAGGCCGAGGGTGGCGGTGGCCGAGTACCCGAGCCCCAGGCTGGCGGCGGCCTCCTCCCCCATGCCGAGCACGGTGAAGCGGTGGGCGTAGAGATAGGTCAGCAGGGTGATGGGCAGGATGAGGTAGATGATCTCGTAGTTGCCCTCGACCACCTTGGAGAAATCCCCCAGCATCCAGCCCTGGATGCTCTGCAGGATGTTGTGCTGGTAGGCGTAGAACTCGGCGAGGGCGCTCAGCACGCTGCCATACATGAGGCCGATCACCGGGATCAGCACGGTATTCTTGAAGCGGATACGGCGCACGATGACGATGAACAGCAGGCTGGCGGCAAAGCAGAAGGCGAGCGCCACCAGCATGCGGCCGGTGGTGCCGGCGGCGGGCAGCTGGGTCAGGGCGATCAGGATGCCGAGCTTGGCGGCGTCGAGCCCGCCGGAGGTGGCGGGCTCGACAAAGCGGTTCTGCACTATCTGCTGCAGGATGACACCGGCCACCGCCAGCCCGGCGCCGGTCAACAGCACCGCCGCCAGCCGCGGCAGGCGACTGGCGGTGAGGGTGAGCAGGCCATCCCCGGCGAAGAGCTCCGCCAGCGGGAGGGGGCGCGCCCCGATCAGCAGGGAGCACGCGGCCAGCACCAGTAGGGTCGCCGGCAGCAGGAGCGCCCTCACGCGTCCTCTCCGGTCAGGCGCCACTCCTTGGCGCTGGCGCGCTGCGCCAGGAAGTGGGCGTAGCGTCCCGGCTGGCGACTGAGCACGGCGTGGGGGCCCTGCTCGCACACCATGCCATCGTCGAGCACCACTATCTGATCGGCCATGGCCACGGTCGAGAGTTGGTGGGCGATGACGATCAGGGTGCGTTTGCCCCGCAGCCGGGCCAGCGTCTCTGTGATGGCGGCCTGGTTTTCCGCATCCAGCGCGGCGGTGGCCTCATCCACCAGCAGGATGGGGGCGTCCTTGAGCAGGGCGCGGGCGATGGCGATCCGCTGGCGCTCGCCCCCCGAGAGGCGCGCACCACCCTCGCCAACCTGGGTGTCGAGCCCGAGCGGCAGGCGCTCGACTATCTCGCTCACTCCGGCCTGATGGGCGGCGTGCAGCAGCTCGGCATCGCTGGCCTCGGGCTTGCCGATGCGGATGTTGTCGGCAATGGTGCCCTGGAACAGATAGGCATCCTGGAAGATCTGGCTGATGTGACTGGCCAGGGTCTCACCGCTCATGGCGCGCACGTCCACCCCTCCCACCAGCACGGCCCCCTCGCCGACGTCGAAGAAGCGGGCGATGAGCCGCAGCACAGTGCTCTTGCCCGAGCCCGAGGCACCGACCAGCGCCGTCATGCTGCCGGGCGCCACCGCCAGATCCACCCCTTTGAGCACCTGCGGGTGGGCCGGGTCATAGCCAAAGTGCACCCCGCGCAGTTCCACTGAGCCATCCAGCGGGGTAGCAGGAGTGGCCGGCTGCGGCTGGGCCGGGTAGTCAAACATGGTTTGCAGGGCCGCCAGCTGGGCACGGGCACCGCGCAGCACGTCGCTGTAGCCGGCCACGTCGAGCAGGGGGTCGATGAAACGGTTGATGAGCACCAGGGTCACCAGGGCGGCGATCAGGCTCTCCCTGTCGGCACCGCCCAGGTGCTGGGCGGCCACCAGCAACAGGGTGGCAAAGCAGGCCTGCACTGCCCAGACGTTGAGCCCCGAGGCCAGCGCGGTGAGCCGGATCAACTGCCTGCCGGAGGCTTGCTGCTGGGCGATGGCCTGCTCGAGGAAGCGGGTGCCCCCCTGCTCGCCGTTGAAGGCGCGCAGCACCGACTGGGCCTGAGCAAACTCCACCATGCGCTGGCTGGTACCGGCGGCATGCTGGTGGAAGGTCTCGTCGGCCCGCTGGTTGAGGCGGGTGGTGAGCAGGAAGACCGCCACCAGCAGCGGCAAGGCGATCAGGGCGATGAGGCCGAGCTGCACATCGAGGGCAAACAGGGCCACCAGCACCACCAGCGGGGTGATCACCCCGCCGAGCAGGGGGGTGAAGACGTGGGCCGGCAGCTGGGCCAGCTCCATCATGCCTTGCGAGGCCAGGTGGTTGAGGCGGGCGGTGTTGGCCGGGGTGAACCAGCCGATGGGCAGGCTGCCCACGTGTTCGCCCAGGGCGTGGCGGCCGGTGCGCAGCACCGCGATCCCCACAGCGATGCCGGCCTTTTCCACCCGGCGACGCAGGTTCCAGCAGAGCAGCACGCCGATCAGTTGCACCAGCAGCCAGCCGGTGGCGGCGTCGGTCTCGGCGCGCAGCAGGTGTGTGAGCACCGGGATGAGGCAGACCAGGGTCAGGCCGCAGAGCAGGCCGTAGAGCAGGGCCAGCAGGCCGTAGCGGCGCAGCAGGACGGCGTCGTCGCCGAGCAGGCGCAGGAAGGTGTTCAGCATGTGGGGACGGCCTCCTGATGAGGGGTGTGGGTCTGGGCGGGAGTGTCGTATCCCCCCTGTTCCCACAGGCGGGCATAGCGGCCGCGGCGGGCCAGCAGTTCGTGGTGGCGCCCCTGCTCGCACAGGACGCCGTTGTCGAGCACCAGGATCCGGTCGGCGTGCATCACGGTGTCGAGCCGGTGGGCGATGACGACCAGGGTGCGGCCGCGGGCGAAGGTGGAGAGCGCCTGTTGCAGCTTCACCTCGTTGTCGGCGTCGGCGGCGGCGGTGGCCTCGTCGAGCACCAGCACCGGTGGGTCGAGCAGCAGGGCGCGGGCGATGCTGACCCGTTGCAGCTCGCCGCCGGAGAGGTTGGCGTCCTCACCGACCACGGCGTCGTAGCCCCGCGGCAGAGCCAGGATGCGGTCGTGGATGTTGGCGCGGCGCGCGGCGGCCTTGACCTCCTGGCGGCTGGCGCCGGGGCGGCCGAGGGCGATGTTGTCGTGCAGGCTGGCGTGCACCAGGCGCACCTCTTGCAGCACGAAGCCGATGTGGCGATAGAGCTCGCGGCTCTCGAGATCGCGCAGGTCCACCCCGCCCAGGGTGATGCGCCCCTCGCTCGGGTCGAAGAAGCGCAGCAGCAGCCTGGCCAGGGTCGATTTGCCGGCCCCGGAGGCGCCGACGATGGCGGTGACCGTGCCCGGGGTCAGGGTGACGGTCAACTCGCTGAGCATCGGGGTCTGATCGTCGTAGCGGTAGCTCACCCGCTCGAGGTGCAGGGTGTTGTCGGCCGGCTGCAAACCGGTGCCGGCGGCGGGCTCCGTCAATACCGGGGTGGCGAGCAGGGCGTGGAGCCGTTCGGCGGCCGCGGTGGCGCTGCCGAGATCGTGCTTGAGGTAGCTCAGCAGCATCAGGGGGGCGCACAGCCCCGGAGCGATCAGCACAAAGGGCAGCACCTCGGCCGGTGTCATGGCGCCCGCTCGTACCATCACCACGGCGCCTGCCAGCACCACCCCCAAGACCGAGGCGGGGGCCATGATGGCGTTGGCGTTGGCCATGGCCGCGACCAGCGGACGGGTGAAATCGGTGAAGGCGCGGGCAAAGTCATCGATGGCGTTGCGGTAGCTGGTGTGCAGCCGGCCCTGCACGCCGAAGGCCTTGACCACGGGGATGCCGCTCACGAACTCCACCACGGCGTTGTTGATGCGGGCCATGCCGGCGCCGAACTGCTGCATGTTGGCGGCACTGGCGCGGTGGGCGCGGGCGGAGAACAGGAAGAAGAGCGGGAAGGGGGAGAGGGCGATGAGGGCCATCCGCCAGTCCATGGCGAAGAGGTAGAGCAGGGAGATGAGCACAGCGCCGCTACAGCGGCCCAGGGTGGTGTAGAAGTGGGCCGTCAGGCTGTGCAGGGTGCCGATGTCGTCCTGCATCGCCTGTTTGACCTCCCCCGAGGCGCGGGCGGTGAACCAGCCGAGGGGCACCCGGGCCAGGCGCCGGGTCAGGGCCAGGCCCAGCTGGCCGGTGATGCGGTTGTCGGCCAGGTGGGCCACCAGATCGCCGGCGCTGAGCAGGATCATGCCGCCAAACAGGCAGGCCAGGCTGATCCCGAGCACTGCGGTGATCGCGTCGCCTGGCACGGCGGCCTCGGCCAGCATCAGGCCCGCCAGGTGGGCGATCCCGGCCAGCGGGACCAGGGTCAGCATGGCGCCGATGGCCGCCAGCAGGGCGGCGGCGATCAGGTGGCCGCGAATGGGGGCCAGCACGCGGCTGATGGGCCCGCCAGCATTGGCCTCGGGGCACTGCACATCGTCTGCCTTCATGGCTTTTTCTCCACGGTGAAGTGATGGTGGCCGCAACGAGCGACCGGATCTCTGTGGTTTTCCGTACGGGGGACAAAAAACCTCAAATGAATCTTTTTATTTCCCCCATCCGGGTCAGATGCCGCCGCCGGGCCGGCTGCGATGGCAGCTTTGCACGCCCTGGGCGATATACTTCTCGACCGATGAAACGGACACCTGCAGCTGGCTGGCGATGTCCTGATAACCGAGGCCGCCGAGGCGGGAGAGCAGCAGGGCCTGGCGGATCTTGGGGGACTGGCGTTGCAGGGCCGATGCGACGGCTCCCAGCGCCTCGCGCTGCATGGCGCGCAGCTCTTCCGAGGGGGCCTGAGCGTCGGGTTGGTAGCTCTGCTGTTCGAGGTAGCGGGCCTCCAGCGCACGCCGGCGGTAGAGATCGATCACCTTGCCCTTGGCGATCTGCATCAGATGGCGACGGCACTCGGCCGCCGTGGGGATGTGTCCCTTGCGCAGCAGCTGAAGGTAGATGTCGTGCGCCAGATCCGCGGCGTCGCAGCTGTTGCCCAACCTGCGTCTTAGCAGCGAGCAGAGCCATCCGTGATGTTCCTGATACAGACGATGCAACTGCGCCTGGAAGGAGCCTGTGCCCATTTCCACGATTTCTCTCCTGAACCTCGTGTTATTTTTATTTGAGAATGAAAATCATTATGGTAATCATTTGCACGGTATCGTGTTCATCGATATATCGCAATGCCTTTCCCGCCAATTAGGGGGGAGGGGCATGCGTCCGTGGTTATTTCAAATAAAACAGACGTAATTCACAGGGTTATATTTCCACAGAGAAGGAGATGGCTTTTGCTGCAATTCCATAATGAGGGGCTGCTTGAGCTGCCTGTCAGTGCCCATGAAGAGAGCTGCTGGTTGTTACAACAACAGCAGCCCGAGCAGATAATTAAACAGGCGATGTGTTGGCCGCTCCCTGACGATATTGATATTTCGCTATTGATATTGAGTGTTGAGTTATTAATAAAGGAGCAGCCGGAACTCAATGCCCGTTATTTTTTCAGTGCCGATGGCGATCTATTTAAATATCAGATAAATGGCTGGTATCCCTGTCTGGAGTTTCATCGTCTGGCGGCTGACGAGGTAGATGAGCTGGTACGGCGAGTGCAGCAGGCCCCCTGGGACAGTGCCCGCCAACCGCCTTTCAAGGCATTGATTATCAACGCAGAACGCAGTGTGATACTGGCGCTGGTGCTGCATCCTGTGCTTGCGGAACAGGGCTCGCCACAGACCCTGATGGCGGCGCTGAAGCAGCACTACGATCGGTTGGCTACCGGCCAGGCCGGGCAAACGCCGCTGCTGCTATCATCCCCGGCACACCTTGCCGCACCAGCCTCTTGTGCCCCTGCTCATGATGTCGGAAAGAATATTTCACGGATTATTCTTGAGGAATTTCGTCGTGCCTTGTCATCGCCCGATATGGGGCCGGATGATGACTTTTTTGATAATGGTGGTCACTCCCTGCTGGCGACCAGAATTATTGGGAAATTACTGAGCGAGCACGGTATCGAGTGCCGCTTCAACGACTTTTTCGAATCGCCGACGGCGGCTGCCCTGGCACGCAAGGCCGTGATATCAGAGCAGGCTTCATTGCAGGAAGCCGTCCCGGCAAATAACAGGGAACCGGCTCCGCTCGCCCTGGCGCAGGCCTCTCTGTGGCGGGCTTATGAAGCCCACGACTTTGGCACCATTTTTAATCTTCCGTTTGCCCTCGACTTTATTGACGAGGTGGACGAGTCCCTGTTTGCTCGCGCCTTTACCGATATTATCGAGCGCCACGCCAGTTTGCGGACCCTGTTCATGACGCAGGATGGCGAGGTGCGGCAACGCATTCTCCCGGCCGATCAGCTGGCCGGCTATCGCTGGTTCTGGGGCAGTGCCGAGTCGCAGGGGATGACCCTGGCCGACGCAGCGGCCCATCGCTTCGACCTGACCCGGGAACTGCCGCTGCGGATCCGTTTCCTGCGCGATCCGGCCACGGGGCGCCAGCAGCTCTCCTTGCTGGTGCACCACATGGTGGTGGACGAATGGTCCATCAACCTGATGATGGGGGAGCTGGCCCAGGCTTACCTGGCTCGCGCCGCCGGGACTGCCCCCCGCTGGGATGCACCGGCGCCGGCGTTTCACGATTTTGCTCGCCGGCAGGCGGCGGATGGGATCAACGAGACGCACCTGGCCTACTGGACCCGTCTGCTGCGCGGCGCCGTGCCGGCTTCCCGCCGTCCTCCCTTGCCGGTGATGCCCCTGCCGGGGGAAACCTGGGCCGCCCGCTGGCACGAGTGGCAGCCGGCCGGGGGCACGCTGGCCCGGCTCTATGAGCTGGCCCGTGGCCACGATGCCTCCCTCTTTACCCTGATGTACACGGCCATCGCCCTCTCCTTGCACCAGCTGGGTCAGGCCGAGGAGATCCTGATCGGCACCTCGACCTCGGGGCGCACCGATCCGGCCTTCTTCGACTCGGTGGGCTATTTCACTACCATGGTGGCGCATCGGGTGTCGTTTGCCGCGACCACCCGGTTTGGCGATCTGCTGCGCCAGGTGACCCGCACCATCAACGACTCACTCTGCTACGCGGATGTGCCGCTCGAACAGATCCAGCAGGGATTGGGCATGACGCCGGCCGACGGCTTGCTGTTCGACGTCTACATCCAGATCCACGCCAGCAACGCCCTCAACGGCCGTCTGCCGACCCCGGCGGGCGAGGGGCTGCGCTACCGCCAGATCGATGCGGACAAGACCGAAACCATGTTCGGTCTGCAGTTCGAGATCATGGAGGATGTGCTGGACGATGAGCGGCGGCTGCGGCTGGTCATCACCTACCGGGACGGTCGCTACAGCCCGGCCCAGATACAGACTCTCTGTGCCCTGCTTGACCGGTTGCTCGAACAGCTGGTGCGGGAGGGTACTGCCAGCCCGCTCGCGGCCCTGGCCCCACAGGTGTGATGGCGTGAGCCCCCGCAAGGGGGCTCACTGTTTGGCTCAGTCGGTCGGCAGACCGTAGTGCTGGAAGGTGGTGCGGGCGGGCAGGTGGTAGTGGGCGCGCCCCAGCAGCTGATTGAGGATGCGGGCATTGCGGTTGGGCCCGAGCCCCAGATCCGGCGAGCCTACCCCCTGCTGGAAGATGTCGGCATTGTGGATGAAGACCCGGCCAGTGCCCCGATCGGCGCGGCGGGCGGTGAAGTCCTCCTGCACTATGCAGTCCCCCTGTTCGTCCACGGCCAGCACCTCACCCTTTAGTTGTTCGAACCAGGCGGGCCAGGCGTGGGCATAGCCGGTGGCGGCTACCACGGCATCGGCCTCGAGGGTACAACGCTGATCGAGCTGGGTGTGGTGGCAGGTCAGGCGCAGGGCGCTGTCGCTCAGGACTTCGGCCGCCTCCAGATTGCAGCTGGAGAAGAGGGTCAGCCCGGGTGTCTGGCCGCCGATGGATCGCTCGTAGATCAGGTCGAACAGGGCGCCTATGGTCGCGAAGCTGATCCCCTTGTAGAGCATCCCCTGCCCGGCCACGATGGCGCGCCGTTTCTCCCGCGGGATGCGCTGGAAATAGTCCATGTAGCCGGGGGTGAAGCACTCCTGCCCCAGCTTGGAGTACTCCATGGGGTGGAAGCCGGGGGCCCGGGTGATCCACTGGATGGCCGCCCCGGCGGCCACCCGTTCCGGCGTGAGCGCCTGGAACAGGGCCAGCACGCACTCGGCCGCACTCTGCCCCGAGCCGACCACGGTCACCCGGCGGCAGGCGGCCAGGCGCTCCCTGGCGTGCAGGAAGTCGGCGGAGTGCAGCAGATTGGGATGATCGATCCCCTGCGCCCAGGCTGGCAGGGCCGGGCGGGTGCCGATGCCGATGGCCAGATCACGGCTCTGGTAGTGGTGGGCCCGGCCGTCGGCGTCGCGGCTCTCGAGGCAGAAGCGCTCCTTGCTCGCATCGTAATGCACCGCCACCACCTCTTCGCCAAAGCGGCAGCTGGGGAGCTGCTTGGCGGCCCAGCGGCAGTAGTGGTCATACTCGCGGCGCGGGATCTGGAAGTGGTCGTAATAGTAGAAGGGGTAGAGCCGGTCGTGCCGGTGCAGATAGTTGAGGTAGCTCAGCGGATGGGTCGGATCGGCCAGGGTGACCAGATCGGCCAGGAAGGGCACCTGCAGCGTGGTGCCCGGCAGCAGGAGCCCCTGGTGCCAGCTGAAGGCCGGTTTGCGATCCAGAAACACCCCGATCAGCTCGGGATGCCGGTCCAGCAGGGCCGCCAGCCCCAGGTTGAAGGGGCCGATGCCGACCCCGGCGATATCCACGTGTGTGGTCTCCATAAACACTCCCAAAGGAAAGGTGATGCGCCCCGGCCATGCCGGGGCGCAGGATCAGGCGCGCACGCTGGCCAGCAGCCCCTCGACGTCGGCCGCCGTGCGGCAGGCCAGCAGCTGGCCCGGTGACAGCTCCACGGCGAAGCGTTCGCGCAGCCGGGCCGAAATGGTCTTCAGGTGCTGGGGCCGCAACCCCAGTGCGGTAAAGGGCTGCCGGCTGTCGGCACTGCCCGGTGCCGCGCCCAGCACCTCCAGATAGATGTCGAGTACCCCGTGACGGGGGGCGGGTTGCGCCAGCAGGGTGCGTGCGGCGGGCTTGTCCGGCTTGCCGTTGGCGGTGAGGGGCAACTGCTCGACGGCCAGGGCGCGGGTCGGCACATGGGAGGCCGGCAACTGCGCCCGGGCAAACTCGCGCAGGGCGGCCGGGTCCAGCCGGTGGTCGGTGGCGCAGACGTAGAGCAGCCCGATCCCAAGCTCCCCCTGTCGCTCGTCGCCGTACTCCACCACCAGCACCTGGGCGAGGGCCGGATGGGTGATGAGGGCACTCTCGACGTCGGGCAGCGAGACACGCACCCCGCGCACCTTGATGTAACCGTTGACCCGGCTGTCGAACAGCAGGGTGCCGTCGCGGCGGTAGCGGCCCCGGTCGCCGGTGCGAAACGCATGCACCGGTTGGCCCTTGTCATCGGTGAGGGTGACGAAGTCGGTCTGGACAAGCTGCCCCTGTTCTAGGTAGCCGAGGGCCAGGTTGACGCCGCTGGTATGGATGCGGCCCGCCACCCCGAGCGGGCAGTGTTCACCGCGCTCGTCCAGCAGCCAGTAGGCATTGCCCGGCAGTGGTGTGCCATAGGGAATGCGCTGCCGATCGTCGGCGCTTATCTCGTGCCAGATGCTCCAGATGGTGGTTTCGGTCGGCCCGCCGAGGGAGAAGAGACGGGCGGCAGGCAGGCCGGTGCGCAGGCGCTCTATGATGCCCGGCTTGATGTAATCCCCTCCCTGGGCGACGAGCCGCAGACTCTGCAGCGTGTCGACCGGGTGGCAGGCGAGCAGCATCTCCAGCATGGCCGGCACCGAACACCAGAGGGTGACGCCGTGGCGCGCGATGAGCCGGCCCCAGTGCACCGCATCCTTGTCGGCGCCTGGCTCCGGTAGCACCAGGGTGGCGCCGGCGGTCAGGCAGCCAAACACGTCGAAGACCGACATGTCGTGGTGCAGCGGAGTGACGGAGAGAAACCTGTCCTGCTCTGTGATGCCCCAGCGCTGCAGGGTGCTGCCGATCACGTTGGCGGTGGCCTGGTTGCTCAGCATCACGCACTTGGGGCGCCCCGTGGTGCCTGAGGTATAGAGGTAGTAGGCCGGCGTGGTGTGGGCACTGCGCCCCGCCCAGGGCGTGCCGAGGGGGGCATCGGAGCCGGCCAGCAGGGTGGCCGGGGTCAGCGTGGGGTGGCCCGTCTCTGCGCCTGGCTCTGCCACCACCAGGTCGGGGCAGCAGTTGTCCAGCAGATAGCGGCGTCGTTCGGCTGGCGAGGCGGCATCGACGGGCACCCAGATGATGCCGCTGAGGGCGCAGGCCAGGGTCACCATGGTGTGCTCTGGGCTGCGCGGCAGGCAGATGGCGACGACCTGCCCGGCCTTTATGCCGGCCTCGCTCAGGGCATGCATCACGTGCCCCACTCCGTGACCGAGCTCCCGGTAGCTGAGTTGTCGCTCCCCCTGGATCAGGGCCACCGCCTCGTGCTGCGGATGGAACAGGCGATCGGCGATGCGCTGCAGGAAGTCGGTGTGGCAGGCGGCGTCCGGCAGGCTGTTGTGACGGGCATGGGGGGGGGTGACCAGATCCGGGAGGTGAAATGCCTTTCCCTCCGCCAGCCGGGCCACGGCACGCGCCATGGCCGCGAGCAGATCGCTCACCAGCGCGGCCTCCAGAGCCTCGCTGGCGTAGTCGATGTCGAGCACCAGAGTGCCGTCGGCCTGCTGGCTGATGCGAATGTCCATGGCGACCTGGGGTGTCTGAGTCAGGCCCCCTTGCCACTGCATGGGGCTCTCTGACGCGGCCACCGGCCAGGCCAGTCCGTTGGTGATGACCACGGGCAGGGCGGGCCCGCCGCCATGGGTCTCCACCAGCTGGCGGGCGATATCGACCCCGGAGAACGCGAGCCGATCCAGCCCCTCCATGACGTCCTGCTGCAGGATGTGGGCCCGCTCCAGCAGGGTGCCCTCCGCGGGCTGCCAGGTGAGGGCGATAAAGCTGGAACGGTTGGTCAGCGGCCCGCCGGGTGGCGGGGCCACCGGCACGGCCACGCAGAGATCCCCCTCGTCGCGCCAGCGGGAGAGCACCTCCAGGATGACGGCCATCAGGGTGGTGTTCTTGAACAGGTGCTGGCGGGCACCCAGCTTGTAGAGCGCGGCCGCCTGCCCGGCAGGTATGCGTTGCCGCTGGCGTGCGTAGCGGGCACGGCGCAGACCTTCGAGCGGCTGGGTCCAGGGCAGGCGCGGTGGCCCCTCCAGCCTGGCCAGCTTGCGTCGCCAGTAGTCCCCTGCCTGCTCCCGCTGCGCCGCCGTGGGCTCGTGAGCGGGTGGAGAGGGCAGCGCGGGGGCCACTATTCCTTCGAACAGTTCGCGCATCAGGGTGGCGATGGCGTGTCCATCCAGGATCAGGGCATCGATGCGCACGAAGGCGACCAGCTCGTCTCCCGGCAGGTGCAGCAGGGTCAGATCCCAGGGGGACTGCGTCAGGTCGAACAGGGCATGGCTGTATGCCTCCCGGTGGCGAGCGAGCCTGGGAGCCACCTCCTCTTCGGTCAGCTGACGCAGGTCCTGTTCGTGCAGATTGAGGCGCACCTCGTCATCGACGATCTGTACCAGGCGGTCGGCATCGATGCGGGTACGCAGCGCATCGTGGCGCTGCACTATCTCCCGCAGGCGGGCGCGCAGCAGCGCCGGCTCCATCTTGCCGCGGTACTCCCGGTACTCCTGCATGGCCACGCCCCCGAGCGGAAACTGGGTGGTGCGCCCGAGCAGGTAGGCCTGCTGCAGCGGCGTCAGGGGGGCCTCGCGGCGGCGGTGCAGCTGGGCGTCGAGCAGGGCGGGATCCCGCGCCAGCTGGCGCAACTGTGCCACCAGATCGTCGAAGAGGGCGGTGATCCAGGGGCGCGGCAGGGCATCGAGGCGGACGTCCCAGTTGATGAGCAGTTCGCCGCGCAGGCGCACCAGCTGGGCATCCAGCGCCACCTGGGGGCCCTGGGAGATGACCCAGTTCATGGCGCCGAAGACCCTGTGCACCCGTTCGTGAAACAGCGAGCCCCCTTCCAGATCCAGGGCGGCGGTGAAGACGATGGGGGCCAGCTGGGCCGAGCCGTGGTGGCGGGAGAGATCGCGCATCACCGCCACGCCGGAATAGGCGCCGTGACCGAGGCGCTGGTGCCATTGGGCCGCCAGTTGCCGGCACAGCGCATCCAGCGTGCCGGCCTGGTCAAGGTCCACGTCCACCAGGGTGAGGTTGGCGAACTCGCCGACGATCCGCTGCTCGTTGCCGAGCACGGGCTCGCGCCAGAAGAAGGGGACATTGAGGCGAAAACGCCTGTCGCCGGTGGCCTTGCCCAGGGCGTGGGCAAAGAGGCCCAGCATCAGGCTGGAGAGGGTCAGGCGCCGCTGCCGTGCCAGGGTGGTAAGGGCTTGGCAGGTAGCGGCATCCAGGGTGGTGCTGAGGCGCTCGCTGGCGGGGGGCGCCTGCTGCGGAACGGTCGGCAGGGTAGGCGCCGGCGCCAACGTTGGCAGCTGTTGTCGCCACCACTGCCGATCCTGTTCCCGGCGCGCGCGCAGGCGCGTCTGCACAGCCTCGTGCCAGGCAAAAAACGAAGGGGCTGGCGGTGGCGTCCACTCCGGTTCTTCGTACCACCGGGCCAGGTCGGCGAGCAGGATCCGCACGCTGGAGGGATCGACGGCCATCATGTCGGTGTCGATGTGCAGCCGCTGGCGCTGCTCTGCCAGCCGGGTGACGGAGAAGCGGGCCGCCTGACCCCGGCTCAGATCGAGTTGCTGGTGGGTCCACTCCTGCCGCTTGCGGGCCAGGGCATCGGCCAGTGGCTGGCCGCTCAGGGAGCGGAAATCATCTATCTCCAGCATGGCCGGGGCAGGCTCTCCCAACGTTTGGGCGCCGTCCCGGGTGACGGTCAGGCACAGCATGGGGTGCGCCTGATAGAGACGTTCCAGCGCACCGTGCAGGCGCGCCAGATCGAGGGCCGGGCCGTCAAACTCGGCGTAGAGGTGGGCACTGACGCCCCCCAGATGGGCATGTGCGCTGCGTCCCATCCAGCAAGCCGCCTGCATCGCGGTCAGTTCTTTCATCTCATTCATGGCGTTGACAACTTGTCGTGTTTCGTTGTTTATATATTTAAAGATGATAATGATTTTCATTTCAATGTTAATTTAATCCGTCAACCCATATGGTTATATCGATGATTCGCTTAATTAAATTGGCATCGGTCGTGGCCAGAGATGACTCTGGACGGTATTTCAGGCCGGTATGACGGACCCTCTTTTTTGGCAGCCGTCGATTCAGTTTTCAGCAATTGGGTGGGGGCGTTGATTAAACAATCACGACTAGAAATAACCATGACAGACAGTGAGGAAATAACATGAGCAGACCAACATTCATGACCCGTGAGTGGTTGAATGAACGAGTACAGAGCTTGGTGGAGGAGGGGGAGCTGGATCCGGAGGAGAGTCTGGTGCTGTATGGGCTGGACTCCCTCAGCATCATGCGCTTTACCGCAGAGCTGAAGGCACAGGGGGTCGATGTCGGCTTTGACGAGCTGGCGCGCAGGCCCACCCTGTCAGCCTGGTGGGCGCTCCTGAGCGGCTCCCAGGCGGCCTGACTGGCTGTATATAGTTAATTAATTTCACGCATTGCTCTTATCATTCAGCAAGGGCGGCGCCAAGTCATGGCGCTCGCCACGGACACCATCATGACGCTGTCAGCAGAAGATCAGCACAGGCTAGAGCAGTTTTGGCAGTTCTGCCTTACCCATCAATATTTCAATGTCGGTTATCCGGAGGCTGCCGACTTTGATTATTCCAAGCTGCACAAGTTTTTACAGTTTTCTATCAATAACTGTGGCGACTGGGGCGTACCTGGAAATTATTTGCTCAATACCTTCGAATTTGAGCGAGAGGTCATGCACTATTTCTCATCGCTATTTTCAATCTCGCCAGAGCAGAGCTGGGGTTATGTGACCAATGGCGGCACCGAAGGCAATATGTTTGGCTGTTATCTTGCCAGAGAGTTGTTTCCTGAAGGCACCCTCTATTATTCACAAGAGACACACTATTCAGTTGCCAAAATAATCAGGTTGCTGCGGATCAAGGCCAAGGAAATTCCCACACTGCCCACCGGGGAAATAGACTGCGATAAATTGGCAGAGCAGATAGTGGATGATGGCGAGCGTCATCCCATCATATTTGCCAATATCGGTACCACCATGAAGGGGGCGGTCGACGACATCGGCGCCATTCAACGGCGGCTGTCGGCCATCGGCATCCCGCGTCAGGACTACTACCTGCACGCGGATGCGGCCCTGAGCGGCATGATACTGCCGTTTGTGGACGATGCGCCGGCCTTTTCATTTGCCGACGGCATCGATTCCATCAGTGTCTCGGGCCACAAGATGATGGGGTCGCCGATCCCGTGCGGCATCGTGCTGGCCAGGCGGCGTTTTGTAGATCGCATCGCCGTGGAGGTGGACTACATCTCGGCCAGCGATCAGACCATCAGCGGATCGCGCAACGGCTTCACGCCCCTGTTGATGTGGGCCGCCATCAAGGGACGGACGCTGGCCCAGTGGCGTGAGCGGACCGGGCGCTGCCTGGCCATGGCCCAGCAGCTGGTAGAGCGGCTGAATCAGCAGGGGGTGCCGGCCTGGCGGCATCCGCACTCCATTACCGTGGTCTTCCCGCGCCCCTCGGAGCGCACTTGGAAGCGCCATTGCCTGGCGACCTCGGGCGAGCACTCCCACCTCATCATCCTGCCTCATCATCACAGCCTTCATCAGCTGGATGCGGTGATCCACGACATAGTGCGGGATCTCGGCCCGGCGGCCGAGCCCACCGCCTGCGCGCTCCCTGTGCTCGCCTGCTCCGCATAAAAAGAAAAAGCCATTGTCTCCAATGGCTTTTTCACGCTATCGAACCGGTATTATTCGATGTTCTGGATCTGCTCGCGCATCTGCTCGATGAGCACCTTCAGCTCCACGGCGGACTGGGTCACCTCGGCGTTGATGGACTTGGAACCGAGGGTGTTCGACTCGCGGTTGAACTCCTGCATCATGAAGTCGAGACGACGGCCACAGGCGCCACCCTTCTTCATGATCTTGTTGGTCTCGCTGATGTGCATCTCCAGCCGATCCAGCTCTTCCGCCACGTCGATCTTCTGGGCCAGCAGCACGATCTCCTGCTCGATGCGGGCCGGATCCAGCTCCACCTTGGCTTCGGCCAGCCGGTCGGTGAGCTTCTGGCGCTGCCACTCGATGATCTGCGGCAGGTGCACGCGCACCTTCTTTACTTCCACCTGAATGCCGGCCAGGCGCTGTTCGATCAGGGCCTTGAGGTTGGCCCCTTCGCTGGCGCGGGAGGCGAGGAAATCTTCCATGGTCTGGTCAAACCCGCCGAGCAGCTCGGTGGCAACCACGTCCATGTCCTGCTCGGCGGCAGCCATCACGCCCGGCCAGCGCAGTACGTCGACCGGGTTGAGCTGACCCTGGCCCGCCTCTTTCATTACCCAGTTGGCGCTGTCGATGATGAGCTTGGCCAGCTCTTCGTTGATGTGCAGCTGGCTGGCAGCGGCTTGCGCGGCCTCGAAGCGCAGGTTGCACTCCACCTTGCCGCGCTGCAGCTTGGCGCGGAAGCGCTCACGCAGAACCGGCTCCAGGCTGCGCAGTTGTTCCGGCAGGCGAATGTAGGTCTCCAGATAGCGCTGGTTGACCGAACGAATTTCCCAAACGGCTGTGCCCCAGTCGCCCTTGAGTTCCTTGCGGGCGTAGGCGGTCATGCTGTGAATCATTGATTGTTCCGGGCTTGATGAAGTGTGCGGCCAGTATACTCAGCCAGGCCTGCTCCGTCAGCCGACAGCGTGGTTTTAGCGGCTGATATTTGGGCTGGGATCACTTATACTCCTGCGCCAATTCAGCCAGCCCAGAGGTCCGTCCCATGTCACGTCCCAGCGATCGCACTGCCGCGCAGCTTCGTCCGGTCACCATTACCCGCCACTTCACCAAGCATGCTGAAGGGTCCGTGCTGGTGGAATTCGGCAACACCCGCGTGCTCTGCACCGCCAGCGTCGACACCAGCGTGCCGCGCTTCCTGAAAGGGAAGAATCAGGGCTGGGTGACCGCCGAGTACGGTATGCTGCCGCGCTCCACCCACTCCCGGATGAACCGCGAAGCGGCCTCCGGCAAGCAGAGCGGCCGCACCCTGGAGATCTCCCGCCTGATCGCCCGCTCCCTGCGCGCCGCGGTAGACCTGACCGCGCTGGGTGAGCACTCCATCACAGTTGACTGCGACGTGCTGCAGGCCGACGGTGGCACCCGTACCGCCGCCATCACAGGTGCCTGTGTGGCGCTGGTGGATGCGCTGAACTGGATGGTCGAGAAGGGCATGATCAAGCAGAGCCCGCTCAAGCAGATGATTGCCGCCGTCTCCGTCGGCATGTTCGAAGGGGAAGCCATCTGTGATCTGGAGTACATCGAAGACTCCGCCGCCGAGACCGACATGAACGTGGTGATGACCGAAGATGGTCGCATCATCGAGGTGCAGGGCACCGCGGAGGCCGAGCCCTTCACCCACGACGAGCTGCTGGAGATGCTGGCGCTCGCCAAGGGCGGCATCGCCGACATCATTGCGCTGCAGAAGCAGTCACTTGCATGATTTTAAAAACGCGGCATTGTCCGCGTTTTTTTATACCCCACGAAAGTAAACGACAAGCCAAGCAAGGAGCCAGAATGAAAGCCTACCAGCGTCAATTTATCGAGTTCGCCCTGGAGAAACAGGTCCTCAAATTCGGTGAATTTACCCTGAAATCCGGTCGTAAAAGCCCCTACTTCTTCAACGCCGGTCTGTTCAACAGCGGCCGCGATCTGGCCCGTCTCGGCCGCTTCTATGCCGCCGCCCTGATGGATGCCGGCATCGAGTTTGATGTGCTGTTTGGCCCGGCCTACAAGGGGATCCCCATCGCCTCCGCCACCGCGGTGCAACTGGTGGAGCAGCACGACGTGGACGTGCCCTGGTGCTTCAACCGCAAGGAGGCCAAGGATCACGGTGAAGGCGGCAATCTGGTGGGCAGCCCGCTCAAGGGGCGCATCATGCTGGTGGACGACGTCATCACCGCCGGCACCGCCATCCGCGAATCCATGGATCTGATCCAGGCCAACGGCGCCTCCCTGGCCGGTGTGCTGATCGCGCTGGACCGTCAGGAGAAGGGCAAGGGCGAGCTCTCCGCCATTCAGGAGGTGGAGCGTGACTACGGCGCCCACATCATCGCCATCATCCAGATGAGCGACCTTATCGCTTATCTGGAAGAGAAGCAGGCCGAGCAGCCGGAGCTGGCTACACAACTGGCTGCCATGAAGGCGTACCGCGCCCAGTACGGCATCTGAGCCGATCACACCGCGTAATAGTTGAATGCGGCGCCCGTTTGCTCTCTGGCAGCAAACGGGCGCCGTTTTTTCATCTGCAAAAAGTGAGTCAGGTGGCTTGAGCTTACCCTTACAGTAAAGGTTAGGGTTTGCTGGTCGGCGCTCGTTCTGGCCGACGGGTTCCGGGGAGGAACAAGATGACCACTCATATTCAATTACCCATCCATCTGCAGCTGCCGCTCACAGGCATGAGCTGCGCCAATTGCGCCAGCCGCATCACGACCGCCCTCAACAAGCTGGAGGGGGTCGAGGCGACCGTCAACTTCGCGCTGGAGCAGGCCGCCATCGACCTGGCCAGCCCCGATCGTTTGCCGGCGGTGCTGGAGAGCATTCAGGCACAGGGCTATGACTATGGCCACGAGACGCTCTCCTTCCAGATCAGCGGCATGACCTGTGCCGGTTGCTCGGCTCGTCTGAACAAGATGCTGGCCGCGCTGCCCGGTGTCATTTCAGCCGACGTCAACTTCTCGCTCGAGCAGGCCCGTATCGTGCTGGTGCCCGGGATGCAGACCCCCGCCGCATTGCGCGAGCAGATCGAAGCCCTCGGCTTTGGTGCCCAGCTGGCGCAGGGCTCGGCCAGCGGCCGCCGTCAGCAGTTGCTGGAGCGGGAAGCGCAAGAGGCCGCCAGCACCCGTCAGGCGCAGACCCGGGTCATCGTCTCGGCGCTGCTGACCCTGCCGCTGTTGGTGGGTATGTTCTCAATGGCCGGTCTGCTGCCCTGGCATCTGCCCGCCTGGCTGGAGCTGGTGCTCGCCACCCCGGTACAGTTCTGGATCGGGGCCCGCTTCTATCGCGGTGCCTGGCTCGCCATCAAGAACCGCTCCGCCAATATGGACGTGCTGGTGGCGACTGGTACCAGCGCGGCCTACTTCTACAGCCTCTATCTGCTGCTGACCCTGGGGATGGCCGCCAGCGGCCAGCTCTATTTCGAGGCGAGCGCCATCATCATCACTCTGATCTCCCTCGGCAAGTTGCTGGAGGCCCGCGCCAGACGCAGCACCCAGTCCGCCATTCGCGAGCTGATGGCGCTGCGGCCGGAAACCGCCACCGTCTGGCGCGGCGAGAGCTGGCAGAGCGTCGCCATCGACGAGGTGCTGCGCGGCGATCGGCTGCGGGTGCTGGTGGGTGAGCGGGTACCGGTGGACGGCAAGATCCTGAGCGGCGAGAGCGAGCTGGACGAATCGATCCTCACCGGCGAGAGCCTGCCGGTGCCCCGCGGCGAGGGCGACAAGGTGCTGGGTGGTGCCATCAACCGCTCCGGCGTGCTGGAGATCGAGGCCACGACTGTGGGGGAGGACTCCAGCCTCAGCAAGATCATCGCCCTGGTGGAGAGCGCCCAGATGGGCAAGGCCCCGCTGCAGCAGCTGGTGGACAAGGTCTCCGCCGTGTTCGTGCCGGTGGTGATGGCCATCGCCCTCTTTACCCTGCTGGTGTGGTACGCCATCGGCAACGACTTCGGTCAGGCGCTGCTGGCGGCGGTGGCCGTGCTGGTGATCGCCTGCCCCTGCGCGCTGGGGCTGGCCACGCCGGCCGCCATCGTCACCGGCACCGGGGTGGCGGCGCGCCACGGCATTCTGATCAAGGATGTGGATACCCTGCAGAAGGCCCACGCCATCAAGGCGCTGATCTTCGACAAGACAGGTACGCTCACTCAGGGCCGGCCGGTGCTGGCGAGCTGGAGTGGCAACGACGAGCAGCTGCGCCTCGCTGCCGCACTGCAGCAGGCGAGTGAGCACCCGCTGGCGCTGGCCATGCGCGAGGCAGTCGGCAAGGAGGCTACGCTGCCCCAGCCGGAAGCCGTCGAGGTGCGGGTCGGGGCCGGCATAGTGGGTCAGGTAGCTGGTCACACGGTCGCCATCGGCAATGGCTCTTTGCTGGGCCAGCTCGGCATTGACGTACCACAACAGGATGAACAAGCCGCCGACGGCGCGACCCGGGTCTGGGTGGCCATCGACGGCGTGGTGGCCGGCATAGCGGCCCTGGCCGATACCCTGCGCCCCGAGAGCCCCGAGGCCATCGCTACCCTGCGCCAGCGCGGCATCGCCAGCTGGCTGGTGAGCGGTGATGCGCCGGCGCCGGTGGCCCATATCGCCGCCAAGCTGGGGCTGGACGGGGCGTTTGACTCAGTGCTGCCGGCCGGCAAGGTGGAAAAAGTCGAGGCGCTGCGGGCGCAAACTCGCGGGCTGGTCGCCATGGTGGGGGACGGGGTGAACGATGCCCCTGCGCTGGCGGCGGCGGATGTGGGCATCGCCATGGGCTCCGGCTCCGACGTGGCGATGGAGACCGCCGCCATCACGCTGATGCGCTCTGATCCGCGACTGGTGGCCGATGCCATCGACATCTCGGCGGCGACCTGGCGCACCATCCAGCAGAACCTGTTCTGGGCCTTCGTGTTCAACATCATCGGCATTCCGCTGGCGGCGCTGGGTTACCTCAGCCCCGAGCTGGCGGGGGCGGCCATGGCCCTGAGCAGCATCACAGTTTTGAGCAATTCCCTGTTACTGAAACGCTGGCAACCGCGGGCGCTCGCCCATGCCAGCCACCATGTCAGCACTGAATCGAACCGTTAAGGAGTCATCCATGAACATCAGCAAGGTAGCCAAGGCGACGGGACTGACCGCCAAGACCATCCGCTACTACGAGAGCATCGGCCTCATCTCGGCGCCGGTGCGCAGCGACAACGGCTACCGCAGTTACACCGACTCGGCCCTGCGCGAGCTGCGCTTCGTCAAGCGGGCGCGGGAGACCGGCTTCAATCTGGAGGAGTGCCAGGAGCTGCTGGCGCTCTATCGGGATGAGCACAGAACCAGCGCTCAGGTGAAGAAGCTGGCGCAGGAGAAGATCGTCGATCTGCGCGCTCGCATCGCCGGCTTGCAGGCCATGCTCAGCTCCCTCGAGGGGCTGGTCGGCTGCTGCCACGGGGACGAGAATCCCGAGTGCCCGATCCTCGACGAGCTGGAGCGCGGCTGACTAACCGCTTAATAACGGACGTTTTATTGTTGGCTCCGAAGGGGTAGTGGTAGACTGTGCCGCTCTTGTACAGGGAGTACGCAGTTGACCCAGAGTGTGACACGTCAGGTGAAGCAGGCCATCATGGCCCAGCTCTATACCCACGCCTCATTCAGCCTGCCTTGCCTGGGTCTGCTGGCACTTGGCTGGAGCCTGCTGTTCCACGACTACCTGCCCGCCAGCGAGGCGCTCGGCTGGCTGGCGAGCGTGATGCTGCTGCTGCTCTGCCGGGGTTGGCATCTGCGCTGGCGCCAGCCCAGGCTGGCACAGATCCCGCTGCCGGTGCTGGAGCGCGAACTCTTCATCGGGGTGACCATAACCTCCATCATCTGGGCGCTGGGCGTGCTGCTCTACATGGACAAGCTGCCCGATACCTACCGCGCCGCCATGATGATGCTCGCCAGCCTGATCCTCACCGGCAGTGCCATCATGCTGTTCGGCAGTCGCCGCTCCCTCTATGGCGCCGTGCTGCCGCTCGGGCTGGCCATGGTGTTCGAACTGGGGGCGGGCAACGAGCAGGAGCGGATCGTCTCCAGCATGCTGGCCGGCTACCTGTTTGTCTTCCTGCCGACCCTGCTGCGTCGCCTGCGGCGGGATCAGGTGGCCTCCCTCTATCACCGTTTCTCCAACGCCGACCTGGTGGCCGAGCTCAAGGCGGTCTCCGAGCACCTCAAGCTCACCTCCCGGCTGGACGGGCTGACCGGCATCGCCAACCGGGCCCACCTCGACTACTGCCTCGAGCGCGCCTGGCGGCGCTGCCACCGTGCCCGTGCTCCCTTGTCGCTGGTGCTGGTGGATGTGGACTACTTCAAACAGTTCAACGATCTCTACGGTCATCAGCTGGGGGATGAGTGCCTGCAGCAGGTGGCGGGTCTGCTGGCCGAGGTGCAGCGGCGGGAGGATGACCTCGCCGCCCGTTACGGCGGTGAAGAGTTTGCGCTGCTGCTGCCCTGCACCAGCATGCAGGGGGCCATGCAGATCGCCGAAAACGTGCGGGTGGCCCTCAAGGAGTTGAGCATTCCCCATCAGAAGTCCCTAGTTTCCGGTCGGGTCAGCTGCAGTTTCGGGGTGGCGACCCTGGTACCGGATCAGACCCTCTCCATCAGCGAGCTGATACAAAAAGCGGATGCGGCCCTCTATCAGGCCAAGCATAATGGGCGGGATCGTATCGAAGTAGCCTTGATGGGTAAGGTTGCCTGAGTTTCACAAGACAGATTAAAGAGGTCGTCTATGCAATGTCATCGTATCGAAGAGCTGCTGGAGTTGTTGCAGCCTGCCTGGATCAAGGAACAGGATCTCAGCCTGGTACAGTTTGTTGCCAAACTGGCCGAAGAAGCGGGATTTGAAGGGCCTCTGTCCGAGCTGACCGACGACATGCTGATCTACCACCTCAAGATGCGTGAATCCGACAAGCAGGCGATGATCCCCGGTCTGGCCAAGGACCACGTGCCCGACTTCAAGGAAGCCCTGCTCAAGGCCCGCGGCATCAAGTAAAGAGTGCGCTTGCTGGAAGCTTGAAGGTTTTCAAAGGAATCTCTTAAAAAGGCGTTTCGTCAACTGGCGATACGTCTTTTTTGTTGCTTGAAATTGCGACACCACTCGAACATTAGATACATTTTACCCACACAATTAGCAGGCTGTTTAAGATATAATCCGCCCAATAACAATTAATTAATGGAGCGAAGTGTTGCAATGGCCGACCAGGACAAGATCGATATCAAGGATGTCACCGGCGATGTAACGGGGACGTTCAACCCCAATACCTTCAAAGCCAGCGACGACAGGTTCAACCCCGGCAACCGCATCTATGTCCGGGCCCAGACCGGCTACTGGCAGCGGATGCGCAAGGCCATGGGCTGGTTCTTCGTGGTGCTCTTCGTCGCCATTCCCTGGTTGCGCTATGACGGTCGACAGGCCGTGTTGTTCGATATCGGTCATCAGCAGTTCCACATCTTCGGTGCCACCATCTGGCCGCAGGATCTCACCCTGCTGGCCTGGGTCTTCATGATCGCTGCCTTTGCCCTCTTCTTCGTGACCACCTTCCTGGGTCGGGTCTGGTGCGGCTACCTCTGTCCGCAGACGGTGTGGACCTTCATGTTCATCTGGTTCGAAGAGAAGCTGGAAGGCTCCGCCAACAAGCGCCGCAAGCTGGACGCCTCGCCCTGGAACGGCGAGAAGCTGGCCCGCAAGGGGGCCAAGCACCTGGCCTGGCTCCTGCTGTCGCTGGGCACCGGCCTCACCTTCGTCGCCTACTTCCAGGATGTGTTCCAGCTGGTGCCTGACTTCTTCACCCTGCAGGCCAGCGGCTGGGTCATCTTCTGGGTGGTGCTCTTCGCCGCCTGCACCTACGGCAACGCCGGCTGGATGCGCGCCATCATGTGCATTCACATGTGCCCCTATGCCCGCTTCCAGTCCGCCATGTTCGACAAGGACACCTTCATCGTCGGTTATGACACCAAGCGCGGCGAGACCCGGGGAGCCCGTTCCCGCAAGGCCGATCCCAAGGCGCTGGGACTGGGGGACTGCATCGACTGCGACCTCTGTGTGCAGGTCTGCCCGACCGGTATCGACATCCGCGACGGCCTGCAGTACGAGTGCATCAACTGTGGCGCCTGCGTCGACGCCTGCGATCAGACCATGGAGCGGATGGGCTATCCGAAAGGGCTCATCAGCTATACCACAGAGCACAAGCTGGCCAACGACTCCACCCATGTGGCGCGGCCCAAGCTGATCGGTTACGGCCTGGTGATGGCCATCATGCTGGGGGTGTTCGTCTACAACGCCATGTCCATCATGCCGATGGGGCTCGACATCCTGCGGGATCGCAACCAGCTGTTCCGCGAGAACAGCGAGGGGCTCATCGAGAACACCTATACCCTCAAGATCCTCAACAAGACCCTGCATCCCCAGACCTATCAGCTGGATGTGGAAGGGTTGCCGGAGCACGAGTGGTTCGGTCCGCGCGAGGTGACCCTGAAGGCCGGCGAGATCTATACCCTGCCGGTGAGCGTGGCCGTCGACCCCTTCAACCTGAAGAAGCCGACCCTGGACATCCGCTTCGTGCTCAAACGCGAAGGGGCGGCGCCGGACGACAGCAAGGGGACCCTGCGCCAGCCCAGCAAGTTCATCAGCCGGTTGTGACGGCAAGGCACACCGCCATGCACGGCAACGGCGGACAGTAGTGATAGAATGGGGCGCAACGGCGCCCCTTTCTCATGGTGGATGACATGCGTTTCAACTATTCCGATCTCACTCCCGACCTCATCATGGATGCGCTGGACCTCAGCGGTCTGCGGCTCGACTCGGGCCTCATCGAGCTCAACAGCTACGAAAACCGGGTTTATCAGTTTCAGGACGAGGATCGTCGCCGCTACGTGGTGAAATTCTATCGTCCCGGCCGCTGGAGCCGGGCCCAGATCCTCGAAGAGCACGAGTTTGCCGCTCGCCTGTGCGAGGCGGAGATCCCGGTCGCCGCTCCCATCGCCTTTGCCGGCGAGACCCTGCTGGAGCATCAGGGCTACCCGTTTGCCATCTGGCAGAGCGTGGGGGGACGCCAGTTCGAGGTGGACAACCTCGACCAGCTGGAGTGGGTGGGGCGCTACCTCGGCCGCATCCATCAGCTCGGTGCCAGCAAGCCGTTTCACCATCGCGTCCGGCTCGACGTGGAGACCATGCTGCACGAGCCGCGTCAGCTGCTGGCGTCCGGCGAGTGGCTGCCGAGCGGGCTGGCCAAGCAATTCTTCGGGGTGCTGGACGAGCTGATCAAGCATGTCGGCGACGCCATGACCCTGGATGTGGCGCAGATCTCCCTGCATGGCGACTGTCATCCGGGCAACATCCTGTGGCGCGACGGTCCCATGTTTGTCGATCTCGACGACTGCCGCAGCGGCCCCGCCATCCAGGATCTCTGGATGATGCTGAACGGCGAGCGCAGCGAGCAGCAGATCCAGCTCGATACCCTGCTGGCGGGCTATGAAGAGTTCATGGAGTTCGACCCGCGCGAGCTGGCGCTGATCGAGCCGCTGCGGGCCATGCGCATCGTTCACTACATGGCCTGGCTGGCGCGGCGCTGGGAGGATCCCGCCTTCCCCCGCCACTTCCCCTGGTTCAACACCGAGCACTACTGGCGCCAGCAGATCGCCACCCTGCACGATCAGCTGGAGGCGCTCAAGGCGCCGCCCCTGACCCTGATGCCGGGCTGGTGATGTGGCAGGTTGCCGGCCGCTCGCCATGTCTGCCGCAGACCCGCGGCAGGCAATCAAGGCGTTCGCGCTGACGCGGGCGCCGGGGAGAGAACTTGACGACCTGGTGCGCGAGGGATGGGACTCGCACCCCCTGCTTGATCATTGACTGTGCAGTGGTGACGCAATAGGCTTGGCACTGCTTCGGTTCGCCGGGCGTGCCTCACAGTGATCCCTTAACAGGAAACGTCATGAAAAAAATTCTGTTTTTCCTTGCTGCCATGCTGATGATGCCCATGGTTCACGCCGCCCCCGAATTCAAGGAAGGCGTCAACTATGATGTGGTCAAGCAGACCGGTAGCGCCCAGCCGGAAGTACTGGAGTTCTTCTCCTACTACTGCCCCCACTGCGCCAAGTTCGAGCCGATTGCCGAGGATCTGAAGAAGAACCTGCCGGAAGGCGTGCCGATGAAGAAGAACCCGGTGGCCTTCCTGGGCCGCGAAATGGGTCCGGAGATGCAGCGTGCCTACGCCGTTGCCAGCCTGCTGAACGTTGAAGGCAAGCTGACCCCGGCTATCTTCGACAAGATCCACACCCAGCGTCAGATCCCGCAGAGCCGCGCCGACGTGAAGCAGATCTTCGTGGACAACGGCGTACCGGCTGAAGAGTTCGACGGCGCCGTCGACAGCTTCGCCGTCTCCGGCATGGTCTCCCAGTTTGACCGCAACACCGAGAGCTACAACATCCGCGGTGTGCCGGCCTTCCTGGTCAACGGCAAGTACATGGTGAAAATCGAATCCATTACTTCCCAGGAGCAGTTCAACCAGCTGGTGAAATTCCTGCTGGCCAAGAAAGACTGACCTCGTCTGATCCCATGAAAAAAGCCCGCCGGTGCAAACCGGCGGGCTTTTTGTTTATCAGGAGCCTGCGTCAGATCTGGCAATCCCGCTGAGTGGGGGCCGGGCGCGGCAAGCGGGTGCGGCGGCTGATGGCCTCCGCCAGCCAGACCAGCAGCAGGATGGCCAGCAGCAGGGTGGCAGTCTGATCGTAACGGAACAGGCTCAGGGAGACATAGAGCTGCTGCCCCAGCCCGCCGGCGCCGACCACGCCGAGTATGGTGGCGGCCCTCAGGTTCATCTCGCCGCGATAGAGGCTATAGGCCAGCCACTGGCGCGTGACTAGGGGAAACAGCCCGTACCAGAAGCTGGCAATGGGCCCGGCCCCGCTCAGCTGCAGGGCGAGGCGGGGGGCAGGATCGGCGTTCTCCAGGGTCTCCACGAACAACCGCGCCAGCACCCCGCTGGTGTGCAGGGTCAGCGCCAGTATGCCCGCCACCGGCCCCAGCCCGACCGCGATCACCAGCAGGCTGGCGAAGATGAGCTCGGGTACCGAGCGCAGCAGGTTGAACAGCAGCCGCAGCGGCCAGCAGTGGCGAGCGAGGCAGGCCAGCGGCAGGGCCAGCAGGGCGCTGAAGAGGGTACTCAGCAGCGCCATCTGCACCGTATCGAGCAGGCCGCTGGCCACCGTCTTGAGGAAGGGCCATGACCAGTCCGGTTGCAAGAACTCCCCCAGAAAGGCGCCCAGCCCCCCGAAGGAGAAACTCAGCATGCGCCAGTCGAGCTGGTACAGGGCGAGGGCTGCGGCCAGCCCCAGGCAGATCAGCAACAGCAGGCCGGGGGAGCGGCTATGGCGCAACCAGGCGCTGAGGCCATCCGCCAGGGTCACCAGCAGGATGAAGGCCAGCAGCAGGGTCACCACCTCGCCACCGGCAAACATGCGCAGGGAGAGCTCGAGCTGCTGGCCGAGCCCGCCGGCACCGACGAAGCCCATGATGACGGAGGCGCGCAGGGCGCACTCCCAGCGGTAGACGGTGTAGGAGAGCAGCTCCTGGCGCACCGCGGGCAGCACGCCGTACCAGAGTGCCTGCAGCCGGCCACTACCGCCCAGCAGCAGGGCGCGGGCCGGTTGCAGGGCGCCGCTCTCCATGATCTCGTTGTAAACCTTGGCCAGCATGCCGCCGTAACTGACCGCGATAGCCAGGATGGCGGCCAGCGGCCCGAGCCCGGACAGGCGCACGAACAGCAGCGCCCAGATGAGCTCGGGCAGGCTGCGCAGCACGATGGCGACAAGGCGCGAGAGGGCCCGCAAGGCGCCGCGTAGCGGGCTGGGCACCGGCCCCAGTTCGGCCAGCGACAGGGCGCGGGAGCCGAGCAGGGCGAATGGCACGCCGAGCAGCAGAGCGCCCGCCAGCCCCAGGGTCGCCACCGCCAGGCTCTCCAGGGTCGCGGTCAGGGTCAGGGCGAGGAAGTCCCGATCAAAACGGGGTGGCCAGCTGGTGGCGAGGAAGTTGCCCATCTGCCGCCAGCTCTGGCCGTCGAACAGGCCGAGCCAGCCGTCGGCCTGTTGCCACAGGCTGTAGCCGATGAGCAGCAACAGCCAGGGCAGAGGATGGCGCCAGCGGCTAGTCAAATTGAACACGCCGCCGCCTCGTCATCACCGGCGTAGAGCTCGGCCAGCATGGCCGGGGTGACGGCCGCCGCCGGACAGTCGAACTGCACTCGCCCCTCCCGCAGGCCGATGATGCGGGGGAAACGGCCGAGCGCCAGCTCGACCGCATGCAGGTTGGCGACGAGTGTGCTGCCCCGGGCGCGGGCCTGGGCCAGCAGGGCATCCAGGCTGCACTGGGCGAGCACGGGATCGAGGGCGGAGACGGGCTCGTCCGCCAGGATCAGATCAGGCTGCTGATAGAGCACCCGGGCGATGCCGACCCGTTGCAACTGGCCACCGGAGAGCTCGCCGCAGCGCTGTTGCCACTTGTCGGCAAGGCCGAGGCGGGCCAGTTCGGCCCGCGCGCCTTGCGGGTCGCAGGGGCGCAGCAGGGAGAGCAAGGAGCGGCCGAGGGACCACTGGCCGAGCCGGCCGGCCAGCACGGCGGTCACCACCTGCTGGGAGGCGGGCAGCGGCGGTTGCTGCCAGACCATGCCGATCCGGCTGCGCAGCCGCTGGCGGTCCCGGGTGGAGAGGGACCAGGGATCCTGCTCCCAGAGGGCGAGCCTGCCTTCGCCACGCAGCTCGGTGCCGATCAGCCGCAGCAGGCTGGTCTTGCCCGCGCCGCTTGGCCCTATGATAGCCACGCACTCGCCTGCCGCTATCTGCAGGTTGAACGGCTGCAGGATGCGGCTCTGGCCGAGCCGCAATCCTTCCCCGTCCAGCGCGACGGCGATCACTTCAGCAGGCCGGCCTGGGTGGCGGCGGCTTCGATGCCCAGGTAGTTCTCGGGCTTGGTCTCGATGAAGCGGCTGGCGCGTTGCAGCTTGAGGATCTCGGCCTGGGCCGGGACGGCAGGGTCCAGGCTCAGGAAGGCCTGCTTGATCTTCTCTTGCAGGGCCGGGTCCAGGCCGCCGCGCACGGTCCAGTTGTAGTCAAAGTAGGTGGGGGTGGTCCAGATCACCTTGACCTTGGCGGTGTCGACCTTGCCCTCTTCCACCAGTTTTTCCCACACGGAGGCGTTGAGCGCACCGGCCGGCACCTTGCCGGAGGCGACCCAGGCGACGGTGGCGTCGTGGGCGCCGGAGAAGGCGACATGGGCGAAGTCACGCTCCGGGTTGATGCCCTGCTCGGCCAGGAAGTGGCGTGGCATCAGGTGACCGGAGGTGGAGGAGGGGGAGCCGAACGCAAAGTCCTTGCCCTTGGTGTCGGCCAGGGTCTTGATGCCGCTGTCGGCATTGGCGATGAACTTGGAGGTGAACTGGGCATCCTCCTGGCGTTGTACCAGGGGCACCACCTTGTCGGCACGGCGATGGGCCTGCACATAGGTGAAGCCACCGAGCCAGGCCATGTCCAGCTTGCCGGCGGCCAGCGCCTCGACCACGGCGGCGTAGTCGTTGACCGGTACGAACACCACCTCGCGGCCGGTCTTCTCGGCCAGGTAGTCACCCAGCGGGGCAAACTTGCGTTGCAGCTCGGTGGGGGCCTCGTCCGGGATGGCGGAGACCCGCAGCGGTTCGGCGGCGATGGCGCTCAGGCTGGTGAACAGGGTGGTGAGGGCGAATATCCATTTGCGGGTCATGGTGCATTCCTTGGTGGGCTGTCGTTCGGGCAATAGAAAGGCCCGACACCAGTCGGACCTGACGAGGAGAGAATGGTAGGGGGCCACTGGCCACTGGCGCAAGATGCGCCCCCAAAAATAGGCGTTAGACCCCGACGTGGAAGGCCTGCTTGAGGTTGCGGATGAAGTCTGCGTCCCGGCACAGGGTCTTGCCCGGGCTGTCGGAGATCTTGGCGACCGGGCCGCCGTTGCACTCGATCAGCTTGAAGACGATGTTCATCGGGCTGACTCCGGGCAGATCGCAGGTGAGCTTGGTGCCGATGCCGAAGCTGGTGTTGATGCGGCCGCGGAAGTGGCGCAGCAGCTCGACCGCCTTGTCGAGATTGAGGCCATCGGAGAAGACCAGCGTCTTCTCGGTGGGGTCGATGCCGAGCCGCTGATAGTGGCTGATGGCCTTCTCGCCCCACACCACGGGATCGCCGGAGTCGTGGCGCAGCCCCTGATAGCGGTTCGCCAGCTCGAAGTCGAAGTCGCGCAGGAAGGCATCCATGGTGATGCAGTCGGTGAGTGCGATGCCGAGGTGGTTGGTGAACTCATCCAGCCAGCTGGTGAGGGCGGCACGCTGGCTGTGCTCGAGCGGGAAGCCGAGCTGCTGATGGGCCTGGAACCACTCGTGAGCCTGGGTGCCTACCGCCGGCAGGCCGTACTTCTGGGCCAGCAGGTAGTTGCTGGTGCCGCGAAACGCCGGCAGCCGCTCCTGGAGGCGACCCACCACCGCATCCTGCACCGCGAGGGAGAAGCGGCGGCGGGTGCCAAAGTCGATGAGGTTGAACTCGCTCATCTCCTCTCGGCTCAGCTCCCGCTCCAGCTTGTCGAGCTTCTGATCGAGCCGCTCCAGCGCCTGAGTGACGCCGAACTGGGGGTAGCGGAAGCGGTTGCGCATCTCGCTGATGATGGCGAGCACCGGGATCTCCCACAGGATCACGTCCTGCCAGGGGCCCTCGACCCGTACGTTGATGCGACCATCCTGCTCGAACACCTTGAGCAGGGAGGCATCCAGCGGCTTGCGGCGCAGGTGGTCGAGGTAATCGGCGGTAAAGAAGGGGCGCTCCGCCAGGAAGTTGAGCTCGGGCCGGGTCAGCCGCAGGGAGCCGGCCAGGCGCAGCTGCTCCTCGATCTGACCCATCATGGGCAGCAGATCTTCCTCGTTGCGGCTGTGGAACTCAGCCACCACCTCGGCATCCGGATAGCGATGGAACACCGCCTGCTGCATGTGCAGCTTGTAAGCATCTGTATCGAGCAGGCTGTTGAGAATAGGAGGCATATCAGGCGTCCAGCAGGCGTTGTACATCGGCAAGGGTCTGGGCCAGTTCGGCGCCGGCCTCGATCATCTGGGTGTGGGCCTGAGCGACCGTTTCGGGGGCGATGCCACGACAGGCATCGAGATGGACGATGACCCGGAAACCGGCGCGGCGCAGCTGCAGCACGCTGGTCTTGACGCAGTAGTCGGTGGCGAGACCGCCGGCCAGTACGGTCGTGACGCCGCGGGCTTGCAGAAACTCGATGAGCCCTGTGCTGCGGCGCTCGGCCAGATCGTGGAAGCAGGTGCCGTAGGGGTGCAGATCCGGCTCGACCCCCTTCCAGACGAAGAAGTCGTAATCGACCGGGGCCGGCAGGCCGTCGAGCAGTTCGAAGCCGCGAGTGCCCGGCACGCAGTGCACCGGCCAGGTGAGGTCGGCGTTGGGCATATCCAGCGGCAGCAGCATGCCGGCAGGGTCGCTGACGGCCCAGGCGGCGTTGGCCGGGTGTGAATCCTTGCTGCCGACCCGCAGGCTGGCGAGGGTGGCCTGAGCGTTGAGCGCAGCCACAATATCATCCCCGCCCGCGACGGGCAGTTCGTTCGGGCAGAGGGGGGTAAACCCCTTCTGCGCATCAATATCCAGGCTGGCGACGGTTCCCATTGAGTGGCTCCTGCACATACTATTCGTGTGATATTATCTACCAAACATTAATCGAAGGCGAGCAGGGCGATCGGCATGTTGAGAATGAGTCTGGATATGGTGGTGCTGCGGTTGAACGAGGAGCGGCTCGAGCTGCTGCTGGAGACCCGCGATCGCCCGCCCTTTGCCCACTGCTGGCAACTGCCGGCCCTGCGCATCGACGAGACCCGGGATCGGGATCTGGACGCGGCTCGCCATCGCCTGCTGACCGAGTGGGGGCTGGGCCACTGCTACAGCGAGCAGGTCTGCACCCTGGGCAACCTGGAGCGGGATCCCCGTGGCTGGTCCACCACCCTGGTCTACCTCTGTCTGGTGGATCCCGAGGTGGAGGTTCTCCACGGCTGTTGGCACCCGCTTGCAGCCCTGCCGGGGCTCAGCCTCGCCTTCGACCACACCCAGCTGATCGCCAGAGGGCTGGAGCGACTGCGCATCAAGAGCCGTTACAGCACCCTGCCGCTGCAACTGCTGGGGGCCGAGTTCACCCTCTCCGAGGTGCAGCGGGCCTTCGAAATCATCCTGCAGACACCGATGAACACGGCCGCCTTTCGCAAGCGCATCCATCGCGCCGATATCCTGGTGGACACCGGCCGCAAGCGCACCGGCAAGCAGCGTCCCGCCATCCTCTACCGGCTGGAGAGCCCCTGCTGCGTGATGTTCGATCAGGTGATGCACGGAGCGGAAGCATGAGTGGTGCAGGTGTGCACAAGGTATTGGTAAGCGCCTGTCTGCTGGGTCCATGTTCGTTGCGCTACGAGGGCCCAGGTTTTAGCCAGCGGGGGAGCAAAGCATGAGTGAGACCAGCGTGCACAAGGTATTGGTGAGTGCCTGCTTGCTGGGTCAGCCGGTGCGCTACGACGGCCAGAGCAAGGGCATCGTCAGCGACTGGCTGCAGACGCTGGGGGCCGAGGGGCGGGCATTGGCCTTCTGTCCCGAGGTGGCGGGCGGCCTGCCGACGCCGCGCCCCCCTGCCGAGCGGCAAGGGGAGCGAGTGATGACCGCAAGCGGGCTGGATGTGACGGCGGAGTTTGCCCGTGGCGCCGCGCTGGCGCTGGCGACTTGTCAGCAGCAGGGCATTCGCTTCGCTCTGCTCAAGGAGGGGAGCCCCTCCTGTGGCAGCGGCCGCATCTACAACGGCCGCTTCGAGGGGCAGTCCGTGGCGGGCGAGGGCATGACCACTGCCCTGCTGCGTCGCCACGGCATCGCCGTGTTCAGCGAGGATCAGCTGCCCGAGCTGGCCTCGGCGCTCGCCTCGGCGGCCTGCGGATCGGTCTGAGCCGCCGCATCGGCCGCCTGCCACTGCGCCAGCACGGCATCCTTCTCCTGCCAGCGCTGGTTCAGCCACTCCTGGAAGCCGCGCTTGAACTGCTTGTCATTGAAGTAATCCCCCACCAGCTGCTCGCCCACCGGCATCTCCTCGATCCGTACCCGGATGCGCTTCATTCGCCCCATCAGGAAGTCCTTGAAGGGGGTCTCGACGTTGTCCGGATAGCTGATGGTGACGTTGATCAGGCTGTCGAACTGCTCCCCCATGGCCGCCAGGGTGAAGGCCAGCCCTGCCGCCTTGGGCGGCATCAGATGCTGGTATCGGGAGCGGGAGGCATCGCGCTTCGCCTCGGTGAAGCGGGTCCCCTCCACGAAGTTGATGACGGTGGTGGGGATGTGGCGAAACTGCTCGCAGGCGTTGCGGGTGGTCTCGATATCCTTGCCCCGCAGATGCGGGTTGCGCAGCAAGAACTCCCGTGAGTAGCGACGCATAAAAGGCATGTCCAGCCCCCAGCAGGCCAGCCCCAGCAGCGGTATGTAGATGAGCTCGTGCTTCATGAAGAATTTGGGCACCGGCAGCCGGTCGCGAAACAGGTGACCGAGCACGACTATGTCGGTCCAGCTCATGTGGTTGCTGATGATGAGATACCAGCCATCCTTGCGCAGCCGGGTGTCGTCCTCCACCTGCCAGTCGATGCGGGTGGTGAGGCGGATCACCAGGGCGTTGCAGGCCAGCCACAGCCGCATGAAGCGGTTGTTGAGCCGGCTGCAGGCACGGGCCAGGGGCGGAACGGGCAGCAGTTTGACCAGCGACACCAGCAGGATCAGGCTGGCGCACAGGGCGGTAAACAGTATGGTCAGGCTGGCGCTGATGAGCAGCACCAGCGGACCCGGGAGCAGGCTTAGCATGGCGTAGTTTGGGGCGTCTTGTCTGCCAGCAGCTGGTTCAGGGTCTGGTCTTTCTCGTGCCAGATCCCGTTCAACCACTGCTGAAACTCTTGTTGGAACTCGGGGTCATTGAAGTAATCCCCCACCAGATTGCGTTCGATCGGCAGAAAGCGGACCTGAACCTTGATCTCCTTGACCCGACCGCACATGAAGTCCCAGTAGCTGGGGATGCCGCCCGGATAGGCGATGGTCACATCCACCAGCTTGTGCAGCTGATCGCCCATGGCTGCCAGGGTGAAGGCAATGCCGCCAGCCCTCGGGTGCAGCAGGTGGCGATAGGGCGCTGCCTGTTTGTCGTGTTTGCGGGCGGTGAAGCGGGTGCCCTCGACAAAGTTCATCACGCTCACCGGCATGTGGCGGTACTTGGCACAGGCCTTGCGCGTGGTCTCTATGTCTTTTCCCTTCAGATGGGGCTTCTTTTCCAGCAGTTTGCGGGAATATCGCTGCATGAAGGGGAAGTCCAGCGCCCACCAGGCCAGCCCGAGAAAAGGTACCCAAATCAGTTCTTTCTTGAGGAAAAACTTCAGGAAGGGGATTTTTTGATTAAAAACCCGCTGCAGTACCAGTATGTCGACCCAGGATTGATGGTTGGCAATCACCATATACCACTCATTCCGGTGCCCTTTGTCCACTCCGACCACATCGAAAGGGGTTCTGATGATGGTTTTCTGGATCAGGTTGTTGAAACCGATCCAGCAGCCGGCGCTGCCATCCAGCAGGGCATTGCAGAAGGTGCGCCAGCCCTTGAGGGGCAGCACCAGCTTGAGCAGGCCCAGCGAGAGGATCGGGATAAACCAGAACAGGGTGTTGAGAAAATAGAGCAGGGTCGAGAGGCTGCCGCGCAGTCGCTCAATCAGCTTGTTGGGCATGGGTCGGGTCCGTCTTGCTGTCGATAAAGGGCCATCAAGTGGTCAGATCTGTGGCCATAATATCAGCCGATGGCCCGCGAGACCATGCAGGGCCGTCAGGTGCGCTTGCGACCCATCAGCCGCTGCGCAGCCGTGACAGCAGCCGATCCATGGCCCGATAGCCGAGCGCCTCGATCAGGTGCTCTCTTTCGATGGCGGCGTGCCCCGCCAGATCGGCGATGGTGCGCGATACCCGCAGGATGCGGTGCCAGGCCCGGATGCTGAGCCCCAGCTTCTGGATGGCGTTCTCAAGAAACTCGGCATCCTGCGGCGATAAGCGGCAAATTTCTTCGATTTCACGGCTATCAAGCAGGTTGTTGAGTTTGCCGTTACGGCTCAGCATGCGCTCCCGTGCGCCCAGTACCCGCTCGCGGATCTGACCGCTCGACTCCCCCCGCTCGGCCTTGCCGGTCAGGCTCCCCTTGGGCAGCAGCGGCACCTCCACCGTCAGGTCGAAGCGGTCGAGGAAGGGGCCGGAGAGCTTGCCGAGGTAGCGCAGGATCTGATCCGGG
This sequence comes from Aeromonas sp. FDAARGOS 1403, assembly GCF_019047325.1. Lineage (NCBI taxonomy): Bacteria > Pseudomonadati > Pseudomonadota > Gammaproteobacteria > Aeromonadales > Aeromonadaceae > Aeromonas > Aeromonas sp. FDAARGOS 1403. Next base: position 739,181 of record NZ_CP077249.1, on the reverse strand, counting down.
CTGGAGCGGGTCTGGCCATCGCCGTAGTGGCCGCAGGGGCTGGGGTTCATGGCGCCGACCAGCTGGAAGCGGGCGGGAAAATCCACCTGACGGGCGGCCCGGCTGATGGTGATGTGGCCCGTTTCCAGCGGCTCGCGCAGGGAGTCGAGCACCTTGCGCTCGAACTCCGGCAGTTCATCCAGAAACAGCACCCCGTTGTGGGCCAGGGATATTTCACCGGGCCTTGGATGGCTGCCGCCGCCCACCAGCGCCACTGCCGAGGCGCTGTGGTGCGGTGTGCGATAGGGCCTGTGATGCCAATGACCGGCGCGCGGGGTGAGGCCGCCGATGGAGTGGATGGCGGCGGTCTGCTGCGCCTCCTGTTCGCTCAGCGGTGGCAGAATGCCGGGCAAGCGGCTGGCCAGCATGCTCTTGCCGGTGCCGGGCGGGCCGATGAACAGCAGGTTGTGGCTGCCGGCGGCGGCGATCTCCAGTGCCCGCTTGGCCTGGGATTGGCCGATCACATCCTGCAGATCCGGCACATCGGGCAGGCTCTCCGCGCTCTGGGGATCCGGCAGCGGCAGCTCGTATTGACCCGCCAGCCAGGCGGTGACGGCCAGCAGCTGATGGGCGGTGCGCACTTCGGCGTCCTGGATCAGCGAGGCCTCGGGGCCGTTCTCCCGCGGTACCAGCAGGGTGCGTCCCGCGTCCCGGCAGGCGAGCACGGCGGGCAGCACGCCGAGCACAGGACGGATCTCGCCGGTCAGGGCCAGCTCGCCTAAAAATTCGTGATCGAGCAGGTATTTTGCGGGTATCTGCTTGGAAGCGGCGAGGATGCCGATGGCGATGGCCAGATCGAAGCGGCCCCCCTCCTTGGGCAGATCGGCGGGAGCCAGATTGACCGTGATGTGCTTGCTCGGGAACTCGAAATTGCCGTTGAGCAGGGCGCTGCGCACCCGGTCCCGCGACTCCTTCACCGAGGTTTCCGGTAGTCCCACCATGTTGAAGGCGGGCAGACCGTTGGAGAGGTGCACTTCCACCGTGACTTGCGGGGCCGCTATTCCCAGGCTGGCACGGCTATAAACCACAGCTAATGACATAAATCCCGTCCTTGGTTTGATGTATATGCTGGTTAACCGTTTTTTATTAGTTTTTTGTTCCAACTGACGCGATTGGACTCAGTGAAAATCAGAGTCTTGTCAGGCAAAAAACGCTTGCCCAATAAAATTCACCGTGCTAGTTCTAATAGCCATTCGCGGTAAAAACCGCCCCAATTTCACAGGATTTCCGGTTGTAACTATGAACATGGCCTCCCGTTTCGTCAGCATTATTGTGGTCCTAGTGGTGATTATTATCTCACCGCTCGGGGCTCGTTTAGCTGCACGGAACAAGGGATAGACCCACCACCGGACAGAACGAAACAAGCGACCCCCGAGCCTCAGGCCCGGGGGTTTTTTTTCGACCAAAGGACAGGATTTTCCAGATGAACGGCGCGCAGTTTTTGGTACAGGCTCTCAAGAAACAGGGTGTGACCCAGGTGTTTGGTTACCCGGGCGGGGCCATCATGCCGGTCTACGATGCCCTGTATGACGGCGGTCTGGCGCACCAGCTCTGCCGCCACGAGCAGGGGGCCGCCATGGCGGCGGTGGGGTATGCCCGCGCCTCCGGTCAGGTGGGGGTCTGCATCGCCACCTCGGGCCCGGGTGCCACCAACCTGGTGACTGGCCTCGCGGAGGCGCTGCTCGACTCGGTACCGCTGGTGGCCATCAGCGGTCAGGTGCCCTGCGCCGCCGTGGGGACCGATGCGTTCCAGGAAGTGGACGTGCTCGGTATGTCTCTCTCCTGCACCAAGCACTCCTTTATGGTGACGGACGTGGCGGATTTGCCTCAGGTGATTGCCGAGGCTTTCGCCATCGCCAGTGAAGGGCGCCCCGGCCCCGTGCTGATCGACCTGCCCAAGGACGTGCAACTGGCCGCAGTGCCGGCCCAGAGCCCGCTGTTTGCGGTAGCGGAGCCCGAGCATCTCAATCCGGCCGAGCTGACGGCCGCTCGCACCCTGCTGGCCGCCGCCGAGCGCCCGGTGCTCTACGTCGGCGGCGGGGTGGGGATGGCCAACGCCGAGCAGCAGCTGCGCAACTTTGCTGCCGCCACCGGCATGCCTGCGGTCACCACCCTCAAGGGAATAGGCGCGCTCGACCCCGACAGCCCCGTTTATCTGGGCATGCTCGGCATGCACGGCACCAAGGCCGCCAACTATGCGGTGCAGCAGTGCGACCTGCTGGTGGTGGTGGGCGCTCGTTTCGATGATCGGGTGACCGGCAAGCTGGAGGAGTTCGCCCCCGAGGCCAAGGTGATCCACCTGGATGTGGACGCCGCCGAGTTCGGCAAGCGCCGCGCCGCCGAAGTGGGCATCACCCAGGATCTGAAACAGGTGCTGCCGCGCCTCGCCATGTCTCTCTCCATCGACCCATGGCGTGAGCACTGCGCGAACATGGCCCGCGAGTACGCCTTCCGCTACGACCATCCCGGCCAGCCCATCTATGCTCCGGCGCTGCTCAAGCAGCTCTCTGCCAGGTTGCCGGAGAGCAGCGTGGTGGCCTGCGACGTCGGTCAGCACCAGATGTGGGTGGCCCAGCACATGCGCTTCACCAGCCCGCGCAACCACCTCTCCAGCGCCGGTCTCGGCACCATGGGCTTCGGTCTGCCCGCCGCCATCGGCGCCAAGATGTCGCGCCCGGAAGATGAAGTGGTGCTGGTGAGCGGTGACGGCTCTTTCATGATGAACGTGCAGGAGCTTGGCACCATCCGCCGGGCCCAGCTCAAGGTGAAGATGGTGCTGTTGGACAACCAGCGCCTCGGCATGGTGCGCCAGTGGCAGGAGCTGTTCTTCGACGGCCGCTACAGCGAGACCATCCTCTCCGACAATCCCGACTTCGTGGCCCTGGCCGCCGCCTTCGGTATTCCGGGCGAGACCATCACATGCAAGGAGGAGATAGCCCCGGCCCTCGACCGTCTGCTGGCGAGTGAGAGTGCCTATCTGCTGCATGTGGCCATTTCAGAGGAAGAAAACGTCTGGCCCCTGGTTCCGCCAGGAGTCGCCAACCACCAGATGATGGAGCAACGCCCATGAGTCAGTTCAATACCTTGCAAATCCATGCCCAGCCCAGACCCGAAGTGATGGAGCGGGTGCTGCGGGTGGTGCGCCACCGCGGTTTCAACCTCTGTGCCCTCAACATGGAGCAGGATTGCCAACAACTGCGGATCACGGTTACTGTCGAGTCGGTGCGTCCCATCCAGCAGTTGTGGAGCCAGCTGGTCAAGCTGGTGGACGTCTCCCGGGTCGATGCACTGGAACAGCAACCCCGGATCAGAGCTTAAGGAGCCAAGCCAATGTCACAGCCTTCCCAATCCGCCACTCATCCCCAATACATCTGGTTCAACGGCAAACTGGTGCCCTGGCAGGATGCCCAGGTGCACGTGATGAGCCACGCCCTGCACTATGGCTCCTCGGTGTTTGAGGGGGTGCGTGCCTACGACACTCCCAAGGGAACCTGCATCTTCCGCCTGCAGGAGCACACCCGCCGCCTGTTCGACTCCGCCAAGATCTACTGGATGGAGGTTCCCTACCACGAGGCCGAGATCAATGAGGCCTGCCGCACCGTGGTGCGCGAGAACGGCCTGAAAAGCGGTTACCTGCGCCCGCTGGCTTTCATCGGTAACGTGGGCCTTGGCCTGCATCCTCCCAAGGATGCCAAGGCCGACGTGATCGTTGCGGCCATTCCCTGGGGCGCCTATCTGGGGGAAGAGGGACTGAAGAACGGGGTGGATGTGTGCGTCACCTCCTGGAACCGGCTCGCTCCCAACACCATTCCCACCGGTGCCAAGGCGGGTGGCAACTATCTCTCCTCCCAGCTGATCAGTCGCGAGGCCAAGCGCAACGGCTTCGCCGAGGGGCTGGCGCTGGACGTGAACGGTTACCTGAGCGAAGGGGCGGGAGAGAACCTGTTCCTGGTGAAGAACGGCGTGCTGTTCACCCCGCCCGCTACCGCGGCCATCCTGCCCGGCATCACCCGCGACACCATCATGACCCTCGCGCGTGACTTGGGATACGAGGTGCGCGAGCAGGCGCTGCCCCGTGAGGCTCTGTATGTCGCAGACGAGATCTTCATGACCGGCACCGCAGCCGAGGTGACCCCGGTGCGCTCCGTCGATCGGATGCAGGTGGGTGCCGGTTGCCGCGGTCCGGTGACCGAGCAGCTGCAGAACGCCTTCTTCGGCCTGTTCAACGGCCAGACCGAAGACCAGTGGGGCTGGCTGACGCCGGTGGCGGACTGACAAGCGAGGGGAGGCGATGTGCCTCCCCGAGTCGCTTCCGGTGAGGGCACTGCGCGGTGCCCTCACCAGGATCGATTCCCGATCCGAGAGTCACTTTTTCATTTCCAAAGATAATGAGCCCGCTGGGCATTCAGGGAGTAGAGACAATGCCGAAGTTGAGATCCGCCACCACCACCCACGGACGTAACATGGCCGGGGCCCGCGCCCTCTGGCGTGCCACCGGCATGACCGATCAGGATTTCGGCAAGCCCATCATCGCCGTGGTCAACTCCTTCACCCAGTTCGTGCCGGGCCACGTTCACCTCAAGGATCTGGGTCAGCTGGTGGCGCGGGAGATCGAGGCCGCCGGCGGGGTGGCCAAGGAGTTCAACACCATCGCCGTGGATGACGGCATCGCCATGGGCCACGGCGGCATGCTCTACTCCCTGCCGTCGCGCGAGCTGATTGCCGACTCGGTGGAGTATATGGTCAACGCCCACTGCGCCGACGCCATGGTCTGTATCTCCAACTGCGACAAGATCACCCCGGGGATGCTGATGGCCGCCCTGCGCATCAACATCCCGGTGATCTTCGTCTCCGGCGGCCCGATGGAAGCGGGCAAGACCAAGCTCTCCGATCAGATCATCAAGCTGGATCTGGTGGACGCCATGATCCAGGGCGCCGACCCCAAGGTTTCCGACGCCCAGAGCGAACAGGTGGAGCGCAGCGCCTGTCCCACCTGCGGCTCCTGCTCCGGCATGTTTACCGCCAACTCCATGAACTGCCTGACCGAGGCCCTGGGCCTCTCCCAGCCGGGCAACGGTTCCCTGCTGGCGACCCACGCAGACCGTGAGCAGCTGTTCAAGCTGGCGGGCCAGCGCATCGTCACGCTGGCCAAGCGTTGGTACGAGCAGGACGATGCCTCGGCACTGCCGCGCAACATCGCCACCAAGGCGGCGTTCGAGAATGCCATGGCGCTCGACATCGCCATGGGCGGCTCCACCAATACCGTGCTGCACCTGCTGGCTGCGGCCCAGGAGGCTGGCGTCGACTTCACCATGGCCGACATCGACCGCATGTCGCGCAAGGTGCCCCAGCTGTGCAAGGTGGCGCCCTCCACCCAGAAGTACCACATGGAAGACGTGCACCGCGCCGGTGGCGTCATCGCCATCCTGGGCCAGCTGGAAAAAGCGGGTCTGGTGCACGGCGACGCCCGCAACGTGCTGGGCACCTCGCTGGTGGAGCTGCTGGCCGAGTATGATGTCAGCCGCCAGCCGAGTCAGGAGGTGGTGGACTTCTACCGCGCCGGCCCGGCTGGCATCCGCACCACCAAGGCGTTCAGCCAGGATTGCCGCTGGCCGGAGCTGGATCTGGACCGCGCCGAGGGTTGCATCCGCTCGCTGGACAACGCCTACAGCCTGGAGGGGGGCCTGGCCGTGCTGGCCGGCAACCTGGCGCTCAACGGTGCCATCGTCAAGACCGCCGGGGTGGACGAGGAGAACCTCACCTTCCGTGGCCCGGCCCGGGTATTCGAGAGCCAGGACACGGCGGTCGCCGGTATCCTGGATGGCACAGTCCAGGCAGGTGAAGTAGTGGTGATCCGCTACGAGGGTCCGAAAGGGGGCCCCGGCATGCAGGAGATGCTCTACCCCACCACCTATCTGAAATCCATGGGCCTCGGCAAGGCGTGTGCGCTGATCACCGATGGCCGCTTCTCCGGCGGCACCTCGGGTCTCTCCATTGGTCACGTCTCGCCGGAGGCGGCCTCTGGCGGCACCATAGGTCTGGTGGAGGATGGTGACATCATCAACATCGACATCCCGGCTCGCAGCATGGTGCTGGAGGTGGCCGACAGCGTGCTGGCCGCCCGCCGCGTCGCCGTCGAGGCCCGTGGCTGGAAGCCGCTCGATCGCCAGCGTCAGGTCTCTTTTGCCCTGCGCGCCTACGCCATGTTCGCCACCAGTGCCGACAAGGGCGCGGTGCGTGATCGCACCCTGTTGGGGGAATAAAGATGAATTCCAATATGAACTATGAGCAGTCGACCCGACTGGTCGGTCTTTGCGCCGACAAAGGGTTGATGTGGCGCGATCGCTCGATGCTGGGGGAATAAATCATGGTCTCTGCGGCGGATTATCTACGCAAGGTGTTGCTCTCCCCCGTCTACGAGGCGGCGCGGGTCACCCCTTTGCAAACCCTGAAAAAACTCTCCGAGCGGCTCGGCAATCACGTCAGCCTGAAGCGGGAGGACCTGCAACCAGTCCACTCCTTCAAGCTGCGCGGCGCCTACCACAAGATCGCTACCCTGACCCAGGAGCAGAAGGAGCGCGGCGTCATCGCCGCCTCCGCCGGCAACCACGCCCAGGGGGTCGCCCTGTCGGCCGCCAGGCTCGGTATCAAGGCGATCATCGTGATGCCCAAGACTACGCCGGACATCAAGATCGATGCGGTGCGCCGCCAGGGCGGCAACGTCATGCTGTTTGGCAACAGCTTCGACGAGGCTTACGGCGAGAGCCGCCGCCTCGCCGAGTTGGAGGGCTACACCCTGATCCCGCCGTTTGACGACGTCGAGGTGATCGCCGGGCAGGGCACCATCGGCAAGGAGCTGCTGGAGCAGGACACCCATCTCACCCACGTCTTCGTGCCAGTGGGGGGCGGTGGGCTGGCCGCCGGGGTGGCGGTCTACATCAAGCAGCTGCTGCCGGATGTGAAGGTGATCGGGGTGGAGGCGGAGGGCTCCGCCTGCCTCAAGGCCGCGCTGGCGGCCGGTGAGCCGGTCAATCTGGAGCGGGTCTCGCTGTTTGCCGACGGGGTGGCGGTCAAGCGCATCGGTGAGGAGACCTTTCGCCTCTGCAACCAGTATCTGGACGAGGTGGTGACCGTCTCCAACGACCAGATCTGCGCCGCGCTGAAAGATATCTTCGACGACTGCCGCGCCATTGCCGAGCCGTCGGGGGCCTTGTCGCTGGCGGGCCTCAAGGCCTACAGCGAGCGGGAGCAGGTCAAGGGTGGCCGGATGGCGGCCATTTTGTCCGGCGCCAACGTCAACTTCCACAGCCTGCGCTACGTGTCGGAGCGCTGCGAGATCGGCGAGAAGCGCGAGGGCATGCTGGCGGTGACCATCCCCGAGCGCAAGGGGGCCTTCCTCGACTTCTGCCGTCAGCTGGGGCCGCGCATGGTGACTGAGTTCAACTATCGCTACGCCGATGCCGAGCAGGCGTCGCTGTTCGTCTCGGTGCGCCTCACCGGCGGTGACGAGGAGCTGGGCCAGATCATCGATCAGCTCGGCGGCAATGGCTATCCGGTGGTCAACATGACCGAGAGCGAGCTGGCCAAGAACCACGTGCGTTACATGATTGGCGGCCGCCCTGCCCGGCCCCTCGGTGAACGTCTCTACAGCTTCAAGTTTCCGGAGCAACCTGGCGCCCTGATGCGTTTCCTCGAGACCCTGGGGTGTCGCTGGAACATCAGCCTGTTCCACTATCGCAACCACGGCGCTGACTACGGCCGGGTGCTGTGCGCCTTCGAGCTGCCGGACGAGGACGTGGCGTCTTTCCACGACTACCTGCACGAGATTGGCTACGGCTGGAAAGAGGTGAGCGACGACCCCGCCTATCGGCTGTTTCTGGCCAGCTAGGCGCGCTGCAAGCAACAAGAGGGAGGCCATCGGCCTCCCTTTTTCATGGCGCTGCCGGCGCACCTGCGGATACACCCGCATGGGGCGTTTTGCGGTCGGGAATGCCGGGCGCTTCACACTCTTGAGTCCCAAGTCATTTGAGGCTGACAACAGATGGGATAACCTGATGGGCGGGGCCGGGTTTGCCCCATCAGGGAAGAGAGGCGCAAGAGCGCCCATCACGACTCATTGCAGAGGCTTTTACCATGAACAAATCGATACTTGCCGTGCTGGTCAGCGGCCTGCTCGTCAGCGGGGCCGTGCAGGCTGCCGCTCAGGACAACACCTGGTACGTCGGCGGCAAGGCCGGCTGGTCCAATTTTTACGGTGTGGACTACAACGAGCAGGTCAAAGCCGTTGTCGACCTTGTTGAACCAGACAAGAAGCACAGTGATCTTGGCGTGGGGGCATTTGTCGGTTACCAGCTCAATCCCAATCTGGGTTTCGAGCTGGGCTATGACTGGCTGGGCAAGTACAAACTGGACAAGACGATATCACAGGGTACCCAGTCTGCCGGGCTGAATGGCGAAGCCAAGGCGCAGATGGTGCAGGCCACGATGAAAATGAGCCTGCCGGCAACCCCGGTGCTGGATGTGTATGGCAGGCTGGGGGGGGCTTACGCCTGGACTGAGAGCGCTTATTCCGGGTGGTATAGAGACTCCGCCAATCCGGCCAACGATCTCTCATTCGATAGCAAGGGGCACAAATATCATGGTGCCGCATTTGTGGGAGCGTTGGGCATTGAATACGCGATCGATCGTGATTGGGCCGCTCGTCTCGAATATCAATACACAACGCCGCTTGGCAAGACCTCTCCCGAGGAGTCAGGCATCGAGATGGACAACGGCCTGTTGGCCTTCGCCATGCTCTATCGCTTCGGTCAGCAGGGTGACGACGTGGTGGCGCCCGCGCCGGCTCCTGCAGCGGCACCTGCTCCCGCCGTGGTGGTGGTGCCCAAGACCTTCAGCCTGAGCTCGGACGTGCTGTTCGAGTTCAACAAGGCGACCCTGAAGCCGGCTGCCAGCCAGGCGCTCGACGCCCTGTTCAGCCAAATAGTGGCGGCCAATCCGAAAGACGGGGTGGCAACCGTGATCGGCCACACCGATCGCATCGGCTCCGACGCCTACAACCAGGCGCTCTCCGAGCAACGCGCCCGCAGCGTGGCCGACTACCTGATTGCGAAGGGATTGTTTGCCGACAAGGTGCGGGTCGAGGGGCGCGGCAAGTCCTCTCCGATCACCGGCAACAACTGCAGCAGCGGCTCCAGACCGGCGCTGATCGCCTGCCTGGCACCAGATCGGCGGGTGGAAGTGCGACTGGAGGGGGTCTCCCAGCAGGCGCAATGACCAGGGTGACAGCATGAACGACGAGGGAGGTCTAGGCCTCCCTCGTCTGTTTAACCGGTACCAAGTCGTCGCTGCCATTTGACCCGCTGGAAGCCGTAGCCCAGCAGGATCAGCAGCAGGGCTCCGGGCAGTACCGTGTGCCACAGAAAGGGCCACTGTTGCCCCGTCATCAACACCAGCAGGGGGTTGGCGCCGGCGGGCGGGTGGATCAGATCCAGCCCCTGCATCAGCGCGATGGCCAGCCCCACGCCCAGGGCCAGTTGCAGCTCCAATGGCAGGGGCAGCTCCTGTACCAGCAAGCCGACGGTGGCCGTCAGCAGATGTCCGCCAAGCACATTCCACGGCCGTGCCAGCGGGCTCGCCGGCAGGGAAAACAGCAGCACGCAGCTGGCCCCGAAGGGCGCCATGATCAGGGCGGCATGCCAGCTGATGTTCAACCAGCCCAGCACGCCTATCGCCAGTGTCGCCCCCACTCCTGCCCACAAGGGGCCATACCATCTCTTCATCACGGTTTCCTTCTTGGTTTGTCAGCCGTGATTAGGCACATTAGGTAGACAGATCGGTGTACTTCAAGGGGAAAAACGCGATGAGCGAAAAACGGCAACAGCTGATGGAGACGGCCTACCGTCTGTTCAACCGCCATGGTTTTCACGCCACCGGCATCGATCGCATCTGGGCGGAGGCCGGCAGTACCAAGCGCACCCTCTACCGCCATTTTCCCACCAAGGATGCCCTGATCGAGGAGGTGCTGCAGTCCCGCGAGCGGGAGTTTTTCGCCCTGCTGGAAGCGCACCTGCAGGGGCTGGAAGGGCGGGAGAGCCGCCTGCATGCCCTGTTCGACGGTTTCGGGGAGTGGTTTGGCCGCAGCGACTTCTATGGCTGCAACTTCATCAACGCCAGCGCCGAGTTTGCCGATCCCCGTCACCCGGTTCGCAAGCTGGTGGTGGCGCACAAGCAGGCGCTGCTGGACTGGGTCAGCACCAGGCTCGATTGCCACGAGGCGCAAGCCACCGGCATCTGCCTGTTGCTGGAGGGGGCCGTGGTGATGGCACACAGCTATCAGCAACCGCTGGCACTGGTGCAGGCAAGGTCGCTGGCATTGGCGCTGTTATGCGCCGACGGCGAGGCGTCTGCCGGCTGATATAGCCAATCGGTGTTAAGCCCGCCCCGGCAACTGGTCGATAACTGACCAGATGTATGGCGCCGAGGGCGAAGATATGCGCATCGATCACTACGACCTTCAGGGGGAGGTGCAATACCAGCAGCAACAGGCCCAGGCCCGCAAGGTGCGCCGGCTCGGCCCCGTGCCGGCCGCCAGCCAGGTGCAGTCCCCTGCCACGGCGCCGGCGGACTCTGCACCCGCTGCTGCCGGCGGCGGCAGCCAGCTCACCTTCACCCGCAGCAGCCTGCTGACGCTGCAGATGGCCAGCCGCAGCGCCGCCGGTGCGGCTCAGAGTGCCCCTGAACCGGCGTCGGCCAAGCCCGCCGAGACCGGCAAGAGCGAACAGGATGGCATGCCCAACGACGGGCTCGACAATCGTCAGCGGCTCATCAAGCTGATGATCGAGGCCATGCTGGGCCACAAGATAGAGCTGCCGGAGCCCATCAAGCCGGCCGAGCAGGGCGCGGAGGGGGTGAGTGCCCCGACGGGTGAGGGGACCCAGCCTGCCGCCGAGCCGGATCAGCTGGTGGAGGTGACCGACAGCCTGCTGCAAAAGGAGCAGCTCAACGTGGTGGCGGCGGCGAACTTGCAGACCCAGGATGGCCAGACCCTGCAGCTGGATCTGGGCTTTGTGCTGGACTGGCGCCAGCTCGACATCAGCCAGCGCCGCACCACCCTCAATGCCCTCAAGGATCCGCTGGTGCTCAGTCTGGATGGAAAAATCGCCGGCCTGACCGACGCCCGGGTCAATTTCGACCTCGATCAGGATGGCAAGGCGGACAGCCTGCCCGGCCTGAGTGAGGGGAGCGGCTTCGTGGCGCTGGATCGCAACGGCAACGGCACCATAGATGACGGTGGCGAGCTGTTTGGGGCCCGCTCCGGCAACGGTTTTGGCGAGCTGGCGACTCTGGATGAGGATGGCAACGGGGTGCTGGACGAGCGGGACAGCCAGTTCTCGGCGCTGCAGTTCTGGCAGCCGGACCAGTCCCCCATCGCCCTGGTGGAGCTGGGGATCGGCGCCATCCTGCTGCATCCCCTCGACACCCCCTTCAACCATCTGGGGGAAAGCGGCAATCAGGGGGTGCTGCGTCAGTCCGGCCTCTATGTGACCGAGCAGGGCAAGGGTGGCTGGGTACAGCAGGTCGACCTGAGGGTCTGAGCCCTGCGCCCGCATGGCAAACCCGGTCGCTGACGCCGCGCACCAGCGACCAGCACCGGACTCAGTTCAGCTCGGTGGGGTCTATGTCGAGGCTCCAGCGCACCCGCTTGGTCTCGGGCCACCCCTCCAGCTCCTTCACCGCCCAATCCAGCAACTGGGCCAGTGGCGCCCGGTTTGGCCCCTGCACCAGCAACTGCATGCGGAACTTGCCCGCCTTGCGCTCCATAAAGCCGCTGATGGGCCCCAGCACCTGAACATGGGGATAACGGGCGCTGCGCAGAGTGTCGGCGAGGCGGGCGAGGAACAGCTGCACCTCGTCGCGGCCGTTGGCCTCGGCCCGAAACAGCCCCTGATAGCTGAACGGGGGCAGCCCCAGCAGGCGGCGCTCTTTCAGCGCAGTGTCGGCGAAGTGGCCATAGCCGTTCTGGGTCAGGTCCTGCAGCAGGGCGTGTTCCGGGTGGTGGCTCTGCAACACCACCAGCCCCGGCTTGCTGGCGCGACCTGCCCGGCCCGCCACCTGGGTGTAAAGCTGGGCCAGCTTCTCGGCGGCGCGAAAATCGGCGCTGAACAGGGCGCCATCCACATCCAGCAGCCCCACCAATGTCACGTCCGGGAAGTGGTGGCCCTTGGCCAGCATCTGGGTGCCGATCAGGATCTTGTACTTGCCCGCCTTGATGTCGCCGAGGTGGGTCTCCAGCTCCCCCTTGCGCCGGGTGTTGTCTCGATCGATGCGCACCACCGGATATTGCGGGAACACGGTGCCGAGCAGCTGCTCCAGCTGTTCGGTGCCGACCCCCGAGCCGATCAGATCAACGCTGCCGCACTCCGGGCAGTGATGGGGCAGCGGGCGCACGCTGTCGCAGTGGTGGCAGTGCAGCCGTCGCCCGGCCTGGTGCCAGGTGTACCAGGCATCGCAGCGCTCGCAGGCGGCGCTCCAGCCGCACTGGTGGCAGATAAGAGCTGGGGCGTAGCCACGACGGTTGAGAAACAGCATCACCTGGTTGCCGGCCGCCAGATGCTCTGCCATCAGCTGCTCCAGCTGGGGTGAGAGGCCGGCCTGCAGCCGCACGTTCTTGATGTCCAGGATCACCTGGCGGGCGGTCTGGGCGTTGCCGGCGCGCCGGGTCAGGCTGAGGTGGTGATACTTGCCGCTGCGGGCGTTGTGCAGCGTCTCCAGCGACGGGGTGGCCGAGCCGAGCAGGATGGGAATGCCGGCGCGATGGGCGCGCATCACCGCCAGATCCCGCGCGTGGTAGCGAAAGCCGTCCTGCTGCTTGAAGGAGCCGTCGTGCTCCTCGTCGATGATGATGATGCCGAGGTCGTGAAACGGGGTGAACACCGCGGAGCGGGTGCCGATCAGGATGGCGGCGCCGCCGTCGCGGCAGGCCAGCCAGGCATCGAGCCGCTCCCGATCGTTCATGGCGGAGTTCATCGCCACCACCGGTACGTTGAAGCGGCGCCGGAAGCGGTTGATGGTCTGTGGAGTGAGTCCGATCTCCGGCACCATTACCAGCGCCTGTTTGCCCGCCTTGAGCAGGGGTTCGAGGATGCTCAGGTAGACCTCGGTCTTGCCGGAGCCGGTGATGCCATCCAGCAAAAAGGCGCCGAACCTGTCGCTCTGGCTGGTGACGGCAGAGACCGCCAGCGCCTGCTCACCGTTGAGACGCAGCCCCTCGCCCGGCTCGAAGCGGGCGGCCCAGTCACCCTCATGGCTTGGCTCCAGCGAGCGTTTCTCCAGCAGCCCTTTCTTCTCCAGTGCGCTGAGTGCTGCACTCTGGATCTCCTCCTGCTTGAGGGCGGAGGGGGTCTGCGGCCCCTTGCGCAGCAAGGCGAGCGCCTGCTGCTGCTTGGCCGCCCGCTTGAGCTCGTTGAGATCGACCGCCATGCCGGCCTCGGTGGCGAACCAGAACTCCAGCTCGCGATAGGCGGCGGGCTCCCCCTTGCGCACCAGCACCGGCAGGGCGTGGGGCAGCACCTCCCCCAGCGGGTGCTGGTAATAGCTGGCACTCCAGTTCATCAGTGCCAGGATATCCGGCCCCAGCACTGGCGCCGCATCCAATACCCGCTTGATGGGTTTGAGCTTGTTGCGCGGCACCTGGCTCTCGGCCGGGTGATCCACCACCAGTCCGACCAGGGTTTGCGGGCCGAACGGGATCTCGACCCGGCAGCCTGGGGCAGGCAAGGGCAGGGGGGAGAGATAGTCGAAATGACGGCGTAACGGCACCGGCACAGCCACACGAACCAGATCCTGCGTTTGGGAAGAATTCACCAGAGATTGCCTATTTTTTCTGCGAAGCCACTTGCCTGATCTCAGGCATTTCCTATATTATTCGCAGCCTTTGAAACTGTGTTCAACAATCGTGTGGTGTCCGACAGAAGATCGGATGGCGACACGGCCTATTACTTTGAGGTTGTCCATGAAAGCTGGTATCCACCCTGACTACGTAGCCATCACCGCCAAGTGCTCTTGCGGTAACGTCATCAACACTTTCTCTACCGTTGGTAAAGATCTGAACCTGGACGTGTGCTCCGAGTGCCACCCGTTCTACACCGGCAAGCAGAAAGAAGTTTCTAGCGGCGGCCGCGTAGACAAGTTCAACAAGCGTTTCGGTGCGATGACCACCAAGAAGTAATTTTACTTCTGAAGAATTCTGAAAAAGGCGCCCAATGGGCGCCTTTTTTATTGGTCGGCGTTCTGTCAGGGCCCGCTTTGCCCTATGGTGGTGTGGTTGACGAGGGATGCAGAGCAGGAGCGAGTGAATGAGGAATTGTCTGGTGATGGGGGCTGCGGGTTACATAGGTTCTTACCTGGTGCCCCATTTGCAGGAGCTGGGTTATCGGGTGATTGCCGGGGCACGGCGCCCCTGCCGGCTGCCGCCCGGGGTGGAATTTCGCCTCGCCGACAGCCTCAAGCCCATCACTCTGCTGCCCGCCCTGGCCGGCATCGACACCGTCTTCTATCTGGTGCATGCCATGGGAGCGGGGGCCGACTTTCACCGGCTGGAGCAGCAGGGGGTGAAAAACTTCGCCGCCGCCGCTCGCGCCGCCGGGGTGCGTCGCATCATCTATCTCGGCGCCATCCAGCCCGAATCCTGCAGCAGCCGCCATCTCAACTCCCGCCGCCACTGTGGCGAGCTGTTTCGGGGCGCCGGCGTGCCGACGGTGGAGCTGCGCGCTGGCATCATCATTGGCCCCGGCTCGGCGGCGTTTGAGGTGATGCGGGATCTGGTGTTCAACCTGCCGCTGATGGTGACCCCCAAGTGGGTGCGCTCGCGCACACCGCCGATTGCACTGTCCAACCTGCTGCACTATCTGGGCGGGCTGGTGGAAGCCGACGGGGTGGACGGCCAGCTCTTCAACGCCGCCGGCCCGGAGCTGCTCAGCTACCAGCAGCAGTTGCAGAAGTTTGCCGCCCATATCGGCAAGCGCTGCCCCATCATTCCCATCCCCTTCCTGAGCCCGCGCCTCTCCGCCTGGTGGCTGCAATTCGTCACCTCGGTGCCGCAACCGGTGGCCAAGGCGCTGGTGGGGGGCCTCAAGCACGACATCCCGGCCGACGACGGCCCGTTGCGGGCCCTGCTGCCGCAAACCCTGCTTAGCTTCGACGAGGCGCTGGCGGAGAGTCTGGCTCTGGAGCAGCGGCTCGGCGCCGAACAGCAGGGAGAGGAGACCCCGCTCGGCCTGCGCTGGCGTCATCCCGAGTACGGCTTCTATGACCGCACCGCCAGCGGCGAGGCCCTCAGTCTCGCCTCGCCCGAGGTGGTGTGGCAGGTACTGCAGCAGCTGGGGGGCGAGCAGCGCTACTTCTACATGAACCAGCTCTGGGTGGTGCGGGAGTGGATGGATCACCTGATCGGCGGCCCGGCGCTGACCCGCGGTCGCACCAACCCGGATCGCTTCGTGAAGGGGGACATGCTGGACTCCTGGCAGATCCTCGGGGTGGACGAGGGGCGCAGGCTGGATCTGCTGTTCAACATGAAGGCGCCCGGTGTCGGCCGGCTGGAGTTCAACATACTGCCGGAGGAGTCGGGGCTGACCCGGCTCAAGGTGACGGCTCACTGGCATCCGCAGGGGGCCTGGGGGCTGGCCTACTGGCTCGCCATGCTGCCGTTCCACCTCTTCATCTTCCAGGGGATGACGGAGGCGATCGCCCGGAAGGCGGAGGCCAGGGCGGGAATCCCCGTCATGGATTGAAACCATATCTATAACTAAATAGGTATTGGTAAGTGGTATGACATGCTAATTACTGGCTTGTCATTGGCGGGTTGGCGATACTTTCCTCTGTGAAAGCCCGGTGGTTTTCTTTATGATCCCCAGCCCTCGCCCGTGGGCGAGCCAATGCACCACTCATTCACTACCGTATCGGGGTCCCCCATGTCCGATCAGCAGCACGATCTCCGCCAACAGGCACTCGACTACCATGCCCAGCCCGTGCCGGGCAAAATCGCCATCGCCCTCACCAAGCCCGCCGAGACCGCCCGCGATCTGGCGCTGGCCTACAGCCCGGGCGTCGCCGAGCCGGTGCGCGAGATCGCCGCCAACCCGGCCGATGCCTACCGTTATACCGGCAAGGGCAATCTGGTGGCCGTCATCTCCAACGGCACCGCCATTCTGGGGCTGGGCAATCTGGGCCCGCTGGCCTCCAAGCCGGTGATGGAGGGCAAGGCCCTGCTATTCAAGCGCTTTGCCGGCATCGATGCCATCGACATCGAGGTGAAGCACGACACCAGTGCCCAGTTCATCGACACGGTCGCCGCCATCGCCGACACCTTCGGTGGCATCAACCTGGAAGACATCAAGGCCCCCGAGTGCTTCGAAATTGAACAGGCGCTGATCGAGCGCTGCGACATCCCGGTGTTCCACGATGACCAGCATGGCACCGCCATCGTCACCGCCGCCGGCCTGCTCAATGCGCTGGAGGTGCAGGGCAAGCAGATTGGCGACAGCCGCATCGTCTGCATGGGGGCCGGCGCCGCCGCCACCGCCTGCATGGACCTGCTGATCAAGTGTGGCGCCAAGCCGCACAACATCTTCATGCTGGACCGTCAGGGCGTGATCCACAGCGGTCGCACCGATCTGAACCAGTACAAGCAGCGCTTCGCCAACGACACCCCTCTGCGTACCCTGATGGAGGTGATCGACGGGGCCGACGTCTTCGTCGGCGTCTCCGGTCCGGACGTGCTGCCCGCCGAGGCGGTAGCGCTGATGGCCGCCAACCCGGTGATCTTCGCCTGCTCCAACCCGGACCCGGAGATCAAGCCGGCGCTGGCCCACGGGGTGCGCGGTGACCTCATCATGGGTACCGGTCGCTCCGACTACCCGAACCAGATCAACAACGTGCTCTGCTTCCCCTTCATCTTCCGCGGCGCCCTCGACGCCCGTGCCAGCCGCATCAACGATGCCATGAAGATTGCGGCGGTCGAGGCGATCCGTGGTCTGGCCAAGGAGCCGGTACCGGCCGAGGTGCTGACCGCTGCCGGCGTGAGCGAGCTCGCCTTTGGCAAGGATTACGTCATTCCCAAGCCGATGGATGCCCGTCTGCTGCCTCGCGTCGCCCGCGCCGTGGCGCTGGCTGCGGTGGAATCCGGCGTTGCCCGCATCGCCCTGCCGGCCGACTACATGTTGGGTTGAGTCACGGCAAGCGCGCAGAAAACAGAAGGGGCCCCATCTCGGGGCCCCTTTTCATTACGGGAAGCTTGCTGGTCGATTACTTGGTCTTGGGAGCAACCTTGACGGCCGGCGCCTTGGCGTGGGCAGCCTTGTGGTGTTTTTTCACGACCTTGGTCTGGGTAGCCTGGGGAGCGGCAGCCTTGGTCGGGGTGGCAGCCATGGTGAAGCCGGAGGTCAGGGCGAAGACAGCAGCCAGGCTCAGGGGGATCAGCTTGTTCATATTCCAGTTCCTCATTCGGGTTGATGACATGGAGCGTTTCTCCATGACTTCATCCTAGGGCTGTTCGGCCTGCGGTTCAGTGATTGACTGGTGACGGTTTGTATCCAAATGTACAGGCAGCATCAGGCAGAAACGGGCACCGCTGCTGCTTGGCAGCAGCTGCACCTCGCCGCCGTGGTGGCGGGCGATGCTGCGTACGATGGCCAGCCCCAGCCCAGCGCCACCGGTGCGCCTGTCCCGGCTCTGATCCAGCCGCACGAAGGGCTCGAAGATCTGCGGCGCCAATGCGGGATCGATGCCGGCGCCGTCGTCGGCCACCTCCAGCAGATAGTGATCCTGCTGGCGCGCCATGCTGAGGGTGACCCGGCTGGCGGCGTGGCGCAGGGCGTTGCCGATAAGGTTCTCCAGCGCCCGATCGAGCAGGCGGATGTCGCCGCGCCAGGGCAGGGCCATGGCCGGGCGCACGAAGTCGAGCCGCTTGTCCGGGCGCAGCGCCTGCCAGTCGGCGAGGCGGCTGCCGGCCCAGCTGCCGAGCTCCAGCTCGCTGCACTGCAGCGGCAGCTCGGGACGATCGAGCCTGGCGTAGGTGAGCATCTCCTCGATGAGGGCGTCCAGCGCGCCGAGATCCCGCTCCAGCCCCTGCTGCTCCTCGGCCGAGGGGGCGGGATCCAGCATGGCGAGCCGGTAGCGCAGCCGCACCAGCGGGGTGCGCAGCTCGTGGGCGATGGCGTCGGTCAGCTGCTTGCGGCTGGCCAGCATGGCCTGCAGCTGCTCGGTCATCTGGTCGAAGGTGCGGCCGACCCGACCCAGACTGCTGCCGGGCGGCAAACGGGTGCGGCAGGAGAGATCACCGTCACCGACCCGACGGGCGGTCTGTTCGAGCTGCTGCAGGCCGCGCCAGTGCGGGCGCAGCCAGAGCAGGATCGGCAGCCCCAGCGAGAGGCCGATGGCCAGCAGCAGCCCCACGTCGACCCAGTGCAGCTCGTGCAGGTAGGAGAGATAGGGGACGGGGCCGACGATCAGCACCTGATCGGTGCCCGGAATGCGCTGCAGGAAGGTGTCATCCTCCTCGACGATGACGATGTTGCCCGCCTCCAGGAAGGCCTGATCCTCGCTGGCCAGCGGCTGGTTGGCGAGGGCGCCGATCTGCAGCGGCAGGGTAAGCTGGCGGCTCTGCTCCGCCATGCGGGCGGGCCAGTGCTCCGGTGGCAAGCGGGCCAGCTCGCCGGTGAGCAGGCCGAGGGAGCCCTGCATCATCCGCTCCAGATAGCGATCTCCCGCCCGCTCGGCGGTGACCTGATAGACCATGCCGACCAGCAGGATGGCCAGGGTGAAACAGCCGATCAGCAGCAGATAGAACTGGATAAACAGGCGGCGCATTGGGCTCTCCTCTTGCCTGGATTACGTCTGGGCATTGCATTGTTGCCCCCTCATCCCTAACCCTTCTTCCGCAAGGGGAGAAGGGAGCATCAAGGTCATTCGGCGGGGCTTATTCCCAGGCGTGGGGCACCAGCAGGTAGCCCTTCTGGCGTACTGTCTTGATGCGGGTCGGGTTGCTGGTATCGTCCCCCAGCTTGCGACGCAGGCGGGAGATGGCCACGTCCATGCTGCGATCCTGGCCGTCGTAGTCGCGACCGCGCAGGCTGCGAAACAGCGCCTCCCGCCCCAGGATCTGGCCGGCGTGGCAGGCCAGCTCCCACAGGAGATCGAAATCGGCGGTGGAGAGCGGAATGCTGTCGCCGTCGAGGCGCACGTCCCGGCCCGGGCCGTCGATCTGCAGCCGGCCGAACTGCAGGCGCTGGGGCGGTGTGCCGGCGACCACGGGCTGCGGGGCCTGTTGCCCCTGCTGGCGGAACTGGACCCGTAGCCGGGCCAGCAGCACGGGGGGCGGCGTGGTCTTGAGGATGTAGTCGTTGGCCCCCAGCTCCAGGCTCAGGATCTGGTTCATGTCGCTGTCCAGCGAAGTGAGCATGACGATGGGACCGGCAAAGCGCGGGCGCAGATCCCGGCACAGGGAGAGACCATCCTGACCCGGCAGCATGATGTCGAGCAGCACCAGGTCCGGCTGCTCGGCCTCGACCCTGGCCAGCGCCCGATCGCCCCTCGGCTCCAGTAGCACTTCCATGTCGTGGCGGGCCAGCCAGCTGCTGATGAGTTGGCCTATCTCGGGATCATCTTCAACAAAAAGAATGCGTTGCATGGTGGCATGACACCCAGACTGTGGCGCGGATGCGCGTGCCGCCAGCATAGCGGCTCCGGCCGCCCCATGCACTGGGATAAATAATCAAACAGGGCCCGCGGGCCCTGTCTTGTCTTGCTGGCCGAGCGGGGGCTCTGCCCCGACAGCATCAACCCGCCTTGCGCTTGAGATAGACCCCGGCTTCCATGTGGTGAGTCCAGGGAAACTGATCGAACAGGGCGAAGCGGGCGATCTCGTGGGTTTCGCCCAGCACCGCCATGTTGGCCTGCAGGGTCTCGGGGTTGCAGGAGATGTAGAGGATGTTGTCGTAATCCTGCACCAGCTTGACGGTGGCGTCGTCGAGGCCGGCCCGGGGCGGGTCGACGAAGATGGTGTTGCACTGGTAGGCGGAGAGGTCGACCCCCTTGAGGCGGTTGAACTCCCGCTCACCGCGCATCGCCATGGTGAACTCCTCGGCCGACATGCGCAGGATGATCAGGTTGTCGACGCCGTTGGCGGCGATGTTGAACTGGGCGGAATCCACGCTCGGCTTGGCGATCTCGGTGGCCAGCACCTTGCTAAAGTTCTGCGCCAGGGCGATGGAGAAGTTGCCGTTGCCGCAGTAGAGCTCCAGCAGGTCGCCCTCGCTCCCCCTGGTCACGTCCAGCGCCCAGCCCAGCATCTGTTCGTTGATGGCGGCGTTGGGTTGGGTGAAGCTGTTTTCCACCTGTTTGTAGATCAGCTCGCGGCCTTGCACATTCAACCGTTCGATGACGAACTCCTCCCCCAGGCAGATCTTCTGCTTGTGGGCGCGGCCAATCAACTGCAGCTCGAACCCCTTGGCCCGCAGGTCGGCCTGCAGCGCCTCGGCGGCCTGCTGCCACTCGCTCTCCAGCTTGCGGTGATAGAGCAGGCTGACGCAGATCTGGCCGGACTGGGTGGAGAGGTAATCGATCTGGAACAGCTTGCGGCGCAGTACGGGGTGCGGGCGCAGCCCTTCCAGCAGCACCGGCATCAGCTGGTTGATGAGGCGGCTGGCGGTGGGGAACTGGTCGACCCGGATGATCTCCTTGGTGGCCGGCGCATACATGCAGTGGTACAGGTCGTCACCGTCGTGCCAGATGCGAAACTCGGCGCGCATCCGGTAGTGTTCGGCGGGGGAGGCGTGCACTTCCAGCGCAGGCAGGGTGAAGTCGGCAAACAACCCGCAGAGGCGCTCGCGCTTCTCGTCGAGCTGGACCTGGTAGTCGGCCTGGGTTCGAAGGGGCGCCGGGTCGGCGGAAACCTGCTGGGATTGGGTCATGATTTACCTCACATGCACACCGGTCTGGCCGGGACGAAATCGGGGGAAGCCTGCGGCCACCCAAAGGGGCCCGATTTTAAAAGGCCGCTGCGGATTGTCCAGCATTTTGTGGTCAAGAAGTGTGCAGTCAGGCCGATAGCTGATCTACAGGCATGGTGGGAGGACACATTATGCAGATCGACGGAGTGGGCGCGGCCCAACCCAAGGGAGTGGGTGTTGCTCCCAAATCGCCCCAGCAGGCGGAAGCAAAGCAGACCAACAACGAGGATGAAGTCTCGTTGCACAAGGCGCCGAAATGGGCGCAGGTGCTGGTGCAGCAGGCGCTGCAGTTCGCGCTGGAGATCAACGGCCAGGGCTACAAGGCGCCCAAGGCACAGGATCAACCGGAGGCGGTGACCCCGGATACCCTGTTCGACTTCCAGTCGGTGGCCGACAACGTGCTGCAGTTCGTCACCGGCCGGCTGGGGGCTGCCCGGGCCGACGGCAAGTCGGACGATAGCCTGACCGGCATGATGGAGCAGGCCCGCAAGGGGGTGGACAAGGGCTTTGGTGACGCCAGGAAGCAGCTCGGCGACTGGGCGGACAACGAAGACATCAAGACCGGCATGGATCAGAGCTACAAGCTGATCCAGGAGGGGCTCGATCAGTTCGAAAAGGAGTTCTTCGGCAAGGTCTCCACCACCGACATGGGGCAGGCCGAGATGGCCAGCCGCCAGCAGGGCTCGCTGGAGATCCAGACCAAGGATGGCGACAAGGTGGTGCTGCGCTTCAACGACAGCTGGCAGACCAAGTCCCAGAAGGATGACAGCGGCAGCCAGTTCAGCCTCAAGTCGAGCCAGAGTTTCAGCTTCTCGCTGGAGGGCAACTTGAGCAGCGAGGAGATGGACTCCATCGGCAAGCTGGTCAAGGGGATCGACGATCTGGCCGGCAGCTTCTTCTCCGGCAATTTCGACGACCTGTTGAAGAAGGCGGGCGAGCTGAAGCTGGATGACAGCCAGCTGGCCTCCTATTCGCTCAAGCTCAAACAGAGCCTCAAGCTGAGCCAGACCTATCAGGGGGCGCACTCCCTGCAGGAGATGCTCAAGCCGCTGGCCGACTACCTGCCCAAGCTGGACCAGGTGCAGCAGCAGGCAGATTCTCTGCTGCCGGCATCCCAGCAGCAGGCGCTGACGCCGGCGGTGCTGGCGGCCCGTGGCCAGAGCGATCCGGCCCAGGTGGGCAGCTTCACCAGCTTCAACCAGCGGATGCTGGATGCGTTGCGGATGATCGGCCAGTTCCAGCCGGCGACGGATGACAGCAGCAAGAGCGTTTGAACCGTTTTGGATCGAGAAGGACCATGACCGGCCGTTTGCCAGCTCCTGCAGGGGCTGGCAAACTGGCCTTTTTCCCGATCCGGCCAGCCCATGAACCCGAAAAAGCCCAGAGACAAACGCGAGCTTTGCTACCCCTTCATCTTCGAAACCCAGTTCCAGTGTGACTACGAGATCGCCACCGACGAGCTCTGCTGCCAGGTGGGCGCCGTGTTGTCACAGCTGGCACCGGATGCCGAGCTTGCGCCCATGCAGGCGGATCTCGCGGCGCTGCAGCGGCTTATCTACAACCTCAACGGCTCGGTGCGCGGCCGGCTCGGCATCTTCGAGGAGGATCTGGCGTGGCTGAAGGGGCGTTACGATCACTACAACGAGGCGAGCCGGGGCCGGGTCACCGGTTTCGTGCTGCCGCAAGGGCCGCAGCCGATCCCGACCCTGCATCTGTGCCGCTGTGGCAGCAAGAAGGTAGTGCGGCTGCTGGTGCGGCTGGAGGAGAGCGGGGTGCGCTTCGACCCCATCCTCTATCGGTTCGCCAACCTGCTGGCCAACTTCTTCTTCGTGCTGACCGTCTACCTCAAGCAGCTGTGGCAGGTGGACGAGGTGCCCTACGTCAGCATCAACTACTGAATACGGCCAAAAAAGCTTTTGTTTTTCATGAAGATCAAACACGATCATCCCATTTGTCGGTCGCCGGGATGGTCCCGGTAGTGCAGGGGGAAGGTCATGACCATGCTTCATCTCAGTGGCAGTTCGTTCTTGATGCCGGGCAACCTCGCCTGGCGCCCCCTGGCTGAATATGGCGAAGTGCAGGTGGCCCCCCATGGCCAGTGGTTGCAGACCCTGATGAACCAGGGCGCCGATGCCGCGGCTGGGACCCACATCATCATCTGGCTGTGGGAAGATCTGGTGCCCACCCGGACCCTGCAGGAGTGGGGCCGTCTGGCGCAGGACGAGCAGCAGCTGGCGGTCGCCGCCTTTGTCGACGCGCTCTGTCAGCCTCTGTTGCAGCATCTGCAGCGCCGCCCGCAGGATCATCTGCTGGTGGGGGCCTGCAGCCATGCTCCGCTCTGTGTCTATGGCCCGGCCCCTGCCGTGCTCGCCGTGCTGGCCAGTGCGTTCGAACAGCAGATGGCCCGCCTGCGCCTGCAGCAACCCGGCCTGGACGACCTGCACCTGCCACTCTGGCTGCAACAGTATGGCCGCCAGCACTGCTTCGATCGGCGCAACCTCTACCTGATGTCTTGCCCCTTCTCCATGGCCGGTCTGGCCAGCCTGGCGCAGTGGATTCTCCCCTTGCTGCAGCGGTTGCAGCAACCCGCCCACAAGGTGCTGGTGCTCGACTGCGACAATACCCTGTGGGGCGGCGTGGTCGGCGAAGACGGTGTCGGCGGCGTTTTGCTGGGGCAGGACGGCATGGGCCGGCTCTACCAGGCCTTCCAGCAGGCGGCCAGCCACTGGCACGGGCAGGGCATAGTGCTGGCGCTCTGCTCCAAGAATCTGGCGGACGATGTGTGGCGGCTGTTTGACGAGCACCCGGGCATGGTGCTGACACGGGCGCAGATCGCCGCTGCCGAGATTGGCTGGGAGCCCAAATCCCAGGGGCTGCGGCGGCTGGCCGCCCGCCTCAATGTCGGGCTGGACAGCCTGGTCTTCTGGGATGACAGCGAGCTGGAGCGGGCCGAGGTACGGGCCAACTGCCCCGAGGTGATGGTGATGACCCCGCCGGTCGATCTCTGGATCTGGCCGGATGCCCTGCTGACGCTGCCGGCCCTGTGCAGTCGCCACCAGAGCCGGGATGACGGCCTGCGGCAGCACTCCTATCAGGCCCAGGCCGAGGCCGAGGCGGTGCGCCGGCAACTGGGTGACGAGCACGCCTTCCTGCGGCAATTGGCGCTGCAGGCCGACTGGCAGATGCTCTCCCCGGGCAACCAGCTACGAGCCGAGCAGCTCAGCCAGAAGACCAATCAGTTCAACCTCTCCGGCCGCCGCTATCAGGCGGCGGAACTGGCCCGGCTGGCCAGCGAGGGGGGCGAGGTCTGGCTGGCCAGTCTGCGAGACCGATTCGCCGATCACGGCATGACGGCCCTGCTGGTGGTGCGCCCGCTCGACGAGGGCAGGGCGCTGCTGGATACCCTGGCCATCAGCTGCCGGGTGCTGGGGCGCGGCTTTGAATACTGGCTGCTGGCGCAACTGGCAAACCATCTGCGGGCGCAAGGGGTGACCGAGCTGGTCATCAGCCTGATTGCCACCACCCGCAACCAGCCGGCACGGGATTTTCTGGCGAGCCTGCCAACCCGGCCGATAACCACTCCAGCGGGGTTGCTGCCGCTGGCGGACGAGCTGTTCCTCACGCTTGATCTCTGCTCTCTTTCTCTCCCGTTTTTGGAGTTCTATGCCAATGAATGACCTTATCGCGCTGGCACACCAGCAGTTCCCCCAGGCCTGCATCAACGCACAATCTGCCCTCGGCAGCTTTCCCGAGTGGGACTCTCTGGGTCACTTCAACCTGCTGCTGCTGGTCGAGCAGCACTATGCCGTGCGGTTCGAGCCGCACGAGCTGGCCGAGTTGAAGAGCCTGGCCGACATCCAGCAAGCCCTGCTGCGCAAAGGGGTTGCCGTGTGAAACAGGCACTCGAGCAGGCGCTGACCGAGCTGGGGATCCCCAGAGGCGGCGCCCTGATGGTGCACTCGGATGCCATGGTGGTGGCCCAGTTTGCCGGCATGGGCAACGCCGAGGGCATCGCGGCCTTCTGGACATGCCTGGAGCAGTGGCTGGATGGACACCTGCTGGTGCCGACCTTCAGTTACAGCCCGATGGCGGACGAGTGCTTCGACCCTGCGCAGACCCCGAGCAAGGTGGGCTTGATGACGGAGCTGTTCCGCCAGCGCGAAGGGGTGGTGCGCACGCGGGATCCCGTCTTCAGCATGGCGATCAGCGGCCCGCAGGGGCCAGCGCTGGTGGCGCGGGAGTGTCACGACTGTTTCGGTCAGGAGAGCCCGTTCGGCTGGCTGGCGGAGCAGGACGGCTGGCTGCTGGGGCTGGGTTGCCACCCCGACCGCATCACCTTCACCCACTACGTGGAGCAGCGGCTGGCTGTCTCTTATCGCTATCACAAGGGGTTTGCGGGCCGGGTGCGCGTCGACGGCCAGGTGCGGGAGTGGCAGGCGGATTACTATGTGCGCGACCTGTCGCTGGCCAGCGAAATCGACCTCTCCCGGTTGGTAGCTTTGCTGCAGGAGCGAGGCGCCTGGCGCCAGACGCTGTGCCAGCGGGTGCCGGTCTGGGCGGTGTCGTGCCGCGACTTCATCCTGGCTGCCGGCGAGTTGCTGGCGGCGGCCCCATACGCCCTGATCCGGGCGGGAGGAGAGTCCCATGCAGTTTGATCACATCGGACTGGTGGTGCCGGACCTGGCGAGTGGTGTGGCCTATTGTCGCGACGTGCTGGGGCTGAGCCGCTTCTCGGCGGCGGTGGAAGATCCGCTGCAACGGGTCTGGGTGCAGTTCGTGCACGACGACCATGGCCTCTGCTACGAGCTGGTCGCCCCGGCCGGCGAGGAGAGCCCGGTCGCCCAGGTGCTCAAGACCCGGCGCAACGTCATCAACCACCTTGCCTATCGGGTGAGCAACCTGCAGGAGATCGCCGAACGGCTGCGCACACAGCGCCACCTGCCCCTCGGGCCCAGCCAGCCGGCCATCGCGTTTGGCGGCGCCCACGTCCAGTTTTTCCTGAGCCCCCTTGGCCACATTGTCGAATTGATCGAGGCACCCACCCCATGAGTTTTTCACCCAAGAGCAGCTATCTGCCCACCGACTGGGACGACCAGGCACAGATCGGTGAGCAACTGCATCGGCTGCTCACCCTGCTGTTTCCGCTCAATCGCAGCCTGACCGGGGACGGGGTTCGGCAGTCGCTGGCCCTGTGGCGCGAGCACTGTCTGCCCGAGCTGCAGATCCATGAAGTGGCCAGCGGCACCGAGTGCTTCGACTGGACCGTGCCTGACGAGTGGAACGTGCGGGAGGCCTACATAGTGGGGCCGGATGGACGCAGGGTGGTGGATTTCCAGGATCACAACCTGCATCTGGTCGGCTACTCGGAGCCGGTGCGCTGCACCCTCTCGCTGGCCGAGTTGCAGCCCCATCTTCACTCTCTGCCCGAGCAACCGGACGCCATTCCCTATGTGACCTCCTACTACAAGCGTCGCTGGGGATTCTGTCTGCCCCATCGACTGCGTGAGGCGCTGCCGGAGGGGGAATATCAGGTGGTGATCGATGCCACCCTGGCGCCGGGTTCGCTCACCTATGGTGACTGGGTGCTGCCGGGAGAGAGCGAGCAGGAGATCCTGCTGTCGAGCTACACCTGTCACCCCTCCATGGCCAACAACGAGCTCTCCGGCCCCTGTGTCGGCGTCTTCCTGATGGCCTGGCTGGCGTCACTGCCCACACGCCGCTACAGCTACCGGCTGATGCTGGTACCTGAAACCCTGGGGGCCATCGTTTATCTCTCCCGCCACCTGGACCAGCTCAAGCAGCGCACCCTGGCCGGCTTCAACCTGACCTGTCTTGGCGATGACCGCGGCTACTCCTTCCTGCCTTCCCGCCAGGGCAACACGCTGGCGGACCGCATCGGTCGCCATGTGCTGGGTCATCTGGCGCCGGGCTACAAAGCCTACAGCTTCCTGGAGCGGGGTTCCAACGAGCGGCAGTTGTGTGCGCCCGGCATCGATCTGCCGGTCACCTCGGTGATGCGCAGCCGATACGGCTGTTATGCCGAGTACCACACCTCGCTCGATGACCTCTCTCTGGTGACGCCGGCCGGTCTGGCCGGCGGCTTCATGGCGCTGCGCCGGGCCATCGAGTGTCTGGAGCGGGATGAGCGCTGCGAGGTCACCGTACTGGGCGAACCCCAGCTCGGCAAGCGGGGGCTCTACCCGGACTTGTCGACCCGTTATTCGGGCTGGCAGGTACGGGAGATGATGAATCTGCTGGCCTACAGCGACGGCAAGCTGACCCTGTTCGAGATCGCCGAGACCATAGGGGCGCCGTTCTGGCGGGTGGAGCCGCTGGCGCGGATGTTGCTGGATGCTGGGCTGCTGCGTCGCCTCAGCCCGCAACCAGACTACTCGATCACCAGATAGGCCGGGCCCGGGTTGTGCGGGGTGCGACGGATGGCGTAGCGATCCAGCCCCAGCACCTCCTTGAGGGCCAGGGTCTCCCCCGGAAAGGCGGGCCAGTTGAGCTCATCGAATGCCAGCACTGATCCCTTGGTCAGGTGCGGCTTGATGAGCTCGAGGCAGCGGCGGGTCGGCTCGTAGAGATCAAAGTCAAAATAGGCCAGTGCAATCATGGTCTCCGGCTGACGAGCCAGATAGGCCGACAGCGTCTCGGTCACATCCCCCTTCACCAGCTCATGTTTGACGATATGGTCCAGAGGACTTTCCGCCTCATGGGCGGCGAGCAGTTGGGCCAGATGCTGCTCATAGCCCGGCGTCACCCCGTAGGCGCCGGGCTGGATGGCGGCGTCGCTGCCATCTTGCGGGGCGTGGGAAGGGAAGCCGCTGAAGGTATCGAATCCCACCAGCTTGCGGTTGTAGTTGTAAGGCTCATACATGCCACGAAACGAGGAAAAGAGCGCCAGGTTCTGACCCCAGCGGGTGCCGAAATCCATGATGACGCCGTGGACCGGCACGATCTTCTGATACAGCTCGTGCATGAACAGGATGCGGGAGAGCGACTGGCGCTTGAGGTAGAGGCCCAGGTTGTTCTGCAGTTCGGCCGCTGGCAGCGGGCTGGCGTGCAGCAACTCGCTGAAGGTCTGGCGGCGTGACAACTCCTGCTCGGAGGCGTTGGACATGGCCTTGATCATCAATGGTCTCCTGTGGGGGTGTCGCCGGCCGGGGTCGACAGGCAGTGCACCACTTCATATTCGAGGTAGTCGGCCAGCCCCAGCCAGTCCTGGCGTTCCTGACACTGCAGCAGGGCGGCTACCAGTCCGGGTGGCAGCTTGCCCTGCTCGGTGAGCACCTCTTGCAGCAGTTCCGGCAGTGCCTGACTCGCGGCGACCGACTGCCCCAGCCGAAACTGGTGCGCCAGGGCGGTGAGACGGGTGATCTGGCCGTTTTTCATTGCACGTACTCCGGGTGATAGTGGCAGCCGGCGATCTCCGCCCCCTCCCTGCTGCAGTTCCAGAATTGCACCTCGGGGTGGCGCGCTATGTAGCGCTCGAGCTCGGTGCGGTAGGCGGAAAAGTTCGGATTGGTCTTGACCCGCCGGCCATGGCCGTCGAGGGTCCAGCTGAGCGCCAGCGCGGCGCTGGGGCCGAGGGCGCCATCGGCCCAGCCCGAGTGAGTGAGCTCGCCGGGAAAGGCGAAGTCGGTGCCCAGCAGGATGACCTGGCGGCAACCCATCTGCACGGCAAGATCCACGGCGGGATGAATGACGCTGCCGCCCGAGTGCAGCACGCCCTTGGGGAGCGTCTGTCGCAACTGCTGGTACATGGGGCTGCGGGAGTAGGCGGTCTTGCGCGGCCCCTGCCAGGCCAGCAGGGCTGCCGTGGGAACCGTGGGGTAATAGATCAGGGTGGTCTGGGCCGACTGGGCGGCGGGTAGCCGGTTGCCGTGGATGGCGTCATCGATGGTGATGACGATGTCGGGCCGGATGCCGTGGGCAAGCAAGAAGGCCAGCGCGGTATCGACGCTGATCAGCAGGTAGTCCTGCCGACGACTCTGCAACTGGGCCTGCAGGGTGGCCAGGTTGTGTTGCAGGGTCGGGCCGCTCGCCACTATCAGCGCTTGCTTGCCCTGAGCCAGACCGAACAGGGACGCCACATCGCCGTCGCCGGCCACCAGTTCACGGTTTTCGGCCAGCCGCCGGGTGACGTCGGGGTGTTCGGCGTCGAACCTGGCCCGGGCGAACGGCAAGTCTATTTCACTCACCAGCCGGTCGCGGATGCGGGCGGCGGCATCTTCCACCAGCAGCAGCTCGGGCGGCAGGGCGAAGAAGGGCAGCCGCACCTCCCCCTCGTCGCCGGCCATCATCAGCTCTACCCTGGGGTCCGTCAGCCAGTCCTGCTGATCCAGCAGCCGCAGCACCAGGGCAAACAGGGCGCCATTCATGATCTTCACTTCCAGCCGCTTGAGGTTGCTGCGCCCCAGCAGGGCGCGCGGCAGATCGCCGAGCCCGGTGCCGTAGAGGTGCAGCACCGGCTGCTCGGGCAGGCTGGCGGCCTGCAGTTCTGCCTCTTTCACCCGGTCGTGCCGGCTGGTGAGCTGGATGCCGTGGAGGCTGAGGGTAGAGCCGAGCCCTTCGGTCAGCTCGGCCGGCAGGCTTTCCACGTCCTGTGCCAGCAGGTGGGGCCAGAGGGCGGGCCAGCGCTGGCTGATGAGTCTGCCGTGCTGGTTGAACAGATCATCACTCATCCTTGTCTATCCACTCCCAGCTCAGCGGTTGAATGGCACTCAGGCTGCGGTTGACCCGCTTGCCGATGATCCGATCGTAATCGGCGGGAGGCAGGCCGAGGGCGGGGCGCACCGACTTGATGTGCGCTGCGGTGAGCACCTCGCCGGCGGCCATCTCCTTGACCAGATAGAGGGAGCGGCGAAACGCGCGGTTGCCCTGTTCACTGGCGGTGAGCTGGTAATCGGCCACCCCGAGGGCGGCATGGGCGGTATTGACCGAGGCCACCAGCTCGGTGAGTTCGGCCGGCTCCATGGAGAAGGCGCAATCCGGCCCGCCGTCGGCGCGGGCCAGGGTGAAGTGTTTCTCGATGAGGGTGGCCCCGAGCGCGGTGGCGGCGATGGCCGTGGCCGATCCCAAGGTGTGATCGGAGAGCCCCACCTCGACCCCGAAGCGCTGGCGCAACATGGGGATGGTGCGCAGGTTGTATTCGGCTGCCGGCGCCGGATAGCCGCTGACGCAGTGCAGCAGGGCCAGCTGGCCGTTGCCGTGCTTGAGCGCCATCTCGACCGCGGCGGCGATCTCGGCCTCGTTCGCCATGCCGGTGGACATGATGAGCGGCTTGCCGGTCTGGGCGGCGTAGCGGATGAGGGGCAAGTCCACCAGCTCGAAGGAGGCGATCTTGTAGGCCGGGCAGTTAAGGGATTCCAGCAGATCCACCGCGCTGAAGTCGAACGGACTGCTGAAGACCGTCAGCCCCAGCTCCCGCCCCTTGGCAAACAGGGCCTGATGCCACTCCCAGGGGGTGTGCGCCCACTCGTAAAGGTCGTACAGGTTGTGACCATCCCAGAGGCCGCCGTGGATCTGGAACTCGGGCCTGTCACTGTTGAGGGTGATGGTATCGGGCCGGTAGGTCTGCAGCTTGACCGCACTGGCCCCGGCCTCCCTGGCGGCGGTCATGATGGCCAGTGCGCGATCCAGGTTGCCGTTGTGGTTGGCCGACAGCTCGGCGATCACATAGGGAGCCTGCGCCGGGCCGATGGATTGATGGGCGATCTGCATCTGTGTTCAGACTCCTGTGCCAAGTTGCCAGCCATGCGGCGCCGGCTGCCAGGGGGCAGGGGGCGCTATCTGCGGTGGCTCGGCAAGATAGAGGGGAAATTGGGAGAAAATTGTTTGCAAGCGATGTGCCAGCTCTTGCCACTCCGCTGGTTGCAGTGGCCGGGTGGCCTGCCATGTCAGCTGCTGGCCGTTCAGGGTCAGGGTGAGCAGCAGTTTGCCATCATGGCGTAGTTGCCACTGTTGGCCATCTGGTAACAGCTGATAATCCGATTGTTGCAGCAACCGGGCGGTGAGCCGATCCAGCCCCAGCCCGTCCACCTGCTGCTGGCCGCGGCGGCGGTAGTCGTCTGACTGTTGTTCAAGCCGTTGCAGGGCCTGCAGCAGCCGCTCAGGCTTGGCCAGCTCGTTCAGGGTCAGCCGCTCGGCAAGCTGAAAGCGGGCGATCACCTGGTCGTTGAACTGCTGGTTGTCGACGATGGGTACCGCCAGGGTCGGCAGGCCGAGACAGGCCCGCTCCCAGGTCATGCCGCCGGCGGCGCCGATGGCGAAGTCGTGCCGGCTCATCAGGTCGGCCATCTGGTCGCTCTGGCGCAGCAGCACCAGGTCGAGGTCGGCCAGTTTGGCCACTCTCTGTTCCAGCTCGGGCCAGAAGGGATTGGCGCCGCCCGCCACCAGGGTCCAGCGGATGGTGCGGGCCCAAGGCAGCCTAGCCAGGCTGTTGAGGGTGATGAGGCAGGCGCCGGCGGGATCGGCGCCGCCAAAGCAGACAAGCCCCCGTTGCCACTGACTGGCGTGTTGCCGCGCCAGCTGGCGATAGGCGGGGCGCAGCAGGGCATAGTCGGTGCCGAGCAGCAGCCGGCAATCGGATGGGGTGAGCGGCTGGTAATCGGCGGTGCGGCGCAAGGGGCCCTGATCCAGCAGCAGCTGGCAGTGGTGCGGTCGGTCGGCCAGATCATCGATTACCAGTATGCGGCCGCAGTGGGCGGCCAGCTGGGTTTCGAGCCGCTGGTCAATCCGGTAGTGATCGAACACCAGCCAATCGGGCTGCAAGCCGGGCAGCGGGCCGGTGTCATCCAGCGCGCTCAGGGGATGATGGTGATGGGGCCGCAGCAACGACAGCAAGTGCGCCGGCAGATCGTGGCAGAGGAAGTGGCACTCGGCCCCGGCGGCGTGCAGCCGATCGGCGATGGCCAGGCAGCGCATCAGGTGGCCCAGCCCGATCTCGGCGCCGGCGTCGAGCCGGAAGGCAACCTTAAACGTCATCTTGGGCCAGCACTTGATAGAGCAGTTCGGCCAGGTGCCAATCTTCCGGCGTGTCGATGTCGACCACCCTGTGCCGCGGCAATATGTGGCCGATCCCTTCTCCCCCCACCGGGCTGATCCCTCCCAGCCAGGCCGCGCGGCTGCCCCAGTAGAACTGGCCAGCATCCTGATAGGCGGGCTCCAGATCCTGGGAGCGTTTCGCCATCTGCTCCGGCCAGAACGGCGTGACCCTGCCTTGTGCGTCCATGCGCACCGCCCGCTGGATCGGGAAGCCGAATTCGGCCACCGTGTAGACGAAGGGAGCCTGGCTGGCGAGCAGGCGGGCGTGAGCGGCGCGCAGGTCGGCGGCCTGGATCAGCGGCACGGTGGCATAGATGCAGCAGTAGTGCTCTGCCTGGATGCCGAGCTGGTCGAGCCGCTGGATGGTGTCGATCACCACCGGGGTGGTGCCGGTATGGTCATCGGCCAGCGTGGCGCCCCGCAGGAAAGGCACCTCGGCCCCGAGGCGACGGGCCACCTCGGCGATCTCCGGGTCATCGGTGGAGACCACCACCCGACTGAAACAGCCCGAGTCCCTGGCCGCCCCGATGGCGTAGGCAATCATGGGCAAGCCGCAGAAGGGGCGGATGTTCTTGCGGGGAATGCGCTTGCTGCCGCCCCGTGCCGGGATGATGGCGATGGCCATGATGCTCTCTCCCTGAGGAGCCCGACGTGGTCGCCGAGCCGGATAATTGATGACAACTCGTTGATTATTTTTGAGATTATACCGAGTTTTCATCTTATATTATTGAGCTTTGCTACGGAATTGCCCGGTGATGGTCGATAACATGGGCAAGTGATGGGACGTCGTTGGTATTGAACATGAGTTATGGTGTCGAATTGCGCCCGCTCCAGCCCTGGGATCTGCCCACCCTGCGACGCTGGCGCAACCTGGACGAGGTGCGGTTGCAGATGGTGGAGCAGGCGCTCATCTCCCCCCGCCAGCAACGGCAGTGGTTCGTCAGCAGCCTTGAACGGGCTGACCAGCAGCACTGGGTGCTCTGGTGCCGCGGCCTGCGGGCTGGCTACGTCAATCTGAAAGGGGAGACGCGGCAATCGTTGCAGGGGCAGCCGGTGGCCGATGCCGGCCTCTATCTGGGCCGCTCCAGCGTGCGTCACCCCATGCTGGCCGTCGCCGCCGCCCTGTCACAGCTCGATCAGGGCTTCGATACCTTCGGGCTCGGCTGCATCCGCACCCTGGTGCGCACCGGCAACGACGCCGCTTTGCGCCTCAATGCACAGCTCGGCTATCGCCAACAGGGGCAACAGGGTGACTTCATCGCCCTCGAACTGCAGCCAGCCGACTATTATGCCGCCCGAGAACGGCTACGGAGATTTTTCAGATGACTACAGCGTTGGAACAGGTTTTTGCCGATGCCCTCGGCATCGACGTCGGCAGTGTCAGCGACCAGCTGGCCTACAACAGCATTCCCCAGTGGGACTCCGTCGCCCACATGGGCCTGATCGCCCAGCTGGAGGATTGCTACGGCGTGCTGCTCGATACCGATGACATCATCGACATGAGCTCGGTCGCCAAGGCGCGGGAGATCCTCGCCAAATACGGGGTCGCCCTCTGATGCAGGGGCTGCTGCAAGGCAAGCGGGTGTTGATCACCGGCGCCGGGCGCGGCATCGGGCTTGCCATTGCCCGGCGGTTTGCCGCGCAGGGGGCCGAGTTGTGGCTGGCGGGACGTGACGAGGCGGCCATGAGCCGGCTGGCTGATGAGCTCGGCGCCGAGTTCGGCGTACCTTGTCACTCGCTCTGTGTCGACGTGGCGCAGCCGCAGGCAGTCAAGCAGGCCTTTCAGCAGCTGTTTGCCCAGACCAGAATGCTGGACGTGCTGGTCAACAATGCCGGCATGCTGGAAGAGGGGCTGCTCGGCATGGTCAATCAGGCCCAGCTGGAGCAGACCTTCAGCCACAACACCTTCAGCGTGGTCTATTGCAGCCAGTATGCCGCCCGCCTGATGCAGCGCAGCGGTGGCGGCAGCATCATCAATCTCGCCTCCCTGATGGGGCGGGTCGGTGCCGCCGGGCTTTGCAGCTATGCCGGCAGCAAGGCGGCGGTGATCGGCATCACCCAGTCGCTGGCCAAGGAGCTGGCTGCCAGCCAGATCCGGGTCAATGCCATCGCCCCCGGTTTCATCGACACCGAGATGGCCCACGCCATCCCGGACGACAAGTTTGCCGAGCGGCTCGCCAGCATCGCCATGGGGCGCATCGGCACCCCGGACGAGGTGGCCAAGGTGGCGCTGTTTCTCGCTTCCGACCTGGCAAGCTATGTGACCGGTCAGGTCATCGGTGTGGATGGAGGCATGACGGTCTGATGGATCACGCGCACGTACTGCTCGCCCACCTGCGGGAAGACAACCCGTCACCGGCCTGGCGCGATCCGCAAGAGGGCTGGCTCTCCTACGGCGAGCTGGCACGGCGGCTGGCGCGGCTGGCGGCCAGCTATCCGGACGAGCGCAGCCTGGTCTATCTGCCCTTTTTCACCCGCACCGCCCACCTGCTGCACTATCTGGCTGCGCTCAAGCTGGGGCATGTCGTGATGCTGGCAGACCCCGCCCTCCCAACGAGTCAGCACAATGCCAGCTGCCGGCAGTTTGACGTGAGCTGGCGGGTCAATGACGCCGGTCAGCTGGAGCGGCTCGCCGCGACGGCGCCCACCCTGCACCCGGAACTGTCAGTATTGCTGCCGACCTCGGGCAGCACCGGCAGCGCCAAGTGGGTGCGGCTGTCGGGGCGCAATCTGGCTGCCAACGCCACCGCCATCGCCGACTATCTGGCGCTGACGGCGGCCGAGCGGGCCATCACCAGCCTGCCGCTGTACTACTCCTACGGCCTGTCGGTGCTCAACAGCCATCTGCTGGTGGGCGCCTCTCTGGTGCAGCACGAGGGGAGCGTGCTGGAGCGCGACTTCTGGCAGCAGGTCGATCTGCACGAGGTGAGCAGCTTTGCCGGGGTGCCCTTTACCTATCAGATGCTGGCCAGGCTGCGCTTTGACTGGGCCCGTTACTCCTCATTGCAGACCCTGACCCAGGCGGGCGGGCGTTTAGAGCCCGCGTTGGCGCAGCAGTTTGCCGAGCAGGCCCTGCGGCTGGATCGGCGCTTCTTCGTCATGTACGGCCAGACCGAGGCCACCGCCCGCATGGCCTGGCTGGCAGCGCCCGAGGTGGCCGCTCATCCCGATGCCATCGGCCGCGCCATCCCCGGCGGCCAGTTCGCCTTGCGCGCGCTGGAGGGGGGCAAACCCGGGGAGGGGGAGCTGGTCTATCGCGGCGACAACGTCATGCTGGGCTACGCCGGTACCGCCGCTGATCTGGCGCTGGGCGCCCAGCTGCAGGAGCTGGCCACCGGCGATCTGGCCCGCTGTGACGAGGCGGGCCGCTACTACATCTGCGGCCGGCTCAGCCGTTTTCTCAAGCTGTTCGGCAAGCGGGTCAGCCTGGCGGAGGTCGAGAGCCAGCTCCATCGCTGGGGCTGGACGGGGGCCTGCGGCGGACGTGACGACTGCCTGCTGGTGGCCGTCGAGCCCCGCGATGACTTGACGACCGACGGCTTGCAGCGCGAGCTGGCGCAGTGGCTGCAAGCCCCGCCGCGGGCGGTGCAGGTGGTACAGGTGACACAACTGCCGCGCACCACCAATCACAAGATTGACTACGCCGCCCTGGCCAGACTGGCGGAGGAGGCGTGATGGAGCAGTTGCTGAGCGCGCCGGTCTTCGCCCTGCCCCAGGCCGCCAAACAGGCGCTGCTGCTGGCGCGACTCAACACCTTGACTGCGCACCATCAGGCCCACTGCACGGCCTATAACAATGTGCTGCAAGCCTTCGGCTGGACGGCCGCGGCGACCGACTACGATGCGCTGCCCTACCTGGCAGCCCGGCTGTTCAAACTGGCCCAGTGGCAGAGCGTGCCGCAGAGCGAAGTGTTCAAGGTGCTCACCTCGTCGGGCACCACGGGCTCGCCATCACGGATCGTGCTGGACAGGGAGACCGCCGCCCTGCAGAGCAAGGTGCTGGTGAAGATCCTGCAGGAGTTTGTCGGCAAGCAGCGCCTGCCCATGCTCCTGGTAGAGCAACCCGCCCTCATCCAGAACCGCAGCGGCTTTTCGGCGCGCGGCGCGGGCGCGCTGGGGCTCTCTTTCCTCGGTCGTGACCATACCTATGCCCTCGACGAGCAGATGCGGCCCAACTGGCCCGTCATCGAGGCCTTCTGCGACAAATATGCCGGCCAGCCGGTGCTGCTGTTCGGCTTCACCTTCATGGTCTGGCAATGCCTGCTGGAGCCGCTGCGCGAGCGCGGCCTGCAACTGCCGCTGACGCAGGGCATTCTGTTTCACAGCGGCGGCTGGAAGAAACTGCAGCACCTGGCGGTGGACAATTCCGCCTTCAAGGCCCGCTGCCGTGACCTGCTGGGGTTGGGTCGGGTTCACAACTTCTACGGCATGGTGGAGCAGGTGGGCTCCATCTTCGTCGAGTGCGAGCAGGGACACCTGCATGCTCCCGTGTTTGCCGATGTACAGGTGCGCGATCCGCTCACCCATCAGCCGCTCGGGATTGGCAGCCCAGGCCTGCTGCAGGTGCTCTCCGCCATTCCCGGCAGTTATCCCGGCCACAGCCTGCTGAGCGAAGATCTCGGTATGCTGCTGGGGGAGGATGACTGCCCTTGTGGCCGCCATGGCCGTTATTTTCACGTAGCGGGACGCCAGCACGGCGCCGAGGTGAGGGGATGCAGCGACACCTTCCAATGACCCTGTCCGGGGCGATCACAGTGCTCTGGCAGGAGGGGCCGGCGGTCAGCTTCGTGGCCCCGACGACCGGCTGGCCAACCTTCTGCCCGCAGCCGCTGCCATGCTTTGCCCCCGTCATCTGCGATTTCGTGGCGGCGCTGTCGGCCCGCCTGCAACAAGAGGGGCGTCGTCACCCCGATCTGGCCGCGTTCGGTTTCTGGCTGCGGCCCCGCCAGCTGGCCAGAGAACAGCAGCGCTTGCAGGGGCGGGGACCGCTGGGAGTCACCTTTCACCTGGTGCCCTCCAACGTGCCGACGGTGGCTTTCTACTCCTGGTTGATGGCCCTGTTGATGGGCAACCCCTGCGTGGTGCGGCTGTCGTCACGCCGCGATCCGCAGCAGGAGGCCATGCTGGCGATCCTCAACGAACTGTTCAGCCTCGGTGAATGGCAAGAGATCGCCGCCCGCACCCGCTTCATTCGCTATGACCACGACGAGGGCATCACCGCCTGTCTGTCGGCGCGCTGCCGGCTGCGCATCATCTGGGGCGGCGACGAGACTATCCGACAGGTGCGGGCCATTCCCCTGGCACCGACGGCGCAGGAGGTGGTGTTTCCGGATCGCCGCTCGATGGCGGTGCTCGACAGCCGCTGGCTGGCCGGGCTGGATCCGCAAGAGTGGCAACGGATGCTGGATGCCTTGCAGCAGGACTGCACCCGTTTCAACCAGCAGGCCTGCGCCTCGCCAACCACTCTCTGCTGGCTGGGCGAGCCCGACGAGGGGCTGCGCCGCCGCTTGCTGGAAGCCCTGTTTGCCCCCTTTGCCGCCGATCCCGCCCTGGCGATGGAACGACTCATCCACAGTCAACAAAATGCCGCCGAGCAGGGGGCAATGAAGGTGACCAGCTTGCCCGGTGTCACCTTATTGACTCCGACCCGCACGCTGCGGCTCGCACACGTCGGAGGAGGTACAGTTGCCGAATTTGTGGCCGATACCCTGAATGAGCTGCTGGCGCAGCCCTGGGACATGCAGACCTGCGTCTGGGTCGGCGGTGACAGGGCCGGGGTCGAAGCGGCGCTGCCGACTGCCTCCACCTGCCGGATTGACCGGGTGGTGGCGCCGGGACAGGCGCTCGCATTCGAATGGAACTGGGATGGCATCGACATGCTGCAACTGTGCAGCCGTGGCCTCAGCCGACGTGAATAATCGGGTGTGGCTCACATAAATCCAGCAGCTTCAATGGATTAGCTTGGTCAGGCATACCTCTTGCAGTAAAACCTGACAGAGAGGGAGAAGGGTTGACAGGGACCGTGCGGTAGCCTTGCCCATTTTCTCCCATCCGCTTCTTTTCTATTCATTTTCCCTTGGATTTCCCTATGAAAGTCAGCGTATTGGTGCCCGTCTACAATCTGGCGCGCTTCATCGAACCCTGCCTGCTCAGCCTGCTCGAGCAGCAGACGGATTTCGAGTTCGAAGTGATCGCCATCGATGACGGCTCGAGTGATGACTCCTGGTCCATCATGCAGCGGCTGGCACGGCAGTGGCCGACCCTGCGGGCCCTGCAAAACGAACAGAACATGGGGCTGGCCAGAACCCAGAAGCGGCTGCTTGGTGAAGCAAATGGGGCCTACCTTGCCTATGTGGATGGCGACGATCTGGCTTTGCCGGGCAAGCTGCAGCGTCAGGCCGACTATCTGGACGCGCACCCCGGCTGCACGCTTTGCTATCACGAGGCGGAGATGTTTGATGATGAGACCGATGCGCGCATCAAGCTCTTCACTCGTGATTACTACAATGCCCGTTACCTCGAACCCGTGATGACGCGGGAGGCGCTGATCCGCTTCGGGGTCTTCGTCAATGCCAGCTCCATCATGTTCCGCCGCTATGACGGCATGGCCGATGCCATCGATGAAGGGTGCAAGATCATTCTCGATTATCCCTGGCACATTCTGAATCTCTCCCTCAATCCGGGCACCCTGGATTTCATCCCCGAGCTGCTGGGGCGTTATCGCTTCCATACCCAGAGCTTCGGTGGGCAGACCCGCAAATCCGCAGAGCGGCGTGAGCAGTCGCTGCGCGACCTGCTGCGCGCCTGTGACAATGCAGCTGCATTCGGTGCAGACCCAGTGGTCATTGCCCAGGGGCGTGCCCATCACTACTACTCTGCCGCGCTCTACTTTTTGCGGCAGGATGATGTCGCCCGCTTTACTCAGCTCATCGAGCAGTCGGCGGCAGAGGTTGCGGAGCTGGCCCCTGGCTGGTTCTTCGACGAGCGCCATCAACTGGCGTGGGCGCAGCGAGCCCATCCTGCCCGGGTCGTACAACAACTGTTTGGAGAAGCGGCGTGAGTTATCAGGCAATCGTCATTGGCGCCGGGCTGTCTGGTGCCGTCATGGCTGAACGCATGGCCAGCCAGCTTGGCTGGAAGGTGCTGGTGCTGGAACAGCGCGATCACATCGGGGGTAACTGCTTCGATGAGTATGACGAGCATGGCGTGCTGATCCATCGCTATGGGCCGCACCTCTTCCATACCGACAGCAAGGAGGTATGGGATTACCTGTCGCAGTTTACCGAGTGGTTGCCTTACGAGCATCGTGTGCTGTCACGTATCAACGGGCAACTGGTACCTATCCCGTTCAACCTGACAAGCATCGAGCGCTGTTTCCCCGCCGACAAGGCCGGCGCCATGATTGAAGCCCTGCGCACCCGGTTCGGGGATGGCGCCAGAGTGCCGATTCTCGAACTGCGCAAGGAGCAGGATCCCCTGCTGGGCGAACTGGCGGATTTCATCTATCAGAAGGCTTTCGTCAACTACACCAGCAAACAGTGGGGGGTACCGCCCGAGCAGATTTCCCCCGAGGTGACGGCGCGGGTACCCGTGGTGGTCGGTCGAGATGATCGCTACTTCACCGACCCCTGGCAGGCGGTGCCGGCCGCAGGCTATACCGCCATGTTTGAGCGCATGCTCACGCACCCGCTGATTGAAGTGAGGCTGTCGACCCCAATGGCAGAGCACGTCAGGTTGGACTGGCAACATAAGTGGGTGCTGCTGGATGGAGCGCCGTTTGACGGCCCCTTGATCTATACCGGGATGCTGGATCATCTGCTGCCGGCAGAGGGGAATTACCTGCCATACCGCTCACTGCGTTTTGAGCATCGCCATCTGGCGCAGGAACAATTCCAACCGGTTACCACCGTCAATTATCCGAATGAAGAAGCCTTCACGCGGATCACCGAGTTCAAGCACTTCAGCGGGCAGGTGCACCCCGGTACCAGCATCGTTTACGAATATCCCTGTGACTATCAGCCGGAACAGGGGCTCGAGCCCTACTACCCGCTATTTACCGATGCAGCCAAACAGCATTATCAAGCGTGCCGTGATGAATTGACTAATTTCCCACAGCTGATCGCCCTAGGACGCCTTGCCGAGTATCGCTATTTTGATATGGATGATGCGGTGAATAATGCGTTGAATCACTTTGCCAAGCACACGACAACTCTTTGAACCTTGGATACACATGCCGTGACCAAACCACTGTTATCTGTATTAATGCCTGTCTATAACTGTGCAGAATATATCGAAGAAGCACTTGCTAGTATCCAGGCTCAAACTTTCACAGACTTTGAAGTGCTGGTGATCGATGACGGTTGCAGTGATGAGACACCTGCAATTGTTCGGCGGATAGCTTGTCATGATAAACGGATAAAGATCATTTCCCGGGAAAATAGCGGAATTGTAGATTCTCTTAACGAAGGGGTGGCATTAGCCCAGGGCAGATGGTTGGCCCGCATGGATGGCGATGATATTTGTGAGCCTCATCGTTTCTCTTGTCAGTTGGCTTTTCTCAACGCTCACCCAGAAATAGATATTGTTGGAAGCTGGGTGCAGCTTTTCGGGGCTCGCAGCGAGATTTGGCATCACCGCCGGGAAGATACATTTATTAAATTCATGCTGTTGTTTCGTTCATCAGGGTTCAGCCATAGCTCAATCATGGGCAAAATCGAGTTGTTTCAGAAATTTTCATATGACAAACATTATGAAGATGTTGAGGATACTGAGCTCTGGTCCAGAATGGCGCTTTGTCGTGGAATTAAATTTGCCAACATCCCGGAAGTATTGGTCCATTACAGAGTTCATGATGCTCAAGTCTCAAAAATAAAACGTGCGCGTCAAATGACCTTGTATCGGCAGATAATGATCAAATACATGCAAACTCTCGGCGTCGTGGACATAGATATTGAGGCACATGAATGGTGCTGTGACCTACGAAGTGATTTAAGTGATGTAGAGTTAGAACGCATTTATTTATGGCTAGAAAAACTCAGCAGCAGTATCAGGGCTGACTGGACGGATGATTTTGGTGTGATATCTGAACGTTGGGCCAGGCTTTGTGCGTTGAATGGGCATGTGAATAAGAAAAATGGTCTGTTTGGGTTTCGCCCCGTGACCTGGCTGTACAATACACCATCCGTATTGGACTACAATAAATAGGGTTGACTCATGAATCTCATACTGTTTCCCTTCGATCGCGTCATAAAGGGAGCAAACATTGCTATCTATGGTGCTGGAGAAATTGGTGAATATTTCCTTCGCCAGTTGGCTGCAGTTCCTTTTTGTCATGTATCTTGGCTGGTCGATAGAAAATTTAAGTCCTTGGGAAAACAGCAACAACTCATTTTTCTACCACCGGATTTGATGAATTGGCAACAACCTGAGCAAATTATTATTGCTTCTCAATTATTTGAAGAGGAGATAACAGAGTATCTTGTTAGTGAGGGCGTTGATCCTACGAGAATTGTAGGTATCAGAGCTGAGCAGAAAATTGATGTGCTAGACCTGATTCAAACCAGACTGAGTGCTACCCCGGCAGATGATGAATGGGATGCCTACTATAAATTGGCAGAGAATTCAGCACAAGCCCAATATAATAGATTCATTCAACCTGTATTGAGCCGGCTGGAAGGTGTGTTGGATTATAGCAATGTCCTTGATTTTGCCTGTGGTAAGGGACGTATTGCAGAGATAGTGCATACACGTTGTCAGTATCTGCAATTGGTTGATGCCAGCTTTGACGCAATAGAGTTCTGCCGCCAGCGCTTTGCTAAATATTCAAATATCAGTATGCAATGTAATGGTACAGATCAGTTACCTCAGCAAACCAGCTCTCTAAGTCTGATATATTCTTGGGATGCGATGGTTCATTTTTCCTATAAAAGCTTGGATTTCTATCTCGGCGAGTTCAATCGTGTACTGAAAGATCAGGGGTATGTTGTAATGCATCACTCTAATCTTGGTGCATTGGTGGATAATATGAGAGTATTCGACCAATGGAATCTGAATCCGGCCGGACGTAGCAGGATCTCAAAAGATGATGTTGCTTTCATTGCCCAGCACCATGATTTCGAGGTGGTGGAGCAAACACTCATCGATTGGGAGTGCAAGGATATGGATTGTATCAGTGTATTGAGAAAAACGGCAGGTGTTCATGGCTGACCTCTGGTTTTAGAATGCACTTTATACTGGTCTAATGGATGAAAATTGAATGAAAGTTTCTATCATTACAGCAACATATAATAGTGCTGCAACTATCGAAAGATGCTTATCTAGTGTGGCTAAACAAACAGCCATTTCCCAGATAGAGCATATTATTATCGATGGCCGTTCTTCAGATCAAACACTTACCCTAGTGTCTACATTTCCACATATAGCGAAAGTAGTGTCAGAAGCAGATAACGGTGTTTATGATGCTTTCAACAAAGGATTAGCTGCTGCAACGGGTGAAATTATTTATTATCTTAGCTCAGATGATCATCTCTGTGACTCAGATGTTATTTATGATATTTTGGCCGAATTTGTAAAAGACGATTCTCTAGATTATTTGGCTGCTAGAGTTATTATAAAGGATCCTGCGACCAATGCTGAGTGGATTTTGCATGGAAATGAATTGCGTAATGGTGAACAGGAATTTAGCCATCCTCATCATCAAGGCTTTTTCATGAAGCGAGCCCTGCTGCAGGAATATGGTGGTTTTCCCCGGTCTTTTAATATTGCTGCTGATTCCTATATTATGTTGAAGACCATTCTTTTTAAGCGTGGGGATTTTTCTGACAGAACAGTGGCCCATTTCTATCTTGGTGGGCTGAGCAGTAATATTGAAAACTATAACCTAATCAATCGGGAAACCAGGATTATTTACGAACTTCTTGATTTGGAAAGGGTAAACCAACAAGACGTAGCTTTGGCATTAGCAAATAAAAATATGACGTTATTGAAGCGGCTTTTTCATAGTTATTTGGAGAAGGAGCAAGATGTTTCAGTACTGAAAGGAAGACGTATTGGTATCTTTGGTACCGGTATTATGGCTAACATAATATACATGCTGCTTGAAAAATCGGGTATTGTGACAGACTTCTTTATTACCTCTCTGGGGAGTGACAGTACCTTTAATGGTAGACAAGTCTGGTCTTTACATGATTTCCCCTCCAATGTGGATATTTTATTTAACTCCGTAGAGGGAGAGCATGGTGATGAAATAGTTTTGAAGTTACAACACAAGGCTCCTGTAGCACAGATCATCAAGTGGCATGAAATCTATGAATAAGAAAGTCGCACTTATCACTGGTGTAACCGGGCAGGATGGCTCCTATTTGGCCGAGTTTCTGTTAGAAAAAGGGTATCAGGTACATGGGATCAAGCGTCGAGCGTCATCGTTCAATACTCAACGTATAGACCATATCTACCAAGACCCTCATATTGAACATCAAAATTTTGTACTGCATTATGGTGATCTGACGGACTCCTCTAACTTGACCCGTATTATTCAAGAGGTTCAACCAGATGAGGTATATAATTTGGGGGCTCAATCTCACGTAGCCGTCAGCTTTGAGTCTCCTGAATATACGGCCGATGTGGATGCTATGGGCACACTGCGCCTGCTAGAGGCTATCCGGTTGTTGGGATTGGAGAAAAAAACCCGGTTTTATCAAGCTTCGACGTCAGAGTTGTTTGGCCTGGTCCAAGAGATACCGCAAAGAGAAACCACCCCCTTCTATCCACGCTCTCCTTATGCCGTTGCCAAACTTTATGCATACTGGATCACGGTGAACTATCGTGAGGCTTATGGTTTATATGCATGCAACGGTATTCTTTTCAATCATGA
Source organism: Aeromonas sp. FDAARGOS 1403 (assembly GCF_019047325.1). Classification (NCBI taxonomy): domain Bacteria; kingdom Pseudomonadati; phylum Pseudomonadota; class Gammaproteobacteria; order Aeromonadales; family Aeromonadaceae; genus Aeromonas; species Aeromonas sp. FDAARGOS 1403. The sequence continues at coordinate 695,217 of NZ_CP077249.1, read as the reverse complement.
ATCTCCCCGTAGGGGAGAAACTTTTGTTACTCGAAAGATTACCAGAGGTTTGGCCAATATTGCCCAAGGTTTGGATAGTTGTCTCTACATGGGGAATATTGATTCTCTACGGGATTGGGGTCATGCAAAGGATTATGTACAACTACAATGGCTCATGTTACAGCAAGAAGAACCTGAAGACTTTGTGATAGCGACTGGCGAGCAGTATTCTGTGCGTCAGTTCATTCTTTGGGCAGCAGAAGATGTAGGTATGCAATTACGTTTCGAAGGCAAGGGGGTTGAAGAAGTTGCAGTGGTGGTATCAACCAAGGGAGAGCTGGCTCCGGCAGTTCGTCCTGGTGATGTGGTCCTTCGTATTGATCCCCGGTATTTCCGTCCTGCAGAAGTTGATTCTTTGTTAGGTGATGCGAGTAAAGCACGAGAAAAACTGGGTTGGAAACCCAGTTTTACAGTCAGAGAAATGTGTGCCGAAATGGTTGCTGCTGATGTGAAAGTAGCGCAGTGCCATGCCTTGTTGAAAAAACACGGATTTGAGATTGGTGAGTCCATGGGGGACTGAATATATGGCTAAGAAGAGAGTCTTTGTTGCTGGACATCTCGGCATGGTAGGACAAGCCTTGTGTCGGCAACTTACGATGCTGGATTCAGTTGAACTGGTGACCGCTACTCGAGGTGAGCTAGATCTGACAGATCAACAAGCGGTAAAACGGTTTTTGATGCGTCAACAAATAGATGAAATATATGTGGCGGCTGCCAAGGTTGGAGGAATTTATGCAAACGAAAGTTTCCCAGCCGAATTCATCTACCAAAACTTGATGATTGAAGCTAATTTAATTCACAGTGCACATCTTGTTGATGTACAGAAAATGTTATTTCTGGGATCTAGTTGCATTTATCCAAAGTTGACCCCACAACCCATTTCGGAAGAGGCACTTCTTACCGGCCCATTGGAGCCGACCAATGAACCTTATGCTATTGCCAAAATTGCCGGTATTAAACTGTGTGAAAGTTACAATAGGCAATATGGAAGAGATTATCGCTGTGCCATGCCGACCAATCTCTATGGCCCATATGATAATTTTCACCCTCAGTACAGTCATGTTATCCCTGCTTTAATAGGAAAGTTCTATCGAGCCATTGAACAAGGCGATAAGTTTGTAGAGATCTGGGGTAGTGGCAACGCCCGTCGTGAATTCATGCATGTCGATGACTTGGCGGCAGCATGCTTACATATTATGTCTATATCTAAACAAAACTTACAGTCACTGACTGATCCTAGATGTTCTCATATTAATATTGGGACAGGAATTGATTGTTCGATTCGTGAACTGGCAGGATATTTGAGAACGGTCAGTGGCTTTAATGGTGACTTGAACTTCAATGAACATAAATCAGAGGGCACACCAATTAAGCGACTAGATGTTAGACGGTTGAATGAACTCGGATGGCAAGCAAAAATATGTTTAGCTTCGGGACTCAAAGATGTATGGCGTTGGTACCAAGATAACCATAAATAAATTCAACAACAACCGGAGAGATTTATATGCTGAGAGTCCTGCCATGGGTTACTGATGGAGCAATAGATTTTCTTGATACTTTTATTTCAGAAAGAAGGAAAATGGGTTTTCCAACTAAAGTGTTTGAATTTGGTTCGGGAAACTCGACTCTCTATTTTCTGAGTAAAGGTTGTTTTGTTACTTCTGTAGAACACGATACCAATTGGGCAAAAAAAATCATCGATACAGCATATGCATTTGATTATCAAGACCGTTTGAAAATGATTGAGTCAGAAAGACCATATGATGATTCTTATGAAGATGAAGATATAAGCATCACCGTGATTGATGGCAGAGATCGGGTTATGTGCTTTGAAAGAGTATTGAGTAAAATAAAAAACAAAAAGCAAATCATTGTCTTAGACAATACCGAAAGGATGGACTATAAATATAGTGAATATATATATTTAATAAAAAGATATGGCTTGAATACCATTCATTTTGAACAACATCAACTAGAACATGAAGGAAGAAGATTTACAACCCGCTCATATGCTAGAGATAGGGTATATCATCGCCATATTACTACTATTTGTTTCCTAGAAGGGATGTATACAACGGATGGTAAAGCTCTCTTACGTGATTCATCATGGGATTAAATATAAATGAATATAATCGATTATATAAATCCATTTTATATTTTTGGTCGAATCAAAAGATATATTAGGATTGCCCTGTTACGTAGGACTGCAAATCTTCTCTGGAAGAGGCTCAGTATCAATAGCGTAATAAAGCTTGAATTGGGATCTGGAACAAGAAAAGGATGTGATGGTTGGACAACAGTCGATCTTTATGGTGCCGACATCAACTACGATTTAAGAAGAGGAATTCCATTGGGTCAGAGCTCGGTGGATATGATATATACATCTCATATGTTAGAGCATTTTAATTATAATGACTTGATAATATTTATAAAAGAATGTTACCGAGTATTAAAGCCAAGCGGTAAGTTGCTTGTGTGTGTGCCTAATTCTAGATGTTATATTGAGGCATATATCGATGGCCATTACTTTCGAGATCCAAATGATTTTTATCAGCCTGCTCGTATTGATACCGGCTCGTTAATTGACCAAGTGAATTATGTGGCTTATATGTCTGATCAGCATAAATACATGTTTGATGAGGAGAACCTTGTCAATACGCTGAAAAAAGTGGAGTTTTCATCTGTATTGCTGAGATCATTTGATGGTTCAATTGATATTAAAGATAGAGAGTATGGTTCTATATATGCAGTGGCTGTTAAGTAACCTATTTCTAATCCAGAGTGGAGTCAGCTATGGTGGGACAAGATACACAATACAATAGCTGTGCTCCTGTTGTTCTTTTTGCTTACAATAGGCCAGAACATACAGCCAAAACACTTGCATTTTTACAGCAGTGTAATTTGTCTGAAAAGACACCGCTAGTAGTTTATTTGGATGGTATCAAGAATATTGATGATCATGGTAAACAAGCGCTAATTTTGGAGAATTTACACAACATTAGTCATTTAAAATGTTTTTATTCATTGGTTATTAAACAACGAGAATATAATTTAGGGCTGACAGAGAATATTATATCTGGTATTGGTGAAGTTATGGCTGAATATGGTAGAGCCATAATATTAGAGGATGACGTTTTAGTTGCTCCATCATTTCTTGAATATATGAATGATGCACTCGATTTTTATAAAAATGAGCCTATGGTTTGGCATATTAGTGGTTGGAATTTTCCTGTTGAAGTCGGGGGGTTACCATCTACTTTTTTGTGGCGAACCGCCCTTGGGTGGGGGTGGGCTACATGGGCTGATCGCTGGAATTACTATGAGCGCGATCCGCAAGCTTTAATTGATGAATTTGATGAAGTTGGCATTCAGAACTTTAATATATATGGCAGTTATAACTTTTGGGATCAAGTTATAAGTAACGCCACTGGTAAAATTAGCACGTGGGCGGTCTTTTGGTATGCAACTATTTTTAAAAATGGTGGTTTGTGCTTAAACCCGATTAGAGCTATGACCACAAACATTGGATTCGATGGTTCTGGAACACATTATGCCAGTATTGAACATTCATTACCACATGACAGATCCTCTTCTTACCATAAAGATGGCTTTCCTATAGATTTATCTGAAAACCGTAAGGTGGTTAATTCTATTATTAGATTCAATAATGGTCTTAATAATGAAAAAAAGTCAAACCAAAATAAAACGAATGTTGACCTGAAGAGATTGACTCGGGTTTCTTTGTCACATCACTCTCATTTTTCCTATCTTTCAGAAAAAAAGGTTGCCATATTTGGAACTGCAGATCTTTCCTTGCTAATCTTCCAGCTGCTAAGGCTTAGGGGAATATCTGTCTGTGCATTTTTAGTCTCTAGCCCAGGTCAATGTGAATGTATTGAAGGCGTGCCTGTTGGCCAATCTGACCAGTGGCAGGATTTTAATCCTGATATTGTTATAAATTGTATTGAGGGAAATCATGAAAGCGTAATTACAAGTATGTTATCTGACGCTTTACCTAGCTGTACTATCATGAGTTGGCGTTCATTATAAGTTATTGTATGAGAGGATAGTAATGAATAAAAAGCAGAGCATAAGTAATGATACTGATATTCACACTAAACTTGCCAACTTAAATAGAAAGTTTGAAATTGACGGTGCCCTAAATAAAGTTCTGTTAGGGAAGCTGCTAGCTAAACTAAATTATAACACCGTGTCATCCTTACAAGATGCTGAGTTTAGAGTGTTTTCACAATTTGGTGATGATGGGATTATTCAACATCTTGTAAATATACTTGGTATAAAAGAAACAATTTTTATTGAGTTTGGTGTGGAAAACTATAATGAGGCGAACACTCGATTCCTATTAGAAAATAATAACTGGCGAGGGTTGGTTATCGATGCAGATCCTAGCAATATAGAATATATTAAAAAAACACAAAATTATTGGCGGCATGATCTGACCGCTCTCTGTGGCTTTGTTACTGCCGAAAACATAAATGATACAATTGCTGATGCTGGCTTTGCCGGAGATATTGGGCTACTACACATAGATGTAGATGGAAATGACTATTGGATTTGGAAAGCCATTAATGTAGTGAGGCCTGCTATTGTCATAGTTGAGTATAATAGCCTTTTCGGTTCGAAAAGAAGTATCACGATACCATATGAACCACAATTCATCCGTCATGTTAAACATCATAGTGGCCTCTATGCAGGGGCATCTTTAAACGCTCTATGCTACTTAGCAAAAGAAAAGGGATACAAATTTATTGGGTGTAATAGTGCGGGCAATAACGCATATTTTGTTCTTAATGGACTGGCGGGTGCTTTGGCTGAACTAAGTTGTGAGCAAGGTTATATTCTTGCCAAATTCAGAGAGCATCGTGACGAACAGGGGGGGCTGACTTTTACCCCAGGGGTTAGTGCTATTGAAAAAATACGTGGCATGCCGGTTTTTAATACTCTGACAAAACAGCTTGAGGACTTTTAGTGTGTACTCAATGATTCCTGTCTACCAGCCTGATCTGTCAGGTAATGAAAAAAAGTATGTGATCGAGTGTATCGACTCCTCTTGGATTTCCTCGAAGGGAGAGTTTATTCAAAAGTTTGAACAAGAGTTTGCCAGTTTTACTGGCATGGCATATGCGGCCTCCGTTTCCAACGGCACTGTAGCTTTGCATCTAGCCCTTTTAGCATTGGACATTGGACCTGGTGATGAGGTTATTGTTCCTACCTTCACTTATATTGCATCTGTCAATGCTATCAATTATGTTGGAGCAAAACCTGTTTTTGTTGATATAGAACCATTGGGCTGGCAGTTAGATTGTGATCTTGTTGAAGAGCTAATTACAGAGAAGACCAAGGCAATTATTTCTGTTCATATATATGGACAGCCAACAGATATGATCAGGCTACAGAGCATTGCAAAAAAGCATAAGCTATTTCTCATTGAAGATGGCGCGGAGGCTTTTGGTAGCCGCATTGACGGTCATCATATAGGTCATTTATCTGATATTACCACCTATAGTTTCTTTGGAAATAAAACAGTGACAACTGGAGAGGGTGGCATGGTCACCACCAACAGTGCTGAATTGGACAGGAAAATTCGCCACTTAAAGGGGCAGGGTTTGATGGAAGGAAAAGAATACTGGCATGATATTGTCGGCTATAATTATCGTATGACTAACATATGTGCGGCTATTGGGCTGGCTCAATTGGAAAAGGCCACCGCTTTCATTAATCGAAAGCGAGAGATTGCTGACTTTTATATTGCTCATCTTCAAGGATTGCCACTTCAATTTCAGAAAGAGCGGCCGGGCAGTTGTCATTCTTGGTGGATGTTTTCTATTTTAACAGATACTAGAGAAGTAAGAGATACATTGCGTCATTACTTAAGTGATGCCGGAATAGAGACAAGACCATTATTCCCCCCCATTCACTTCATGCCAATGTATTATCAGGATGGGCATTCTTTTCCGATCAGTGAGGATATTTCAGAACGCGGTATGAACTTGCCAAGTTGGCCTAGCATGACAGATGAGATGTTGTATTATATAGTTGAAAAAATCACTGGTTTTTATAAATGAATATTAACTCTGCATATAAAGCTAACAATCTTTATGTTTTTGGTGCTGGTAGTTTTGCTCGTTGTATTTTACCGCTGATAAGAAAGTTCTGTATTCAGCAGAGTTTAGAATTTTGTTTTGTAGTAAAAGATATAAATGGAGATTGTTTTCCTTATGGTAAAATAGTCTCTGACTCATATTTTGAAAACACTATAAAACCAGGTTTTCTTTTTACTATTGCGATCGCAGATGTCGTATTGAGGCGTAAAATTGCCGAACGATGTATCCGTCTTGGTGGAGTACCGATTAACCTGATCGCAGACGAGCATTTATGTTATGATAATGTAATAGTTGGCATTGGTGCCATTTTGTGTGCCCATAGTATGGCAACAACCGATATTGTCATTGGTCGATTTTTTCATTGTAACATTTACTCCTATATTGAACATGACTGTATTATTGGAGATTTTGTTACTTTTTCACCTAGAGTCAGCTGCAATGGTCGTGTGCACATATCTGATGATGTATTCGTAGGATCCGGCGCTATCATTCGCAATGGCAGCCTCCATCGCCCACTCACTATAGGGCGTGGAGCCATAATAGGTATGGGAGCCGTCGTCACCAAAGATGTACCACCCGAATGCACTGTTGTTGGTAACCCAGCAAGAGTAGTCACTAAGTCATCTGTCTTCTAAGTGGAAATATACATGAGAAAGTTAAAAGTAGCCTTATTACCCCAGCACTTCTGTTGGTCGGGAGGGTTGGAGTTTATTCGTCATATACTCAATGGTCTCACAGCAGTAGTTCCTCTCTACGAATGGCAAGTCGTAATCGCGTTGGACGAAGAGTTAGTAAAGGATGATATATATCTTCAATTACAGGACTATCTTGCCAATGCTACGATTGTTCCTGAACAGATATTTTATTCTTCTCTCCATGACGATCTAGCTAGTACATTGGAACATAACAATGTTGATATTGTTCTCCCAGTTAACAGTGACTTGGGGGCTAAATTTCCTATTCCTTGGTTAGCTTATATTCCTGATTTCCAACACAAGTATCTTCACTATTATTTTACGGAGCATGAGTGCTTCGCTAGAGAAACGGCATTTTCTGCTCGCTTACGTGACTGCAAAGCCGTTGTTGTAAACTCAAAGTCAGTCAAGTCTGATATTGTTAAGTTTTATCCTTGGATTAACGCTGCACGTATTAAAGTGCTACCTTTTACTCCCCATCCAATACCAGATTGGTTAGCTGTGGATTCGCTAGAGATAAAGAAAAAGTATGGCCTGCCACAAAAATATTTTCTTATCTGCAATCAGTTTTGGATTCATAAAGATCATCCAACAGCATTTCATGCTTTCGCGCGGCTAGCGAGTAAGGATGTACATCTAGTTTGCACCGGTACATTATCTGATTATCGGCATCCTGGCTATGTTGAGGAGCAAAAAGCGCTGCTTGACACACTTGGTATTTCTGATCAAGTTCACTTTCTTGGGCACCTTCCAAAATTTGATCAAATAGGATTGTTGAAAGGTTCGATTGCGCTAGTACAGCCCACCCTATTTGAAGGTGGGCCTGGTGGTGGAGCAACTTATGATGCGGTCTCCCTTGGTATCCCTGTTTTGCTTTCAGATATTGAAGTAAATCAGGAAATCATGACACCAGGGGTATATCATTTTCATCAGCAGAATGCAGAAGACTTGACCCAGCATATGCAAAAGGTATTAGTCCAGGAGAGGAAGATGCCTGTAGCAGATGTGCTACTTTCTGAAGGTTTGATCCGTCAACAACAACTAGGGAAAGCATTGTATGATGCTATCAGTTATACCCTTAGTTGTTATGAACGCTCCAAATAAGGCTTGTCACTGGCTATTCCAGCTATTCATCGTTTCTATTGCAATATAGAGTGTTTTCAACTAGCGTCTTTGCTTCCTGCTGACTTTTGGCCTCTGCATAACAACGAAGTTCTGGAGCATTAGTAGAGGCCTGCAGGTGTATGATCCTGTGATCAGGGAACTGTATTCTTATGCCGTCAGTCAGGTCTATATCAACGCGTATGTCTGCAGCGAACCCTAGCGTTTCCAATAGCCAAAACCGGTCACTGATGGCCCTTTGCATAAAGGCTGTCGGATTAACCTTGATCCTGTCGCTATGAATAAAGCGGCTTGGTAGCGTGGCTAAGATGGCTGCAAGGCCTGTTCCCTTACTAGGATCAATACAACCAATGCTGGCAGTAGGGCATCACGAGTGGGTAGGGCTGCAAGATGCCGCCTTTCATGAGCAATGCTACTACCTAGCATGACCCCCCTTATTTGCTTCAAATTTGGCTACTTTACTTGTTCTTGTCTGCATCGTTATGCGTCTGTAGCTATCAATGTGAATACCTGATGCTGTTCTGCGATTGCTAAATGTGGAAAAAGTGGGAGGGTGATGGCCCCGGAATAGTAAACCTCTGCCATCGGTAGGGCTGACTGGTGGCCTTCTTGGTGCCAAGGTTGCTTGTAGATGGGCATATAGTGCACGTTGGCCCCAATGCCCTGATCGCGTAGTCGCTGGAACAGGTTACCGCGCTGTTCGGGGGCTACATGGTGTACATACAGGTGGAATGCGCTGCGCCGCTCTTCGCCGAAATAACGGGGCAGACGTTCAGGGGCCAATGCTTCAAAGTAACGATGGGCAATCTCGCCTCGCTTGGCGATCCAGCTTTCCAGATTGGCCATTTGACTCAACCCCAATGCAGCCTGGATATCGGTCATCCGGTAGTTGAAGCCCAGCATCTGTTGTTCGTAGTACCAGGGGCCGTCCGGCTCATTGATGAAGTCGGCCGGATCTCGGGTTATGCCGTGGCTGCGCAACATGCTCATGGTTTTGGCAATTGCAGGGTCGTTGGTCATTGCCATGCCGCCTTCGCCGGTGGTGATGATCTTCACCGGGTGGAAGCTGAAGACGGTGATGTCGCTGTAGCGGCCGTTACCGGTGGGTTCACCCTGATAGCGGGCGCCGAGGGCGTGGCAGGCATCCTCGATGATCCGAAAACCGTACTCCTGTCCCAGGCGATGGATCTCCTGCATGTCGCAGGGCAGGCCCGCGAAGTGTACCGGGATGACCACCTTGGGCAGACATCCTTGAGCCTTGGCGGCTACCAGCTTGCGCTCCAGCTCGATGGCGCACATGTTGCCGGTATCGGGCTCGATGTCGACGAAGTCGACCTGGGCTCCGCAATAGAGAGCGCAGTTGGCCGATGCGACAAAGCTGATGGGGGAGGTCCAGACCCAGTCACCCGGGCCGACACCCAGAGCCAGACAGGCGATATGCAGGGCGGCCGTACCTGAGTTGACCGCCACCCCGAAGCGGGCTCCGCAGTAATCCGCCACTGCCTGCTCGAAGCGGGGCACCACAGGCCCCTGGGTCAGAAAATCTGACCTCAATACTTCGACCACGGCTTCGATATCCGCTTCGCTGATCGACTGTCTGCCGTACGGGATCATTCCATTACCACCTTGCTGTTCAACTCTTTCAGCTGTTCAACCGTCAGGAAATCAGCGTTGTCACGGGAGTTGTACTCGAACCCCTGGGCCACCATGGTTCCCTTTTCACCTGAGGCGGTGACGGAGAAGTCATTGTTGCGATTGTTGAAGTTGATGGTCGGTCCGATGATGAAGAAGTCGTCGAACTCGAAGGTGTGGTAGGAGTCGTCACACGGGCACATCACTTCATGCAGTTTTTCACCCGGGCGGATGCCGATGATCTCCTGCTCCAGCTGAGGGGCCATGGCGGTAGCCAGGTCGGTGATCCGCACCGAAGGCAGCTTGGGCACGAAAATCTCACCCCCCTTCATGCGCGGGAAGTTGTTCATCACGAAGTCGACCCCCTGCTGCAGGGTGATCCAGAAACGGGTCATCTCGACATGGGTGATGGGCAGGGTGGTGGCGCCCTGATCGATCCGTTTCTGGAAGAAGGGCACGACCGAGCCGCGCGACCCCACCACGTTGCCGTAGCGCACCACCGCGAAACGGGTTGGATCTTGACCGGCGATGTTGTTGGCGGCGACGAACAGCTTGTCGGAGGCCAGTTTGGTGGCGCCGTACAGGTTGATGGGGTTGGCGGCCTTGTCGGTGGAGAGGGCGATCACCTTCTTGACCTGATTGAGCAGGGCGGCCTGGATGACGTTCTCGGCCCCGTGGATATTGGTCTTGATGCACTCCATGGGGTTGTATTCGGCGGCCGGCACCTGTTTGAGCGCCGCTGCATGCACCACATAGTCGACCCCGCGCATCGCCATGGTGAGCCGGTTGGCATCCCGCACGTCACCGATGAAATAGCGCATGCAGGGGGCGTTGAAGACCTGTTGCATCTCGAACTGTTTCAGCTCGTCGCGGGAGTAGATGATCAGCCGCTTCGGCTTGTAGCGTTCCAGCACTGTCTTGACCAGCATCTTGCCAAACGAGCCAGTGCCGCCGGTAATCAATAGGGTTTTATTGTCGAACATGACGGATTCTCGCTAGTGATGCCAAGTGACAAGCAATTTATGTGCCTTGGGCCAGTTTAGCCGAAAAGGGGCGGAAGCGGCCTTGTATGATGCCAGTTTTATTCCACTCTGAGTGAACTAACTAGATGATTCATAGAGAAATCCAACCCAGTTCAAACAACTTTATGCGATCTCGGGGGCTTTAACAAAAAGCGGAACACAGGGGTTCCGCTTTTTTGACGCCTAGCTGGAGAGCAACACTCTGGCCGAGTTGGCGGGGATGGTGAGCTGTATTTCTCCCTGCACCACTTCGAATTTGTCGCCGTTGAAGGCGTCTGTGAAGCGGCTGGCCGGGCTCGCGGTCTGCCACAGGGGCAGGCTGATGGTGCGCGGCTCGCTGGGGTGACGGTTGCAGGCCACCACCACCTGATCGCTTTGCAGGGTGCGGGCGAACACATAGCTGTGGGGGCCGGCATAGAGGGTCTGGATGTCGCCGCGGCGCAGGGCCGGACGCTGTCGGCGGATCTGGATCAGCCGGCGGTAGTGGTCGTGCAGCACATGGTCCCAGGCGGTGGTCTCCCACGGGAAGCAGCGGCGGCAGTCCGGATCGTTGCCACCAGAGAGCCCCACCTCGTCGCCGTAGTAGATGGACGGCACGCCGATATAGGTGAGCAGCAGGGTGGCGGCGAGCCGCATCCGCTGCTTGTCCTCCCCCAGCAGATGGAGGAAGCGGGCGGTATCGTGGCTGTCCAGCAGGTTGAACTGGGCCAGCTGATTCTTGAACGGGATGTGGGCCCGCGCCAGCTTGAGCCAGCGATCCAGCTCTTCGGCGCTGATCTTGATGGGGTGGTAGGCGATGTCCTGGCCAGCCAGGAAGGCGCGGATCGGGTGGGCGAAGCCGTAGTAGTTCATGGCGCCATCCTCCTGATCCCCCTGCAACCACTGGCTCGCCTCGAAGAAGTGTTCGCCCAGCACGTAGGCGTCCGGGTTCTCCTGCTTCACCGCGCCGCGAATGGCGCGCACGTGGCCGCGGTTGCCCTCGGCAGTGCCGCGCTCCCCCAGCATGTGGATGACGTCGAAGCGCCAGCCATCGATCTGGTAGGGGGCACGCATCCAGTAGCGCAGGATGGCGTCGTCGGCGCGATAGACGGCGTCCTGCACCTGTTCGCTGGAGAAGTCGAGCTTGGGCAGGCTGCGGATGCCCTTCCAGCTGACGTAATCCCCTTCGTTGTCAAAGGTGTAGAAGCTGCGCCACGGCGAGTCAGGGTTGCGCTGGGCCCCCAGCGGCGGGCAGAACCAGGGGTGTTCGGTGGAGGTGTGGTTGACCACCGCATCCAGGATGATCTTCATGCCGCGCTGGTGCAGGTTGCGGGTCAGCTCGGCGAATTGGGCGTTGGTGCCCAGATGCGCATCCACTTTGAAGTAGTCCTGGGTGTCGTACTTGTGGTTGCTCGGCGAATCGAAAATGGGGTTGAGGTAGAGCGCCGTCACCCCGAGGGACTGCAGATAGTGCAGCTTGGCATCGATGCCCGCCAGATCGCCGCCGTAGAACTCGCAGGCGCCGTGGCCCTCTTCGTGGCGGCTGACCGGCTCGCCCCACGCCTTGCTGATGACCGCCTTGCCGCGGTACTCGTATTCGTGATGTTTGACGCTGAGAGACGGGTCGCCATTGCAGAAGCGATCCGGGAAGATCTGGTAGAACACCTGATCCTGCACCCAGGCCGGTGGCTGGTGCAGGCTGTTGAAGCGAAAATGCTGTTCCCGCGGCGGCATGGCCGAGCTGACGCCGGCCCCGTGCAGCCACCACTGCTCCTCGTCGGTGAGACACTTGAAACAGTAGAGGTGGATGTCCTGCCCCTTGTGAAGCGGCAAGGTGCCCTGCCATACCTGCAGCCGATCGCGGGTGGAGACCGCCGTCATCGGCACCAGATACTCCTCGTTGTCCGGCTCGTGGCGCAGCCACACCTCGCGGATCGGCGCGTCCAGCTCGCTGAACAGGGTGAGTTGCAGGGCGTCGGCGCTCTCTTTGAACCAGGGCGCCACCTGGGGATGAAACAGAAACGGATGGGTCATGATGCTTATTGAGTCAGAAGATCGGCGAGGGCATTACCCTGTTCATGCAGTGTTTCGAGCTGACCGGCGAGGGACTTGGGATCCAGTCCCAGCTGGTCGGCCAGCGGTTTGGGGAAGCGGGCTATGATGGCCTGGGCCGGCACCCCGGCGTTCCAGGCGAAGGAGATGAAGACCGCCAGGCGGATCAGTACCGCCTCCTTGCTGACCGGATCGTGGGAGAGGGGATCCAGCTGCTGGGAGATGGCGTCGACGAAGGCCTCCGACAGGTTCCAGCGTCGCGCCAGCTCGGCGCCGAGCTGGGCGTAGTCGTACCCCAGCATCTCGCGCTGGGCCTCGACCCGGCTGCTCCCTTTCTGGATCGCCAGATTGATGAGCTCCGCCTCTTCCGGCAATGTGCTCTGGATCAGCAGCTCGCCGATGTTGTGGATGAGGGCGCAGGTGAAGGCGGTCTCGGGGTCGAGCACCTTGGCCTCCTGGGCCAGCGTCTTGGCAATGGTGGCGACCTGGAAGGTCTCGGTCCAGAACTTGTTCTTGTCGAAGCTGGGAGGGGCCTTGAAGCTGCCGATGATGCCGGAGGCGACCACCACAGAGCGCAGCCGGTTGAAACCGAGGCGGATCACCGCCTGTTCGATGGAGGTGACTTCGTTGCCGCGGCGCAGGGCGGCCGAGTTGGCCATTCGCAGCACCTTGACGCTGATCACCTGGTCCATGGCGATCTTGGCCGCGATCTGGTCGATGCGGGCATTTTCATCGCTGAAGCTCTGCATCAACTCATGCAGCAGTTGCGGGATAGTGGGGAGTTGTTTGATCTTGTCAAACAGACGGTCCATCGACATGGCTGAGGCAGCCTCCATTGCGAGCACTGCCTCATATTGTGCCACAGGCGGGGCACATGTTCCTGTTTGTGATCCGGCTTTGTGATGCGAAGGGGGGGTTACAGCACCCAGTCGCGCAGGGTGTATTCCAAACGATGCCGTTTGCCCTGCAGGATCAGGGTCTGGGTGGTGCCATCCAGGGTGGCACCTTCGGTGAGGGTGGTCAGCACCGCCTGCTCCACCGCATCGAGCGGGGCCTGGCAGGCCATCTCGGTGCTGCCCAGACTGGTCACCCAGAACTTGTTCCCCTCGAGGTGGCCCTGACCGAAGTAGCGGTTGCAACCGGCGATGCCGTTGACGGTGAAGTGCTCACCTATCTCGAAATCGGGCGGATTGTCTCGCGCCGCGGTGACGGGCTGGCCATCCAGCTTGTCGAGCACCCAGTGGTGGTGCTGCAGGTCTTGCGAGGCCAAGCGGGGAGTACTGCTGCAGGCGCTGAGCAGAAGCAGGGCGAGCAGCAGTAGCAAGAATCTGGGCATGAAAGGGCTCCGGTAGTGGGAGTGACAAGCATACCCTCTGTGCGGCCCCCCAGGCAGGGCAAGGGGGAGTGCCCCCGACCGCTTCTGTCGTCCTGCGGATTGGGCCTGTGTCGTTAAATGGCAACACCGGCCTTGCAAAGGGGGCCGGCGTCGTCGCCGGCACCCCCGCCTAGGCGTCAGTTGCCGAACAGGCGCTCGGCGTAGCGGGCCAGACCGGAGGCGACCGAGCCGAAGTCATCGCCCCCCTCCAGCGGTACCTGGGGTAGCTTCTGGCGGATGAAGGCCTGGATGAGGGGCGAGCGGGCGCTGCCACCGGTGATGAAGACCCGGTCCGGCTGGACGCCGGCGGCGGCGATGGCTTCGTCCATCAGCTCACCGATCTTCTCCAGCAGCGGGGTGGAGGCGCTGGCCAGCTGATCGCGCTTGAGCTCGGCCGTCAGCCCGCGTTCCAGCTCGGCCAGAGATTGCTGGGCCGACTCCTCCTGGGAGAGGGCGATCTTGCCCTGCTCGGCGCGCCACACCAGCTGGTGGCTCAGCTTGTGGGCACGCAGGCTGGCGAGGCGTCCCAGCTTGCTGCTGGGCAGGCTGTCGAGCTGCAGATCCTGTAGCTGGCGGCCCGTCTCCAGGCTGTAGAAGCGGCTCTGGGCGCTGACGTCGTTGATGGCGGCGGCGTCCCAGAACAGCGGATGGGGCAGCGGCTTGCCGGTCTTGAGGGTCTCGTGCATGCCGAGCAGCGGCATCATGCCCTCCACCGTCAGCCGGATGTCGAAGTCGTTGCCGCCGATGCGCTGACCACTGTGGCCGAGCAGATCGCCGCTGCGATCGAGCTGGGCGCGATGGCTCGGGCCCATCCGCAGCACCGAGCAGTCGGTGGTACCGCCGCCGATGTCCACCACCAGCACCACCGCATCCTCGTTGAGGCGGGCCTCGAATTCGAAGCCGGCCGCCACCGGCTCATAGAGAAACTCCACTTGCTCGAATCCGGCGAGGCGCGCCGCCTCGCTCAGGATGGCGATGGCCTGACGGTTGCTCTCTTCCCCCGCCAACCCCTGGAAGTTGACCGGGCGGCCAACCACGGCCCGGCGAATCGGCGCGCCGAGCTGCTGCTCCGCCTCGCGCCGCACGTGCAGCATCATGGCGCAGACGATGTCTTCGAACAGGGCGATCTGTGGTGCCTTGAGGCCGTAGGCGCCGAGGAAGGATTTGGGCGACTTGATGTAGTAGCCGTCGTCCGGCTCTTCCAGATAGCGCTCCAGCGCCGCAGCGCCGAAGCTGAGCTCGTCGATCAGTCCCTCTTCGCGCATCTGGCGGCGTACCGCCTGGGCCCGGGTTACCACGGGGCCGCGCAGCTTGAGGTACTCGCTCTGCTGGGCAGGCGCCAGCCCTTCGGCCAACAGG
The DNA here is from genome assembly GCF_019047325.1 of Aeromonas sp. FDAARGOS 1403. Taxonomy (NCBI): domain Bacteria; kingdom Pseudomonadati; phylum Pseudomonadota; class Gammaproteobacteria; order Aeromonadales; family Aeromonadaceae; genus Aeromonas; species Aeromonas sp. FDAARGOS 1403. Next base: position 679,817 of record NZ_CP077249.1, on the reverse strand, counting down.
CCGGCGATGGCATCCCGGTGGGGGGCGTGCAGGGTGGAGGGAAGATAGTGGGCACCGCTCAGGTTCAGCAGCCGGGGGCTGCCTTGTTCCATCACGGCGACGGCACAGTTGGAGGTACCGTAATCAAATCCGATAAACATGGGCGGCCAGACTCCTGAGCAAAAAAGGGCTGGTAGCCTACCCGAAGGCGCCGGGTCTCACAACCCGGCGCACGGCAATGAACCGCTGAGGGGCAGGGGAGGCCCCTTATTCCACCTCGTTGTCAGAGCGGCCCTGACTGTCGATGGCGCGGATGTTGCTGAGGGTGGTGTCGGCGATGGCGTGCAGCGCCTCGCGGGTCAGGAAGGCCTGGTGACCGGTGAACAGCACGTTGTGGCAGGCCGACAGACGGCGGAACACGTCATCGGTGATCACCTCGTTGGACTTGTCGGCGAAGAAGAGATCCTCCTCCTCCTCGTAGACGTCCAGCCCCAGCGCGCCGATACGGGCGGTCTTGAGCGCCTCGATGGCGGCGTTGGAGTCGAGCAGGCCGCCCCGGCTGGTGTTGATGATCATCACCCCGTCCTTCATCTTGGCGAACGCCTCCTTGTTCAGCAGGTGGTAGTTCTCCTTGAACAGCGGGCAGTGCAGGCTGATGACGTCGGACTGGCGGAACAGGGTATCGAGATCCACGTACTCGGCGCCCAGATCGATGGCCGCCTGGTTCGGATAGGGATCGTTCACCAGCAGGCGCATGCCGAAGCCCTTGAGGATGCGCAGGGTGGCGATGCCGATCTTGCCGGTGCCTATGATGCCGGCGGTGCGGCCGTGCATGTTGAAGCCGACCAGCCCCTCCAGCGAGAAGTTGGCGTCACGGGTGCGCTGATAGGCTTTGTGGATGCGACGGTTGAGGGTCATCATCAGGCCCACCGCGTGCTCGGCGACCGCTTCCGGGGAGTAGGCGGGCACTCGCACCACCTTCAGCCCCAGCTCCTTGGCGGCGGCCAGATCCACGTTGTTGTAGCCGGCGCAGCGCAGGGCGATCACCTTGGTGCCGTTGGCGGCTAGCTCGGTCAGCACCTCGCGGTCGGCATCGTCGTTGACGAACAGGCACACCACGGGGAAGCCGTGGGCCAGCCGGGCAGTCTTGGCCTCCAGCCGCACGTCGAAGAACTCCAGTTCATAACCGTACTGGCTGTTGGCCTGATTGAAGTGCTCTTTGTCGTAGCTCTTGGTACTGAAAACGGCGACTCTCATGGTGCGCTCTCCGCAGATTATGATGTAGTTAAATTACAACAAATATGGGTCGTCATCACGGGATAAATGGTGGGGATTCAGCCCCACGGCATGATGGGCACGGCGCTGACCGCACTCTTGTAAGAACCATCCACCAGCTTGGTGCTGTAAGTCAGATAGACCAGGGCGTTGCGCTTTTGATCGTAAAAGCGCACCACTTTCTGCTCCTTGAACACCAGCGAGGTGCTGACGTCGAACACCTCTTCCCCTGCCTTCAGCTTGGCGGGCAGGGTGATGGGGCCAATCTGGTGACACGAGAGGGAGGCATGGGAGGGATCTTCCGCCAGCCCGAGCCCGCCCTTGACGCCGCCGGTCTTGGGGCGCGCCAGGTAGCAGGCGACACCGTCGATGCGGGGATCGTCGAACGCCTCCACCAGGATCTTGTGGTTAGGGCCAAACAGCTTGAAGGCGGTGCTCACCTCGCCGATCGGGTCGGCCTTGTCGGCCAGCACCGGGCCGGCAATCAGTGCGCCCAGCAGCAGCGGCAAGGCGCGAGCAAGGATCTGAGGACGTCTCATGTTCTCTCCTGTTGGCTTCCCTCAGTAGGGAATGCCCAAACGACGATAGAGGCTGGCCAGCACCCAGGCGGGGCCGATCAGCAGAAATTGCAGGTCGGCGAGGAAGGAGGGGCGCTTGCCCTCGATCTTGTGACCGACGAACTGGGCTATCCAGAGCAGCACGAACCCGGCCAGCGCCGGCCACAGCAAGGGGCCTTGCCAGCTGTGGCAAGCGACCAAGCCCAGCGCGGTCAGCACCACCATCCCCACGAACAGCGCAAACGACAGCCGCAGGTAGAAGGCCAGCACCGGAATGGCGGCCAGCGCAGCCCAGTTGAGCGACGGTGGCAGCGGCCCGGCCGGCAGGCACCAGAGCAGGGCCAGGGCGCAGAGATAGATACCCGGTACCGCCAGCTTGTGGATCGCCACATTGACCGGGTGCCGGTGACTCTGGCCGTACAGTTCAAACCACTCCTCGATTCCCTTCATGGCACCTCCCTGGCGCGCTGTGTGTACCACCTCGTTGTGAGGTGGCCGATTCGTCATCCCTGCGGGGGATACTCCCAATATTGGGCCGGAATGCTCTTGAGCAAGGGGGTCATGTCGGGATTGGGCAGGGCGATGGTGACCCGCTGGTCGAGCTTGGCACTGGCCAGCGCCTCGCGGATCTTGGGGTTCTCCCGGAAGAACTTCATGAAGCTGCCGTCGGCATAGGCCCGCTCAAGCCCGGTCTGAATCGCCTTGGCCAGTTTCGGCGCCTCGGGACTGACGAAGAAGAACTCGGCGAAGGGGTAGCGGATCAGCAGATGCTGATCGATGACCAGGTTGGGGTATTGCGCCACCAGCTCGCTGCGCTCGGCGAAGATCTCCACCAGGTTGCGCGGGAAGAAGTCCAGCTTGTCACCGTCGTTGATCAGCCGAAACAGGTTGCTGTAGCGCCCCGAATAGGTGGGGATGCCGGCGTTTTCGAGGATCTTGTTGTCGGCCCAGCCCACCCCTTGCGCCGCCTTCAGCTTCTTGAGATCGGCCAGCGAGTTGATCTGGTTGAACTTCTCCTGGGCATCGGCGTGGATGAAGGAGAGCCGCAGCCCTTCCAGACCGCGAAACAACGGGATCGGCACGGCGATGAGGGAGGATTCGAGGGCGCTGGAGGTTCCCATCCAGAACACATTGATGGTTTTGCCCTTGCTGAGCTGCTGCTGCAGGCTGTACTGGTTGAGGTTGAGTTCGACCTGCTGGATGCGAAACGGCTGGTCGGCATGGGTGAGGGCCAGTTCCAGCAACTTGAGCTGGTACTCGTTGTCGAGGTCGTTGATCGGTCGGCTGGGCACCTTGACCGTGAGGGTCTGTGCTTGTGCCAGCAACGGCAGACACAAGCACAGTTTGAGGAACCATTTCACTCTCTGCTCTCCTGTAGAGTCCGGGGCTTGCCCGGAGTCTAACAGAACTTGTCACTCTCTTGCTGCGTAGCCGTGATCCGCCAGGGTGAGCAGCTTGGTGTCCTCATTGTCACCTGCATGCCCACCCTGCTGGCGACGCTCGCCGCACGACAGTGAGCAGGCAGCGAGGCGTCAGGCGACGCGACGATACACGTGGGTATCGTTGAACTCCTTGGTGCTTTGGCATTCGACGCAGAAGCGGGACTCGGGACGCGCCTGCAGCCGCTTGAGGGAGATCTCGTCACCGCAGGATTCGCAGTAGCCGAAATCCCCTTCGCTGATGCGCTTGAGCGCACCACGCAGCTTGCGCAGATGCAGCTTGTCATGCTCGATGCGGTTCAGCTCCAGACGGCGGGCTTCCTCGATGCTGGCACGGTCAATTTCATCAGCCATCTCGTTGGTATCGGTGGCGATGGCCTGGCTGGCCTGGGAGTTGAGGCGATCTTCGAGTTCGAGGATCTGGCGCTCGATCTGTCCCTTGTAAAAGGCCAGTTGGTCTTCAGTCATGAAATCACACATACGATTTACTACCAGTCAGTTTACTAACCCAATTATCCCTGTTTATGGGGGCTGTCTGCCTGCAGACCAAGCCCTGTGTCCTGTATTTGCACCAAATCCATGCAGGAGAGTGCAAATCAGGGCGGGCCTTGTACCAAAAAAATGCAGGCATGCAAAGCAAAGAGGACAAGGATTGTGCGCCCTTGCAAAAAAATGGCCCGATTCCGACAGGGTCTGACTGAGAACATACGGGGGTAACTCGTCTCGTTGGCACCGGCTTTGCAGTGAGTCGTTACCATGACAGGGTGTTTAGTATTTGTCCCCGCCATGGTCATTATATGCGCCGTTATTTATAGTTTTTTAAACACCACCGCTTGACATTGCCCCTGATGGCGGGCTTTTATGGTGATGTTGATTACAATTTGATAACAAGGGTGTTCCATATATTAGACACCCTTGCCAATGGCAACCGTAGAGTCGGGGTTTAACATGGACAGTATCAAGGGCTGGATGGAGAGCAATCGCATCACGGAAGTGGAGTGCCTGTTTCCGGATTTCACCGGCAATGCCCGAGGCAAGATCATTCCAGCCAACAAGTTTCTGCGCGAAGGGGGCATGCGCCTGCCCGAGGTCATCTTCACCCAGACGGTGACCGGCGAGTATCCGGATGACGACAGCATGATCGACCCGCTGGAGCGGGACATGCAGCTCTATCCAGATCCCAATACCATTCGTTTCGTACCCTGGGCACTGGAGCCCACCGCCCAGGTGATCCACGACTGTTTCGACATCAATGGCAAGCTGATCGACATAGCGCCGCGCTCCGTGCTGCGTCGGGTCCTGTCATTTTACGAGAAGCAGGGCTGGAAGCCGGTGGTGGCCCCCGAGCTGGAGTTCTACCTGGTCAAGCGCAACGAAGATCCCGACTATCCGCTGGTGCCGCCCACCGGCCGCAACGGTCGCCCCGAGACGGCCCGCCAGTCGTTCAGCATCGACGCGGTCAACGAATTCGACCCCATCTTCGAGGACATGTACGACTACTGCGAGGCGCAGGAGCTGGAGGTGGATACCCTGATCCACGAATCCGGTGCCGCCCAGATGGAGATCAACTTCCTGCACGGGGATGCCATCGATCTGGCCGACCAGGTGTTCCTGTTCAAGCGCACCATGCGGGAAGCGGCCCACCGTCACGGGATTTACGCCACCTTCATGGCCAAGCCGATGAGCGATGAGCCCGGCTCTGCCATGCACATCCACCAGAGTCTGGAAGATGAGAACGGTCGCAACCTGTTCGGGGTTGAGAACGGCGGCAACTCCGAGCTGTTCATGCACTTCATCGCCGGCCTGCAGAAATACACCCCGGCGGTGACCGCGCTGCTGGCCCCCAACGTCAACTCCTACCGCCGCCTCACCTTTGGTGAGAGCGCGCCGCGTAACGTCCAGTGGGGGGTGGAGAACCGCACCTGCGGGCTGCGGGTACCCTTCTCCGAGGCCAGCGCCCGCCGGGTGGAGAACCGCTTCGCCGGCGCCGATGCCAACCCCTATCTGGCGCTGGCCGCCACCCTGGCCTGCGGCTACCTCGGCATGATGGAGAAGCTGGAGCCGCTGCCGGAGATGAAGTCGAGCGCCTATGAGCTGCCCTACAGCCTGCCCCGCTCGCTGGAGGAGGCACTGAGCCACCTGGAGCAGTGCGACCCCATCAAGGAGATGCTGGGCGAGCGCTTTACCCGCGCCTTCGTGGCGGTGAAGCGCAAGGAGTATGAAACCTACTTCGGGGTGATCAGCCGCTGGGAACGGGAGTTCCTGCTGCTGAACGTGTGACCCGGATGCGCGCTTGACGCGCATCGGCCTGCCGGGAGCGCCCGAGGGTGTTCCCGCTCATATCGACAATGCCGGGGCCAAGGTCAGGCTCTCCCACGCGTGAGTGGGGGAGCCCCCCACCCTCATCCGTTGACGAACAAACATCGCTTACATCGAAGGAACCGAGGAGCAAGCAATGCAGCACACCACCCGTGAGTGGCAGCAACTGGAAGCCAGCCATCATCTGCATCCGTTTACCGATTTTCAGGCGCTGAACAAGAAAGGCAGCCGCATCATCACCCGTGCCGAGGGGGTCTATCTGGAAGACTCCGAAGGCAAGCGCATTCTGGACGGTATGGCGGGTCTGTGGTGCGTCAACCTGGGTTACGGTCGCCAGGAGCTGGTGGACGCCGCCACCCGCCAGATGCAGCAACTGCCCTACTACAACCTCTTCTTCCAGACCAGCCACCCGCCTGCCGCCGAGCTGGCAACCCTGCTGGCCGAAGTGACGCCCTCCCATCTCAACCACGTCTTCTTCACCGGCTCGGGTTCCGAGTGCAACGATACCGTGCTGCGCATGGTGCGCCACTACTGGGCCAGCAAGGGGCAGCCGGAGAAGCAGGTGATCATCAGCCGCCACAACGCCTACCACGGCTCCACCGTGGCAGGGGCCAGCCTGGGTGGCATGAAGGGGATGCACGCTCAGGGCGGGTTGCCGATCCCCGGCATAGTGCACATCGATCAGCCCTATCACTTCGGCGAGGGGCAGGGGATGAGCGCCCACGAATTCGGGCTGGCCCGTGCCCGTCAGCTGGAGGAGAAGATTCTGGAGCTGGGGGTGGACCAGGTGGCCGCCTTCATTGGCGAGCCGATCCAGGGCGCCGGCGGCGTCATCATCCCGCCCGACAGCTACTGGCCCGAGATCCAGCGCATCTGCGACAAGTACGGCATCCTGCTGATCGCCGACGAGGTGATCTGCGGCTTTGGCCGCACCGGTCACTGGTTCGCCAGCGAGGGTTTTGGCATCAAGCCGGACCTCATGTGCCTGGCCAAGGGGATCACCTCCGGCTACCTGCCGATGGGGGCCGTGATGGTGGGGGACAGGGTCGCCAAGGTGCTGGTGGAAGAGGGGGGCGAATTCAACCACGGCTTCACCTACTCCGGTCATCCGGTGGCCTGCGCCGTGGCCATTGCCAACATTACGCTTATGCAAAACGAAAGCATAGTTAAGCGAGTTCATGATAGTATCGGCCCCTATTTGCAGCGTCGCTGGGCGGAGCTGGCGGACCATCCGCTGGTGGGCGAAACCCGTGGCAAAGGCCTGGTGGCCGCGCTGGAAATAGTGCAGGACAAGCAGACCAACAGCCGCTTCCCGGCTGAGCTGCAGGCCGGTATGACCTGTCGGGAGTTCTGCTTTAACAATGGCTTGGTGATGAGGGCGGTCGGCGATACCATGATCATATCGCCCCCCTTGGTGATCACCGAGGAACAGGTGGATGAATTGGTCAATCTGGCCAGGCTCAGTCTGGATCTGACGGCGGCAAAGCTGCGGGGATAGGCGGGCGCCGGGCAGGTTGGCTTGCGCATACAATTTGCTTAGGAGACAAGGACGATGTCTTTCAAAACGGGAATGATTGCAGCCTCGGTGGCGCTGGTCATGATGAGCGGCGCGGCGATGGCCGAAGAGAAGGTGTTGCACGTCTACAACTGGAGCGACTATATCGCGCCAAACACCCTGGAAGACTTCCAGAAAGAGACGGGCATCAAGGTGGTCTACGACGTGTTCGACAGCAACGAGGTGCTGGAAGCCAAGTTGCTGGCGGGCAGCTCGGGCTATGACATCGTGGTGCCGTCCAACCCCTTCCTGGCCAAGCAGATCAAGGCGGGCGTGTTCCAGAAACTGGACAAGTCCAAGCTCTCCAACTGGCAAAACCTGGATACCTCGTTGCTCAAGGCGCTCGAACCGAGCGACCCGGGTAACCAGTACTCCATTCCTTACCTGTGGGGCACCATCGGTTATGCCTACAACCCGGAGAAGGTGAAAGCCGTGCTGGGTGACAAGGCACCGGTGGACTCCTGGGATCTGGTGTTCAAACCGGAAAACATGGCCAAGTTGAAGGAGTGCGGTGTCTCCTTCCTCGACTCGCCGACTGAAATGCTGCCGGCCGCCCTGCAATACCTGGGCTTCAAGCCGGACAGCCAGAAGCCGGACGAGCTGAAGAAGGCGGAGGAGCTGTTCCTCTCCATCCGTCCCTACACCGCCTACTTCCACTCCTCCAAGTACATTTCGGATCTGGCCAACGGCAACCTGTGCGTGGCGGTCGGCTATTCCGGTGACTTGCAGCAGTCCAAGTCCCGGGCGATCGAGGCCAAGAACGGCATCAATCTGACCTACGTGATCCCGAAAGAGGGGGCAGGCAGCTTCTTCGACATGCTGGCCATTCCGGCCGATGCCAAGAACGTGGAAGCGGCCCATGTATTCCTGAACTATCTGATGAAGCCCGAGGTGATCGCCCAGATCTCCGACGCCGTCAGCTATCCGAGCGGGAACAAGGCCTCCGTGCCGCTGGTGTCCGAGAAGATCCGCAACGATCCGGGCATCTACCCGAGCGACGAGACCCTCAAGAAGATCTACACCTTCCCGGATCTGCCGGCCAAGGTGCAGCGTCTGATGACTCGTAGCTGGACCAAGATCAAGTCAGGCAAGTAAGTGAAGAGTGCCCCTCCCGGTCCGCAGTTCGGCCGGGAGGGTGGTGACCCACCCGACAGGTTGGACGGCGCGTATGGATGCGCACTGGCAAATCACACATAAAGAGGACTGAGTAAGTGCACATGACCAAGATAGCTACGCTGGCCCTGACCCTGGGGTTTGCAAATCTGACCCAGGCAGCCCCTGTGGTTCATTTTTACAACTGGTCCGACTATATCGGCGAGACCACCCTCAGTGACTTCCAGCAAAAGACCGGGATCAAGACCGTCTATGACGTGTTTGACTCCAACGAGACGCTGGAAGGCAAGCTGCTGACCGGCCGTACCGGTTACGATCTGGTCGTGCCCTCCAACAATTTCCTGGCCAAGCAGATCAAGGCGGGGGCCTTCCAGAAGCTGGATCCCGCCCTGCTGCCCAATCTGGCCAACCTGGATCCCGTGCTGCTCAAGCAGCTCGACAAGGTGGATCCGGGCCATCAATACGCCGTGCCCTATCTGTGGGGCACCAACGGCATCGGTTACAACGTCGAGAAGGTCAAGGCGGTGCTGGGGGTCGACAAGATCGACTCCTGGGCGACCATCTTCGAGCCGGAAAACATGAAGAAGCTCTCCCACTGCGGGGTGGCCTTCCTCGATTCGGCGGACGAGATGATCCCGGCGGCGCTCAACTATCTGGGGCTCGACCCCAACAGCCATGAGCCGGCAGACCTCAAGCGTGCCGAAGAGCAGTTGCTCAAGGTGCGCCCCTACGTGGCCTACTTCCACTCCTCCAAGTACATCGGCGATCTCGCCAATGGCAACATCTGCGTGGCGGCCGGCTTCTCTGGCGACATCCTGCAGGCGGCGGCGAGGGCCGAGGAGGCGGGCAAGGGGATCAAGATCGCCTACAGCATTCCGAAGGAGGGGGGCAACCTCTGGTTCGACATGATGGCGATCCCGGCCGATGCCACCAACGTGAAAGAGGCGCACGCCCTCATCAACTACATTCTCGAGCCTGACGTCATTGCCAAGGTGAGCGACTACGTGGGGTATGCCAACCCCAACAGCAGGGCGGGAGAGTTCATGGAGAAACGCGTGCGCGAAGACGAATCCGTCTATCCACCCCAGGCGGTGCTGGAACGGCTCTATGTGCAGCAGGCACATCCCCGTGCGGTGCAGCGCCTGATCACCCGGAGTTGGACCAGGATCAAGTCCGGAACCTAACCTTGGCGCCCGTCCCGGGGCGCCAGACTGTTTTATGGATCGGCCCCGGCCGGTATTACCTTTGGGAGTTTGGTAATGGCGATAGCCTCCAGTGCCTACAAGAAAGCCCTCGAGGGCAGCCAGCAACGCAAAGAAGTGCTGGTCAAGATAGACAGGGTAAGCAAGCAGTTCGATGAAACGCTGGCGGTCGACAACGTGTCCCTCAACATCCACAAGGGTGAGATCTTCGCCCTGTTGGGCGGGTCCGGCTCCGGCAAGTCGACCCTGCTGCGGATGCTGGCGGGGTTCGAGCGCCCCACCGAGGGACGGCTGTTCCTCGATGGCGTCGACATCACCGACATGCCGCCCTATGAGCGTCCCATCAACATGATGTTTCAGTCCTACGCCCTGTTCCCCCACATGACGGTGGCCCAGAACATCGCGTTTGGTCTCAAGCACGACAACCTGCCCAAGGCGGAGATCGACGCCAGGGTGGAGGAGATGCTCAAGCTGGTGCAGATGACCCAGTATGCCCGCCGCAAGCCCCATCAGCTCTCCGGTGGCCAGCGTCAGCGGGTGGCGCTGGCGCGCTCGCTGGCCAAGCGGCCCAAGCTGCTGTTGCTGGATGAGCCCATGGGGGCGCTCGACAAGAAGCTGCGTTCCCAGATGCAGCTGGAGCTGGTCGAGATCATCGAACGGGTCGGGGTTACCTGCGTCATGGTGACCCACGACCAGGAAGAGGCCATGACCATGGCCGAGCGGATCGCCATCATGCACCTGGGCTGCATCGAGCAGATCGGCAGCCCGATGGACATCTACGAAACCCCGGCCAGCCGGCTGGTGTGCGAGTTCATCGGCAACGTCAACCTGTTTGACGGCCTGCTGGTGGAGGACGAACAGGACCACGCCACCATCGCCTGCGCCGATCTGGAGCAGCCCATCTACGTGGGCCACGGCATCAGCTCCCGCGCCGAGAACAAGAAGGTGACCTACGCCCTGCGGCCGGAAAAGCTGCTGATGAGCCTGCAAAAGCCGGTGGAGATCGAGCATCCGGACTTCAACTGGACCAAGGGCGAGGTCTACGACATCGCCTATCTGGGCGGTCACTCGGTTTACTACATCCAGTTGCCCTCGGGCAAAATCGTTCAGGCTTTCATCGCCAACGCCGAACGCCACGGCAAGCGGCCGACCTGGGATGACCAGGTGTTCCTCTACTGGGAAGATGACAGCGGCGTGGTGCTGCAATCATGATGGCATTGAAACGACTGAAGTCGTTGGGGGGGCGGCAGCTGGTGATCGGCATCCCGTTCTTCTGGCTGTTCCTGTTCTTCCTGCTGCCCTTCATCATCGTCGTGAAGATCAGCTTCGCCGAAGCGGACGTGGCAATCCCGCCCTACACCGACGTGGTGAGCTGGGCGGACAATCAGCTCACCATACTGCTCAACATGGGCAACTACCTGCTGCTGCGGGAGGATGAGCTCTACATCGCGGCCTATCTCGGCTCCCTCAAGATGGCCCTGGTCAGCACCATTCTCTGCTTGCTGATCGGTTATCCCATGGCCTACTCCATTGCGCGGGCCAACAAGGAGACCCAGACCGTACTGCTGCTGCTCATCATGATGCCGACCTGGACCGCGATCCTGATCCGGGTCTACGCCTGGATGGGCATTCTCAGCAACAACGGCCTGCTCAACAGCCTGCTGATGGGCATCGGCCTCATCGATGAGCCGCTGCAGATCCTCAATACCAACCTGGCGGTCTACATCGGCATCGTTTACTCCTACCTGCCGTTCATGGTGCTGCCGCTTTACGCCAACCTGGTCAAGCATGACCAGAGCCTGCTGGAGGCGGCCTCCGACCTCGGCGCCCGCAACCTGACCCGGTTCTGGCGGATCACGGTACCGCTCTCCAAGAACGGCATCATCGCCGGCTGCATGCTGGTGTTCATTCCGGTGGTGGGTGAGTTCGTGATTCCGGAGCTGCTGGGCGGCCCCGAGACCCTGATGATAGGTAAGGTGCTGTGGCAGGAGTTCTTCAACAACCGCGACTGGCCGGTGGCCTCCGCGCTGGCAGTGGTGATGCTGGCGGTGTTGATCATCCCCATCATCTTGTTCAACCGTAACCAGGCCAAAGAGCTGGAGGGCAAGGCATGATGAGACGTTTCGGTTTTGCCAAGCTGATGCTGTGGCTGGGGCTGCTGTTCATCTACCTGCCCATGATCATCATGGTGATCTACTCCTTCAACGCCTCCAAGCTGGTGACGGTATGGGGGGGCTGGTCGCTCAAGTGGTACTTCGGCCTGCTCGACAACAAGCAGTTGATCAGCTCCGTGTTGCGCTCGCTGGAGATCGCTTTCTACACCGCCATCTCGGCGGTGGCGCTGGGGACGGTGGCGGCCTTCGTGCTGACCCGGATCCCGCACTTCCGCGGTCGGACCCTGTTCGGCGGCATGGTGACGGCGCCGCTGGTGATGCCCGAGGTGATCACCGGTCTCTCCTTGCTGCTGCTGTTCGTGGCCATGGCCCAGCTGGTGGGCTGGCCTGCCGAGCGGGGCATGGTGACCATCTGGATAGCCCACACCACCTTCTGTACCGCCTATGTGGCGATCGTGGTGTCGGCGCGGCTGCGGGAGCTGGATCTCTCCATCGAGGAGGCGGCCATGGATCTGGGGGCCAAACCCTGGAAGGTGTTCTTCCTGATCACCATCCCGATGATCGCCCCTTCGCTGGCGGCGGGCGGCATGATGTCGTTTGCCCTGTCGCTGGATGACCTGGTGCTGGCGAGCTTCGTCTCTGGCCCTGGCTCGACCACGCTGCCGATGGAGGTCTTCTCGGCGGTGCGGCTCGGGGTGAAACCCGAGATCAACGCGGTGGCCAGCCTGATCCTGCTGTCGGTATCGCTGTTCACCTTCGGCAGCTGGTATCTGATGGCCAAGGCTGAGAAACGCCGCCGTGCCGAGATCGCCATGACCACCCAGATGCAGGCAGTCGCCTGACCCCTCACATGATAAGATCCGCATTCTCTCGTCAATCCGGAGGATGAGAATGCGGATCTCCATCTTTAGCGGCCAGGGTGCCGAACTGGTTCCCGGTCTTGTCAGTGCCATCCACAAACAAGCCACCACCATACCGCTCTGGTGCGGCGTCAGCGGTCTCGCGGGCGACGAACAGTGCGACCAGCGTCACCATGGCGGCCCGGATCGGGCGCTGCACTACTATCCCGCCGATCACTACCCCTGGTGGCACAACTGGCAGACGGCGCTGGGCCTAGCGGCCCCGCGTACCCCCTGGCAGCCAGCCGCCTTCGGCGAGAACCTCTCCGGGGTCGGGTTGACCGAGGCGCAGGCCTGCATCGGCGATGTCTATCGACTCGGCGAGGCGCTGATCCAGATAAGCCAGCCCAGATCCCCCTGTTTCAAGCTCAATCAGCGTTTCGGTTATGGCCAGATGTCGCAGGTGATGCAGCTCAGTGGCCGCTGCGGCTGGTTGTTGCGGGTGCTGGAGGAGGGGATGGTGATGCCGCAGGAGCGACTGGAGCTGGTGGACAGACCCTACCCTGAGCTCACGGTGAAGCGTACTGCCGATATCCTGTTCAATCAGCTACGCAACGAGGCGGACCTGCTGTTGCTGCTGGAAAATCCGGCCCTCTCGCCCAACTGGCGCAAGCATGCGGCGGACTGGCTGGAGCACGGCACGATTGCGGATTGGCAACGCCGGTTGCTGGGGCCTGAGTCGCTTCGTCTGCCCTAAGACTGGGTTAGCGAAATGTCACCGTCCGGCTGCATTTCGGTAAAACGGAGGGGGGAGTGCTGAATAGTTGAGCGAACAGCACTTTTTTTCCTTTTTAATGCAAAAAAGGCTTGTGTCGGGTCGGGGCTTTAGGTAAATTCCCGTCCCGCAGACATCGGTGTGTAGCGCAGCTTGGTAGCGCACTTCGTTCGGGACGAAGGGGTCGGAGGTTCGAATCCTCTCACACCGACCACATTAGAAAAGGCCGCTCAATAGAGCGGCCTTTTCGCATTTGGCTTTCGCCTCAACAGAGGCTGGCTCCAGCGCTGGCAGTCGTACAATGCTTTCCTGCTTTCCTGCTTTCCTGCTTTCCTGCTTTCCTGCTTTCCTGCTTTCCTGCTTTCCTGCTTTCCTGCTTTCCTGCTTTCCTGCTTTCCTGCTTTCCTGCTTTCCTGCTTTCCTGCTTTCCTGCCTCGCTGCCTCGCTGCCTCGCTGCCTCGCTGTCTCGTTTGTTGGGTTGTTCTGTGCAAGACAACCTGACAATAAAAGGGCCACCGCTCGGTGGCCCAGGGTGGAGTCTGATCCTGACTCCGGCACTCTAGATTGTGGCAATCTCTCGTTGGGTTCTGTCTATGGTGCCCTCCTTGCGCGCCAGGCGCCTGTTAGATATGCCAGTGCTGATGCCGCAATGCCTTGAAGCTGTGTTGAGGTTGCAAGGCCGCGTGCTTGGGGTACTCACTAATGAAATGTTCTATTCCCTCCATCAGTTGTTCGCGTAATGAAGACACGGGCTCATGCCAGGCTTGCAGGCACAGATGGCCAGGGATCAGCTGCTCCTGATAATCTTCCAGCAGCTGTTCTGGCCAGGGCTCAATACCGGAATTGCGTTGCAGCAAATAGTGGGCGGCGGGTTCACGGGCATAGATGAACTGAATCTGGGCCAGATCGCGTTGGCTTAGCGTTTGACTGTTGATGTGACAGGTCAGGTATTTTCCCGTCTTCAGATCCAAGAAGTGACCGCGTTGCCGACAGGCTATGATGCGATACCAGGGCAGGGGCGAACAGAGAGAGTATCCCTCAAGCTCCTGTTCCAGCCAGTGGCGACACTCGGGTGTCTGCACCTCGTCGAGCATGGACTCGAGCTGCCTCAACAAGGCTCTGGATGGTTTGGTGGCCAGTTTCGCACTCATCGCCTGCAATCCTCCCTCTGCACACAATCCCGACTTTCAGTATGAACCCCGTGGCGGCAGAGGGGGTAAGGTTTCTAATGATTAAAATCAGATTAGCAGCGCTGTTTTTATGCAATGAGCGGGTTCAGCCCACCAGATAGGTGCCGGTACCGAAGGCGATATGGGTGCCCTCTTCGTTGTGCAGCTCCATGCGGGCAACGGCGACCTTGCTGCCGGCCCGGATGATGTGGGCGGTGGCGATGAACTCGTTGCCGCGCCCCGGCCGCAGGTAGTCGACCCGGAGATCGATGGTGCCGAGGCGGGAGAAGCGCTCCTTGAGATAGCTGGGGGAGAAGTCTTCCAGCTCGTCGATGCAGGAGGCGGCGACTATCATGCCGCCGGCCACGTCGAGCAGGCTGGCGGTGACGCCGCCGTGCAGGATGTTGTGGAAGGGGTTGCCGATCAGCTTCTCCTCCATCTTGATACGCAGCTCCACCTTGTCGAAGTCGTAGTGGGTGACCTGCATGCCGATCAGCTTGTTGAAGGGCATCCTCTCGGCGAACAGGTTGGCAATGCCACTGAGCGCCATCTTCTTGAGCATCTGTTTCATTCCTTGAGTCCAATCCCTGTCGGCATAGCCGAGTAAAAACTCCAGCCAGTCTGCAACACTTCCTTAACAGTCGCAATGGCAGGTTTATTGTGGGCGGCGGCTGCTTTAGAATGGCGACCCCAAAGGAGAGCCCATGACCGTCATTGCCGAAACCCTGCCTGACCCTCAGCCAGAGAACCCTCTTGCCCTGTTGCAGGCGGTGTTCGGCTATCAGCAGTTTCGGCCGGGCCAGCTCGAGATCATCGAGCAGATAGTGGCGGGGCGCGATGCGCTGGTGCTCAAA
Organism: Aeromonas sp. FDAARGOS 1403; assembly: GCF_019047325.1. NCBI lineage: Bacteria > Pseudomonadati > Pseudomonadota > Gammaproteobacteria > Aeromonadales > Aeromonadaceae > Aeromonas > Aeromonas sp. FDAARGOS 1403. The sequence continues at coordinate 664,627 of NZ_CP077249.1, read as the reverse complement.
CCCACCGGCGGCGGCAAGTCGCTCTGCTACCAGATCCCGGCGCTGCTGCGGCCCGGGCTCGGGGTGGTGGTCTCCCCCCTCATTTCGCTGATGAAGGATCAGGTGGACAGCCTGCGCGCCAACGGCGTGGCGGCGGTCTACATCAACTCGGCCCTGAGCCGGGAGGAGATGATCCAGAACTTTGCCGCCATGCGGCGCGGCGAGATAAAAATCGTCTACGTCTCTCCCGAACGCCTGCTGCAGCACGAATTCATGGACCGGCTGGCGGAGCTGCCGCTCGGCCTGTTCGCCATCGACGAGGCGCACTGCGTCTCCCAGTGGGGACACGATTTTCGGCCGGAATATGCGGCGCTCGGGCGGCTCAAGCAGTGGTTCCCCCAGGTGCCCGTGGTGGCACTCACCGCCACCGCCGACGAGGCGACCCGCAGCGACATGCTGCACCGGTTGGAACTGAACGATCCCTTTATCCACACAGCCAGCTTCGACCGACCCAATATCCGCTACAGCCTGGTGGAGAAGTTCAAGGCGGCCGAGCAGCTGTTGCGCTATGTGCAGAGCCAGAAGGGCAACTGCGGCATCGTCTACTGCTCCAGCCGCAACCGGGTGGAGGAGGTAGCCGAGCGGCTCTCCCGTCACGGCTGCAAGGCTGCTCCCTATCATGCCGGCCTGCCCCTCGAGCTGCGCCAGCAGACCCAGGAGGCCTTCCTCAAGGATGACATCGAGATAGTGGTGGCGACGGTGGCGTTTGGCATGGGCATCGACAAGCCCAACGTGCGCTTCGTGGTGCACTACGACATCCCGAAGAACATCGAGTCCTACTATCAGGAGACCGGTCGGGCTGGGCGCGACGGCACCCCGGCCGAGGCGCTGTTGCTCTACGATCCCGCCGACATCGGGCGGGTGCGCCGGCTGCTCGACAACATCGAGAATCCCCAGCAACTGCAGGTGGAGCAGTACAAGCTCAACGTGATGGCGGCCTTCGCCGAGGCGCAGACCTGCCGCCGTCAGGTGCTGCTCAACTACTTCGGCGAATACAACGACAAGCCGTGCGGCAACTGCGATATCTGCCTCGATCCGCCCCAGAGCTATGACGGCACCGAAGATGCCCAGAAGGCGCTCTCCTGCGTCTGGCGGGTGGGTCAGAACTTTGGGGTGGGCTATGTGGTGGAGGTACTGCGCGGCTCGCTCAATCAGCGCATCAAGGATCACGGCCACGACAAGCTCTCGACCTACGGCATCGGCAAGGATCAGAGCCATGAGTACTGGATGAGCGTCATCCGACAACTGATCCACAAGGGGCTGCTGACCCAGAACATCACCCGCAACCTGGTGCTGCAGCTGACCGAGGCGGCCCGCCCCGTGCTGCGCGGCGAGGTGAAGCTGGAACTGGCGGTGCCCCGCCTGCAGCCCATCTCCAGTCGCAAGGAGAAGCGCAACGGCCTGCTCGACAACGCCAACTACGACAAGCGGCTGTTCAAGGAGCTGCGCGCCTTGCGCAAGCAGATCGCCGAGGATGAAGAGGTGCCGCCCTACGTGGTGTTCAACGACGCCACCCTGGTGGAGATGGCGCAGCTCATGCCGATGACGGAAGACGAGATGCTGGCGATCAACGGTGTCGGTCACCGCAAGCTGGAGCGCTTCGGCGAAGCCTTTATGGACCTGATCATCGACTACTGCCGTCGGTAGGATCGACCCTGGTGGAGATGGGGTCAGCGGCGATTCATGCCGATGACGGAAGACGAGATGCTGGCGATCAACGGTGTCGGTCACCGCAAGCTGGAGCGTTTCGGGGAAGCCTTTATGGACTTGATCATCGACTACTGCCGCCGGTAGGGGAGATTCGCAAGGCGTCATCGGCCGCGGCAGACTCAGGCCCGTGCGGCACATCAGGGGAGTGGCGCCCGTTGGCCGGACGCCGTGAATTATTTCAAGCTGGCGTAATAGGCTGCCAGGTTCTCCATGTCCGCCTCGGTGAGCGGCGCCATGAAGGGCACCATCAGGGGTTCCTTGCGGCTGCCATCCTTGAAAGCCTTCAGCTGTTTCACCAGATAGGCGGCGTTTTGCCCAGCCAGATGGGGATAGTTGGGGACAAGGGCCCTGCCTTCGGCCCCATGACAGGCGGCGCAGACGGCGGCCTTGGCCTTGCCTGCCTCGACATCGGCCGCCTGGGCCGGCCCCCACAACAACAGCAACAGGGGCAGGGCGCCCAACCATCTTTGCATCTTCTTCTCCTTGAAATGAAATAGCGCATCGCCCGTTAGCCACTGCTGGCCGACGGCGGTATAAAGAGTGACACGAGCATACGCAGGGACGAACCGCACCACCATGAAGCTGATCAACACTTTTGCCACCGAACTGCCCTGGGCCTGTGAGCCCGTCGCCCCCCAACCACTGCATGCCCCCGGCCTGCTGCACCTCAACCGTGCGCTGCTCGGCGAGCTGGGGCTGGGGGCGGTGAGCGAGGCCGACTGGCTGGCCTGCTGTGGTTATGGCCAGCCTTTGCCCGGCATGCAGCCGGTGGCCCAGGTCTATGCGGGCCATCAGTTCGGCGGCTACAGCCCGCGTCTCGGTGATGGCCGTGCCCTGTTGCTGGGGGAGCAGCTGGCACCGGATGGCAGCCGCTGGGACCTGCACTTGAAAGGGGCGGGCAAGACCCCCTTCTCCCGTTTCGGCGATGGCCGTGCCGTGCTGCGTTCCAGCATTCGCGAGTACCTGGCCTCCGAGGCGCTGCATGCCCTTGGCATCCCCACTACCAGGGCACTGGTGCTGGTGGGCAGTCAGGAGCCGGTTTACCGCGAACAGGTGGAGACGGGCGCGACCGTACTGCGCACCGCCTCGAGTCATCTGCGCTTCGGTCATGTCGAGTATTTCGCCTGGAGTGGGCAGGGGGAGAAGATCCCGGCCCTCATCGACTATGCGCTGCGTCATCATTTCCAGGAGCTTGCGAACGGGACCGAGCTGTTTGCCGAAGTGGTGCGCCGCACCGCGCGGCTCATCGCCAAGTGGCAGGCGGCAGGTTTCTGCCACGGGGTGATGAACACCGACAACATGTCGCTGCTCGGGCTGACCCTGGATTACGGCCCCTATGGCTTCATCGATGCCTATGTGCCGGACTTTGTCTGCAATCACTCGGATCCGGGTGGTCGCTATGCGCTGGATCAGCAGCCGGCGGTCGGCTACTGGAACCTGCAGAAGTTGGCCCAGGCGCTGGCCGGTCACGTCGATGGCGACGCGCTGGCGTCGGCCCTGGCTCAGTACGAGCACCAGCTGATGCTGCACTATTCCGAGCTGATGCGCGCCAAGCTGGGGCTGGCGGTGTGGGAAGAGGAGGATCCGGCGCTGTTTCGCGAACTGTTCAGGCTGCTGGCGGCGCACAAGGTGGATTACCACCTGTTCCTGCGTCGGCTGGGGGCGCTGACCGTTCAGGGCGATTGGCCCGCCAGCCTGCTGGCCCTGCTGCCGGAGCCTGCCGCCTGGCAAGGGTGGCTTGAGGCCTATCGGGCACGCCTCGCCCGGGAGGGGAGCGAGGATGCTGTGCGCAAGGGGCTGATGGATGCTGTCAATCCCAAGTATGTGCTGCGCAACGCGCTGGCCCAGCGGGTGATCGAGGCTGCCGAGCGAGGAGACATGGCGCCGTTCGAGCGGCTGTTTGCGGCCCTGCAGCATCCCTATGATGAACAACCCGAATACGAGGATCTCGCTACTCCGCAACCAGCATGGTATTGCGGTGGCGAGCTCACTTGCAGCAGTTGAGGAGCAGCCGATGAACTGGCGGATCACGCAGATAGACAGGGAGGCCGGGGTGGTGACGCTGGAGCACCCCGCGCTCGACTGGGACAGCTTTCCAACCCTAGCCGATGCCCTGTTGCAGGAGTGGGAGCTGGTGGCGCTCGAGCGTGAGTGTGGCGCCGATCGTCACAGCTGGCTGCTGGAATTCGAGGGGAGCCGCTTTTGGCTCGAGTACGAACACTACAGCGGCTGCTGGCTGGCGGCGGAGCAGCCGGCCGATGCCGAGGTGTTGCTCTGGCTGGCCCGCCAGCATCAGGGCTGAGCAGGCGTCGCAGCCTCAACCCACCGCATAAAGATTGAACTATCAATTTGGGGGCGTATAATCTCGCCCCTCAATTATCGCCAATGGTGGCGGTATGGGTTCCCTAACCCCATTAACCAAAAAGGTCACAATATGAATCTGACCCCTGCTCAGCACCAGACGGCGCTGGTGCGCCTCTCGTTGTTCCACATCCTGATCATTGCCAGCAGCAACTATCTGGTGCAGCTGCCGATCACCATCTTCGGCTTCCATACCACCTGGGGCGCCTTCAGTTTCCCGTTCATCTTTCTGGCCACCGATCTGACGGTGCGGATCTTCGGTGCCGGCCTGGCGCGCAAGATTATCCAGACCGTGATGTTGCCGGCGCTGGCTATCTCCTATGCGCTGTCGGTGCTGTTCTTTGAGGGCAGCTTCCAGGGCGTTGGCAATCTGGCCGAGTTCAACCTGTTCGTGGCACGTATCGCCCTGGCCAGCTTTATGGCCTATCTGGTGGGCCAGTTCATGGACGTGGTGGTGTTCAACCGGCTGCGGCTGCTGAAAGCATGGTGGGTGGCACCGGCGGCCTCCACCCTGTTCGGCAATCTGGTGGATACCATCACCTTCTTCACCATCGCCTTCTGGCGCAGCACGGACCCCTTCATGGCCGAGCACTGGGTCGAGATCGCAACCGTGGACTACGTGTTCAAGCTGCTGATAAGCCTGGGATTGTTTGTTCCGCTCTACGGCGTGCTGCTGCGTTATCTCAGCCGCAAGCTGGTGGGCGAGGCCGGTTTGAGCGGCCTGCAAACGGCCACACGGCAAGCCTGACGACATTGACCACCCCTTGGGGTGGTCAATTTTTTTGCATTTATGGCAAATAAGGGTTGCTTAGTTAAATGAGAATGATTATTGTTACCTTGTTTTCCGGGAAAGACTTCATTCGTTCCAACGTGATGGACTTCTTGTGAAGGCACGACATTGCTCACATTGCTTCCAGTTAAGGGGCCAGTTTTTACTGGCCCTCTTTTTTTGTCCGCGTCCGGCAGCACGCGGGCATAAAAAATGGGAGCCTTGGCTCCCATTCTCACTCTGCTCTGCTTACTCGATGTCGAGCGCATCGGGGGAGAGGATCACCCCTGTGGTATCGGCGTAGAGGTGGTCGTCCGGCAGGAAGGTGACACCGCCGAAGTTGACCGGCAGATCGGTCTCGCCTACGTCCTTGCTGTCGGCTCCCACCGGAATGGCCGCCAGCGCCTGAATGCCGATATCCAGATCTTCCAGAATGTCGACCTCGCGCACACAGCCGTAGCAGACGATCCCTTCCCACTCGTTCTCCGCCGCCGTGGTGGCGATCTCGCTGTCGATCAGGGCACGGCGCATGGAGCCGCCGCCATCGATCAACAGTACCCGACCAACGCCGTTCTCTTTGACGAGTTCACGGATCAGGCCGTTCGATTCGAAGCATTTGACTGTGGTGATGACGCCGCCGAAGGAGGCGCGGCCGCCGAAGGAGCAGAGCATGGGTTCGAGCACATCCACCATGTCCTGATAGATGTCGCACAGTTCTGAAGTGTTGTATTCCATTGTGTCAAATCCACCGCTGGAAACAGGTGGGATCCAGTATAAGGAGTGGGACTGGCATTTCAATGAATATTCCTTGAACAACAACAGGGATAACGTTTTCTGCATAAGCTCAATGCATGCCACCCCATGTTTGTGAGAGGTTCATCGTGCTCATCCGTCATAAATTGATCCTGAATACCGCGCTGGTCGCCGTAGCCATGCTGGTATTGAGCAGCCTGTTTTTCTACTCCAACCAGGTGAGTCGCCATCTGACCGAGGCCCAGCGCAATGTGGACAGCCTCGAGATCGCCATGCTCAATCTGCGACGAGCGGAGAAAGACTTCCTGATCCGCAAGGATCCGACCTTCGTTGCCCGCTTCAATGAAGTGCTGGCTGACTTTCACCGGCTCAACCAGACCCTGAGCCAGGAGGACAACCTGAGTGCCGTGCAGGGCGAGCTGACCATGCTGGATCAGCAGATGGGGGCCTATGGCAAGGCCTTCAACGAGCTGGTGGTCCAGCAGCAGAAGATCGGGCTGGGGCCGGAGGATGGACTCTACGGTCGCCTGCGGACGGCGGTGCACGAGGTGGAGGAGGGGCTCAAGCAGCTGGATGAGCAGGGGCTGCTCATCACCATGCTGCAGCTGCGGCGGGCGGAGAAAGACTTCATGCTGCGCTCCGACATCCAGTATCTGGAGCGCTTCCAGACCCTGCACAAGGATTTCCAGCAGCGGCTGGCAACCTTGCCGGAGGCTGAACGCGGCAAGCTGGAGCAGGCCAGCGAGCAGTACAAGCAGGACTTCATCGCCCTGGTGCAGGGAATGCAGGTGCTGGGGCTGAATGAGGGGGAAGGGCTGCGCAGCCAGATGCGGGATCTGGTGCACCAGACCGAGCAAGGGTTCGCCGCGGTCGACAAGCACATCGCCGACGAGCTGGTACGGCAGACCTCGCGCCTCAACACCCTGATGCTGGTCTGTGGCGGCGTCATCATAGTGCTGATGGGCATCATGAGCATGCTGCTGGGCCGCAGCATCGATCGCCCCATCTCGCGGGTGAACGACACCGTCAACCGCATCCGGCAGGACAATGACCTGCGCCTCAAGATAGAGCTGCAGGGGGCGGACGAGATGGCGCAGCTGGCGAGCAACCTGGACGTCATGCTGGGAGGTTTTCGCCACCTCATTGGCGATGTGAAGCAGAGCGTGCACACTCTGACCGAGGCGGCGGATCACCTCTCAGGCAACGTCCGCCGCACCAGTGAGGGGGCGGCCCGCCAGCTGCAGGAGACCGACATGGTGGCGACCGCTTCCACCGAGATGGGCTCCACCATAGAGGAGATCGCCCGCAACACCGAGCAGGCCGCCAACAATGCCCAGACCACCAACAACAAGGCGATGGAGGGGCGCAGTGCGGTGGAGAACACCGTCAGCCAGATCCGCTCCCTGGCCGACAACCTGGAAAACTCCTCCCGCGAAGTGGCCCAGCTGCAGCAGGAGAGCGAGACCATCGGCTCTGTGCTGGACGTGATCCGCGGCATTGCCGAGCAGACCAACCTGCTGGCCCTCAACGCGGCCATTGAGGCGGCGCGGGCGGGAGATCAGGGCCGCGGCTTTGCGGTGGTGGCGGACGAGGTGCGCAGCCTCGCCATCCGCACCCAGAAGTCGACCCAGGAGATCGCCGGCATCATCAGCTCGCTGCAGAAGCAGACCGGCAACATAGTGGGCATGATGGCGACCTGCCGCGAGCAGGGCAACAGCAGCTCGGAGCAGGCCAGTATGGCGGGTGAGCTGCTGGAGCAGATCACCCAGGACGTCACCCACATCATGGACATGAGCACCCAGATTGCCGCCGCCATCGAGCAGCAGAGCCTGGTGGCCAACGAGGTGAACCGCAACGTCAACAACATCCGTGACATCGCCCAGGAGTCGAGCCTGATGGCGGAGGAGAACGCCAAATCGAGTCACGGCCTGACCGAGCAGGCCAAGTTGCTCAACCAGGCAGTGGCCAAATACCGGGTATAGCGGCCGCGCCGAATGAACAAGGGAGCCATGAAGGCTCCCTTTTTGTTGCAGACGGGATTAAAGCAGGAACAGGGTGGCCAGCCCCAGGAAGATGAAGAAGCCGCCGGTATCGGTGATGGCGGTGATCATCACGCTGGCGCCCACCGCCGGGTCGCGCCCCAGTCGGCTCATGGTCATGGGGATGATGACCCCCATCAGCGCCGCCACCAGCAGGTTGAGCATCATGGCCAGCGTCATCACGGCGCCCAGCGCCGCATCCTGATAGAGGATGTAGGTGGCCACCCCCATGGTGCCGCCCCACACCAGGCCGTTGATCAGGGCCACCCCCAGTTCGCGCCACAGCAGGAAGGAGACGTTGCCGGTCTGGATGTGCTGCAGCGCCAGCGCCCGCACTATCATGGTGATGGTCTGGTTGCCGGTGTTGCCGCCGATGCCGGCGACGATGGGCATCAGGGCCGCCAGCGCCACCAGCTGGGAGATGGTGTGCTCGAACAGGCCGATCACCCGCGATGCCACGAAGGCTGTGCAGAGGTTGATGGCGAGCCAGGCCCAGCGAGTCTTGACCGCCTTGGAGACGGGCGCGAACACGTCCTCCTCCTCGCTGATCCCCCCCATCCGGCGCAGGTCGGTATCGCTCTCCTCATAGACCAGATCCACCACCTCGGCGACGGTGAGCCGGCCCATCAGTTTGCCCCTGGCATCCACCACGGCGGCGGAGACCAGGTCGTCCCGCTCGAAGGTACGGGCGGCCGCCTCATCGTTGTCTTCCGGATCGAAGGTGACCGGATCCTTCTCCATCACGTCGCTCACCCGGGTCTCGGGTCTGTGCAGCAACACGGTCGTGAGCGGCAGTTCTCCCTGCAGCCGGTTGCGACGGTCGATGACGAACAACTTGTCGGTGTTATCGGGGATCTGGCCGCGCAGGCGCAGGTAGCGTTGCACGGTAGCCAGGGTCACATCCGGACGCACAGTCACCAGGTCGAAGTCCATCATGGCGCCAACCGTGTGCTTGCCGTAGCGGATCACCTCCCGCACCCGATCCCTGTCCATGGGAGCCATGGAGGTGAGCAGCCGCCCCATCAGGTTGCGGGGCAGGTACTGGCCCAGATAGATCTGATCGTCGATGTCGAGGGTGCTCAGGGCATGCAGCAGCTCCTTGTCGCTCATGCCGCTGATGAGGCTGTCCCACACCGTCTCCGAGGCCTCCACCAGGATCTGGCCGTGCTTGTCCGCGTCCACCTGCTGCCACAGTACGTGGCGTTCGTCCGGCGGCAGGGACTCCAGCGCATCGGCGATATCGGCGGCGGGCAGGCTGTTGACCAGTCGGGTGAGCTCGCTGGTCTGGTCCCGCAGTTCGGCGTCCTGCTCCCCTTGCGGGTCGAGCAGGCTGTCGGTGAGGGCGTCGTCGGCGAGCAGCAGGGTGAGGATGCGGGCTCTGTCCTGTTCACGCTGCTTGGCGTTGTTCTTGGCGGGGAGAGACATGAAACTGAATTCCTGAATTCGGTGGTCCGGCTGACACACCCCATAGGATACCAGACTCAAAACAAGAGGTTATGACAGTAAATGCAGGAAAAGAAACGCCACCCCAGGGTGGCGTTTGCATATGAGGTGACATCAGGCCGAAGCCAGCGCCCTCTCCGTGGCAGCCCCTTGCCCGAACCAGGCGAGGGAGTCAGCCAGTGTCACCACCGAGCCCACCATGATAAGGGCCGGGCTTTCGACGCCGATGGCGAGCGCGGGCAACTGGTCAAGGGTGCCGCAAATGACCCGCTGGCTCGGCTGGGTGCCGCGCTCGATCAGCGCCACCGGGGTGTCGCCCCCCTTGCCGTGGGCCAGCAGCTGCTCGCGGATTACCCCGCAGGATGAAAGCCCCATGTAGAACACCAGGGTCTGTTTGTCTTTGGCCAGCAGCGGCCAGTCGAGATCCTGGGCGCCCCCCTTGCCGTGGGCGGTGACGAAGCGCACGCTCTGGGCGTGATCGCGGTGGGTCAGCGGAATGCCGGCGTAGGCGGCGCAGCCGCTGGCCGCCGTGATCCCCGGCACCACCTGAAAGCCAATGCCAGTACCAACGAGCGTCTCCAGCTCCTCGCCGCCGCGGCCGAAGATGAAGGGATCGCCCCCCTTCAGCCGCACCACCCGCTGACCCTTCTTCGCCTCCTCCAGCAAGAGCTGGTTGATCCCCTCCTGGGGCACGCAGTGGTTGCCTGCCTGTTTGCCGACGAAGATGCGTTTGGCGTCGCGGCGCACCAGCGCCATCACCTCGTCGGAGACCAGCCGGTCATAGACCACCACATCCGCCTGCTGCATCTGGCGCAGGGCGTGCAGAGTGAGCAGGCCCGGATCGCCGGGGCCGGCACCGACCAGCACCACTTCGCCACCGGTCTGGCTTTCATCGGCAAACAGGGTGTCGGCCAGCTGGTGGGCAGAGGCGCTATCCCCCCGAGCCAGCGCTTGCCCGAGCCGATCCGCCCCGAGCAGTCGTTCCCAGAAGCGGCGCCGCTCCCCCATGGTGGCGAAGCGCGTCTTGACCCGATCCCGCAGGCTGCCGGCAAAGGCCGCCACGGCCCCCAGGTGCTGGGGCAGCAGGGCTTCGAGTTTCTCCCGCAGCAGCCGGGCCAGCACCGGGGCCTTGCCGCCGGAGGAGATGGCCACCATCAGCGGCGAGCGGTCGATGATCGACGGCATGATGAAGCTGGAGCGTTTCGGGTCATCCACCACGTTGGCAAAGATCCGCGCCTGATTGGCGCTCTGGTAGACCAGGGCGTTCACCTCGCGCCGATCGGTGGCGGCCACTACCAGCCACTTGCCCGCCAGTTGCTGCGGCGCGAATTCACCGGCCAGCCACTCGATGCTGCCGTTGGCAGCCAGTTCCGCCAGCTCGGGGTCGAGCTCGGGAGCCACGACTGTGAGCTGGGCACCGGCATCCAGCAGCAGGCGCGCCTTGCGCTGTGCTACCTCGCCGCCGCCGACCAGCAGCACGGGTTTGTTGTCGAGTCGGCAAAAGATGGGCAAGTAGTCCATGGGGCCTCCTGATCAGGCGGTTTGGGTCTGGCTGGCAGTGGTGGTGGTCTCGCTCACTGCGACCGGGCGCTCGGCCTTGGGGGTGGCATACCAGTAGCCGAGGCCCATGAAGAGGGCGCCAGAGACGGTGTTGCCGAGGGTCACCCACAGCAGGTTGTGGCCGATGCCGCCCAGGGTGTAGGCCTCGGAATGGGCGCCGAACCAGGAGAGGGCGAACAGGGTCATGTTGGCGACCGAGTGCTCGTAGCCGGAGGCGATAAAGGCCAGCAGGCACCACCAGATGGCGATGAAGCGGGCGGCCCCTTCGGTGCGCAGCGCCATCCAGATGGCGAGGCAGACCAGCCAGTTGCAGAGGATCCCTTTCATGAACAGGGTCAGGGCCGGTGCCTGGGTCTTGGCCAGCGCCACCTTGTGGGCCAGGCTGCCCGCGTCCGGCAGCAGGCTGCCGCCGTAGGAGTAGATGAGCGCCACTGCGATGGAGCCGAGCAGATTGCCGGCCCAGGTTTGGGGCAGGATGCGCAGCAGGTCGGCCATGGTGATCTTGCCGGTCTTCACCCCGAAGGTGAGGAACATGGTGTGGCCGGTGAACAGCTCGGAGCCGGCGATGATCACCAGGGTCAGGGCGATGCCGAAGGTGGCCCCCATCACCAGCGGACGGATGCTCGGATCCACCAGGTTGCCCAGGGTGAAGATGAGGATGATGCCAAGGCCCACATAGGCCCCCGCCATGGCGGAGCTGAGCCAGAAGCCGAGCTTGTCGCTGCGCTCGAAGCGGTTGATGCGGGCCGCGTTGGCGGCACACTTGTTGATGGTTTCGGTATACATCTTTGTTTCCTTCAAGAGGGCCGCCCGCGGGCAGCCCTGATATGCATGGTGTTAGACGGCAACCCAGACCTGCTGGTCGCGCACTTCAACGGGGTAGCTCTGCACCGACATGGCCGGGTTATCGAAGCAGTGGCCATCGCTCAGGCGAAAGCGCTGCTTCTTGAGGGGGCTGGCGACCCAGAGCTCGCCGTCGTGTTCGCAGAGGATGCCCCGCGACAGCACGTTGGCGGCGAAGAAGGGATCCCGGTTGTCGATGGCGAACACCTCGGCCGCCGCGCTCGGGCGGAACAGGGCGATCTGGCGACCTTCAATAAGTGCGCAGACGCCGGTTCCCGGCAGGATGTCGTTGAGTTGGCAGGCAAGTTTCATCATTTGGTCTCCACCTCGATCTGGTAGACGGGGATGCGCTCGGCCGGAGTGGCCGGTCGATGCTGCGCGCGCTCGGCGACGAACTGGACGTCCGGATCGCGCTTGTCGCTGTTGATGAAGTGGCTGAAGCGCTGCAACGCCTGCTCTTCGTTGAGGGTGCGCGACCATTCGCACTCGTAGCTGTCGATGAGGGTCTGGATATCGCGCTCCAGGGTCTCGGCCAGTCCCAGCTTGTCGTCGACGATCACTTCGCGCAGGTAGTCGACGCCCCCTTCCAGGTTGCCGAGCCAGACCGAGGTGCGCTGCAGTTTGTCGGCGCTGGTGACGTAAAACATCATAAAGCGGTCGATCAGCTTGATCAGGGTCTCGCGGTCGAGGTCAGAAGCAAGCAGATCGGCGTGGCGCGGCTTCATGCCGCCGTTGCCGCCCACATAGAGGTTCCAGCCCGCGTCGGTGGCGATGATGCCGACGTCCTTGCCCTGGGCTTCCGCACATTCACGGGTGCAGCCGGAGACGCCGAACTTCATCTTGTGCGGGGTACGAATGCCCTTGTAGCGGTTCTCGAGGAAGACCCCGAGGCCGACGCTGTCCTGCACGCCGAAGCGGCACCAGGTGCTGCCGACGCAGGTCTTGGCCATGCGCAGCGCCTTGGCGTAGGCCTGACCGGTTTCGAAGCCCGCTGCCAGCAACTTGCGCCAGATGGCGGGCAGATCATCCTTCTGGGCCCCGAACAGGCCGATGCGCTGGGCGCCGGTGATCTTGGTGTAGAGCTTGTAGTCGCGGGCCACTTCGGCCACCGCCAGCAGCCCTTCCGGGGTCACTTCACCGCCGGCCATGCGCGGGATGACGGAGTAGCTGCCGTCCTTTTGCATGTTGCCGAGGAAGATGTCGTTGGTGTCCTGCAGCTGGGTGTTGAGCGGGCTCAGCACATAGTCGTTCCAGCAGGAGGCGAGGATGGAGCCGACGGTCGGTTTGCACACCTCGCAGCCATGGCCGTGACCGTGCTTGGCCAGCAGCTCGTCGAAGCTCTTGATCCCTTCCACCTTGACCAGGTGGAACAGCTCCTGACGGGAGTAGGGGAAGTGGGCGCAGAGGTGGTTGTTGACCTCGATACCCTGCTTCACCAGCTCGGCGTTGAGCACCTGGCTGATGAGGGGCACGCAGCCGCCGCAGCCGGTACCGGCCTTGGTGTGCTGCTTGATGGCGGCCAGCGTGGTGTGACCCTCGGCGACGGCCTGGGCGATGTCGCCCTTGGAGACGTCGAAGCAGGAGCAGATCTGGGCGCTCTCTGGCAGGGCATCCACCCCCAGGGTCGGTTTGGCGCCGGCGTAGGCGGGCAGGATCAGGGTATCCGGGTGGCTCGGCAGCGGCAGGGCATTGAGCATCATCTGCAGCAGGTTGCCGTAATCCTCCACGTCACCCACCAGCACGGCACCGAGCAATCGGCTGTTGTCTTCGCTCACCACTATCTTCTTGTAGACGCCGGCCTGATCGTCCTGAAACACATAGCTGTGGCTGCCCGGGGTGCGGCCGTGGGCATCACCGATGGATCCGACGGAGACGCCGAGCAGCTTGAGCTTGGCGCTCATGTCAGCCCCTTCGAAGCGACTGTCGCCGCCCAGCAGGTGGTCGACGGTGATCTGGGCCATCTTGTAGCCCGGGGCCACCAGGCCGAAGAAGCGGCCCTGCCAGGCGGCGCACTCGCCGATGGCATAGATGTCGGGGTCGGAGGTGAGGCAGTGATCGTCGATGACGATACCGCCGCGCTCGGCGATGGCCAGATCGCCGTAGCGACCGAGGGTATCCTGCGGGCGGATGCCGGTAGAGAAGACCACCACGTCCACTTCCAGCTGGCTGCCGTCGGCAAAGGCGAGGCGGTGTTTCGCCTGTTCACCGCCATGCATCAGGATCTCGCTGGTGCTCTTGCTGGTGTGTACCTGCACGCCCATGGATTCGATCTTGCGGCGCAGCAGCTGGCCGCCCTGGCCGTCGAGCTGCTCGGCCATCAGCACAGGAGCGAACTCCACCACATGGGTTTCGAGACCCAGCGCCTTGAGGGCGCCGGCCGCTTCGAGGCCAAGCAGGCCGCCCCCGATCACCACGCCGCTCTTGCCGCTCTTGGCGGCGCTGCGGATGGCTTTGAGATCCTCGATGGTGCGATAGACGAAGCACTCGTGGTGCTGGCTGCCCTGAATGGGCGGCACCCAGGGGTAGGATCCGGTGGCCAGCACCAGTTTGTCGTAACCGACCACTGTGCCCTTGTTGGAGTGCACTTCACGGGCCGTTTTGTCGATTTTTTTCACCGCTTCGCCGAGCAGCAGGCGGATGCCGTGCTTGTCGTAGAAACCGGGTTTGACGAGGGAGAGATCTTCGCTGGTGTGGTGGGAGAAGTAGGAGGAGAGATGGACGCGATCGTAGGCGGGACGGGGTTCTGCACCGAAGACGGTGATCTCGTACCGGCCCGGGTCGGCCCGTTCGATCAGCTCTTCGATGAAGCGGTGCCCCACCATGCCGTTGCCCACAACGACCAGTCTGACTTTGCTCATGATTGCCTCTAGTTTGGAGTAATAAAACATCATTCTGAGGCTAGGCTACCCAGTCGGCAGGGGCGGGCGATTGATGCAAATCAAGTGTCTATTTATATATCTCCTCAGGGGTAATTCCTGATAATTCAAAGCTATACATAAATAGGTATACCAGTGGTGCAATTGGTTATGGCGTGGGGAGCGGAGCCACCGCTGCAGGGGCTGCCTGGCTGACCCTGCAAAGAAATGCCCGTACCGTCAAAAAGCGTGAAAAATTCCTTCATGGGATGGCGGCAGCCATGGGTTGCCAGCAGAACCGGGGGGCGTCAGGGAAGGGGGCGGTAAGGCTCCTGGGCGCAGATATCGCGGATGAGGGTGCGCAGCCAGCGGTGGGTCGGGTCGGCATCCAGCCTGGGGTGCCAGAGCAGGGCGACCCGGATCGCTGGCAGCGCGAAGGGCAGGGGACGAACAACCAGCTCCCCCAGCAGGGCGGCGCAGTGACGCTCAGGCACAGTGGCCACCAGATCGCTGCCGCGCACCAGCGCCAGCGCGGTGGCAAAGCCGGGCACCAGGGTGGCGACGGTGCGCGAGAGCCCCTGCTTGGCCAGCGCCTCATCGACCGGGCTGTGGGGTTGGCCGCGGCGGGATACCAGCACGTGGCGCGCCCCGGCGTAGCGGCTGGCGGTGAGTAGGCCGTCGCACAGTGGATGACCGGGGCGCATTACGGCGACGAAGTGGTCCTGAAACAGGGCCTGGGTACGCAGCTCGGGCGCCGTGGTGGCGCTGATGACCCCGGTCTCGAAATCCAGCTCGCCGCTGCGCAAGGGGCCGCTCTCCTTGTCCGGCTTGGCCAGAAAGTGGAGCCGTACTCCGGGCGCCTCGGTGGCGAGCCGGCTCAGCAGGGCGGCGCCGAACAGTTCCACCAGCCCCTCGCTGGCGCGCAGGGTGAAGGTGCGCTCCAGCCGCGCCGGGTCGACCTCCTGTCGGGGGCTCAGCATGCTCTCTGCCTCCTGCACCAGCCGACCGACCTGCTCGCGCAGCAACTGGGCTCGAGGGGTCGGCACCAGGCCGCGGCCGGCCCGCACCAGCAGCGGATCGCCTGTGGTCTCCCGCAATCTTGCCAGGGCCCGGCTCATGGCGGAGGGGCTCAAGCCCAGTCGTCTGGCGGCGCCCGCCACGCTGCCTTCGTCCAGCAGGGCATCCAGGGTGATCAGCAGGTTGAGGTCGGGAGTGCTCATGTGCATGCCTTCATCGGAGTGGGAGCAGAGGGGCCAGCTTCATCATACCCGAGAACGGGCACCCTCATATGGCGTCCAGTGCATTGATAAGCTGCAACTGGTGGGTCTTCCGCCCGCTCACCGGCCCCACTAGCCTTGTCGTCATCACCCCTATGTGGAACCCAGCTCATGTCAACACCAACCCATTTCCCGTCCCTGGCGGCGTCTCGTCTCGCTCTGCTGGCGCTTGGCCTCGCCACCCTGTTGCCCATGCTGGCGGCCAGCATGGGCGGCATCTTGCTGCCGGCATTGGGGGCGGTCTTTCATCTGCCCTTCGCCATCTTGCAGTGGGTGCTGGTGGCCTATCTGCTGGGACTCACCTGCCTGACAGTGGTTGCCGGCCGGCTGGGTGACAGGTTCGGCCGGCGTCGGCTGCTGCTCTGGGGCATGGGGGGATTTGCGCTGGCCTCCCTGCTCTGCGCGCTGGCGCCGACCATCGGCTGGCTGATCGCCGCCCGGGCACTGCAGGGGGCGAGTGCGGCCTGCATGCTGACGCTCTCGCTGGCCATGGTGGGGCAGCTGGTGTCACCGGCCAGACGGGGCTGGAGCATGGGATTGCTCGGCACCCTGTCGGCCTGCGGCACGGCACTGGGCCCCTCGTTTGGCGGCTTGCTGCTGGAGGTGGCGGGCTGGCAGGCGGCCTTCCTGGCGCTGCTCCCCCTCGGCCTGCTGGCGCTGCTCTGTGCCCGTGCCGGTCTGCCCGATGACGGGGCGAGCGGGCAGGGGGCACGACTCAACCTGGCCAGCCTGTGGTGGCTGCTGGTGACGCTGCTGGGCTACGGGCTGGCGCTCACTACGACAGGCGTCCTGGCCCTCTGGTCTGGGGGCGGGGCGCTGTTGGCCGCCGCCTGGCTGGTGCGCAGCGAGCTGGGCTCCCCCGCCCCTCTGTTGCCGCTGGCGTTGCTGCGAACCCGGCGGCTGCGCGGCGCTCTGGCGGCCAGTGCGCTGGTGGCCGGGGTGATGGTGGCGACCCTGCTGATCGGTCCCTTCTATCTACAGGGAGTATTCGGGCTCGGCCCGCTGACCAGCGGGCTGCTTATCTCGGGTGGACCCCTGCTGGCGGCACTGAGCGGGATGCCAGCCGGCTGGCTGGTGGACAGGGTCGGCGCCACCACAGTGGTGCGACTGGGCTTGCTGGTGATGAGCGCGGCGGTGGTGCTGCTGGCCACCCTGGGCAGCGGCGGGGGCCCGGTGGGATACCTGCTGCCCGTGTTGCTGCTGACTGCCGGTTACGCCCTGTTCCAGACCGCCAACAACAGCCTGGTGATCGGCGCCGCCGACGAACAGACCCGCGGTGCCGTGGCCGGGTTGCTGACCCTGGCGCGCAATCTGGGTCAGCTGACGGGGGCGGCCGGGCTCGGCGCCCTGTTTGCCGGTCTGGCGGGAGGGGGCGATCCGGCCGTCGCCAGTGCCAGCGAGCTGCACTTCGCCATGCAGGCCAGCTTCGCCCTGAGCGGCGTGTTGCTGCTGGCCGCGCTCTGGCTGGCGGGAAGAGACCTGTGCAGTACAACAGGCGATGTGACCCGGGCAGGCTGCGAGTCGGGAGGGGGCTGAAAACAAAGACGCCTCCACAGGGGAGGCGTCTTGTTATGAGATTGAGCTGTTCGCTTACAGGATATTAAAGCGCTCAGCTCCTCGTTCTCGATTTACAGGATAAAGCGGCTCAAATCCTCGTCTTCAATCAGCTTGCCGAGGTGGGCGTTGACGTAGTCGGTGTTGATGACGAAGGTCTCGCCGGACTTCTCGGAGGCGTCGTAGGAGATGTCTTCCATCAGGCGCTCCATCACGGTGTGCAGACGACGGGCGCCGATGTTCTCGGTGCGCTCGTTGACCTGCCAGGCCGCTTCGGCCAGACGGCGGATACCGTCCTGGGTGAACTCGATGTTGACCCCTTCGGTGGCCATCAGCGCCTTGTACTGATCGGTCAGGGAGGCGTTCGGCTCGGTCAGGATCCGCTCGAAGTCTTCGGTGGTCAGCGCGGTCAGCTCGACCCGGATCGGCAGACGGCCCTGCAGCTCGGGGATGAGGTCGGACGGCTTGGCGATCTGGAAGGCGCCGGAGGCGACGAACAGGATGTGATCGGTCTTGACCATGCCGTGCTTGGTGTTGACGGTGCAGCCCTCGACCAGCGGCAGCAGGTCGCGCTGAACCCCTTCACGGGAAACGTCCGGGCCCGAGCTCTCGCCGCGCTTGCAGATCTTGTCGATCTCGTCGAGGAAGACGATGCCGTTGTTCTCGACCGAGGCGATGGCCTTCTGCTTCAGCTCTTCCGGGTTGACCAGGCGGGCCGCTTCCTCTTCGATCAGCGCCTTCATGGCCTCTTTGACCTTGATCTTGCGCTTCTTCTTCTGGTTCTGGCCCAGGTTCTGGAACAGCCCCTGCAGCTGGTTGGCCATCTCTTCCATGCCCGGCGGGGTCATGATCTCGACGCCCATCGGGGAGGCGGAGAGCTCCAGCTCGATCTCCTTGTCATCCAGCTGACCTTCCCGCAGTTTCTTGCGGAAGATCTGGCGGGTGTTGGAGTTGTCGGCTTTCTCTTCCTCGCCCCAGCTGTTGCGCGGGTTGGGCAGCAGGGCGTCAAGGATGCGCTCTTCGGCGGCTTCCTCGGCGCGGTATTTCATCTTCTCCATCTCGGTCTCGCGCACCAGCTTGATGGCGACATCGGTCAGGTCGCGGATGATGCTGTCCACTTCCTTGCCCACATAGCCCACTTCGGTGAACTTGGTCGCTTCGACCTTGATGAAGGGGGCGTTGGCCAGCTTGGCCAGACGACGGGCGATCTCGGTCTTGCCGACACCGGTCGGACCGATCATCAGGATGTTCTTCGGGGTCACCTCGTGGCGCATCTCCTCGGAGAGCTGCATCCGGCGCCAGCGGTTGCGCAGGGCGACGGCCACCGCACGCTTGGCGTCGGCCTGACCAATGATGTGTCTGTCCAGCTCGTGGACGATTTCTCTCGGGGTCATCTCGGACATGATGGTGTTCCTGTATCCGGGGCGGGCAGGGCCCACCCCTTGGAAAATGGGGTTTGGCTGGCGGCCTTATTTGGCGGCCCTATTTCGACGATTTATTTAGCTGAATAATCCAGCACTTCGATGGTGTGGTTGCCGTTGGTGAAGACACAGATGTCGCCCGCAATCTTGAGGGACTTCTCGACGATGCTCTTGGCGTCGAGCTCGGTGTTCTCCAGCAGGGCGATGGCGGCGGACTGGGCGAAGTTGCCGCCGCTGCCGATGGCGATGAGATCGTGTTCCGGCTGCACCACGTCACCGTTGCCGGTGATGATGAAGGATTTGTGCTCGTCGGCGACGGCCAGCAGCGCCTCGAGGCGGCGCAGGGCGCGATCGGTGCGCCAGTCTTTGGCCAGCGCCACGGCGGCGCGCTCCAGGTTGCCCTGATGGGCCTGCAGTTTGGCTTCAAAGCGCTCGAGCAGGGTGAAGGCGTCGGCGGTGCCGCCGGCAAAACCTGCCAGCACCTTGCCGTTGTAGAGGCGATGAACCTTGCGGGCGTTGCCCTTCATGACGGTGTTGCCAAGAGAAACCTGGCCATCGCCACCGATGACGACCTGACCGTTGCGGCGAACTGAAACTATGGTAGTCACTTTACTTACCTCGCTTGAGCCGAATGACGGCCTGACTGTGCATGGCAAGAGAGATGGGGATGGCAATCCGGCTTTTCAAGCCTGCGCTGGCGCGGCCAACGGGGTTGGCTGGGAGTGGTGGCGACTGGCACCAAAAGAAACAGGGCCGGGTGTTGCCACCTGGCCCAGTATATGGACGCTGCGATCACCCCTTCTTGGGGATGCAGCCGCTGATGCCTGAGCCCTGCAGCTTGCGGTTGGCCGCATCGGCCGCCGCCTTGCCGCTGAAGGGGCCCACCATCACCTTGTAGACGGCGCCACCGGCCCCATTCACCACCTGCAGGCTGGAGGAGAGCCCGGCGGTGAAGGCGATGCGCGCCTTGAGGGATTCCGCGGAATCCTGCGAACGCAGGGCGGCACACTGCATCATGTAGCGCTCGTTGTCAGCCGCGGCAGGCGGGGTCGCCGCCTTGGCCTTGGCGGCCTCGGCCCGTTCCCGCTCCAGTTCGGCGCGCAGCTCCCGCTCCATCCGATCCCGTTCGGCCTTGCGGTCGATCACCTGCTCCTGGGCGCTGGCCACAGGCGCGCCTGTCGCCGGCTTGGCCGGTTGTACCGGTTGCGGCTTGTAGGGCTGTACCTGGCCGATGGGGGTTCCGGGCTGGGGAATATTGGTCGGCACCGGCTGCGGCAGCTTCTCCGGCTGCAGGGTCATGGTTTCCGCCGGCGGTGGCGGCAGCACGCCCGGCTGGGGCGGCGGCTCGACGATGTCGACCTGCTTGTTCTCCAGCCGTTCGATGTAGCTCCATTTCTCCTGCGGCAGGCCGTTGCTCTGGGCCTTGGGCTTGTTGGCTTTCACCTGCTCCTCAATGGTGGGGGCGTCGTTGCCCTTGCCACTGATCATGTAGAGGAAACCGCCGAACCCGGCCAGCAGCACCCCAGCCAGCAGGGCCGGGATAACAGGAAAGCGGCGAGGTGCCGCTTTCTTGGTGTTGCGACCACCCGCCCGACGTCGCGGGCGGCTGCCGACATAATCCCGGGTCGCCATCTATTACATGCGCTCCAGGGTGTGGATGCCCAGTACGCCCAGGCCCAGCTTGAGGACCTTGGCGGTGGCGGCGCACAGCAGCAGACGGCTCTCACGGGTCGCCTCGTCCACGCCATCCTTGTTGATCGGACAGGCTTCGTAGAAGGTCATGAAGTTGCCGGACAGCTCGTACAGATAGGTACAGAGCAGGTGCGGCATGCCCTTGTCTGCCACGCCGTTGACCGCGTCGGAGAACTGGATCAGCTTCTGGGCCAGGGTCTCTTCCGCTTCCTCGTTCAGGACCACCTTGCCGCCCAGAGTATCGGCATCGACGCCGGCCTTGCGGAAGATGGACTGGATCCGGGTGTAGGCGTACTGCAGGTAGGGCGCGGTGTTGCCTTCAAAGGAGAGCATCAGATCCCAGTCGAAGATGTAGTCGGTAGTGCGGTTCTTGGAGAGATCCGCATACTTGACCGCGCCCATGGCGATGGCGTGCACCACCTGGGCCTTCTCCTCGGCGGAGAGGTCGCTGTTGCGGCTCTCCAGCAGGGCGGCGGCGCGCTCTTCCGCCTCATTCAGCAGATCGACCAGCTTGACGGTGCCGCCGGAGCGGGTCTTGTAGGGACGGCCATCCTTGCCCAGCATCATGCCGAAGGCGTGGTGCTCGAGGGGCACGGATTCCGGCACATAGCCCGCCTTGCGGGTGATGGTCCAGGCCTGCATCAGGTGCTGGTGCTGACGGGAGTCGATGAAGTACATCACGCGGTCGGCGCCCAGGGTCTCGTAACGATACTTGGCACAGGCGATGTCGGTGGTGGTGTAGAGGAAGCCGCCATCGCTCTTCTGGATGATGACGCCCATGGGCTCGCCATCCTTGTTCTTGAACTCGTCAAGGAAGACGACGGTGGCGCCTTCACTCTCGACCGCCAGCCCGCGCGCTTTCAGATCGGCGACGATCTCCGGCAGCATGTCGTTGTACATGGACTCGCCCATGATGTCCTTGTTGGTCAGAGAGACATTCAGGCGGTCGTAGTTGCGCTGGTTCTGCTCCATGGTCATGTCGACCAGCTTCTTCCACATGGTGCGGCAGTACTCATCACCACCCTGCAGCTTGACCACGTAGTTGCGCGCGCGCTCGGCGAACGCTTCGTCTTCGTCGTAGTGACGCTTGGCCTGGGTGTAGAAGGCTTCCAGATCGCGCAGCTCCATGTCGGAGGCGTGCTCGTTGGCCATCTTCTCCAGATAGGCGATCAACATGCCGAACTGGGTACCCCAGTCGCCGATGTGGTTGGCACGCACCACCTTGTGGCCGAGGAACTCGAGGGCGCGGGCAGCCACGTCACCGAGGACTGTGCTGCGGATGTGATGCACCGCCATCTCTTTGGCCACGTTGGGGGCGGAGTAGTCCACCACCACGGTCTGCGGGGTTGGCAGCTTCACGTTGGCGTTGGCGGAGGTCACCATGGCCTCTACCTGACCAGCCAGCCAGCTCGGGTCGAAGAAGAAGTTGATGAAGCCGGGGCCGGCGATCTCGACCTTGGCGATCAGGTCGGAGGCGGGCAGGTGCTCGATGATGGCAGCGGCCAGCTCACGGGGATTCTTGCGGGCCGGTTTGGCCAGCAGCATGGCCAGGTTGGTGGCCAGGTCACCGTGAGCCTTCTCCTTGCATCGGTCTACTTGCACGCGGGCTTCCAGGTCCGCCGGCAGGATGCCCGCTGACTTGAGATTGGCTACCGTTTGTTCAAGTAGATGATGAATATGCTCTTTCATAACTGACCACCAAGGTTGCGCGTCGAAAAATGACTGATATATAAGGGCGTGAATTTTACCCGCATCGGCCCGAGAAAACTATAGGGATGACCCGCCGCTCGCGGTCGGGCGGATATTTCACTGCATTTGGCACCAGTTCCCAGAATATTGGACGGAAATTACGGTGCTTATCCATTTCTACTGCATATCGAAGCGGCTTGTCCAGGCTATTTTCCCCTGATTGTTAAGGGGTTTTTTATTCCAACTCGTTCTGAATGATCTGCCCCGCCGCTCCGGTCGTATCAACAGGGACCTTTTACCGAGGAATCTGTCGATGAAACTGGCGCTGTTTCCCCTCTCGGCCCACCTGCTGCCCGGTGGCATCATGCCGCTGCGCATCTTCGAGCCCAGATATCAGCGCATGATCGCCGAGGCGGGAGAGCAGGGTTTTGCTATCTGCATGCTGGATCCCCGCCAGCCCGATGCGCTGCGCAACATGTACCCCATCGCCACCCGGGTACGGATCGTCGACTTCGATCAGCTGCCGGACGGTCTGCTCGGCATCACGGTGCTCGGCATGGAGCGGGTCAGGATCACCGATCTGTGGCAGGAGTCGGACGGCTTGCGGGTCGGGGAGGTGGACGTGCTGCCCCCCTGGCGTACCGGCCGGCTCAATGCCGACCAGCACTCGCTGGCCAGGGCGTTGCAGGAGGTGTTCAACGACTATCCGGAATATGCGGCCCTCTACCGCAACCCGGACTGGGACGATGCCAGCTGGGTGGCCCAGCGCTGGCTGGAAGTGCTGCCCATCCCCGTTGAGCAGAAGCAGTGGCTGGTGGCGGCGGAAGACAACCAGCCGGCACTCTCCCTGCTGAGCGGATTGCTGGTCGCCAGCCACTGAGCCGTTTTTGATGGCAGAGCCGGTGATCCTTTTGCCACGCCGCACGTATTGGCACTCACCACCCTCTTCAAGGCATGGCGCAATGGCATATACTGGCCAATCACAATCGACTCCGTACAGGATATCGCCCCCCATGGATGACCCAGCCGGCGATCTCAAGTCCCTGCTCGTCAGGGTTGCCGAACATGGCGACAAGGCTGCCTTCGCCACCCTGTTCCAGCACTTCGCGCCGCGCATCCGCAGCTATGGGCTGCGCCACCTCGGCAGCGAGGCCAACGCCATGGAGCTGGTGCAGGAGACCATGCTGCTGGTCTGGCAGAAGGCCCGTCTTTACCACCCCGACAAGGGCGCCGCCACTACCTGGATCTACACCGTCATGCGCAACCAGGGCTTCGACATGCTGCGCCGGCGCCGCGCCAGCAAGGAAGAGCTCTGCGCCGAGGAGCTGTGGCCCATGCTGGAGTACAGGGCGGAAGAGGAGCACCTGAGCGGCGGCGAAGACGCGGTGCTGACCCGTCAGATGGCCCATTACCTCGGCACCCTGCCGGAACCACAGCAGCAGGTGGTGCGCGGCATCTACCTGCAGGAGCTCTCCCAGCAGGAGCTGGCAGACCGGCTCGGCGTGCCGCTCGGCACCATCAAATCCCGCCTCAGACTGGCGTTACAGAAATTGAAGGAACAAGTGGAGCAAGGCCATGATTAAAGCCCATCCCGTTCAGGCCATGTTGCGCGCCTTTGCCGCCGACGAACTGCCCCTGCCGCTGGCCGTCGGCGTCTCCGCCCACTGCGAGCTCTGCCCCGATTGTGCGGCCCGGCTGCGGGCCTGCGAAGAGGAGCTGGCCCGGCAATACCTGACCCCGGCGGAAGAGTGCGAGCCACTGCCGGCAGAGTTCGATGCCATGCTTGCCGGCATCCTGCAACAGCCGGTGGCCACTGCGGCCGCATTGACCCAGTCGGCGGTGGCCCGACCCGAGTTGCAGGTGGCGGGCCAGTCGTACCGGTTGCCACGGGTACTGGCCCGTCACCATGCCCCCAGCTGGCGCCACATCGGCGCCATCCGGCAGGTGAGCCTGCCGCTCGACGAGCAGGGAGCCCGTGCCAGCCTGCTGCACATAGAGGCGGGTGGCCGCATCCCTGAGCACACTCACAAGGGTTACGAGCTGACCTTGTTGCTGGCCGGCACCATCGAAGATGGCGACACCCGCTATCAGGCGGGGGACTTCATCTGGCGCGATGCCAGCCACGCCCACAGTCCACACACGCCGGACGGCTGCCTCTGCTACACGGTGCAGGACGCGCCGGTGCAGTTCACCAAGGGGCTGTCGCGGCTGCTCAACGGCATCAGCCATCGCCTCTACTGAGCCTTGGCGGCAATAAAAAAAGGGACCCTCGGGTCCCTTTTTTTGCATGGGGCATTGACCGGATCAGGCCACGAACACCAGGTAGACGGCGAAGGCCACCACGAAGCGGTAGATGGCGAACGGGATGAAGTCGAGGCGACGGATCAGCGCCAGGAAAGTCTTGATGGCGATCATGGCCACCACGAAGGCGGTGACGAAACCCACCGCGAACATGGGGAAGTCGGCCATGGAGAGGAAATCGCGACTCTTGTAGAGATCCAGTCCGCTGGCCGCCACCATCATGGGCACCGCCAGGATGAAGGAGAACTCGGCCGCCGCCTGGCGGCTGATCCCCATCAGCATGCCGCCGCTGATGGTGGCACCGGAGCGGGAGAAGCCGGGCCAGAGCGCCAGGCACTGGAACAGGCCGATGCCGAACGCCTGCTTGTAGCTGATGTCGTCCAGGGTTTCGGAGCGCACCGCTGGACGAAACTTCTCGGCGATGATCAGCAGGATGCCGCCGGCGACCAGGGCGTACATCACGGTCTGCGGGCCGAACAGATGAGCCTTGATCCAGCTGTGGATGGCGAGGCCGATGATCACGGCGGGCAGCATGCCGAGGATGATGTGCACCAGTGAGAGGGTGGCGTGTCCCTGCGCCGGCTTCTGGCCGAAGTGGATGCCGATGAGGCCAAACAGGCGGCGCCAGAACACGGCGACCACCGCCAGGATGGAGCCCATCTGGATCACCACTTCGAAGGTGGCAGCCTTGGGACCGTCGAAGCCAAGCAGGTGGCCGACGATGATCATGTGGCCGGTGGAGGAGACGGGGAGGAACTCGGTCAGGCCCTCCACTATGCCCAGCACGAAGGCGACAAACAGGGCGTAAGACTCTGTCATGTTTCAGATCTCTTGATTATTGGTCCGGTTGAAGTCGGCCCCGAGCCGAGCCGGGGCGACCAATGATGGAGGAAAATCGAGCGGGCAACCAGTGAATATTGTGTTGGCGTCAGCCCCCGCCGGCGGTATCGACGGCGAGGATGTTGGTTTCATTCGGCCCTGCATGGCGTTCGACGCTCAGCGGCTCCGATCAAGCGGGGCCCTGCCCGGCCAGGATCCCCTCGATCTGCTGCAACAGTGCTGCATCCAGCGGGGGTTGGGCCTGGGCCTCCACCGCGCTGACAATCTGCTGCGGGCTGCTGGCACCGATCAGGGCGCAGCTCACCACAGAGTCGCGCAGCACCCACTGCAGCGCCAGTTGTGACAGCGGTTGGCCCCGTTGCTGCGCCAGCGCTTGCAGGGCCAGGATGGTGGCCAGCTTGTCGGCGGTGATCTGCTCGGGCTTGAGAAAGGGGCTGGCACTGGCGGCGCGCGAATCTGCCGGAATGCCCGCCAGGTAGCGATCGCTCAGCAGTCCGCCCGCCAGCGGGGAGAAGGCGACCACCCCCATGCCGTGCTCGCGGCAGACCGGCAGGGTTTCAGCCTCGATGTCGCGCTGAAACAGGGAGTATTTGAGCTGATTGACCAGACAGGGGGTGCCCAGCTCCGCCAGCCGGGCGGCGGCCTGCGCGGCGAGCGGTGCCGGGTAGTTGGAGAGGCCGATGTAGAGCGCCTTGCCCTGACGCACCATCAGCGCCAGCGCCTGGCAGGTCTCCTCCAGCGGGGTGCGCGGGTCCGGCCTGTGGTGATAGAAGATGTCCACATAGTCGAGGCCAAGCCGGCGCAGGCTCTGGTGCAGGCTGGCAAACAGGTATTTGGCGCTGCCGCCGTCGCCGTAGGGGCCATCCCACATGATGTATCCCGCCTTGCTGGCGATGATGAGCTCGTCCCGATAGGGCGCCAGGCTCCCCTTGAGCAGCTTGCCGAAGGTGAGCTCGGCCGACCCCGGCGGCGGCCCGTAGTTGTTGGCCAGATCGAAGTGGGTGATGCCCAGATCGAACGCCTGGTGCACCATGGCTTTTGCGGTGGCGGGATCGCACTCGGCGCCGAAGTTGTGCCAGAGGCCGAGAGCTATGCCGGGCAGGCGCAGACCGTGGCGACCGGCGGGTCGATAGGGCTGGCGCTGGTAGCGGTCGGGGGCGGCGAGGTAGTGATCATCCATAACGACTCCTTGCGTGGACTTGTGTGCGAGCGGATGTGATGGGTGACCCCGAGCCCTCTTCGCTCGGCATGTCTGCGCGGGAGAAGAGGGTGCCGGGGTCAGCTGGCAGCGATAAAGCGGTAACGAGTCTGATGGCGATAGGTCTGCCCCGGCAACAGCCAGGGATCGCCCAGCTCGGGCCGGTTGGGGCTGTCCGGCAGCTGCTGGGCCTCCAGACAGAAGCCGGCGTGATCCCGATGGCGCCGGCCATCGCGTGCCGGTGTATTGGCCAGCCAGTTGCCGCTGTAGAACTGCAGCGAAGGCTGGTTGGTGTAGACCTCCATCGCCAGCTGACGATCCCCCGAGACCACCCGCGCCGCCCACTCGGCGCTCGGCCCGTTGAGCACAAAGGCGTGATCGTACCCCTTGGCCTGTTGCTGCTGGGGGTGGCTCAGCCAATCTTGTCCGATCAGGCGCTCGTGGCGCAGATCGAACGGCCCCTCCACCGGTGCGATCGCGAGCGGCAGGCTGCTTTGGTCGGTGGGCAGGAAACGGTCGGCGTTGAGGCGGATGAGGTGGCCGCGTACATCGCCGCCGTTCGGGTTGTCGTCGAGATTGAAGTAGGTGTGGCTGGTGAGGCTGACCGGGGTCGGTGCATCCGTGCTGGCGACGAAATCCACCACCAGATCGCACTGCTCCAGCCGGTACTCCAGCATGACCCGCAGGTTGCCAGGAAAGCCCTGATCCCCGCTACGGGAGAGCAGGGTCAGTCTGACCCGGTCCGCCTCCCGCTCCTTGATCTGCCAGTGCTGGCGATGAAACCCCGCCCGTCCGCCGTGCAGGCAGTGGGGCGGCTGGTTGGCATCCAGCGGCCAGCGCTGGCCGTCGCGCAGCAGCTCGGCGTTGCCGATGCGGTTGGCAAAGCGTCCCGCCACCGCCCCCAGCCACACCTGTTGAGCGGGATAGGCCTCATCGGCGCAGCCCAGCAGCACTTCACGGCGAGATCCCGCCACCGGCAGGGTGAGGGAGGTGAGGGTGGCGCCGAAGTCGAGGCCGCGCAGGCGCAGCCCCTCCTCGTTTTCCAGCTCGAACGGAATCATGGCGTCGTTCATAGTCTGCCTGCACCGGCGTTGCCGATCCGGCAGGCCTGCATCATACATGGGCTCATAGTTTTCCCGCCCCCGCGCTGGCGCGGCAGACGTAGCTGTCGGCCTTGAGGCCGAAGCGGGCCGGGTACTCGGCATCGACCGCGGCGATCACCTCGGCCACTTTCTCTGGGCGCAGCAGGGCGACCACGCAGCCACCGAAGCCGCCGCCGGTCATCCGCACGCCGCCCTCGGTGCCGATCCTGGCCTTGATGATCTCCACCAGACCGTCGATGGCGGGCACGGTGATTTCGAAGTCATCGCGCATGGCGGCGTGGGAGTCGGCCATCAGCTCACCGAGGCGCACCAGATCCCCCTGCGCCAACGCATCGGCGGCGGCCAGGGTGCGGCTGTTGTCGCCCACCACGTGACGGGCACGGCGGTAGCAGACCTCATCCAGCCCGGCCTTGCCCGCTTCCAGCGCCGCCAGATCGAGATCGCGCAGCGCCTTGACCCCGTAGTGACGGGCGGCGGCTTCGCACTGCTGGCGGCGGGTGTTGTATTCGCTGTCCACCAGGCCGCGACGGACGTTGGAGTTGACGATCAGCACCGCCAGGTCGGTGGGCATGGGGATGAGGCGGGTTTCCAGCGAGCGGCAGTCGAGCAGCAGGGCGTGATCCTGTTTGCCGCTGGCGGAGATCATCTGGTCCATGATGCCGCAGTTGCAGCCGACGAACTGGTTCTCCGCCTGCTGGCCGTTGAGGGCAATCTCGGCCTGGCTGATGGTGAGCCCCAGCGCCTCCTTGAAGGCCTGGCCGATGGCCACCTCCAGCGAGGCAGAAGAGGAGAGGCCGGCCCCCTGCGGCACGTTGCCGGAGACCACCAGATTGAGGCCGCGCAGGGGATAGCCCCGCTCCTGCAGGTACTTCACCACCCCGCGGATGTAGTCGCTCCAGCGCTGGTCGGCATGATGATTGATGGGCTGGCCGAGATCGAACAGGTCGCGCTGGTTGCCGTAGTCGGCGGCGACCACGTGCACCAGGCTGTCATCGCGCAGGCCGATGGCGACGCAGGTCTCGTAGTCGATGGCGCAGGGCAGCACGAAGCCGTCGTTGTAGTCGGTGTGCTCGCCGATGAGGTTGACGCGGCCGGGGGCCCGCACCAGCAGGTCGGGTTGTTGCTCAAACTGCTCGGCAAAGACGGCGCTGATGCGCTGGCTCGGGGTCATGGGGTCACCTCATTGGCTTTGTAATGAACGGGGGAAAGCGCCCGCAGGCGCTCCGCGGCTTGCTCCGGAGTCAGGTCGCGCTGGGTCTCGGCCAGCATCTCGAAGCCCACCATGAATTTGCGCACCGTGGCGGAGCGCAGCAGGGGCGGATAGAAGTGGGCATGCAGTTGCCACGCCTCTGGGCAGTCGGAGCGGGGCGGTGCAAAGTGCCAGCCCATGGAGTAGGGGAAGCTGCACTCGAACAGGTTGTCGTAGCGGCTGGTGAGCTCCTTGAGCGCGATGGCCAGATCCTGCTGCAGCTCGGGGGTGAGGTCGAGCAGAGAGGGGACATGGCGTTTGGGCAGCAGCAGGGTTTCGAACGGCCAGGCCGCCCAGAAGGGCACTACCGCCAGCCAGTGTTCGGTCTCCACCACGATGCGGGAGCGATCCTGCAGCTCCCGCTCCACGTAGTCGACCAGCAGCGGGCGGCCGTGCTCCGCCAGCCAGGCGCGCTGGTGCTGCTCTTCGCGGGCAATTTCATTGGGCAGGAAGTCGCTGCCCCACAGCTGACCGTGGGGATGCGGGTTGGAGCAGCCCATGACGGCGCCCTTGTTTTCAAACACCTGCACCCACTCCCACTGGGCCGACAGCTCGGCCACCTGCTCCATCCAGGTGGTGATCACCTTCTCGATGGCGGGCAGAGGCAGCTCGGGCAGGGTCTTGCCGTGATCCGGCGAGAAGCAGATGACCCGGCTGGTGCCGCGAGCGGCTTCCAGCTTGAGCAGGGGATCCTGCTCGCCACTGGCGGCCGGGGTGTCCTGCATCAGGGCGGCGAAGTCGTTGGTAAAGACGAAGGTATCCCGATAGTCGGGATTCTGGTCGCCGGTGACGCGCTTGTTGCCGGCACAGAGGAAGCAGTCGGGGTCATGGGCCTGGCTCGGTGCCTGGCTCACCTTCTCGACCTGGCCCTGCCAGGGGCGCTTGGCCCTGTGGGGGGAGACCAGCACGTATTGGCCGCTCAGCGGGTTGAAACGACGGTGGGGGTGATCAACCGGGTTGAACATCATCACTCCTCAAGCTCAATAAAAGAAACTGCGGGCAGTTGATGAGGGCGGGTGCGCCTCTCATCTGTGACCCTTCCCCCACAAGGGAGAAGGGAGCAAAACGGGCATCACGCCTCATACCCCTGCGGGTTGGCGGATTGCCAGCGCCAGCTGTCGGCGCACATGGCGGCCAGATCCCGCCGGGCACGCCAGCCCAGCTCGCGCTCGGCCTTGGCGGGATCGGCCCAGCATTCGGCGATGTCGCCCGGGCGTCTTGGTTCGATGCGATAGGGCAAGGGGCGACCGCTGGCCGCCTCGAACGCCGCCACCATCTGCAGCACGCTCTGGCCCAGGCCCGTACCCAAGTTGTAGACGTGCACGCCGCCCTTGCTGGCGCAGTGCTGCAGCGCCTTGACGTGCCCTTCGGCGAGATCCATCACGTGGATGTAGTCGCGCACGCCAGTGCCGTCGACGGTGGGGTAATCGTTACCAAAGATGGAGAGGCAGTCGCGTCGGCCGATGGCGACCTGGGTCAAAAACGGCATCAGGTTGTTGGGGATCCCCTGGGGATCCTCCCCCATGGTGCCCGACTCGTGGGCGCCGACCGGGTTGAAGTAGCGCAACAGGGTCATGCTCCAGTGCGGTTCGGCCCGCTGCAGATCCTCGAGGATCTCTTCGATGATCAGCTTGGATCGGCCGTAGGGATTGGTGGCGCTGCGCGGGAAATCTTCCCGAATGGGCGTGCTGGCCGGGTCACCGTAGACGGTGGCCGACGAGCTGAACACCAGGTTGTGGACGCCGGCCCGCTTCATTGCCTGCAGCAATACCAGGGTGCCGCTCAGGTTGTTCTCGTAGTAGTCGAGGGGGATGCGGGTGGACTCGCCGACCGCCTTGAGGGCGGCGAAGTGGATCACTGCATCGATCCTTTGCTCGCTGAAGATGCGATCCAGCAGGAGCGGGTCACGGATGTCCCCCCGATAGAAGCGGGGCTCGCGTCCGCCGATGGCAGCGATGCGGGTCAGCACGCCCGCCTTGCTGTTGCAGAGGTTGTCCACCACCACGGGCTCCATGCCGGCCGCCTGCAGTGCCAGGCAGGTATGGCTGCCGATGTAACCGCAGCCGCCGGTGACCAGTACTTTCATCCTCATCTCCACGCTCAGAAAAAGCCTGTGAAGGAGTCTAGCCGAGGGGCTGGCGGGCAAACTGTGAACTGGCTAACAAATACGTGTAAACGATTACACTTGTTTTGGTGGTCATCATTTCAGCAATATGGTTTTTCCCCCTGTTATCAGTGACATTGCTCGGTATAATGGCCTAGTCCCGAACCGTGAAATAAGTGAAAACAACATGAGTACCATCAAGGATGTCGCCCGTTTGGCCAACGTATCGGTGGCAACGGTTTCACGGGTGATGAACAACTCACCCAAGGCCAGTGCCGCCTCCCGCGAGGTGGTGTTGAAAGCCATGGCCGAACTGGGCTACACCCCCAATGCCAACGCTCGGGCGCTGGTCAGCCAGACCTGCGATACCATGGGCGTGCTGGTGGGCGATGTGGCGGATCCCTTCTTCGGCGCCCTGGTCAAGGGGGTCGCCGCGGTGGCGGTGGAACAGGGGCTGCACCTGTTGATGGGTAATGGTTTTCACACGGCACGGCAGGAGCGCGAATCCATCGAGCTGCTGATCGGCAAGCGCTGCGAGGCGCTGGTGGTGCACAGCAAGGCGCTGAGCGACGAGGAGCTGATCGACTATGCGCTGCGGGTGCCCGGCATGGTGCTGATCAACCGCGACATCCCGGCACTCAAGGGGCGCTGCATTGCCCTCAACAACCGGCAGGGGGCTGCCACGGCGACCCGGCATCTGCTGGAGCTGGGCCACCGTCACATCGCCTTCCTGAGCTCCGATCACGCCATCGAGGATGCCATCCTGCGGCTGCAGGGCTATCAGGATGCGCTGGCCGAGGCTGGCGTGCGCGCCGACCCCGAGCTGGTGGAGAGCGGCATGCCCAACGAGGAGGGCGGCGAGCGGGCCATGCTCAACCTGCTGGCCAAGGGGCTGCCCATCACGGCCGTGGTGGCCTACAACGATGCCATGGCGGCGGGGGCCATCTCGGTGCTGGCGGACAACGGCCTCAAGGTGCCGGAGGAGGTGTCGGTGGTGGGCTTCGATGACATCATCTATGCCAGATACCTGCGCCCCAAGCTCTCCACCATGCGCTACCCGGTTGAACTGATGGCAGCCCAGGCGGCCAAGCTGGCCCTGCAGCTGGCAGCGGGCGAAAGCGAGGTGGTACAGAGCCGCATTTACACCCCGACTCTGATCAACCGCCACTCGGTGGCACCCGTTCGAAGCTGATCCCTTTCATTTACCTCCGTTTATCGCTCCGGATCGCCGTTTTTGAGGCGCTCGATCCGGAGCCTTGGTCTTTTACCTGCATTTATCGCATTTTTACCCTGTTTTACTTAACAAATTCAGTGTAATCGTTTACATCTGTGTGAGCGGGATCGCCGATCACCGGGCAAATCTCCCCTACACTGCATACGTTTTCGGCGTTCATGCAGGGAGAGAGACGAATGCTCAGGGAGATAGTGGCCCGTCAGGACTGGCAGACCCAGGCGATTACCGCGGTGAATCGGCTGCCCGCCCATACCCCCTTGTTCAGCTGGCGCAACGAAGCCGAGGCGCGGGATGATCTCGCCTCGCCTTCGCGCACCCTGCTGGATGGGGAATGGCGCTTCTCCTTCTTCGCGGCGCCCGAGCGGGTGCCGGAGCAGTGGCTGGCGCAGGATCTGCCGGATGCCTGTCCCATCCAGGTGCCGGGCAACTGGCAGCTGGCTGCGGCCTACCCAGGGTTGCGGCCTGCGACGGATGTACCCATCTACACCAACATCAAGTATCCCTTCCCGTGCGATCCACCGCGGGTGCCGGCCGAGAATCCCACCGGCTGCTATTCCCGCGAGTTCAGCGTGCCAGCCGACTGGCTTGCCAGCGGTCAGACCCGGATCATCTTCGACGGGGTGGACAGCGCTTTTCACCTCTTCTGCAACGGTCGCTGGGTCGGTTACTCCCAGGACAGCCGGCTGCCCGCCGAGTTCGATCTGACCCTCTTCCTGCAGGCCGGCGACAACCGGCTGGCAGTGCTGGTGCTGCGCTGGTCCGACGGCTCCTATCTGGAAGATCAGGACATGTGGCGCATGAGCGGCATCTTCCGCTCCGTCAGCCTGCTGCACAAACCGGCTCGTCATCTGATGGATATACGGGTAACGCCCGAGCTCGACGCCTGCTACCGGGATGGCCGCCTCAAGATCGCAGTGCAGGTAGCCAATGGGACCGGCCTGTCGGTGGAGCTCAACCTTTATGACGGCGGTGATCGGGTGGCGACCCTGTGCCAGCCTATCGGCACGCAAACCATTGACGAGAAAGGGGCGTATGACGATTGCGCCGAGTGCTGGCTCGAGGTGGCGGCCCCACGCAAGTGGAGCGCCGAGACCCCCCACCTTTATCGCCTCACCCTGACCCTGCTGGACGAGCGGGGGGAGCCCATCGAGAGCGAAGCCTGTGACGTGGGCTTTCGGGCGGTGGAGATCCGTGGCGGCCTGCTGCGGGTCAACGGCCAGCCGCTGCTGATCCGTGGCGCCAACCGCCACGAGCACCACCCCGCAACGGGGCACGTGGTGACCCCTGCGGCCATCGAGCAGGACCTGCTGTTGATGAAGCGGCACAACTTCAACGCGGTGCGCTGCTCTCACTACCCCAATCACCCCGAGCTTTATCGGCTGTGCGACCGGCTCGGCCTCTACGTGGTGGACGAGGCGAACCTGGAGACCCACGGCATGACTCCGATGGGGCGGCTGGCACGGGACCCCGCCTGGAGCAACGCCTTCCTGGAGCGGGTGACCCGCATGGTGGCCCGCGACTTCAACCACCCCAGCATCATCATCTGGTCCCTTGGCAACGAGTCGGGTTACGGCCCGGCCCACGATGCCATGTATGGCTGGGTCAAGGGGGCGGATCCGAGCCGCCCGGTGCAATACGAAGGGGGTGGTGCCGATACGCCGGCCACCGACATCATCTGCCCCATGTATGCCCGCACCCATCAGGAGCAGCCCTTCCCGGCGGTGCCCAAGTGGGCGCTGGCCAAGTGGATCGGCCTGCCGGGGGAGAGCCGCCCGCTGATCCTGTGTGAATACGCTCACGCCATGGGCAACAGCCTGGGGGGCTATGCCCACTACTGGCAGGCATTTCGCGATCATCCTCGGTTGCAGGGTGGCTTCGTCTGGGATTGGGTCGATCAGGGATTGGACAAGCTGACCGATGACGGTCGCCACTTCTGGGCCTATGGCGGTGATTTCGGCGATACCCCGAATGATCGCCAGTTCTGCTGCAACGGTCTGCTGTTCCCCGACCGTACCCCCCATCCCGCCCTGTTTGAGGCAAAACGTGCCCAGCAGCCGTTCGTGCTGACCTTGCAACACCGTCAGCCGCTGACGGTCGAGATCCGCAGCGAATACCTGTTTCGCGAGGCGGACAACGAGACTCTGCAGTGGCGGCTGTGCGAAGACGGCGTGGTGGTGAGCCAGGGTGAATGCCCACTCACCCTGGCGCCGCAGGGGAGTGTGACGCTGACCCTGCTGGAGCGGTTGCCGGCCTTTGCGCCGGGGGCGCTCGCCTGGCTGGATCTCGCCATCGTGCCGCCCGCTGCCACGGCCTGGTCAGCGGCCGGTCACGAGGTGGCGCGCCAGCAATGCATGTTGCCCGCGCCATTGGCGCTGCCTGCCGCCCGTACACCGGCCACCTTCATCGAGCTGGCGGATAGCTGGCAGATCTGGGCGGCCAACAGCGAGTGGCGGCTGGACAAGGTCAGCGGCCGTATCCGCAGTTGGTGCAAGCTGGGCCGCGAGCAGCTGAAAGAGGCCATCGCCGATCACTTCTATCGGGCACCGCTCGACAACGACATCGGCACCAGCGAGGCGGACCACGCCGATCCCAACGCCTGGATCGCCCGCTGGCAGGCGGCCGGGCTCAATGAGTTGCAGCATCGCTGCCTCGAGCTGGTAGTGAGCCCTGACCAAGGGGTTGTGACGGTACGCCACGGCTACTTCGTCGGCGAGGCGCTCAAGCTGCTGACTTGCTGGCGCCACTCCTTCGATCAGGATGGGGCCATGCACCTCGCCATCGAGGTGGAGGTGGCAGCCGAGATGCCCTCCCTGCCGCGCATCGGCGCCCTGCTCTGGCTGGCCGACGAGGTGCTGGCGGCAGGGGAGGAGGTGAGCTGGCTGGGGCGTGGTCCGCACGAGAACTATCCGGATCGCCTGCTGGCTGCCGACCTCGGTTGTTGGCAGTCGTCTCTCGATGCGCTGCACACCGCGTATGTGTTCCCGACCGACAACGGGCTGCGCTGTGACACCCGTCAGCTGCGATTCGGCTCCATCGAGGTCGAGGGACTGTTTCATTTCAGCCTGAGCCGTTTCAGCCAGCAGCAGCTGGCCCAGGCTCGTCACCAGACCGATCTGGTGGCCGCAGGCGGGCTCCATCTCTGTCTGGATGGTTTTCATATGGGGATTGGAGGGGATGACTCCTGGAGCCAGAGCGTACGACCGGAATATTGGCTGCAACCAGGCAGCTACTATTGGAACTGTGTTCTACGCTGAACCTGAGCGATTGCTTAACAAGAAAGGGTCCCGTTCAGAGCTTCAGTGTCGCCAATTAAATATAACCATATGATTTTTAATTAATTTGTTGCTATGTAACAGAGTGTAAACGTTTTCATTTTGTTGTCATGATCACAGAACGACATACAACAAACTGATTACATTAGGCTGGCGCCAGTTCACTTGGTGTACAGCATTCCCTACAAAAACAGATAGAGAGATCGGAGCATAACAATGAAAAAGATCACGACCATTGCCGCCGTACTGATGAGCCTGATGGCAGGAGCCACCGCCCATGCCGAAACCCGCATCGGGGTGACCGTCTACAAATACGACGACAACTTCATGGCGGTAGTGCGCAAGGCAATCGAGAAGGAAGCGGCGGCCAACCCGGGGGTGGAGCTGCTGATGAACGACTCCCAGAATGACCAGTCCAAGCAGAACGACCAGGTCGACGTGCTGCTGGCCAAGGGGGTGAAGGCGCTGGCCATCAACCTGGTTGACCCGGCGGCGGCCCCGGTCGTGATCGAGAAAGCCCGTGGCGAGGACGTGCCCGTGGTGTTCTACAACAAGGAGCCCAATGCCGCCGATCTGGCCAGCTACGACAAGGCCTACTACGTGGGTACCGATTCCAAGGAGTCTGGCATCATCCAGGGTCAGCTGATCGCCAAGCACTGGAAAGCCAACCCGGCCTGGGATCTCAACAAGGATGGCGTCATCCAGTTCGTGCTGCTGAAGGGCGAGCCGGGTCACCCGGATGCCGAAGCCCGTACCACCTACGTCATCAAGACCCTGAACGATGGCGGCATCAAGACCGAGCAGCTGCACATGGATACCGGTATGTGGGATACCGCCATGGCCAAGGACAAGATGGACGCCTGGATCTCCGGCCCGAACGCCAACAAGATCGAAGTGGTCATCGCCAACAACGACGGCATGGCGATGGGGGCCGTGGAGTCGCTGAAGGCCCAGGGCAAGACCGCCATCCCGGTGTTCGGTGTCGATGCTCTGCCTGAAGCGCTGGCGCTGGTCAAAAGCGGTGCCATGGCCGGTACCGTGCTGAACGATGCCGCCAACCAGGCCAAGGCGACCTACGAGCTGACCAAGAACCTGGCTGAAGGCAAACCGGCCGGTGAAGGCACCAGCTGGAACATCGTCAACAAGGTCGTGCGTGTTCCCTACGTTGGCGTAGACGCAGACAACCTGTCCAAATTCGAATAATTCCCTCCTCCAGGGCAAGGGAGATCCCTTGCCCTTTTTTCAACCAGATGTGATGGCTGATATGACAACACAGCAACAATCAGAATGGCTGTTGGAGATGATTGGCGTCAGTAAGAGCTTTCCTGGCGTCAAGGCACTCGATAATGTCAATTTACGGGTCCGTCCTCATTCTGTGCATGCGTTGATGGGCGAGAACGGGGCAGGGAAATCGACGCTGCTCAAGTGCTTGTTCGGCATTTACGAGAAGGATGAGGGCAAGATCTTCTTCAAGGGGCAGGAGATCAACTTCACCTCCTCCAAGGAGGCGCTGGAGAACGGTGTCTCCATGGTGCATCAGGAACTGAACCTGGTATTGCAGCGCTCCGTGATGGACAACATGTGGCTCGGTCGCTATCCGACCAAGGGGCTGTTCATCGACCACGGCAAGATGTATCAGGACACCAAGCATATCTTCGACGAGCTGGACATCGACATAGACCCGCGGGTCAAGGTCGGTACCCTCTCCGTCTCCCAGATGCAGATGATCGAGATCGCCAAGGCGTTCTCCTACGATGCCAAGATCGTCATCATGGACGAACCCACCTCCTCGCTGACCGAGAAAGAAGTGAGCCACCTCTTCAAGATCATCAACAAGCTCAAGGAGAAGGGCTGCGGCATCGTCTACATCTCCCACAAGATGGAAGAGATCTTCCAGCTCTGTGACGAGATCACCATATTGCGGGATGGCCAATGGGTGGCGACCCAGCCGCTCAAGGGCATGACCATGGATCAGATCATCGGCATGATGGTCGGTCGCGAGCTCACCCAGCGTTTCCCGGAGAAGACCAACCAGCCGAAAGAGGTGATCCTCGAGGTCGAGCACCTGACGGCGAAAAACCAGCCCTCCATCCAGGACATCACCTTCAACCTGCACAAGGGGGAGATCCTCGGGGTGGCCGGGTTGGTGGGGGCCAAGCGGACCGACATCGTCGAGACCCTGTTCGGCATTCGCGACCGCAGCGAGGGTTCCATCAAGCTGCACGGCAAAGAGGTGGCCAACCACAACGCCCACGAAGCGATCCGCAACGGCTTTGCACTGGTGACCGAGGAGCGCCGCTCCACCGGTATCTATTCGCGCCTCGACATCGCCTTCAACTCCCTGATCGCCAACATGGACAACTACAAGGGCTCCATGGGACTGCTCAGCGACAACAAGATGAAGAGCGACACCCAGTGGGTCATCGACTCCATGCGGGTCAAGACGCCGACCCAGCAGACCCAGATCGGCTCCCTCTCGGGGGGCAACCAGCAGAAGGTGATCATCGGCCGCTGGCTGCTGACCCAGCCGGAGATCCTGATGCTGGACGAACCGACCCGCGGCATCGACGTGGGGGCCAAGTTCGAGATCTATCAGCTCATCCTGGAGCTGGCGAAGAAGGACAAGGGCATCATCATCATCTCGTCGGAAATGCCCGAACTGCTCGGCATCACGGATCGCATCATGGTGATGAGCAATGGCCGGGTCGCCGGGATCGTCAATACCAAAGAAACTGACCAGAGCGAGATACTGCGCCTGGCATCTCTGTACCTCTAGAGACAGGAAGACATTTATGGAGTCGGCTAAAAATTTCAATCTGATGCGGGCGCTCAAGGAGAACGGCATCTACGTGGTGCTGCTGGTGCTGCTCATGATCATCGTGATCAAGGAACCCTCTTTCCTGAGTCTCACCAACTTCAGCAACATCCTAACCCAGTCTTCGGTGCGGGTCATTATCGCGCTCGGGGTGGCTGGCATCATCATCACCCAAGGGACGGATCTGTCGGCCGGTCGTCAGGTCGGTCTGGCGGCGCTCATCGCGGCGACCATGCTGCAGGCGCTGACCAACGTCAACAAGGTGTTCCCCAGTCTGGGCGAGGTACCCATCCCGGTGGTGATCCTGCTGGTGTGCGCGGTGGGGGCCCTGATTGGCCTGGTCAACGGCCTCATCGTGGCCTATCTGAACGTAACCCCGTTCATTACCACCCTGGGCACCATGATCATCGTCTACGGCATCAACTCCCTCTACTTTGACTCGGTAGGGGCTTCGCCGGTGGCCGGTTTTGACCCCCGTTTCTCTAGCTTCGCGCAGGGGTTCATCAAGCTGGGTGGCTTCAAGCTATCCTATCTGACCTTCTACGCCGCCATCGCCAGCGTGTTCGTCTGGGTACTGTGGAACAAGACCCGCTTTGGCAAGAACATCTTCGCCATCGGCGGCAACCCGGAAGCGGCCAAGGTCTCCGGCGTCAACGTGGCGGTCAACCTGGTGATGATCTATGCGCTGGCGGGGGTCTTCTACGCCTTTGGCGGCATGCTGGAAGCGGGCCGGATCGGCAGCGCCACCAACAACTTGGGCTTCATGTACGAGCTCGATGCCATCGCCGCCTGCGTGGTGGGGGGGGTGTCGTTTGCGGGTGGTGTGGGTACGGTCGCAGGGGTGATCACCGGCGTGCTCATCTTCACCCTGATCAACTATGGTTTGACCTATATCGGCGTCAGCCCTTACTGGCAGTTCATCATCAAGGGCGGCATCATCATTCTGGCGGTGGCACTGGACTCCATGAAGTACGCCAAGAAGAAATAACGATTGGCAGGGAGGGCTGGCAGTGCCGGCCCTCTCTTCTGGAGGGATCCCATGCCATTCAAGGTCAAGATTTACGTCCTGTTGCTGCTGGCCATCCTGGTCACCATCGGTACCGCCTGGTTCAGCGTCAATCACTTCATCAGCGCCTACATCCGCACTCAGGCGACCAAGAACATCAACGAACAGATCTCCCTGGTCAAAGAGAAGCTGGCCGGCGACATCAATCAGAAAATCCTGCTGGCAGCCAACCTCAACTTCGGGGTGACCAACGTCAAGAAGACGCTGGAAGAGACTGGCTTTCACAACATCGTCAAGGTGATCGGCGACATGGCGTTCGACGTGAGCGGCGTCATCAACGACAGCAGTAAGGTCGATGCCCTGCGCAAACTTATCCCAGCCGCCAACAACCAGATCACCGTCAGTCCGCTGCAGCAGGTGGATGGCAAGCCCGTCATCTCGATTCTGGTGCCGCGTGGTGCCGACTCTGCCTACCTTTATTACCTCGACATGAGCGAGTTCAAGAACCTGCTGGCCAGCGTCAGTGGCGAGGGGCGCTACTTCTCGTTGGCCGATGGCCAGGGCAATGAGCTCTACAGCAGCAAGCCGCAGGGAGAGAGCGAAGCGCGCCCCAATTCGCTGGATATTCGCGGCAGCAGCTGGATCCTGACCGGCTACATAGATCTCGATTACATCCGCACCATGACCCAGGCACTCAACGGCCAGATCATCATGGCGCTGCTCGGGGTGGCCGTGGTGGTGATGGTGCTCGCCGTGCTGGCGCTCAATGTGGCCTATCGTCCGATTCTCTCGCTGCGGGACCTGGTGCTGGAGCTCTCTCGTGGCAGCGGTGACCTTACCCGTCGGCTGGCGGTAACCAGTAGCGATGATCTGGGCCAGATCTCGGCCGGCATCAACCGCTTCATCGAGCGGCTGCAGGAGATGATGAACGAGGTACGCCAGGCCAGCGGCCAGCTCAATAGCGGCATTGCCGGATTGGCCAGCCAGACCGGTGCTGCCCAGTCCCTGCTGGCGGATCATGTGCGGGAGACCGAGCAGGTGGTGACCGCCATCAACGAGATGAGTCGCACCGCGGTCTCTGTCTCGGAGAGCGCCGCCAGCACGGCCCAACTCACCGGCCAGAGCCAGCAACTGGCGAGCCAGTCCCGTCAGGTGGTCGATCAGGCCATGGCCAGCGTGATGGCGCTGGTGGATGAGGTGGAAGCCACCGCCCGCTCCATCGAGGCGATGCAGCAGGATGTGCAGCAGATTGGCTCGGTGCTCGGGGTCATCGGCAGCATAGCCGAGCAGACCAACCTGCTGGCCCTCAACGCCGCCATCGAGGCAGCCCGCGCCGGCGAGCAGGGGCGCGGTTTTGCGGTGGTGGCCGATGAGGTGCGTTCACTCGCCGCCCGTACTCAGCAGAGTACGGCAGAGATCCAGACCATGCTGGCCAGCCTGCAGCAGGGGACCCGGACCGTGGTGAATGCCATGAGCAATACCAAGCAGAGTTGTCAGGGTGCCGCCGAGAACACCACTCGAGTCAACGAGTCACTGGATCTGATGGCGGGCGAGGTGGTGGAGATCAACGATCTCATCAGCCATATCGCCACAGCTGCGGAGCAGCAGAGCGCGGTAGCCGAGGAGATCAATCGCAACATGAGCGCCATTGCCGAGGTGATCCGCCAGCTGACCCACAACGGCGAGGCGACGGTGGCCAGTGCCGGCTCGATGCAGCAGACCTATGACAGGCTGCGGGAGATTGTGGGGCACTTCCGGTTGGAATGAGCAGATAGAAAGGTAGGCCGGGGTAAAAATGGCCAAAAAAGATGGGGGCGACTTGCGTCGCCCCCGATAGTCTTATCGCTCATATCCTTGAACGAAGTTGCTCCCTGCAATCCCTGACTATACCTCTTCCTTTAGGTTTCCCCTTCCCAATCCTTTGGGGTGTCCTTTAGCCATCATGGCCTGACGAGTCATCCGTTCCCGTCGCACTTTCTCCGTCCTGGGAGGTGTCCTTTACCACATCCTGTGGTGAGTCCATTTGCCCAACCCTGGCAGCCAGTCTTCCTGACCGACTTCATTGCGTCCGTGCAGGAGTAACTATAAGGATTTCATGGGGCGGGACAACGGTAGAGTGAAAAACGTTTTTAAGCATCTCGTTACGAAGGAAACTTGTTTCAATATTTATCCTTTAATTTCATTGGTATAGGTGTTTTTTGTTCATGTTTTACGATCTTATCTTCCGACTATCGCGGGATCTTTTCTGGCGCTTTACCTACATCGTCTATGGCGAATGTCTTACACCTTGTTCAACTGGGATTCAGAAAGGGGAGGCGAGCAGATAAGGACCTGCTGGCAACGAAGCATGGCTGGAGGGAGATAGCGTCAGTTGTGTGCCTGCAGCCGCTCATAGATGGTCTGGCGTTCTTCCGGGCTCAGGGAGGAGAAGTAGTGGGTAAACAACCGCAGCAGCAGAGATTTGTTCATGCCGTCTTGCTGGGTCAGGTTGCCAAGCTCATCGATGGCCGTGGTGCTGAGCGAGAAGGTGGCTTTCTTGAAGCTGGGTTTGAGATGTTCACCGCTCTCGATGAAGGCAAGTGCGGTCAGAGCCTCGTCTCGATGCAGGGTCAGCTCCAGGCTGACGACCTTGGGCTTGCCCTTGGCATAGAAATCCGCGTCCTCGATGAACTCGTCTATGGTGAACTTCTTCTGGTGATGCAGATTGTGTTTCTTCTTCAGGTCGGCAAGTCCCATCTCATACCCCCAGCTCCAGAAACTCCTTGGCGATGGCGCGGATCTCTTCGGCAGACTTGCCATCCGGCTCTATCTCCATCACCGACAATCCCTTCTCCTCGCTGTCGTCGTAGACGTTGCGGCCATAGGTGATGGAATTGAGCACGTCGACACCGAAGGAAGAGCAGACCTCCTTGGCTTCCAGTATCCGCTTCGCCTGGTTGGGTAGGGCGGGGCATTGGGTCAGTACCACGGCAGCCCGCAAGGTCGGGTTGACCATCTTGCAGGTGGTGATGAGGTCTTCCATGTGCGGCAGAGTCTTGAGATCGCGGCGCTTGGGACGCAGCGGGATCAGGGCATGGGTGGCGACGGCCATGGTTGAACGCAGTGCCCGGTTGTCCTGGCCGCCACAGTCGACGATCAGGTAGTCATAGCGGTTCTTCAGGCTGAGCAGATCGTTGCGGATGTTGCCGTAGAGCTGGACGCAGTTTATCTGGGGCAGATCCGGATTGTCGTTGCGCTCCTGGATCCAGTCCGAGGTGGTGCGCTGCGGATCGCAGTCCACCAACAGTACTTCGCCGTGAAACTGGGTTCTGAGGTAAACCGCCAGATTCTGGGCCAGACAACTCTTGCCGCTCCCTCCTTTCTCACCACCGACCAGCAGGATCATGACCGTCTCCTATCCCTATGAAAAACAGCTGCATTGAGTATAGGAGGGGGTTGGGCCATGACAAGCCAGGAGGAGAAGACCTCCTCCCGGGGTTTCGCTCAGTAGTGCTGGCTGCCGCCATGCCACTGACACACGTAGGCGGGTACCAGCATCTGGGGGGCCTGATCGACATGGCACACCACCAATGGCATGGCAGGGGCACCCTCCGCATGGACCAGTGCCGGGGTCATGGGCAGCAGCAGAGTGGAAAGCAGCAGCAGTGACTTCATCTTCATGGCTATCTCCTTGGTGACATAACAGGTGTGATCCTGATCACTTTCTGAGTTAAGTCGAGCCGGCTTGCGGTGCAAGCTGCTGAAATAAATTCAACTAATGAAAAAAGTTTGAAAAAGCCCCGGCGCCGGCCAGTTGAAAATTGGCCGGCCAAGATGCGCAATTCGTGCATATCCATATAAGAGGTGAAGAGGCAACGCTGCCTGTAGTCTGGCCCGGCAAGCGGAATAGACGCGATGCCATGATCTGGAACAACAAACAGATTATTCAGCGCGAAGCCTGGCGGTGACTTTTTATTTGCTGCGAGCGCCTCGTAAAGAGCGCGGAAAATTCAAATATCTGCATATAAAATTCATTCTGTGTTGATTGTGTTTTTATCTTCATGAAATTAAAGGTTTTTTGTTTTTGCGCTTATCCCTTTGTAGATATTTTTCGTGAATGAAACAAGGTGGAATATGAAATATGTGCCGAAGAAAGTGCGTATTTAATCGGGATGGGTGAATGGGAGATTGTCAGTTCTGTTACCCCTATCAAAGAATAAACCGTGAATTTATTCAGTTCTGGGTGAATGTGATCAATGTCTAAGTTTATCGTGATTGGCAGGTCTAACCTCGGTCTCGAAAGGCAAGGGCAGGATAGAACACAAGCCGATTACCCTACATAAAGAATATCCCGCCTTAGCCACGAGCATGAATAGAAGGAATCTATTCAATCACTCGCAGGGACCACTGCTAGACGGAATATAATCATGAGCAAATTTTATGTAGGTTCTGAAGTTGGCCAATTGCGCCG
Source organism: Aeromonas sp. FDAARGOS 1403 (assembly GCF_019047325.1). Taxonomy (NCBI): domain Bacteria; kingdom Pseudomonadati; phylum Pseudomonadota; class Gammaproteobacteria; order Aeromonadales; family Aeromonadaceae; genus Aeromonas; species Aeromonas sp. FDAARGOS 1403. The sequence goes on along the minus strand of NZ_CP077249.1, from coordinate 621,050 downwards.
TGTCATGTTGCACCGCCCCAACCTCAGTCTGAAGCGTCTGACTCCTTCCAACTGCCAGGATCTGTTGTTCGATGACGTCCTGTCCGTTGAACGTGCCGGTCAGGAGCACGACAAATTCGCTCAGGTACTGCGCGATCAGAATGTCGAAGTTTTCCTGCTGACCAATCTGCTGGCGGAAACCCTGGACGTGCCGGAAGCCAAAACCTGGCTGCTGCAACATCAGGTCTCCGACTATCGCCTCGGCACTTCTTTTGCCAACGACGTACGCTGCTTCCTGGCTGACATGCCACACCGCGAGCTGGCCCGCATTCTCTCCGGTGGCCTGACCTACTCCGAGATGCCCTACAGCGGCGTCAACATGGTAGTGGGCATGCACGCACCGACCGACTTCATCATCGAGCCGCTGCCCAACCACCTCTTTACCCGTGACACCTCCTGCTGGGTCTATGGTGGCGTCTCCATCAACCCGATGGCCAAACCGGCCCGCCGTCGCGAAACCAACCACGTGAAGGCCATCTATCGCTGGCACCCGCAGTTTGCCGGTCAGGACTTCATCAAATACTTCGGTGACGAGGATCGCGACTACGACAACTCCACCATCGAAGGGGGCGACGTACTGGTCATCGGTCGTGGCGCCGTGCTCATCGGCATGTCCGAGCGCACCACACCGCAAGGGGTCGAGCACCTGGCTCGCGGCCTGTTCAAGCACGGCCAGGCCAAACAGGTCATCGCCATGCAACTGCCGAAACACCGCAGCTGCATGCACCTGGATACCGTCATGACCCACATGGACATAGACACCTTCTCCGTCTATCCGGAAGTCATCCGCAAGGATGTGAACTGCTGGAGCCTGACTCCGGGCGGTGCCACCGGCATGAACATCAAGGAAGAGGGTTACTTCGTCACCGCCATCGAGAAGGCACTGGGTGTCGATCAGCTCAAGCTCATCACCACAGGTGGCGACACCTTCGAGGCCGAGCGCGAGCAGTGGAACGATGCCAACAACGTGCTGACCGTGCGCCCCGGCGTGGTGGTGGGTTACGAGCGCAATACCTACACCAACGAGAAGTACGACAAGGCCGGCATCACTGTGCTGCCCATCCCGGGTGAAGAGCTGGGACGTGGCCGCGGCGGCGCCCGCTGCATGAGCTGCCCGATGGAACGCGACGGCATCTAACAAGACGGCGTGGCGCCGGCAGAGGCTGGCGCCACACAGCACCAAACTCGAGAGTAACACTCATGAAAAAACCAACTGTCGTCGTCGCCCTGGGTGGCAATGCCCTGCTCCGTCGTGGCGAGCCGCTCGAAGCAGATATCCAGCGCAAGAACATCGCCACCGCCGCCAAGACCATCGCCCTGATCGCTCAGGAGTACAACGTGGTGTTGGTGCATGGCAACGGCCCGCAAGTCGGTCTGCTGGCTCTGCAGAACAGCGCCTACACCAAGGTATCCCCCTATCCGCTGGATGTGCTGGGTGCCGAGTCTCAGGGCATGATCGGCTACATGCTGATCCAGGAGTTGAAGAACCTGATGCCGAGTCGCAACGTCACCGCGCTGCTGACCCAGGTGCAGGTCGATCCCAAGGATCCGGCGTTTGTCAATCCGACCAAATTCATCGGCCCCGTCTACGAAGAGGCTGAAGCCCGCGCCCTGGCTGCAGAGAAGCAGTGGGTGGTGAAGGCCGATGGCAAATTTTTCCGCCGCGTGGTGCCGTCTCCGCTGCCCCAGCGCATCGTCGAAGGCGACGCCATCGAAACCCTGATCGCCCAGGGTCACCTCATCATCTGCACCGGTGGTGGTGGCATTCCGGTGACCTGGGATGGCCAGAGCCTGACCGGTATCGAAGCCGTCATCGACAAGGACATGTCTGCCGCCTACCTGGCCAAGCAGATCAAGGCCGACGCCCTGTTGATCCTGACCGATGCCGATGCCGTCTACCTGGATTGGGGCAAACCGACCCAGCGTCCGCTGCGGATCACCAGCCCGGACGAGCTGGCCGGGGTCAAGTTCGATGCCGGCTCCATGGGGCCCAAGGTCGAAGCCTCCTGTGAATTCGTCAAGGCAACCGGCGGCATGGTCGGCATAGGTGCACTGGACGATGGCCTGGCCATCCTCAAGGGCGAAGCCGGCACCAATATCGTCGCCACCCGTACCGTGAATGCGTAATTACCGACATATGTACTGAGAATGCGTAGTCAACACTACTGCCTGAATTGGTCTGAAACAAATATAGAGAGAACTCATCATGGCTTTTAATCTGCGTAACCGTAACTTCCTGAAACTGCTGGACTTCACCCCGCGCGAAATCCAATACATGATCGATCTGGCCATCGACCTGAAGAAAGCCAAATACGGTGGCTATGAGCGCAAACACCTGACCGGCAAGAACATCGCCCTGATCTTCGAGAAGACCTCCACCCGTACCCGTTGTGCGTTTGAAGTGGCGGCCTTCGACCAGGGCGCCCAGGTCTCCTACCTCGGCCCGAGCGGTTCCCAGATCGGCCACAAGGAGTCCATGAAAGACACCGCCCGGGTGCTGGGCCGTATGTATGACGGCATCGAATACCGTGGCTACGGTCAGGAAATCGTCGAAGAGCTGGGTGCCCACGCCGGTGTCCCGGTCTGGAACGGTCTGACCAACGAATTCCACCCGACCCAGATCCTGGCCGACTTCATGACCATGCTGGAGCACGGCAAGGGCAAACGCCTGGATCAAATCAAGTTCGCCTACCTGGGTGACGCCCGCAACAACATGGGTAACTCCCTGATGGTCGGTGCCGCCAAGATGGGCATGGACATCCGCTTGGTTGCGCCGAAAGCCTTCTGGCCGGAAGAAGAGCTGGTTGCCAAGTGCCGCCTGATCGCCGAAGAGACAGGCGCACGCATCACCCTGACCGAAGATGTCAAAGAGGGTGTGCTGGGTACCGACTTCCTCTATACCGACGTCTGGGTTTCCATGGGTGAAGCGAAAGAAGCCTGGGATCAGCGCGTCAAACTGATGACCCCGTATCAGGTCAACATGGACGTCATCAACGCCACCAAGAACCCGGATGTGAAGTTCATGCACTGCCTGCCGGCGTTCCACAACGACGAAACCACCATGGGCAAGGAAGTGGCTGACAAATACGGCATGAAAGGCCTGGAAGTGACCGAGGACGTGTTCGAATCCGAGCACAGCATCGTGTTCGACGAGGCCGAAAACCGGATGCACACCATCAAGGCAGTGATGGTTGCTACGCTGGGCGACTAAGGTCGCAGTAGTGGTGCCGGGGGGTGACCCCCGGCTTTTCGACCATGTGACAGCGGCATAATACCTCCAACCCTACGACCCGCAGCCTGCATGGATACCACACCCACAGAAGGAAGCTGGACCATGACCAAATTCAAGTTCCCGTCAGCCTACACGATACTGTTCGTGCTGATCGCCCTGGTGGCCGCCCTGAGCTGGATAGTGCCGGCCGGCAAATACGAAATGACCATGAACGAAGCCCTCGGCAAGGAAGTGCCGGTGGCCGGTACCTACAAGCTGGTAGAGGGCAATCCCCAGGGGATCGTCGACGTGCTGCTGGCGCCGATCGATGGTCTCTACAACCATGACACCTACGAGGCAGGCGCCATCGACGTCTCCCTCTTCATCCTGATCATCGGTGGTTTTCTTGGCATAGTGACCAAGACCGGTGCCATCGATGCCGGTATCGAACGGGTAACCGACCGCCTGCGCGGCCGTGAAGAGTGGATGATCCCGATCCTGATGGCGCTGTTCGCCGCAGGGGGCACCATCTACGGCATGGCGGAAGAGTCCCTGCCGTTCTACACCCTGCTGGTGCCTGTGATGATGGCCGCCCGCTTCGACCCGGTGGTGGCTGCTGCAACTGTGCTGCTGGGGGCCGGTATCGGTACTCTGGGTTCCACCATCAACCCGTTTGCCACCGTGATCGCCGCCAACGCCGCCGGCATCTCCTTTACCGACGGCATCTGGCTGCGCGTCGCCATGCTGGTGGCCGGCTGGCTGCTGTGCGTGGCCTATGTGATGCGCTACGCCAAAATGGTTCGCAGCGACCCCAGCAAGTCCCTGGTGGCTGACAAGTGGGAAGAGAACCGTGCCCACTTCCTCGGCAACAAAAGCGACCAGATGCTGGAGTTCACTCTTACTCGCAAGATAGTGCTGGGCATCTTCGTCGCCGCCTTCGCCGTGATGATCTACGGGGTGGCCGTGCTGGGCTGGTGGATGGCGCAGATCTCCGGTGTGTTCCTGGCCGCCGCCATCATAGTCGGCGTCATCTCCCGCATGAGCGAGGAGGAGCTGACCTCCAACTTCATCGACGGTGCCCGCGACCTGCTCGGCGTGGCCCTGATCATCGGTATCGCCCGCGGTATCGTAGTGGTGATGGACAACGGCATGATCACCCACACCATACTGCACAGCGCAGAAGGGATAGTGACCGGCCTCTCCACAGTAGTGTTCATCAACGTAATGTTCGTGCTGGAAGTGGTGCTCTCCTTCCTGGTGCCGTCCTCCTCCGGCCTGGCCGTGCTGACCATGCCGATCATGGCGCCGCTGGCTGACTTCGCCAACGTGGGTCGCGAGCTGGTGGTCACCGCTTACCAGTCAGCCTCCGGTCTGGTGAACCTGGTGACCCCGACCTCCGCCGTGGTCATGGGTGGCCTGGCCATCGCCAAGGTACCCTATGTACGTTGGCTGAAATGGGTAGCTCCGCTGCTCGGCCTGCTGACCGTGCTGATCGTGGTCTGCCTGAGCCTGGGCGCCGTGCTGGCATAAACACCGACAGACATAGCCGTAAAAACGGGAGCCGCTGGCTCCCGTTTTTTATGGCCGACCACGAGGCGGGCCCAGACAGCGCACGGATGGGATAAAAAGCCGATTGGCAGACAACAAAAAGGCGACCCTGGGTCGCCTTGCTGCATTGGGGGAGGGCTAGCGCGCCTGTTCCAGGGTGCGCACCACGGCGGCGTGGGCCTGACGGGTGCGGCTGATGTGGCGCGGGGCGACCAGCACTACGTCGTTGCCGGCGACGGCCCCCATGATCTCGGGATTGGCGTTGCGATCCAGCAGGCGGGCCACCACGGTGGCGGCCCCCGGCGTGGTATGGATCAACACCATCTGCTGGTTGTGCACCACGGCGCGCACCATGTCGTGAATGGAGCGGGTACTGCCGGCGGGTTCCAGCTGTTCGTCAACCAGGGTGTAGACCTTCTTGCCGTTGGCATTCTGCGCCTTGGCGACGCCGAGGCGGCGCAACAGGCGGGAGATGGTGGACTGGCTGATATCGGCAAAGCCGCGCTCCGACAGCTCGCGGCGGATCTCTTCCTGAGTGCTGTAGCAGTGCTGGCCGATGATCTGGCGACAGGCATCCAGCTGGGCCAGATCGGGCTCTTGGGCAACGGGACGGCTGAGGGTCTTGACCACGGCGAATTCCTTTGATGATGACCGACGGTAAATGCTCGATATCTGCCGCATTTGCTGAATATCAGCAAAAAATACTGGCAATCAATGCACTGGCAGGAAATGAGCGGGAATAGCTCTCTTTGGATGGCAAATTATAACCAACTGGTTATTTGGTGATGTGACAGGGGTCAAAAATGGGCCCCTTGGGGCCCACATGGATATCTTTTTGAGTCTGGTTCTCAGTAGCGTTCGCTGACGATGTCCTGGGTGAAGGACTTCTCGCAGTATTTGCACTTCATCCGTACCGCGCCTTTCACCTCGCGCACCCGGAAGTAGCTCTCCACCGGCTCGTTGTGGGAGATGCAGTTGGAGTTGGGGCAGTGGAACACCCCGGCGATGAACTCCGGCAGCTTGAGCTGGTGCTTCTTCACCACGGCGAAGTCTTCGATGATGTTGACGGTCGCCTTGGGGGCGAACAGCGCCAGCTGGTTGGCTTGCTGCTCGGTCAGGCGGGTGTTCTCGATCTTGATGAGATCCTTTTTGCCGAGGGCGCCGGATTTGAGGTTGAAGCCGACGGTGATCCGCTCCTGGGTCTCTACCAGCTGGAACAGCTTGAGGATCTTGATGCCCTGGCCGGCGGGGACGTGGTCGATGACGGAGCCGTGACGGATGGCTTCGACTTGCAGTTGGTTCTTGTCAGACATGATGTTCCCCTTTCCGTTAGACAGTTTCGTTCAGTACCAGAGCCAGCAGTGCCTGGCGCGCATAGACCCCGTTCTCAGCCTGCTGGAAGTAGTAGGCGTGGGGCGTCTTGTCGACCGCGACGTCGATCTCGTCGACGCGGGGCAGGGGATGCAGGATCTTCATGGTGGGCTTGGCCCCTTCCAGGGTGGCCTGTTCCAGCACGAACTTGGCGGCCATGTGCTTGTACTCGGTCTCGTCGAAGCGCTCTTTCTGGACCCGGGTCATGTAGAGGATGTCGAGCTCCGGCATCACCTCTTCCATGGTTTCATGCACGCTGAACTGGATGCCCTTCTCTTCCAGCTCTTCGCAGATGTAGTCCGGCATCGCCAGCGCTTCCGGCGAGATGAAGAAGAAGCGGCAGTTGAACAGGCTGAGGGCCTGGGCCAGGGAGTGCACGGTGCGGCCGTATTTGAGGTCGCCGACGAAGGCGACGTTGAGGCCGTCCAGGCGCCCTTGCGTCTCGCGGATGGAGAAGAGGTCGAGCAGGGTCTGGGTCGGATGCTGGTTGGAGCCGTCACCGCCGTTGATGACCGGCACGCGGGAGAATTCGGAGGCGAGGCGGGCTGCCCCCTCTTTCGGATGACGCATCACCACCGCATCGGTGTAGGAGCCGATGATCTTGATGGAGTCGGCCAGGGTTTCACCCTTCTTGGCACTGGTGTTGCCACCGTCGGCGAAGCCGATGATGTTGCCACCCAGGCGCTGCACCGCGGTCTCGAAGGAGAGGCGGGTGCGGGTAGAGGCTTCGAAGAAGCAGCTGGCGACCAGCTTGTCTTTCAGCAAGCGGGTGTCGGGCTCGGCCTTCAACCGTTGTGCGGTTGAGACTACCAGTTCCATTTCAGACCGGGTCAGGTCCGTGATGGAGATGACATGTTTCTTATAGAGTGGATTGGTCATCGTCTGCATTCCCTTTGACATCAATGAAGGTTTTTCGGGCACAAAAAAAAGCCCCTGAAACAGGGGCTTTTTTTGAAAACAATTGGGGATCTATGGGTCGGGAACCGGAAACAACGGGGCCGCTCTGGTGCGCTTCACCCGTCTGCAAGGCTGTTTTTTTCATCAAAAACTGCATCGTCCTGTCCTGACCTTTTTTCAAACCGGACAGATTATAGAGTCGCATTTTGAATTGTCAAAAATTTATTTCAAAGGCAAGATTTGCACGGAAAAACGTTTAAGTGCTGCGAACAGGTCGGCAAACCCACACCTGATGCTGGGGCTGCAGTGGCTCGTCATCATGCACCATGGCACGCAGATAGCCGAGCCTGTGGTGCCCTTCCAGCAGGCAGTAGGGGTGGGGCAGGGGTTGTCCGTTCGGGTAGCTGTCCCCGGCCGTCGATGCCAGCACTATGATGGGTTCTGGCCAACTCCCTTCACGCAACATCCTCTCCCCGAGCCAGGAGCTGCGCACGTAGCGGTTGCTGCGCAGCATCTCGCCCCAACGTTCGATCACCTCCATATGGCGGGAGTCTATCTGGTCGATGATCCGGGCGGTGGGCCAGCTCTCGCACTCGAACTGATGGCGGGCGAGATCGATAAAGCTCCAGTTGGACTCAAAACCGCGCCAATGGCGATAAATCCACTGGATGAGCACATTTTCGGGAATGAAGGGCACCAGCGGGGCGACCCGTGCCAGATAGTCGGGCAGTGTCTCGGTTTTGCTTTCATCCCTGAAGTTGAGCGGTGCAAGTTGTTGCAGTAACCGGTAATTGAGCATGTGCAGCCCCCTTCTTGCCTGGCCCCAACTTTAACCCTACCCCCATTGCGGTCAGTTTCCTACCCAAACAAGGCTGTAAATACAGCAGGTTACCCATTGGAGCTGCATAAATTGGCGGGATCTGCTCGTCCTTTGCGCAATCGCACCGAAAGTGAGAAAAAAGCCTTTACCTTTGAAACCCGCTTTGTATACTACGCCTCGTTTGTTGCAGGGGCGTAGTTCCAATTGGTAGAACAGCGGTCTCCAAAACCGATGGTTGCGGGTTCGAGTCCTGCCGCCCCTGCCATTTTCAGAAAAGCCAGCTCATTGAGCTGGCTTTTCGCTTTTCCGGGCCTGCCACTCTCCTTTTGCACATCCCTTGTGCCGCCTGCTCTCCTGGCCTGGTTGCTCTCCCCATATCCGCCTATCCCAACCGCTAGTCGCTATTGCGCCACTCTGCCCTGTCGTTTCTGGCAATCGTGCTGCAGGGCCCCCTGTGCTACATAACAGGGTCGGTGCCCTGGCATGCCGCTGGCAGGCCGGCACTCAATGCTCAAGCCGTGGATTGTGGGCGTGCACATCAGCTGAGGAGAGCGAACCATGAACAAGGCAGTGGAAACCCGATTGAACAAGTCCCGACCCGGCGGCTGGATCCCCCAGGATGGGGCCCATGTCGAGCGCTGGATCCGGCGGATCAAGCACTACGTGAACCAGCAGCCGAGGGCGCTGGTCCCCCCCATCGCCGAGCTGCGGGATCTGGTCAAGGCCGACCCGGCGCTGCATGCCCAGGCCGAGGCCATGTTCAAGGAGGCCTGGCGCCACAAGCACCAGACCCCGCTCGGTCAGCCTGAGGTGCGCTCGTTCGAGGAGTTCCTCGGTCTGCTCAACGGCATCATGACCACGGCCCCCGAGGCCTATCAGGACATCCCCAGCCAGGAACCGTCCGGCCTCATCGGCTTTCCCATCAATGCCCTGCTCGACTGGCCCATGGCCACCCGCTCCGGCTACCAGTTTTTTGCCAATGCCCTGGTCAACCAGCAGTTCAAGAAGATCCTCGACTACTGGGCCCAGTTCCTGCAAAGCCCGGCTTCCCGCTATGTGCTGACCGAGCCGGTAAGCCGGCTGGATCGCGAGACCCTGGTGGTGCCCTGGCTCGGCAAGGCGGCCAAGGCCGAGATGGTGCAGGTGGCGAACGAAGCGGTCGGGGAGGGGCCCAACCCCACGCCGGGCAGTTTCGAGCAGATCTTCGAGTGCGAGCCGGCGGCCGATTACCACGGCTTCGGCTGCTGGGACGACTTCTTCACCCGGCGTTTTCGGGCCGGGGTGCGGCCGGTCTCGGCGCCAACGGATGACAATGTCATCGTCAACGCCTGCGAGTCGGCGCCGCTGCAGGTGCGCAAGGAGGTGAGCCGCAGCGATCAGTTCTGGCTCAAGGGGCAGCCCTATTCGCTGGAGAACATGCTCGATTTTGACGATCTGGCCCCCCGTTTCGAGGGCGGCACCGTCTACCAGGCCTTCCTCAGCGCGCTCAGCTACCACCGCTGGCACAGCCCGGTGAGCGGCACCATCCGCAAGGTGCGCGTCGTCAACGGCACCTACTATCTGGAGAACCAGTTCGAAGGCTTTGCCGACCCGCAGGGGGCGGATCCCTGCGCCCCCAACAACTCCCAGCCGTTCCTCACCTCGGTGGCGACCCGGGCACTCATCTTCATCGAGGCGGACAACCCCAAAATCGGTCTGATGTGCGTGGTACCGGTGGGGATGGCCGAGGTGTCGAGCTGCGAGATCACGGTGCAGGCGGGGGACAGGGTGAAGAAGGGGGATCAGCTCGGCATGTTCCACTTCGGCGGCTCCACCCACTGTCTGCTGTTTCGCCCCGGCGTCAGGCTGGAGTTCGACTTCCATGGCCAGACCCCAGGGCTGGATGCGACCAATATGCGGCTCAATACCGCCATCGCCCGGGTCAAGTAGCTCTGCCGGGCAGAGTATGGGAGGCCGCCTGCGGGCGGCCTTGTTGCATTCAGGCCTGCTGCCGGAGAAGCAGATCCAGATAGGCGCCTTCTATCAGCCGGGAGGGCTCAACTCCAAGCTGCGCCATGAGGTCGTTGGCTTCCTGCATCCCCGCCTCAAGCGGCTCGTCCTCCTCCAGCACCACCTCCAGTTCGAGGAAGTGGCCGAGCCCCTGCACCCGATCGAGGTGGATCCGGGTTCTGCCGACCAGCAACAGGGTGCGCTTCTTCTGCACCCTGCCGATCTGGCCCCAGGCCAGGCTGAGGGTCTCCCGCAGGCGATCCGGTTCATGTGTCGGGGTCAGCTGATAGAAGCTCTCCTTGGGGCCTTGTTGATCGGCGCGGCGGTAGAAGATGAGCTCGCCGGCCGAGGGGGACAAGGTTCGCAGCTTCAGACGACTGGCGTCACAGCGAAAGAAGGTGTCATCCTGCTCGATCTCGACGGGGCCCTGATCGGCGATGGCGAGTGCCTTGGGGAGTAGGTCATCTATCCGCTCTATGCTGGCTTTTATCTCGATATTTCGGGGCATGGCAGGCTTATCCATCAGGGTTTGAAGGAGTCCAACCTAGCACGGATTGCTCCCCTGCATAGCCATTTGTCGAGACGGATATCGGACGAAGAGTGGGTGGTTTTTCGTGAGCTGTGGCACAACCTGTTGCCGAGTCATGATAAATCGACAGGATTCACTAAAGTCTGTTCAGCATGTGGCCGATAGCCTTGATTAAACAAGGGTCTCTCCCTGGCCCGTCACAACAACAAGGATCCGTAGTCATGACACTTTCGTTGCGCGGCAAGCTGCTGGCCACCAGTCTGGGGGTGGTGCTGCTGATGGCCTCACTGCTCGGCATCGTTGCCTTTCACACCCTCAAATCCCGCACCATGAGCGCCATCCAGAGCGAGGCGGTCAACTATGGCCACGCCTACTCGGTCGCTATCGGCGACTGGATGGCGGATCGCAAGAACACGGTGCACGCGCTGGTGAACCTGATCGCCGACAACCCGCAGGCCGAGCTGGTGCCCCACCTGAAGCAGGCCTACACCTCGGGTGGCTTCGGGCTTACCTACTTTGGTTCTACCCAGGGGGTGATGACCCGCCAGGACCCCTCCCTCAATACCGGCAACTATGACCCGCGCGAGCGCCCCTGGTATCAGGACGCGGTGAAGGCGGGACAGCTTATCGTCACCGCCCCCTATGTCAGCGTCACCATGCAGAAGCTGGTGGTCACCCTCTCCGAGCCGGTGCTGTATCAGGGAGAGCTGGTCGGCGCCGTGGGGGCCAACCTGGCGCTCGACAAGCTGATCGACGAGGTACTGGCGATGCAGGTGCAGGGGGATGGGTACGCCATGCTGCTCGACAGCAGCGGGCTCATCGTCGGCCACCCCAACAAGGAGCTGGCGCTCAAGCAGATTGGCGAGCTCTCTCCCGACCTGTCGGCGGCCACCTTCCAGCAGTGGGGTCGCGAGAACAACGAGCTGCACGCCGCCACCCTCGACGGGCGCGACGTGTTGCTGGCGGTGCAACCGGTGGCGGGCACCGACTGGCTGCTGGCCATGGTGATGTATCGCGACGTGCTGGAGGCACCGCTCGCCACCCTGCTGTGGCAGCTGGTGGGGCTGACCCTGGTGCTGATGCTGGTGTTCAGCGCCCTGCTCACCGCCATGTTCAAGTATCTGTTTGCCGATCTGGGCCGGGTGGCCGGCGCGCTGCACGACATCGCCCACGGCGAGGGGGACCTCACGGTCCACATCAACACCCGCAGCAAGGACGAGGTGGGTCAGCTGGCGGAGAGCTTCAACCAGTTCGTGGCGCGGCTGCACGGCATCGTCAGCCGACTGCGTGACGTTACCGTCGAGCTGGCGGCCCAGTCTCGCGCCCAGGCGGCCGGCGCCCAGTCCCGCAGCCAGCGGGTGCGCCAGCAGCAGGACGAGATCGTGATGGTGGCGACCGCGGTGACCGAGATGGCCTCCGCCACCCAGGAGATCGCCGGCAACGCCGAGTTTGCCGCCACCACCTCGGGCGATGCGGTCAAGCTGGCGGTATCGGGCCAGTCGCAGGTCGGCCAGAGCCAGCGCAGCATCACGGGGCTCGCGGACGAAGTGGCCGACGCCAGCCAGATCATCAACGAGCTGGATGCCCATGCCCAGAAGATCAGCGGCATTCTGGCCACCATCAGCGGCATCGCTGAGCAGACCAACCTGCTGGCCCTCAACGCCGCCATCGAGGCGGCCCGGGCCGGCGAGCAGGGGCGCGGCTTTGCGGTGGTGGCGGACGAGGTGCGAGTGCTGTCGCGCCGCACCCACGACTCCACCGACGAGATCCAGCAGATGATCGAGACCCTGCAGCAGACCACCCGCCGGGCGGTGGGCGGCATGGAGACCAGTCGCCAGCTGGCGGGCACCAGCGTGGAGGATGCGGAGTCCGCCAACCAGAGCCTGGCGCGGATCAACGAGGCGATCGGTTCCATCAGCGACATGGCGACCCAGATTGCGGCGGCGGCCGAAGAGCAGACCTCGGTCACCAGCGAGATCAGCCGCAACACCGAGAACATCCGCCACGTCTCCCAGGAGCTGGCCGAGCAGGCCAATCAGGAGGCGGTGCAGGCGGCCGAGCTGAAGGGGCTGACCGAGCGGCTGGAGCAGGAGATCGGCCGCTTCCGGCTCTGATCATCGCTCGAACGTCCATGAAAAAGGGCAGCCCGCGGGCTGCCCTTTGTTATTTCACGACAGGCTCAGGGGTCTGCTTGACCCAGATCAGCTGATCGGTGGCAAAGCCCAGCCCCTTGGCCTTGGCGATCAGCGCATCCACGTTGGCCTTGGGCGGATTGGGGGAACGGGCGAGGATCCAGAGGTAGTCGTGGTTGTAGCTGGTCACCAGCGAGAGCTGATAATCGGGATCCAGCTCGATGACGTTGTAGCCGCCGTAGAAGGGGCCGAAGAAGCTCACCTTGAGCCGTGCCTCGTCCGGCTTGTCGACAAAGTAGGCCTTGCCCTCTGCCTCGCGCCAGCTGCCGTCACTCTGCTTGCCGCGATTGAGCACCCTGACCCCGCCGTCGTCGCGCAGGCTGTAGGTGGCGCTCACCTGCTCCAGTCCGCGCTCAAAGCTATGGTCGAGGCGGGCTATCTCGTACCAGGTACCGAGGTAGCGGTCGAGCTGGAAGCCGGTAACGGGGCGGATGCCGTCGGCGAGGCCGGTACAGGCCGTCAGCAGGCAGGCGGTGAGCAGGCAAAGCAGTGTACGCATGAACAGTTCCTCTCTGGTTATCCCTCTATGATGCGCAGCTGGCCTTCCCGAAAGCGGGAGGCCTGATCCGTCGGCGTGCTGCCGAAGAAGCGCTTGTACTCCCGGCTGAACTGGGAGTTGCTCTCGTAGCCGACCCTGGCCGCCGCGGTGCCCGCCTTGATGCCGTCGTGCAGCATCATCATCCGCGCCTTGTGGAGGCGAAACGACTTGATGTACTGCAACGGCGAGGTGGCGGTGACCGCCTTGAAGTGGTGGTGGAAGGCGGAGACGCTCATGTTCACCTCCCGTGCCAGCTCCTCCATGGTCAGGTTGTCGGCGAAACGCTGCTCTATCATACGCAGCACCCGGGCAATCTGGCCCACATGGTTGTGGCGGTTGGCGAGCGCTTGCAGCGCCGGGCCACCCCCCTCGTGCAGGGCGTAGAACAGCATCTCCCGTACCGTCTGCGGCCCCAGCACCCGGGCGTGATGGGGTTTGTCCATCAGATCGATCAGTCGCTCGGCGGCGCAGAACATGGCCTTCGACAGGGGCACCGAGTGCACACCGCTCTTTTGCGGAGCGGGGGCGGGCAGGGCATCCCCCAGCTCCAGCAACAGCTCCTGCAGGGTCACCAAGTTGATCTCGAGGGAGAAGCCGATGAGGGGCTGCTCGGGGGAGGCGAAGCACTCGCACTCGCAGGGCAGCGGCAGGGTCATCAGCAGGTAGTGGTTGGGGTCGTAGCGAAACACCTGGTCCGCCAGATAGCCCACCTTGTGCCCTTGCAGGATCACTATCATCCGCGGCTGGTAGAGCACAGGGGTGCGGCCGTGGTATTCGGTGGTGTAGATGAGGCTCACCTGATCCACCGGCGAGGGAGTGATGCCGGGGGCGGTGACGTGGCGAGCCAGCTTGGCGGCGAGGTCGGTGTAGCGTGTCTGCATGGGGTGCTCTTGAAGTCTGTTCTGACTGTTTTGTAGAAATAGGCAAATAACTAGCAGGATGTTGTCTTGATGGTATTGGTTGTCTGGAGAAAAATGCAATCACATTTTTGCGGCCTGGCCGCCAGAGACTAAAAAGGCAATGTCGATGAACAACTTCACCCTGCATACCCCGACCAAGATCCTGTTCGGCAAGGGCCAGGTCGCCCAGCTGCGTGCCCAACTGCCACACGACGCCCGCATCCTCATCACCTACGGTGGCGGCAGCGTGGTGCGCAGCGGCCTGCTGGCCCAGATCCGCAGCGAACTGGCCGGCATGACCCTGTTTGAATTCGGCGGCATCGAGCCCAACCCCACCTATGAAACCCTGATGGGGGCGGTCGAGCTGGCCCGCGCCGAGCGGGTCGACTTCCTGCTGGCTGTCGGCGGCGGCTCCGTGCTCGACGGCACCAAGTTCATCGCCGCGGCTGCCCATTATGATCCGGCCCGGGATCCCTGGCACATCCTCGAGACCGTGGGCAATGAAGTGCGCTCCGCCATCCCGCTCGGCGCCGTGCTGACCCTGCCGGCCACCGGTTCCGAGATGAACATGGGCGCCGTGGTGACCCGTCGCAGCAGCGGCGACAAGGTGCACTTCTTCTCGCCCTTCGTGATGCCGCGCTTCGCCGTGCTCGACCCGGTGCTCACCTACACCCTGCCGGCCCGTCAGGTGGCCAACGGGGTGGTGGATGCCTTCGTGCACATCCTGGAGCAGTACCTCACCTACCCGGTCAACGCCAAGGTGCAGGATCGCTTCGCCGAGGGCCTGCTGCTGACCCTGCTGGAAGAGGGCCCCAAGGCACTGGTGGAACCAGAAAACTACGAGGTGCGCGCCAACATCATGTGGAGTGCCACCCTGGCGCTGAACGGCCTGATCGGAGCCGGTGTACCGCAGGACTGGGCCACCCACATGCTGGGCCACGAGATCACCGCCCTGCACGGCCTCGACCACGCCCAGACCCTGGCGGTGGTGCTGCCGGCCCTGCTGCAGGCCAAGCGCCAGCAGAAACACGCCAAGCTGCTGCAATACGCCGAGCGGGTGTGGGATCTGCGCAGTGGCAGCGAGGCTGAGCGCATCGACGGCGCCATCGCCGCCACCCGCGACTTCTTCGAGCGGATGGGGATCAAGACCCGGCTGCGGGATTACGGCGTGGCGGACGCAGGAATTGATACCCTGCTCGGCAAGCTGGCGGAACACGGCATGACCGCCATCGGCGAGCACGGCGATATCGACCTGGTGCAGAGCCAGCATATTTATGAGGCGGCCTGGTAAGCCGGGCGCACCGGTCAGTCACCATCGAAACGATTAAATAACAGGGGCCGGATCCGCCTATTTGGCGGGTAGACGGCCCCTTGTCTGTTACAAAACAGTTACTTTTTTCGTTTTCGGCCTGATATCTGTGATCCGTGCGGATTTCGTAAGAACAAAAAGCGCTAAGATAGAGGGCCGGTAAAACATTTTTTTTGACTGGTTGGATCACTTTTTCCAGCGCTTTTTACTGGTATAAGTCGCTAATTTGGTTTGTTTTTTTAAATCATGGTCCGGGACGGGCTGAATTCTGTACGCGCGCTGCCGGGACTGCGGTTGTAATAAAACTCCAAAATTTGATACTAATCACCTTCGCGCCTGAAAAGCGGGGGCCTGACCATGACAGGAGGTTGAGGTAAAGCCTACTGATTTTCATAACAAAGGGCCCGTGACCTGCACTTTGGTCATGTCTTGTTTCGCCAGAAATGCGACACTGGGCAGCGATTGTTTATTAACCATCAGGGAATAGTCATGCAGATTGGAATACCGAGAGAGAGTCTCGCCGGTGAGACCCGGGTCGCAGCGACCCCGGCCACCGTTGAGCAGCTGAAAAAGCTCGGCTTCGAGGTCGCTATCGAGGCCGGTGCCGGCCTGCTGGCCAGCTTCGATGATGCCGCCTTCGAGGCTGCCGGTGCCAGCGTGGTGCCGAGCGTCTGGCAAGCCGACCTCATCTTCAAGGTCAATGCGCCGACCGATGCCGAGATCGCACAAATTAAAGATGGTGCCACTCTGGTGAGCTTCATCTGGCCCGCCCAGAACCCTGAGCTGGTCAAGAAGCTGTCCGCGCGCAACATCAATGTGATGGCGATGGACATGGTGCCGCGGATCTCCCGTGCCCAGTCCCTCGATGCCCTCTCCTCCATGGCCAACATCGGTGGCTATCGCGCCGTCGTTGAAGCCGCGCACCAGTTTGGTCGCTTCTTCACCGGCCAGATCACCGCCGCCGGTAAAGTGCCGCCCGCCAAGGTGCTGGTGATCGGTGCCGGTGTCGCCGGTCTGGCCGCCATCGGTACTGCCGGTTCCCTCGGTGCCATCGTGCGTGCGTTCGATACCCGTCTGGAAGTGGCCGAGCAGATCGAGTCCATGGGTGGTGAATTCCTCAAGCTCGACTTCGGCGGCGAGGATGGTTCTTCCTCCGATGGTTACGCCAAGGTAATGAGCGAAGAGTTCATCGCGGCCGAGATGGCGCTGTTTGCCCAGCAGGCCAAGGAAGTGGACATCATCATCACCACCGCCCTGATCCCGGGCAAGCCGGCACCCAAGCTGATCACCAAAGAGATGGTGGACAGCATGAAGCCGGGTTCCGTCATCGTGGACATGGCTGCCCAGGCTGGCGGCAACTGCGAATACACGGTATCGGGTGAACTGCATGTCACCGACAACGGCGTCAAGGTGATCGGTTACACCGATCTGCCGGGTCGTCTGCCTGCCCAATCCTCCCAGCTCTACGGTACCAACCTGGTCAACCTGATGAAGCTGATGTGCAAGGAGAAGGACGGCAACGTCGCCATCGACTTCGAAGACGTGGTGCAGCGCAACATGACGGTGATCCAGGCCGGTGAAGTGACCTTCCCGCCACCCGCCATCTCCGTCTCTGCCGCCCCGCAGAAGCCGGCCGCCGCCAAACCGGCTGCCAAGAAAGAAGAGGCCAAACCCTCCAACAAGAAGTTCGTGTTCGGTGCCCTCGGCATCGCCGCCTTCGGCTGGGTTGCTGCCGTGGCGCCTGCCGCGTTCCTCTCTCACTTCACCGTATTCATCCTGGCCTGTGTGGTCGGTTACTACGTGGTGTGGAACGTCTCTCACGCCCTGCACACGCCGCTGATGTCGGTCACCAATGCCATCTCCGGCATTATCGTGGTCGGTGCCCTGCTGCAGATTGGGCAAGGGTCGACCCTGGTCACCGCATTGGCCTTCATCGCCGTGCTGATTGCCAGTATCAACATCTTCGGCGGCTTCACCGTCACTCAGCGCATGCTGAAGATGTTCCGTAAGGATTAAGGGGGTTTAACGTGTCTCAAGGACTGGTAACAGCATCCTATATCGTTGCCGCCGTGCTCTTCATCCTCAGTCTCGCGGGACTGTCGAAGCAAGAGACGGCCAAACATGGCAACCTGTTCGGTATCGCGGGTATGGCCATCGCCCTGCTCGCCACCGTATTCAACCCGGAAACCAGTGGCGTTCACTGGATCATCCTGGCCATGGTGATCGGCGGTGCCATCGGCGTGCGTCTGGCGCTCAAGGTCGAGATGACCGAAATGCCCGAGCTGGTGGCCGTGCTGCACAGCTTCGTGGGTATGGCGGCCGTGCTGGTGGGCTTCAACAGCTTCATCGATCTGCACCCGTCTGCTCCGGCTGAAGTGGTGGTCTCTGTCGGTTCCAACCTAGATGCCACTCTGGCCGCGGCCCGCGCCGCCTTCGAACAGGCCAACAGCGTCGCCCAGGTCGAGCACCTGACCGGCGCCATGCTGAACATCCACCTGGTGGAAGTGTTCCTGGGCGTCTTCATCGGTGCGGTGACCTTCACCGGTTCCGTGGTGGCGTTTGGCAAGCTGCGTGGCCTGATCTCTTCCAAGCCGCTGATGCTGCCGCACCGCCACAAGCTGAACCTGCTGGCCGTGGTGGTCTCCATCGCGCTGATGATCCACTTCGTCAACGCCGGTGGCTCCACCTTCGCCCTGCTGGTGATGACCCTGATCGCCTTCGCCTTCGGCTGGCACCTGGTTGCCTCCATCGGCGGCGCCGACATGCCGGTGGTGGTCTCCATGCTGAACTCCTACTCCGGTTGGGCGGCGGCGGCGGCGGGCTTCATGCTCTCCAACGACCTGCTGATCGTCACCGGTGCCCTGGTGGGTTCTTCCGGTGCGATCCTGT
Source organism: Aeromonas sp. FDAARGOS 1403 (assembly GCF_019047325.1). Lineage (NCBI taxonomy): Bacteria > Pseudomonadati > Pseudomonadota > Gammaproteobacteria > Aeromonadales > Aeromonadaceae > Aeromonas > Aeromonas sp. FDAARGOS 1403. The sequence goes on along the minus strand of NZ_CP077249.1, from coordinate 602,819 downwards.
CCTACATCATGTGCAAGGCGATGAACCGCTCCTTCATCTCCGTGATCGCCGGTGGCTTCGGTTCCGACGGTGTGGCCTCCACGGCCGACCAGGAGATGGGCGAATACCGCGAGACCAGCGCCGAAGACGTGGCCGAGCTGCTGAAAAACTCCAGCTCCGTCATCATCACCCCGGGCTACGGCATGGCGGTGGCGCAGGCCCAGTACCCGGTGGCCGAGATCACCCAGAAGCTGCGTGACCGCGGCGTCAAGGTGCGCTTCGGTATCCACCCGGTTGCCGGTCGTCTGCCTGGCCACATGAACGTGCTGCTGGCGGAAGCGAAAGTCCCGTACGACATCGTGCTGGAAATGGACGAGATCAACGAAGACTTCAGCGATACCGACACCGTGCTGGTGATCGGTGCCAACGACACCGTCAACCCGGCTGCCATGGAAGATCCGGGCAGCCCCATCGCCGGCATGCCGGTGCTGGAAGTGTGGAAGGCGCAGAACGTCATCGGCTTCAAGCGCTCCATGAACACTGGCTATGCCGGTGTGCAGAACCCGCTGTTCTTCAAAGAGAACACCCAGATGCTGTTCGGCGATGCCAAGGCCAGCGTCGAGGCCATCCTGAAAGCGCTGTAAGCGCCGGAGAGGAAAGCAAAAAGGAGGCTGCGGCCTCCTTTTTTATTACTTACTTTTTGGTATATCCTCAGCCAATGCACAGAGGGAGAGCGCGGCATGGTGTGGCGGAAAGGATGGATCCTGTTTTGTCTCTGGTGGGGGAGCCTGGTGCAGGCCGCCGAGCCGCCGACCCTGACCCTGCTCACTGAACTGTGGCCGCCCTATGTGATGCGCCTCGACGACGGCAGTCTGGGCGGTGCCGATCTTGAGCTGGCCCGCACCGTGCTCAAACGGATGGGCTACCAGACCAGGGTCAAGGTGTTGCCCTGGAAGCGGGTGCTGCAGGAGGCCAGGTTCCAGCGCGGCGATGCCGTGGTCGACGTCTTCTTCGAGGAGCGCCGGCTGGAGTGGCTGCATTATCCGGATGAACCCCTCTCCCAGAGCGGCGAAGTGATCTTCTTCCCCTTCAGCAAACCTGTCGACTATCAGAGCCTGGAGAGCCTCAAGGGGCTGCGTATCGGCACCCAGGCCGATTACGCCTATGGCGAACCCTTCCTGACCTCGGCCCTGTTCACCCGGGTGCCCATGACCGGGGAGAGCAACATGATCAAGCAGCTGCACCTGATGATGGCGGGTCGGCTGGATGCGGTGGTGATGAACCAGATAGTGGGCCGTTACCTGCTCAAGGGGCAGGGGCTGCAGGATCAGGTCGGTCACAGCGAAAAGATGGTGACCGAGAGCAACCGCAACTTTCTCGCCTTTACCCACAGGCCCGGCAACGAACGGCTGGCCTATCAGTTCTCCCTCGCCCTCAAGGCCTTCAAGCAGACCCCCGAGTATCAGGCCCTGCTGACCCGCTACGGGCTCTGACCCCCTCTTGAACCGGCGGTACCGGGCCGCTATCGCCCTGTTGTGCGCCTGTTCACATTTTGTGGCACTTCACCGCCAGTGGGGCATAATGCCTGCGCAAAAAGCGAGTCGGCTCAATTTTATTTGAGTCCTATTGCTTTAGAGTTACCAAAAGTTGATCGGATTGCCCAGCGCCACAGCGGCTCCGATCATAGGCGCGGCCCTCATTCGACTGCCGCCAGCCCGGCATCTCCCGCCATACTGGTTATATGTCGCTCCGCCGTTGCACGGCGGGCCGGACTGCACAATACACGCCCCCATGCGGGCACCATGAACATGAGACACATCGCAATGAACGCACAATGGACCGACTTTATTACCCTGCTCAAGCGTGAAGTGGTGCCGGCCCTTGGCTGCACCGAGCCCATGTCGGTGGCGCTGGCGGCGGCCAACTGCCGCAAGCTGCTGGGGCAGGTGCCGACCCGCGTCAGCGTCTGGGTCAGCGGCAACCTGTTCAAGAACGGCATGGGGGTCGGGGTGCCGGGCACCGGCATGATAGGGCTACCGGTGGCTGCCGCCGTCGGTATCACCGGCGGCAACCCGGATGCCGGGCTGGAGGTGCTCAAGACCCTCACGCCGGATCAGGTCGAAGCCGCCAAGGCGCTGCTGCCCGCCATCAAGGTGGACGTGAAGGACGTGCCGGACGTGCTCTACGCCGAGGTGCTGGCAGAGGTAGAGGGCCACAGCGCCCGGGTGGTGATCTGTACCGACCACACCCGCATCATCCTGATGGAGCGCGATGGCGAGGTGCTGATGGCGCAGGACAGTGCCCCTGGTGTGCAGATCCAGGCCGCCCCTGCCAGCAAGCCCACCATGACCCTGCGCGAGATTGTCGAGTTCGCCCTGCAGGTGCCGCTGGCCGAGATCGACTTCATCCGCGAGGCGGCCACTATGAACCAGGCGCTGGCGGACGAAGGGTTGCAGGGGTATGGCCTGCGCATCGGCAAGATCCTCACCGAGCAGGTGGAGCGCAAGCTGCTCTCCGATGATCTGATGACCCTGGCCATGCGCCTCTCTTCCGCCGCTTCCGACGCGCGGATGGATGGTGCCATGCTGCCCGCCATGTCCAACTCGGGCTCCGGCAACCAGGGCATTGCCGCCACCATGCCGGTGGTCGCCGCCGCCCGCTTCCTCAAGGCGAGCGACGAGCAGCTGACCCGGGCGCTGGTGATGAGCCACCTGGTCGCCATCTACATCAAGACCTACCAGAACAAGTTGTCGGCCCTCTGTGCCGCCAGCACCGCCGCCATGGGGGCGGGGGCCGCCATCACCTGGCTGCTGGGTGGTCAGTTCGAGCAAATTAGTCACTGCATCAACAACATGATTGGCGACGTTTCCGGTATCATCTGCGACGGTGCCGGCAGCGCCTGTTCCATGAAGGTCTCTACCTCCACCTCGGCGGCGGTGAAATCCTCGCTGATGGCCATCAACAATCTGCGGGTCCCCCAGAGCGAAGGCATCGTCTCCGACGATGTGGATCAGACCATCGCCAACCTGGGCCGCCTCTCCAAGCAGGGGATGCTGGATACCGATATCGAGATCATCAACATCATGCGGGCCAAGCAACAAGGCAAGGCCGAGTGATGCAAGAGGGTGGCGCAGGCCACCCTCCGTTTTTCTGCCAGTTGACGCCACCTCGGCCATACCGGGGGGCGCGCCGCCACGACGCGGCAGGTTTCAGGGAGGAGTGCGTACTGGGCACTCGTCCGCACACTTCGGGCCTAGCCCGATCATTTTGGGGAATATCGTCATGACTCTTAGCGTTATAGGTAATCTGGCCATCCTGGCCATGTTGCTGCTGTTTCTCTATCGGTTGCAGCAGACCCACGTCAGCTTCACCCGCCGGGTCTTCTCGGGGCTGGGGCTGGGCATCCTGTTCGGTGCCGCCCTGCAGCTGCTCTACGGGGCCGGTTCCGACGTGCTGGTGCAGACCGGCGACTACTTGGACATCGTCGGCAGCGGCTACGTGAAACTGCTGCAGATGATCATCATCCCGCTCATCATGGTCTCCATCATAGGGGCCATCCTCAAGCTCAACGGTGGTACCGCCCTTGGCAAGATCAGCGCCATGACCATAGGGGTACTGATCTTCACCACCATGATTGCCGCCGGGGCGGGCATCCTGATGTCCAACCTGTTCGGTCTGACCGCCGAGGGGCTCACCGCCGGCGCCGCCGAAACCGCCCGCGGGGTGGCCTTGCAGACCACCCTCGGCAGCGTCGAGAGCATGTCCTTTGCCAAGATGGTGCTGGAGTTCATCCCGGCCAACCCCTTCCTCGACATGACGGGGGCGCGCAAGACCTCCACCATCGCCGTGGTGATCTTCTCCATCTTCATCGGCCTCTCCGCCACCGGCATCGCCCGCAAGAAGCCGGAGATCTTCGCGAGTTTCGGCCACTTCATGCAGGTGGCCCACGTCATCGTGATGCGGATGGTGACCCTGGTGCTGCGCCTCACTCCCTACGGTGTGCTGGCGCTGATGACCAAGGTGGTGTCCGGCTCCAACTACGCCGACATCATCAACCTGCTCAACTTCGTGCTGGCCTCCTACGGTGCCATCGCCATCATGTTCGCCGTGCACCTGCTGCTGGTGGCGCTGGTGGGCATCAACCCGGCCCGCTTCCTGAAGAAGATCATGCCGGTGCTGGCCTTTGCCTTCACCTCCCGCACCAGTGCGGGTTCCATCCCGATGAACGTGCAGACCCAGACCAAGGCGCTCGGCATTCCGGAGGGGATCGCCAACTTCGCCGCCTCGTTCGGTTCGACCATCGGCCAGAACGGCTGCGCCGGCATCTATCCGGCCATGCTAGCGGTCATGATTGCGCCGACCGTGGGGGTCAACCCCATGGATCCGGCCTTCATCATGACCCTGATCGCCATCATCACCGTCAGCTCCTTCGGGGTAGCCGGCATTGGTGGCGGCGCCACCTTCGCCGCCCTGATCGTGCTCTCCGCGCTGGACTTCCCGGTGGCGCTGGCCGGTCTGCTGATCTCCATCGAGCCGCTGATCGACATGGGCCGTACCGCGTTGAACGTCTCCGGCTCCATCACCGCCGGTACTGTCACCAGCCGTCTGCTGGGGGAGACCGACATGGCGGTGTTTAACAGCGAGCAGGAAGTCTGTCTGGACGGCGAAGAGTCCACCATCTGATCCGCCGCGGGAGGGGATCCCTTCCGCCATCAACCACAGGGAGGGCACGCCCTCCCTGCGTCATTGACAGGAGCAAGTATGAGAATCGTGATCATCGGTGGCGAAGCCGCCGGCATGAGTGCGGCCGCCAAGGCGCGCCGACTGGCCAAAGAGGCTGAGATCGTGGTGTATGAGGCGTCCGAGGTGATCTCCTTCGGCGCCTGCGGTCTGCCCTATTTCGTTGGCGACGAGTTTCAGGAGCCCGGCTACATGGCCGAGTTCACCCCGGCGCAGTTCGCCGCCAAGGGGATCGAGGTCAAGACCGGCCACCGGGTGCTGAGCCTGGATGCCGCCGCCCAGACGCTGAAGGTCGAACATAACGGCGACACCTTCACCGATCGCTACGATCGGCTGATGATCGCCACCGGCGCTCGCGAAGTGATGCCGCCCATCCCGGGCCTGCAGCAGGAAGGGGTATTCGGCCTGCGCCGGATGGCCGATGGGCTGGCCCTCAAGGCCGCCGTGCAGGAGCCGCGCAATCGCCGAGCCCTGGTGATCGGCTCCGGCTTTATCGGGCTGGAGGTGGTCGAGGCGCTGGTCCATCAGGGCAAGGAGGTGCGTCTGATCGAACTGGCGGAGCGGGTCATCCCGGAGGCGTTCGACAGCGAAATCACCCAGCATATCGAGACTGAGCTGCGTGAGCAGGGAGTCTCCCTCCATCTCGGCGAGCGGGTCGAAGCCCTGCTGGGGGAGGGCCGGGTGACCGGCGTGCGCACCAGCCATGGCGAGTACGAGGCCGACATCGTGGTGGTCTGCACCGGGGTCAAGCCCAACACCGAGTTTCTGGCCGACACCGGCATCGAGCGGCTCGGCAATGGCGCCATCAAGGTGGACCGGCAGGGGCGCAGCTCGCTGGCCAATGTCTGGTCGGCCGGTGACTGTGCCAGCGTCTGGCACGGCGTGAAGCAGCAGCAGGTCTATGTGCCGCTCGCTACCATCGCCAACAAGTTGGGACGCATGGTGGGCGAGAACCTGGCGGGCGCCGAGCAGGAATTCCCGGGCACCCTCGGCTCTGCTGCGCTCAAGGTGCTGGGGCTGGAGGCGGGCCGTACCGGCCTCTCCGAGCAGGAGGCCAGGGCGATGGGCCTTGATTATCGTACCGTGGTGATCAAGGACAAGTGCCACACCAACTACTGCCCGGGTCAGTCCGACATTCACGTCAAGCTGGTCTATGAGGCGGGCAGCAAGCGGCTGCTGGGGGGGCAGATCCTCGGGCGCAAGGGGGCGGTGCACCGCATCGATGCGCTGGCGGTCGCCATCACCATGGGGGTGACCTCGGAGCAGCTCGGCATGCTGGACTTTGCCTACGCACCGCCCTTCTCCCGCACTTGGGATGTGCTCAACGTGGCGGGCAACGTCGCCAAGTAATACACGGCATGACGGCGTGGCTGATGTGCGCCGTCTTTCCCCATGCCGCCGGTACGGGGTGGTAAAGGGGCATGTCGTTCATGAACAGCGCCCATAAAAAAACCGGAGCCAAGGCTCCGGTTTTTCATGGTGCGGCAAGCGATCAGCTGCGACCGAGACGATTGTCCGGGTAGTTCTTGGCCAGCACTTCGCGGGCGTGCTGGGCCAGGGTCGGCATCTTCAGGGTGTCGTAGGAGTTGATCATGATCTCCAGCGCCTTCTCGGTTTCGGCCGTGTCGGGATAGGTCTCGACGATCAGCTTGGCCCGGTTGGCGGCGGCGATCAGCGCATCACGCTTCACATAGTACTCGGCCACGCTCAGATCGTAGCGGGCGAGCCGGTTCTTCAGACCGATCATGCGGGCACGGGCATCGGCGGCGTAGACGCTGTTGGGGTAGTTCTGCAACAGGGTCTTGAAATCCTGGAAGGCCTGACGGGCATAGGAGGGGTCTTTGTCGTCCCGATCGATGCCCAGGAAGTCCTGGAAGAAGTTGTAATCGCCGGCCATGTTGGTCAGACCGCGCATATAGAAGACGTAATCGATATTTTTATGCGCCGGATTGAGGCGGATAAAACGGTCGATATTGGCGATCGCCTGGGCAGTGTCATCCTGCTTGTAGTAGGCGTAAATGAGGTCGAGCTGAACCTGGTTGGAGTAGGCACCGAAAGGATAGCGAGAATCCAGCGCCTCCAGTAACTCGATAGCATTCAGGTAGTTACCTGCATCCAGCTTGACGCGTGCTTTCTGGTACAGGGTCTCCGGCGGTTCGTCCGGTACCTTGGGTTTGGTGCTGGAACAGCCTGTGATCAAGGTAGCGACCAAGGCGAGTGACATCAGCAGGTGAGACTTCTTTCCCATCAACAACATCCGGTCCATTTCCACGAAATTGGCAAAGTATCCGTTATGCTTGGCTAAAAGAAAAGCTAGAATACCCGGATTATTTCGAATTGATACCCCCCGCTCAAGAGACCATACATGAGCCAGCATATTGAACTGACAGGCGAATTCCAGGATCACCAATTCGGGCAGCGACTCGACCAGGCCCTGGCCGAATTGTTTCCAGACTACTCCCGCACCCGCATCAAGGAGTGGATTTTACAGGACAGAGTGACCCTGGATGGTCAGGTTGCCAATACCCCGCGCGAGAAGGTGCTGGCCGGGCAGAAGGTACATGTGGATGTCGAGCTGGAAGATGACACCCGCTTCGATGCGCAGGATATCGAGCTCAACATCGTTTACGAAGATGAACACATTCTGGTGATCGACAAGCCGGCCGGCCTAGTGGTTCACCCGGGCGCCGGTACGCCCGATGGCACCATCCTCAACGCCCTGCTGCACCGCTACCCGGACATCGCCGAAGTGCCCCGCGCCGGTATCGTGCACCGTCTGGATAAAGACACCACAGGTCTGATGGTGGTCGCCAAGACTGTGCCGGCCCAGACCCATCTGGTGGAAGCGCTGCAGGCGCGCCAGATCACCCGTGAGTACGAAGCGATCGCCATCGGTCACATGACCGCCGGCGGCACCGTCGATGCCCCCATCGGCCGTCACCCGACCCAGCGTACCCACATGGCCGTGGTGCCCAATGGCCGTCCTTCCGTGACCCACTACCGGGTGCACGAGAAGTTCCGCGGCCACACCCGGCTACGGCTGCGGCTGGAAACCGGTCGTACCCACCAGATCCGCGTGCACATGGCCCACATCAAGCACCCGCTGGTGGGTGATCCGGCCTACGGCGGTCGTCTGCGTCCGCTGCGCAACGCCATCCCCGAGCTGACCGAGGCCCTGCGCAACTTCCATCGCCAGGCGCTGCACGCCACCATGCTGCAGCTGGCGCACCCCATCACCGGTGAGGTGATGCAGTGGCACTCGCCGACGCCGCAGGACATGCTGGATCTGATGGAAGTGCTGCGGGCTGATACCCTGGCCAATCCGGACGATCTGGTCTGGAACTGATGAAAAGGGCGGCTCTGCGACGATTCCTGCCGTAACCCGCCCTGCATGACCTGATATGGGGCCCCTTGACTGGTTGCAGCCAAGGGGCCCCGTTTTCATATGAACGAAAGGAGCCACAGATGAAATGGATCGAACCCGACTGGCCGGCCCCGGCCAGGGTCAGAGCCCTGTCGACCACCCGTGACGGCGGCGTCAGCGAGGGGGTCTTTGCCGGCCTCAACCTGGGGGCCCACGTGGGGGACGAACCGGCCAGGGTCGAGGCCAACCGGGCCCGGCTGCAGCAGGCGGCCGCCATTCCCGGCACTCTCAACTGGCTCAATCAGGTGCACGGCACCGCGGTGCATCTCGTCAGCAGCGACTATGGCTGTACACCGGATGCGGATGCCGCCTGCGCCCGAGACGCGGGGCAGGCCTGCATCGTGATGACTGCCGACTGCCTGCCTGTGCTGTTCTGCGATCGGGCCGGCACCGTGGTGGCTGCCGCTCACGCCGGCTGGCGCGGGCTGCAGGGGGGTGTGCTGGAAGCGAGCATCGCCGCCATGGGCTGCGAGCCGGGCGAGATCCTGGCCTGGCTCGGCCCGGCCATCGGCCCCACTGCGTTTGAAGTGGGTGGCGAGGTGCGCGAGGCCTTTATGGCGGAGCAGGCTGCAGCAGAGGCAGCGTTTGTGCCTTCGTCCAACGAGGGCAAGTGGCTGGCGGATATCTACCAGCTGGCCCGCCTGCGCCTCGCCCGCGCCGGCGTCACCGCCGTCCATGGCGGTGAGCACTGCACCTTCAGCGACAGCGAGCAGTTCTACTCTTATCGTCGCGACGGCCAGACCGGCCGCATGGCCTCCATCATCTGGCTGGCCGAATAAACACTCAGCGGCCCCTTGTTTGCCAAGGGGCCGTGATCCCCTCACGCCAGCATCTGCAGAAAAAATAACCAGCCTCACCCCTTGAAATAGTCCGTACGGGCCTCATCTTTCATCTCAGAAAGTTATGTTGTTTGCCGCGCAAGCGGCGTCTGCCTGTTTGAAGGGGGAGTGCAATGCGCCTCGATCGCCTGACCAGCAAATTCCAGATTGCTATTTCCGATGCCCAGTCTCTTGCGCTGGGTCGTGACCACCAATTCATTGAGCCCGTTCACCTGATGACCGCCCTGGTCAACCAGGATGGCGGCTCTATTCGCCCGTTGCTGACCCTGACCGGGCTGGACATCAATGCCCTGCGCTCGCGTCTGGGTGAAGAACTCGACCGCCTGCCGCGTGTCAGCGGCGTGGAGGGAGACGTGCAGCTCTCCAACGGCCTCGGCCGGTTGCTCAACGTCTGCGACAAGCTGGCCCAGCAGCGCAAGGATCAGTTCATCTCCTCCGAACTGTTCGTGCTGGCGGCCCTCGACGAGAAGGGGACGCTGGGCGAACTGCTGCGTGCCCAGGGGCTGACCAAGGAGAAACTCGAAGCGGCCATCGACAAGGTGCGTGGCGGCAAGAAGGTGGAGGATGCCAACGCCGAGGAGAATCGCCAGGCGCTGGAGAAGTATACCATCGATCTGACCGAACGGGCCGAGATCGGCAAGCTCGACCCGGTGATCGGGCGGGATGACGAAATTCGCCGCACCATCCAGGTGCTGCAACGCCGTACCAAGAACAACCCGGTGCTGATCGGGGCTCCCGGCGTCGGCAAGACCGCCATCGTCGAGGGGCTGGCCCAGCGCATCATCAACGGCGAGGTGCCGGAGGGGCTCAAGAACAAGCGGGTGCTCTCCTTGGACATGGGGGCCCTGGTGGCCGGTGCCAAGTATCGCGGCGAGTTCGAGGAACGGCTCAAGGCGGTGCTGAACGACCTGGCCAAGGAGGAGGGCAACGTCATCCTCTTCATCGACGAGCTGCACACCATGGTCGGCGCGGGCAAGGGCGAGGGGGCCATGGACGCGGGCAACATGCTGAAACCGGCGCTGGCGCGGGGCGAACTGCACTGCGTCGGGGCTACCACGCTCGATGAATATCGCCAGTTCATCGAGAAGGATGCCGCGCTGGAGCGCCGCTTCCAGAAGGTGCTGGTGGAAGAGCCGAGCGTGGAGGATACCATCGCCATCCTGCGCGGCCTGAAGGAGCGCTACGAGCTGCACCATCACGTGCAGATCACCGACCCCGCCATCGTGGCGGCGGCCCAGCTGTCGCACCGCTACATCGCGGATCGTCAGCTGCCGGACAAGGCCATCGACCTCATCGATGAGGCGGCGGCCAGCATCCGGCTGCAGATCGACTCCAAGCCCGAGTCCCTCGACCGGCTCGAGCGGCGCATCATCCAGCTGAAACTCGAACAGCAGGCGCTGATGAAGGAGGATGACGACGCCAGCCGCAAACGGCTCGAGCTCATCAACCAGGAGATCGGCGAAAAGGATAGGGAATACAACGAGCTGGAAGAGGTGTGGAAGGCCGAGAAGGCCGCCCTCGCCGGCACCCAGCACATCAAGGCGGCGCTGGAGCAGGCCCGTCAGGATCTCGACGTGGCTCGCCGCGCAGGGGACTTGGGCCGCATGTCCGAGCTGCAGTACGGCCGCATTCCGGAGCTGGAGAAACAGCTGGATCTCGCCACCCAGGCCGAGATGCAGGAGACCAGCCTGCTGCGCAACCGGGTCACCGATGTGGAGATCGCAGACGTGCTGGCCCGCTGGACCGGGATTCCGGTGGCTCGCATGCTGGAAGGGGAGCGCGAGAAGCTGCTGCGGATGGAAGATCAGCTGCATAGTCGGGTGATCGGCCAGGAGGAGGCGGTCGAGGCGGTCTCCAACGCCATTCGCCGCTCCCGCGCAGGTCTATCAGACCCGAATCGCCCCATCGGCTCTTTCCTGTTCCTCGGGCCCACCGGGGTGGGCAAGACCGAGCTGTGCAAGGCGCTGGCGGAGTTCCTGTTCGATACCCAGGACGCCATGGTGCGGATCGACATGTCCGAGTTCATGGAGAAACACAGCGTGGCCCGTCTGGTGGGGGCGCCTCCCGGCTACGTGGGTTACGAGGAGGGCGGTTATCTGACCGAGGCGGTGCGTCGTCGCCCCTACTCGGTGATCCTGCTGGACGAGGTGGAGAAGGCCCACCCCGATGTGTTCAACATCCTGCTGCAGGTACTGGATGACGGCCGGCTGACCGATGGTCAGGGTCGCACCGTGGACTTCCGTAACACCGTGGTCATCATGACCTCCAACCTGGGGTCGGATCTGATTCAGGAGCACCACTCCGAGAAGGATTACGACGAGATGAAGGCCATGTTGATGGAGGTGCTGGCACGCAGTTTCCGGCCGGAGTTCATCAACCGGATCGACGAGACAGTGGTGTTCCACCCGCTCGGCGAGGAGCACATCAAGTCTATCGCCCGCATCCAGCTCAAGAGCCTGATGAGCCGTCTCGAGGCCCAGGGCTACGAGGTGGAGGTGAGCGAAGCACTGCTCGAGAAGCTGGTCCACGCAGGGTTCGACCCCGTCTACGGTGCGCGTCCCCTCAAGCGGGCGATCCAGCACAAGGTGGAGAACCCGCTGGCGCAGGCGCTGCTCTCCGGCCGCATCGTCCCCGGCAAGAAACTACTGCTGGGGGCCGACAGCAACGGCCTCACCATGACCCAATAACTGGATCGCTGATAAAAACGCAGGCCCCGAGCCTGCGTTTTTTTTGAGGGGTAATTGCATGCTCACCTTTTCCGTACTGGTGGATGACGATGTCCATCTGCCTGGCTGTCTGCCCGAGAAGGGGCTGTCGTTGCTGCTGGAGTGCGACGGCCTCAGGGTGCTGTTCGACAGCGGCCGTGGCCGGGCGCTGCGCCTCAACGCCGCCGTGATGGGGGTCGATCTCGCCTCGCTCACCCATGTGGTGCTCTCTCACGGTCATTACGACCATGTGGGCGGGGTAGGCTCGCTGCCCGTCTATCCGACTCCCATTCCTCTCATCGCCTGTCCGGACGTGTTCTGCGAGCGGGGCTACTTCCTGCCGCTTCCCTTCTGGCGGCGCAACCTCTATCGCCTGTCGGGAGGGCTGGAACGGGAATCGCTGGCAGCCAGAGGCTTGCTCCCCCACTGCTCGGCCGAGCCGGTGTGGCTCTCGGAGCGTCTGGTGTTCCTCGGCAGCATAGCTCGGCGCGAGCGGGCCGCCCCCTCGCTGCTTGGCTACATCATGCGGGACGGACGGGTGGAAAAAGACCTTATCAGCGACGATTCCGCGCTGGTCTACAAGAGCGAACAGGGGCTCATCGTCTTTATCGGCTGTGGTCACGCAGGGACCGAGAACATCATCGAGCGGGCCAGGGAGGTGTGTGGCGATGAGCGGATCCACGCCGTCATCGGCGGTCTGCACCTGAAGTTTTCCGGTTCGCAGCGGGCGGCGGCGCTTGGCGCCTATCTGCAGGAGGAGGGGGTGGAGAAGCTGTTTGCCTGCCACTGTACCGGCAGCAGGAAAGCGGATCTGCCGCGCCAGTGCCAGATCGGAGCCGGTTTCGAATACCGGTTTTCGGCGTAAAAAAAACGGCAATCCGAAGATTGCCGGGAGGAATGTAGTGAAGCGACCTGACGTGGGTTGAGCGGGTCGCAGGGGCAAGCCCCCGATGGCGAAGCAAGGCCGCTGCCGGTCTTGCCTCTTACAGCCTGCCGGGGTTGCGCTCGCTCAACCCCGACGGCCACTTGCCTGTTGCCATGCCGGCGGCGATGACGCCGGCATGGCCTTCATTCGTTACAGCATGCCTTGCACGGCGGCTTTCATCTCGGCCGGCCAGACACCGACCTGAACCTGACCTATGTGCTCTTTTTGCAGCAGCAGCATGGCCAGACGGGATTGACCGATGCCACCGCCGATGGTTTGCGGCATCCGTGCGGCCAGCAGATCCTGGTGCCAGTCGTACTGCAGGCGATCCTCGTCGCCGGTGATGGCGAGCTGGCGGCGCAGCGCCTCGGCGTCGACCCGGATCCCCATGGAGGAGATCTCGAAGCTGTCCTGCAGCACCGGGTTCCACACCAGGATGTCACCGTTCAGACCTGCCAGACCCAGCTCGCTGTGGCTGCTCCAGTCGTCGTAGTCCGGGGCGCGCACGTCGTGGCGCTCACCGTGGGAGAGGGCACCGCCGATACCGATCAGGAACACGGCACCCAGCTCCTTGGCGATGGCCCGCTCGCGCCCCTTGGCGTCGAGATCCGGGTAGCGGGTCAGCAGCTCTTCGCTGTGCACGAACTGGATTTCGGCCGGCAGGAAGGGGGTCAGCTCATGTTCGGCGCAAACCGCGCGCTCGGTGGCCTTGATGGCGGCCCAGATGCCGCGCACCGTCTCCTGCAGGTAGGCCAGATCGCGGCGCTCGCTCGGCATCACCTTCTCCCAGTCCCACTGATCCACGTAGACGGAGTGGATGGGGGTGAGGCGATCCTCGTCCGGACGCAGTGCCTTCATGTGGGTGTAGATGCCTTCGCCCGGACCGAAGCCGAAGCGGCCCAGGGTCTGGCGCTTCCATTTGGCCAGTGAGTGCACCACTTCGTAGCTGTGCTCAGGCAGGGTCTTCACCTTGACCTGCACCGCATTCTCGTGGCCAGAGAGGTTGTCTTGAGTGCCATCACCGACCCGGCTCAGGATGGGGGCTTGTACCTCCATCAGACCCAGTTGTTGGGCGAGTTGGCGGGAGAACATCTCTTTGACGAAGCTGATCTGTTGCTGGCTGCGAATGTAGTGCTGTTTCATGCTGAATACCTGTCTTGAACCCGTTGGATGTGAGGATTCTTCAACAGATCGCCAACTAAATTCAAGATTCGATAATAGAAATAGGCTTTGTGTATTTTTTTCTTCAAAATACACGGGTGATTAATGATGAATCATCAAAGGGAGTGCAAAAAAGTGCCGGAAAATTATCGGATCGATAATCTCGATCAGGCCATCCTCACCGCCCTGATGGAGAATGCACGGCTGCCTTACGCCGAGCTGGCCAAACAACTGCTGGTCAGCCCGGGCACCATCCATGTGCGGGTGGAGAAGATGAAGCAGGCGGGGATCATCGAGGGTACGCGGGTGCAGGTGAACCCGAAGAAGCTGGGTTACGACGTCTGCTGCTTCATCGGGATCAACCTCAAGAGCGCCAAGGACTACCCGTCGGCGCTGGCCAAGCTGCAGGCGCTGGACGAGGTGGTGGAGGCCTACTACACCACGGGCCACTACAGCATCTTCATGAAGGTGATGACCCGCTCCATCGACGAGTTGCAGACCGTGCTGATCCACAAGATCCAGACCATCGACGAGATACAGTCCACCGAGACGCTGATCTCGCTGCAGAACCCGATCCTGCGGGATGTGAAACCTTGAGCCGGGTTGCATGAGAGGGATGTAGAGATCCACTCCCGTGCGAGACGCTTGTCTCGCTGCAAAACTCGAGCTTGCGGGCTATGAAGCCCTGACCGGCCGATCAGGGTTCGATATAGGGGATGCCGTACTTGTCGTAGAGGGCCTTGAGCCGGCCGTCGCGTTTCATGCGCAGCAGCTCGGCGTCATAGGCCGCCATCTGGGCCGAGGTATTCTGGTCGGCGCGGGCGCGGGCCCAGGTGTTGAAGTAGGGGCTGCTCTTGAGCGGTTTGGGCAGGTAGTCGAGCTTGCCCTCCAGTCCCTCCTCCCTGATCTGGGCGAAGGCGGTGACCAGCGGCATGGGGACCGTATCGATCCGTCCGGCCAGCAGCTTGCGCAGCTGCAGCTGGTTCATGGTGATCTCCTGGAAGTGATAGGAGGGATCGGTGAGGGCGGCGGCCAGCTCGGGGGTGTAGGAGAAATCCTTGGTCACCCCGATGCGCCAGGGTTTGAGGTCGGCCAGCGTCTCGTAGCGGATCTTCAGCAGGTCGGCTTTGCGCACGAAAAAGTGCCAGCTGTGGCGGATATGGGCCTGTTGGGGGTAGATGAGGTAGCGTTCCCGCTCCGCCTTGTAGGAGTGCGTCATCACCACATCGCAAACACCGGTCTCTGCGTTGCGGGTGAGACGGGCACCGGAATCGGCCAGCTCGATCTTGATGGGGATCTTGAGTCTGCCGAAGATGGCGGTGACGATGTCGACATCGAGGCCCCTAGGCTGCTGAGCGGCATCGAGGTATTTGAGCGGGGGTTCCATCGTGCCACAGACGATCAGCTCCCTGGCAAAGGGGCTGAGCGGGAACAGTAGCCAAAGCAGGTGGATTACACGCAAACTACCTCTCCTGAACCCATTTGAAGATTATCTGGCGCCTGATACCAGTATATTGGGTTGCCCCTGATTCGTAGAGGCGACTGTATATGGCAAACCCTGAAATTGAAAGCGAGCTGGACGGCATCGACAGGCTGTCGGTCTGCCTCTATCGCCTGGGCTTGAGTCTGGCAGCCTTGCTGCTGCTGTGTCGAGGGGCAAGCTTGCTGATCGGGCAGGATTTTTTGACGCCGGCACAGTGGCTGACGGCGCTGGCCGTGGCCAGCGGGGTATGCGGCCTGTGCCTGCATGTCTATGACAAGCGCATTCGCTTCTTGCTGCAGGGGCTGGGCTGGGGCGCTCTGTTGCTCAGTGCGAGCGGGGCGCCGGATGTGCTGGTGCTGGGGGCGGCCCTGGCCACGCTGGCGGGGTTGGCCTTCAAGGAGCAGTTCTGCTTCGCCATTCCGGGGATCAGGGCGGTCCCCTTGCTGCTGCCTTTGCTATGGCTGCTGGAGCTGGCCGGCATCGGCTGGGCCGCCGCCCTGGTGGCGCTGGTGTGTGGCGCGCTGCTCTGCCTGCTCGCGCTGGCCAAGTGGCGGATGCCCCTGCACTTCGATATCGGCGACAAGGGGCGTTACCAGATTTAGGTGGGCAGGCAGGCCTTCATCTGCGTGTTGAGGGCCTGCATCACCTGCCGGCGGCTGATGATGCCTATTACCCGATTGCCCTCCAGCACCGGATAGACCTTGGGTTTGGCCCCGGTCATCTGGCGGGCCAGCTCCAGTATGCTGTCGTCCGGGCTGACCGAGAGCGGGGTTCGGTTCATCAGATCCTCGACCCGGGTGCGGGTATCGCAGTGATAGCTGCCGGTGAGCAGGCTCGGGATGCAATCCTGCTCGGAGAGAAACCCGATCAGCTGCTGCTGCGGGTCCAGCACCGGCAGGCCGCTCAGGCCGGCGTCATGCAGTCGGTCCAGCGCCTCGGCCAGGCCGAGCTGCGGGGTGAGGGAGTGGGTCAGACGGCTCATGTGATCGCGGATCTGCAACATGGAAGTGGCTCCGTAAGGTGATGATGGGGCCACTATGCCCGCCGGATGGCGGCAACGGCCAATGGCTTGTGCCGTGGGGATCGATAGGCATTCCTGCGGATAAGAGAGGAGGGATTATGCGTGCATTGGTGACAGGATGTGGCCGTCGGCTCGGTTTCTATCTGTGCGAACAGCTGGTGGCGGCAGGCTGGCAGGTAACCGGCAGCTATCGCAGCGAGCGACCGGAGCTGGCGCGGTTGCGGGCGCTGGGGGTGACGCTGGTGCAGGCCGACTTCAACCGGGAGCAAGAGGTGGGCCGGCTCATCGAGGTGCTGGCCTCCCAGCCGGATCTGGCGCTGGTGATCCACAACGCCTCGGCCTTTGAACCGCAGGCGAGCGAGCCGGCGGCCCAGCTGGCCCAGTTTGATCAATTCTACCGGGTGCACATGGCGGCCCCCTTCCAGCTCAACCGGGGGCTGGCCCCTCAGCTGGCACGCCATCCCAACGCCAGCATCATCCACATCACCGACATCTATATCCACGCTCCGGCGCCCCAGTTCGCCAGCTATGTGGCCACCAAGGCGGGGGCCCATTCGCTCGCCATGAGCTTTGCCCGCGAGCTGGCGCCGGCCATCCGGGTCAACACCATAGAGCCTGGCCCCATTCTGTTTCTCGACGAGCATGGGGATGCGTGGCGTGAACAGGTGCTGGCGAAGACGCCGCTGGCGCGGGAAGGGGGGCTGGCGCCCATCTGGCAGGCGGTGCAGTTGCTGATGCAGAACGACTACATGACCGGGGCCAGCATCCGGGTGGATGGTGGCCGCGGTCTGGCCGTCATCTAGCCATCAACAGGGGATGGCCATGTCGCGCTGCAGGGCGACGGGGGCCAGGCCGACCTGCCCCTCTTCGATCACCTTGCCTGCCATCAAGCGAGTGTGTAGCGGCAGGGTCACCTTGGGGTCGTGCACCTCTCCTTTGCCGTAGAGTTCTGCCAACAGCTCGTCGAGATAGGCGTCAACCCGGGCGGCGGAGAAGTCGTCGTCCTCGCTGCTGGCCAGGATGTCGATGTCCAGCGGGCGGTCCCGCACCTTGCAGTGCGGATCGCTGCGATCCCGGCCGTGGGCCAGCTCCATGGCGACGAAGTGTGCCTTGAGTCGGGGCTGGGCCAGCTCGCTCTCGGCGACGAACAGGCAATTGAGAAAGTCATGGCTTGAATGCATGCCGACCGGCTTGGTCTGGATCACCGAACTGAGCCGCAGGCGGCCAAAGTGGGCAAGCAGCTCGGCAACCGCCTGGCCGACATGCTGGTGGGGGTCAAGATTCGACCCTATGCTACACAGATAGAACATGTCATCAGTCCTTTGATAGGGCTCATCTGAAATTCTTACACAGCTCACGGTTATCGGCTTAACTATGCATTAACATCTGTTCGTCTGTTGTGATCAGGCTCTATCATCTTGGCAAGAAAGGAGATTTGCATGAGTGTGGAACTGAAATGGGCACTGCTGACCGCCTCGGGTGCGTTGGCCATGATCCTGATTATCTGTGTGGTATCCGTGGGTCTGGCATGACCCCGGAAGAGAGCATGAACCGGCCTTCTGGCCGGTTTTGCTTTTTGGGGGAGTGCGGATATGCTGACCCACCCCAGATGAAGTGAGACCGCACAAGATGACCAAGGTACGCCCACGCTCCCTGTTGCAAGTGGTATTGATGGGGTTCGTCCTGGTGTTGATGCCGCTAGGCGGCATGATCTGGCATGACAGCCAGGCCCTCGACCACCTCAGCCAGTTGACCAGCGACGAGCTGGAGCGGGCGGTGCGCGATACCCGCCGGGCCACTCTGCTGACCACCCAGGCCATCGATCTTGAGCGGACCCTGCGCCGTTATGCGGTGCTCGGGGATGAGCGCATCCTGACCAGCTACCAGCAGCAGCTGGCGAGCTACCGCGACCAGCTGGCCGCCCACCAGAGTTCCATTCCTGACGCCGAGGCCTATGGCGGCATCGAGCAGGCCCTCGTCTGGCTCGACAGCCTGCAGGATCTCGCCCGTGCCAAGGCAGAGTCCAACAGCCCCAAGTTTGACGAGTTCAACGAGGCCAACCAGCAGCTCGAGATCATCACTCGCAGTCAGGTAGACGATCACGTCAGCAAGGTGCGGGCCACCATCGCCGCCCTGATGACCGAGATCTGGTGGGTCAGCGGTTTCGTGGCAGTGCTCAGCCTGCTGCTGGTATTGCTGTTTACCTACCTGATCATCCACCCCGTGCGTCAGATTGAGTCGCGGATCTTGAGTCTGGGGGCCGGTGTGGAGCCGGACAAGCGACCGGTGGACGGGCCGGCCGAACTGGTGCTGCTGGGGGAGCGGATCGGCTGGCTGCACGACAAACTGAAGGAGCTGGAACAGCAGAAATACCAGTTCCTGCGCCACGTTTCCCACGAGCTGAAGACCCCGCTGGCGGTGCTGCGGGAGGGGGCGGATCTGCTCTCCGAGCAGCTTGTAGGGCCGCTCACCCAGGATCAGCAGGAGATCTGCCAGATGCTGGAGGAGAACAGCCGGCGTCTGCAGACCCTGATCGAGCGGCTGCTCGATTTCAACCGGCTCAGCCAGCAGGAGGTGTTCACTTTGACGCCGGTGGCGCTGGCGCCCCTGCTGTCAGAATTATCTGCAGAATACCGGCTGGCGCTGGAATCCAAACAAATCAGTGTACACTTGCCGACCGATCCGATCACGCTGAAAGCTGAGCCATATCGCTTGCGGCTGATCCTCGATAATCTGTTCTCCAATGCGGTCAGCTACGGCGCCAAGGGAGGGCAGATCTGGATCCGTGCCGGGCAGGATGGCAACGGCAGCTGGCTGGAGGTGGCCAACGAGGGGCCCGCCATTCCCGTGGCCGAACGGGAGCGGATCTTCGAACCCTTCGAGCAGGGCAGTATTGTGCGCCAGGGCTTGCTGAAAGGCTCCGGAATGGGGCTCTCCATCGCCCGGGAATCGGCGATGAGCCTTGGCGGCGAGTTGGTATTGGTTGAAGATGAACAGGCGGATGTCTGTTTCCGGTTGACGTTGAAGTGAAGCCCAAGATGAAACAATGTGTTGTTCCGGTATTGATGATGAGCCTGCTCACAGGCTGTTCCCTGCTGCCAGCGCGTGACCCGGCGGCGTCGCCGGATCTTGCCCTCGCCAAGCGGATGGAGTTTGCCAACAAGGAGATGCAGGTGCGCCTGCAATACTCGGACTGGCTGCTGGCCAGCCATGCCCAGCAACGGGCCCAGGAGCGCCAGCGCCTCAAGGGGGCTACCGACCTCGAGAGCCGGGTCAGCCTGGCCATGGTCAACACCCACCCGTCCGAATCGGTGGCCAGCCGGCGAGCCGGTCTGGACAAGCTCAAGAGCCTGCTGCCCGAGCTCGGCCTGGATGCCCAGGCCTTCCTGCGCAGCTGGATTGCCCTCGGCGAGGAGCTGCTGGCCCGTGACAGCCGGCGCGACGATCAGAGTCAGGAGGTGCAGCGTCTGCGCCGCCAGATCGAGCAGCTCTCCGCCATCGATGAACAGCTCAATCAGCGCAAGCTGAACGGCAACGGCGAGGCGCTGAAATGAGTCGCATCCTGCTGGTTGATGATGATGCCAGCCTGCTCAAGCTGATGAGCATGCGTCTGCGCAGCCAGGGTTATGAGGTGGATACCGCCGACAGCGCCGAAGGGGCGCTGGACCGGTTGCGTCAGCAACGGGCCGATCTGGTGCTGAGCGACTTGCGCATGGCCGGCATGGACGGGCTGGCGCTGTTCGAGCGGATCCAGTCCCAGTGGCTGGGGCTGCCGGTCATCATCATGACTGCCCACGGCACCATTCCCGATGCCATTCAGGCGACCCGCTCCGGGGTATTCAGTTTTCTGACCAAGCCCATCGACAAGGACGAGCTGTTCGCCACCATAGAGCATGCGCTGAGCCTGACGCGCCCAAAGCAGCGCCAGGAGTGGCAGTCGCTGATCCTGACCCGCAATCCGCAGATGGAGCAGTTGCTGATCCAGGCCAGCAGCATCGCCACCATGGAGGTGCCTGTGCTGATCATGGGCCCTTCCGGTTCCGGCAAGGGGGTGATGACCCAGGCGCTGCACCAGGCCAGCAGCCGGCGTGATCAGCCGCTGTATGTGATCAACTGTGCCGCGCTGCCCTGGGCTGCGCTGGATCTGCAGCTGTTCGGCGAGGATGGCCAGTCCGGCCTGTTTGAGCAGGCCAAGGGGGCGACCCTGTTTCTTGACGAGATAGGGGATCTGTCGGAGTCGCTGCAGGCCAAGCTGCTGCAGGTATTGCAGGAGTACGGCCAGGGCACGCCTGAGGTGCGGGTCATCAGCTCCAGCCATCAGGATTTGGTGGCGGCGATGGAGGAGGGGCGCTTTCGGGAAGATCTCTTCTATCGGCTCAACGTGGCCAACATCACAATGCCGCCCCTCAGTGCCCGCAGCGAGGATATCCCCTTGCTGGCCAGGCAGGCGCTGGACGAGTATCGCAGCCGCCACGGCGAATGCGCCGCCCTCGGCTTCTCGCCGGAGGCGCTGGCGTTGCTGGCGGCGGCGGCCTGGCCCGGCAACGTGCGCCAGCTCTACAGTGTGGTGGAGCAGCTGGCCAGCCTCTGCTGCAGCCCGGTGATCGGTGCCGCTATGGTGGAGTCTGCCCTGAGTGTCGGCAGTGGTGGCATCCCCTCGTTCAACGAGGCGCGGGCCGAGTTCGAGAAGGAGTATCTGATCCGGCTGCTGCGCACCACCGAGGGCAATGTCACCCTGGCGGCCAGCATGGCGGGCAGAAACCGCACCGACTTCTACAAGCTGTTGAACCGGCACGGCATAGAAGCGGCAAACTTCAAGTCGAAGGGATAAATGACAGAGGGGCGGCCCGTTGATGACGGGCCGCCCCTCTGGTTTCAGACCGAATCGGTCACGTTAGGCCGGCTCAAGCCGGGTCGGTGACGCCAGCCGTGGCGTGGGTTTTCTGGGTTTTATGGGAGAGCCAGAGGCCGCTCGCCTTCATCAGGTAGCCAAACAGCGCACCTATCACCAGCGATGGCAGGATCAGTCGCCACTCTCCCGCCGCTCCGAAGGTGGCACAGCAACCGGCGAAGGTGCCGGGAATGTAGGAGAGCCACTGCTGCCTGGCCTGCACGCACATCAGGGTCGCCACCACCCCGGTCATCAGGTAACCCGCCACCCCGGCGCCCCACCAGGCGTCGCCATGGATCAGCAGCAGGGCCCACAGCATGCCGCTGGCATTGCACAGCAGGGTCTGCAGCAGCGCCTTGTAGCCGCCGCTGGAGGCGAAGTAGCTGGTGCAGCCGAGGAAGCCGACCCAGGAGATGAGGCCGAGGGTGACGGCGACCCAGCCCCAGACGGCGGAGAGGATCCCGGTCGTGATGGCGATGGCGATCAATGGGCTCATGGCGTGACTCTTCAGTAGTGAAATCCGGAAAAAGGGGAGCCTACCCCGCGCAGGGGGGGCGGCAAGCAGGGGCGGAATTGTGTGTGATCTGCATCACTCATTTCAACTCAGGAATACGCTTGCGCTCGCGAAAAAAATTCATGGTGAGGCGGTCGTGTCTGCACCATAGTTAGAGGCCCTGTCCTGCTCATGGAGTGAGTCTGATGGTGCCAAATGTGATCGTTCCCCTGCTGGTGTTCGTAGTGCTGTTTCTGGTCGGAACCATGGCCAAGGCACTGCCCCTCTATCAGTTCATGTAATTTTCCGTGAAATAAAACTCGGCCGGGGCGGGTCTTATGATTGTTACCCTCATCGCCCCGGGAGTTTTTCCATGTTGCTCAAGCGCCGCTCTGCCCATCACCTCATCGAACAGGACGTCACGCCGGAAGCCGTCTATCAGGATCGTCGCCTGATCCTGAAAGGGCTGGGGCTCGGCGCCGCCACCCTGGCGTTGCCGACCCAGGCCGGGGTGCTCGATCTCTTCTCTGGCGACAAGCCGGCACCGGTCGCCACCCGGGCGCTCAACATCCACGCCGCCGCCCGGCCGGAGGGGCTGATCCTCACGCCGGAGGAGAAGGCCACCACCCACAACAACTTCTACGAGCTTGGTACCGACAAGGGGGATCCGGCTCGCAACGGTCACTACCTCAAGCCCGAGCCCTGGACCCTGAAGGTGGAAGGGGAGGTGGCCAAGCCGTTTACCCTGGATGTGTGGGATCTCATCAACAAGAGCACGCTCGAGGAGCGTATCTACCGGCTGCGCTGCGTGGAGGCCTGGTCCATGGTGCTGCCCTGGAGCGGCATCGCGCTGGCGGACCTTATTCGCCGGGCCGAGCCCACCAGCCGCGCCAGGTTCGTGGCGTTCGAGACCCTCTATGATCCGGAGCAGCTGCCCGGTCAGGCTTCCCGCTCCCTCGGCGGTGGCATCGACTATCCCTATGTTGAGGGGCTGCGTATCGACGAGGCGATGCATCCGCTCTCCTTCCTGGCGATGGGGCTCTATGGCAAGGCGCTGCCGGCCCAGAACGGTGCGCCGATCCGGCTGGTGGTGCCCTGGAAGTACGGCTTCAAGAGCATCAAGAGCATCGTCTCCATCCGGCTGGTGGAGGAGATGCCACCCACTACCTGGAACCTGCTGGCCCCCAACGAATACGGCTTCTACGCCAACGTCAATCCAGCGGTGGATCACCCGCGCTGGAGCCAGGCCAGCGAGCGCTTCATCGGCGAGGGGGGCATCTTCGGCGCCAAGCGCCAGCCGACCCTGATGTTCAATGGCTATGCCGACGAGGTGGCGTCCCTCTATCAGGGCATGGACCTGCGCAAGTGGTATTGAGACGAGAGGAGCTGACATCATGACTCTGCGACTGACGGCGCGTCACATCACCTTGCTGCGGGCGCTGGTACACCTCGCCTCGCTGGGGTTTCTGCTCTGGCTGCTGGTGGCCGTGCCCGGCGGTCTGCTGGGAGGGGATCCGGTACAGGGGCTGACCCACTATCTGGGCAAGGGGGCGCTCAATCTGCTGTTGCTTACCCTGCTGGTGTCGCCGCTGGCCAAACGCTGGCGGCAGGGGCAGCTCATCAAGCTGCGCCGCCCGCTCGGGCTCTGGTGCGCCGCCTGGGCCGGTCTGCACTTTATGGTCTGGCTGGGGCTGGATCTGCAGTTCGACTGGCGGTTGATTGGCGGTGAGCTGGTCAAGCGCAGCTACATAGTGGTGGGGATGGTGGCGCTGCTGTTGCTGCTGGCGCTCAGCCTCACCTCGATCCCGGCCCTGCTGCGGCGCATGGGGCCGGCCTGGCAGAAGCTGCACAACTGGATCTACGCGGTGGCCCTGCTGGTGCCGGTGCACTACTGGTGGTCGCTCAAGAGCGGCTGGCAGGAGCCGCTCATCTACCTGTTGCTGGCCTGTGCCCTGCTGGTGCCACGCCGCGACAAGCTGCTGCGCCCCTGGCGCCGGCTTCGGCCGCAGAAACTGAGGGAGGCATGAGGCCGGCAGTGCGCCGCCCCGGCAACCTGCCATAAAAAAGAGGCCTAGTCGGCCTCTTTTTTGATGTCACCCGTATGGGCGTCGACCAGGAGTCGTACCCGCTGCCCCTGGGCATCCAGGGTTTCCACCTCGAATTTGTCCCCTTCCAGCTCCACTTCCCGAATGTCGTGATACCCTTGGGCCACCAGCAGCTTGACCAGCCCTGCCATGTCGAGACGGCTTTCGGCCGCCCAGCCGAGGGTGGAGAAGAGGCAAAGGATCAGCAGGAAACTGCGTAGGATCATATTCATTCCGGATTCATGGCTGGCAGACTATAAACGGCATTATGTTAGGTTTTGGGAGATGAATCATCCATGAATAGAGCCCTGTCTCTGCTTGGGTTGCTGCTGCCGGCACTGGCACAGGCGGCCACGCCGAACGAGGCCTTGCTGCAGCAGGCGGTCAGCGAGGGACGGGTGCGCCCCTTTCATGAGGTGATGGAGGTGGCTTCCCGCTTGCCGGTACGGGTGCTGCGGGTCGATTTGGGGGAGGAGGACGGCATCTGGCTGTACGAACTCAAGCTGATCGACAGCGAGAACAGCGTCATCAAGGTGGGCTATCGGGCCGACAACCTGGAGATGGTGTGGCTCAAGGGTCACCATCTGGAGCGGCTGTTCGAACCGCGTCCGCCCCCGGAAGAGGAGTGATGGAGTGAGCCCGCGAACCCACCGTCCAGTTCGTCCCCCCAACCGCTGCCGGTTCCGGCACAACCCTGCTTTGGATACCCATTTATGCGAATTCTGATAGTTGAAGATGAGAAGACCCTGGCTGGCCAGCTGGCGGAACAGCTGCGCCTGTCCGGTTTCGTGACCGACCTCTGCCACGACGGCAACGAGGCCGGCTTTCTCGGCGAGACCGAGCCCTACGACGCCATCATTCTGGATCTCGGTCTGCCGGGGCGCGACGGCCTGAGCGTGCTGAAGGAGTGGCGCAGCAAGGGGATCGACACCCCGGTGCTGGTGCTGACCGCTCGTGGCCAGCTGCACGAGAAGATCGAGGGGCTCAACGCCGGGGCCGATGACTACCTCACCAAGCCGTTCCAGGTGGCCGAGCTGGTGGCCCGGGTCCATGCCCTGGTGCGGCGGGCGGCGGGCAACGCCAGCTCGATCCTGGAGATCGGCGGGGTGCGTCTGGACATGGCGGCCTCTCAGGTGTGGTACGAAGGCACCCCCATCAAGCTCACCGCCCACGAGTTCCGGGTGCTCGGCTATCTGATGCAGCACAGGGGCAAGGTGGTGTCGCGCAGCGAGCTGATCGACCACATCTACGCCCAGGATTTCGACCGCGACTCCAACACGGTAGAGGTGTTCATCGGCCGGATCCGCAAGAAGACCCACTCCGATCTCATCGAGACGGTGCGCGGCCTTGGCTACCGGATAAACGAATGAGCCTGATCTTGATGCCCTTTTGCAGCGGAGCGGCTGAATGAGGCTGGTGCGTACCCTGCGGGGGCGGCTGGTGGTCATCGCCATGGTCTGGTGCGGCCTGTTCCTGTTCGCCACCGGCTTCAGCCTGCAGACCATGATGCGCAACTACTGGCAGGAAGCGGAGGCCGACGGCCTGCGCCTGCAGCTCTACGATCTGCTCTCCCGCCTCGAGATCCAGCCGGATGGTTTGCCGGTGGTCACCGAACCCATGGCCGATCCCCGCTTTCGCCAGCCCTACTCCGGTTACTACTGGCAGCTGGAGCTGGGGGAGAGCGTGGTCAGCCGCTCCCGCTCCCTGTGGGATGTGCACCTCGACGTGCACGGCCTGAAGTCGGCCTTCGGCGATCCGGATCTGTTCGTCGGCAAGGGGCCCAACAAGGAGCCGCTGCTGATCATGACCCGTACCGTGCTGCTGCCCGGTTCGGATCGGGTGTTCACCCTGGTGATGGCCAAGGACAGCAGCGCCCTGACCCAGACCCTGAAGAAGACCCGCATCAGCCTGTTCCTCGGCCTCGGCTTTGCCGCGACCGGGCTGGTGCTCGGCTTCATGTTCCAGATCGTCTACGGCCTGCGGCCGCTGCACCTGTTGCGGCGCGAGCTGAGCCGGGTCCATCAGGGCCATCAGGAGGGGTTCCGGCTGCGCTACCCGCTGGAGATCCAGCCGCTGGTGGAGGACATCAACCGGCTGCTGCACCACTATGGCGAGCTGTTGCAGCGGGCCCGCTCCCACACCGGCAACCTGGCCCACGCCCTCAAGACGCCGCTCAGCATCATGCGCAACCAGGTGGCCCAGCTGCCACCGGAGGATCAGGCCGCCCTCGGCGAGCAGCTCGATCAGATCCAGCGCCACATCGACTACCACCTCGGCAAGGCGCGGGTGACCGGCGCCGCCAAGATCCTCGGGGTGTCGACCCCGGTGCGGGCGCGGGTGGAGTACATCTGCCGCGCCTTCTCCCGCCTCTATCCGGGCCGGGAAGTGGATCTGCAGGTGCCGGCCACCCTGGCGGTCGGGGTGGAGGAGCAGGACTTCGACGAGATGGTGGGCAACCTGCTGGAGAACGCCTTCAAGTGGTCGGTCGGCCGGCTGCGCATCTCCAGCGCCGAGCTGGGGGGCTGGATCACCCTGCGCATCGAGGATGATGGTCCCGGCATGAGCGAGGATCAGATCGCCAAGGCAGTGCTGCGCGGGGTGCGGCTCGACGAGAAGGTGCCGGGTTCGGGGCTGGGGCTCAACATCGTCTCCGATCTGGCGGAAGCCTACCGCGGCAGCCTCATCATGGGACGCGCCGAACTGGGCGGGCTGGCTGCTTCCCTCTCGCTGCCCAAGGTGGCAAGAGTGGAGAGCTAGGCATAAGATATGGCACCTGTTTTAGCCTGAGGAAGAGAACCATGACCGATGATCCATGGGCACTGTGTCACCTCGACGATTCGTTCGATGCCTCCGTGCTGGGCACCAAGGGGGCCCAGATCCAGTGGTTTGAGGATCGCGACAGCCTGATTGCCTTCCTGCTGGAAGATTTCGTCGACCTGCTGGCCGACGTGGGCGAGCTGGATGAGGATCAGACCGAGCGGGCGCGCGAGCGCTTCACCCTGCTGGTGGAGCAGAGCTTCGACGATCGCGGCCTGATGGACGCCATCAACGATCTCGCCTCCGGCCTGCGCCGCATCGCCTGGCTGGGGCCGCTCTCCGAGCTGGCCGAGCTGAGCGATGACTTCGCCTCCGGCCTGCGCCGCTACTTCTGGAGCCAGTACGACGGGGATGAAGATGACCCGGATGCCTGGGTGCCGGAAGAACTCTGGCCTCAGCTGGTGGAGTGTGCGGAAGAGTACATGGTGGAAGGGGACTTCTGATTCTGAGCCCTTGTCCGCGCTCTGGCTGCAAAGCGGGTGGAGTGTGCACAAGAGTAGATGGTTGAGGGTGGCTTCCGAGTCACACCACAAACCGCGATAAGAAAACGGCGCCTTGATGGCGCCGTTTTTGTTGCTCAGTCCTCTGCTCAGGCGTTGGCCGGCACCGCATGGGCGGTGTTGACCGGGGCCGGGCCCTGGTACTTCTCGATCTGCAGCTGGGCCATGTGACCGCAGTTGCCCTGCGCCAGGCTGGAGGTGCCCTCGTCGAAGGTGAGGCAGTTGACGTTGCCGTTCTTGCACAGGCTCCCCGCCTCGCCCGGTTTGGCCGGATCGAACCAGGCCCCTTCGCACACCCGCACCACCCCCGGGCGGATGTCGGTCGAGAGCAGGGCCCCCACCAGGATCTGGCCGCGGTCGTTGAAGGCCCGCACCAGATCGCCATCCTGGATGCCGCGTGCCTTGGCGTCGTCCGGGTGGATCAGGATCGCCTCGCGATCGGCGATGGCGAACTTGTCCCGCAGCGGGGTGTTGTCGAGCTGGGAGTGCAGCCGCTGGGTCGGGTGCGAGGTGTTGAGCGACAGCGGATAGCGGGTTGCCTCCTTGCTCTTGATCCACTCCTTGGGCTCATACCACTTGGGATGGCCGGCGCAGTCGGCATAACCCATGCCGGCCACCGTGCTGGAGAAGATCTCGATCTTGCCGGACGGGGTACCGAGCGGGTTGAGCAGCGGGTTCTCGCGGAAATCGGCGTGACGGATCCACTGGCGGTTCGCCTCGGGCACCGGGAAGCGGATGTAGTTGTTGGACTCCCAGAACATGTTGAACGGCGGCAGCGCCACCCGGGCGCCGCGGGCCTGGGCGGCCATGCCGTCGTACATCTGCTTGAGCCACAGCATCTCGTCCTTACCTTCGGTGTACTGCTCCTGCAGACCCAGCTTGGCGGCGACGTCGCGGAAGATGTCGAAGTCATTGCGCGCCTCGAACTGGGGCGGCACGCACTGGTGCATCGGGAAGACGTAGCGCTGGGAGTAGTCGCCGCCCATCTCCAGATCGTTGCGCTCGTAGCTGGTGGTGGCCGGCAGGACGATGTCGGCGTGCTTGGCGGTGGCGGTCCAGTAAGGCTCGTGCACGATCACGGTCTGCGGCTTGCGCCAGGCCTTGACCAGGTTGTTGGTGTCCTGGTGGTGGTGGAAGGGGTTGCCGCCCGCCACGTAAACCAGCTTGATGTCCGGGTAGGTCACCTTGCGGCCGTTGAAGTCGATGGTCTTGCCGGGGTTGGCCAGACAGTCAGCGATGCGGGCCACCGGGATCGGCGCCGGCCCGTTCTTCGGCGCATTGCCGGCGGAGATGCCCGCCAGGATGCCGCCCTTGGCGGTGGGGCTGCCACCGGAAGAGTAGTGGTAGCTGAAGCCGTAACCGCCGCCCGGCAGGCCGATCTGGCCCAGCATGGCGGCCAGGGTGACCAGCATCCAGTTGGGCTGTTCGCCGTGCTGCTGCCGCTGCATGCCCCAGCCCGCCATGATCATGGTGCGCTTGGACGCCATGTCGAGGGCCAGCTGGCGGATCACCTTGGCGTCGACACCGCAGATGGTGCTCGCCCACTCGGCGCTCTTCGGCTGGCCGTCTTCCTTGCCGAGCAGATAGGCGAGGAACTTGTCGAAGCCGGTGGTGTAGCGGTCGAGGAAGGCTTGATCGTGCTTCTGCTCGCTGTAGAGGGTGTGGGCTACCCCCAGCATCATGGCCACGTCTGTGTAGGCATTCGGCGCAATCCATTCAGCCCCGGCCAGTTTGGCGGTTTCGTTGTAGACAGGGTCGATGCTGATGATGCGGGTACCCTTCTCCTTGAGCGCCTTGAAGCCGGCCTGACCTTCGTGATCCGGCATGTTCCAGCTGTTCTTCAGGGTGACCTGGGCGTTGACCCCCCACAGCACCACCAGTTCGGCGTGCTCGATGACGTTGGGCCAGGCGGTCTGCTGCTCATACACCTCGATGGAGCCCATCACGTGGGACATGATCACCTGGGCTGCGCCGGCGGAGTAGTCGCCGGCATAGCCGGTGAAGCCGCCCGCCAGGTTCATCAGGCGGTGCAGCAGGGTGCGGCTGTTGTGGAACATGCCGACGCTCTTCCAGCCGTAGGAACCGGCGTGGATCGCCTGCGGGCCGAAGTCGCTCTGCACCCGGCTGATTTCGCCGGCCACCAGGGCGATGGCCTTCTCCCAGCTCACCCGCACCCACTCGTCGGCGCCGCGCAGCTCGGGTTTTGCACCCGGGCCCTGCTCCAGCCAGCTCTTGCGCACCATGGGGTACTTGATGCGGTTCTTGGCGTGGACCTGGAACGGCGCCATGTCGATGAGATCGTTGGGGGCCGGATCATCGGCCACCGGCTGGACCCGTACCATGCGGCCCTCTTCGACGATGGCCTCGAAGGCCCCCCAGTGAGCGCCGGTCAGGATGCCTTTCTGGGCCGGCACCAGGGTCGGGAACTGTTCAAGGGCCGTACTGATGGCCTGGGCCAGCGCGCTTTTCGGGAAGACGCCGGCCAGCAGCGGCAGGGCGGCACAGGCGCCGAGCCCCTTGAGCAGGTTGCGGCGGGAGAGATTGGTTTGCTTATCGGTAAAAAAAGTCATGACGATTTCCTCTGTGCCAGCCTTAGTGCGCCGCGTTCATGTCACTGGCATGTTTCTGGACGTATTGGGTCAACATGCGTGCCTGTTCCGGGGTCAGGGAGGTGCGTGATTCCATCCCCTTGATGACACCGATCCACTGGTTGGCGTTGAAGTGATCCAGTGCGGTGAGGCCGTGGCAGCCGGTACAGTTGTTGGACATCAGGGTGGAGGCGTACTGCCACAGCTTGCCCTGATCGCCGATGAGCTGACTCTGATCCACCCAGGCGGTCAGGCTGACCTGATGCCAGGTGAGGTTGGTGGCGCTGTCGGTTTCGCTCTTGCCGGTGGTGAGCTGTGCCTTGGCCTTGTCGCCGAGCAGGGTGCTCAGGATGCGCTTGCCGGGGGCGGCGTAGAACACCTCGCTCACCCCGTCCTGCTGCCAGCCGTCGATGCGCACCTGGGCGCGGCCGTTGTCGTTGGCCAGCACTTCCACCTGGGTGGAGGGCATCAGGGTGCCTTCGTCAGTCTTGGCGCCGGCATCCAGATAGAGCGGGGTGGTGGCGATGGCGTAACGGGTGGTGACGTTGGCCGGGGTCTGGGCGGCGGCTTGCGCCAGCTCGCTGGCACCGGCGGCGGCCAGGCCGCTCATGTCGGGCATGATGTGGGCGACGCCGCGGTGGCAGTCGATGCAGGTCTGGCCCTCCTTGATGGCGACCGGGTGCTCGGAGCGGGCGTTGGGGCGCTGGGCCAGGATGTCCATGGCCGCGTAGCTGTGGCAGCTGCGGCAGGTGGCGGAGTCGTTGGCCTTCAGCTCGTCCCACACCGACTGCGCCATGCGCAGCTTGTGGGCCTCGTATTTCTCCGGCGTGTCGAGGGTGCCGATCGCCTCGTGATAGATGTCCTTCACGGCGCGGATCTTGGTCCACAGATAGGAGGTGGGATCACCCGGAATGTGGCAGTCGGCGCACTCGGCGCGGATGCCCTTCACGTTCTGGAAGTGGACGCTGCCCTGATACTCGGCCAGCGGGGTCTGCATGGAGTGGCAGGAGACGCAGAACTCGGTGGAACTGGTCTTGTGCATGACGGTCACCGTGACCCCCAGCGCTGCAACGCCCAAGAGGGCTCCAAGCAGCAGTAGCCAGAACCAGGTTTTTCTCAACAGTTTTCCAAGCATGACGGCGTTTTCCTACGTTCAAATATTACCAATATAGTAGTATCTATGGAGAGGTAGTTGATTGACCTCTATCATGATTTATATTTTGTATTGTTATTTTAAATGCAATTATTATTTTGTTATTTATCATTTAACTGAATTTAATCTAACATCCTGCGATTTTACCGTCTTTTTGCTCCTCGTTTGAGGCGTAATTGATGCCGCTGCGCCACTTTCTCTCCACTTTTTATCGTTGGGCCATGACTCCCTGCTCCCTTCTCTTGCCTGTGCAGCAGCCTGTCGTCTCGCGCCTGGCAGGGGCTTGGGCTTTGCCCTGGGCCCGGTATATACTGTTCGCATATACAGTATCCAGGTGTTTGCCATGCGACTCTTTATCGCCGAGAAGCCCAGTCTGGGGCGCGCCATTGCCGACGTGCTGCCCAAGCCCCACAAGAAGGGGGAGGGCTTCATCGAAACCGCGCAGGGGGATGTGGTGACCTGGTGCATCGGCCACCTGCTGGAGCAGGCCGAGCCCGATGCCTACGATGCCGCCTACAAGCAGTGGCGCATGGAATCCCTTCCCATCATCCCGAGCCAGTGGCAACTGGTGGCCAAGCCGAAGACCAAGACCCAGCTCACCGTCATCAAGCGCCTGCTCAAGCAGGCCGACTGCGTGGTCAACGCCGGTGACCCGGACCGGGAGGGGCAACTGCTGGTGGACGAGGTGATCGACTTTCTCGGCTATGGCAAAACCCGGCCGGTGCTGCGCTGTCTCATCAGCGATCTCAACCCGCCGGCGGTGCGCCGCGCCCTCGACAAGCTCAGAGACAACAAGGAATTCGTGCCGCTGGCGGTGTCGGCGCTGGCCCGCAGCCGGGCCGACTGGCTCTACGGCATCAACATGACCCGCGCCTATACCCTGCTTGGTCGCAAGGGGGGTTGCAGCGAGCTTCTCTCGGTCGGCCGGGTACAGACTCCGCTGCTGGGGCTGGTGGTGCGGCGGGATCTCGAGATAGAGGCCTTCGTGCCCAAACCCTTCTTCGAGGTGCTGGCCCATCTACAGACCGAAGACAACGAGCGTTTCAGCGCCAAGTGGCTGCCCTCCGAGGCCTGTCTGCCCTGGCAGGACGAGGAGGGGCGGGTGCTCAACCGGGCGCTGGCCGCCAAGGTGGTGGAGCGGATCCAGGGTCAGAGCGCACTGGTGGAAGAGGTGGAGGAGCAGGCCCGCAAGCAGGCTGCGCCGCTGCCCTACAACCTCTCCAGCCTGCAGATCGATGCCGCCAAGCGGTTCGGCATGGACGCCAAACGGGTGCTGGATGTCTGCCAGAGCCTCTATGAACGGCACAAGCTCATCACCTACCCCAGATCCGACAGCCGCCATCTGCCGAGCGAGCACTTCAATCGGGCCGGCCAGGTGCGGGAGGCCATCGCCAGCACGGCGCCGGCGCTGGCCAGGGCGGTGAGCGAGGCGGACGGCAAGATCCGCAGCAAGGCGTGGAACGACAGCAAGGTGGATGCCCACCACGCCATTATCCCCACCGAGAAGCACGGCAACGAGGGGAGCCTGAGTGGCGATGAAGCCAGGCTGTATGGCCTGATCGCCCGCCAGTATCTGCTGCAGTTCTACCCGCCGTTCGAGTACAACGACAGCAAGGTGCTGCTGCGCATCGCCGGCGGGCAGTTTCAGGCCAAGGCGCGGCGGATCCTCAAGGCGGGCTGGAAGGCGCTGCTCGGGGTGGAGGAAGATGACGAGGAGGAGGCGGGAACCCTGCCTGCCCTGCGTCAGGGCGAGCAGTTGCTGTGCGAGCGGGGGGAGCTGCTGGAGAAGATGACCCAGCCGCCCAAGTCGTTTACCGATGCCACCCTGCTGGCCGCCATGACCGGCATCGCCCGCTACGTGCAGGATCCCGAGATCCGCAAGACCCTGCGCGAAACCGACGGCCTCGGCACCGAGGCGACCCGGGCCGGCATCATCGACCTGCTGTTCAAGCGCCGCTTTCTGGTGCGTCAGGGCAAGAGCATCAAGGCGACCCCCACCGGGCGGGCGTTGATCCAGGCCCTGCCGGCCACGGCCACCACCCCGGACATGACGGCGCTGTGGGAGCAGCATCTCGGCCGGATTGCCGAGCGGCAGGCGAGCTATCAGCAGTTCATGGGGCCGCTCACCGAGCAGTTGAACGATTTGATCGACGGCGCCAGGCAGGATTCGGGGGCCAGCTTCAGCGCCCTGCCCAAGGCGGCGCCCGGGGCCGACAAGCGTCGCTTCACCAAACGCAAGCGCAGCCCGGCGAGTGGTGGCACGACAGGGGCAGGCAAGCGGCCAGCCAGGGCCGCCTGATAAAAAAAACGCCCCTTCCGGGGCGCAAAAAGGCATTGTCGTCAGGCGTCGGCCAGTCTGGCGCGACTCAAATTCAGGTAGTGCCAGGCAACGCCGAGCAGCACCAGATCCTTGAAAATAAAGAACTCGGTGACCGGCACCCCGTCGACCAGCTTCCAGACGCCCGGCAGGGTCAGCAGAAAGCTGAGGGTCACGAGGAAGGTCAGGATGGCCCCCAGGCTGCTCCAGTAGCCCAGACGTGGCCGCCACAGGCCGGCAATCAGGCCGCCGGCGATCAGGATCTCGACCAACCCGATCAGATTGGAGACTGCCTGCTCCGAGAGCACGGCATAGAGCCAGCTCATCAGCGGGTGGCTTGCCACCAGTGGCCGGATGGCCGCCGCCTCGGTCGGCGTGAACTTGAACACGCCGATCCAGAGCAGGGTCAGTACCACCCCCGCGAGGGCGATCAGAAAACCTCGGTCATGACGTTCCATTTCTGCTCCTCTGTCATGGGGTGAGCGTGACGGGCGGAAAGTCGATGTCGGTTTCTGCCAGATGATTGCCGTAGTTGGTCAGGGTATTGATGACCACCTGCCCCAGCACCTCCATCATCAGCTCATCATCCACGCCCGCCGCCCGGGCGGCGGCCAGTTGCGCATCACTGATGACACCGCGCTGGGTGACCAGGGCGACCGCCAGCTGCAACAGGGCGTGATCGAGCGGATCCGCTGCCTGGGCGAGACGGGCAGCCCGGATGGCGTCGTCATCGAAACCGGCCCGGCCAGCCAGCAGAGTGTGGGCCGACAGGCAGTACTGGCAGGCGTTGGCCTGACCGATGGCCAGTGCCAGCAGCTCCCGCTGGCGGGCGCTGAGCCGCCCCTTGCCCAGCGCGTCGGCAAAGCCGAGCAGACCGTTGAGCAGGGCCGGTGAGTGGGCCAGGGTTGCGTAGAGGTTGGGGACCATGCCCAGGCTGCTTTTAAGAGCGGCGAAGGTGGGGGCGGCTGCCGGTTTGGGCTGCACGACGGCGTGAATGCGACTCATGATGTGCTCCTGTTTGGGTTGGGTACGGGAGACACTATGCCGGTTTTAATGGTACGGTTTATCACCCAGAGTCCATCATTGACTACCAGGCGTCTCAAATATGGATCCACTCTCGATATTGCTGGCCCATGCCGCTCCCCAGGCCAGTCTCTTTTTCGCCGGCAACCTGTGTCAGCACTCTCACAGCAGCGACTATCCCGCCGGTGGCCATCTGCACTTGTTGCGCCGTGGCGAACTGCTGCTGCGCGAAGAGGGGGGTGAACCCCTGTTGCTGACCGAGCCGACCCTGATCCTCTACGCCAGGGGGCAGGCTCACAGGCTCGAACCCCGCCAGTTGGCGGGCTGTGACCTGGTGTGTGCCAGCGTGTCGTTCGGGCCGGCAGGAGACTCACCACTGCAGCTGGCGTTACCGGATACCTTGGTGTTGCCGCTGCAGACGATCCCGGCCATTGCGCCGGTACTGACCCTGCTGTTCGAGGAGGCATTCGTCGAGCGTTACGGTCAGCCGCCGATCCTCTCCCGTCTGCTGGAAGTGCTGCTGATCCTCTTGCTGCGTCATCTGGTGGAACAGGGGCTCTGCCGGCAGGGGATGTTGGCCGGCCTCTCCGACCCGCGGCTGGCTCGGGCCATCGCGGTCATGCATCAGCGCGGGGACGAGCCCTGGACGGTGGCGACCCTGGCGCGGGAGGCGGGCATGTCGCGCGCCCGCTTCGCCGCTCATTTTCAGGCGCTGACCGGGCAGACGCCGCTGGACTATCTGACGCGCTGGCGGATGGTGTTGGCCAGTCAGCAGCTGCTGGCGGGGGAGTCCATTACCCAGGTGGCGTTGGGGGCGGGTTACAGCGGGGGCACCGCCTTCGGGCGGGCGTTCGAGCGGGAGTTTGGCATGAGCCCGGGGCGCTGGCTCAAGGCGCGGCAGCGCGAGTGACCGGGGCCGCGACGGGCCCCGGTGTCATCAGCCGGTGTAGACGGTCTCTTCCGGGTACTTGATGCGGGTTTCGACCGGGCGAGCCAGCATGAAGGCCAGAGTGAGCGGGCCGAGACGGCCGCAGATCATCACCAGCACCAGGATGAGCTTGCCAGGCTCGCTCAGGGTGGCGGTGATGCCAGTGGAGAGCCCCACGGTGGCAAACGCCGAGATGGTCTCGAACATGATCTTGTCGAAGGGCTGCTGCTCGGTGAGCATCAGCAGGAACATGGCCAGCATCAACACCATGGTGCTGACCATGATGATGGCCAGCGATCGGGTCACTATCTGGGACGAGAGGGTGCGGCCAAAGGCGGTGACATGAGGGCGCTTGGTCAGAAACGCCTTGGTCGCCAGCAGCACCACCGCGAAGGTGGTCACCTTGATACCGCCACCGGTGGAGGTGGCACCCGCCCCGATGAACATCAGCATCATCAGAAACAGCAGGGCGGCCGGGGTCATCAGGCCGATGTCGATGGTGTTGAAACCCGCGGTACGGGCGCTGGCAGACTGGAAGAAGGCCGCCAGCCACTGGCCACCGAAGGAGACCTTGCCGAGGGTGCCCGGGTTGTTGTGCTCCAGCAGCCAGAACATCAGGGTTCCCAGCAGCAGCAGACCCGGGGTCATGATCAGCATCAGCTTGCTGTGCAGCTTGAGCTTGCGCCAGCGGCGGTTGCGCACCAGATCGACGATGACTGTGAAGCCGATCCCGCCGAGGATCAGCAGACCGGCGATGGTCAGGCTGATGACGGGGTCGTCCCGGTAGTCCATGAGATTGTTGGCAAACAGCGAGAAGCCGGCGTTGTTGAAGGCCGACACCGCGTGGAAGAAGCTGACGTAGAGGCCGCGCTCCCACCCCATCTCGGGCACCCAGCGAATGGCCATCAGAGCGGTGCCGATGAGCTGGGCGATGAAGGCGAACAGCACGATGCGCTTCACCAACTGAATGATGTTGACCGAGCCCTCCTGGCCCAGCGCCTCCTTGGCCAGCACCTGCTGGCGCAGGCCGACCCGTTTGCTGAACATGGCGATGAGCAGCAGGGTCATGGTCATCTGGCCCAGGCCGCCAATCTCCATCAGTATCAGCAGGAAGATCTGTCCCTGCAGGGTGAAGGCAGTGCCGGTGTCCACCACCCCGAGCCCGGTCACGCTGATGGCCGAGGTGGCGGTGAACAAGGCATTGATGAAGCTCACCTGACCGTTGTGGCTGGAAGGCTGCACCAGAAACAGGGTGCCGATCAGCAGGATGACCAGAAAACTGCCGAGGATCAGCTTGGCTTCACTCCAGCGGGACTCATCTTCCCGCTGCAGGGCAAAGGCGTAGCTGCTGCGCCAGCGGGTCATAGGGTTTCCAGCCAGTGGTCGATGGCGTGCTTGTTGCCGGCCAGGATCAGGATGTCACCCAGCTGCAGCTCCATCTTGCCGGTCAGCACGTTGTGCAGGGTCTCGCCACGCTTGATGGCGAGCAGCTGGAATTCGCTCTGTTGCAGCAGATGGAAGTCGCTGAGGGCCCGACCGTTCAACTGCAGGCCGATGACAAACTCGGTCAGCACCATGTCGTGACCCAGCTCCAGATAGTCGAACAGCCGGTTATCCAGCATGCTCTGGGCGACCCGACGACCCATGTCCCACTCCGGGTTGATCACCTTGTCGGCACCCACCTTCTGCAGGATCTTGGCGTGGAACTTGTCGCGCGCCTTGACCCAGACCTTCTTCACCCCTGCCTCCTTGAGGACGAGGGTGGTGAGTATGCTGGTCTCGAGGTTGTCACCGATGGCGACGAAGACGATGTCGAAGTCGGCCAGGCCCAGTTCGGCGACGGTGGCCTCGTCGGTGGCGTCGGCCACGATGACGTGGTTGCAGAGGGTGGCGATCTGGCGGGTCTTGCTCTCGTCGATGTCAATCGCCAGCACCTCGGCATCCTGGCGCTGCAGCTCTTCACACAACGCGCTGCCAAACAGCCCCAGGCCGATGACGGCAAATTGGTTGTTCATGAGTACTTCCTCAAGAGTCGGAGCGGGATACTCTACTCCAGCTATATGAGTCCGAAAAGAGGGCGGGATTTTTCGTCCGGCGGCAATATAAGGTAGACTGCCCGCTTGCCATTGTCGGAACACGCAGATGAAACTCACCCCGCACGCCTCCCTGTTGACGCTCAACACCCTCGCCCTCGATGCCCACTGCCACTGGCTGGCCGAAGTGGAGCAAACCGACGACCTGCCGCAGCTGGTTGCCAACGCCGAGCTGGCCGGCTTGCCGCGGCTGGTGCTGGGCGGTGGCAGCAACGTGCTGTTTTGCGATGACTTCGCCGGGGTGGTGGTGCTCAACCGGCTCAAGGGGATAGCGCTGCAGGACGAGGGGGATCACTGGCGGCTGCACGTAGCCGCCGGCGAGAACTGGCACGAGCTGGTGTGCCACACCCTGCAGCAGGGCTGGTACGGTCTCGAAAACCTGGCGCTCATCCCTGGCACGGTCGGGGCGGCACCGGTGCAGAACATCGGCGCCTACGGGGTCGAACTGGCCAGCGTCTGTGCCTACGTCGAGACGTTCAACTGGCAGAGCGGCGAGATAGAGCGCATCGCTGCGGCCGACTGCCGCTTCGGTTATCGCGACAGCATCTTCAAGCACGAGTATCAGGACAGCCATTTCATCACTGCGGTCGGTCTGCGACTGGCCAAGGCCTGGCAGCCAAGCCAGGGCTATGGTCCGCTGGCCGCACTGGGCGAACTGCCCTCGGCACAGGCCATCTTCGACACCGTCTGCGCCACCCGTATGGCCAAGCTGCCGGATCCGGCCGTGCTCGGCAACGCGGGCAGCTTCTTCAAGAATCCGGTGGTGCCTGCCGCGCTGGCAACGTCGCTCAAGCAGAAATATCCCCAGATGCCGCTCTATCCGGCGGGTGAAGGGCTGGCCAAGCTGGCCGCGGGCTGGCTCATCGACCAGTGCGGCCTCAAGGGTTTTGCCATCGGCCGTGCCGCCGTCCATCAGGAGCAGGCGCTGGTGCTGGTCAATCTGGGCGGCGCCAGCGCCATGGAGCTGATCGCGCTGGCGGCTCACGTACGCGACAGCGTGGAGCAGAAATTCGGGGTGGTGCTGGAGCACGAGGTGCGCTTCATGGGCCGCCGTGGTGAAACTTGGCTCGACGAGGTACTGGCATGACCCTGACTCCCATCCGGCAAACCCTGATCGCTCTGCTCAGCGACGGGCAATTCCACTCCGGTGAGCAGCTTGGCGAGCAGCTCGGCATCAGTCGGGCGGCGGTCAGCAAGCACATGGCGGCGCTCAAGGAGCTGGGACTGGATCTCTTCAGCCTGACCGGCAAGGGGTACCGGCTGGCGGTGCCGATGGCGCTCTATGACGAAGAGCAGCTGCAGGCGCTGGCGCCCATGGCACCGGTGCACTGCTTCCCGGTCATCGACTCCACCAACCAGTACCTGCTGGAGCGGGTCAACCAGCTGCAGTCGGGCGAGAGCTGCCTGGCCGAGTGCCAGACCGCCGGGCGCGGCCGGCGCGGCAAGCCCTGGGTTTCTCCCTTCGGCTGCCAGCTGATCTTGAGCATGTACTGGCGGCTGGAGCAGGGCATG
The DNA here is from genome assembly GCF_019047325.1 of Aeromonas sp. FDAARGOS 1403. NCBI lineage: Bacteria > Pseudomonadati > Pseudomonadota > Gammaproteobacteria > Aeromonadales > Aeromonadaceae > Aeromonas > Aeromonas sp. FDAARGOS 1403. Next base: position 564,143 of record NZ_CP077249.1, on the reverse strand, counting down.
GCGGCCGCCATGGGGCTGAGTCTGGCGGTCGGGGTGGCCGTGGTGCAGGCGCTGGAGTCCCTCGGTTATCCGGGCGTTGAGCTCAAGTGGCCCAACGATCTCTACTATCAGGGCCGCAAGCTGGCGGGGATCCTGGTGGAGATGAGCGGTAGTGCCGGCGCCAGCTGCCACCTGGTGATCGGGGTCGGCCTCAACCTGGCGATGCCGAGCCGGGAGGCGGAGCGGATCGATCAGGCCTGGTCCGAATTGCGCCACATCCAGCCGGAACTGGTGGATCGCAATCTGCTGGCCGGCCGGGTGATTGAACATCTGCAGCAGGCCATGCTCACCTTCGAACAGGAGGGGCTCGCCAGCTTCGTGGCGGACTGGAACCGACTCGACCATTTCGCCGGCCGGCCGGTACGACTGCTGATGGGCGAGCAGGAGATCCGCGGCGTGGCGCGCGGCATAGATGATCGCGGTGCGCTGCGGCTGGAGACGGAGGAGGGGATCAAGTTCTATCTGGGCGGGGAGATCTCCCTGCGTCGGGGCGACTGATGACGGCGCTGACCGTCACCCAATGAAGAGAGGGCCTGCGGGCCCCCTCTTCATTGATGGGTGAGCTGCCGCCGTTACTTGCGCAGCTTGATCTGCTCGATGGCGTGCTCGTTGCCCTTGGTCAGGATCAGGTTGGCCCGCTCCCGGGTAGGCAGGATGTTCTCTTTCAAATTCAGATAGTTGATATCTTGCCAGATGTTGCTGGCGATCTTGGTCGCCTCGCTCTCGGCCAGCTTGGCGTAGTGGTGGAAGTAGGAGTCCGGATCCGAGAAGGCGCCGCTGCGAAACTTGAGGAAACGCTCGATATACCAGGTGCGCAGCAGTTCGGCGTCGGCATCCACATAGATGGAGAAGTCGACGAAGTCCGATACGAAGACGCGGTGCGGATCCTGCGGGTAGTCCATGCCGCTTTGCAGCACATTGAGCCCTTCCAGGATCAGGATGTCCGGCTGCTCCACCACCTTCTTCTCATCCGGAATGATGTCGTAGATGAGATGGGAGTAAACGGGGGCCTCGACTTTCTCGTGGCCGGCGCGGATGTTGGCGACAAACTCCACCAGATGGCGGATGTCGTAGGACTCCGGGAACCCCTTGCGGCGCATCAGGCCGCGCTCTTCCAGCACCTTGTTGGGGTAGAGAAAGCCGTCGGTGGTGACCAGCTCCACCCGCGGGTGCTCCGGCCAGCGCTCCAGCAGCGCCTGCATGATGCGCGCCGTGGTGCTCTTGCCGCCTGCCACACTGCCGGCGATGCTGATGATGTAGGTGCCCTTGCCGCGAGACTGACCGAGGAACTGTTCCAGCACCCGGCTGCGGCGCTGCTTGGCCTTGACGTAGAGATTGAGCAGACGGGAGAGGGGCAGATAGATCTCTTCCACCTCCTGCAATGACACCTTCTCGTTGATCCCGCGCAGGGTCTGCAGATCGTGCTCGGTCAGGGTCAAAGGGACCGAGTCGCGCAATAACGCCCATTGTTCGCGGGTGAATTGCAGATAGGGGTTATGCTCTGTCGTCATGGTGTCGTCACTGTTTCTTGGGCAGGGCGACCATACACCAAGGGGGGCGGGAGCGACAAGAGAAGCGACGGTTTCGAGCGGAGAGTGAGTCCTTTTTTGCCTGGTTCCTGGCAATAATGCACATTTTGCAAGGCGCAATGGTTGCATCCCCAAAATCCTTACCATAAAATGCGCGACGCTTAGATGTCTGTCGTCTATTTGCCCAGCAAAAGCGATAAATCAACGGGTGCAAGCAGAATTACCGTTGTGACATTGACGTAACGGAGGGGTTCCCGAGCGGCCAAAGGGATCAGACTGTAAATCTGACGGCTCTGCCTTCGAAGGTTCGAATCCTTCTCCCTCCACCATATTTCTCTGCGGTTTGAGTTCTTTGGGTTAGAGAAATGCGGGCATCGTATAATGGCTATTACCTCAGCCTTCCAAGCTGATGATGCGGGTTCGATTCCCGCTGCCCGCTCCAAGATGCTGATTGGCTCAGGCGATAGCAGAGTCACACCCTAGGGTGAGTTCGGCAATCGAACCAGCCTGTCAGCACCAGCCTCTCTTCCCTACCAGATTCAAATCCATCATATAAACTGTTCTGTGGTTAGCTTGCCACCGCGTACTCAGCGTTAGTTTAGAGGGACGATCATGTCTAAAGAAAAATTTGAGCGTAATAAACCGCACGTTAACGTGGGTACCATCGGCCACGTTGACCACGGTAAAACCACCCTGACCGCCGCCATCACCAACGTGCTGGCTAAGCACTTCGGTGGTAAAGCTTTCGCCTTCGACCAGATCGACAAGGCGCCGGAAGAGCGTGAGCGTGGTATCACCATCAACACCTCCCACGTAGAATACGACACCGCTACCCGTCACTACGCTCACGTAGACTGCCCGGGTCACGCCGACTACGTTAAAAACATGATCACCGGTGCTGCCCAGATGGACGGCGCGATCCTGGTAGTAGCAGCGACTGACGGCCCGATGCCGCAGACTCGTGAGCACATCCTGCTGGGTCGTCAGGTAGGCGTTCCGTACATCATCGTGTTCATGAACAAGTGCGACATGGTAGATGACGAAGAGCTGCTGGAACTGGTCGAGATGGAAGTTCGCGAACTGCTGTCTGAGTACGACTTCCCGGGTGATGACCTGCCGGTGGTACGTGGTTCCGCACTGAAAGCGCTGGAAGGCGAAGCTCAGTGGGAAGAGAAGATCCTGGAACTGGCTGGCCACCTGGACACCTACATTCCGGAGCCGGAGCGCGCAATTGACCAGCCGTTCCTGATGCCGATCGAAGACGTATTCTCCATCGCAGGCCGTGGTACCGTAGTAACTGGTCGTGTAGAGCGCGGTATCGTTAAAGTTGGTGAAGAAGTGGAAATCGTTGGTATCAAAGATACCACCAAGACCACCTGTACCGGCGTTGAAATGTTCCGCAAACTGCTGGACGAAGGTCGCGCAGGTGAGAACGTTGGCGCGCTGCTGCGTGGCGTGAAGCGTGAAGACGTAGAGCGTGGTCAGGTACTGGCCAAGCCGGGCACCATCAAGCCGCACACCAAGTTCGAATCTGAAGTGTACGTGCTGTCCAAAGAAGAAGGTGGTCGTCACACCCCGTTCTTCAAAGGCTACCGTCCGCAGTTCTACTTCCGTACTACCGACGTGACCGGTACCATCGAACTGCCGGAAGGCGTAGAGATGGTAATGCCGGGCGACAACATCAAGATGGTTGTTACCCTGATTGCGCCGATCGCAATGGACGACGGCCTGCGTTTCGCCATCCGTGAAGGTGGTCGTACCGTAGGTGCTGGTGTTGTAGCTAAAGTTATCGCTTAATCTTTGGCTTACATAAATAAAGCAAAGCCCCTATAATAGGGGCTTTCTTATGCAGGGGCGTAGTTCGAATTGGTAGAACAGCGGTCTCCAAAACCGATGGTTGCGGGTTCGAGTCCTGCCGCCCCTGCCATATACCTCGTCTCGTACGGGGCTTTTGTGTCTTTGGTTACGTCAGATACAGGTGGGTTGTATGAGTGTTAGTTCTGAGAGCCAGGGCGGAAGCAAGGATACCCTGCTTTGGGGCCTGGTTTTCATTATCCTGGCTGCCGCTGTAGTGGGTAATTACCTGCTCAACGATGTTGTCGCTGCCGTCCGCGCCCTGGGTGTGGTCGTTGTCATTGCTGCTGCCGGTGCAGTAGCCCTGCAAACCACCAAGGGAAAGGCAACACTGGCATTTGCCCGTGAGTCTCGCCTGGAAGTACGCAAGGTCGTATGGCCGACCCGTCAGGAAGCCATTCAGACAACCCTGATTGTGCTGGCGGTGACTGCCGTGATGGGGCTGCTGCTGTTCGTACTGGACGGTGCCCTGGTCTGGTTGGTCAACCTGATTACCGGTGTGTAAGGATAAGCCATGACTGAACAACGTGAACAGCGTATGAGATGGTATGTCGTGCAGGCGTTTTCCGGCTATGAAGGCCGTGTCGCCAAATCCCTGCGTGAACATATCAAGATGCATGGCATGGAAGACATGTTCGGTGAAGTGCTGGTCCCGACCGAAGAAGTGGTCGAGATGCGTGCTGGCCAGAAGCGCAAGAGTGAGCGCAAGTTTTTCCCGGGCTACGTCCTGGTTCAGATGATCATGGATGAAACCACATGGCACCTGGTACGCAACGTACCGCGCGTCATGGGCTTCATCGGTGGCACCTCTGATCGTCCTGCTCCAATCTCCGATAAGGAAGCGGATGCCATCCTCAATCGTCTGCAAGATGCCCACGACAAGCCGCGTCCGAAAACCCTGTTTGAACCGGGAGAGATGGTGCGGGTTGCCGATGGTCCGTTCGCCGATTTCAACGGTACCGTTGAAGAGGTGGACTACGAAAAGAGCCGCGTGAAGGTCTCCGTACTGATCTTCGGCCGTTCTACTCCGGTAGAGCTGGATTTTGGTCAGGTCGAAAAAGGCTGATTAAACTCTGTTCGTTAACGGTTGTCAGGGGCAGCGAATGTCATTATAATTCGCTGCCCCTTTATTAGTTGGGGAGCCGTTTGCAGGAGCATGTCTCCGAGGCGTTAGAACCCATTTCTGAGGTATTTTTGTAATGGCTAAGAAAGTCACAGCTTATATCAAGCTGCAAGTTAAGGCTGGCAGTGCTAACCCCAGCCCTCCCGTTGGTCCTGCTCTGGGTCAGCACGGTGTTAACATCATGGAATTCTGTAAAGCGTTCAACGCTCGTACAGAGAAGCTGGAAAAAGGTTCTCCGACTCCGGTCGTGATCACCGTTTACAGCGACCGTTCCTTCACCTTCGAAACCAAGACTCCGCCCGCTTCCTTCCTGCTGAAGAAAGCCGCTGGTATCCAGTCTGGTTCCGCCAAGCCGAACAAAGACAAGGTTGGTAAGGTGACTGTTGCCCAGCTGCAAGAAATCGCCAAGACCAAAGAGCCGGATATGACCGGTGCCGATCTGGATGCAAAAGTACGTTGCATCGCCGGCTCCGCTCGTTCCATGGGCCTGGTAGTGGAGGAGTAAGACAATGGCTAAACTGTCCAAGCGTATGCGCGTTATTCGCGAAAAAGTTGACGGTACCAAAGAGTACTCCATCAACGAAGCCATTGCCCTGCTGAAAGAACTGGCTACCGCCAAGTTCGTTGAAAGCGTTGACGTTGCCGTTAACCTGGGTATCGATGCTCGTAAATCTGACCAGAACGTACGTGGTGCTACTGTACTGCCGCACGGTACCGGTCGTGATGTACGCGTAGCCGTGTTCACCCAAGGTGCCAACGCCGAAGCTGCCAAAGCTGCCGGTGCTGAACTGGTTGGCATGGATGACCTGGCCGATCTGGTCAAGAAAGGCGAGATGAACTTCGACGTCGTGATCGCATCCCCGGATGCCATGCGCGTTGTTGGTCAACTGGGTCAAATCCTGGGCCCGCGCGGCCTGATGCCGAACCCGAAAGTTGGTACTGTAACCCCGAACGTAGCCGAAGCCGTCAAGAACGCCAAGGCTGGTCAGGTTCGTTACCGTAACGACAAGAACGGTATCATTCACACTACCCTGGGCAAAGTTTCCTTCAACGAAGTTCAGTTGAAAGAGAACTTGGAAGCTCTGCTGGTTGCCTTGAAAAAGGCCAAGCCGTCCTCCGCCAAGGGTCAGTACATCAAGAAGGTAAGCATCTCCACTACTATGGGTGCCGGTGTTGCCGTAGACCAAGCTACTCTGGAAGCTCAGGCCTAATTGATGGATTTTACAAGGCGCAAAATTTAATCTATAATTTTGCGCCTTGATTGGTTGGGGGCTTCGACCTCCGTCCAAGACCGCAGGAGGCCGCTAGGCCTTAATACTTCCTGCGTAGACGGTGCCGGAAACCCAGCGAGAAAGATTCTTTCTCTTCTGGAATCCTGCTACCGCATCGTTCCCCTCTGTTGTAAAGGTAGGGGGGATGTGTCAGTACTGGGTCAATTGACCCGGATTCAATCCAGGAGTTAAGCCAATGGCATTGGGACTCGAAGACAAAAAGGCAATTGTTGCTGAAGTCAACGAAGCTGCCAAAGGCGCTCTTTCTGCAGTGATTGCCGATTCTCGCGGCGTGACTGTAGACAAGATGACCGTCCTGCGTAAAACCGCTCGTGAAGCTGGTGTGTACATGCGCGTTGTGCGTAACACCCTGCTGCGTCGCGCGGTAGAAGGTACCGAATACGAGTGCCTGAACGACGCATTTACCGGTCCTACCTTGATTGCTTTCTCTAACGAACACCCGGGCGCTGCCGCTCGTCTGTTCAAAGAGTTTGCCAAAGCGAACCAAAAGTTCGAAATCAAGGCTGGCGCTTTTAACGGTGAGTTTATCGCCGCAGCACAAATTGATCGTCTGGCCACGCTGCCGACTTACGAAGAAGCAATTGCGAAGCTGATGGCTACCATGAAGGAAGCCTCTGCTGGCAAGCTGGTTCGTACTATCGCTGCTGTTCGCGACCAGAAACAAGCTGCTGCTTGATTCTCGCCTATCTAGGCTGTTTGAGTTTATTCAACATCAGGAATTTTTGTCATGTCTATCACTAAAGACCAAATCATCGAAGCCGTTGCTTCCATGTCCGTAATGGAAGTTGTTGAGCTGATCGAAGCTATGGAAGAGAAGTTCGGTGTTTCTGCCGCTGCTGCCGTAATGGCCGGCCCGGCTGCTGCTGAAGCAGTAGAAGAGAAGACCGAGTTCGACGTAGTTCTGACTGCTGCTGGCGCCAACAAAGTTGCCGTTATCAAAGCCGTTCGTGGCGCTACCGGTCTGGGCCTGAAAGAAGCCAAAGATCTGGTAGAAGCTGCCCCGGCTAACCTGAAGGAAGGCGTGTCCAAGGACGAAGCTGAAGCTCTGAAGAAAGAGCTGGAAGCTGCCGGTGCTTCTGTTGAGATCAAATAATCTGCATTTATGTAGATTAGCCTGATAAAACAGGCTAGGGCTGGTGAATTTTTGTTCACCAGCCTTTTTGCGCTGTAGACTGAGAGCATTTCACACCGTTTACGACTCTCGGTGCACCAGCAATCCGGACTGTTTTCTTTCGTCCGGGCCAACACAAAACGGTGTTGAGACAGAGCTGTCCCGTGGGACAGAGTGGGTCACTTATCAGCGAGCTGAGGAACCCTATGGTTTACTCTTATACCGAAAAAAAACGCATTCGTAAGGACTTCGGTAAGCGAGACCAGGTACTGGACACGCCTTATCTGTTGTCCATTCAGCTGGACTCCTTCAAGCAGTTCATCGAGGCTGACCCGGAAGGTGAATATGGCCTAGAGGCCGCTTTCCGTAGCGTTTTCCCGATCACCAGTTACTCCGGTAGTGCTGAGCTTCAGTATGTCAGCTATCGCCTGGGTGAGCCGGTATTTGACGTAAAAGAATGCCAGATCCGTGGAGTGACCTACTCCGCGCCGCTGCGTGTCAAGCTTCGTATGGTTCTGTACGACCGTGAAGCAGCTGCCGGCACCGTCAAAGACATCAAGGAACAAGAAGTATACATGGGCGAAATTCCGCTCATGACCGAGAACGGCACCTTTGTCATCAATGGTACCGAGCGGGTAATCGTCTCCCAGCTGCACCGCAGCCCGGGCGTCTTCTTCGACCACGATAAAGGCAAAACACATTCATCCGGTAAGGTGTTGTATAACGCTCGCGTTATTCCCTACCGTGGTTCCTGGCTGGACTTCGAGTTCGATGCGAAAGACAACCTGTTTGTCCGTATCGACCGTCGTCGCAAACTGCCGGCATCCATTATTCTGCGTGCCCTGGATTTCAGTTCCGAACAGATTCTGGCCACCTTCTTCGAGACCATCGGTTTCGAAGTCAAAGATGGCAAGCTGATGATGGATCTGGTGCCGGAGCGCCTGCGTGGTGAAACTGCGACCTTTGACATCGTGGCCAATGGCGCCGTGGTGGTTGAGACCGGTCGTCGAGTGACTGCGCGTCACATCCGTCAGTTGGAAAAAGATTCCGTTACCCAGATTGAGGTACCGGTTGAGTATGTTGTTGGCAAAGTTGCTGCCAAGGACTACGCACATCCGCAAACTGGCGAGATGGTAGTGACTGCCAACCAGGCGCTGAGCCTGGAAGCGGTAGCCAACCTCTCCCAAGCCGGCTTCAAGCACTTCGAGGTTCTGTTCACCAACGAACTGGACCACGGTGCCTACATGTCCGAGACCCTGCGTATCGACTCCAGCTCCAGCCGCCTGGAAGCCCTGGTCGAGATCTATCGCATGATGCGTCCGGGTGAGCCGCCGACTCGCGAAGCCGCAGAGCAGCTGTTCGAGAACCTGTTCTTCTCTTCCGAGCGTTACGACCTGTCTACCGTAGGTCGGATGAAGTTCAACCGCCGTCTGGCTCGTGAAGACGAGACCGGCGTGGGCACCCTGACCAAAGACGACATCGTCGATGTGATGAAGCGCCTGATCGACATCCGTAACGGTAACGACGAAGTGGACGATATCGACCACCTGGGCAACCGTCGTATCCGTTCTGTCGGTGAAATGGCCGAGAACCAGTTCCGTGTCGGTCTGGTGCGTGTCGAGCGTGCGGTCAAGGAGCGTCTCTCCCTGGGCGACCTGGACACCCTGATGCCGCAGGATCTGATCAACGCCAAGCCGATCTCCGCCGCAGTCAAAGAGTTCTTTGGTTCCAGCCAGCTGTCCCAGTTCATGGACCAGAATAACCCGCTGTCCGAAGTAACCCACAAGCGCCGTATCTCCGCGCTGGGCCCGGGCGGTTTGACTCGTGAGCGTGCCGGCTTTGAAGTTCGAGACGTACACCCGACCCACTACGGTCGTCTGTGCCCCATCGAGACTCCTGAAGGTCCGAACATCGGTCTGATCAACTCCTTGTCCGTGTACTCTCGTACCAACGAGTACGGTTTCCTCGAGACCCCGTACCGCAAGGTCATTGACGGTGTGATCACCGACGAAGTGGACTATCTGTCTGCTATTGAAGAAGGCAAGTACGTGATCGCACAGGCTAACGCCGCGACCACCGAAGATGGCCGTCTGAAAGATGAATTGATCCCGTGCCGTCACAAAGGTGAATCCACCTTTATGAACGCCGACCAGATCCAGTATATGGACGTGAGCCCGCAACAGATCGTCTCTGTGGCAGCGGCCCTGATCCCGTTCCTGGAACACGATGACGCGAACCGCGCATTGATGGGTTCAAACATGCAACGTCAGGCTGTACCGACTCTGCGCGCCGATAAGCCGCTGGTTGGTACCGGTATGGAACGCGCAGTTGCCGTTGACTCCGGTGTTACCGTAGTGGCCAAGCGTGGCGGTATGATCGACTACGTCGATGCCTCCCGTATCGTTATCAAGGTCAACGAAGATGAGCTGCTGCCTGGCGAAGCCGGCATCGACATCTACAGCCTGACCAAATACACCCGTTCCAACCAGAACACCTGTATCAACCAGCGTCCGTGCGTGATGTTGGGCGAGCCGGTAATGGCGGGCGACGTACTGGCTGACGGCCCGTCCACCGATCTGGGTGAACTGGCGCTGGGTCAGAACCTGCGCGTCGCGTTCATGCCGTGGAACGGTTACAACTTCGAAGACTCGATCCTGGTGAACGAGCGTGTTGTTCAGGAAGACCGCCTGACCACCATTCACATCCAGGAACTGGCCTGTATCTCCCGTGACACCAAGCTGGGTCCGGAAGAGATCACTGCCGACATCCCGAACGTGGGTGAAGCCGCTCTGTCCAAGCTGGACGAGTCCGGTATCGTCTACGTGGGTGCGGAAGTGAAGGGCGGCGACATTCTGGTCGGCAAGGTGACCCCGAAAGGTGAAACCCAGCTGACCCCGGAAGAGAAGCTGCTGCGCGCCATCTTCGGTGAGAAGGCGTCCGACGTGAAGGACTCTTCCCTGCGTGTGCCGAACGGTGTGTACGGTACCGTGGTTGACGTGCAGGTCTTTACCCGCGATGGCGTGGAAAAAGACAAGCGCGCCAAAGAAATCGAAGAGATGCAGCTGAAGGAAGCGAAGAAGGACTTGACCGAAGAGTTCAAGATCCTGGAAGACGGCATTTTCGGCCGCTCCCGCAACCTGCTGCTGGCCGCCGGTTACAGCGAAGACCGTCTGAACAAGCTCGATCGCTCCAAGTGGTTTGAACTGGCCATCGAAGATGAAGCCAAGCAAATCGAGCTGGAACAGATCGCTGAACAGCACGTTGAGCTGAAGGCCGAGTTCGACAAGAAATTCGAGAACAAGCGTCGCAAGATCATCCAGGGCGATGACCTGGCGCCGGGCGTACTGAAGATCGTCAAGGTCTATCTGGCCGTCAAGCGTCGCATCCAGCCGGGTGACAAGATGGCGGGTCGTCACGGTAACAAGGGTGTTATCTCCAAGATCTGCCCGGTCGAGGATATGCCCCATGACGAGTACGGCCGTCCGGTCGACATCGTTCTGAACCCGTTGGGCGTACCGTCCCGTATGAACATCGGTCAGATCCTCGAAGTGCACCTGGGCCTCGCGGCCAAGGGTATCGGCGAGAAGATCGACCGCATGGTCAAGGAACAGCGCGAACTGCACGAGATGCGTGACTTCCTGCAACAGGTCTATGACCTGGGCGAGAAAGACACCCAGCAAGTGAACGTGGCCGAGCTGTCCGACGACGACGTACGTACCCTGGTCGGTAACCTGCGCAAGGGTCTGCCGGTGGCAACTCCGGTATTTGATGGCGCCAAAGAGCGTGAAATCAAGGCCCTGCTGAAGCTGGCCGACCTGCCGGAATCCGGTCAGATCGCCCTGTTCGACGGTCGTACCGGTAACGCCTTCGAGCGTAAGGTCACCGTGGGTTACATGTACATGCTGAAGCTGAACCACCTGGTAGACGACAAGATGCACGCGCGTTCTACCGGCTCCTACAGCCTGGTTACCCAGCAGCCGCTGGGTGGTAAGGCGCAGTTCGGTGGTCAGCGTTTCGGTGAGATGGAAGTGTGGGCCCTGGAGGCTTACGGTGCGGCATATACCCTGCAGGAGATGCTGACCGTCAAGTCTGACGATGTGAATGGCCGTACCAAGATGTACAAGAACATCGTGGATGGCGACCACCGTATGGAGCCGGGCATGCCCGAATCCTTCAACGTATTGCTGAAGGAAATCCGCTCTCTGGGTATCAACATCGAGCTGGACGAAGAGTAAGAGCTCGCTCTTATTGTTCGAGAATTGACGTGGGCGCCCCGAGAGGGGCGCCGAGGTTAGACTCCTGACAGGGGAAACACGTGAAAGACTTACTCAAGTTTTTGAAGGCTCAGACCAAGACCGAAGAGTTTGACAGTATCAAGATCGGTCTGGCCTCTCCTGACATGATCCGCTCCTGGTCATTCGGTGAGGTCAAAAAGCCTGAGACCATCAACTACCGGACTTTCAAGCCGGAGCGTGATGGTCTGTTCTGCGCCCGTATCTTCGGACCGGTGAAGGACTACGAGTGTCTGTGCGGCAAGTACAAGCGCCTGAAACACCGTGGTGTGATCTGTGAGAAGTGCGGCGTAGAAGTGACCCAGACCAAGGTCCGTCGTGAGCGTATGGGCCACATCGAACTGGCCAGCCCGACTGCCCACATCTGGTTCCTGAAGTCCCTGCCGTCCCGTATCGGCCTGCTGCTGGACATGACCCTGCGTGACATCGAGCGCGTGCTGTATTTCGAATCCTATGTAGTGATCGAACCCGGCATGACCAACCTCGAGCGCAGCCAGATGCTGTCCGAAGAGCAGTACCTGGACGCACTGGAAGAGTGGGGCGACGAATTCGACGCCAAGATGGGTGCCGAAGCAATCCTGGCATTGCTGCGCGCCATCGATCTGGAAGGCGAAGTGCGCACCATGCGCGAAGAGCTGGATCAGACCAACTCCGAGACCAAGCGCAAGAAGACCACCAAGCGTCTGAAGCTGATGGAAGCCTTCCTGCAGTCCGGCAACAAGCCGGAGTGGATGATCATGACAGTGCTGCCTGTGCTGCCGCCGGACCTGCGTCCGCTGGTACCGCTGGACGGCGGCCGTTTCGCGACCTCCGATCTGAACGATCTGTACCGTCGCGTGATCAACCGTAACAACCGTCTGAAGCGTCTGCTGGATCTGGCTGCACCGGACATCATCGTGCGCAACGAAAAGCGCATGCTGCAAGAGTCCGTGGATGCCCTGCTGGACAACGGTCGTCGTGGCCGTGCCATCACTGGCTCCAACAAGCGCCCGCTGAAATCCTTGGCCGACATGATCAAGGGTAAGCAAGGTCGTTTCCGTCAGAACCTGCTCGGTAAGCGTGTCGACTACTCCGGTCGTTCCGTTATCACCGTCGGTCCGACCCTGCGCCTGCATCAGTGCGGTCTGCCGAAGAAGATGGCGCTGGAACTGTTCAAGCCCTTCATCTATGGCAAGCTGGAAACTCGCGGCCTGGCGACCACTATCAAGGCCGCCAAGAAGATGGTTGAGCGCGAAGAAGCTGTCGTTTGGGACATCCTGGACGAAGTGATCCGCGAACACCCGGTCCTGCTGAACCGTGCACCGACTCTGCACCGTCTGGGTATCCAGGCGTTCGAGCCGACCCTGATCGAAGGCAAGGCCATCCAGCTGCACCCGCTCGTCTGTGCCGCCTATAACGCGGACTTCGACGGTGACCAGATGGCGGTCCACGTACCGCTGACCCTGGAAGCCCAGCTGGAAGCGCGCGCCCTGATGATGTCCACCAACAACATCCTGTCGCCTGCCTCCGGTGAGCCGATCATCGTTCCGTCTCAGGACGTGGTCTTGGGTCTGTACTACATGACCCGTGCCCGTATCGCCGCCAAGGGCGAAGGTATGGTGCTGTCCGGTCCGAAAGAGGCCGAGAAGGTTTACCGTGCCGGCCTGGCCGACCTGCATGCGCGCGTCAAGTGCCGCATCACCGAGTACGTGAAGAACGAAGCCGGTGAACTGGTTGCCAAGACCGAGATGAAGAACACCACCGTTGGTCGTGCGATCCTGAGCCTGATCCTGCCGAAAGGCATGGAATACGCCCTGATCGACGAGCCGAAGGTGCTGACTGCCGCCGAACAGGCTGATCTGGATGCCAACCCGCAGAACTGGATCAAGTGCGTCTCCAACAAGGCGCTGGGCAAGAAGCTGATCTCTCGTCTGCTGAACACCTGCTATCGCAAGCAGGGCCTGAAGGACACCGTTATCTTCGCTGACCAGCTGATGTATACCGGTTTCCACTATGCGGCCCTGTCCGGTGCGTCCGTTGGTATCGATGACATGGTCATCCCGGATGCCAAGAAGGACATCATCGCTTCTGCCGAAGCCGAAGTCGCCGAGATCCAGGACCAGTTCCTGTCCGGTCTGGTGACCGCGGGCGAACGTTACAACAAGGTTATCGACATCTGGGCCAGCGCCAACGAGCGTGTATCCAAGGCCATGATGGAGAACTTGTCCAAAGAGCGTAACGTCAACTCGCTGGGTGAAGAAGAAGAGCAAGCCTCGTTCAACAGCATCTTCATGATGGCCGACTCCGGTGCGCGGGGTTCCGCAGCCCAGATTCGTCAGCTGGCCGGTATGCGTGGCCTGATGGCCAAGCCGGATGGCTCCATCATCGAGACGCCGATCGTGGCGAACTTCCGCGAAGGTCTGAACGTACTGCAGTACTTCATCTCCACTCACGGTGCTCGTAAGGGTCTGGCGGATACTGCACTGAAGACAGCGAACTCCGGTTACCTGACTCGTCGTCTGGTAGACGTTGCACAGGACATGGTGATCACCGAGGACGATTGCGGCACTACCGAAGGTCTGTGGATGACTCCGCTGATCGAGGGTGGCGACGTGGTCGAGCCGCTGCGCGAGCGCGTACTGGGCCGTGTGGTTGCCGATGACGTGATCAAGCCGGGTACCGAAGATGAAGTGCTGGTAGCACGCAACACTCTGCTCGACGAGCAGCTGTGTGACCTGCTGGAGCGCAACTCCGTCGACCGCGTGAAGGTACGTTCTGCCATCACCTGTGAGACCGACTTCGGTAACTGTGCTCACTGCTACGGCCGTGATCTGGCCCGTGGTCACCTGGTTAACAAGGGTGAGGCTGTCGGTGTTATCGCCGCCCAGTCCATCGGTGAACCGGGTACCCAGCTGACGATGCGTACCTTCCACATCGGTGGTGCCGCATCCCGTGCCGCTGCCGAGAGCAGCATCCAGGTCAAGAACACCGGTAGCATCAAGCTGCAGAACGCCAAGTTCGTTCACAACAGCGACGACAAACTGGTTATCACCTCTCGTTCTACCGAACTGACCATCATGGACGAGATGGGCCGTACCAAGGAAAGCCACAAGCTGCCTTACGGTGCCGTGCTGGAAGTGAAGGATGGCCAGGCCGTGAGCGCCGGTGAAACCGTCGCCAACTGGGATCCGCACACTCACCCGATCATCACCGAAGTGGCGGGTCGCCTGCACTTCGAACACATGATCGACGGCGTGACCATTACTCGTCAGACCGACGAACTGACCGGTCTCTCCTCCATCGTCGTGCTGGATGTCAACGAGCGTCCGAGCGCCGGTAAAGAGATGCGTCCGACCGTGAAACTGGTCGACCTGAACGGCAAGGATGTGATGATCCCGGGTACCGATGTAGCCGCCCAGTACTTCCTGCCGGGCAAGGCGATCGTGAACCTGGAAGATGGTGCCAACGTGGGCGTGGGTGACGCGGTAGCGCGTATCCCGCAAGAGTCCGGCGGTACCAAGGACATCACCGGTGGTCTGCCGCGCGTTGCGGATCTGTTCGAAGCACGTCAACCGAAAGAGCCGGCCATCCTGGCCGAGATCTCCGGTACCATCTCCTTCGGGAAAGAAACCAAGGGCAAACGCCGTCTGGTCATCACCCCGACCGATGGTGGCGACGTCTACGAGGAGATGATTCCGAAGTGGCGTAACCTGAACGTGTTCGAAGGTGAAAAAGTTGAGAAGGGTGAAGTGCTGGCGGACGGTCCTGAGTCTGCTCACGACATCCTGCGTCTGCGCGGTATCAGCCCGGTCGCCAACTACATCGCCAACGAAGTGCAGGACGTTTACCGTCTGCAAGGCGTTAAGATCAACGACAAGCACATCGAAGTCATCGTTCGTCAGATGCTGCGCAAGTGCGAGATCCTGACTGCTGGCGACACCGACCTGATCGAAGGCGAACAGGTTGAAGTGGCTCGCGTGAAGATTGCCAACCGTAAGCTGGTTGCTGAGGGCAAGACCCCGGCCACCTACCGTCACATCCTGATGGGTATTACCAAGGCATCTCTGAGCACCGAGTCCTTCATCTCCGCGGCTTCCTTCCAGGAAACCACCCGCGTTCTGACCGAAGCTGCCGTTGGCGGCAAGCGCGACGAACTGCGTGGCCTGAAAGAGAACGTGATCGTGGGTCGTCTGATCCCGGCTGGTACCGGCTTTGCCTACCACCACAGCCGGATCAACCAGCGTGCCGCAGCCGCTCGTGCCGTTGCCGCACCGCAGGTGACTGCCGATGAAGCTCAGCAAAACCTGGCGGATCTGCTCAACGCAGCCGGCAGCTTTGACGAAGAGTAATCTTCTGCTGCAGTGATTGAAAAAGGGCCCCTTTATGGGGCCCTTTTTATTGGCTGTTTTCTCGGCAAAGCCTGATGCCACGCGGATATTCGGATGATCCAGAGCAAGGTTGCGGAGTAAAAAATCAAAAAAAGTTGACATTGAACCCTCGCAACTGAAAACTCGGGAAAGTTGAATGGGTATTACAGGGGTAGAACATGACTGTCGGTATCGAGGAAGTGATGCTTCCCGAAGAGCAACTGATCGGTCGCACTTTTACAGACGAAGACAGGGAATTGTTGCGCTCATACGATGGGCTTATCGACGGCTTGGCTGAGCTGTTCGGCAAGCACTGTGAAGTGGTGCTCCACTCCCTGGAAAATCTGCACGAGTCCGTGATCAAGATTGCCAACGGGTTCAATACGGGACGTAATGAGGGGGCCCCCATTACCGATCTCGCGCTGCGTATGCTCAAGGACATAGAGAATACCGGCCAGGATTACACCCAGAGCTATTTTGCTCGCAGCCGCACCGGCGCCCTGATGAAGTCGAGCACCATCGCCATCAGGAACAGTGACAAGCAGGTGATCGGCCTTATCTGTATCAACCTGCACATCAATGCGCCTTTTCACGAGTTTGTCGCCGAATTCTTCCCGACGCCGCAACAAGTCGAGCGTCAGTCGCCGGAGACCTTTGCCAACAGTGTGGAAGAGCTGGTTGCCCAGACGGTGGACAATACCATCGACGAAATCAACCGCGATCCGACCGTCGCCAACAATGCCAAAAACAGGTTTATCGTGACCCAGTTGTTCGAGAAGGGCATATTTGATATCAAGGACTCGATCAACCTGGTCGCCGACAAACTGAATATTTCCAAACACACCGTTTATCTGTACATCCGACAGCGCAAGCAGGGTGAAGACGAAAACGAATAAGCGCCATAGAAGGGGATAGACAAGAATGGCTAAAGAAGTTATTGCAACCGACAAGGCTCCTGCCGCAATTGGTCCATATGTTCAGGCCACCAAACTGGGCGAGCTGGTCTTCACCTCCGGGCAGATCCCGCTCGATCCGGCCACCATGGAGATCGTGGCTGGCGGCATCGAGGCTCAGGCCGAGCAGGTTATGATGAACCTGGTTGCAGTATTGAAGGCAGCGGGTGCCGACACCAGCAAGGTGCTGAAGACCACCTGTTTCCTCAGCGACATGAACAACTTTGTTGCCTTCAACCAGGTTTATGCCCGTTACTTCGGTGAATCGGCCCCGGCTCGCTCCTGCGTGGAAGTGGCGCGCCTGCCCAAGGACGTGCTGGTTGAAGTCGAAGCCATCGCTTACGTCTGATCCAAGGCGGTACGAAGAGCCCCTCCCAGGAGGGGCTTTTTCGTATTTGGCGTAGAATGGGCTGATACATGCGCAGGAGTCCGGATATGAGTCTCAATTTCGCCTTGCTGGTGACAGGGCCGGCCTATGGTACCCAGTCGGCCAGCACGGCCTATCGCTTTGCCCTGAGCGTCATCGAACAGGGTCATCGACTGTCTCACCTGTTTTTCTATCAGGATGGGGTCTGCAACGGCAACGGTCTGCATGCTCCCGCCTCCGATGAGAGCAACCTGGTCGCCCTGTGGCGCGAGCTCGCCATCCAGCAGGGGATCCGTATCGACGTGTGCGTGGCGGCGGCCATGCGTCGTGGTGTACTGGATGAGCAGGAAGCCAAGGGGATGGGCAGAGCGCAGTTCAATCTGGAAGCGCCCTTTTGCCTGAGCGGGTTGGGCCAGCTGGCGGAAGCCAGCCTGACCGCCGATCGCTTTGTCCAGTTCTAGGGGGAAGCATGCACAAGATAGCGTTCATTTGCCGGCGCGGGCCTCATGGTACTGCGGCTGGCCGGGAAGGTCTCGACGCCCTGCTGGCCACCTCTGCCATGACGGAGTCGCTGGCGCTGTATCTCATCGAGGACGGCGTGCTGCAACTGCTCAAGGACCAGCAGCCACAGGCCATCTTGCAGCGTCATTATGCGCCGACCTTCAAGATGCTCGAGCTGTACGACATCGAAGAGGTCTATGTGTGTACCGACTCGTTGGCGGAACGGGGGCTGACCCCTGAGGATCTGCTGATCCCGGTGACCGGTCTCTCCCGATCCGACATTCGTCGCCAGTGGGGCGACTGCAGCACCCACATCTGTTTTTGAGGTAGCCATGATACAGCTGATACTGACGTCTCCCTTCCAGAGCCGGGAGCTGGAGCAGGCACTGGCCTATCGCCAGCCGGAGGATGTGTTGGTGCTGATGCAGGACGCCGTCGTCGCGGCAACGGCCCCGTTGTGGAGCGAGCGGCTGACAGGCGTACCGCTCTACGTGATGCGGGAGGACCTGCAGGCGAGGGGGTTGCAGTCACGGATCGGGATGGATCTGGAGATGGCCGACCTGGTCGCGCTGATCGCCGAAAAAGGCTCACCGCAGACCTGGGGTGGCTAGAAACTGTTTTTATAAAATAATTTCAGTGACTTACCGAGCCTTTACACACATTCTGCCGTGCCTTTCCCGACACGGATTGTATAAATCTTGACTCCCTTGACAACAGGGCATAAAATTTCGCGTCCCCGTATCTGCGGGGAGGATTTTTCACATGTTTATGAAGTCATTATCAGGAGCCTTTTGATGGCAACTATTAACCAGTTGGTTCGCAAGCCACGCATCAAGCTCGTTGTGAAAAGCAACGTGCCGGCGCTGGAAGCGTGCCCTCAGAAGCGTGGCGTGTGCACTCGTGTATACACCACCACCCCGAAGAAGCCTAACTCTGCACTGCGTAAAGTGTGCCGTGTACGTCTGACCAACGGCTTCGAAGTCACCTCCTACATCGGTGGTGAAGGTCACAACCTGCAAGAGCACTCTGTTGTTCTGATCCGTGGCGGTCGTGTAAAAGACTTGCCAGGTGTTCGTTACCACACCGTTCGTGGTGCGTTGGACTGTGCCGGTGTTAAAGACCGTAAGCAGGCTCGCTCCAAGTACGGCGTGAAGCGTCCGAAAGCTTAATGGTTCTCCGTTAAGTAAGGCCAAACGTTAATTCGTTTCTAGTTAGATAACTTTCTAGTTTTGGGTAACCCCTGAAGTTACGGAGAATTTGAAATGCCAAGACGTCGTGTTGTTGGTCAGCGTAAAATCCTGCCGGATCCCAAGTTCGGATCAGAGCTGCTGGCTAAATTCGTCAACGTAGTAATGGTTGACGGTAAGAAATCTGTTTCCGAAGCCATCGTATATGGCGCGCTGGACATCATTGCCACCAAGACTGGCAAAGAGCACCTGGCCGTATTCGAAGAAGCCCTGGACAACATTCGTCCGGCCGTCGAGGTTAAATCTCGTCGTGTCGGTGGTGCAACCTATCAGGTACCGGTAGAAGTTCGTCCGGTTCGTCGCAATGCCCTGGCAATGCGCTGGTTGGTTGATGCCGCTCGTAAACGTGGTGAAAAATCAATGGCTCAGCGTTTGGCTGGCGAGCTGCTGGATGCCGCTGACAATAAGGGTTCGTCTGTCAAGAAACGTGAAGACGTTCACCGTATGGCTGAAGCGAACAAGGCCTTCGCTCACTTCCGCTGGTAATCCGCTTGCGCAGGGTCTTTTGGCTCTGCGCACCTTCAATTATCTGGGGACAAGTGCCCTAGTAAGAGGATGACAATGGCTCGTACAACCCCCATTGAGCGTTATCGTAATATCGGTATCTCCGCTCACATCGACGCCGGTAAGACTACTACTACCGAGCGCGTTCTGTTTTACACCGGTGTAAGTCACAAGATCGGTGAAGTTCACGATGGCGCTGCCACCATGGACTGGATGGAACAGGAACAAGAGCGTGGTATCACCATCACCTCCGCCGCGACCACCGCTTTCTGGTCCGGTATGGGTAAACAGTTCCAACCGCACCGTATCAACATCATCGATACCCCGGGCCACGTTGACTTTACTATCGAAGTAGAGCGCTCCATGCGTGTTCTGGATGGCGCCGTGATGGTGTACTGTGCCGTAGGTGGCGTACAGCCCCAGTCTGAGACCGTATGGCGTCAGGCTAACAAGTACAAGGTTCCCCGTATCGCGTTCGTCAACAAGATGGACCGTACCGGTGCCAACTTCCTGCGCTGCGTTGAGCACATCAAGACCCGTCTGAAAGGTAACCCGGTTCCGCTGCAACTGAACATCGGTTCAGAAGAGAACTTCAAGGGCGTTATCGATCTGGTCAAGATGAAAGCCATCAACTGGAGCGAAGCTGACCAGGGCGTTTCCTTCGATTACGAAGACGTGCCGGCCGAGCTGCTGGAACAGGCGCAAGAAATGCGCATGAACCTGGTTGAAGCCGCTGCTGAAGCGTCTGAAGACCTGATGGAAAAATACCTGGGTGGTGAAGAACTGACCGAGGAAGAGATCAAGAAAGCTCTTCGTCAGCGCGTTCTGAACAACGAAATCATCCTGGTTACCTGTGGCTCCGCGTTCAAGAACAAGGGCGTACAGGCCATGCTGGATGCCGTGATCGAGTATCTGCCGGCGCCGACCGACGTTGCTGCGATCGACGGTCTGAAGCTGGATGGCGAGACCAAAGACGAGCGTCACGCTTCCGATGACGAGCCGTTCTCTGCTCTGGCGTTCAAGATTGCTACCGACCCGTTCGTGGGCAACCTGACCTTCTTCCGCGTTTACTCCGGTGTGGTTAACTCCGGTGACTCCGTGCTGAACTCCGTTAAAGAGAAGCGCGAGCGTTTTGGCCGTATCGTTCAGATGCACGCCAACAAGCGTGAAGAGATCAAAGAAGTTCGCGCAGGCGACATCGCTGCTGCCATCGGCCTGAAGGACGTCACCACCGGTGATACCCTGTGTGACGAGAACGCACCGATCATCCTGGAGCGTATGGAATTCCCGGAGCCGGTAATCTCCATCGCCGTTGAGCCGAAATCCAAGGCCGACCAGGAGAAGATGGGTCTGGCTCTGGGCCGTCTGGCTCAGGAAGATCCGTCCTTCCGCGTATGGACCGACGAAGAATCTGGCCAAACCATCATCGCCGGTATGGGTGAGCTGCACCTGGACATCATCGTTGACCGTATGCGTCGCGAGTTCAAGGTAGAAGCGAACGTAGGTAAGCCGCAGGTTGCCTACCGTGAAACCATTCGTAACACTGTCAAGGATATCGAAGGTAAGCACGCCAAGCAGTCCGGTGGTCGTGGTCAGTACGGTCACGTCGTTATCGACATGTACCCGCTGGAAGAAGGCAAAGCCTACGAGTTCGTCAATGACATCAAGGGTGGCGTCATTCCGGGCGAATTCATCCCGGGTGTTGACAAGGGTATCCGCGAGCAGCTGAAGTCCGGCCCGCTGGCAGGCTATCCGGTAATGGATCTGGGCGTGCGTCTGCACTTCGGTTCTTACCACGATGTCGACTCTTCCGAACTGGCGTTCAAGATCGCTGCTTCTCTGGCGTTCAAGGCTGGCTTCATGAAGGCCAACCCGGTACTGCTCGAGCCGATCATGAAGGTCGAAGTCGAGACTCCGGAAGACTACATGGGCGACGTTATCGGTGACCTGAACCGTCGTCGCGGCCTGATCGAAGGCATGGAAGATGGCCCGTCCGGCAAGATCGTACGTGCTCTGGTGCCGCTGGCCGAAATGTTCGGTTACGCTACCTCCCTGCGTTCTGCTACCCAGGGTCGTGCTTCCTACGCCATGGAATTCGCCAAGTATCACGATGCCCCGACCAACGTCGCCCAGGCCGTGATCGAAGAGCGCAAATCCAAGTAATTTAAGATTCCCCGCCTACGACGGTAGGCGGGTTTAACCTAGAAGGACTACGTCGTGTCTAAAGAAAAATTTGAGCGTAATAAACCGCACGTAAACGTCGGCACCATCGGCCACGTTGACCACGGTAAAACCACCCTGACCGCCGCCATCACCAACGTGCTGGCCAAGCACTTCGGTGGTAAAGCTTTCGCCTTCGACCAGATCGACAAGGCGCCGGAAGAGCGTGAGCGTGGTATCACCATCAACACCTCCCACGTAGAATACGACACCGCTACCCGTCACTACGCCCACGTAGACTGCCCGGGTCACGCCGACTACGTTA
>NZ_CP077249.1:460000-537500 GCF_019047325.1 Aeromonas sp. FDAARGOS 1403 | reverse complement strand
AAGTGGGAAACGATGTGGGAAGGCTCAGACAGCTAGGATGTTGGCTTAGAAGCAGCCATCATTTAAAGAAAGCGTAATAGCTCACTAGTCGAGTCGGCCTGCGCGGAAGATGTAACGGGGCTCAAACCAGGCACCGAAGCCGCGGATTCACGCTAAGCGTGAGTGGTAGGGGAGCGTTCTGTAAGTCTGCGAAGGTGTATCGAGAGGTATGCTGGAGATATCAGAAGTGCGAATGCTGACGTAAGTAACGATAAAGGGGGTGAAAAGCCTCCTCGCCGGAAGACCAAGGGTTCCTGTCCAACGTTAATCGGGGCAGGGTGAGTCGACCCCTAAGGTGAGGCCGAAAGGCGTAATCGATGGGAAGCAGGTTAATATTCCTGCACGACTTGTAATTGCGATGGGGGGACGGAGAAGGCTAGGTGGGCCAGGCGACGGTTGTCCTGGTGAAAGTGCGTAGGTGGTGTTTCTAGGCAAATCCGGAGACACAACACTGAGACACGAGACGAACGCACTACGGTGCGGAAGCCATTGATGCCCTGCTTCCAGGAAAAGCCTCTAAGCTTCAGATTACAAGTCATCGTACCCCAAACCGACACAGGTGGTCGGGTAGAGAATACCAAGGCGCTTGAGAGAACTCGGGTGAAGGAACTAGGCAAAATAGTACCGTAACTTCGGGAGAAGGTACGCTCTTGTTGGTGAAGTCCCTTGCGGATGGAGCTGACGGGAGTCGCAGTGACCAGATGGCTGGGACTGTTTATCAAAAACACAGCACTCTGCAAACACGAAAGTGGACGTATAGGGTGTGACACCTGCCCGGTGCCGGAAGGTTAATTGATGGGGTTAGCGCAAGCGAAGCTCTTGATCGAAGCCCCGGTAAACGGCGGCCGTAACTATAACGGTCCTAAGGTAGCGAAATTCCTTGTCGGGTAAGTTCCGACCTGCACGAATGGTGTAACCATGGCCATGCTGTCTCCACCCGAGACTCAGTGAAATCGAATTCGCCGTGAAGATGCGGTGTACCCGCGGCTAGACGGAAAGACCCCGTGAACCTTTACTACAGCTTGGCACTGAACATTGAACCTACATGTGTAGGATAGGTGGGAGGCTTTGAAGGCGTGACGCCAGTTGCGCTGGAGCCGTCCTTGAAATACCACCCTTGTATGTTTGATGTTCTAACGCAGGGCCCTGAATCGGGCTCGCGGACAGTGCCTGGTGGGTAGTTTGACTGGGGCGGTCTCCTCCCAAAGAGTAACGGAGGAGCACGAAGGTTGGCTAATCCTGGTCGGACATCAGGAGGTTAGTGCAATGGCATAAGCCAGCTTAACTGCGAGACGGACAGGTCGAGCAGGTACGAAAGTAGGTCATAGTGATCCGGTGGTTCTGAATGGAAGGGCCATCGCTCAACGGATAAAAGGTACTCCGGGGATAACAGGCTGATACCGCCCAAGAGTTCATATCGACGGCGGTGTTTGGCACCTCGATGTCGGCTCATCACATCCTGGGGCTGAAGTCGGTCCCAAGGGTATGGCTGTTCGCCATTTAAAGTGGTACGCGAGCTGGGTTCAGAACGTCGTGAGACAGTTCGGTCCCTATCTGCCGTGGGCGTTGGATGATTGAAGGGAGTTGCTCCTAGTACGAGAGGACCGGAGTGAACGAACCTCTGGTGTTCGGGTTGTCACGCCAGTGGCACTGCCCGGTAGCTAAGTTCGGAATCGATAACCGCTGAAAGCATCTAAGCGGGAAGCGAGCCCTGAGATGAGTCATCCCTGACCCCTTGAGGGTCCTAAAGGGCCGTTGGAGACCACAACGTTGATAGGTGGGGTGTGTAAGCGCGGCGACGTGTTGAGCTAACCCATACTAATTACCCGTGAGGCTTAACCATACAACACCCAAGAAGTGTTCGAAGGCTTGTAGCAGATACCGAGAACGAAGAATTAAATCAGCTTTTTCAGATTGAAGATTTTGCCTGGCGGCAATAGCGCAGTGGAACCACCTGACCCCATGCCGAACTCAGAAGTGAAACGCTGTAGCGCCGATGGTAGTGTGGCATTCGCCATGCGAGAGTAGGACACTGCCAGGCACCCAATTAAACGGTGATGTGAAAGACATGACCGGCTGCGAGGATGACACCTCATAAAAAAGCGGCAAAAGATTTAGCGAAAGCTAACCGAATGCGGAGCGGTAGTTCAGTCGGTTAGAATACCGGCCTGTCACGCCGGGGGTCGCGGGTTCGAGTCCCGTCCGCTCCGCCACTATTTAAGAAGCCCAGTCGACAGACTGGGCTTTTTTTCGTCTCACTTTCCCCGGATCCCCTCTTTTCTCCTTACTCACTTCAGTAAAACACGCAGAGCCAAACGGTGGTCATGTCGGGATGGGTCCACTCGACCCTGTGCTTCTGGCGGGCAGGGATATTGATGTGATCTCCCGGCCCCAGCTGGACCAGCTGCTGTTGCTGAGTTTGCGGATCGATGAACAGCAGGCTGGCTTCGCCCTGCACCACCAGGATCCACTCATGTTCGTCCTGATCGTACCATTCGCCGGGGGCCGTCTGATGGCCGTGGGAGAGAATGCGCTCGATCCTCAGGTGATTGGTACTGACCAGATCCTGAAAGAGTTCGGTAGGGAGTGGCGAGGGGATATCGTTCAGCAAATTGCGGGTGTGCATGGGTATCTCCCGTCTGGCGGCGTGAATGGTTACCTGCAGTATAGGTGGGTCGTTCACTCTCGCAGGGGAAGAGGGGCAGCCTGAACCCGTCATATCTGTGCCCGAACGAGAACGTTCCCTGTCATTTTGATGAAAAAATCAGGGAAATCGCTGCAATCCGGATAAATTCTTGCTATTTTGCGCGCCATTCACGCAAACGATTTCCTTCACACTTTCAGGATTAGTTATGGCAAAGCAAGATATGGCCGCCCAATCAGGGAATGGCGGCTTTCTGGACTCTTATTTTTCCATTTCTGCGCGCGGCAGCAGCGTGCGTCAGGAGCTGGTCGCAGGGCTGACCACCTTCCTGGCTATGGTCTACAGCATCATAGTGGTGCCGAACATGTTGGGTGCTGCTGGCTTTGAGCAGGGGCCGGTGTTTGTGGCGACCTGTTTGATCGCCGCTTTCGGCTCCCTGCTGATGGGGCTGTGGGCCAAGCTGCCGATGGCCATCGGTTGCGCCATCTCCCTCACCGCCTTTACCGCCTTCAGCCTGGTGCTGGGGCAGGGGCTGAGCATTCCGGTGGCGCTGGGCGCCATCTTCCTGATGGGGGGGCTGTTCACCCTGATCAGTGTCACCGGTGTGCGCCAGTGGATCCTGGACAACCTCCCCTCCGGCATCGCCCACGGCACCGGCATCGGTATCGGCCTGTTCCTGCTGCTGATCGCCACCAACGGCGTCGGCATGGTGATCAAGAACGAAGGTGCCGGTCTGCCGGTACAACTGGGTGAAGTGACCGCCTTCCCGGTCATCATGACGGTGCTGGGTCTGGCCGCCATCTTCGGGCTGGAGCGTCGCAAGGTGCCGGGCGGCATCCTGATGGTGATCATCGCCATCTCCATCCTCGGCCTCATCTTCGACCCGAAAGTGACCTGGCAGGGCTTCTTCGCCATGCCGAGCCTGACTGGCGAGAAGGGCTCTCTGGTTGGCAGCATGGATCTGTTGGGTGCCCTCAATCCGGTGGTGATCCCCACTGTGTTGGCGCTGGTGATGACCGCGGTGTTTGACGCCACCGGCACCATCCGTGCCGTGGCTGGTCAGGCGGGCCTCATCAACGAACGTGGCCATATCATCAGTGGCGGCAAGGCCCTGACCGCGGACTCCGTCAGCAGCATGGTGGCAGGCGCCGTCGGTGGTGCACCGGCTGCCGTCTACATCGAGTCTGCCGCAGGCACTGCCGCCGGTGGCAAGACGGGTCTGACCGCCACCCTGGTAGGCGTGCTGTTCCTGCTGATGATCTTCCTCTCGCCGCTGAGCTATCTGGTACCGGCCTATGCCACCGCACCGGCGCTGATGTACGTCGGTCTGCTGATGCTGGGCAATGTCACCAAGCTGGACTTCAACGACTCGGTCGATGCGCTCTCCGGCATGCTGTGCGCCGTCTTCATCGTGCTCACCTGCAACATAGTCACCGGCATCATGCTGGGCTTCGTGGCCCTGGTGATCGGTCGCCTGTTTGCGGCCGAGTGGAAGAAGCTCAACATCGGCACCGTCATCATCGCCGTGGCGCTGGTCGTTTTCTATGCCGGTGGTTGGGCCATCTAACCCGTCAGCTTATTGCTGTTGTAGCGAAGGGCCCCTGCGGGGCCCTTTTTGTTGGCTGTGAGACGGTTAACAGTTTTCCTCTTATTTGCTCTGCACTGTTTCAGATTGAAACGCCAACCTCTCTTCTGCTGTTTCAAATCCGAACCAAACAGCCCGTCATTTTTATCCTCTTTTCTGCCGTTAGACTGGTTCCATCAACCATTTGCCCACCCAAGCGGTGGCAAGCCAAGGAGTGAGCCATGAAGAAACTGATCAATGCCGTCGATGCCGTGGTCCGTGAACAGCTGATGGGGATGGCCGCCGCCCACCCCGAGCTCAAGGTGCGTATCGAGCCCCACTACATCACCCGCGCCGACTCCCCCGTGATGGGCAAGGTGGCGCTGGTCTCCGGCGGTGGCAGTGGCCACGAGCCGATGCACGGTGGCCTGGTGGGCAAGGGGATGCTGGATGGTGCCTGCCCCGGCGAGATCTTCACCTCGCCCACGCCGGATCAGATGTACGAGTGTGGTCAGGCGGTCGATGGCGGCGCCGGCGTGCTGTTTCTGGTGAAGAACTACACCGGTGACGTGCTCAACTTCGAGACCGCGGTCGAGCTGCTGCACGGTGACGGGGTCAAGGTGGGCTTCGCCCTCATTGATGACGATGTGGCTGTGAAGGACAGCCTTTATACCGCCGGTCGCCGTGGCGTTGCCACGACCGTGCTGTGCGAGAAGCTGGTTGGTGCCGCTGCCGAGGCGGGCTATGATCTGGCGCGCTGCGAAGCGCTGGCCCGCCGCGTCAACAACCAGAGCCGCACCATAGGGGTGGCCATGCATGCCTGCACCGTGCCAGCCGCCGGCAAGCCCTCCTTCACCCTGGCGGACAACGAGGTGGAGTTCGGCGTCGGCATCCACGGCGAGCCGGGCATCGAACGCCGCCCCTTCACCGACCTCAACGCCCTGGTGGACGACATGTTCAAGGAGCTGGTCGACAACACCCCCTATGGCCGCACCCTGCGTCACTGGGACAGAGCCTCCGGCAGCTGGCAGGAGGAGCACACCTTCATCGAGCCGTTCAACAAGGGCGACCGGGTCATCGCACTGGTCAACAGTCTGGGCGGCACCCCCATCTCCGAGCTCTACGGCGTCTATGGCCGCCTCGCTACCCTGTGCGAAGAGGCGGGCATCCATCTGGTGCGCAACCTGATCGGCCCCTACTGCACCTCCCTCGACATGACCGGCATCTCCATCACCTTGCTCAAGGTGGATGACGAACTGATGACCCTGTGGGATGCCCCCGTTCACACCCCCGCCCTGCGCCGCGGCTGCTGAGGAATATTCATGTTAAGCAAGCATCAAATCGTCAACTGGCTGCTCGACTGCGAGCACATCTTCACCGAGCAGCGTGACTACCTCACGGCGCTGGATACCGATATCGGCGACGGCGACCACGGCCTCAACATGCAACGCGGTTTCGCCAAGGTGGCCGAGAAGCTGCCGGCGGTGGCGGACAAAGACATCGGCCAGGTGCTGAAAACCACCGGCATGACCCTGCTCTCCTCGGTCGGCGGCGCCAGTGGCCCGCTCTATGGCACCTTCTTCATCCGGGCTGCGGCCAGCAGCGATGCCTGCCAGAGCCTGACCCTCGGCCAGCTCGGCAAGATGCTGAGCGACGGGGTGGAGGGGATCGTCTCCCGCGGCCGCGCCGAGCCGGGTGACAAGACCATGTGCGACGCCTGGTGGCCGGCTCTGGCGGCCCTGCAGCAGGCGGAGCAACAAGGCTTGCCGCTGCCCGAGGCGCTGGACAAGGCGGTCGCGGCCGCTGCCGCTGGCACCGAGGCCACCATCCAGATGCAGGCCCGCAAGGGGCGCGCCAGCTATCTTGGCGAGCGCAGCATCGGCCATCAGGATGCCGGGGCTACCTCGACCCTGCTGCTGCTGACCGCCCTGCGTGACAGAGCGAGGTTGTAAACATGATTGGAATCGTAGTTGTCTCTCACAGCGCCATGTTGGCGGCCGGCTTGAAAGCGCTGGCCGATCAGCTGGGCAGCCCGGCGAAACTGTTGCTGGCGGCCGGGGTCGATGACCCCGATCACCCCATCGGCACCGACGCCATCGCCGTGATGAGTGCGATTGAAGAAGCGGACGACGGCAGCGGCGTGCTGGTGCTGATGGATCTCGGCAGCGCCCTGCTGAGCGCCGAGACCGCCCTCGAGTTGCTGCCCCCCGAGCTGAGTGCCCGGGTGCGGCTCTGCCCGGCCCCGCTGGTCGAGGGCACCCTGGCCGCCGTGGTGGCGGCCGGTTCCGGCCTGACGCTGGATGAGGTAGCCGCTGAGGCGCTGGGGGCCCTTGGCCCGAAACAGGCGATGCTGCCGGGCAAGGCGGAGCCGCAGGCCGTTGAAGCCGCTCCTGCCCCTGACGACGGCTGGCTGCGCTGCGAGGTGGTGGTAGACAATGCCCACGGCCTGCATGTGCGCCCCGCCGCCCGCCTGGTGGCCGCTCTCAAGCCCTTTGCCGCCGAACTCAAGTTGCAGAAGGGGGAGAAAGAGGCCAACCCCCGCAGTCTGACCCGGCTCACCATGCTCGACGTGCGCCAGGGCGACACGCTCACCCTGTTGGCGCGTGGGGAGGATGCCGAGGCCGCCTTGGCCTGCTTCCAGCAACTGGCAGCGGAGCGCTTCGGCGACTGACCTGCCTGCTTCAAGGCGCTGTGCTCGCTCGCCGAGCCTGCGCAGCGCCATTGTCATGCAAGTAAAAGACGAAGGAGTCCCCGGCACTGCCGCCCCTTCGCCTCCTTTAGTTTCAAAAGAAGTCTTACGAAATAAAGAGAGAGGGAAAAAATATGGACCGCATCATCATCAGCCCCAGCAAATACGTGCAAGGCAACGGGGCCCTCGCCAACATCGGCAACTACGTCAAGGCGCTCGGCGCCAAGCCACTGATCCTGGCCGACGCCTTCGTCACCAAGCTGGTAGGCGATACCGTGGCCACCAGTTTCCACGGGGCAGGCATCCAGCCAGAGTTCGACTGCTTCAACGGCGAGTGTTCCCGTCCCGAGATCGACCGCCTGCTGGCCCGCTGCAAGCAAACGCCGTTTGACGTCATCATCGGCATCGGCGGCGGCAAGACGCTGGATACCGCCAAGTCGGTCGCCTTCTACCAGCAGGTGCCGGTGGTCATAGTGCCGACCATCGCCTCCACCGATGCCCCCACCAGCGCGCTGGCGGTCATCTACACCCCACAGGGGCAGTTCAGCGAATACCTGATGATCCCGACCAACCCCAACATGGTCATCATGGATACCGGCGTGGTGGCCCGCGCCCCGGTGCGGCTCTTGGTCTCCGGCATGGGGGATGCGCTCTCCACCTACTTCGAGGCGCGCGCCAACAAGGTGTCCGGTTGCCAGACCATGGCCGGTGGTGCCTCCACCCTGGCTGCGCAGGCCATCGCCGAGCTCTGCTACCAGACCCTGCTGGCCGATGGCTACAAGGCCAAGCTGGCGGTGGAGCAGGGGCTCTGCACCAAGGCGGTGGAGAACATCATCGAGGCCAACACCTATCTGAGCGGTATCGGCTTCGAGAGCAGCGGGCTGGCTGCCGCTCACGCCGTTCACAACGGCCTGACCCAGCTGGCCGAGTGTCACCACCTCTACCATGGTGAGAAGGTGGCGTTCGGTACCCTGGTGCAGCTGGTGCTGGAGAACGCCCCGATGGCGGAGATCGAGACGGTGCTGGGTTTCTGCCGCTCCATCGGCCTGCCGACCAACCTGCATATGATGGGGGTCAAGGAGCTGGACATGGCGCGCCTGATGGAGGTGGCCAAGGCCTCTACCGCGGAAGGGGAGACCATCCACAACATGCCGTTCAAGGTCACCGCCGAGGATGTGCTGGCGGCCATCGTCACCGCTCACCAGCTGGGACTGTAACGACCAGCCAGCTTGCCATAGAAAAGGCCCCGCCACTGCGGGGCCTTTTTCATGTTCTGCGAACCGGTATGTAGTGGCTCGGGCCGGCGTCAGCCGTGATAGTCGGCGGGATCGATCTCGAGCAGTTTGAGCCGCCGCCAGAGGGTGGTGCGGCTGATGCCAAGATGCTGGGCCATCTGGCTCACCTGCCCCTTGCAGGCGTGGGCGCAGCGCAAAATGGCCTGGCGCTCCAGCTCGGCCAGGGTGAGCAGCGGCTGCCCCACCACCTCGTCCGCCACCCGCTGATAACCGTGGCGAATGGCGGCCGGCAGCGCCTCCGGCGGGATCAGCCCCTGACCGGTGTGAAGCAGGGCATGCTCGATGGCGCTGCGCAGCTCCCCCAGATTGCCGGGCCAGGGGTAGGCGAGCAGGCAATCGAGGGCCGCCGGGCTGAACTGGCGCACCGGCTCGCGCCCCTGCGCAGCCAGCTGCTGGCTGATGAGGCCGGGCAGATCGGCGCTGCGCTCGCGCAGGCCTGGCAGCCACAGCTCGCACGCCTGCAACGCATAGAGCAGCTGGCGGCCGAAGTGCCCCTCCTGCACCTTCTGCTCCAGCGGGGCGCTGCTGGTAGCGATGATCCGCACCTTGAGCGGCAGGATGCGGGCCGAGTCGAAGCGCTGAAGGCGACCGGTCTTGAGCAGTTGCAGCAGCGCCGCCTGCATGGGGGCAGAGAGACACTCCACCTGCTCCAGCACTAGCGTACCGCCGTGGGCCAGCTCGAACTTGCCGGCCCGCTCCTGTCCGGCCTCATCGGAGCCCATCAGCTCCAGCGCCATCCGCTCGCTCGGTAGGGCCTGACAGTTGAGGGTGATGAGCGGCCCGGCGGCCCGTTCGCTGCCGAAGTGGATCGCCTCCGCCAGCTGGGCCTTGCCCACTTCCTCCTCGCCGCGCAGCAGGATCGGGCCCTGGCTTTGGGCAGCCTGCCGGGCGTAACGCAGCAGCTTGCGCATGGCGCTCGACTCCCCCACCAGCGCCGACAGCTCGGGTACTGTCTGGCGCAGCTGACTGATGGCCCGCAGCCGATCGACCGGGTGCAGCAGGGCGATAAAACTGACCCCGTCCGGCCCGGGTAGCGGCTTGAGGCTCACCAGCGCATTGATGAACTCCCCCTCCTGCGCGCCGAGCCGCTCCAGCGTCACCTCCACATGGCTGAGCGGGGTCTGCCCCTTGATGGCGAGCTGCAGCCGCTGGGGCAGCAGCAGGTGCTGCTCCAGCGGCTGGCCGAGGCAGAGCGCCGGATCGAGCCGCAGCCGATTGGCCGCCAGCGCGTTGAGGTAGCGCAGCCGGCCCTGCGGATCCCAGGCCAGTACGCCGTCATCCATGCCATCCAGCAGGGCGTAGAGCTCGCTCAGGTGGTGCTGGGACTCCTGCATCAGGGTCTCCATCTGCAGCAGGTGGGCCAGCTCGCGTCCCGCGCTGACGGTGAGCGCAAGATCGCCGGCGCTCGCCTCCTCCACCTTGCAGGTCAGCGCCATGATGGCGACCTGACGGCCATTGCTGTTGTAGACCGGGCTGGCGCAGCAGTGCCAGGGGTGGAGGGTCTGGTTGAAGTGCTGGGGGCCGCTGACGCAGAGCGGCACTCCCTCCAGCGCCGCCAGGTTGATGGCATTGGTGCCGATGCGCCCCTCGCTGAAGAAGGCACCGGGGCCAAACCCCAGCGCCGCCAGCTCGCGCAGGGTGTCGGGGTGACCGGTCTGGGCCAGCAGGCAGCCGCTCTCGTCGGTGAGCAGCAGGGCGCAGGGGCGCCCCTCCATGAATTCGTAGAGATCTTCGAGCGCCATCTCGCCGGTGGTGAGCAGGTCGCGCTTGCGCTGGCGCAGGCTCTGCAAGGTCTGCCCCTTGGCGCTGTGGGGCGGATGCCAGAGGGTGGCGCTGGTCTGGTGGGCGCAGCGCAGCCAGGAGGCTTGCAGATAGTCAGGCCAGGCCCGGGCTGGCGGCATGGAGGCGGACAGGATGGTCACGACAAGATCCGGCAAAGAGACGAGCGCCCATTTAACCACCCTTGCCGGCCCGATTCAGTGACCTGCCTCAGAGGGATGGCAAACCATCCGCGGCGGGAGCAGGGTCGGCAAACTGCAACGCAAGCCAGCGACAGAAGGCGCGGCACTCCGGTATGGTCTCGCTCTCCTGATGCACCAGCAGATGCCACTGCGGCCCCTTGACCCTGTGGGTGGAGAGCGGCAACAGCTGCCCCTGCTGACGGGCGGGACGGGAGAGCCGCTCGCTCACCAGGGCGATGCCGAGCCCCTGGCAGGCGGCGTCCAGCAAGAGGCCGGGATCGGAGAAGTTGAGCCCCCGGGTCTGCAGCTGCAGATCCTCTCCACCCTTGAGGGTCCAGTGGTGCCAGTCCAGCTCCCGCTCCCCGTGCAATGTGGTGCGCTCTGCCGCAGGCAACGCCAGCACGGAAGGGGCGGCCACCGGCAACAGGCGGTCTGCCAGCAGCAGCTGGTGGCGACACTCGGCCTGGGGAGCCAGACCCCAGCGCAGGGCAAGATCGATGGTCTGCTCGGCCATGTCGGGCTCTTCGTCGCTGGTGAACAGCCAGAGATCGACCTCGGGATGGGCGCGATGAAAGGCCCCCAGCCGCGGCAGCAACCAGTGGCGGGCGAGGGTTGTGCTGGTGTTGAGCACCAGCTGGTTCGGCTTGCGGTACTGCTCCAGCCGCTGGATCCCCATCGCCAGCTGCAACAGCACGCTCTGGGTGGTCTCCAGCAGATCCTGCCCCGCATCGGTGAGGGTGACCGAGCGCCCCTGCCGGTGAAACAGCGGCTGGCCCAGCAGCTCCTCCAGCGAGCGGATCTGCTGGCTGATGGCGGACTGGGTCAGGTGCAGCTCCTGCGCCGCCTGATGAAAACTGCCGAGTCTGGCCGCCGCCTCAAAGCCCCGCAGCACGTTGAGCGGGGGCCACTGTTTGAACACCATTGATTAGCTCCACTTATCACTTTTACCGAAAATCGATCGTTTGTTCGCCATCCATGCGACAGATAGTCTATTACTCAACGCAATTCGATTAATAGCGCTTGTCATTTTCGGCCACTCATCGACGGTCAAGAGCGCAATCATCCAAGGAGTTTTTCATGTCATCCCGACGCAACGTCTTGAAACAGCTGGCCGCCATTGGCGCGCTGGCCGGGCTCGGCAACCTGCCGGGCAAGGTCAGTGTAGCCAGCAACAACGCAGGTGAAGATACCGCCACCAGCGGCGAGCCGTTCCATATGCCCGATGAGGCCGCCTCTCAGACCCGGGTCTGGGTCGCCTTTGCCGCCAGCGCGGATATCTGGGGCCGCGATTACCAAGAGGTGCAGGCCACCATAGGCCGGCTGGTGCAGGCCATGGTGCCCTATACCCAGGTGAACGTGCTCTGCCGCGCAGCCGAACAGGCGCTGGCCCGCCAGCTCTGCGGCGAGCAGAACACCCGCTTTGTCATCGCCGAGCTGGACGACATCTGGCTGCGGGATACCGGCGGCGTCTTCGTCCAGAACGGCGAAGGGGCGCTGGGGCTGGTGGATTTCAACTTCAACGGCTGGGGTGACAAGCAGGAGCACGAGCAGGATGCGGGGGCAGCCGAGCTGGTCAGCCAGCAGGCGGATGCCCGATATCTGCAAAGCAAGCTGATTGGCGAGGGGGGCGGCATCGAGGTGGATGGCAACGGCACCGCCATCCTGACCGAGAGCTGCTGGCTCAACAGCAACCGCAACCCGGGGGTGAGCAAGGCGCAACTGGAGGCGGAGCTGAAAGTCAATCTGGGGCTGCGCAAAATCATCTGGCTACCGGGCATCAAGGGCCGTGACATCACAGATGCCCACGTCGATTTCTATGCCCGCTTCGTGCGCCCCGGGGTGGTGGTGGTCAATCTGGACAACGACCCGCAGTCCCACGACTACGAGGTGACCCGCCGGCATCTGGCCATCCTCAAGCAGGCCACCGATGCGGACGGCAACAAGCTGGAGCTGCATGTGCTGCCGCCACCGCTGGACGGGCGGGACAACCGCTTCAGCCGCAGCCGTGACTTTGCCGCCGGCTACATCAACTATCTGCCGATCAATGGCGCCGTCATCGCCCCCGAGTTTGGCGACAAGGCCGCCGATAGCTACTGCCACGAGCTGTTGGCCCGTCTTTACCCCGGCCGCGACATCGTGCAGATCAATATTGACTCGGTCGCCGCCGGTGGCGGTGGCATTCACTGCATCACCCTGCACCAGCCAGCCTGATACTCTCTTGCCATGAGCTGACGGGGCGCTTCGGCGCCCCTATTTTCCTCTCAGCAGTCCTCAGATCCCTGTCATGCCGATCTCGTCCAACTGCACATGGGCGGGTTGACGCAGGGTGTAGAGCACGGCCTCGGCCAGATCCCCGACCTGCAACCAACCGGGTTTGCGCTCCTCAGCACAGGCCGGTGGTGGCACTTGGACCAGGCCGGGACAGAGGGTGTGAACCCGAATGCCCTGATGCTGAACTTCTTCCCGCAGCGCCTTGGCAAACCCCAAGACGGCAAATTTGGCAGCGCAGTAGACGCTGGCCCTTGCATAGCCGTGCTTGGCGGCCTGGGAGGCGATGTTGATGATGGTGCCGTGGCGCCGAGACAGCATGTCCGGCAGGCAAGCCTGGGTCAGCAGGAAGCTGCCCTTGGCGCAGGTGTCCATCACTCTGTCCCACTCCGATTCCGGCAGATCCTGCACCAGATAATCGCTGCCGACCCCGCTGTTGTTGACCAGCAGATCGATGGGGCCGAGCAGTGCGCTGGCCCGGGCATGCTGGGCTCTAACCTGAGGAGCATCGCAGACATCCAGCACCAGAGGCAGGACTCTTACCCCGTATTGCGTCGAGAGGCGGGCAGCCTCTTGCTCCAGCAGGGCGTGGCGACGGGAGGCCAGCACCAGCTCCACCCCTTCCCGAGCCAGCGCCTCGGCGATGGCCAGCCCAATTCCGCTTGCGCCGCCGCTGATCAGGGCGCGGGTTGCTCTCAGTTTGTTCATCTGTTGTTCCTCCTGAATGGTGGCGCCATTGTGGTGGGCGGCAGCGAGAGGGAACAGGGGGAGCAAGGGGTTGGCTCGAACCTTGGTTCGGATTTGGTGGAAAGCGTTCGAACTTTGGTTCTGTGCCGGCACAAGGCCGTGCTCTTTGGCTCTTGTCTTTAAAACAACAACGCCGCCCTCTCGGGCGGCGTTTGGCCTTATGACAATGCCTTGTCATGAGGTGGGGCGTCTACCTTGTCACCGGTAGGGTGGTCACCCTCCTTGATCCAGGCATCCAGCAGGGTGTAACCCACCGCCAGCACCACGGGACCGATAAAGAGGCCGATGATCCCCATCGCCAGCAAGCCGCCGATAACCCCCACCAGAATGAGGATGAGCGGCAGGTCTGCACCGCGCTTGATCAGGAAGGGGCGCAGGAAGTTGTCCATGGTGCCCGCCAGCAGCGACCAGACCAGCAGGAAGGTGCCCCAGGTAGTGTCGCCACTCCAGTAGAGGTAGCCGACGCAGGCCAGCAGCACCGGGAAGGGGCCAATCTGGGCGACGATCAGCAGGAACATCACCACCACCAGGATCATGGTGTAGGGGATGCCGGCAATCAGCAGACCGATACCGGCCACCGAGGATTGCACCAGGGCGGTCACCACGACCCCCATGGCCACGGCGCGGATCGCCTGTGAAGCGAGCACTGTGGCGTTGTCACCGCGCTCGCCGGCCAGCCGGTGGGCGAAGCGACGAATGCCGGTCGCCACCACTTCACCGGAGTGGTAGAGCAGGCCGCAGATGCCGACGGTCAGCAGGAAGTGGACGAACAGCAGCCCCAGGTTGCCCGCCTGGGAGGCGAGCCAGCGGGCGGTCTGGCCGAAGTAGGGGGCCAGCTTGGCGAACAGCACCTGACCACCGCTCGCCAGGATCTGCTGCCAGAAGTCATAAAGCTTGCTGCCCACCAGTGGCACCTGCTGCAGCCAGAGCAGCTCGGGGGGCGGGGAGTGGCTGATGGTGGTGCCCAGCTCGATCAGCATGGGCGCCTTCTCCGCCACGTTGGCCAGCGCCATGAAGAGCGGGATGACGAACATCAGCAGCAGCACCAGGGTCATGAAGAGGGCCGCCAGGGCGCGCTTGCCCCACAGCAGGCGCTGCACCATTAACATCAGTGGCCAGGTGGCGATGGTGATCATGGTGGCCCACACCAGCGCGGGCAGGAAGGGGCGCAGCACCATGAAACAGGAGACGATGAGGAGGCTGATAAACAGCACTCCCAGGGTTATCTTGGCTAAATCCACTTTTTTCATATTCATAGCAATCCCTTGTCAGGGCCTGGGCCCTTGGGTAGCGGGTCATTATTCACGAGAGAGAGTATCCACCAGAGACCGGCGCTCAACCAGAGCCCCAGACAACAATAAAGCAGCCACTGGCCGAGCAGAATGAGCCAGGAGCTGGTCAGCCAGAGCGGCAGCGCCCACCACAATGCCCCCAGCGGCAGGCCACCGAGCAGGGCCAGCAAGGGGAGGCGCCAGCCGGCCGGCGCCGTGCGCGGCAGCGGCAACATCATGCCGAGGGTCAACCCCAGGCTGAAGGTGGCCAGGCCCGCCAGTGCCGAAGATTGGCTCCACCCGGCGGCCAGCGCGCAGGCGAGGGTGAGCCCGGCCCAGCCCCGGCGACTGGCTGCCAGGCCGGCGAGGCGGGGATACAGGGCCAGCAGCAAGGCGCCAAGTAGCAAACCGGCAGCCACGTCCGACAGGAAGTGCACCCCGAGCCAGACCCGGGCCAGTCCGGTCAGGGTGGCCAGCAGCAGGGCCAGGGTGGCACTGCGCCAGGGGTTGGCGGGCCAGCAGGCTCTGAGCAACACTCCCCAGAACAGCAGCGCAGAGGCGGCGTGGCCGCTCGGCATGCCGAAGCCCTGGGCGCTGCCCTGTGCCAGGGCGGGGTCGAGATGGAAGGGTCTGGGCCAGCCAATCCCCTCCTTGGCCAGCTGCACCAGCAGGGTGAGGGTCAGCATGGCCAGCAGCAGTTGGCGCACCCGGGGCCAGCCTAGCCAAGGCAGCAGCAAGGGTAGCAGGGCAAGCTGAAAGGCGGCTGAACCGAGCAGGTTGCTGACCTCGAGCCAGCGAGCCAGGGCACCGAGCCAGGTCTGCAGCTGGTGGATCAGCGGGACTTCCATGCGGTGCAGTGCATTGCCCTCGCCACGAAAATCGGGCAGCCAGAGCACGGGGCTGTCGGGCATGGCGGCCAGTTGGGGGGCTAGCCAGTCGAGCTGGGCCGGGAAACGGCGCTGATCATCCGGCAACCGGGCCGGCGCGATCAGCCTGGCGTTGAGGATCTCGCCGCCCAGATTGGGGGCCTGCAGCAGGGAGACGAAGCCAGAGCCGGTCTGTGCGCGGATGGGCTCCAGAGTCTCACAGGCAAACAACAGGGCGCGCTGCCATGGCCCCAGCTCGGCGACGACCCGGCCCCGCAGACCTGTCTCTTCATACAGCTCCCGCAGCGCCGCCTGTTGCGGCGTCTCCCCTCCATCTATGTAGCCACCGGTCAGGCTGTAGCGGGAGGAGACCCTGTCTTGCACCAGCAACAGCTGCTGCTGGTGCTTGACCACGCAGACGGCCGCCGTCGGGGCGGCAAGGAGGGGCGGTGACGACAGCAGGAGGCAGAGCAGCAAAAAACAGTGGCGCAACATGAAGGCCTGACCGATAGGGGGTGATGGGCACAAGCGTCACAGAAATCAGATAGTTGGGCAATGGTTTGTGGCCGGGCGCCGGGGCCGGGCCGGCGTGGCAAGCGGGCGACCCGGCGCGCAAGGATTGCCGTGGGGTAAGGCAGTCCCTAGTATTGGCAGCTATGTTATTTCCATGCAGCAAACCTTGGGACCTTCCATGAAACAGTTTGGTTTTTTTCTGGGCATCGCCATCGGTGTCATCCTGATCCTGTTCGGCAGCATCGTCATCTTCCAGGCCCTGCCTGCCGCGCTGGACGTGCTGGAGATGCCGAGCCGCATCCCCTTCGTGCGCGAGGTGTACACCTGGCTGATGACCAGTGCCAGCGGCCTGACCGGCCAGCTGGAGCAGAACTTCCT
This sequence comes from Aeromonas sp. FDAARGOS 1403, assembly GCF_019047325.1. Taxonomy (NCBI): domain Bacteria; kingdom Pseudomonadati; phylum Pseudomonadota; class Gammaproteobacteria; order Aeromonadales; family Aeromonadaceae; genus Aeromonas; species Aeromonas sp. FDAARGOS 1403. Next base: position 521,265 of record NZ_CP077249.1, on the reverse strand, counting down.
GGAGGCGTTCCAGACCGTGCTCAAGCTGATCCTGCTCATCACCTTCATGTGGGTCTGCGTCAAGCTGGTCAACATGGGGGTCTTGATCATCCGGGCCGGGGTTGACCTCATCCGCACCGCCATCGAGCACAGCGAGGGCGTCCAGAACAAGAAGTCCGAGCACGACCATCACTTCCAGTGAGCGGCTCACACCATGAAGCAGGCCACCTTCGGGTGGCCTGCTTGCATCTGGTACTTACTCTATTCGCGGCAGGTGATCGGCCGGAGGTGGCTGCACCACATCCTGGTAGCGGGCGATGAGCTGCTTGAAGGCCTCCCCCTGTCTGACCTTGTCGAGCGCCTGCTGCAGGCGGGCGACCTGCTGTTTGTCCGCCGCCGGGTTGAAGGCGAAGCAGTTGTCCTGATCCGCCAGGGTGGCGACGGTGACGAAGGTATCGGACGAAAAACCGAGCTGCCTGGCCTGATGAAACAGCATCACCTCGTTGCCGGCCACCAGATCGGTGCGGGCCATGATGAGCTGGCGCACCACCTGATCCATGCGCTCCACCGACATCAGGTTGGCGGGGCTGATGCCCCGGTTGAGCAGCAGCTGCTCTCCCACGTCCGCCTGCATCACCCCGATCTGCAGCCTGGTGAGATCGGCCTTGCCGGTCACCTTGGGGGCATCCCGCTTGCGGCCCACCAGCGACACCCGCGAGTGGCTGATGGGGCAGACCCAGAGGAAGTGGGGATCCCGCGCCCGGGTGTGGGCCGTGGTGAACAGCACGGCATCCGGCTGCTGGGTCAGCAGGTACCAGGCCTTGGCCCAGGGCATGAAGTGGATGGGCTGCTCCGGCTCCCCCATCTCCTGCCACATCAGTCTCAACAGCTCCACCGCCAGGCCGGTGCTGTTGCCCTTCTCATCCTGGCCGTTGAACGGCATGTTCTGCTCGGAGTAATAGGTGAACGCCGAGGCGGGCAGGGCGGCCCCCAGACAGCAGCAGACAAACAGACCGAGCAGACGCGACATGGCAGCACTCCTTGCGAAAAGTCGTCTTCATCCAGTTTAGGGAGTTATGCCGAGAAGTTCATGATTTCCGCTGCCAGGGCGCGGGCGGAAGGGGAGTGTGGGAGGGGAAAACAGCCAGGCCATCTTGCGATGGCCTGGGGAGGGGTTATTTGAGCAGGGCTTCCATCTCGGCTTCGGCGGCGGCGCGCGCGGCTTCAGCCTTGGCAGCCGCATCGGCGACCGCCTTGCCGGCGGTGGTGGCATCCGCGCTGCTGACCGCCTGCTTGGCCGGTTCGGTCACGGTCTTGGCGGCCTGCTGCTGCACGGTGGTCGTGGCGCTGCTGACTGCCTGCTTGGCAGGTTCGGTGACTGTCTTGGCAGCCTGCTGTTGCACGGTGGTCGTGGCGCTGCTGACCGCCTGCTTGGCAGGCTCGGTCACGGCCTTGGTGGCTTGCTGCTGCACGGTGGCAGCGGCGCTGCTGACCGCCTGCTTGGCAGGCTCTGCCACTGTCTTGGCAGCCTGCTGTTGCACGGTGGTCGTGGCGCTGCTGACTGCCTGCTTGGCGGGCTCTGCCACCGTCTTGGCAGCCTGTTGCTGCACGGTGGCCGTGGCGCTGCTGACTGCCTGCTTGGCGGGGTCGGTCACTGTCTTGGTGGCCTGTTGCTGCACGGTGGCAGCGGAGCTGCTGACCGCCTGCTTGGCAGGCTCGGTTACGGCCTTGGTGGCCTGCTGTTGTACGGTAGCAGTGGCACTGCTGGCTGCCTTGCCGGCTTGTTGCTGGGCCGAGGTAGCGGCGCCGTTCACGACCTGCTGGGTGGTGTCAGCCATGGTCTTGCTGGCGCCCTGCTGCAGGGAACCCAGCACGCTGCCGAAGAGCGAGCCACCGGTGGCGGCGCCGCTCAGGTTGTTGGTGGCACCGGAGAGCGCACTGGCTGCCGGATTGCCCTGCGCCTGCCAGTTCTGCATCTCGCTGGGCCAGCTCGGAGCGCTGGCCGCCAGGTTTTCGCCAAAGACCTGGGGCGTGCCGTCGCCCTTGAGCAGCATCACGGACATCTGGTTGGTCTGCGAGTTCCAGACCATGCCTGCCTGCTTGGCCACCTCGGGCATGGGGGCATAGCGGGAGACCACGTAGAACAGCGGCCCCTCCTGCTGCAGCTCGTTGGCGGTCTTGAGCAGCTGCATGGTGCTGTCGTAGTTGGGGCCGAGGATGGCGGTCATCCGGTCCTTGATCAGGGGCTGTTCAAACAGGTTGGCCTGGTTGGGATCGAAGCCGACCAGGGGTTTGAGCAGGGCCCACATCAGCTGGCTGGTGGGGCTCATCATCAGCAGGGGGGCAACGCAGGCGGACAACATCAGGCTCAGGCAGGCCGCCTGGAGCAACGGCATGATACGCATTGGGATAATATCCAAATAACGATTTGATTAATAAGGTTATATTTGTCTGGGGCCGACAAATTCAACGGGTTTTCCTGGCCCGGTTCTGAGACGGGCGGGCAGGCGCTGGCAGGCTACCATATTGGCTTGGGAATGCCAGAGAGGGCACCGCTTATTAATCAAGTTTGTGCGGCTGCCGGTCGCTTCCATTCTTCATCAAGCGAGGAGTGACATCATGAATTCAGGCAAGAGGGCAGGCGGCTGGCTGCTGCTGGCACTGCTGGGCGGTGCGACCGGTATCGGCGTGGCGGCAGAACCGAAGCGGACGGAAGTGGGCAGCGAGCTGGTGTTGCCGCTGGGATCGCTGCCGGAGCGGGTCTGCTGGTATCAGGATCAGAAGTATTCGGCAGGGGCCCGGATCCGGCAGGGTGATGACTGGCTGGAGTGCGCTGCGCAAAACGAACAGGAGAGCAACGGGCCTCTGGTCTGGCGCGAGCCACAAAGGGCGTCGGATGCGGCTGGCAAGGCGACGCAGAGCGGCACCATCACCGTGGGTCAGTGAGGCTTTTCTTGATCCAGCTAAAGACATGGACGTGACCTCTATCGCATAATGCGGCTCTTTTCCTCTCTTGACTGGGACTTCAGAAATGGCTCGTCGCTCTTCCAACACTCAACGTCGTCGCAACAGCTGGTGGTACAAACGCCTGTTGGTACGGGAACGTGCAGAGCGCGAAGCGCGTTCCGTTCGAGATTGATACTGCAGTGAAACACGGAGCCTCTGGCTCCGTTTTTTATTCATCATGCGCCGTGATGATGCGGGGGCCCTTGGGCCCCTGTTTTGTGTGTCCGCCGCCCGGTGCAGCCAGTGGACGGATCCGTTCACCTGGTCCGGCCCGCGGCGCTGCCCCATGACGATGGGACGCCGAATTGCCCGCGCAAATAACCGTGGCAGGGGGATGACCGGACCCTTCTGATACTGCATGATGAAGTTTTCGAGAAGGAGCCTCAGATGCAGATCACCATTCGTCACGCCGAACCGGCCGATGCCCCCGCCTTGCGGGATCTCTATGCCATGCCCAATGCCCAGGCGGGCACCCTGCAACTGCCCTATCCGACCCTGGGGGTCTGGCAGAAGCGACTGGAGAGCGGCAGCGTGGTGGCGCTGGTGGCTGAGGTCGACGGTCTGCTGGTGGGGAATATTTCACTCCATATCGAGCCCAACCCGAGGCGCAAACACGTGGCCTGTATCGGCATGGGGGTGCGGGATGACTGGGCGGGCAAGGGAGTGGGCTCCGCCCTGTTGGGGGCCGCGCTGGAGATGGCCGACAACTGGCTCAACCTGCGCCGCATCGAGCTGACCGTCTATGCCGACAATGCAGCGGCGCTGGCGCTCTATCGCAAGTTCGGCTTTATCGAGGAGGGGCTGGCCCGTGGTTTCGCCTTTCGCCAGGGTGAGTATGTGGACGCCCTCTATATGGCGAGGATCCGGCCATGATCGACTACCGCCGCCGGCTCATCCCGGTGCTGCGGGCGCTGGAGCAGGATCCGGATCTCACCATCGAGGCGCTGGCGGAGCGGGCCTGTCTCTCCCTCTACCATTTTCACCGGGTGTTCACCGCCGTGGCGGGGGAAGCTCCGGGCGAGATGTGCCGGCGCCTGCGCATGCAGCGTGCCGCCTGGCAGCTCTGCTACACAGATGCCAGCGTCACCGCCATCGCGCTGGGGGCTGGGCTCGGCAGCTCCCAGGCGTTCGCCAAGGCGTTTCGTCGCTACTATGGCTGCACCCCGGGGGAGTTTCGCCGCGACAAGGGCAAGAATGGACACCTGGAGAGCAAGGATGGACACGCATGGGATGGTCTGTCCCCTTATGCTGAAGGCCACTCATCAGCAAGGAGCAACACCATGAAAACCGTCGAGATGGATGCCCGTACCCTGGCCTATGTGCGGGTCACCGGTCCCTATGGCGAAGGCTATGACGCCGTCTGCGGCCGCCTGCACCAGTGGGCCGCCGCCCGCGGGCTGGAGGGCGGGGAGTGGATCTTCATCTACCACGACAACCCGGAGGTGACGCCGCCGGCCCAGTGCCGCACCGATATCGGCATCACTGTGCCGCCCCAGACCCGGGGCGAAGGGGAGGTGGAGACCCAGCTCATTCCGGCCGGCCGTTATGCCCAGTCCCGCAACCTCATCACCGATCGCAGCCAGTACGGGCCGCGCTGGCAGGAGCATGTGGGCGACATAGTGGCGGCCGGGCTGGAGTTCGGCAGCGGCCCCTGCTTCGAGCTCTACCACAGCGTGAGCAACGATCCCCTGCGCGACGACGTGAGTTTCTGCTCCAGCGTGCGCTAGACGCGCGGCAATAAAACGAGGCGCCTGTGGGCGCCTCGTTTTATTTGGGATGGAGGCTGGCCGTTACCTCATCATGGCTGGCTGGGCACCTTGTCCCGCCGGGATTTCCACCACCAGCGCAGGCGGATCTGGGAGATCAGCATGCCCGCCAGCATCAGGGCGCAGCCGACGAAGGCGCGCTCGTCCAGGGTTTCCCCCAGCAGCAGGACGCCGCCGATGGCGGCGAACACCGTCTCCAGGCTGAGGATGATGGCGGCATGGGCCGGGTGGGCGCCACGCTGGCCCACCACCTGCAAGGTGTAACCCACCCCCACCGACACCAGGCCGGCATAGAGCAGCGCCTGCCAGCCGGCGACGGCACCGGCCACCGAGGGGGTTTCGATGAGGAAGGCGGTGGCCAGGCTGAGCAGGCCGCACACCACGAACTGCACCCCGGCGAGGCGAATGGGGGCGACCCGGCTCGAGTAGTGATCCAGCACCAGCAGGTGCACCGCCCAGAACAGGGCCCCCACCACCTGCAGCAGGTCGCCGTAGCCGATGGTGAAATCTTCGGTGACACTGAGGTAGTAGAGTCCCGCCATGGCGATGAGGGCGCCAACCCAGGTGTTGGCCCCCGTCTTGTGGCGCAGGGCCAGGCCGATGACGGGCACCAGTATGATGTAGAGGCCGGTGATGAAGCCCGCCTTGGCGGCCGTGGTGTAGAGCAGCCCCACCTGTTGTAGCGATGCGGCGCTGAACAGCACGGTACCGGCGATGAGGCCGCCGGTCAGCAGCAGGCGGCGATCCCCGGCCTGCCCGCCCGGCTGGCGGGATTTGAGCCACCACAAGAGCGGCAGCAGGGAGAGGGCCCCCAGCAGAAAGCGCAGGCCGTTGAAGGTGTAAGGCCCCATGTGGTCCATCCCGAGCCGCTGGGCGACGAAGCCCAGCCCCCAGATGGCGGCGGCCATCAATAACATCATGTTCGAACGCATAGATTCATCCCTGAAAGACGGACGGGCAGGGCCGTGCCGCAAAGCGCCAGCCTCCAAGATAACCGTGAGCGGGGGGATTTGTCTTGCGCTGTCGGTGAGGTTGGCGGCGTGAGCGGTTATCCCGCTGCAGAGCCGCAGGCCGGGGGACTTAGCCGTTGGTGATTCTGGCCAGCAGGGGAATGAGGGCGAGCAGCAAGAGGTTGCCGCGCAGGATCCAGATCACCCAGAACTGCTGCTGAATGGAGACCATGGGGGCGCGTCCCTGGCGCAGGGAGCGGCGCCAGCGATAGAAGAGGCGGCTGGGGTAGCCAAAGCTGATGGCCATCACGAAGAACAGCAGCAGCTTGGTGCGATAGCCCGGATTGGCGAGCAGCACGGCCGGTTCATCGGGGTGGGCGAGCACCTGCAGCACCCCGGTGATGAAGATGAGCAGCAGGGCCAGCGCCGCCAGACCGTCGGCCAGCAGCAGCTTGCGCACCTGCTCGATGGACATGCCGCGGCGGAACAGGAAATATTCGGAGGTGATCGCCCCGGTCAGGGTGATCACGGCGCAGTAGTGCAGCGCCATCAACAGGTCCGGGTTCAGCATCCGTGTCGATTACCTCTAATTGAGCAGATAAACAGCTTCCTTTTGGACGCCATCTCGCGCTGCTGATATTCTGACACTACGCGTGGTCTGGCAATAGCAGGAGTCAGGATTGGTTAAACGAGCGGTCGCCAAAAAAACCTGGTCCCTGGTAACCAGGATGCGTCTGGGCCTGCTTTTGCTGTTCATTCCGGTGCTGATGCTGGGTGGTATCTACTACCTGCACATGGAGCGGAGTCTGCAAAGCGAGCTGCAGCAACGCCTGCTCGCCACCAACCACCAGCTTCGTCACGTCTTCATCGAGCCCTATCTGCACGAGATGGAGCGCCAGTTCACCCTCATCTACGACAGGGTCAAGGTTGAGGACATCAGCGGTCCCCGCCTGCTCAACACCGAGACCTATCTGAAGGAGTGGCAGCTCTACAAGGGGATCATGGCCGATCTGGTCTACATCTATGTCGGCACCGCCGAGCGTCAGATGCTGATCTACCCCGATTGGCAGGCGGATGCCAACTTCGATCCCAGGGTGCGCCCCTGGTATCAGCTGGCCAGCCAGCACGTGGGCAAGATGGTCTGGACCGAGCCCTATTACGACTACACCAACGGCAACCTGGTGATCGCCCTGGCGCGGGCCCTGACCGACAGGGAGGGCAAGGTGCGCGGGGTCCTTGCGGTCGATGCCATCCTGGCTCCCTTCTCCGCTCAGCTGAATCGTCAGCTGGGTGAGGGCTACCAGATGATCGTCAACCAGTCCGGCAAGGTGCTGGCCCATCCTGACGCGGCCCAGCTGCTCAAGCCCATGGCCCACCCAGAATGGCTCGCTCACTTCACTCAGGAGGACGGCATCTTTCTGGACAAGGACTCCCGCCAGTTCGTGGCCTACAGCAGGCTGCAGGAGCGCAACTGGGTACTGATCAGCGTGCAGCCGGCGGCCAGCGTGATGGCGGTGGTGGACAGGGTCTCCCTCAACGTGCTGCTGATGGTGGCGCTGGCCTGTGTGCTCTACCTGATGCTGGCGCTGATCTGGTCCCGCTATTTTCGCCGCATGCTCGACGAGATCTCGAGCATGATCCGGGCCAGCCGGATGGAGCCTGACGGAGTACCCCTGGGGGGCATGCGCGAGCTCAGGCACGTCTATGCCGAGCTGGCCGAGGTGAGCAAGGATTATCACGAGGCGCGCCAGCAGGCCAACCTGGACAAGCTGACCGGCCTCTACAATCGCCGCTTCTTCGACGAACGTTTCAACCGACTGCTGCAGGATCAGCAGCCGTTCTGCCTGGCCATGGTGGATCTGGACGACTTCAAGCGGGTCAACGACACCTTCGGCCATCAGACCGGGGATGTGGTGCTCAAGCGGGTGAGCCAGCTCGGCCGGGCCCTGCTGGGGGATCACGGCTGGGTCTGCCGTTACGGTGGCGAAGAGCTGGTGGTGTTGCTGGTCAACCCGGACATCCACTTCTGCCAGATGCTGCTGGAGCAGTTCCGCAAGGGGGTGGAGTCACTGGACTGGCGCGAGCCGGGGCTCAGGATCACCTTGAGCGGCGGGCTGGTGGCCAGCCGGGCGGGGATGGATGGCAAGGCGCTGCTGGCGGCGGTCGATGCCGAGGTGTATCGCGCCAAACGCGACGGCAAGAACTGTATCCATCTGGGCCGAGCAGAGGCGAAGGGGCAGGAGGAGACGCCCCCTGCCGACGATGCACTGCTGAGCAACGAAGAGGCCTGAGGGCCTCTTCTTCATTCAGGAGGCAAGCTGCCAGTCGAGAGTGGGCCAGGCCTGCTCGGTGGCGATCTGGCGCAGGCCCGGGGCGGGATTGACCGCGTGGGGGTGGGTCACCGCCTGCAGCAGTGGCAGATCGTTGTGGGAGTCGCTGTAGCCGTGGCTCTCCCGCCAGGGGTCGGTGCTTGCGGCAAACAGCTGGTTGATGCGGGCCACCTTGCCCTCGCGAAAACTGAGGGTGCCGCGGGTCTGACCGGTCAGCATGCCGGCCTCTTCATCCAGCAGGATGGCCACGCAGTGATCCATCCCCAGCATCTGCGCCATGGGAGCCACCAGATGCTCGCCGGAGGCGGAGATGAGCACCAGCTCGTCGCCCCGCTTGCGGTGCCACTCGATGCGCTCCACCCCCTCAGGGTAGATGCGCTCGCGCAGCACCTGCTCGGCAAAGCGGGCACAGAGCGGGTCGAGCCACTGGCGCGACTTGCCTGCCAGCGGCTGCAGGGTGAAGGCCATGTACTGGTGCATGTCCATCTTGCCCTGATGGTAGAGGGACATCATCGCCTGCTCCTCGACGATCATGCCGGCTGGGGCCAGCTCCTCGGTCACCATGTACTCCAGCCAGAGGCTGGCGGAATCCCCTGCAATCAGGGTCTCGTCCAGATCAAACAGTGCCAGTGCCATGGGTGCTCCTCGCAGTGAAAATGGAAATGTAATGGGGCGTCATGCTACCTCACAGAGTTGATCCCGGGCCACCGCCAGGGTCACGGCACTGCCCACCGGCAGCAGATCCCGGGCCGAGCGGTTGAGGCAGTCCACCGTCAGCAGGCCCGCCGCGCAGCTCACCTGATAGCGGATCACGTTGCCGAGCAGCTGCTGCCCGCTGATAACCCCCGGCAGGTGCGGCTCGTCGCTGCGGGCGCCGGCCGGCAGCAGGGAGAGGGATTCAGGTCGCAGCGCCAGCTTGCCACGGCAGTGCTGGCCGAACAGGGCCTTGGCCTGCTCGCCATCGAGCAGGTTGTAGTTGCCGATAAAGCCCGCCACGAAGGCGTCGGCGGGGCGGGTGTAGATCTCCTCCGGCGTGCCGCTCTGGACGATGGATCCCTTGTTCATCAGGAAGATCCGGTCCGACATGGTGAGCGCCTCCTCCTGATCGTGGGTGACGAAGATGGTGGTGAGCTCGAGGCGCTGCTGGATCTCGCGGATCTGCTGGCGCAGGCTGCGGCGGATTCTGGCATCCAGCGCCGAGAGCGGTTCGTCCAGCAGCAGGATCCGCGGCTGCACTACCAGGGCCCGGGCCAAGGCCACCCGCTGGCGCTGGCCACCGGAGAGTTCGGCCGGATAGCGGCGCTCGAAGCCGGTCAGCTCCACCAGCGCCAGCGCCTCCTGCACGCTGGCGGCCAGATCCCGCCCCGGCTGGGGCTTCATCTTGAGGCCGAAGGCGACGTTGTCCCGCACCGTCATGTTGGGGAACAGGGCATAGCTCTGGAACACCATGCCGATGCCCCGCTTCTGGGGTTCCTGCCAGGTAATGTCCTCACCGGCCACCCGCACCTGACCGCCATCCACCGGGGTGAGCCCGGCCAGCGCCCGCAGCAGGGTGGACTTGCCGCAGCCGGAGGGACCGAGCAGGGTCACCAGCTCCCCCTTGCGGATGCCGAATTCGATCCCCTCGAACACTTTGGTGTCGCCGTAGGATTTGTGCAGTTGATTCACTTCTAGATGGAACATCTTGATTCACCTATGAAATCTGTTCGCCGCCCAGGTGAGCAGCAGGGTCAGCAGGAAGTAGCTCATCACCAGTGCGCTGGTGAAGTGGCCCGAGGTCGAACGCATGTTGTAGAGATAGACCTGCAGGGTCTCGTAGCGGGTGCCCACCAGCATGTTGGCGAACACGAACTCGCCGAGCAGGAAGGAGAGCGACAGAAACAGCGCCGCCAGCAGCCCCTTGCGCAGGCAGGGGATCACCACCAGCAGGAAGGCGCGGCGGCTGCTCGCCCCCAGCAGGTGGGCGGCATCCATCAGATCCCTGAGCGGCACCCCCTGCAGGCTGTTGGCCAGCGCCCGGTACATGAAAGGCAGCACCACGGTGAACCAGGTGCCGATCAGGATCCACGGCGTGCCTATGATGGGCAGGACGCCGTCGGCGTAGATCTGCAACAGCCCTACCGAGGAGACCACGGGCGGCACCGCGAAGGGGAGCAGGATCAACAGGTTCATCCAGGGATCCAGCTTTGGGAAGTAGTAGGCCACCACCAGCACGGTGGGCACCAGTACCAGGGTCCCCAGCAGCAGGGTGGCGAAGCAGACCAAGAGGCTTCGGCCAAACGCCGCCAGAAAGCGCGGGTCGCCCCAGAGCTTGAGATACCAGTCGAGGGTGAAGCCGTCAGGCAGCAGGGTGGCCCCCCAGCGGGTGGAGATGGAGTAGAGAAAGGTGGCCAGCAGCGGCAGCAGCAGGGTGGCCACCAGCCCACCCAACACCCACTTGGGCCAGCGCGGCGTCAAATCATGCATGGGATTGCCCCTTGTTCACATAGCTCTTTTTCAGCAGCCACTGGTTGGCGGCCGTCACCACCCCCAGCAGCACCATCAGGATCACCGCCAGCGCCGCCGCCATATTGGGCTCGAGGAAGATATCGCCGGAGACCAGGCTGGCCACCCGGATGGTCACCAGGTTGAAGTTGCCGGTGGTGAGGGCGTAGGCGGAGGCATAGGCCCCCACCGCGTTGGCAAACAGGATGATCAGGGTGCCGAGCAGGGCGGGGGTGAGCACCGGCAGCGCCACGTGCCAGACATATTGGCTCTTGCTCGCCCCCAGCAACGCGGCGGCCTGCGGCCACTCATCCTGCAACGCATCGAAGGCCGGGTAGAGCAGCAGCAGGGCGAGCGGGATCTGGAAGTAGGTGTAGATGAGGATGAGACCGCTGCCTGAGTAGAGGTTGAAGCCGTCGATGAGGCCCCAGGATTTCAGCAACAGGGTCACGGCGCCATTGATGCCGAGAATGATGATGAAGGCGAAGGCCAGCGGCACCCCGCTGAAGTTGCCGGTCATGGTGACGAAGGCCAGCAGCACCCGCTTGACCCGCTCACCGCTGTGGCGCAGCGCCGCCGCCCCGAGCGTGCCGATGGCGAGCCCCGCCAGACTGGCGATGCCGGCGATGCGCAAGGAGTTGCCGAACGATTGCAGATAGAAGGGGGAACTCAAAATCTCCCGGTAGTAGTCGAGGCCCCAGCCATCCGGGGTCTGAAAACTGCCCACCAGCACCCACACCATGGGGGCGAGCTGGAACAGGATCATCAGGAGAACGAACGGCAGCAGCACCAGGGCGGGCAGCCAGTGGCGGCGCAGCCGGCGCCGGGTGACGGTCGGTTGATCCGTGAGGATCTCGGTGGTGGCGGGCATCATCAGTGTACCTCCGGCAGGTTGCCGGCCTTGAGCAGCGGCGGGCAGCCCGGCTTGTCGTGGGAAACTCCCAGCAGGTCGGCCATCAGGGCGCAGAGCTGGGTCTGCTGCATGGCGGGACCGGCTGGCCACTGGGCCACGAACGCATCGCCAAACAGCCAGAGCGGCACCCGGCGCTCTTCGGTCAGAGTGCCGCCGTGGCTCAAGTCGTTGTTCATGCCGTGATCCGAGGTGATCACCACCTGATACCCCTCCGCCAGCCACTGGGGCAGCAGGTCGGCCAGCAGGCTGTCCATCCGGCGCGCCTGATTGCGGTACTGACGGGAGTCGAGGCCAAACTGGTGGCCCGCGTCATCCACCCCCATCGGGTGGATCAAGAGAAAATCGGGGTCGTACTGGCTGCGCAGCCACTCGCCATCCATCAGCAGGTGGCTGTCGGGGTAGCCGTCATCCCAGTAGAAACAGCCGTGCTGGATGGGCAGTCGCTCGTCATGGGTGAAGCGATCGCGGGCCGCTTGCCAGGGGCTCTGGTTGTAGAGTTCGCTCACCCAGTGGTAGGCCGCGGCCGCTGTGCGTTTGCCGCCCGCGCGGGCCAGATGGAAGATGGACTCCTGCCGGCTGAGACGGCTCACCCCGTTGTGGGTGATGCCGCTCTCCACCGGCGTCGTTCCGGTCAGGATGCACTCGTAGAGGGGCCGGGAGAGGGAGGGCAGGGCGCAGCTCAGGGTGGCCTGCAACCCCTGTCCCGCCTCCACCATGCCCGCGAGGTAGCCCATGCAATGGGCTACCTCGGCAGAGAGGCCATCCACAAGTACCACTATCACCTTGTGTTGCACTGGCCGCTCCTTACTGCATGTTGATCATGACGGTTTCCTGCCACTGGCGCGGCAGTGCCTTGGAGCTCTGCTCCCAGGCGGCGTGATCCTGGACCGGTTTGGCATTGGCGTACTGCTCGGCCGGCAGCAGCTTGGCCTTGACGTCATCCGGCAGGGTCACGTTGCTGCGGATGGGGCGGGCGTAGCCGCGCGCCAGGTTGATCTGGCCGGCGTCGGAGAGGATGTATTCCCGCGCCAGCTTGGCGGCGTTGGGGTTCTTGGCCCACTTGTTGATGATGGTGGTGTAGCCGGCGATGACGGAACCGTCGCTCGGGATCACCACATCAAACTTCTTGGGGTCGATCTGGTCGCGGTAGTTCAGGGCGTTGAAGTCCCACAGCACACCCACTTCCACTTCTCCCTTCTCGATGTTGGCGATGGTGGGGTCGTTCAGCGACAGACGGCCCTGCTGGGCCAGCTTGCCGAACAGCTCCAGCGCAGGCTTGAGGTTCTTCTCGCTGCCGCCGGTGGCATAGGCCGCCGCCAGCACGCCGTTGTTGGCCTGGGAGGCGACACCCACGTCACCCAGGGTCACCTTGTAGTCGCCGCCCAGCAGGGATTGCCAGCTGGTGGGGGCCGCCTTGACCAGATCCTTGTTGATCAGGAAGGCGATGGTGCCGGTATAGGCCAGCATCCAGTGACCATCAGCATCCTTGGCCCAGTTCGGAATGTCGGCCCAGGTGGAGGGTTTGTAGGGCTGGGTGACCCCCTGCTTGACCGCGACCGGGCCGAAGGCGCCGCCCACGTCGCCGATGTCGGCGGTGGCGTTGCCCTTCTCGGCGGCGAACTTGGCGATCTCCTGGGCCGAGCTCATGTCGGTGTCCTGATGCTTGATGCCGTAGATGCTGCCGAGCTGTTGCCAGGTATCCTTCCAGTTGGCCCAGCTGTCCGGCATGCCGACGCTGCTGAGCTGGCCTTCACCGCGGGCGGCCTTTTCGAGATCCGCGATGTTCTCGGCGGCAAACAGTGGCTGACTGATGGCCACCAGGGCCAGTGCACTTGCGATCACGCTTTTCATCATTCCATCCCTCTGGACTAGGTCAGTTAAGGTTCGAGAGGGATGCTAGAGGGGAAATATGACGGTGGCGGGGCGCTTTGATGGCAGTTTGATGACAATCGCCCTGTCATGGCGCTGTCATCCTGCACGGTTACAACTCTCAATCCGAGTGAGGTTGGACTACTCCAGCGAGGGGTGAACCAGCCACAGCAGCCAGGATGATCGACAGGAAGATGAGCGTGATCGAACCGAGATTGAGCGAGCGGGCAGTGGCCGATGGCCGCGCCTCCAAGTGTGAACAGATTTGCCAGACCCTGCGCCGCTATATCGGCAGCGGCCAGCTGGAGGCGGGGCAGCAGCTGCCCGCCGAGCGGGCCCTGAGCGAGCGCTTCGCCACCACCCGTATCACCATCAAGGAGGCGCTCTCCAGCCTCGAGGCGGACGGCCTCATCTACCGGGCCGAGCGGCGCGGCTGGTTCGTGGCGCCCCCCAGGCTCACCTACGACCCCGCCATCCACACCCACTTTCACCAGTGGATCGGCGAGCAGCAGCGCACCGCCGAGACCCGGGTGCTGGCCCACGGCGGCGAACTGGCCAGCAGCGAGCTCTGCCGCTGGATGGGGCTGGAGCCTTTTACGCCGCTCTATGAAATCCGCCGCCTGCGCCTTATCGATGGCCGCCCCGTGCTGCACGTCAGCCACCACCTGCTGGCCAGCCGGTTTCCCGATATCGCCAGCGCGCCACTGGCCAGCTCCCTCACCGAGCTCTATCGGGAGCGATATGGCATAGGCCAGGGTGGGGCGAGCCTCGAGATCACCCCCTCGGCGGCGCGCGGCGCCATTGCCCGCGCCCTCAATCTGGCGGAGGGGAGCGCCGTGCTGCGGCTGGTGCGGGTCAACTACGACGAGCGGGGAGCGCTGGTGGATTGCGACATCGAACACTGGCGACCGGATGCCATCCGCATCTGTCTCGATACGCGAGCATTGCAGCCCCTCGCAGGCAAGCTGCCGCAAACCCGGCTCGTGGATCAGGGGTGATCCGGCGTGTCCTGGCGGGTCATGCCTGTGAGGAAAGGAGGGGGAGCGGATCCCGCGGGATCCGCCGGGATCAGTTGTCGATATTGGGGATCAGATCGTCGAAGCTCTGATAGCCGCAGTCGGCCAGTTGCAGCGACATGGTGTAGGTCTTGCTGCCCTCCCGCTGGCCGATGGCGGGGCGGTTGAGCTTGAGCTCCTGATGCCAGTACTCCTTCATCCGCTCGATCAGCGCCATCGCCTCGCTCTCGTCCAGGTGGAGCTGACACAGCGCCATGTAGTTGTTGGGCCTGTGCATGTTCTCCACCAGATAGTCCCCCAGCACCGACATCGCCTGGCGCGCCTGCTGACGGGCGAAGCGGCTGTGCTGCTCGAAGCTGATCCGCTCGCTGATGAGGAAGTGGTAACTGTTGTCGATGCCGAGCTGCAGGATGCCGAGCTTCTCCAGCTTGCGCAGGTAGAGGTAGCAGGAGGCATCGGTCAGGCCGTACTCCCGCTTGAGATCGATGAGAGTCTTGTCGCGCCAGAAGATGTTGGCGAGAAAGGCGTAGAGACCGGGCTCATTGTGGAACGCCTCGTCCTGCTCCTGGGTGAAGACGGCGCGCCGGCTCTGGGCGTCCTGGGTGCGGTCCAGCAGCTCCTCGAATGAGAGCCCCACCAGGTGGCACACCTCCAACAGGGTGTCGAACGGCAGGGAGGGCTTGTTCATCATCCGTTTGACGGTGGCGATGGAAACCCCCATGGCTTCTGCCAGGGTCTGATAGCGGATCCCCTTGTCGGTCAGGGTCTTCTTCAGGGTGTCGAGAATATTGTTGGCCAGGGTCTGGCTGTAGGTCATGCAACTATTCCTTTATCTGCATTTTTATGTTGTGTCAGAAATTGAGTTATTTTGTCGTTGTGGGCTCAGATACTGACACTTTAAAAAACCAGAGGAAACAAACCCGACCTAATCGATTGAAATGGCCAGACCAGTCGTGCTCGAAGGTTGCAGATAGTGATACTCTGCGGTGCATATCCTTCAACCGTTCAACATTTTGCTGGTGGCGCATAAAACATCGCGCATAATTCAAAACGAATCGGATTCAAGACCTTCCTGGTTGAGAAATCGATTGTTTGCTTCCAATTTAAGGGTTTTTTAAACCGCAAGGTTTTTTATTCTTTCCTGGCATTGAGCGGAACTCGCAAGAGGGCCGCTTTTTTCTTTTCCTAGAATCTGAGCCCGCCGTCAAGACAGGGGCTCAGTTTCGGCACTTCCTGCGCCGCCGCCCTCGCGCGGCAGACATTTATTCCCCCTTGCAGGGAAACAGCTTGGGTATCTCCCGGATCAGCCAGCTCTTGGCCTTGCCCATGGTGTCGCGCCGCCAGGCCAGTACCACCTGGATCTGGTGGCGATACTCGGGGCCGATCACCTTGAGCCGTCCGGCCCGGATGTCCTCTTCAATCCAGCTCAGCGGCATGGTGCCGACCCCGATCCCCGCCAGCAGGGCGTCGCGCTTCTCGCCCATGGTGCTGACGGTCAGCCGCGGCTGCTTGTCGAGCAGGCGATAGGTGAGCACCGGCTTGCGCAGCGCCGTGTCGGCCACCGCGATGGCCCGGTAGCGGCGCAGGGTATCGTCTGCCAGGGGCTCGGGCTCCTGGTGCAGGGGGTGATCCGGGTGGGCGACGTAGAGCATCACCTCCTCCTGCAGCGGCTGGTGCTTGATGCCGGTCATCATGATGTCGGGATTGAGGGAGGAGATGAGCAGGTCGGCCCGGCCATCCTCCAGACACTCCCAGCTGCCCGCCAGTACTTCGGCCCGCAGCCGCAGCCGGGTATCGGTCAGCTCGGCCAGCCGTTCCACCAGCGGGTAGAGCGCCTGCAGCGGCACCAGCGCATCGACGGCGATGGTGATGTCGGTCTCCCAGCCGCGGGCCAGCGCCCGGGTCTCGCCCACCAGGTGCTCGGCCGCCTCCAGCAGTATCCGGCCGCGCTCCAGCAGCATGCGGCCGGCCGGGGTGAACTTGGTTCTGTGGCCGCTGCGGTCGAACAGCATGGCGTCCAGCTCGTCTTCCAGCTTCTGTACCGTGTAGCTCAGCGCCGAGGGCACCTTGCCCAGTTCGTCGGCTGCCGCCGCGAAGCTGCCGCGGCGATCGATGGCATCCAGCACCCGGATGGCTTCCAGGGTCAGCGCCCGTTCCTTGTTCAGTTCCTTGGCCATAAATTGCCTTCAATTTTTTTGAACATGTTTGCCAGTTTATCTCGCTAACAAGTTAGGCCAAGTGTCTTTAATATTCAATCAACGCTTAGGCAGGAGCGCCAAGCAGCCAAATAAACGGGTAGTTCCAGACTGTGACCCCCTCAATCAGGGCGTCTGACTTCGGTGAAAGAACAACACACTATTTGAATGACCTCTTGCATGGATGCATTGATTCTGGCCACAGCGGCCTTGGCAATGACATAAAACCAAGAGAGTGAATGAACATGAAAAACGTAATCAAGATGCTGGCCGTTGCAGGCCTGATGACCGCAGGTTTTGCTCAGGCTTCCGTCCCGGCTGACCTCAACGCCGCCCCGGGTGTGCTGTTTGTAAACTGGCACGCCACCGCCGCGGTGGAAGGCAAGGGCAACCCCATGCTGGAAGTGCGTGACGAGTCTGGCGACCTGGTTGCCTCCGTCCATGCCAACCTGATGGGCAGCCAGCAGGTACAGATCCCGAGCCGCACCCAGGGCAACCTGACCGTGAGCCTGGGTGAGCAGAGCAGCGACTACCGTATTCCGTTCGGCATCGGTAGCGGCAAACAGCGTTAATCAACCGTATCGGTACGTGAGGAGCACACCATGATGAAATTGAGAGCCGCAGAAGCGCGCGGCAAGGCCAACTTCGGCTGGCTGGATGCGCGCCACAGCTTTTCCTTCGGGCACTACTACGACCCGGACTGGATGGGGCATTCAGTGCTGCGGGTCATCAATCAGGATCTGGTGGCGCCGGGTGGCGGTTTCGCGACCCACCCTCACGCCAACATGGAAATCCTGACCTGCGTGCTGCAAGGCACCATAGAGCACAAGGACAGCCTCGGCCATGCCGAGCAGATCCCGGCGGGGGATTTCCAGCTGATGAGCGCGGGGTCCGGCATCCGGCACAGCGAGTACAACCCCTCGCAGACCGAGCCGCTCTCCCTGCTGCAAATCTGGATCGAGCCGAACGAACACGGCACGACACCCGGCTATCAGCAGAAGAAGATTGAAGCCAATCCGGGCATGACGCTGGTGGCGTCACCGGACGGCGAAGCAGGATCCTTCAGGATCCGCCAGCAGGCCCGCGTCTGGCGGTTGCAGCTTGAACCGGGTGAGAGCCTCACCTGGGAGCTGGCCGGCCGACATGGTTACCTGCAGATGATTTCAGGGGAGCTTGCCGCCAACGGTCTGGCTGCCCGACCCGGCGACGGGGTACTCAGTCGTGATGAGCCCAAATGGGATCTGGTGGCCATGAGTGCCAGCCAAGCCCTGTTATTTGACCTACCCTGAAGCAGTCAGCGGTGATGTGACACAAAACGAGGATATTGAAATGGACAAGATGAAAGATTTGGCACTGCTGGTGGGTCGCGTACTGCTGGCTCTGATGTTTGTGATTGCGGGCTGGGGCAAGATCGGCGGTTACGCCGGTACCCAGGGGTATATGGAAGCCATGGGCGTGCCCGGTTTCATCCTGCCGCTGGTGATCCTGCTGGAGCTGGGCGGTGGCCTCGCCATCATGCTGGGCCTGTTTACCCGCAGCCTCTCCGTGCTGATGGCCGGTTTCACCCTGATGGCCGCCTTTATTTTCCACTATCAGCCTGCCGACCAGATGCAGATGCTGATGTTCATGAAGAACGTCTCCGTGGCCGGTGGTTTCCTGGCCCTGGCGGCGGCCGGTGCAGGGGCTTTCAGCCTGGATGCCCGCCTCGGCAAGAACTGGTAAACCCCGCAGGTTCGAGTTTTCCAACGCCTTTTGGCCGGTGCAGTTGCACCGGCTTTTTTATGCCCGTCACATTTGCCTGCGGCAGATGGGCGATGTGATCGGCGACAACAAGCGCCTTTTGCATCTTATCCCCCGATCCCCGACAATCCCGATACCTGTGACGTGACGGGGATCCTTGAGGTTTTCCCGCGCTGACCCCTCTTTTGCACTGGCGGGAATTGCCCATGTTTACCCTCTACCACTCCAATCAGCTGGATCTGCTCAAAGAGTTGCTGGTGAGCCGCATCCGGCAGACCCCCCTCGCTCACCCCTTCGAGCGCGAGCAGATCCTGGTGCAGAGCCCGGGCATGGCCCAGTGGCTCAAGCTGGAGCTGGCCAAGGCCTTCGGCATTGCCGCCAACATAGACTTCCCGCTGCCCGCCAGCTTTATCTGGGAGATGTTCACCCGGGTGCTGGCGGACGTGCCGCGCCAGAGCCCCTACAACAAGGGATCCATGAGCTGGCAGCTGATGACCATCTTGCCCGCCCTGCTCGACCGCCCCGCCTTTGCGCCGCTGGCCGCCTATCTGGGCGGGGATGACGCGGAGTCATTGCAGGATCCCGAGCAGGTACGGCTGTGGCAGCTCTGCCAGAAGGTGGCGGATCTGTTTGACCAGTACCTGGTTTACCGGCCGGACTGGATCGCCCGCTGGGAACAGGGGGAGGGATTGAGCCAGGAGCTGGCCGGGGTGAGCGGCCAGGATTGGCAGCCGGAGCTGTGGCGCGAGCTGGTGGCTCGCACCCTGGCGCTGGCCCCCAGCGGCTACCACCGCGCCAACCTCTACGAGGAGTTTATCCACGAGCTGGAACGCACCGCCGATCTGCCGGGCACGCTGCCCCAACGGGTCTTCGTGTTCGGCATCTCGGCGCTGCCGCCGCGCTACGTGGAGGCGCTGCTGGCCCTCGGCAGCCGGAATGAGGTGGAGGTGCACCTCTTCGTCACCAACCCCTGCCGCTACTACTGGGGCGACCTGCTCGATCGCAAGACCCTGGCGCGCCTCGAAAACAAGCTCAAGCCCGGCACCGACATCGAGACCCTGCAGGGCCCCGCCAACCCGCTGCTTGCCTCCATGGGCAAGCTGGGGCGCGACTACCTGCATCAGCTGATGGAGCTGGAGGTGCCGCAAATCGAGGCCTTCGTCGATATCGACGAGCTGGATGCCAAGGGCAATATCAAGCTGCTGCACGCCATCCAGAAGGATGTGCTGGAGCTGGCTGAACGGGGAGCTGGCGAGTTTGAACTGGATAGCAGCCAGCACAAGAGCCCGATCGACGCGAGCGATGGATCCCTGCAGATCCACGCCTGTCACGGCCCGATGCGCGAGCTCGAGGTGCTGCACGACCGGCTGCTGGCGCTGTTCGAGCAAGACCCCTCTCTCACCCCGAAAGACGTGGTGGTGATGATGCCGGATGTGAACAGCTACGGTCCCTATATCCAGGCGGTGTTCGGTGCGAGAGGCCAGATCCCCTTCGCGGTGTCGGACCGGGCGGCGAGTCAGGAGAGCCCGCTGCTGCAAAGTTTCCTCGCCCTGCTCAGACTCCCCAACGCCCGGCTGGGAGCCGGCGAGCTGCTCGCCATCCTCGAGGTGCCCGCCGTGCTGCGCCGCTTCGAGCTGGATGACGAGGAGTTCAACCAGTTGCGGCGCTGGGTGCAGGAGACCGGCATCCGCTGGGGGCTGGATGACGGCTACCCCGAGCGCTTCGATCTGCCGCGCCTCTCTGGCAACAGCTGGCTGTTCGGCCTGCGTCGCATGCTGCTCGGCTTTGCCATGGGCGACGGCGAACCGGTGGCCGGCATTCTGCCCTACGCCGATATCGAAGGTCAGCAGGGGCTGGCGCTCGGCAAGCTCGCCTGGTTTGTCGACTCCCTGGCGGAATTTTTGCCCCGCCTGCAACAGGCGCAGCCGCTGCCAGAGTGGATCGCCTGCCTCAACGAGCTGCTGGAGCGCTTCTATCTGGCCGATGAGGATGAAGAGCGCCAGCTGCAGCTTATTCGCAGCCAGCTGGCGGAGTGGCTCGCCCAGCTTGGCGAAGCCCGCTTCGAGCAGGCCATCAGTGCCGACCTGCTGCAGGATTACCTCGGCAGCGTGCTGGGGGAGTCCCGCTCCAGCCAGCGCTTCCTCGCCGGTCAGGTCAACTTCTGCACCCTGATGCCGATGCGCTCCATCCCCTTCAGACAGGTCTGCCTGCTCGGCATGAACGACGGTGTCTACCCGCGCACCCTGCCGCCCATGGGGTTCGACCTGATGGCGGTGGCCGGCCGGCGCGGGGATCGCTCCCGCCGCGATGACGACCGCTACCTCTTCCTCGAGGCGCTGCTCAGCGCCCAGCAGGGGCTCTATATCAGCTATCAGGGCTTCAGTGCCCAGGACAACAGCGAGAAGGTGCCTTCCGTGCTGCTGGCGGAGCTCATCGACTATGTGCGCCAGGGCTTCGTGCTGGCGGGGGATGAGGGCCTCGACGACGAGACGTCCGGCCAGCGGCTGCTGGAGCACCTGATAGTTGAGCACCCGCTCACCCCCTACAGCCGCAGCTACTTCTATCCAGAGGCGGATTCCGGCCTCTTCACCTATGCCGCCGACTGGCTGCCGGCCCTGAGCCCGCAGCGCGGGGCCGCCAACTTCCAGAGCGGCGAGCTGCCGCTGCCGCCAGATTGGAACAAAGGGGGGGGCAAGGAGCAGGGGCTGGAGCTGGCGGAGCTGCTGCGCTTCTATCGCCAGCCCGCCAAATATTTCCTCAACCGCCGCCTCAAGGTGTGGTTCGAACTGGATGAGGCCGAGATCGAGGACAGCGAGCCGTTCGAGCTGGACGGCCTGCAGCACTACCAGCTCAAGGCGTTGCTGCTCGATGCCCATCTGGCGCAGGGGGAAAGCGAGGAGCGCCGCCAGCGCCTGCAGCTCACCGGCCTGCTGCCTCAAGGGTGGTTCGGCAGCCTGCTGCTGGAGGATCTGGACGAGCAGATGGGCAAGCTGGCGGAGCGGCTGCGGCCCTGGGTGGCGGCCAATGAGGCAGAAAAACAGGCGGTGGAGGTCGATATCGCGCTGGCCCAGGGTCAGTTGCAAGGGTGGATCGACACCCAGAAGGGACGCTTGCTGGTGATCAAGCCCGGCAGCTTCAACGGCAAGGATCTGCTGCTGGGCTGGATCCAGCACCTCTGCCTCTCCTTGAGCGACGCCCCCGGCGACACCCTGCTGTTTGACGCCAAGCAGAGTCTGCGGCTGGCCAGGCTCCCGGCCGACGAGGCGCGGCCCAAACTGGCGGCGCTGGTGGCGCTCTGGATGCAGGGGATGAAGCGGCCGCTGCCCTTCTTTCCGAGCACCGCCTGGGACTGGCTCAAGGCGATCGAGAAGGATCCGGAGAAACCGGAGGCGGCCGACAAGGCGGCCCTCACCCGCTTCAACGGCGGCTACATGGCCAAGGGGGAGGGGGAAGACGCCTATGTCGCCCGCTGTTTCCCGGAACTCGACGAGGCCGTGCTGGCCCAGTTGCAGGCGCTGGCCCGTGAACACCTGACCCCGCTGCTCAAGAGCCTGGAGGAGTTGCAATAATGGCCAACCCGCTCAATACCCTGCGTTTTCCCCTCTATGGCGAGCGACTGATCGAGGCCTCTGCCGGCACCGGCAAGACCTACACCATTGCCGGTCTCTACCTGCGCCTGCTGCTGGGCCATGGCCCGCTCATCGAAGAGGGCGCCGATGTGGGTCAGCCGAGTGCCCACGAGCGGCCGCTCTCGGTGACCGAGATCCTGGTGGTGACCTTTACCGAGGCGGCCACCGCCGAGCTGCGCGGGCGGATCCGCGGCCGCATCCACGAGGCACGGCTCGCCTTTATGCGCGGTGAGAGCAAGGACGCCCTGCTGAGCCAGCTGCTGGCGGAGGTGGAGGATCACGAACTGGCGGCCCGCCGCCTGCTGGCCGCCGAGCGGCAGATGGACGAGGCGGCGGTCTTCACCATCCACGGCTTCTGCCAGCGGATGCTGAAACAGAACGCCTTCGAATCGGGCGCCCTCTTTGAAACCGAATTTCTCACCGACGACAGTCAGCTCAGGCTGCAGGCGGTGAGCGACTACTGGCGATCCGAGTTCTATCCGGTGGACAAGCCCCTCGCCAGCGCCGTGCGTGCGCTCTGGCCGAGCCCCGCCGCCCTGCTGCGGGAGATGGGCAGCTGGCTCGACAACAGCGAGCTGGAGATGCGCCCGCCGGCGGGGGACGAGACCCTGGCGGCGCGGCACAGCGTTGCCATGGCCCACATTGAGGCGGTGAAGCGCGAATGGCTGGCGCAGACGGACGAGATCCGCCGCCAGACCGATGGGCAAATAAGCCGCTACACCGGCAAGAACTACGAAGGGTGGCTCGCCAAGATAGCTGACTGGGCGCAGGACGAGCACAGCGGCTACGCCATCCCCAAGGAGCTGGAGCGCTTCGGCCAGACGGTGCTGGAGGAGAACCTCAAGAAGGGGGGCACGGTGCCGACCCTGCCGCTGTTCAGTCAGATCGATGAACTGCTGGCGAGCCGTCCCGGCATTCGGGATCTGATCCTGCAACGGGCGGCGGTGGTGGTGCGCAGCCGGATGCAGGCCAGCAAGCGGCAAGCCCATCAGCTCTCGTTCGATGACCTGCTCAAAGACCTCGACGGCGCGCTTGGCTCCGGCCTTGGCGAGCGGCTGTGCGAGCGCATTCGCGCCACCTACCGGGTGGCGATGATCGATGAATTTCAGGATACCGACCCCCAGCAGTACCGCATCTTCCACCGTCTCTACGGCGGCCACACAGACACGGCGCTGTTGATGATCGGTGACCCCAAGCAGGCCATCTACGGCTTTCGCGGCGCCGACATCTTTACCTACATTCAGGCGCGGCGAAATGTAAGCGCCCACTACACCCTCGGGCGCAACTGGCGCTCCAGCAGTGCGCTGGTGGCGGCGGTCAACGGCCTGTTCGAGCGGGCCAAGGATCCCTTTATCTACGAAGCGGATATCCCCTTCCTGCCGGTGGAGGCACAGGGCAAGAGCAAGGCGCTACTGCTGGAGGGCGACACCGCCCCCGTGCTCCACTGCTGGCAGCTCACCGGCCAACCCACCTTCAACAAGGGGGATTACCAGAGCCGGATGGCCCGCGCCACGGCGGTGGAGATCCACCGCCTGCTGACCCTGGCCCGCGAAGGAAAGGCGCTGATTGGTGACAAGGCGGTGAAGGCCGGGGATATCGCCGTGCTGGTGCGCACCGGCGCCGAGGGCAAGCTGGTGCAGCAGGAGCTGGCGCGGCTCGCCATCGCCTCTGTCTATCTGTCGAATCGCGAGAGCGTGCTGGCGCAGGTGGAGGCGCGGGAGATTTTGCTCATTCTGCACGCCTGCCAGAACCCGGGGGAGGAACGGAGCCTTAGGGCGGCGCTCGCCACCGGGCTGTTCGATCTGGATGCCAAGGCGCTCGACGAGCTCGCCAGCGACGAGCGGGCGTGGGAGAGCGCGGTGCAGGAGTTTATGGAGTACCGCAAGATCTGGCACAAGCGCGGCGTGCTGGCCATGCTGCGCGCCCTGCTGCACCGGCGCAATCTCGCCTCCTCCCTGCTGGCGAGCCCGAATGGCGAGCGGCGGCTGACCAACTTCCTCCACCTCGGCGAGCTGCTGCAACAGGTGAGCTGCGAGCTGGATGGCGAATATGCCCTGCTGCGCTGGCTGGGGGAGGCGGCGAGCCGCCCCGACGGCCAGGATGCGGAGCAGGTACTGCGGCTCGAATCCGAGCGCAAGCTGGTGCAGATCGTCACCATCCACAAATCCAAGGGACTGGAGTACCCGCTGGTGTTCCTCCCCTTCATCTGCAGCCACCGCGCTGCCGATACCCCGCTGTTCCACGAAGCGGACGGCGCGGGCAATCGCACCGTGCTCGATCTGACCGGCGCCGAGGAATCCCTGGCCGAGGCCGACCGTGAGCGACTTGCCGAAGACCTGCGGCTGCTCTACGTGGCGCTGACCCGGGGCGTCTACGCCACCTGGCTGGGGCTGGCGCCGGTGCGCTCCGGCAATGGCAAATCGGAGCAGACCGACCTGCACCACACCGCCATCGGCTACCTGCTGCAAAAGGGGGAAGAGGGGGATGCCGCCACCCTGGCGACCGCTCTGACCGAGCTGGCGCAGGCGCTGCCCGGAGTGGCCGTCGGTGAGCCCTCGCTCACCCGTCCGGCCCCCATGGCGGCGGAGGAGGAGCAACTGGGCGAGCCGCAGGTGCGCCGCTTTACCGGCACCCTTGAGCGGGACTGGTGGATCAGCTCCTACTCCGGGCTGGCGGCGCAGGGTCACGGTCACAGCAAGGGGGTCTTGGCCAATCCCGGCTTCGATGACGAGGTGGTCACCGAGGCAGCTGCATTGGCTGCCGACCTGTCTACAGCACAACAGGAAGAGGCGCCTGAGCCCTCCATCTTCACCTTCCCGAAGGGGGCGCGCCCCGGCACCTTGCTGCACAGCCTGTTCGAGACCATCGACTTTCAAAGCGCCGGCGGCGACTCGCTGGCAGAGCATATCGCCAGTTTGTTGCTGCAAGACGGTTTCGACGAGAGTTGGGCCCCGGTGCTGCAACAGCAGGTGGAGGCGGTGCTGGATACCCCGCTGGAAACGGGCTTTGGCGAGCCGGTGCGGCTGAGGGATCTGGCCCCCGAGCGCAAGCAGGTGGAGCTGGAGTTCTTCCTGCCCATGGGGCGGGTGACGGCACCGGCGCTGACCGCCCTCTGCCAGCAGCACGACCCGTTGTCGCGGGGCAACAAGCCGCTCAGTTTTGCCACCGTGCAGGGGATGCTCAAGGGCTTTATCGATCTGGTGTTCGAGTGGCAGGGGCGCTGGTATCTGCTCGACTACAAATCGAACCACCTCGGCATGAGCCCCGCCGATTACAGTCGTCCGGCGCTGGAGCGGGCGATGGCCGAGCACCGCTACGACCTGCAATACCAGCTCTACTCGCTGGCGCTGCACCGGCTGCTCACCCTGCGCCTGCCGGGCTACGACTTCGAGCAGCACTTTGGCGGGGTCTTCTATCTGTTCCTGCGCGGCATGCCGCAGGGGGGCATTTTCCATACCCGCCCGAGCCGTGAACTGGTGCTGGGGCTGGATGAGTTGTTTAGAAATGGTGATCGCTCCGGCGGTGTGTCATCAGCAGAATTAAACGAGGTAGAGGCATGAGCGGCACCATGATCAGCACCGCAGCCAGCGCAATGATGGTTGAACGGCTCAAAACACTGGCGCTGGCTGGCCGCATCCGCCAGCTGGATCTGCAATTTGCCCGGCTGGTGGCCGACCTTGGCGGCAGCCCCGAGCTGGTGCTGGGGGCGGCGCTCACCTGCTTCGAGCTGGGGCGCGGTCATGTCTGCCTGCCGCTGGAGATGCTCGCTACCGGATCACTGCGGCCGTTCGGGCTGGATCCCCAGCAGAGCCGGGATCTGCTGGGGGATCTGGCGGATCCTGCCCGCTGGCCCGCCCTGTTTGCAGAGAGTCCCTTGGTTGGTACCGAACAGGATGAGGGGCTCGCCCCGCGCTGGCCGCTGCGGCTGTGGCACGGGCGGCTCTACCTCACCCGCTACCACGATCATGAGCAGGGGGTAGCCCGCCATCTGCGCGCGTTGAGCGAGCGAGCCGAATGGCCGGAGATAGCCCCGGCTCTGTCGCGGCTGTTTGCCCGCGACTACGGGCTGGTGTTCGCGGCGCTGCTCAAAGCCCGCCTCGCCCCCGACTTCTCGGCTCGCCACTTTATCGAAAAGTATCTGGATCTGGTGTTCCCCAATGAAGTGGATTGGCTCGCTATCGAGGGGCTACTGGCCAGCGCCCAGGCTGCGAGCGACTTAAGCAAGCTGGATACGCTGGTGCCCGAGGCGCTCTGCTGCAACGGCCAGAAGCTGGCGGCGGCCACCGCGGCAGCGCGCCCCTTTGCGGTGATTTCGGGTGGCCCCGGCACCGGCAAGACCACCACGGTCGCCAAACTGCTCGCCATTCTGGTGGAGACCGGCCTGCAAGCGGGCAAGGCGCCAGCGATCCGGCTGGTGGCCCCCACCGGCAAGGCGGCGGCGCGTCTGACCGAGAGTATCGGTGCTGCCCTGCAGGCGCTGGACTTGCCCCCTGAGTGGGTGGAAGCCATTCCCACCGAGGCGGGCACCCTGCACCGGCTGCTCGGGGTCATTCCGGGGCGCAGCCAGTTCCGCCATCACAAAGGCAACCCGCTGCACCTCGACTTGCTGGTGGTGGACGAGGCCTCCATGGTGGACCTGCCGATGATGGCGCGCCTGCTGGACGCGCTGCCAAGTCACGCCCGCCTCATTCTGCTCGGCGACAAGGATCAGCTCGCCTCGGTGGAGGCGGGGGCCGTGCTCGGCGATATCTGCAGCTTTATCGAACAGGGCATCAGCCCGGCGCAGGCGGATTGGCTCTCCCGCCAGACCGGTTACCGCTTGCAGGGCACGCCAACTGGCGCACCGGTGCGTGACAGCCTCTGTTTGCTGGCCAAGAGCTGGCGCTTCGACCAGCACTCCGGCATCGGCCAGCTGGCGCGCGCCTGCAATGGCGGCGATGCGGCGGCGGTGGAGGCGGTTTGGGGCGCGGGCTTTGCCGATATCAGCCTGTACCCCTGGGCCGGGGAGGCCTACGACGCCCTGATTGCCCAGGGGGTGGCCGGTTACGGCAGCTATCTGAAGGCGGCCCGCGCGGGGGAAGCGCCCGGCGCCGTGTTCAAGGCGTTCAACGGTTTTCAGATCCTCTGCGCCCTGCGCGATGGTCCGTTTGGCGTCGAGGGGCTTAACGAGCGGCTGGAACTGGCCCTGTCACGGGCGGGGCTGATTGCCCGCGATGGCGACTGGTATGCGGGCCGCCCCGTGATGGTGGTGCGCAACGACCACGGGGTCGGCCTCTACAACGGCGATATGGGGCTCTGCCTGCCCGATGAAACTGGCCGGTTAAAGGTCTGGTTCGAGCAGCCGGACGGCACCCTGCGGGCGCTTTTGCCCAGCCGCCTGCCGCCCCACGAGACCGTCTACGCCATGACCATCCACAAATCCCAGGGCTCGGAGTTTGCCCATACCGTGCTGGTGCTGCCCGACAGCCCCAGCCCCTTGCTGACCCGCGAGCTGGTCTATACCGGCATCACCCGCGCCAAGGCCCGGCTCGATCTCTACGGCGATCGCGCCCTGTTGGCCCAAGCAGTGCGGAAAAAGACCGAGCGGTATTCAGGGTTGGCGGAGAGACTGGAATAGCATAATGATATAAATGTCAATTTGTTTTGGTGCAATAAATAAAAGGGGTATATTATGTTCAATAAGTTTCTTCTATTAATTGTTATTATTTTTCTTTCAGGTTGTTCAACTCAAATTAGTGCGAAGTATAAGTCTCAAGTTGATCCAGATTACAGTTTTAAAAATGATAAATTGATAATCGTTTCTGCATATGAACAAGGAAATTTATTAGAAACTAAATTCTATGTAAAAGAAGTTGTTAATGCCTTGAAGAATAAAGGATTCGAGAATGTATTTTCATATAATGAATTAGATAAAGTAAGCAAGCCGATAGACTTGGTCATATTCATTGATGTAAGCAAAAAAACTAGTTCATATCAATACAATAGCCCAGATTACGGTATGGTAGATAGCGGCTTTTCTACTACAAACTGCACTGGTTTTGGTGCAACACTAAGTTGTACCGAAAACAGGCAAAAAACATTTGGAGTGATAGGTTCGTCAACAAAAACAGATATAATAACTGGATATTATTTTATCACATCATGGTTTGATATGAAAAACAAACAAAATGTTATGTTTACATTTTCCTCATCTTTTGAAGAAGGATGTTCAGATCAATTTATGTATAAATTCTTGGTGCAACAGTCAATTGATAAGTTGAGTTTTTATAAACCAGAGGAATATGATTTCTCGGTAGAGCTACCTCAGGGGGATAGTTGTAAAATATGAGTAATTAGCCTTTGATATTGTCTTTTCTGTTTTGCAATTTAATCTCCTAGCTAGTTGTTTGTGGTGGCAGCAGAGCTTAAATGAACTTTTTCCTCCCTCTCATCCCCGACCCTTCTCCCGCAAGGGGAGAAGGGAGGTTAGGCATCTTTTTATATCTTTCGCACCAAGGGATTATCCGGCATTTGTAGGTTCGATTAGCGAAGCGTAATCGGACGGTCGCGTAATCGGACGGTCGCGTAATCGGAAAATCGCGTAACCGGATGGTCGCGTAATCCGACGATCACCTAATTGGAGGCTCCCTTGGCCGGGGTTTCGGCGAGCCAGAGATTCGAGTGTCGAATATCCACCCCCTCCAACCGCCTCTGGCTTATGGTTCGGCCTGTATATCCGGCTGGCAGCCGGGGCCCTGGGCGACCTCCTCCTTGAGCCAGTCGGTAAAGCAGCGGATCCGGGTCAGTCTGGGGGAGTCGGGATCCCAGACCAGGTGGTAGTCGTTGTCGGGGTTGTAGCTCTTGGTGAAGAGGCGGGTCAGCAGGCCGCTGGCGATCAGATCCCCCGCCAGCACGTTGCGGCTCAGGGCCACCCCCTTGCCGGAGAGCACCATGTCGATCGCCAGGCTGTTGTTGTTGACCTCGAAGCGCTTGATCCGGCTCAGGTCGAGCCGATAGCCCGACTCCTGCAGCCACTTCTCCCACGAGACTCCGGCGTAGTCGGGCCCGGAGACGATGACGGTGTCGTATAGATCCTCGATACGCTGCAGCCGCTCGGCCAGGGCCGGCGAGCAGACCGGAAAGACGCACTCCCGGATCAGCAGGCAGGAGCTCAGCTCGGGGTCGACCCGGTTGCAGTAGCGGATCGCCAGATCCATGCCACCCCGGCCTATGGGTTGCACCTGGGGGTTGGCGTTGAGGCGCACTTCGACCTCGGGGTGGCGTTCGACGAAGCGCCAGAGCCTCGGCATCAGCCAGCGGCTGGCGAAGGAGGGGATGACGGTGACGTTCAGCACCCCTGCCAGCGGTTCACACTCGAGGGCGGCCATGCCCTGCTCGAACGCCGCCATGCCCTGGCTGACCCAGGGGAGCAGGCGTGCACCCCGCTCGGTCAGGCGCATGTTGCGCCCCTCGCGGACAAACAGCTTGACCCCCAGACTCTGTTCCAGCCCCCGGATCTGCTGGCTGACCGCCGCCTGGGTGATGAATAGCTCCTCGGCGGCGCGGGAATAGCTGCCGTGGCGGGCCGCCGCCTCGAAGGTGTGCAGGGCGCCGATCTGGGCGATGTATAACTTGCGCTTATGTGTCTGGTTAGCTTTCATCGTTGGCCTTCCTGGCCCGAATTAATAACACTCGACGTCCAATCAAACGGCGAAATAAAGGCGAGGTTATCATGGAAACGGCAGGAAGCAATCTGATCGAATCGATCATGAAAATATTGACCAGAAGGGCCGACAAGACCCGCACATTCAAGCAGGAGAATATGCCAGACTGGTTGCGACAAGATATGGGGCTGCACGATGATGACAATCAAAAGCAGCATCACGCCAGAGACAGGATTAAATATTGAGACGCTGTTTTTGGTACCGCGTGCCAAATTAATGTTTATTTTTCTGAATATGATATTGAGTGGCGCTGGTGTCACCCTGTCTGAGATATGGTATTGCACCTCAGGTGATATGATCTGGCAATTGGTAGTCCCGTATATAATTCTGCACGAGAACCGCATCAATCAATCTGTCGCGAAGGTGGTGGCTGAACGAAGTCCAACGTTTACCGCTAAATCTCTTTTGCCTTCCCCTCATCCCCGACCCTTCTCCCGCAAGGGGAGAAGGGAGCAAATACGCTGTCCGATTACGCTTCGTTAATCGAACCTACTTGGTTGGCTATTTTTGCCGTCAACCGAATCAACATGGCTGGCGATCATGTCTTCGATGCTGCTTTATCCCCTCTCCCGTTGGGAGAGGGCAGGGTGAGGGGAGCTCTCAGGGATTAGATGGTCAACTCCAGCCGGTTGCCTTCCGGGTCGAGAAAGGTGCTCTCGTAATAGCCGTCGCCAGTCCAGCGGGGGCCGTCCAGGTGTTTCACCTCGGCCCCCTTGAGCAGCTTGAGGCGGGCGGTCATCTTGTCCACCGCCTCCACACTGCCGAGGGAGAAGGCGATATGGGCCAGCCCCTGCAGCGGGTGTGGCAGGCGCAGATCCGCCGGAAACAGGATGGGGGTGTGCATCAGCTCCAGACTGGCCCCCCCTTCGAAGCGCACGAAGTAGGAGCTGAACTGTTTGCTTGGATTGTGGTAACGCTCATTGGCCTGCCCGCCAAACAGGGTGCAGTAGAATGTTGTGAGCGCCTCCAGATCCTGCGCCCAGATGGCGACGTGATGGATATGCATGGCTTATCTCCTGTGACTTGATGCCCTTAATGCTATGCTGGGGCCTGCCCCTTCGACATGGTTGAGTCCGTCCTGATGATGTCTGAAACTGCCAACATCGAGCTTATCGATGTCTCCCCCGACTGCCGCGAGCAGATCTGCTGTGACAGCCTGCTGCCGGCCCTCGCGCAGGAGCAGGTGTGGCTGGCGGGCTATTCTCGCCTCAAGACTCGCTACCGCATCGCGCGCCGCTTTGCCGATATGCACTGCTTCTTGCTGACCCTGGGGGGCGAGGGGGAGGTGCTGGTGGGCGATCGCATGGCGCGGCTGCAGGTGGGTGAATGGGCTCTGATCCCGGCCGGGGAGCCGCTCTGCTATCAGTTGAGAGAGCAGCTTAGTGAGCAGCTGAGTGAGCCGATTAGTGAGCAGTTGAGAGAGCAGCCGAGCGAGCCGTTGAGCCAACAGTCGAGCGACTGGGAGCTGGTGTGGCTGCTGCTGCACAAGGACTCCCCCTGGGATGTTTTCGCCAGCCAATCCCGGTTGGGTTGCACCTCCCAGCAGGCCACTCTGCTGCGTACCATCGAGAACCTCTATGCGGAGCAGGAACGCCATCAGGACCCGCTGCTCAGCGCCCTGCTGGTGGAGCAGCTCGGCTTCTATCTGCGCCGTCTGCTGCAGAAGGGGGAGGGGCAGCGGCGCGGCGAGCGGCTGGCGCTGCGCCTCGAACTGCTGCTCAAGGAGGCGCTGGCCGAGCCCTGGGACATAGCGCGCATGGCCGGCGCCCTGCATCTCTCCGAGCGCCAGCTCTACCGGCTCTGCCAGCAGCACTTCGCGCTGGCGCCCATGGCGCTGCTGCAACGGCTGCGGCTGCAACGGGCGGCGTTGTTGCTGGCCAGCCGGGCCGATTCGGTAAAGCTGCTGGCCGAGCAGTGCGGCTTTCGCAACGAGTACCACTTCTCCACCGCCTTCAAACGCCAGCATGGCCTGGCGCCCAGCCACTATCGCCACCGGCATCATCCCGCCTTTAAAACCGGAAAAGGCTAGTGTATTGAGTCACACTGGTTGCTACTGTTGTTCAGACGAACCTGATTGCGGCCGATAACCGGAGACGGGCCATGAGCCGGCTGGCCGCGACAGAGTTGGGTTTCATGGGAGTCGTCTCCCCATAATCGTTTTTCTTCAATCAAATTGCATTTCCCGCAGTTGGGGGTGAGAGGGCAAGGATGGTCTCTATGCTGCAAGACAGTGACACGATCAGGATCTCGGACGTCAGCGAAGCCGTGGTGCACGGCATCCTGGCGGTGGTGAGCGACGGCATCTGGGACTGGAACGCCAACACCGGGTTCGTCTATCGCAATCCTGGCTGGTACCAGATGCTGGGCTACGAGCCCCACACCCTCGGCAACACTGTCTTCACCTGGGAGAGCGTGATCCATCCCGACGACATGGAGCAGGTGATGGCCTGCTTCGACGCCTACCTGAGCGGCGCCGCCCCCGACTACCGGGTCGAGTATCGCTGCCGCAGCCGCGGCGGTGACTACATCTGGATCGAGGATTGCGGCCGCATCATAGCCCGCAACCCGGACGGTTCTGTGGCCCGGATGATCGGTGCCCATCGCAACATCCACGCCCAGAAGCTGCTGCTGGAGCAGCTGGAGCGGCGCAACCACACCCTGGAGCAGCAGATCGCCTTGCGCACCGCCGAGCTGGTGCGGCTCAACGAGGCGCTGCAGCAAAAGGCGGAGGAGAATCGCCAGCTGGCGGAAACCGACGCCCTGACCGGTGCCGCCAGCCGCTACCGGCTGGAGCGCACCATTCGGCAGGAGTGCGAGCGGGCCAAGCGTTTTCAGCAACCCTTCTCCGTCATCGCCATGGACGTGGACGACTTCAAGCAGATCAACGACAGCCACGGCCACCAGGCGGGGGATCAGACCCTGATCAACATAGTGGCGCTGGTGCGCAGCCACATTCGCGAAATAGACCTGATTGCCCGCTGGGGCGGGGACGAGTTCATGGTGGTGCTGCCCAATACCGGCCTGGCCGATGGCTGGCGGGTGGCCGACAAGCTGCGGCAGTTGCTGATGGATACGCCGGTGTGCGAGCACTTCCCCATCACCATGAGCTTCGGGCTGGCCGAGTACCGGCCGGACGAGAGCATGGGTCAGCTGATGGTCAGAATGGATCGGGCCCTCTATCAGGCCAAGCAGACGGGCAAAAACCAGATCTGCCAGTAGCCAGCCGCCCCGCCAGGGCGCTGGCTGCCGAATGGTGCTAATCCTTCCCCCCGAATGCGTCTTGACCTCAGCCTCATCTTGACTCCGTACGGGTACGCTGGTCTGATGCGCGCTCTTTAAACCCCGTGAGACATGAAACGATGAAAAAGAGCATCCTGGTTGCCCTGACTGCACTGCCTCTGATGGCCAACGCCGGCCTGATGGACTCCCTGACCGACACAGTGACCAGCAGCGTAACCAGCACTGCCAAAGAGATGGCTGGCACCGCCATGGACAGCGCCTCCAACGAGGCGATCAAGAAGGCGCTGGACATCAAGGAAGGCGGCTCCAACAAGCAGGCCATCAAGGAGAAGCTGGGCGCACCGGCCAGCACCAAGACCGAAGCCGGTCTGGAAGTTTGGACCTATGATCTGGGCGCCCTGAACAAGGTATCCCCCATGCTGGCAGAGACCTCCAAGAGCCTGTTCAAGGAGTCCGAAGTGGCCCAGAAAACCGTGCTCATCAAGTTCGAAGGCGAAACCGTCAAGACCCTGAACCTGGCCGACAAGACCAAGGCCTGAGTCTGAACGACGTGCATGAAAAAAGGGGCCCGCGGGCCCCTTTTTGCTGCTTTCGAATTACTGGTGCGCTTCGGCGAACTGCTTCATCGCTTCGGCGTGCTTGGTCATGCCGTCGGCACGCAGATTGAGGTTTTTCACGAACTCGGCCTTCTTGGCCGGATCTTCGATCTTGTCGTAACGCTGCTGCAGGTGAGTCTGGATCTGCTCCGGGGTCATGTTCTGCATGCGGGCCATCTTGTCGTGGCGGCCGCCATGGTGCTTGCCGCCCATCATGCCGCTGCCGTCCATCGGGCAGTCGGTCATCATGCCGGGCTGGGCAGTGCTGACGGCTTCGCTGGCGGCATAGGCGCCAAGCGGTAGGCCAAGGATCAGGGTGGCGGTCAGCAGAGTCTTGGTCAGTTTTTTCATGGTCTATCTCCTTGCGGATTGAGTTCGGGGTCGGCTTGCTCGCCTTGACCCTGATTACACACCAGACAGGTGTCTGAACTTTGCCAGTTGAAGCCTATTTTGTAGCAGAGTGTGACACCATGACCCTGTACCGGGCATTGACCGGGTCCATGCTGGATGGGCAATAAAAATACCCCGTCAGTGTCTGTCACTGGCGGGGTATTTTTCCGGATGGGCGTGCTTAGCGCTGGCGACCGCTACCGACGTTGTAGGGCATCCGATAGCTGCTGCTCTCGCCATCCAGGCTGAGGGTCAGGTCACCCTGGGCCCGCATTGGCAGGCGCACCTGCTGCATGCCGTTCAGCCGGGCGGGGACCCGCTTGATCAGGTCGCCGGCGGCATTGTGGACCTCCAGGGTCGGATGGGCATCGCTGCTGCTGGCGGTGTCGTGCCAGTTGACGAACAGCAGGCCGGGGGCAACGCTGACGTCGGCCGGCAGGGCGGCCTGGGCCAGCCCGGTGTGGGCCAGTCCGGCCAGCATGAACAGGGCCATGGTCTTGTTGATCATGAGTCGATTCTCCTTGATGAGATGCCGCAGGGGCGGCGGGAAGGTCAGGGGGCGCACCGGAGGG
This sequence comes from Aeromonas sp. FDAARGOS 1403, assembly GCF_019047325.1. Lineage (NCBI taxonomy): Bacteria > Pseudomonadati > Pseudomonadota > Gammaproteobacteria > Aeromonadales > Aeromonadaceae > Aeromonas > Aeromonas sp. FDAARGOS 1403. The sequence continues at coordinate 486,887 of NZ_CP077249.1, read as the reverse complement.
GGCGCATCATGACGAAGGGGGCTCGGTCGCCTGGTCGGCGGGCACGCCGGTATCGTCTGCTGCCGCGTCGATGGCGCCGGCCTGGGCCGGGTCGGTCTGGCCGGATGTGCGCCTTGCCTGTCTGGCAAGGGCTTCGCTGGCGGCAAAGGCCAGCAGCAAGGGGGTGGTGAGGGCCAGCATGGCCTGTCTGCTCCTGCAACCGATGGGGTGGTCACAGTAAACAGCCGGTCTGTGTCTCAACTTTGCCGAGCGGCCGCTTTTTTGTAGCAGAGTGTGGCATCTTGCTGATCTGGCACACTTTGACACAAACCGCCCGGCGGATTTTCGTATACTCGTGCCAGCTCTAACAGGAGGTCCCCATGAATCAAAACAGCACCCACATTCTGGTGGTCGACGATCACAGCGAGATCCGCGATCTGCTGAAGCGTTTTCTGGAACAGCACGGCCTGCGGGTCAGCTGTGCCCGCGATGGCAAGGAGATGAAGCGGCTGCTGGAGGAGCGGGAATTCGATCTGCTGGTGCTGGATCTGATGATGCCGGGGGAGGATGGCCTGACCCTGTGCCGCGAGCTGCGGGCCAAGTCCAGCCTGCCCATCATCATGCTCACCGCCATGGGGGAGGAGACCGATCGCATCATAGGGCTGGAGATGGGGGCCGATGACTACCTCGCCAAGCCGTTCAATCCGCGCGAGCTGCTGGCCCGCATCAAGGCGGTGATGCGCCGCACCCAGGTCGAGCCGCAGCCGGTGGCCGAGGCCTTGACCCGGGATCTGCGCTTCGATCGCTGGCTGCTCGACATCAACCGGCGCGAGCTGGTGGATGAGGAAGGGGTGGGGTTGAGCCTCTCTACCGCCGAATTCGACCTGCTGCGGGTCTTTCTGGAGCGCCCGCAGCGGGTGCTGAGCCGGGATCAGCTGCTGGATCTGGCCCGCGGCCGTGAGGCGGTGGCGTTCGACCGCGCCATCGACACTCTGGTGAGCCGGCTGCGGCGCAAGCTGGAGCGGGATCCCAAGAATCCGGAGCTTATCAAGACCATCTGGGGCGGCGGTTACCTGTTCGCCGCCGATGTGACCCAGGTATAAGGCGGTGGGGATGTTAAGACGCGGCTGGTCGAAGCTGTGGCCCAAGGGGCTGACCGGCCAGATCATCCTGGTGGCGCTGGCCGGGCTGGTGCTGATCCAGCTGCTCAGCATCCAGATCTACCGTACGGATCGGGAGGAGGCGCTCGGCTACGTCAACAGCCGCAACGCCATGCAGCGCATCGTCTCGGTGGTGCGGCTGCTGGCCCTCTCGCCCCCCTCCCTCTATGACGAGATCCTCAAGGCGAGCCGCAGCGAGACCCTGCTGCTGCGCATCGCCGACGAGCCGCTGCAGCCGGACAACCGCAGCCCCCGCTTCGAGCAGTTGGTGCGCTCCCGGTTGGGTTACCCCTCGACCCTGATGGTGGAGATCAGCGCCGAGCTCAAGCAGGATGCCCAGCGCAGCCGGGCCTGGCAGCACCACAACCGGATGATGAAGGACCGCAAGGGGGTGCCGCCGCCGCAGGACATGCGGCTGTACGGCTCCATCCAGCTGCCGCGCGGCGGCTGGCTGCAGTTCAGCTCGCTGGTGGACAAGGAGTCGGCCAGCTGGTCCTGGCAGACCACCTTCAACCTGATGCTGGTGGCGAGTCTGGTGATCGGCATGATGATCTGGCTGTTCCGCCGCGCCACCCGGCCGCTCAAGCAACTGGCCGCCAACGCGGACCGGCTCGGCCGCGGCGAGGACATAGAGCCGCTGCGGGAGGAGGGGCCGACCGAGGTGCGCGAGTCCATCCAGGCCTTCAACCGCATGCACACCCGGCTCGATCGCTTCGTGCAGGACAGAACCCGCATGCTGGCGGCCATCTCCCACGATCTGCGTACCCCCATCACCAGCCTGCGGCTGCGCACCGAATTTCTGGACGAGGGGGAGGACAAGGAGCGGATCCAGCAGACCCTGCAACAGATGGAGCAGATGCTGGCGGCCACCCTCAGCTTCGCCAGGGAGGAGGGGCAGCAGGAGGCGACCCGCGAGCTGGACCTGGTCAGCCTGCTGGAGAGCCTGTGCGACGACTATGCCGACACAGGTCAGCCGGTTACCTGTCTGGCAGAGGGCAAGCAGGTCTATGCCTGCCGCGCCAACACCCTGCGCCGGGTGCTGCAAAACCTCATCGGCAACGCCATCAAGTACGCCGGCAGCGCCGAGGTGTCGCTGGAACGCACCGACAGCGAGCTGGTGATCCGGGTCTGCGATCAGGGGCCCGGCATCGATCCGGCCCGGCTGGAGGATGTGTTCAAGCCGTTCGTGCGCCTCGACGAGGCCCGCAACACCGAATCCGGCAGCGTAGGGCTGGGCCTCTCCATCGCCCGCACTCTGGTGCACCAGCATGGGGGCGAACTGACCCTGCACAACCGGGAGCAGGGCGGGCTGGAGGCGCGTATCAGCCTGCCGCTGTGAGGGGCGAACGAGTCGATGGAAAGGGCGCCTGCGGGTGCCCTTTTCGTTTTTGGTCTTGCACTGGTCCGGCCGGCATCACGCTCGTTTCATACTCGCTCATGCTTGTTCTCCTATGCTGAAGATGGTGATAATCGATGGCCGCGCAGACGGCCAAACAGCAGGGTCGGTACAGGGATGGCAGGTGAGTTGGGAGTCAGGTGGCGAGTCGGATACGGGTGGTTGCTGCTGCTCTGTACGCTGGTATTGCCGGCATGGGCGAACACAGCGCCCAAACCGCTCATCGTGGCGAACTCCAAGGCCTGGCAGCCCTTCTCCTATCTCAATGAGGCGGGTCAGCCCGATGGCCTGTTGATCGATCTGTGGCGTGAGTATGGCCGCGTCACCGGTCGCCCCATCCAGTTCAAGCTGGTGGACTGGCAGAGCTCGCTGGATCTGGTCCGCAACGGCCAGGCCGATGTCCATGGTGGCCTGCTCTGGTCGCCGGAGCGCAATAGGGTCTACGACTATGGCCAGGCCCTCTCCCACCTCGACGCCCAGCTCTTCTTCGCCAACTCTCTGCGCGGTTCGGACGTGAACTACTACCTGCTGCACGAGAGCGTGGGCGTGGTGGCGGGAGGATTCGAGGAGTACTACGCCCGCAAGAACTTCCCGCGCACCCGGCTGCGCACCTTCGATGACAACGACGCCATGCTGCGCGCTGCCTTGAACGGCGAACTGGAAGCCTTCATCGCCGACCTGCAGGTGGCCAACTTCTACATCTACACCGCGGCGGATCCCACCCGCTTCATCCCGGTGCGCCACCTTTATAGCGATGACGTCCGCTTTGCCGTCGCCAAGGGCAATCAGGCGCTGCTGCAGGAGCTGGAGCAGGGTTTCGCCCGTATCGGCGAGGCGGATCGGGAGCGGATCATCCGCAAGTGGATGCATATCGAGACCGTCTACCCGGCACATCTCTGGCCCTGGCTGCTGGCCGTCGGCGGCCTGGTGCTGATGGCCTACATCATCCAGCTGCGGCGGGCGGTGGCGAGCCGTACCGCCGAGCTTATCCAGGCCAACGCCAGGCTGGAGCGTCTCGCCAGCACCGACTCCATGACCGGCATCCTCAATCGGCGCGCCTTCTTGCCGCTGCTGGAACAACGACTGAGCAGCAGCGAGGCGTGTGCCCTGCTGCTGTTCGATCTCGATCGCTTCAAGGGGATCAACGATCACTTCGGGCACGGGGTCGGCGACGAGGTACTGTCGGCCATGGTGGCGCGCGTGCAGCGGGTGTTGCCCGCCAGCGCCCTGTTCGCCCGCATCGGCGGCGAGGAGTTCTGCATCAGTCTGCTGGTGGTCGACATGGCGACGCTGCAGCAGTGGGCCGAGCGGATCGGGCGGGAGGTCAATGGCCGCAAGCTGTCGACCAGCGCCGGGGAGCTTGGCATCTCCATCAGCACGGGGGCGGTGTGGGTGCCGGCAGAGGTGAGGGCAGAGGGCCGACGAGTGCTGCTGCAGGCGGATCAGCTGATGTATGGCGCCAAGTCGCTGGGGCGCAACACCTGGCAGGCGGCAAGCTATGTGAAAGAGGGGGCAGACGAGGCGGGGCAATAAAGAACCGCCGCCCAGGGTGGGCGGCGGTGAGTCATCAGAAGTTGTAGGTCATGCCCAGGGTGTAGCGGCGACCATCCAGCACGGTGCCGAAGCTGCTGTAGTCCACCGTCTTGTCGAACAGGTTGTAGACGCCTGCGGTGACGTTCAGATGTTCGTTGGCCTTGTAGACCAGACCCGTGTCGAAGAAGGTGTAGGAAGGGGTGCCGTCGGCCATTCTGACCCGGCTCAGGTAGTCCGAGGTCTTGCTGCGGAAGTTGACCCGTGACCAGAGGCTGACGTCATCGGTACTCTTCCAGTCGACCGTGGTATTGAACATGTGGCGCGGCATCTGGTTAAGCGCCTTGCCCTCGTTCGGACCGCTCTTCTGCTCGGACTGGGTGAAGGTGTAGCTGGAGGCCAGCGACCACTTTTCGTTGATGGCCCAGTTGGCCGTACCTTCCACCCCGCGCATGTTCGCCTTGTCGACGTTGATGCGGTCGCTGATGAAGTCATAGGTGTGACCGTTCAGGGTGCAGGAGGGGTCATCCTTGCTGGTGCAGCGGCGGATCTCGGAGATCTTGTCCTCGAAGTCGGTATTGAACAGGGTCAGCCCTGTGCTCAGCCCCTCCTGACCATCCCACAGCAGGGCGATCTCCTGGCTCACGCTGGTTTCCGGTTTGAGCTGCGGGTTGCCGACCAGCATGCCGTCCTGGGTGCCGCCGCCGGTGGCCTGGCCCCAGTTGGCGGCCGACATGCGCAGATCCGGTGAGCGGTAGCCGGTGGAGACGCCGCCCTTCAGGGTCCAGAATTCGGCCGGGTGCCAGACGCCGTACAGACGCGGGCTCCAGTGGGTGCCGTAGTTCTGGTCACGGTCCATCCGCACGCCGCCGGTGAGGGCGAAGCTGTCGGTCAGCGACCACTCATCTTCCACGAACAGGGCCCAGCTCCAGCGGGTCAGCTGATTGGCACGGTTGGCCACGTTGAGCTGGTTGCCCTCATCCTGCAGATCCTCGTGACGGTATTGACCGCCCACGCTCAGGTAGTGAGCCCCCAGTTCGAACTGGGTATGGGTGTCGGCGATGGTGTTGATGAGCTTCATCTGACGGCCGGGGTTGGTGTTCTCTTCCCGCTGCAGGTAGCTGGTGGAAGAGCCAAAGTCATAACGACCGTCGTGGGTGATGGCGTAGTTGGTGCGCCCGTAGGTGTTCAGACTGGGCTTGGCCTTGGCTGCCAGAGAGTCGCCCGGGGTGCGGTTGCGATCCTGCAGGCCGCGGCTGGCTTCGAAGTCAAAGCGGTTGTGCTCGTCCGGCGTCAGGCTGAACACCACAGTGCCGCTGCGCATCTCCTGTTCGGCGAACCCGTTCTGGAACTGATCCTCGCCGCGATGGGAGAGCAGACCGTTCACTCGTACCCCCAGCAGGCCATCCACCAGGGCGCCAGCGGTGTAGGCGTTGCTCTGGAAGATGTTGCCGGAGTCCTTGTTCTCCTGGAAGGTGGAGTCGGCCTGCACCGAACCTTGCCAGGCCGTCATGCTGGCGGTCTTGCGGGTGATGATGTTGATGACCCCGCCCATGGCGTCAGAGCCGTAACGGGAGGACATGGGGCCGCGCACCACCTCGATCCGCTCGATGGCCTGCAGTGGCGGCAGCCAGCCCTGCTCGATGCCGGGACCGTCGCTGTTGGGACGGGTGCCGCGACTGTCGACCCGCTTGCCGTCGACCAGCATCAGTGTGTACTTGGAGCTCATGCCGCGAATGCTGATGTCACTGCTGCTGCCGCCGCCGGTGATCACCACTCCCGGCACGTCCTTCAGGGCGTCGGTCACGTCACGGTAGGCGCGTTTCTCCAGTTGCTCGCGCGTCACCACCGAGATGGAGGCGGCGGTGTTCTCGATCTTCTGCTGGAAGCCGGAGGCGGTCACCACCATGACCTCCTGTTCGGCGGCATGGGCGTTGGCGGCGAGGACGGCGAGAATGAGCGTGGTCAGCTTGTTGCGGTGCATTGTTATCATGTTGGCCTGAACTCTTTTTTAGTAAGAAGATGCATTCATCCTTTGGGTGAATCGATGGGGGGTCTCGCCGCATCCCGCGTGAAACCCGGACCAGGCAGGTTCAATCGAATAGTGATCCCGGCGGTCGGCAGGCATTGTAGTGATCACTGATGGCTGTGTAAATGATAATTAATCTCATTAATATTGTGCGGTTATCCTCTCGCCAGCAGAGAAGCGGAGGTATGCAAGGATGGGAGCAGGGTAGGGATGGCGGGCAGGGTGAATTCGAGGCAACAAAAAACCCGCCGAAGCGGGTTTTTTCAATTCTTGCAGTGGATCCGTTCAGCCGGCAGAAGCGGGGTGATGGTATCCCTGACTTGAATTACAGGGCAACTACGTTGGCAGCAGCCGGGCCTTTCTGGCCTTGCTCGATGGTGAACTCAACGCGCTGACCTTCTTCCAGGGTTTTGAAACCGTTGGACTGGATAGCGGAGAAGTGTACGAACACGTCTTTGCTGCCGTCAACCGGGGAGATGAAGCCAAAACCTTTTTCGGAGTTGAAGAATTTTACGGTACCAGTCACTTTGGACATAATAATTACTCTCAAATTTAGTGTTTGAAATGCCATCAGATGGCAAGTTTTGATTTTTCGTCAGCAATACGTAGGGGAAGCACTAAAGAAGGAGAATTATTCGTCAAGCATCATCGAAATAACACTTGCACTAATCACTGCTTTACTAAAATGACTGCCTAACATAATCAGGACTGAACTGCCGAACTATCGCTGTCGATTAGAACACGCACGCTTTGTTAAAGCAAACTTTATCTCTCAGTTGGTACTCTGTGCCGGATGACTGGATTTTCAGGACGATTTTACCTTTTATATCAATAGCATGAATATCCATTTCAGGTGCTTTTCGGGTTGTGGTGAATCCCTTTGTGCGAAGAAAAAACGAGATAAAGGGTCATGTGAGTCGACAGATAATGTCACGTCAAGTGTCAGAACCTTCCCCTTCCATCATGAAAAAGCCAGCCCGTCGACAGGGCGTGGGCTGGCTGCATTCGGTTGAAACGGCATGATCAAGGCTTCTTTCGAAAGCGATTGCTGACGGAGTCAACCCAGCTGAATGTCTCGGGCAGTACCTGATTGGCGGCCCGTTCCTTGGCCTTCTCTCGCGCGATCTGTGCCGCCGCTTTCGCGGCTGCCGCCCGGTCTGCGACCACCTTGAGCCGGCCTTCCTCGCGTATGCGATTGCGTTCGGCATTGGTCAATGGGTGATCCGCGTTGGCCTGTGCTTTTTGCAGCAGCAGGGTGATCCCGGCCTTCTCGGCGTCGGTGAGATCCTTCATTTCCAGCTTTTTCACGGCGTATACCTGATGACGGGGAGGGAACACCCTACCACGTCATCTGACAGTTTATTGTGCTGTTTATGGCATTCCCGATGATTTCCCCGGTTGGACTAGGCGTGACCGGTTGGTTCGACATGGATCAGCACGATGGCGTGGGGCAGATGGCGCTGGATCCCCTGCTCTATGCGGTCACAGATGGCGTGGGAGTGCTCGATGCTCATCTCCTTGGGCAGTGTCAGGTGGAAGTCGATATGGCGACGACGTCCCGCCTGACGGCTGCGCAGATCGTGGAAGCCGCCGTGCTCCGGGCAACACTCCTCGATCACTTGGGTGGTGATGGCCAGCTCCTCCTCGCTCATGCTGTGATCCAGAAGGGGCTGGAAGGCCTGGTTGAGCATGGCGATGGCTTCTCTGAGAATGAAGAGCGCGACCCCGATGGCGACGAGGGGATCCAGCAGATAGAGGTTGTAGCCCAGCGCAGAGGCGATCCAGATGCCGAGCAAACCGGCAGCCACCCCGAGCGAAGTCAGCACGTCCGCCTTCAGATGCAGGGCATCGGCAGCCAGCGCCACCGACTCTTCCTCCTTGGCGACCCGGTAGAGATAGGCGGAGACGCCGCTGTTGACCAGCGCCGACAACAGCATGACCAGCACGCCGAGCCCGACGCCTTCGATGGGAGTGGGGGTGATCAGCTTGCCGACGGCCTCGAAGATGATCCAGCCGGCGGCCAGCAGGATCAGCAGCGCTTCGATCACGCCGGAGACATTCTCTATCTTGTCGTGGCCATAGGGGTGGCGCGGGTCGGGTGGAATATCCGACTTGCGCACGGCCACCAGTGCGATCAGGGCGGCCACCAGATCCATGGCCGAGTGGATGGCTTCGGAGATGATGCTGACGGAACCGCTCAGTATGCCGGCAATTATCTTCATGACAATCAGGCTGATATTGGAGCAAACCGAGACCAAGGCGGCTCTGGTTTTTCTGGTCATGGGATATCCCTATTCTCGATGAAATAGTTTGAAAATAAGGCCTGATAATATCAGCTTGCGTTAATAATAACTTCTTGAGGTTGTAACTTTTTGTTTCCGGCGATAGTGAGAATGCTTATCCAAATTAACACTGCTCGTTTAAATAATAGTTATTTTGGTTTTTGGTTATTTATTTCAGGTGGTCGCCAAATAATATTGATAATCGCTACTTTATAAGGCTTCCAGTGTTTTTACGGCTGTTCCTTCCCCGCCCAGGAGAGCCTGACGGGGGCCGTCGGCCCCGGTTTGGCGCGGCGTGACGAATGAGGGTGGATTCTTGCGCAAGATTGGGGGTATGCTGGATTGAGTGCGATCCTGGGATCGTCACTGAAAGCGTACTGTAGTCTACGATTCGGATGGCATGCTGGAACCTGGGTTCCAACTGTCTGGGTAACATTTTTGGAGTTTGATGATGAGTAACAAAGAACATCACAACGGCAAAGATGCCAAGAAAAAACCGCAGATGTCACTGAAAGAGAAGCGCGAAGCCAAACGTCAGAAAGCAGAACTGAAAAATGGCAGCGCGATGAAGTAACGCTCCCCATGCTGTAGTTCCTCTGGAGCCAGTAACAAAAAGCCAGCCTGTTTCGGGCTGGCTTTTATGTTTTTGGCGTGGGCTCAGGGGGTGGCGCCGTAGCTGGCAAATATCCGTTCGTAGCGGCCATCGGCTCGCATCTTGCCGAGCTGGCGATCAAACCAGCGTTGCTGCGCGGCCTGGCGAAAGGCGAAATGGTAGTGGGTGGGAGCGAACAGATCATATTGTCTGACCCGGCTTGGGGCATAGAGCTCGGCGCCATACTTGCTGGTGGCCAGTTGCGCCAGATAGTAATAGAACACCCGTTGCTCCAGGATCACCGCATCCACCCGCCCCAGCATCAGTCTGTGCACCTGTCCCTGCTGCTTGGCGACCTCCTCGTAACGGGGATTCTGGTCGGCCATGCTGGCGAAGGCTCCCCCCAATACCTGGCGTGCCCGCTGAAAGGCGCTGACCCTCAGCTCTTTCATGTCGTCCAGCGTGGCGATGTGGGTCTTGCTCAGGGTGAACACCCGGTTGTGAAAGGCGATGACGGGTTGCGACAGGAAGACGTTGTCGAGCATCCCGGGTTTGACGTTGATGATGGCATCGAGCCTGCCGGACTCCAGCATGCGAAAGGTGCGCTCCAGCGGCAGATATTCGAAGCTGGGTTCGTAGCCGCTGCCACGAAAGGCTTCGCGCAGCAGATCGAGCTCGATGCCGCGTCCCTCTTCCTCAATCACATAGGGGGGAATGGCGAAACTGACCCCCACCCGCAGTGGCTCGCCGGCCAGCAAGAGGGGAGAGTGAAACAGCACGGCAAGGCTTGCCGCGAGCAGCAGGATACGAGACAAAAACCCCATGCGTTCTCTCTGACAAACGAATTGCCCTGATGATAAACCCTGGGCGGGCGACAGGGGGAGCAGGGTCGGCAACTCTGGTCGGGGGAGCCGGCTTGCGTGCCGCGCCTGCGTCAATAACGGGCAAAAAAAGGCCCTGCGTGAACAGGGCCCTCTGAACCGTGCACTTCCCTTAGAACGGGATGTCGTCGTCGAAATCCATCGGCGGCTCGTTGTATACCGGCGGAGCGGACTGCGGCTGCTGGGCCGGACGGCTATAACCGCCCTGCTGTTGCTGCATGTTCTGCTGCGGAGCCGGGCGGGACTGGTTCATCGGCTGCTGGGACTGCATGCCCTGTTGCGGCTGACCCCAGTTGCCCTGGGACTGACCGCCCATGCCCTGACCGGCGCCTTGCGGACGGCCACCCAGCATCTGCATCACGCCGCTGAAACCATCGACCAGCACCTCGGTGGTGTAACGCTCCTGGCCGCTCTGATCCTGCCACTTGCGGGTCTGCAGCTTGCCTTCCACATAGACCTGGGAACCCTTCTTCAGGTACTCGCCCGCCACTTCGGCCAGCTTGCCCATGAAGACGACGCGGTGCCACTCGGTACGCTCTTTCTGCTCACCGGTCTGCTTGTCGCGCCAGGTGTCGGAGGTGGCCAGGGTGATGTTGGTCACGGCACCGCCGCTCGGCATGTAGCGCACTTCCGGGTCTTGCCCCAGGTTACCGATCAGAATGACTTTGTTGATGCCTCGACTGGCCATAATCTCTCTTCCACCCTTTGTATTCCGGCCAGGCCATATGCCCGGACCAATTCAACATTTCGTTTGTTTTCTGCGAGATACGCAAGAACGCCGCAGGCGCTTGCGACTCATGTGATGACTGAACCCGGGTTGGCTCGCCTGTCGACTGCCATGCCGTTTCCAGATTTTGCCCGCAATAGTAACAGTTTTTGGGGAGAAAGACGTCTTCTTCGTCGCCAGCTTCTCCGGACCGAGGGGTTAACTTACACGAGGCGGGCCTTGGCCAGCAAGTGAGCCGCAGAGGGGGACGCCTAGCATCGAAACCCGGGCGCGAAAAGTGAATTCGATGACGCTACGACAGCCCCTGTCTGCCCGGATGCCAGCATTCCACCCAAATGGGGGGGGGCTGCTAGTTATTTGTATTGCTTGGAAAATTGGTGAGTTTCAAAGGAGGCGCATCGCCGTCTAATACTTTTTTAATGCTGCACCCCACGGGGGGCTTGGTACTCTCTGCTGCCGAAAAAAACCATGGCCGCAATGTTCAAGGACCAGCCTTTCATGAGCACCCCATATCCCATCGTACTGGTAACCGAAAACAATGTGCAGGCAACCAGCTTCCAGAGCTATCTGGCCGAGCAGCTGGCACTGCCCATTGTGCTGGTAAGCACCCTGGAGGAGCTGCCGCAACCGGACGAGCTCGAGCCTCGTCCGCTGTTTCTGGTCGATCTGGACTACCTCAAGTCGAGCCAGCAGGCAGGATGGCCGCGGGAGATCTCCAGCCGCTTCGGGGAGGCCAATACGGTGCTGCTCAATGCCCCGACCAGCACCGATCGGGAATTGCTGCTGATGTGGCCCCATACCAGCGGACTCTTCTTCTGCCAGGATCCGCTGGATCGGCTGGTGCTCGGCATTCGCAAGGTGCTGGAGGGGGAGTACTGGATCCCGCGCCACCTGCTGTGCGATCTGGTCAACTACTACCGCAAGGGTGGGGAACATCACCTGCGCAACCAGACGCTGCTGACCGTGCGCGAGCAGGAGATCATCCGCTATCTGATGACGGGCGCCTCCAACACCGAGATCGCCGACAGCCTGTTCGTGAGCGAGCACACCATCAAGTCCCACCTCTATAACGTCTTCAAGAAATTGAATGTGAAGAACCGTTTGCAGGCGGTGAGCTGGGCCAAGGAATATCTCTGAAATCGATGGGGATGATGGATAAAACCTGTCTATTCATCCAGTAGTCTCTATGCCATACTGACTCGCTCAGGTTTCCGTATCGAGCGTGCAACAAGATGGAAAAGATCGTGGTCCGGGGTGCTCGCACCCACAACCTCAAGAACATCAATCTGACCCTGCCCCGCGACAAGCTGATCGTGGTCACCGGCCTCTCCGGTTCGGGCAAATCCTCTCTGGCGTTCGATACCCTCTATGCCGAGGGGCAGCGCCGCTACGTGGAGTCGCTCTCCGCCTATGCCCGCCAGTTCCTCTCCCTGATGGAGAAGCCGGACGTCGACCATATCGAGGGGCTCTCGCCCGCCATCTCCATCGAGCAGAAGTCCACCTCCCACAACCCGCGCTCGACCGTCGGCACCATCACCGAAATCTACGACTACCTGCGCCTGCTGTTTGCCCGGGTCGGTGAGCCGCGCTGCCCGACCCATGCCATTCCGCTCGCCGCCCAGACCATCAGCCAGATGGTGGATCAGGTGCTGGCCCAGCCGGAGGGGAGCAAGCTGATGCTGCTGGCCCCGGTGGTGCGTGACCGCAAGGGTGAGCACACCAAGCTGCTGGAGAACCTGGCGGCCCAGGGCTACATCCGTGCCCGCATCGATGGCGAGGTGTGCGACCTGTCTGACCCTCCCGCGCTGGAGCTGCACAAGAAGCACACCATCGAGGTGGTGGTGGATCGCTTCAAGGTGCGCGATGACCTGGCCCTGCGTCTGGCCGAGTCGTTCGAGACGGCGCTGACCCTCTCCGGCGGCATAGTACTGGTGGTGCCCATGGACGGCGAGGAGGGGGTCGCTCCCATGACCTTCTCCGCCAACTTCGCCTGCCCGGAGTGCGGCTACTCCATGTCGGAGCTGGAGCCGCGCATCTTCTCCTTCAACAACCCGGCCGGAGCCTGCCCCACCTGTGACGGCCTCGGGGTGCAGCAATATTTCGATCCCGCCAAGGTGATCGGCGATCCGGCCATCAGCCTGGCCAACGGCGCCATCCGTGGCTGGGACAAGCGCAGCTTCTACTACTTCCAGATGCTCAAATCCCTCTCCGAGCACTACAAGTTCGATCTGGATACGCCCTGGGAGGATCTGCCGGTCAAGACCCAGGAGGTGATCCTGCGCGGTTCCGGTCGCACCGAGATCGAGTTTCGCTACATGAACGATCGCGGCGATGTGGTGGTGCGCAAACACCCGTTCGAGGGGATCCTGCACAACATGGAGCGCCGCTACCGGGAGACCGAATCCAACTCGGTGCGTGAAGAGCTGGCCAAATACATCGCCAACAAATCCTGCACCAGCTGCGGTGGCAGTCGGCTGCGGGAAGAGGCGCGCCATGTCTTCGTCGACAACCGCAACCTGCCGGCCATCGCCGAGCAGTCCATCGGCGATGCGCTGGCCTTCTTCGAAGGGTTGAATCTGACCGGCCAGCGCGCCCAGATTGCCGAGAAGATCTTGAAAGAGATCGTCGAGCGGCTCGGCTTCCTGGTGAACGTGGGTCTCAACTACCTGAGCCTGTCCCGCAGTGCCGAGACCCTCTCCGGTGGTGAGGCGCAGCGGATCCGGCTGGCCAGCCAGATCGGTGCCGGTCTGGTGGGGGTCATGTACGTGCTGGACGAGCCCTCCATCGGCCTGCACCAGCGGGACAACGAGCGGCTGCTCAAGACCCTGACCCATCTGCGCGATCTCGGCAACACCGTGATCGTGGTGGAGCACGACGAGGACGCCATTCGCCTCGCCGACCATGTGCTCGATATCGGCCCGGGGGCGGGGGTGCACGGCGGGGCCATCGTCGCCCAAGGGACGCCGGAGGAGATCATCGCGAACCCCGAGTCGCTGACCGGTGACTACCTCTCCGGCCGCAAGCAGATCGCCATCCCGGCCGAGCGCACCCCGCTCACCGGCAAGTGGCTGAAATTGAAGGGGGCGAGCGGCAACAACCTGCGCAACGTCAACCTGGACCTACCCATCGGGGTGATGACCTGCGTCACCGGCGTCTCCGGCTCCGGCAAGTCGACCCTGATCAATGACACCCTGTTCCGTATCGCTCACCGCGAGCTGAACAAGGCGACCGAGTCCACTCCTGCCCCCTATCGCAGCGTCGAGGGGCTGGAGCACCTGGACAAGGTGGTGGACATCGACCAGAGCCCCATCGGCCGTACCCCGCGCTCCAACCCGGCCACCTACACCGGCCTGTTCACCCCGATCCGCGAGCTGCTCTCCGGCACCCAGGAGGCGCGCTCGCGCGGCTACCAGCCGGGCCGCTTCTCTTTCAACGTGAAAGGGGGCCGCTGCGAGGCGTGTCAGGGGGATGGGGTCATCAAGGTGGAGATGCACTTCCTGCCGGACGTCTACGTGCCGTGCGACGTCTGCAAGGGCAAGCGCTACAACCGCGAGACGCTGGAGGTGAAGTACAAGGGCAAGAACATCCACGAGATCCTCGAGATGACGGTGGAAGATGCCCGCGAGTTCTTCGATCCTGTGCCGGCAGTGGCGCGCAAGCTGCAGACCCTGATGGACGTGGGCCTCTCCTATATCCGCCTCGGTCAGTCGGCCACCACCCTGTCGGGCGGCGAGGCGCAGCGGGTCAAGCTGGCGCGCGAGCTCTCCAAGCGGGATACCGGGCAGACCCTCTACATCCTGGACGAGCCCACCACAGGGCTGCACTTCCACGACATCCAGCAGCTGCTCAAGGTACTGCACCAGCTGCGGGATCGCGGCAACACCATCGTCATCATCGAGCACAATCTGGACGTCATCAAAACCGCCGACTGGATCGTCGATCTGGGGCCGGAGGGGGGCGCCGGTGGCGGCCGCATCCTGGTGACGGGGACGCCGGAACAGATCAGCCGTTGCGAGGATTCTCATACGGCCCGCTTCCTGGCACCTCTGCTGGCCAGATAAAGCGTTCAATAATTGTGACAAGGGGCCCTGGGCCCCTTGTTTTTATTGTGGTAATTCAGTGACCTCTCAGCGGGCCTATCCTCCATACTTGGGGCAAGACCCTTCCCGCTTCGCATTGCCATTCAAAGGATATTGGCGCCCATGGCTCAACCGTCCCGCTCCATCGACCATCTGCTGGCCTACTCCATGTTTCCGGTCTGGGCCGGCGCCATCCTGATGCTGCTCATCGTGATCGCACTGGCCCAGGTGCCGGCGGCGCAGCGGGTCGAGGAGCGGCGGATGGAGGAGCATCTGCAGCGGGTGATCAGGGCTGTGCAGAACGACATCGGCGCCATGAATGCCTTTACCCGGGACTGGGGGATCTGGGATCAGAGCTACCATTTTCTGGCCCACCCCAACCAGGCCTACATCAACTCCAATCTGCTGGTCGACACCCCGATGCGGGACTTTGAACTCAACGTGTTGAGTTACATGGATTTGCAGGGCTCGGAGATCTGGACCCGCACCCTGTTGCCAGACGCGCCGGACACGGATACCACCCTGTTGCCCTCCTTTCTGGACGATCTCAAGCTGCAGTTGCTGCGCGAGTCACGGCAGGCGGGCATCAGCAGCCTGAGTGGCGTCAGGCGCTCCCAGTGGGGACCGCTCATCTTTTCGCTGCAGCCGGTGACCGATACCCTCGGCAGCGTCAAGCCCAACGGTTATGTGCTGGCGACTCGCTGGCTGGACAAGCGCTATCTGCAGGATCTGGGGGAACGGACCGCGCTCACGCTGACCATAGCCCAACCAAGAACGCGCGAGCATCTGGGCTCCTTCAAGCCGCTTGGGCCGCACATGAGCTACCGGCTGGTCGATCTCGGGTTGCAGCAGGTCAGAGGGGAGGGGTTGCTGCTCGACAACGACGGCGAGCCTGTATTGACCCTGATCGTGGACGAGGAGCGGGACGTGTTGCTGGGGGCGATGGAGGGGGCGATCTGGACCTTCATCGGCATGCTGCTGATAAGCTTCGCCTGCATTCTGATGGCACTGGCCCGGCTGCGCGCCATCGTGCTGGGGCCGATCGGCGAGCTGGTGGGGGCGCTGCACCAGTTTACCGAGAAGCAGGACGCGAGCGTGCTGCCCATCATCGACAGCAGCCAGGAGATGGCGCTGCTCAGCCGCAAATTCCGCGAGATGGCGGCCAGGATCAGCCTGCACCACAGTGCCCTGCAGGCCCACTCCTCCCGCATGGAGGTCGCCGCCTATACGGATCCACTGACTCATGCCTTCAACCGCCGTTATCTCGATGAGTGGTTGCTGAACCGCCAGGATCCGGCGGCAGGCTGGGTGCTGGTGATCCTGGATCTGGATCACTTCAAACGGGTCAACGATCGCTTCGGCCATGACATCGGCGATCTGCTGTTATGTCAGCTGGCCGAGCTGCTGCGAGGGGCGCTGGATGAGGAGGAGCCGCTGATCCGGCTGGGTGGCGAGGAGTTCATGCTGTTGCTGGCCAGAGAGGAGCCAGGACAAGTGGCGGGACGGATCGAGCGCCTGCGCCGCAAGATCGCCGACTGCCGTTTCGGGCGGGAGGAGCTGCCGCTGCGCATGACCGTCTCACTGGGATTCTGCGATTATCCTCTGCATGCGGAGCTGGAGGACTCTTTCTGGAGTCTGAGTTTCAAGCTGGCGGACATGGCCCTGTACCGGGCGAAACAGGAGGGCCGGGATCGCTGGCGTGGATACAGCGGCGAGCTGGGGCGGGCACAGTGGAGGTTGAGCCCGGAGCAGCTGGCGGAAGGGGAGTGGCTGTTGTGCCAGGCCTCCCACGCCAACCAGCCGGTCTAATGGGTCAGGATCAGCAAGGCCATGCCGAGCACGAAACCCAGCAAAATAAACAGAAAAGAGCCAATGCCCCAGATGGCTGCCAATATGGCTACTATTTTGTCCCTTCTGGTTTGTGGTTTCATAAAGAATTACTTACAGCCCGGCTACATGGCCCGCAAAAATACTCTTGTTGGACGAGTGAAACAACCGTTTTCAGTCGTTTTTATCCGCAATAAGATATATGGAAATTATTTCTTATTGTGGTTGGTAAGGCGGAAAATCTATCCAGTTAATTGTTTTTATTTGATATTTTTGGTGTTTCTCTCGATGCCCAACATGGTTGGAAGCTGCTGTACACATCTATCTATTTCTTGGTAACGTTTGAGCTAAATCAATAACTCAGCATTCACATCCCTTTATAGTTTTCGGGCTTGCAACATATAAAACGAAAACTAAAAGGAATACGTGATGAAAAAGATCCTTCCTCTGATGATCGCAGCAGCGCTTGCGTCCCCCGTCGCCATGGCTCACCAGGCTGGCGATTTTCTGGTGCGTGGCGGCCTGGCTTTCGTTTCTCCGCAAAGTAGCGGTAACGATTTTGAGATCAATGACAATGCCCAACTTGGGTTAACGCTGACCTATATGGCAACCGATAACTTTGGGGTTGAGCTACTGGCAGCAACACCGTTTTCTCATTCAGTGAAAATGGGAGATACGGAAGTCGCCAAGGTCAAGCACCTGCCGCCGACCCTGATGGCGCAGTACTACTTTGGTGATGTCCAGAGTAAGGTGCGCCCGTATGTTGGTATCGGTGTGAACTACACCACCTTCTTCGACGAGCAAGGTCGCGGCCCTCTGAGCAACGCTGATGTGAGCTTGGATAATTCCTGGGGCATGGCCGGTCAGGTCGGTCTGGACATGGCGATCAATGACCGCTGGTTCGTCAACGGTTCTGCCTGGATCATGGATATCGATACTGATGTGCATGTAAACGGTGGTGATGGCATCAAGACCAAGATTGACCCCATGGTATTTATGGTTGGTGTCGGCTATCGCTTCTGATAGGACACAGGGTTGGCCTCCCCACGGGCCATTACAGCTAGCATGTCTCTTTGGCCCGGCACAGTCCGGGCCCTTTTACGGTCAGGCCACTCCCCGCCAACTGTGATCCAACCCCATATAGATCAATAAAATACCCTCTGTCTCCCCTCTATAATTCGCCCCTTGTGCCGATAGTGTCTATGTTCACGTTACCTTTCCCCCACGAGTGAGGATGTCTCCATGGGTTTATCTATTGTGCAGCGGATCATCGCCGGATTTGTGTTGATGCTGCTGCTGTTGATCCTGCTGGGTGTGATCAGCACCCTGAAGATCAGGGGCATCAACGACGGTTTGTCGCAGGTTTCCGACCGGGCAACCCCCCTGGTGATTGCGGTGGCCGGTCTGAAGGGCGCCCTGCAGGACAGCAACCGCTGGGTGCTGGTCTACCGGACCAATGAGGATGGCAGTCAGTTGCCGCAGCTGGCCAGCCAGTTCAAGGAGCAGCAGGCGCGTTTCAGGCAGCTGAGCCAGGAGATGGACAAGTTCAGTGGGGTGACCGAGGCCGGTTCCCGCTTCCAGCAGGTCGATGCGGCGACCAAGCAGTTCTACGGCCTGGCCGAACAGGTGCTCTCCCAGCACAGTCAGTGGGTCAATGCCCAGGATCAGCGCCACAAGCTGGAGATTGCCTTCATCCGGCTGGAAGACACCTACCAGTGGGCGGCCGATCTGCTGCTGCAGCAGACCGCCAGCAAGCGCTCCATGCGCAACAAGGCGGAGCTCATCACCTCGGGCATCGCGCGCGACCTGAAGAACATTCGCCGGGCCGATGCCAAGACCGACCTCAACGAACTGGAGAAGGTGCTGAGCAAGGACATCGAGATGGCGCGCAAGCGGCTTGACCGGGTGCTGGTGCCGGATGACGTGAAGCAGCGCTTCGTCTCCAACCTCGACCGGATGCAGGAGCTGGCGCTCGGCCCGCAGGGGCTGCTCGCCACCATGCGCAATGCCCAGCAGCTGGCCGCCTCGCTGCAGACCCTCAATCAGCAGCTCGACGCCAGCCTGATCAACAGCCTGGGGCTGCTCGACGAGATGGGACAGTCGGCCGGCTCCATCGCCAGCCAGAGCCGTACCACGGCGGATGATGCGGTCAGCAGTGCCAGCTTCTGGATCCTGATCGTGGCCGCCATCTCGGCTGCCGCCGCCCTCATCATCGGCTATACCACGGCGCGCAGCATTCAGCGCCCGCTGCAGATGATCAACAAGGAGCTGGATTACATGGCGGCCGGGGACATGACCCGCCGCATCAATTACCGCAGCAGTTGCGAATTCGGCGCCCTGGCCCGCTCCATCGACGTGCTGGCCGGCAAGACCGGCGAGCTGCTCTCCCAGATCAATGCCGGCTCCCGTCATCTGGTGGAGGAGGCGAGCCGCGCCGCCGAGATAAGCGAAAGGGCAGTATCCCGGGTGCAGGATCAGAAGAGCCAGACCGATCAGGTGGCCGCCGCCATCACCGAGCTGGAGGTGAGCGCCACCGAGGTGGCCCGTTCCACCGACGGCACCAAGCGGGAAGTGGATCTGGCGGATGACGAAGCCAGAACCGGCCGTCAGAAGGTGGCAACCACCCGTCGCATCACGGAACAACTGGCCGGAGCCATGGAGGAGGCCGTCGGCATCACCTACAAGCTGGGCGAATTCAGCGACAACATCGGCAGCATTCTCGACGTGATCCGCAGCATCGCCGAACAGACCAACCTGCTGGCGCTGAACGCGGCCATCGAGGCGGCGCGAGCCGGTGATGCCGGCCGCGGCTTCGCCGTGGTGGCCGACGAGGTGCGGGCGCTGGCCAACCGGACCCAGACGTCGACCGAAGAGATCCAGGCGATGATCGAAAACCTGCAGAGCTCGAGCAAGCTGGTGGTGGAGGTGATGGGACGCAGCCAGGAGCAGACCCACAGCTGTGTCGAACAGACCCGTGAGATGGATGCGGCCCTGCAGTCCATCGCCGACCGGATGAGCGCCATCAAGGCGATGGCGGATCAGGTGGCGCACGCGGCTCAGGAGCAGATCTCGGTCAGCCAGGGGGTGGCACGTCACATCTCCGGCATCGCCGAGGTGGCCTACGAGACCGAGCGGGAGGCACGGGAATCGGCCAGCAGCAGCGAGGTACTGGCGGATCTGGTGGCCAAGCAGCAGCAATTGATCGCACATTTCAAGGTTTAGGAGGGCTTATGTCTAACAAGTGGATCGGGGCCCTGAGTCTCCTGTTGTGTGGTCAGCTGATGGCCAGCGAGCTGGTGATCGAGAGCTGGCGGATAGATGACAAGGCCTTGTGGGAGCAGAAGATCATCCCTGCTTTCGAGGCCTCCCACCCAGGCATCCAGGTAAAATTCAACGGGGTGCAGAATGTCGACTACATGCCGACCCTGTGGGCCAGCCTGAAGGAGGGCAAGGCAGGGGATCTCATCACCTGCCGGCCGTTCGACGACTCCCTGGCCCTGTTCAAGGCGGGCCATCTGGCGGAGCTGACCGAGATGTCGGGGATGGAGAACTTCCCGAGTTTTGCCCAGTCCCCCTGGCAGACCGACTCCGGCGCCCAGACCTTCTGCGTGCCCATGGCCTCGGTGATTCACGGCTTCTTCTACAACAAGAAGATTTTCAGTGAGCTGGGGCTGAGCGTGCCGCAGACCCGGGATGCCTTCTTCGCGGTGCTCGACAAGGTGAAGGCCGATGGCCGCTACGTGCCGCTCGCCATGAGTGGCTCGGAAAGCTGGGTATCCTCCGAGCTCGGCTTCCAGAACATAGGCCCCAACTACTGGAAGGGGGAGGATGGCCGGCTGGCCTTGATCGGCGGGCAGGAGCGTTTTGACAACCCGCCCTACATCAAGGTGTTCGAGGAGCTGGCGCGCTGGCGTCCCTACCTCGGCGAAGGTGGCGAGAGCCGCGACTATGCCGCGACCAACGAGCTGTTCACCTCGGGCAAGGCCGCCTTCTACGTGGCGGGTTCCTGGGAGATCGCCCCCTTTACCGGCAAGGTGGACTTTGGCGTGATGCGCCCGCCCGTGGCGAAGCAGGGCGATGGCTGCTTCTTTACCGATCACACCGACATCGGGATGGGCATGAACCCGGCCAGCAAGAACAAGGAGGCGGCCATGGCCTTCCTGCAGTGGCTGACCACGCCCCAGTTCGCCGAGCTCTATACCAACTCGCTGCCCGGCTTCTTCTCCCTCTCCAACCACTTCTTCGAGGTCACCAACCCGGCTGCGAAGGAGATGATGGAGTGGCGGGATCAGTGCGACTCCACCATCCGGGTGGCCACCCAGATCCTCTCCCGCGGTACGCCCAAATTGGGTGACGAACTGGCCGAAGTGAGCCAGGCCGTGCTGCTCGGCAAGATGGAGCCCAAGGCGGCAGCCGATCGGCTGGAGCAGGGGCTGAAGGGCTGGTATCCGCCCCATCAGGGCAACAAGGTGAAAGGGGCAGATTGCCAGTGTGACGCTCCTGCCGCCGAGCCTGCGGTGTCGGCTGCAGCGGCGACCACCGAGCCTGCTGCTGCACCTGTCGCGACGCCGGTGGAGGCAGAGACACCAGCCGCCCCGGCGCCGTCAGCAACGCCTGCCGCAGCGGCATCTGCGGCGGCAGCCCCGCTACCGGCGCAGTCGGCTGAGGTGGAGCAGGCGCTCTCCAATGAGCTGGAAACGCCGCAGCAATAGCTGCCGGCAGATACACAACGGGAGGCTGTCGCCTCCCGTTTTCTTTGCTGCCCGTGTTCTGATTCATTGCTCCGTACGGGGCCAGCGGCAGAGACTGCCGATGCGGGCCACCGGGGCAAAGCCGAGCGAGCGATAGACCCGCTGGGCGTGATAGTGCTCGTCGGCCACTATGATGAGCCGGTCGACCCGCGTCAGCCCGTGCCGGGCAACCTGGCTCAGCAGCTGGCGGCACAATCCCTGATTGCGCCATGCCTGCCGGGTGCGTACCAGCTGGAAGCGACCCAGGGTGTCGGTGAAGAAGAGACCGCAACTGGCGACCAGCTGCTCCTGCTGCCAGATCCCCCACCACTGACCCAGCCCGTCTCCGATCATCGCCTCATACAACTGGCGGCGTGATTGCAGATAGGGCAGGTAGCTCTGCTCCGAGTGGCCGGGATCCCGCTCCTCCAGTTCAAAGGCCAGCCACTCGTCCCAGTCGGTCGGGGTAAAGGGACGCGCAGCCACCGTCGCGGTTGGCGGTTGCCAGCCTTCTGCCTCCAGCGCCAGCACCACGCACTCCATGTATTGGTATCCCGCCGCCACGAAGCCGGCGACCCGGCTGTTCTGACCGGCCGCCAGAGGCCACTGGAAGGTGCGATGTCTGACCCGGGGATCTTGCCCGATCAGCTTGTCGAAACTGGCCTCGAGCCAGCCCTTGTCGTGATCGCTGGGGGGGAAGGGGAGCAGCAGATAGTTGCCAAAGTAGTAATCGGGAGCATCGGGAGTGCGCACGGCCCAGAACTGATCATGGTCGACCACGTTGCCCTGATAGCGATCGAACAGCAAGTCGGTGGCAAAGCCGGGGTGGGTGTCCATGATGATGCTCCTGCGAATGGTTCAATTGGTTATCGGCAGGAAGGGGAAGAGGTTGAAAAGGGGCCGGAGAAACCTCCGGCCAAACAATCACACGCAGATTCAGAACGTCCAGGACGATCTGCGTTCATCATAACGCGACTCGCCGGATTTTGGGATGGGGTGCCAATCGTTACTTTGGCTTTATTGCCAAATAAAAATCGGCGGCCTTCCTCTCGCTGTAAAACAGTGTTGACTTTGTGCCATTTTCTCATAAAGATAGAAAGACGTTTAGACGTCCAAACATCCGTTTTGACGTAGAGAAATGGATTGCAGGGCAGGGAGAGAGCAGATGGGATTTCACAGCGCACGTCAGGTTGAGGCACTCAACCAGAGTCTGGCAGATTTGAGTGGCGACATTTCGGTCAGTTTCGAGTTTTTTCCGCCCAACAGCGAAGGGATGGAAAATACCCTGTGGCAATCCATCGAGCGATTGAAGGTGCTGGAGCCCAAATTCGTGTCGGTGACCTATGGTGCCAACTCGGGCACCCGGGATCGCACGCACAAGGTGATCAAGGACATCAAGGAGCGGACCGGTCTGATCGCCGCCCCGCACCTGACCTGTATTGACGCCAGCCGCGACGAGCTGCGCACCATTGCCCGCGACTACTGGAACAGCGGCATCCGCCATATCGTGGCGCTGCGCGGCGACCTGCCCCAGGGGCTGGAAAAGCCGGAGATGTATGCCACCGACCTGGTAGCCCTGCTCAAGGCCGAAGCGGACTTCGACATCTCAGTGGCCGCCTACCCGGAAGGTCACCCGGAAGCGCGCAGTGCGCAGTCGGATCTGCTCAACCTGAAGCGCAAGATCGATGCAGGTGCCAACCGCGCCATTACCCAGTTCTTCTTTGACGTCGAGACCTACCTGCGTTTTCGGGATCGCTGCGCCGCCATCGGCATCGATGCGGAAATCGTGCCGGGGATCCTGCCGGTCTCCAACTACCAGACCCTGGCCAAGTTTGCCGGTTTCACCAACGTGAAGATCCCGCGCTGGATGCATCAGCGTTTCGAGGGGCTGGATGATGATCAGATGACCCGCAACATGGTGGGGGCGAGCATCGCCATCGATCAGGTACGGGTGCTGAGTCAGGAGGGGGTGAAGGATTTCCACTTCTATACCCTGAACCGCTCCGAGTTGACCTACGCCATCTGCCACACCCTGGGGGTGAGGCCGAAAGGCCAGCCGTAACGGATCGCGGGTAAAAAAAAGCCAATGAGTCGTTCATTGGCTTTTTTGTCATAACGACCAATCAGGGTCTGGTGGGGGAGATCTCTTTGGGTTCGAGATCGATCACCGCATTGCCGGCGGCGCCGGGGTACTGGTGATAGCTCTGGTCCTGCTCCAGGGTGTAGAAGGTATCCAGATAGTCATCGTTGTTGGTCATCCAGGAGTCGGGCAGCGCCTTGACGATACGGCCGCCGAGATCGAGGAAGGGCAGAGCCTCGGGCACGCCGCCAGCAGTGAAGGCCAGCTTGAGGGCATCGATGAACAGGCCGCTCAGCTCCTTGTAGTTGACGTTGTCGTCCTGCTCCATCATGACTATGTCGACGGCACCCCAGCGATAGCGATCCCAGTAAACCAGGATCTGGTTGGGGGTGTAGTCGGTGTTGTCATAGTCGAGATAGGGCATGTCGACGATGTCGACCACGGGCTCATCCCGGCTGGGATTGACCCCTGCGACCACCGCATACACTTCGGCCGCACCCAGCAGCCAGGGCTCCTGATCATCCTTCAACCGAATTTTCTTCAGGATGCTGGTCTTGAGCGGCGCCGTGATGGCAGCCGCACGGGGAGCCACCTGCATGTCGGCGGCAGCCAGCGCCTTGCGGATCACCTTGAGGCCGGCGTTCTTGGCCTTGACGGGATCGGCCTCAACGACCAGGACCGGACGGGCCGGTGCCTTGTCCACATCCAGATAGACGGGGTTGCCGGCGCTGTCGAAGGCTTCGATGGCGCTCCAGCTCTTCTCATCTCCGCTCGGTACATAGGCGACCAGCGGCTCGACACCCTGCTGCAGCGCGGCGGCCTGTTCCGGGTTGGCCAGTCGCAGCTGCATCAGCTCCTTGACCTCACCGTCCAGCCCTTGCCGGCTGATGGCCGCCTGGTTGGCATCCCGAGCCTGGCGTTTCAGGCGCGGGCTGGCCTTTTGCAACAGGTTGGGCAGCGGGCTCTGGTACTCCTGATTGCTCAGCAGCGGCAACAGGTTCTTCTGCTGCAGCGCGAGCTGGCGGGCCAGCTCCCGATCGGTGTCGGCAGCGTGGGCGGTGGTGGCGCCCAGCAGTGCCAGTAACAAAATGACAGCCTGATTCCTCATTATTATTCTCCAGTTTATGAGTCTGACATGAGGCACACATCGGGGAAGAAGAAGTGCCTCGCCACCACTTAATGGCAATTAGTTTCAGCTGTGAACCAAATTCTCTGAATTATGTGCGGTGTCTCACGGGGGGCTCCCCAGATGGTCAGGTCAGTTTCTCCGCTGGTTGACTTGATGCAGGATGATGCCGACGAGCAATCCCCAGCAGGCGGCGCCGATGCCGAGCAGGCTGATGCCGGAGGCGGTGATGATGAAGGTCAGCAGGGCGGCCTCACGGGCATCGTCGTGTTGCAACGCGGTGTGCAGGCTGCTGCCGATGGTGCCGAGCAGCGCCAGACCGGCGACACAGGTCACCAGCGTGGCCGGGAAGGCCGTGAAAAGGGCCGCCACCGTGGCCCCGAAACAGCCGGTCAGCAGATAGAAGCCCCCGGCCCACACCGCAGCGGGCCAGCGCCGGTTGGCGTCCGGATCCACCTCTTTCCCCATGCAGATGGCCGCCGTGATGGCCGCCAGGTTGAAGGCGTAGCCACCGAAGGGGGCCAATAACAGGCCGGTCAGGCCGGTCCAGGTGATGAGAGAGGAGGTGGCGGGTTGATAGCCGTGGGCCCGCAAAATGGTAATGCCGGGCATGTTCTGGGAGGTCATGGTGACGATGAATAGCGGCAGGGTAATGCCGAACAGGGCATCAAAAGAGAATTCTGGCCAGGTCATGACCGGGCCGGCCAGTTGCCAGTGAATGGCGTCAAGCTGCAGCTCCCCTCGCAACAGACAGATGAGGATCCCGACTGCCAGCACCAGCACCATGGTATAGCGTGGCCAGAGATGGCGGCCGAGCAGGAATGCCAGCAACAGGCTGCCGAGCAGCAAGGGATCGGCTGGCGCAACCTTGAACAGATCCAGTCCGAACTTGAGCAGCACTCCGGCCAGCATGGCCGCCGCCAGCTGGGCCGGGATATGGCGCATCAGCCGATCGAACCAGCCGCTGATGCCGCACAGGGTGATCAATAGAGAAGAGATAACGAAGGCGCCGATGGCTTCGGCCAGGGTGAAGTTGCCGAGACTGGTGATGAGCAGGGCGGCACCCGGGGTCGACCAGGCGGTCAAAACAGGGATGCGGTAATAGAAGGAGAGGCCGATGCAGCTGATACCCATGCCGATGCCCAGCGTCCATAGCCAGGACGCGAGCTGGGCAGCATCGGCTCCTGCTGCCGTGGCTGCCTGAATGATCAGGATGACCGAACTGGTGTAGCCGACCATCACGGCGATGAAGCCGGCGACCAGGTGGGGAAGGGCAAAGGGCATGGTGACGTCCTTGTGGGGTTGTGACGGCTTGTGCGTTATTGCGTACAATATTGCTTTAGACTATATCGCTGTGCGCTATAGCGCACAAGGCGATTCAAGCAAGCGCAACAAAGAGGCAGTCATGCAAGAGATGAATCAGCATCTGGCCCAACGTCTGAAGGGCTTGCGCAGCGAACTGGGCTGGAGCCTGGATGTGGCGGCGCGGGAAACGGGAGTGAGCAAGGCCATGCTGGGCCAGATTGAGCGAGGGGAGTCGAGCCCGACGGTGGCCACTCTGTGGAAGATTGCCACCGGCTTTCGGGTCTCTTTCTCCAGCTTTATCGAGCCGGCTCCCACGGCGCAGGACGATGTGCTTTATCGCGCCGCCGATGCCATTCGCCAACAACCGGCGGGAGAAGGCATGCAGGTTGCTCCCCTCTTCCCTTATGAGGGGCGTTTTGGTTTCGAATTGTTTGAGCTGACTCTGTTGCCCGGCTATCAACGAGAGTCAGAACCCCATGAACCCGGGGTGACCGAACATGTCATCGTCATCAGCGGCCAGATGGAAGTGCTGGTGGAAGGGGAGTGGCGCTCCTTGACGCAGGGGGAGGCGGTGCGTTTCGCGGCCGATCGCCCCCATGGCTATCGAAATCAGGGGGGGGCCCCTGCCATCTTCCACAATCTGATCCATTATCCGGCCAGCAGATCTTGACCCTCACGGGTCAGCCAGGGCGCCCATCAGCCCGGGGGCTGGTCAGTATGGGGGTATAGACCCAGACAAACAGAGCATATGCCAGGCTCCAAGCAAGGCCGCTCAGGTTCCAGCCGTACAGGGTATAGGCAGGCCAAAGCAGCGGGATCAGCACCCGGAGCAGGGCGGCCATGATGACCAGCCCGAACGCGCACTGGGTCCTGCGCCCCACCTGCAAGGCCCGACCGCTGTGGCCGAGGGAGACCCGCGCTATCATCCCCATGATCATGGTCCCCATGCAGCCGGCACTGAGCAGGTGGCTTGCCAGTGACAGGCTGATGGGCAGGCCGGCCGCCAGAGCACCAAGGGCGAGCAGACCAAGAGGAATAAACAGGTAGGCTAGGTGCAGCGACCACAAGAGGGGTTGGCCAAGGGTGGACGGCAGTCGCCAACGCAACTGGCGCCACAAGTGCAAAACGGCCGCCACTATATATAGAGGAAGCAGGTAGAGGCTG
>NZ_CP077249.1:45000-455000 GCF_019047325.1 Aeromonas sp. FDAARGOS 1403 | reverse complement strand
GCAGTGACCAGATGGCTGGGACTGTTTATCAAAAACACAGCACTCTGCAAACACGAAAGTGGACGTATAGGGTGTGACACCTGCCCGGTGCCGGAAGGTTAATTGATGGGGTTAGCGCAAGCGAAGCTCTTGATCGAAGCCCCGGTAAACGGCGGCCGTAACTATAACGGTCCTAAGGTAGCGAAATTCCTTGTCGGGTAAGTTCCGACCTGCACGAATGGTGTAACCATGGCCATGCTGTCTCCACCCGAGACTCAGTGAAATCGAATTCGCCGTGAAGATGCGGTGTACCCGCGGCTAGACGGAAAGACCCCGTGAACCTTTACTACAGCTTGGCACTGAACATTGAACCTACATGTGTAGGATAGGTGGGAGGCTTTGAAGGCGTGACGCCAGTTGCGCTGGAGCCGTCCTTGAAATACCACCCTTGTATGTTTGATGTTCTAACGCAGGGCCCTGAATCGGGCTCGCGGACAGTGCCTGGTGGGTAGTTTGACTGGGGCGGTCTCCTCCCAAAGAGTAACGGAGGAGCACGAAGGTTGGCTAATCCTGGTCGGACATCAGGAGGTTAGTGCAATGGCATAAGCCAGCTTAACTGCGAGACGGACAGGTCGAGCAGGTACGAAAGTAGGTCATAGTGATCCGGTGGTTCTGAATGGAAGGGCCATCGCTCAACGGATAAAAGGTACTCCGGGGATAACAGGCTGATACCGCCCAAGAGTTCATATCGACGGCGGTGTTTGGCACCTCGATGTCGGCTCATCACATCCTGGGGCTGAAGTCGGTCCCAAGGGTATGGCTGTTCGCCATTTAAAGTGGTACGCGAGCTGGGTTCAGAACGTCGTGAGACAGTTCGGTCCCTATCTGCCGTGGGCGTTGGATGATTGAAGGGAGTTGCTCCTAGTACGAGAGGACCGGAGTGAACGAACCTCTGGTGTTCGGGTTGTCACGCCAGTGGCACTGCCCGGTAGCTAAGTTCGGAATCGATAACCGCTGAAAGCATCTAAGCGGGAAGCGAGCCCTGAGATGAGTCATCCCTGACCCCTTGAGGGTCCTAAAGGGCCGTTGGAGACCACAACGTTGATAGGTGGGGTGTGTAAGCGCGGCGACGTGTTGAGCTAACCCATACTAATTACCCGTGAGGCTTAACCATACAACACCCAAGAAGTGTTCTAAGGCTTGTAGCAGATACCGAGAACGAAGAATTAAATCAGCTTTTTCAGATTGAAGAATTTGCCTGGCGGCAATAGCGCAGTGGAACCACCTGACCCCATGCCGAACTCAGAAGTGAAACGCTGTAGCGCCGATGGTAGTGTGGCATTCGCCATGCGAGAGTAGGACACTGCCAGGCACCCAATTGAAGAAGCCCGCTCATTTGAGCGGGCTTTTTTATTGCCTGAAATTAAGCTTGATTCGTATTTGACCGCGGTTCTTCGATACATGAGCCGTGCCTGCCTCACTCCTTATTCTCCACTCGGCTCTCCTCTGCCGAAACCCGGCACCAGAGCTGCAATTAGGGTTGTATCTGCTTCATAACTCGGTAGAGTAAAGGGCATCTTGGGTTGGCCCGTACTCTCTCATGCTCGTTTCTCTGGTACGGATGCAACTTGGCCTGCTTTTATCAACCTTACGTCAGTGGTATCGATATGGAACAAGTAAACAAGTCCACCTTCAGCGATGTACTGGAATATGTGCGTATGTCCCGTCGTCAGAACAAGCTCAAGCGTGAAATCGCAGACAATGAGAAGAAGATCCGTGACAACCAGAAGCGGGTGCTGCTGCTCGACAACCTGAGTGATTACATCAAGCCTGGCATGAGCATCGATGAGGTTCAGGCCATCATCGCCAACATGCGTGCTGACTATGAAGAGCGGGTGGATGATCACATCATCAAAAACGCCGAGCTCTCCAAGGAGCGTAAAGACCTGGGCACCAAGCTCAAGGCGATGAGCTCCAGCAAGTAAGCTCGCTCATTATTCTCCCAAAACACCGGCCCATGGCCGGTGTTTTGCTTTCTGCCATCAGCTCGGATCTCTCGCCGCTCTGCAACAATCGGCTCCCCTTTTCATGATCGCCCTGTTACCATCACTACAAAGCGGTCAATAGATTTCAAGCCATTGACTTGAAACGACTAAGCTTGAGTGAAACACAATAAATTGCGCAACCATGGTGGGGCTGATATGGGCGCATCAGAACAGACGGATTTGAACAAAGTGGCATATCAGGATTCATCTGTCCCAAGCGCGGACGGGAAGTACAAGCGCAAGCGTCGTCCCTGGTGGCGCTGGTTGTTCTGCTTTCTCTTTTTGCTGTGCCTGGCCGCCGTGATTGCTCTGGTGGGCTATGAGATGCAGACATCGCGCCTGCAGTCGCAGGAGATCTCCCGCTATGCCGCCAAGCTGACCTATCAGGTCGAGCCCGGCCTTAGCAAGCGGATTGCCTTTCCCGAGGATGGCCCCTTCGACAAGCGGCTGGGTTATGTGCTGCTGCCCATGATGCAGGAGCGTCTGCTGCAGCGCGGCTATCAGGTCAGCGAGCAGGTGCATTTCTCCGATGCCTTGTATGACTACGCCAGCCGCGGCTTCTTCGTCCCCTATACCGAGAAGGTCCAGGCCGGTCTGACCCTGCATGATTGCCGGGCGGAACCCTTCTATCAGTTCAAGTATCCGACCCACTATTATCCGGACTTTGCCTCCATCCCGCCGCTGGTGATCCAGTCGCTGCTGTTCATCGAGAACCGCGATCTGCTCAGCAACGAACATCCGCTGGCCAACCCGGCCGTGGACTGGCCCCGTTTTGCCAAGGCGGCCATGTCCCAGGTGGGCAAGGCGCTCGATATGCAGGATCAGTCGGCTGGCGGCAGTACCCTGGCGACCCAGGTCGAGAAGTACCGCCACTCGCCGGATGGCCTGACGCTCTCCCCCACCGAGAAGATCCGCCAGATGGCGTCCGCCAGCGTGCGGGCTTACCGGCTTGGGCCGGAGACCCTGGAGGCGCGCAAGCTGGTTGCCTGGGCCTACCTCAACTCGGTGCCACTCTCGGCGGCCCCCGGTTATGGCGAGGTGCACGGTCTGGGTGATGGCCTCTGGGTCTGGTTCGGTGCCAATGTTGACGAGGTGAACCGGCTGCTGGATCCCGCTCGCAACCAGGATGCCTCGCTGGCGGAGCAGGGGCTGGCACTGCGTCAGGTGGTTTCATTGATGATTGCCCATCGCCGCCCCTCCTATTACCTGGCTCAGGGACGTGAGGCACTGGCCACACTGACCGACAGCTATCTGCGCCTGTTCGTGCAGGAAGGGATGATCACCCCGCCGCTGATGGAGGCTGCGCTGAAGGCCAAGATCACCTTCCGTGATTTCCTGCAGTCCCCCGCGGTGACCAAGGTCAACAACAACAAGGGGTTGCAGGTTGCCCGTACCCGTCTCAGCCGTCAGCTCGGGGTGCAGCTCTACGATCTGGACCGGCTCGATCTGACGGCCGATACCAGCCTCAACATGCCGCTGCAAAACGAGGTTTCCCGTTACCTGCAACAGTTGGCTGATCCGACGTTTGCCGCTCAGGTCGGCCTGTTTGGTGAGCGCCTGCTCTCGCCGGAGAAGACGGGGGATGTGAAGTACAGCTTCACCCTGTTCGAAAAATCGCCGCAAGGCTTCAAGGTGCGGGTGCAGACTGACAACACGGATCAGCCGTTCGACATCAACGAGGGCAGCAAGCTGGAGCTGGGTTCTACCGCCAAGCTGCGGGTGCTGACCACCTATCTGGAGATCGTCTCCGAGCTGCACGACAGTTATGCCGGCATGTCGGCCGAGAGCCTGCGCAAGATAGAGGTGTCGGATCAGGACAACATCAGCCGCTGGGCCGTCTCTTACCTGATGACTGCCAAGGACAAGAGCCTGCCCCTGATGCTGGAGGCTGCGCTGGATCGCAAGTATTCCGCCAGCCCGAACGAAGGGTTCTTCACCGGTGGCGGCATGCACACCTTCAACAACTTTCGGCGCGAAGACAACGGCCGCATTCCGGCCATTCGCGATGCCTTACGTGAGTCCATCAACCTGCCGTTCGTACGCTTGATGCGCGATATCGTTCGTTACAGCCTCTACCGGGAGGGCAACCGCGCCCAGCTGCTCAAGGATGACAAGGATCCGCGCCGCACCGAATATCTGGCCAAGTTTGCAGACAAGGAGGGACAGACCTATCTGCTGCGCTTCTGGCGCAAATACCGTGGCAAGACTCCGGAGGAGCAGCTCGACACCTTCCTGGATGGCCTCAAACCCAGCGCTGTGCGCCTTGCCGCCGTGCACCGCTACCTGATGCCGGATGCCTCGCAGGAGACCTTCGCGGCCTTCCTGGCCAAGCGCCTGCCGCGGGAGAAACTGAGCGAGCGGCGCATCGAACAGCTCTACACCAGCTATGGCCCCGGCAAGTATTCGCTACCGGATCAGGGCTATATTGCCCGGGTACACCCGCTGGAGCTGTGGCTGCTCTCCTATCTCAAGGAGTTTGACAAGGCGACCTTCGCCGATGCCGTCGAGGCGAGCCGGGACGAGCGGCAGGAGGTTTACAGCTGGCTGTTCAAGACCCGTCACCGCAGCGCCCGGGACAGCCGGATCCGCACCATGCTGGAGGTCGAGGCCTTCCTCGATATCCATCAGCGCTGGGCCAGACTGGGTTATCCGTTCGATCACCTGGTGCCGTCGCTGGCTACCGCGCTGGGCAGCTCGGGCGACCGCCCTGCTGCGTTGGCCGAGCTGATGGGGATCATCCAGAATGGTGGCATCCGCGCGCCGACCCTGCGCATCGAGCACCTCTCGTTTGCCAAGGGCACGCCGTTCGAGACAGAGTTCACGCCGGCGCAGACCGAGGGGACCCGGGTATTGCCGGTAGAGGTAGCCACTGCGTTGCGCAACGCGTTGTCGAAGGTGGTGGAAGGGGGCACCGCCAGGCGCATCGCCGGCGCCTTCGCCCTGCCGGACGGTACAGTGCTGCAGATGGGGGGCAAGACGGGGACCGGTGACAACCGGATCGAGACGGTGGGCCGCTACGGCAACGTGACCAGTTCGCTGGCCCGCAACCGGACCGCGACCTTCGTCTTCTACATCGGGGATGATCACTTCGGCACCCTGACGGCCTATGTGCCTGGCAGCCAGTCCGACAAGTTCCGCTTCACCTCGGCCCTGCCGGTACAGGTGCTCAAGGGGATGGCGCCGCTGCTGATGCCCTATCTGCAACCGGAAACCCACACCCAGTGCGTAGCGGGTAACTGACCCTTCACGCCATGAAAAACGGGGCCGTATAGGCCCCGTTTCATTTTGTGTTGACCGCTGCCTGTCGGCGAACGTGAGTCATCACTTACAGCAGATCTTCGATCTCGCCGCGCAGATACTGGTACATCTCGCGATAGGCCACCGGCGGCTTGTTCAGCTCCCGCTCCTTGTTGGCGGTGCGGATCAGCTGGCGCAGCTTCTGGCGGTCCAGCTCGTGGAACTGGGACATCAGCTCGTTGAGGGCGCTGTCGCCTTCGTTGATCAGCCGCTCGCGCCACTGTTCCAGCCGGTGCAGGCGGGCGTTGACGGTGGAGTGGCGATTCTTGATGATGGAGAGCGCCTCGACGATGGGCTCCACATCGCGGCTGCGCATCAACCGGCCGATGAACTGCAGGTGGCGGCGGAAAGACTCGTCCTTCTTCGGCTTGAGCTTGCGGCCCAGCTCGACCGCTTCGGCCAGCTCCTCATCCAGCGGGATCTTCTCCAGTTCGCTGTGGCTGAGGGAGACGATCTCTTCCCCCATCTTCTGCAGCGCCTCGGCATCACGCTTGAGCTGGCTCTTGCTGGGGCCCCAGTCTTCCCACTCGTTGTCGTCTTGATATTGACTCATCGGTCTCTTGATTCCTGTCATTCACGTTTGGCGGATATGTTACCAGCTTCTCCCGCTGGGCGCAGGGGTCTGATATGCTTAGCCCCTTTCCTTCCTTCATACAGATGTGAGTTATGGATCAGCAAGACCAAATCCGCCAGGATCAAGCCCATCTCGAGGCCGTGGTTGCCGAGGCCCTGGATATCGCCAAGGGACTGGGCGCCTCGCTGGCCGAAGTCTCCATCAGCAAACAGACCGGGTTGTCGGTCAACACCCGCGGTTGTGAACTGGAAAGCATCGAATTCAACAAGGATGGCGCGCTCGGCATCGCCGTCTATCGCGATGGCTGCAAGGGATCCTCGTCCACCACGGATCTGAGCCCGTCAGCCATTCGCGCCGCCGTGGAAGCGGCCATGGAGATTGCTCGCCATACCTCCCCTGACGAGTGCGCCGGTCTGGCAGATGCAGATCTGCTGGCCTGGAACGCCCCGGATCTGCAGCTGTGCCACCCGGTCGCGCTGGATCCCCAATATGGCATCGAGCTGGCCACCGAGTGCGAGCGGTTGGCGCTGGGGCGCGATGCCCGTATCAAACACTCCGACGGCGCTGGTTTCTCCAGCCACCTCGGCATCAAGGTCTATGGCAACAGTCACGGCTTCGTCAAAGGCTATGCCGCCTCGCGCAACTCCCTGAGCTGCGTGTTGATCGGCGAGCAGGACGGCGACATGCAGCGTGATTACGGTTACTCCTCCAGCCGTACCCTGGAGGGCCTCTGGAGCCCGCAGCGCATTGCCGATGAGGCGGTGGAGCGCACCGTCTCCCGCCTCGGTGCCCGCAAGATCGCCACCCGCCATGCACCCGTGCTGTTCCATCCCGATACCGCGGCCGGGCTCTGGGGTCATCTGGTGATGGCCATCAGCGGCGGCAACCTCTACCGCAAGTCGAGCTTCCTGCTGGACAAGCTGGGCAAACAGATCCTGCCCGAATGGCTCACCATCCAGGAATTCCCCCACCTGCTGGGGGGGCTGGCCAGCACCCCGTTCGATGGGGAAGGGGTGCTTACCCGCGACATGGACATAGTGCGCAATGGCGAGCTGATGAGCTGGCTGCTTACCTCCTACTCTGCCCGCAAGCTGGGGCTGACCAGCACAGGCCACGCCGGCGGCATCCACAACTGGCAGGTCTCCAGCACAGGTCAGGATTTCAATGGCATGCTCAAGGAGATGGGCACCGGCCTGCTGGTGACCGAGTTGATGGGGCAGGGGGTAAACATCGTCAATGGTGACTACTCCCGCGGCGCCGCCGGTTTCTGGGTCGAGAATGGCGAGATAGCCTATCCGGTCGAGGAGATCACCATCGCCGGCAACCTGGCAGAGATGTTCAGCCACATAGTGGCGGTGGGCAGCGACGAAGATGAGCGCTCCAGCCTCAAGACAGGCTCTGTGCTGGTCGAGAACATGAAGCTGGCGGGACACTGACCCCGCGATCCCACCGATCAGCACTCATGAAAAAGGCCCCTCGCTGTGCGAGGGGCCTTTTTGTATCGGCGTGCGCAGGGGCGGCAATCAGCCCTTGATGCGCTCGATGCGGCCGCCGAGGCCTTGCAGCTTCTGCTCGATGTCTTCGTAGCCACGGTCGATGTGGTAGATACGGTCGACGATGGTGGAGCCTTCTGCCACGAAGCCGGCCAGCACCAGACTGGCGGAGGCGCGCAGATCGGTTGCCATCACCTGGGCACCCTTGAGCTGCTCGGTGTCGCGGCAGATGGCCACATTGCCCTGCAGTTCGATGTCGGCGCCCATCCGTACCAGCTCGGGCACGTGCATGAAGCGGTTCTCGAAGATGGTCTCGGTGACCATACCGGTGCCCTTGGCCACCGCGTTCAGCACGGTGAACTGGGCCTGCATGTCGGTCGGGAAGGCTGGGTAGGGCGCGGTCTTGATGGTGACCGGCTTGAGGGTGCGACCGGTCATGTCGAGGGAGATCCAGTCTTCACCCTTCTCAATCAGGGCTCCGGCCTCTTCCAGCTTGACCAGAACCGCTTCCAGCAGGGTCGGGTCGGTGTTGCGGCAGGTGATCTTGCCGCCGGTGACCGCGGCGCCCACCAGGAAGGTACCGGTTTCGATACGATCCGGTTGCACGCTGTAGCTGCCACCGTGCAGACGCTCGACGCCGTCGATGATCAGGGTGTCGGTGCCCGCGCCCTGGATCTTGGCGCCCAGCGCGTTGAGGAAGTGGGCCAGATCGACCACTTCCGGCTCGCGCGCGGCGTTTTCGATCACGGTGCGGCCGTCAGCCAGGGTGGCGGCCATCATCAGGTTTTCGGTACCGGTGACGGAGACCATGTCCATCAGGATGTGGGCACCCTTCAGGCGACCGTCGACGCGGGCCTTGATGTAACCCTCCTCGATGACGATCTTGGCGCCCATCAGCTCCAGACCGTGCACGTGCAGGTTGACCGGACGGGCACCGATGGCGCAGCCGCCGGGCAGGGAGACGTCAGCCGCGCCAAAACGGGCGGCCAGCGGGCCCAGCGCCAGGATGGAGGCGCGCATGGTCTTCACCAGCTCGTAGGGGGCGACGTGGTTGTTCACGGCCCCGGTCAGCACGGTCACGTTGCCGTTCACCTTGGTGGTGGCGCCCAGCATCTCCAGCAGCTTGATGGTGGTCCCCACGTCTTTCAGACGCGGCACGTTGGAGAGGTGGATCTCCTCATCACACAGCAGGGTGGCGAACAGGATCGGCAGAGCGGCGTTCTTGGCGCCAGAGATGGTCACTTCGCCGTTGAGAGTACAACGACCATCGATCTTGAATTTGTCCATTTACGTTTGATACCAAATCAGGAGGGCAGTAGAAATTTACGTTCGCGTTTCCACTCGGCATCGGTAAAGGCCTTGATGGAGAGTGCGTGAATGGCGTTGCTGGCGATCTTGTCCATCAGCGGGGCATAGATGGCCTGCTGCTTCTTGACCCGGCTCATGCCGTCAAACATGTCACCGACGGCGATCACTTGGTAGTGACTGCCATCCCCTTTGACATGGACTTCGGACAATGGCAGAGCCTCGAGGAGTATCGCTTCAATTTCAGAGACTTGCATTATGCGTCCTCAGTTGTGAGCGGGGTTGATTGAAACAATCCGGCCACTCCGTAGAGGTTGGCCAGGGTATAGAAATCAGCGGAGGCGCCCACCAGTTGCGGTGTGGCGCCTCGTGCCAGAGCGGCTTTGGCCCATTTGACCAGCAGGGCCAGCCCGGCGGAATCCAGCGTGGTCACGTCGCCGAGCTCGAGCAGATCTTCCTGCCACCAGTCAGCCCGCCGTTGCCACAGCTCAATCACCTGAGCCGCCTGCAGCTCGCCGCTCAGTCTCATGACTTGAGCACCAGCGGCTTGGCATTGTGGGCGCGCAGCTGGGCGATCACCGCATCGATGCCGTTCTGGCGAATGAGGCCACCCAGCTCATTCTGTTTGGCAGAGAGCAGGCTGATCCCCTCGGCGACCATGTCGAAGGCTTTCCATTCGCCGGTCTTGTTGTTCTTGCGCAGCTTGAACTCGAGGAAGATGTCCGGCTTGCCGGCCTCTTTCACGCTGACGTTGACGGCGGTGATATTGCTGTCACCGGCGGCCTTGCCCGGCTCGACCTTGACGGTCTGCTTGTCGAAATGGGCCAGGGCGTCGGCGTAGGAGCTCACCATGTACTCGGTGAACACCTCGACGAAGGCGTCGCGCTGGGCCGGGGTGGTCTGCTTGATCTGGTTGCCGAGCACCTTGTAGGCGGCGAAGCGGTTGTCCACGTAAGGCAGCAGCTCTTCGCGGATGATCACCCGCAGGTGGTCCGGGTTGCTCTTCACCTGGGCCTGATCGGATTTCAGGCGGGCGAAGGTCTGCTTGGCCGCCTGATCCACCAGGGCGTAGGGGTCGGTGGCGTCGGTGGCTTGCGCGGTCAGGGAAAACAGCATGCTGGTCATCAGGCCCAGCAACAGGGCGATCTTCTTGAACATGGTTACTCCTTACTTGCTGTCTGACTTGGTGTCGGAAGACTGGCTGTAGAGGAACTTGCCAATCAGGTCTTCCAGCACAATGGCGGATTTGGTGTCTTCAATCATGTCGCCATCCTTGAGCATGCTGGTGCCCATCTCCTCATCGGTAAAACCGGGTACCAGGCCGATGTACTGCTCACCCAGCAGGCCTGAGGTCAGGATGGAGAGGGTGCTGGTCTCGGAGAACTCGCCGGCGCTCTTCTGCATCTGCAGGGAGACGACCGGAACCTGGCTCTTGGCGTCCAGGCTGATGTCGCTGACCCGACCGACCACCACGCCGCCCACCTTGACCGGAGAGCGTACTTTCAGGCCGCCGATATTATCGAAATGGGCGCGCAGGGTATAGGTTTCTCCTTCCGGTTTGAAACTCAAACCGGCCACTTGCAGTGCCAATGCCAGAATGGCACCGATGCCGGCCAGCATGAAGGTGCCAACCAGGAATTCTACTTTGCTGAACTTCATCTTTACCTTATCCAAACATGACTGCGGTGAGTATAAAATCCAGGCCGAGCACGGCCAAGGAGGAGTGGACCACGGTGCGGGTTGTGGCCTGACTGATCCCGGCCGAGGTCGGCTTGGCATCATAACCGTTAAAGAGCGCAATCCAAGTGACCACCAGGGCGAAGATCAGGCTCTTGATGGCGCCCTGCATGATGTCATCCTGCCAGTCGACGGAGGCCTGCATGGCGGACCAGAAGCCCCCCTCATCGACCCCCAGCCAGTCCACCCCGACCAGCTTGCCGCCGAAGATGCCGATCAGGCTGAACATGAAGGCCAGCAGCGGCATGCTGATGACCCCGGCCCAGAAGCGCGGCGCCACCACCCGACGCAGCGGATCCACCGCCATCATCTCGAGGCTCGAGAGCTGCTCGGTGGCCTTCATCAGGCCGATTTCGGCGGTGAGGGCGGAGCCCGCACGACCGGCAAACAGCAGGGCGGTCACTACCGGACCCAGCTCTCGCAGCAGGGAGAGGGAGACCAACGGGCCCAGGCTCTGCTCGGCGCCAAAGTCCTTCAGGACGTTGTAGCCCTGTAGCGAGAGCACCATGCCGATGAACAGGCCCGACACCAGAATGATGGCGACCGACTGCACCCCGACCACATAGAGCTGCTGTACCAGCAGCGGAAAGTGCTTGCGCGGCGCGGGTTTGCCCGCCAACGCGTGAAACAACATGATGGTGGCGCGGCCGATGGCGCTGATGAACCGCACCCCGCTTCGCCCCAGTTTGCTTACCTGGCTTGTCAACATCAGAGATCCTGTAGCAGCTCGCCTGCCGGAAAATGAAACGGAACAGGACCGTCGGGCAATCCTTTCAGGAACTGCTCGACCTCGGGATTGTGCTCCTCGCGCAGTTGGGCCGGCGTGCCATGCGCCACCACCTTGCGGTTGGCGATGATATAGGCGTAGTCGGCAATGCTCAGTACCTCTTTCACGTCGTGGGTGACGATGACGGAGGTGATGCCGAGGGCATCGTTCATATCCTTGATGAGCTTCACCAGCACCGCCATGGTGATGGGATCCTGGCCGACGAACGGCTCGTCATACATGATGAGGTCCGGATCCAGCGCGATGGAGCGGGCCAGCGCCGCGCGCCTGGCCATGCCGCCGGAGAGCTCGGACGGCATCAGTCTTGCCGCGCCGCGCAGGCCCACAGCCTGCAGCTTCATCATGACGATGGTGTGGATCAGCTCCTCCGGCAGGCCGGAGTGCTCGCGCAGCGGGAAGGCCACGTTGTCGTAAACCGTCATGCCGGTAAACAGGGCGCCGCTCTGGAACAGCATGCTCATCCGCTTGCGCACTTCGTACAGGCGCGAGCGGGAGAGGGTGGGGATATCTTCCCCGTCAAACAGGATATGACCGGATTCGGGCTTGAGCTGGCCGCCGATCAACCGCAGCAAGGTAGTCTTGCCGATGCCGCTGGGGCCCATGACCGCAGTGACCTTGCCACGGGGAATGGTCAGGTTTATCCCGTCGTATAACAGCCGATCTCCGTGACTGAAGGTCAGGTCGGAGATGGTGATCAGGTCATCGTTCAAACAATTGTCCATCCGGTGTAAATGAAGAGCGAATTTTATGGGCTAGTCTAGGTCTAAGCAACAGCAAGGAACAACTATTGAACAGTCTGCCCATCCAGACGCGCGACAGTTTTTTGTAACCAATTGTCTCTCTTTTACGCCCAAGAAGTATCCGATTCGCTTATCTCGACAGACTTTTTTATAATCCCGCAGCAAATTTCAGCCCGGAGCTGTGCCTTTATGTCTGTAAAGTCTGAAAAAGTGTCTGAACTGTTCGATTTTCGTCGCAGCGCCCGTACCGTGCTGGACATCGAGAAACAAGCGATTGATGGACTCTACCAGTACCTGAACGATGCCTTCGATCAGGCGTGCGAGATGATACTGCGCTGTAGTGGCAAGATAGTGGTCACCGGCATGGGCAAGTCAGGTCATGTCGGAAGCAAGATAGCGGCGACCCTGGCCAGCACCGGCACTCCCGCCTTCTTCCTCCATCCGGGTGAAGCCAGCCACGGCGATCTGGGGATGATCTCCGGCGGCGATCTCATCATCGCCATCTCCAACTCCGGTGAGAGCGACGAGATCCTGGCCCTGCTGCCGGTACTCAAGCGCCGCGGCATTCCGCTCATCTGCATGACCGGCAACCCGGCCTCCACCATGGCAAAAGAAGCCAACGTGCACCTGTGCATCAAGGTGGAGAAGGAAGCCTGCCCGCTGGGGCTGGCGCCGACCTCCAGTACTACCGCGACCCTGGTGATGGGCGATGCGCTGGCGGTGGCCCTGCTGGAAGCCCGCGGTTTTACCGCCGACGATTTCGCGCTCTCTCACCCGGGCGGGTCGCTCGGCAAGCGCTTGCTGCTGCGAGTCGGCGATCTGATGCACAGCGGCGAGCTGTTGCCCCAGGTGGGGATAGATGCCACCATCAGCCAGGCACTGCTGGAAGTGAGTCGCAAGGGGCTCGGCATGACGGCGGTGGTTGATGGCAACGGCGTGCTGGCCGGCCTGTTCACCGATGGCGACCTGCGCCGCATTCTGGATCTGCAGGTGGATATCCATCACACCCCGATCAGCCGCGTCATGACGGTGAACTGTGTTACCGTGGGACCAGAGATGATGGCGGCCGAGGCCGTCAAGCTGATGGAAACCAGAAAGATCAACGGATTACTGGTCGTGGATGGCGACAAGCGCCCGCTGGGGGCCTTCAACATGCACGACCTGCTGAAAGCCGGAGTAATTTGATGCAAAACGTACCGACCCTCTATGGTCCGGTGACGCGCAGCCAGTTTGATCAGGCGGCGCAAATCCGCCTGCTGGTGTGCGATGTGGACGGGGTGCTCTCCAACGGCCTCATCTACATGGGAAATGACGGCGAAGAGCTGAAAACCTTCTGCACTCGCGACGGCGCCGGCATGCGGGCGCTGCTCAATGCCGGCATCGAGATTGCCATCATTACTGGCCGCAACTCCCGCATCGTCAGCGATCGGATGAAGAGCCTGGGGGTGCAGCACCTGGTGCAGGGGGCGGATCAGAAGCTGCCCCACTTCGAGGCGCTGCTGGCCAAGCTGGGGCTGGATGCATCGCAAGCAGCCTATATGGGAGATGACACCATCGATCTGCCGGTGATGCAGGCCTGTGGCCTCGGCATTGCCGTGGCCGACGCCCATCCGCTGGTGCTGGCGCGGGCCGACATGGTGACCCGGCTGGCCGGTGGGGTGGGGGCGGTGCGCGAGGTGTGCGATCTCATCCTGCAGGCTCAGGGGCTGGGTGATTATCAGCCTGAGGCCTCGGTATGAGCAGACAGACCCTGTTGTTTGCCCTGCTGTTTCTAGTGGCGCTGGCGGCCTGGCAGCTCGGCGATATCGAGCTGGCACCGGAGCCGACCACCAAGGTGGAAAATTATCAGCCGGACTTCACCGCCAAGAATCTGGTGACGACCCGCTTCAATGCCGAGGGACTGCGTACCGAACGGCTCGAGTCCCGCTACGCGGAGTATTACCAGATCCTGGAACAGGCCACCTTCGACAAGCCGGTGGTCTACATGTTCGACAAGCAGGGCGAAGCCGAGTGGAAGGTCAACGCCGAGACCGGGGTGCTCAACACCGATGACAACGTGATCCTGCGGGACAAGGTACATCTGGACGGTCTGCTGCCCACCTCCTTCATCTCCACACTGGATACCCCCTATCTGGAGCTGGATCTGGTGACCCAGAACGTGAGAAGCAATCAGCAAGTCAGCATAGTGGGTAAGGACTTCCAGACCGAGGGCGTTGGCCTGAAGGGTCATCTGGAGCGCAAATATTTCGAATTACTGGATCAGGGCCATGCCATCTATTTCAATGAAAAACGCTAATCTGGCCCTCGCGGCCCTGCTGCTGTGCGGCACCGTGAGCGCCAAAGAGTCCGACTTTGCCGAGAAGGTCTATGTGGACGCGGTCAAGCAGGTGGCCGAGTTGCAGGACAATCGCATCACCTTCGAGCAGGATGTGACCATCACCCAGGGTTCCATCAAGATCAAGGCCGACAAGGTAGTGGTGATCCGCTCCGGTGAGAAGGGGGCTGAGGTGATGACGGCCTATGGCAAGCCAGCCACCTTCTTCCAGATCCTGGACAACGGCAAGCCGGTCAATGCCCACGGCAACAGCATTCGCTATGAGCTGAAGAACCGGCTGGTGACCATCACCGGCGATGGCCAGCTCAAGCAGGAAGACAGCCAGGTCAATGGCGATCTCATTCGCTACGACATCGTCAAACAGAAGATGGTTGCCGAGAGCAAGACCCCGAACCAGCGGGTCAAGACGGTGTTCCTGCCGGATCAGGTCGAGAGTTTCGACAAGCCGGCCGATCAGAAGAAGCAGGGAAAATAAACCATGGCAGTGTTGAAAGCAGCCGGCCTGCAGAAGAGCTACAAGCGCCGCATGGTGGTCAGCGATGTGAGCCTGGAAGTGGGCACCGGTCAGATCGTCGGCCTGCTCGGCCCGAACGGCGCCGGCAAGACCACCTCCTTCTACATGATCGTGGGGCTGGTACAGAGCGATGCCGGTCTCATCACCATCGATGATCAGGACATCAGCCTGCAACCCATGCATATCCGCGCCCGCAACGGTATCGGCTATCTGCCGCAGGAGGCCTCCATCTTCCGGCGCCTGTCGGTGTTCGACAACCTGATGGGGGTCATGCAGACCCGCAAGGGATTGAGCCGCGAGGAGCGGGAGGACAAGGTTCAGCAACTGCTGGAAGAGTTCAACATCACCCATATCCGCGACAGCCTGGGCCAGAGCCTGTCGGGCGGTGAGCGACGCCGGGTCGAGATCGCCCGTGCGCTGGCGGCGGAGCCGCGTTTTATCCTGCTGGATGAACCTTTTGCCGGGGTAGACCCCATTTCTGTGATAGACATCAAGAAGATCATCCAGCACCTCAAAGATAGAGGCCTGGGCGTCTTGATCACCGACCAC
This sequence comes from Aeromonas sp. FDAARGOS 1403, assembly GCF_019047325.1. Taxonomy (NCBI): domain Bacteria; kingdom Pseudomonadati; phylum Pseudomonadota; class Gammaproteobacteria; order Aeromonadales; family Aeromonadaceae; genus Aeromonas; species Aeromonas sp. FDAARGOS 1403. The sequence goes on along the minus strand of NZ_CP077249.1, from coordinate 439,645 downwards.
AACGTCAGAGAGACTCTGGACGTATGTGAGAAGGCCTATATCGTCAGCCACGGCAAGATGATTGCCGAAGGTGCACCGGCGGAAATACTCGCCGATGAGCAGGTCAAGCGCGTCTATTTGGGCGATCAATTCAGTCTATAGTAAGGGGGCATCTCTTCATTTCCTGTGACGACTGCCTCGCTGACCATAAGGATATCCCGACGTAGATGAAGCCGACATTACAGTTGCGTCTCGGTCAGTCCCTGACCATGACGCCGCAATTACAACAAGCGATTCGTCTGCTCCAGCTCTCCACTCTGGAACTCCAGCAGGAAATTCAGCAAGCGCTCGACAACAACCCCTTGCTGGAGCAAGAGGAAAACGACGTTCAGGAGACCAGCCCGGTCGACCAAGTGGACGTCAGCCAGCTCGATTCCAGCGATGCCATGGCCCAGGACCAGATGCCGGACGAACTGCCGGTGGATACCACCTGGGAAGAGGTCTATTCGGCAGGCACGGCTCAGAGCGCAGGCCCCATCCATGACGGGGAAGACAGCATCTATCAGGGTGAGACCACCGAGAACCTGCAGGACTACCTGTTGTGGCAGATGCGCTTGACCCCGTTCAGCGACGTGGATGCCGCCATCGCCCTCGCCATCATAGATGCCATCGACGAATCCGGTTATCTGACGGTGTCGCTTGAGGATATTCAGGCGGCGGTGAGCAGCGAGGATGTCGAGGTGGAACTCGATGAAGTGGAGGCCGTGCTCAAGCGGGTGCAGCATTTCGATCCGGTCGGCATCGCCGCCCGCTCGGTGCAGGAGTGCCTGCTGATCCAGCTGGGCCAGTACTCCCCTGATCTGCCCTGGCTCAACGAAGCCAGGGAGGTGATCCTCGAGCACATGGATCTGCTCGGCAACCGCGATTACCGCACCCTGGCCCGCAAGACCAAGCTGAAGGAGAACGACCTCAAGGAGGTGCTGGATCTCATCCAGCAGCTGGAGCCGCGGCCCGGAAACGGCGTCATCCAGAGCGAATCCCAGTACGTGATCCCGGATGTTTCCGTGGTCAAGAAGGGCAACAAGTGGGTGGTCGAGCTCAACCCTGACTCTGCCCCGCGCATTCGGGTCAACGAGACCTATGCCGCCATGGCCAGACAGGCCCGCACCAGTCAGGATACCCAGTTCATCCGCTCCCACCTGCAGGAAGCCAAGTGGTTCATTAAGAGTCTGGAGAGTCGCAACGACACCCTGCTCAAGGTGGCCAGCTGCATCGTCGAGCAGCAGCAGGGCTTCTTCGAATACGGTGAAGAGGCCATGAAACCCATGGTGCTCAACGACATCGCCGAAGCGGTGGAGATGCACGAGTCGACCATCTCGCGGGTGACCACCCAGAAGTACATGCACACGCCGCGCGGCATCTTCGAACTGAAGTTTTTTTTCTCCAGCCATGTGAACACCGAGGGAGGAGGAGAGTGCTCATCGACCGCAATTCGCGCGCTCATCAAGAAGCTGGTCACGGCGGAGAATCCCGCCAAGCCGCTAAGTGATAGCAAGATCGCGGATTTGCTGGCCGAACAGGGTATTATGGTGGCGAGACGCACGATCGCAAAGTACCGTGAATCCTTGTTGATCCCGCCATCCAATCAGCGCAAACGCCTGGTTTAGGCAAAACAAAAGGAAGACGTTATGCAAATCAACCTGACCGGACACCATGTCGAGATCACCGAAGCTCTGCGTGATTATGTGAACAACAAATTTGCCAAACTCGAGCGTCACTTTGACCACATCAACAATGTTCATGTGGTGTTGAGCGTAGAAAAACTGAACCAGATCGCCGAAGCCAAGCTGCATGTCAGCGGGGGTGAGGTGTTCGCCAACTCGCAGCATGCTGACATGTATGCGGCGATTGATACCCTGCTGGACAAGCTGGATCGGCAGATCATCAAGCACAAAGATAAGTTAAACCAAAAATAACCATGCAACTTGAACACATACTGAGTCGGGACTGCACCAAAAGTGCGGTCCCTTGTACCAGCAAGAAACGCGCCCTGGAGATCATCAGCGAGTTAGCCGCTGAGCGCCTGGGGACCTCTCGTCAGGTACTCTTCGAGTGCCTGCTGGCGCGAGAAAAGATGGGCAGTACCGGGATCGGAGCCGGTATCGCCATTCCCCACGGCCGGATCGGCGACGAGTTTCCGCCGACCGCGATCCTGATGACCTTTGCAGAGCCTATCCCCTTCGATTCCATCGACAATCAACCGGTTGACCTGCTGTTTGCCCTGCTGGTGCCGGAAAGCGAGTGCAAGCAGCACCTCAAGACCCTTTCCCTGATGGCATCCAAACTGGGCGACAAGGCGGTATGCCGCCAGTTGCGCCAGGCAACCAGTGATGAAGAACTCTATCAGATCATGACATCGGCCTGAGATGCAGGCCCTTGCAATGACGCCAAGCGGTGAGGGAACAAGATGCAATTAATAGTGGTGAGTGGGCGCTCCGGCTCGGGCAAGACAGTTGCCCTGCGTGTGCTGGAGGATCTCGGTTATTACTGCGTGGATAACCTGCCGGTCAACCTGCTGCCCCAGTTGATCGTCTCGGTCGAGAGCCAGTATGACAAGCTGGCGGTCAGCATCGACGTGCGCAACCTGCCGGCGAGCTCCGACAAGCTGGAAACCCTGCTGGCCCAGGTTCGCAACGAGGGGCGAGTGGAGTTCACGAGCTTCTTCTTCGATGCGGAAAACTCCACCCTGCTCAAACGGTATGGTGAGAGCCGCCGGCTGCACCCCTTGTCGCGCAACAAGCTGTCGCTCGACGAGGCGATCCGGGAAGAGACCCACCTGCTGGCGCCGCTCTCCTCGACGGCCGATCTGCGCATCGACACCACCAACCTCAGCATCCACGACCTGAGCGAGCTCATCAAGACCCGGGTGCTCGGCAAGAAGGAGAACGAGCTGGTGCTGGTGTTCGAGTCGTTCGGCTTCAAGTACGGCATTCCCAAGGATGCCGACTTCGTGTTCGACGCCCGCTTCCTGCCCAATCCGCACTGGATCCCGGAGCTCAAACCCTTCACCGGCAAGGATGAACCGGTGGCCCGCTACCTCTCCAGCCAGCCCGACGTGATGCAGTTCATCCTGCAGATCGAGAACATGCTGGCGACCTGGCTGCCCCACCTGGAGCGCAACAATCGCAGCTATGTGACGGTCGGCATCGGCTGTACCGGTGGTCAGCACAGATCGGTATTCATTGCCGAGCAGCTGGCCGGCGCCTTTCGCCTGCTGGGCAAGAACGTCCAGATCCGCCACCGCACCCTCGACAAGAGTGCGCCGCAATTTTGATGGACCAATAGGAAGATCAGATGACCGTCTCAGCCTCGGTGGAAGTGAAAAACAAACTGGGCATGCATGCCAGACCGGCCATGATGCTGTTCGAGCTGGTGCAGGGGTTCGATGCTCACGTGTTGCTGCGCAACGAAGAGGGGGTCGAGGCCGACGCGGACAGCGTGATCGGCCTGCTGATGCTGGACTCCGCTCAGGGCAAGCAGGTGGAAGTTCAGGTGGAGGGGCCCGAGGAAGTGGAGGCCCTGGCCGCCGTGGTGGCGCTGTTCACCTCGGGTTTCAACGAGGAGTAACCGGCCCCTTCATGCTCAAGGTGCGCTGCGTGCCAGCGCCTTGAAGGTGGCAAAATCCCGACAAGCCAGCAGACTCCTGCTGGCTTTTTCGTTCATCAGTGCCAGAAAAAGATCGTAGAGCCCCATCGCTTCTTCGTAGTCGGCCTTGGCGATGGCCAGCACGAAGATGAGGGTAGCGCTCTCGCCGTTGCCCCAGTCGATCCCCTGCGGGGCCAGTACGGTATAGACCAGGGTGCGGCGCGCCAGCAGACCGAGGGAGTGGGGCAGGGCGATGCCGTCTCCCAGCAGGGTGGAGACGATGCGCTCCCGCTCCTGCAAGGATCCCCGAAAGCCGCTCTCCACCAGATCTTCCGCTTCCAGCTGGCTGCAGATGCGATCAAACAGTGCCCCCTGGCTAAGCGGTTCGCTGACCACCATGAAGTGGTCGGCATCGAAGTACTTGTCGAGCAGATAGGGGCGGGTGCGATCGACCAGCACCAGCTTGCCGAGCTGCTCCAGCTGGTATTGGGTGGGGAAGGGGGCGACCTGCACCACGGGCACGTTCTTGTCGCTCACCTTGACGGTGCTGATGACGAAATCCTGCTCGACTCGCGCCAGCCCTTCGTAATCCCGCACCGACTCCAGCGTGGTCAACTGCAGCTGGGGATATTCCCGCTTGATGCGAGCCTCCAGCACCCGGAAGGTGGCGTTGCCCGCATCGCACAACAGCAGCGCCTGGGGACGGCGGGTGTAGCCGATGTCGTAGTGACGCTCCAGTCCAACCCCTATGTGGATCACCAGATAGCCTATCTCGTGGTGGGTCAGCCGGTAAGGGGTCTGCTTGATCCACTCCGAGATGGCCGCCAGTGTGATGTCGTAGGCGAGGGGGTAATACTGCTTGATGTGGTCTGCCAGCGGATTGTGGCTGCCGATCTGGTATTTGACCCGCAGCAGCATGGCACTGATATGGGTCTGCAGGTCGGCCCGCAGTTGCAGGTCGCCGCGCAGGTCATAGGGGTAGTGCTGGTGGATGTAGGCGAGCAGGTGCTCTACCAGCTGCTCGCTCTCGGCCGCCATGGCCGGGCTGAGCTGGGGGGCATCGGCGGTGAGGCGGGCCTGGATCTGGATGGCGAGGCAGGCTATCTCCTCTTCCCCCGGCGGGGTCAGGGTCGGCAGCTCGCCATAGGTATCGCGGGCGACCGCCAGCAGTGGCGCCGTGAGATCCTCGCCGGTGAATTGGCGCAGCTCGTGGCCCGCGGCCTGGCGCAGCAGGGCGACGGCGCAGTAGATGGCGAGCTGCTGCAGACTCTCGTCGGCCAGACGCAGCTGGTGGCGGCCGAGTTGCTCGTGGATGTGATTGCCCACTACCTCCAGCGTCTTGCTGGGACAGAGGTTGGGCAGCAGGCTCTGCAGTGGGTTGCTGTGCAGCAGTTCTTGATAGAGCAGCTGGGTGAGGCAGGCGCGGATGGCCGTCTCACCCCCCTGGATCCGCATCCCCTGCCTGGGCTTGCTGTCGATGGCGAGGTCGAAGTGGGCGAGCCGCTCCCGCACCTCCGCCATGTCCCCCTGCAGTGCCGCCCGGCTCAGATACCAGGTGTCCGCCAGCTCGTCGAGCTTGATGCCCTGCTCCGCCGTCAACAGCAGGATCTGCAGGTGCAGCACCCGCTCGCGGCTGGTGCGGGGCAGCCCGCTCTCCTGCTCCTGGGCCGCCAGCAGCGCCGCGAACAGCTCCTGATTGTAGATCTTGAGCTGGTAGCCGCTGCCGCGCTGGTGGATCAGGTGGGCGCCCCGGGTGGCGATGATCTCGTTGAGGGTCGCCACATCGGTGCGCACGGTGCGGGTGGAGACATTGAGGCGGCGGGCCAGCTCCTCCTGCGGCAGCGGTTCGGCGTGGAGCAGGGTGAGCAGTTGCTGGAGTCTGGGATGGGGCAGCTTGGTCATGAGGGGGGATCGGACTCCTGTCGCAGAATAAAAAACCGATGTTAACAAGCGAGTCAATGACAAGCCAGGCACCGGCCAGTGATCGGACCGGTGCCTGAGGGCGATCAGGCCAGCAGCCGCTTCACCGTGGCCAGCAGGGTACGCACATCCTCGGGACGGGTCTGACCGCTCGTACTGTCGATGATGGAGCTGTAGACGTGGGGGATCACCTTCTCGACGCCGGCATCCAGCGCGATTCGCACTATCTCCTCGAAGTTGTCGAGATCGATGCCGCCGGTGGGCTCCAGCCAGAAGCCGTGGCGTGCACAGGCCTCGGCCACCGCCTGATACTCGGCGCGGCAGGTCAGCCCGCCCATGGGGAAGAACTTGACCGAACTGCCGCCCATGTCCTTGAGCAGGGCGATGGCGGTGTCGATAGGTACTATGCCGTCCGGTTGCTGGCTACTCAGGGGACCGGTGGAGATCTTCACCATCCCCGGGGTGCCGGTGGGGGAGACAAGGCCATTGACGAGGGTGTCAGACTGGCCGAGCAGCGCCCTGCTGGCGCCGACCCCGGTGAACACCTGGTTGACGTGCTGGGGCTGGAGCTGGCGAGCCAGCTCGGCCACCATGGCGGACTGGCGCGGATCGCCGGCCCCCAGCCCGATGGAGAGGGCGTTGTCGATTAGCTTGGCGTAGGCCTGCATGTCAGCGACGGCGGAGGGCACATCCGGGTAGTTTTTGGAGAGCACGCCGACCAGCACGTGACCCTCGGCGGCCTCATAAATGTCGACGGCATTCTGTCGGGAGCCGGCCAGCACGTTGAGGCAGACCCGATCGCGGTAGTAGTTGGGAGTAAGAGACATAAGGAGTTCTCCTGGATTAGAGGTGGCTGTCGACGACGGCATGCTGTGTGAAACCCGGTAACGCGTTGAGGCAAATCTGATCGCGGTAGCAATTGGGAGTCAGTGACATCCGTTGTTCTCCTGAACGAGGTGGGCAATGGCGGCATGGATCTGGTCGAGCTGGGGCAGGGTGACGCTGCGCACGTCGATCTCGATGTGCCCCTCGTTGGCCTTGTAGCCGCGGCAGTAGATGGCAGGCGTGCCCTGTTGCAGACGGGCGACGACCTGCACTGTGGTCATGCCGATCTGCTGGTGGTCGAAGGCGATATCGGTGCGGGCGATGTCGCGCCCAGCGCTGTCCCACACCACCCGGGCCTCGACGCCGGGCAGCTGGTTGAGCCGTTCGATGAAGGGGGTCATCTTGGCGACCATGGCGGCGCCGCTCTCCTTCTCTTTGACCAGGTAGCGCTCGATGGCGTGGGTGAGGCCGAGGATCCCCTCCTTGCCCACCTTCATGGCACGGCCGATGCCGTTGGCCTGCTGCTTGACCCACTCCACGTACTGACGCTTGCCAAGTACCAGCCCGCTGGTAGGCCCTTCGATGGCCTTGGCGCCGCTGTAGATGACCAGATCGGCCCCCAGGTTGTAGTGGAGGCGCAGATCTTCCTCGGCCGCCGCATCGACGATGAGCGGGAGTCTGTGGGCCTTGGCCACCTCGGCTGCCTCGGCTACCGACAGAATGCTCTTTTGCACGCAGTGGTGGGACTTGATGTAGAGGATGGCGGCGGTATTGGCATTGATGGCGGCTGCCAGCTGGGCGGCAGAACACTCGTTGGCGTAGCCGGCCTCCACCACCTTGCCGCCACCCAGGTTGACCATGGTGCCGACCGGGGCGCCGAAGTTGACGTTGTGTCCCTTGGGTAGCACGATTTCGCTCGGCACATTGTGAGCATGGGCGTGCAACTGCTCGAGGCGGTAGGGGTCGCCGCGCACGATCACGGCGGCCACCGACTGGGCGATGCCGGCGCTGGCGCAAGAGACCACCACCGCATCTTCCACACCCAGCAAGCCGGCCAGGTAGGCGCCGGTCTTGTTGACCAGATCCTTCACCTCGAAGTAGTGGCCGAGGCCAAAGTTGACCGCATCGACCACCTCCTGTTCGGGGGTGGAGACGCCGAGAATGGTCATGCGCCCGGAGGCGTTGATCACCGGTTTGAGCTGATATTTCTCATACACAGAAGGCATGGTGTGATTTCCCATAGTGAGTCAGAACCAGTTCACCACCGACCAGGGCGGCGAGCGGCAGCAACTGCCGATCGCCATTGCGGGCGCCGGCTTCGGTATCGGTAAAGAGGGTGGGGCCGCTGCTCACCTCGAACAGGGTCAGATCGGCATCGGCGCCCACCTCGAGTCGCCCCTTGCCGGACAGGCGCAGGGCATCGGCGGCATGGTGGGTGACGCAGGACAGCACCTGCTCCAGGGTCATGCCGATGGCGAGAAACTTCGACATCACGTGGGCCAGGCTGTAGACAGGCCCCTTGATGCGGTTCTTGCAGTAGATGTCGGAGCTGATGGTGCGGGGCAGGATCCCCTGGGCAATGGCCAGCTCCGCCACCTCGAAGCTGAAGCTGGCGCCGCCGTGGCCGATGTCGAGCAAGAGACCCCGCTGCATCGCCTCACGCACCGCCTGGCGCAGCTCGCCGGCCGGGGTCAGGATGCGATTGGGCTTGCCGTTGAAGCAGTGGGTCAGCAGATCGCCATCCCCCAGCAGGGCGACGATCTCGTCCAGATCCGGCGGCGTGTTGCCCACGTGTACCATCAGCGGCAGCCGACCGTGGGCCTGTTGCAGTGCCTTGGCCATGCGCAGCGGCTGCAGGCCGTTCTCACCCACCACGCTGCCGCTCATCCGCGCCTTGATGCCGACGATGAAGCCGGGGTGGCGGGCAATGGCCGCCGAGGCGAGATCCATATCGAGGTCCCGGCTGTCGGCCAGCTCGTTCTGGCGCAGCAGGCCTATGCGGGAGATGTTGAGCAGGGCGTGCACCCGGGTCTTGCAGCAGGCGGCGAGACGCTGGAAGTCGTCCACGTCGTCGGCCCCGGTGCTGCCGGCATCGATGACGGTGGTGACGCCGGACTCCACGCCCACCTTGTCCGGTTCATCGTGATAGAGGGGGGAGGCGGGGTAGCAGTGGGTGTGGCCGTCGATCCAGCCGGCGCTCACATGCACCCGGCTGCCGAGATCCAGGGTCTGCTGCGCCATGGCCGTCTCCGGCAGGGTGCCAAGGGCGGCGATTTTGCCCTCCCTGATGGCGATATCGACGAGCCGGCCATCTCCCTGGCGTCCCGCTCTGATGATGATGTCGTACATGCTAGATGGCCTCTCGAGTGCCGCCCCGCAGGGCGGCGGATGGTTATGCAAGCGCAACCGGGAAGAAGGTACCCAGCAGCATGGCCCCCAGGATGGCGCCACCGGTGATGGGCTTGCCCCACACGTAGAACAGCAGCGCACCCAGCAGGGAGCCGATGCCGATGGGGATGGAGGCACCCATGGCGGAGAGGATGATGAGGGGGCCGAGGAAGCGGCCCGAGCTGTTGCCAGCCCCCATCATCACATCCGCCCCGTAGGTGGAGTTGCTCTGGTTGATGGTGAACTTGCGCGCCAGGATGATCACATAGCCGATGGCCAGACCAATCACCATGCCGGTCACCAGCGAAGCGGGGAAGTTCTCCACCGGATAGATGATGCCGGCCCCCAGCAGCAGGGCGGGCACGCCGAGGCCCACCCCGGTCTGGATGGCGCCGCCGATGTCCAGGATCCCCACCAGGGAGCCCTCGATGATGCGGGCGAACAGGAAGCTGGCGCCGAAGGCCGCCACTGCGCCGTAGGCGCCGGTGTCCATCCCGGCCTTGAGCATGGCGACGAAGGCCACCTCGTTGAAGGCGCCGACCCCGTACAGGTAGAACATATGGGTACCGGCAAAGACCCCGGCCGAGAGCAGGCCGACGAAGATGGGGAAGGACCAGTCGGCATACCAGAAGTTGTTTTTCAGTTTCTCATCCATGGCGTGACCCCTTATTTGCCGCTCAGCAGGTTATGGACGTTTTCCAGCCACAGGGGAATGCCCAGATGGAAGGACTCGATGAGTTTCATGTCGAAGCCGCGGAAGAAGCCGCTCAGCACGAACAGCAGGACTATGGCCGCCATCATCACCTTGGTGACGTGGTTCCAGCCGCTCTCTTCCACCCCCTTGCCGATCAGGATGCCGAGCACCAGGCCCGGTACCGCGTTGCCCATGATGAGCTGGGCCAGACCGCCGAAGATGGTGGCCCAGAAGCCGGACTTCTTGCCCGCCTCGATGGCGGCCAGCCAGAAGATCACCGGCATGACGGTGTTGACCAGCAGGTTGGCGGCCGGCACCAGTACCTTGACCGCGGTGACCTGCAGGGCGGCCGGCACGGCGGCGGCGGTGCTGTTGAGGAAGGCGACCACGATGGCACCTATGATGCCGCAGGCGATGGCCATCTTCTTCGGGTCATGCAGGGTGGTGGCGAGATCCCGGTTCTTGATCATCAGGGCTGCCGCACCCCAGTTCGGCAGGATGCGGTGATCCACGTCCTGGGTGAAGGCGCCGGCTGCGACCGTGGAGGCCCAGGCGTTGAAGAAGAAGCCAAGACCAAACGAGAAGTGGGAGGCGGCATCCCCTTCACAGGAGTTGAGCTCGCCCAAGGTACGGAAGGCGCCCATCCCCTGCACGGTCGGGGCGTGGAACATCCGTGCCGCGCCGGCCCCCACCCCGACGCCAACCAGGCCGCCAATGATGAGTGACTTGATAAATATGATTAGAAACATCCCATGTATCCTTCTTGTGGCGGTGTTGCCGCGGGCGGCGTCACACCCGGGTAAAGGTCACCTTGTCGGTGTCCAGGCTGGTGACCCTGACCGTGATGGCGAGCCGAACCCGGTATTCGTGGCGTTGGCGCGGCAGGAAGAAGAACAGGAACTTCTCCACCCGGACCGACTCCTCGGCCTCGATCACCTCGACCTCGACCGGTTCGATGCGCAGCAGCACCCGCGGGTTGTCCTTGAGCAGCGTGGATTGCACCTGGCTGAGGGCGGCGGCGAACGCCTGCTGACGGGTCGCGCCCTTGCCGTTGACGGTGACCCGGGTGGTGAAGTCCTCTTTCATCATGCGTGTCCGTGTTTCTTGGCAAACGCCTCGACCAGCTTCTGGCCCAGTTCTTCCTTGTCCATGAAGCCGAAGCCGAGCACCACGCACCCCTCGTTGATGGCGGTCACGCCCTCCTCGATGGATCGCATGCCGTAACGGCACTTGTAGCCGTACTTGGTTTGGGCCGTGATGGCGCCGGCACCGCCGCTGCCGCAGAAGGAGATGCCGAGATCCGCCTGCTCCTTGTTCATCACGTCGCCGAGCTTCATGTCGGCGGCCATGCCGGGGATGACGGTCACGCTGGCACCGGCAGCTTCCGCGCCTGCACCCACTTTCTGGCCCTTGCCGAGGCGATCACCGATCACGAGTTTGATGGCTGTCATTTAGCTTTCTCCTTTGACTGAACTGAGTTCGTTTTCTTTGGCTACTTCGAAATGGACGGACAAGAGGTGTGCCTCTTCATAGGCGAGCCGCTCCAACCAGCTGACGACCTGCTCGGCCAGACGCAGGGAGAGGGGGGAGATCTCCTCGAACAGGCTGAGGTCGACTTCCGGCAGCGGCTCGCCACTGTGGGAGCGCCACACCATGGCTTTGACGTGAGAGGCCAGCATCTGCTGCTGTACCTCGTTGGGGCGGATGCCCTGTTCGGCCAGCAGGATATGGATGCGAGCCAGGATCTGGTCGGTTTGGCGCAGCAGGGCCGGGCTGTCCGGTGTCAGGGGCTGGTCATGGGTCTCTGTGTGCAATGTCTGCTCTCCAAGGCTGGCAGAAGGGATAGCGTTACCCTAAGCCGGTCATGTTCGGGAGAGGAGGCACCGTTTTTCCAATTCGAAGCGGAAATTCGCGCGTCAGCTGGCCAATTGAAGCCGCTTTTGCGGCACCAAGCGGAAAAGAGTGCTTATTGGCGCCTGTTTTGTGTGATCAGGCGCGCACTTGGCGTTGGATGAGGGGCTGCTGGCTCTTGGCTGAAACTGTGAGTCGCCTCACGGCCGGGAGGAGGAAAAGGAGGAGAAGGGGCGACTCGTCGCCCCGACCATGGGGATGTCAGCTGGCGGTGGCCGCGCTCGCGCTGGCCCGGTTCTGGTAGCGCAGATCCTCTTCGATGGTGACCTCCACCTCCAGCGGTTTGCCGTCGCGGATCACCGAGATGGTGAGTTTGGTGCCGGGCCGGCTCTCGACGATCTTGTCCATGGCGGCCCGCACGCCGCTGATGGCCTCGCCGTTGATCTTGAGCAGCACGTCGCCCCGCTTCAGCCCGCCCTTGGTGGCCGGCCCGTTGGGATCCAGGCTCTCCACCACCAGACCGCGCAGGTCACCCAGATTCATCATGCGGGCGACGATGGGATTGATCTCGACGCTGGAGATGCCGAGGTAGCCGCGGATCACCCGGCCGTTGGCGATCAGCTCGTCCATGATGCGCTTGGCCAGCTTGTAGGGAATGGCGAAGCTGATGCCGTAGCTCTCCTGATTGCCGTTGAGGTGATAGGCGGCGGTGTTGATGCCCACCAGATCGCCGCGGGCATTGACCAGGGCGCCCCCCGAGTTGCCCTCGTTGATGGCGGCGTCGGTCTGCAGCAGATCCTGCCGGCCGTTGCTGTCTGGCCCCATGCTGGAGAGGCCGATGCGGCCGGTGGCGCTGATGATGCCCTGGGTGATGGTCTGGCCGACGTTGTAGGGGTTGCCGATGGCGAGCACCACGTCGCCCACGTCGGGCAACCGCTCCGGATCCTGCGGGATCACCGGCAGGTTGTCCGATTCGATGTAGAGCACCGCCAGGTCGGTGAGCTGGTCGGTGCCGACCAGTTCGGCGCTGAACACCCGTCCGTCCTGCAGCGCGACTATGATCTGGTCCGCATCGGCGATGACGTGGTAGTTGGTCAGCACGTGGCCGCGCTGGTTCATGATTACGCCGGAGCCCAGCCCCTGGGGCCTGAGTTCGGTCTGGTTGCCCTGATTGCGGGCGAAGCTGCGGGTATAGATGTTGACGACGGCAGGGCCGGCGCGGTGCGCCGCGTAGGAGAAGCTCAGTTCACGGGCATTGGTGATGAGGCCGGGCAGTTGGGCCCCGCCTCGAAAATTGGGAAACAGCAGCAACAGTAGCGCCGCCACGGTGAGACCGAAGCCGACAGACTTGCCCAAGTAACTGACTATAGGGGGGATTTTCATGTCATTCTCATCCGTACATAGAGCGGGCAGAGAATAACACTATCGGTGGATAAAAATCACCCGCGGCAGGCGCCGCGGGTGAGAGGAGATTAACGAATTACCAGGTAGAGCGAAGAGTCGCCGCGCTGGATGTTGAGGGCCAGCACATCCGGCTTGTTCTTCAGTGCCTTGCTCAGCTCTTCCAGCGAGTTGATGCGCAGGCGGTTTACGCCGATGATGACGTCGCCCTTCTGCAGACCGGAGGCGGCGGCAGGGGAGCGCGGATCGATCTCGGAGACGGCCACGCCGCTCACCGGCTCGCTGGTGGTGCTCAGCTTGGCCCCTTCCAGTGCCGGGTGCAGCGCGCTGGCCAGGATTTCGCTGTCATCCGCCTTCTTCAGGGTGACCTTGACGGTCTGCTCCTTGCCATCGCGGATAAGGCCCAGTGCCACCTGCTTGTCGGCACCCATGGTGGCAATCTTGGCCCGCAGCTCGCCGAAGGAGCGGATGGCCTTGCCGTCGATGCTGACGATGATGTCGCCCGGCTTGATGCCTGCTTTGGCGGCCGCGGAGTCAGGCATGACCTGGTTGACGAAGGCGCCGTCCTTCTTGTTGTAGCCGAAAGTCTTGGCCACTTCGGAGGTGAGCTCGGTCCCTATGATGCCCAGCTGGCCGCGACGGACTTCACCGTATTTCACGATCTGTTCGGACAGGTCGCGCACCATGTTGGACGGAATGGCAAAGCCGATGCCGATGTTGCCACCGTTGGGGCCCAGGATGGCGGTGTTGATGCCGATCAGCTCGCCACGCAGGTTGAGCAGGGCGCCACCCGAGTTGCCCGAGTTGATGGCCGCATCGGTCTGGATGAAGTTTTCCAGGTTCTCGATGTTGAGGCCGCTGCGGCCGAGCGCGCTGACGATGCCGGAGGTGACGGTCTGGCCGAGGCCGAACGGGTTGCCGATGGCCAGCGCATAGTCACCGACCCGCAGCTCGTCAGAGTCGGCGAATTTGATTTGAACCAGATCCTCGGCCTTGATTTGCAGCAGGGCGATGTCGGACTGCTTGTCTTCGCCGATCTTCTTGGCGGCGTATTCACGGCCATCCTTCAGGTTGACCTTGATCTCGTCCGCCTCGTGCACCACGTGGGCGTTGGTGATCACGTAGCCCTTCTTGGCGTCGATGATGACGCCGGACCCGAGCGCCTGGAAGGGCTGCTCGCTCACCTGTTCGTCAGGCATGTTGGGTCCGAAGAAGAAGCGGAACTGTTCCGGCAGACGCTGGCGGGTGATCTTCTTGCCGGAGACGGAAATGTTGACCACGGCAGGGGTGACTTGTTCGAGTACCGGCGCCAGGCTCGGCATCTCCTGATTGTTCGCCAAAAGGGAGGGCAGTGCAGCCTGCACGGGGGCCGCAGACATGGCGATACCGACACTGAGGGCTAACACACTGAGCACAGAAAGAGGTTTACGCATATGAAAAACAGCTCCCAGAAAAAGTTGCAATGCAATCGTCAAGGTCTGACCACGATACAGTGCAATTAGTTCCGCGGGGAACTAACTGGACTGCTTGAGCAGACCGGAGGCCCCTGCATAGTCACGGGGCGGTACACCCGGTTCTTCATTGGCCGGGACATCGCTGCTCTCGTCGAGCAGGGTTTCACGGAACAGCGGCTCCTGGGCCTTGGCCAGGAATTTGCTCTGCTCCGCCATATGGCGATAAAGGGTCTGGTACTGCTCGGCCAACTGCTCCATCAGGGCGGCACTGTCGGCGAAGTGGGTATTGATCTGACCCTGGTAGCTTTCCAGTTCCTTGTGAGCCTTCTTCAGTTCTTGTTCCAGACGGCCGGCATCCCGGCTGCGCACTGTGAAGCGACCGATGATGATACCGATAATCAAGGCGGCGACAGCCAGCAGGATCCCGTTTAACAGACTCATAGATGCTCCTTGTTACAGCTAAACCAATGTATGTTAATGCGGCCTGAACGGCCGCTACGCCTTGATGGCACTATACCGTGCACCCCGAGGGCGTGATACCATTTTGTCCTTCATTCAGGGACTTGAAGGCAATTGACAGGATGACCCCGCAGCAAAAATATCAGCAGGATTTGCAGCGCCCCGGCTTCGTGGCCGACCCCGCTCAGGCGATGGCCGTGGCCCGTCTGGAGCGACTCTATCAGGATTTGTGCCAAACCCCGACTCCGACCAGATCCCGCGGTCTGCTGGGCTGGCTGCAAAAGCCGAAACCCCGTACGCCCATCCTGGGGTTATATATGTGGGGTGGCGTGGGCAGAGGCAAGACCTGGCTGATGGATACTTTTTTCGACAGCCTGCCCGGGGAGCGCAAACTGCGTATCCACTTCCACCGTTTCATGCACCGGGTGCACGATGAGCTCAAGGGACTGACCGGTCAGGCCGATCCGCTCAAGCTGATTGCCCGCAAGCTGGCCGACGAGACCGACGTCATCTGCTTCGACGAATTTTTCGTCTCCGACATTACCGATGCTATGCTGCTGGGGACCCTGTTCCAGGAGCTGTTCGGCCATGGGGTCGTGCTGGTAGCGACCTCGAACATACCGCCGCAGGATTTGTATCGAAACGGCTTGCAACGTGCCCGTTTTCTACCGGCCATTGCCCTCATAGAGCGTCATTGCGAGATACTTAACGTGGATGGCGGTACCGATTATCGCCTGCGCACGCTGGAACAGGCGGAGATTTATCACTTCCCGCTGGACCGGCAGGCAAAATCCAATCTCGAGCTCTATTTTCAACAATTAACCGGGCTGCAACAGGCCCTGCCGGGCCAGGTCGAGATCAATCATCGTCAGCTGGTGTCGCTGGGGATGGGGGAAGGTGTGCTCTATATGGAGTTCGAGCAACTTTGCTGCACGCCCCGTTCCCAGAGCGACTATATCGAGCTGGCGCGGCTGTTTCACACCGTCCTACTGGCCAATGTACAGCCCATGGGGGCAGGCACGGATGACGCGGCGCGCCGCTTCATCGCCATGGTGGACGAGTTCTATGAGCGGCACGTCAAGCTCATCATGTCGGCGGCGGTGCCCATGCAGGAACTCTATGGTCACGGGCTGCTGGATTTCGAATTCCAACGTTGTCTTTCACGGCTTCAGGAAATGCAATCGCACGAATACCTTGCCAGAGTGCACCTTCCTTAGTCACAATACCGCGCCTGCCAGTCGGATGGGCATCTGCGGCAGGTAGGGCCGGGCGACATTTGCTAGCTTCATGGCAGTGAAATTAGCAGGTGATATTTAAGGCAACTTCACTTATAATCGCCCGGCCCACGTTACAGCTGTCGATAAGACAGCAACACTTTAAGCTTTACTTGTATTCGAAGGGGTACAGGTAGGCCATCGTTTGTTGTTTGTGGGAGAGCCCCCATAAGCAATTGGGTCTGTAACAGGTAATTGGGTTTAACTTAATGAAAACTTTCGTTGCCAAGCCAGAAACCGTAAAACGTGACTGGTACATTGTGGACGCAGAAGGTAAAACTCTGGGTCGTATCGCAACCGAGATCGCTGCTCGTCTGCGTGGTAAGCACAAAGCCGAGTACACTCCGCACGTTGACACCGGTGATTACATCATCGTTGTAAACGCCGAGAAGGTACACGTAACCGGTAAGAAATCTACCGATAAAATGTACCACGCTCACTCCGGTTTCCCGGGTGGTATCAAGTCCATCAGCTTCGACAAGCTGATTCAGCGTAAACCGGAAATGGTAATCGAAGCTGCCGTCAAAGGCATGCTGCCGAAGGGTCCGCTGGGCCGTGCCATGTTCCGTAAACTGAAAGTTTACGCAGGCGCCGAGCACGCTCATGCTGCTCAGCAACCTCAAGTACTGGATATCTAATCGGGAACTGGCAACATGGCAGAAAATCAATACTACGGTACTGGCCGTCGCAAAAGCTCCACTGCTCGCGTATTCATCAAAGCGGGTAGCGGTAAAATCGTAATCAACCAGCGCTCCCTGGAGCAGTACTTCGGCCGTCCGACTGCCCGCATGGTAGTTCGTCAGCCGCTGGAACTGGTTGAGATGACCGAGAAACTGGATCTGTTCATCACCGTTAACGGTGGCGGCATCTCCGGTCAAGCTGGTGCGATCCGTCACGGTATCACTCGTGCTCTGATGCAGTACGATGAAACCCTGCGTTCCGAACTGCGTAAAGCTGGCTTTGTTACTCGTGATGCCCGTAAGGTTGAGCGTAAGAAAGTCGGTCTGCACAAAGCTCGTAAGCGTCCGCAGTACTCCAAGCGTTAATTCGCTTTTTGTACGCACTCTCGCGAGTGTCAAAAAAGCCTGGCCACGTGCCAGGCTTTTTTTATTGGTAATATTACGAACCGCATTGCTAACACCACGTCACAAAAGACAAAAAATTGTGTATTTATTGTTTTTGACCTTCGCTTCTCTTTCTTGTCAAGTTGTTATCTTTTCTTTAAAATTCCCTCGGTTTTTCTGTGACAATTGTAACTCCGCTTCCGCCGCTGTTGTCACGGAAGAAAGGGGAACAGGGACACAATAAGAATGTGCGGAGTCCACATGGGAGAGTTTTTGGATGAGCAATGCGCCAGTTGATACCGGTCGCCGCAGATTTCTTACCTGGTCAACGGTCGCCGTTGGTGGGGTAGGAGCTGCTTTTACCGCAGTGCCGTTTATTAAGTCATGGAACCCGAGTGCCAAAGCCAAAGCGGCGGGTGCTCCGGTTGAAGTGGATATCAGTAAGTTGGAACCAGGCCAGCTCATCCGTGTTGAGTGGCGAGGCAAGCCGGTCTGGGTGGTGAAACGCACCAAACAGACGCTGGATGCCCTGGCCGCGCATGACGACAAGCTGCGCGACCCGGCTTCTGACGAGCCCCAACAACCCGACTATGCCCACAATGGCTACAGATCCATCAAGCCGGAGATCTTCGTGGCCGTCGGTATCTGTACCCACCTGGGCTGCTCTCCCTCCTACCTGCCGGACAACTTCGGCGAACAGGTGCAGGGGGTGACTTCCGGTTTCTTCTGCCCGTGCCATGGCTCCAAGTTCGACATGGCTGGTCGAGTGTTCCAGGGGGTGCCTGCGCCCTTGAATCTGGTCATTCCGCCGTACCAATATCTTAGCGACACCACCATCCTGGTCGGTGCCGATGGCAAGGAGGCCTGACCATGTTTGCCAAACTGATGGGCTGGATTGACTATCGCTTTCCGCTCACCGCCATGTACAACGACCACATGGCCAAGTATCCGGCGCCCAAGAACCTGAACTTCTGGTACTTCTTCGGCTCGCTCGCCATGTTGGTGCTGGTCAACCAGATCATCACGGGCATCTGGCTGACCATGAACTACAACCCCTCCGCCGAAGGTGCCTTCGCCTCCGTCGAGTACATCATGCGGGATGTGGATTACGGCTGGCTGCTGCGCTACATGCACTCCACCGGCGCGTCCGCCTTCTTCATCGTGGTCTACCTGCACATGTTCCGCGGCATGATATACGGCTCCTACCAGAAGCCGCGCGAGCTGCTGTGGATCTTCGGCATGCTGATCTTCCTCTGCCTGATGGCGGAAGCCTTCATGGGCTACCTGCTGCCGTGGGGCCAGATGTCCTTCTGGGGCGCGCAGGTCATCATCTCGCTGTTCGGTGCCATTCCGGTCATCGGCGACGATCTGACCCTGTGGATCCGGGGTGACTACGTCATCTCCGGCGCTACCCTCAACCGCTTCTTCGCGCTGCACGTCATCGCCCTGCCGCTGGTGCTGGTGATGCTGGTTGCCATGCACATCCTGGCGCTGCACGAAGTGGGGTCGAACAACCCGGACGGCATCGACATCAAGAAGCACAAGGATGAGAACGGCTGGCCGCTGGATGCGGTGGCATTCCACCCCTACTTCACCGTCAAGGACATGATTGGCGTAGCCGGTTTCCTGTTCTTCTTCTGCGCCATTATCTTCTTCAAGCCGGACATGTGGGGCTACTTCCTCGAGAAACCGAACTTTGAAGTGGCCAACGGCCTGAAGACCCCGGCACACATCGCGCCCGTATGGTACTTCACCCCCTTCTACGCCATTCTGCGGGCGGTACCGGACAAGCTGCTGGGCGTCATCATGATGGGCCTCTCCATCGTGGTGCTGTTCCTGCTGCCCTGGCTGGATCGCTGCAAGGTGCGTTCGGTGCGTTATCGCAGCACCCTGCACAAGCTGAACATCGCCCAGTTCGTGGTTTGCTTCATCATTCTCGGGGTGCTCGGCGTACTGCCATCGACTCCGACCCTGACGCTGATCGCCCAGATCTGTACCCTGGGTTATTTCGGGTTCTTCGTCCTGTTGTTCTTCTACAGCAAGAATGAAAGCACCAAGCCGCTGCCGGAAAGGGTGACATTCAAATGAAAAAAATAATATTTGCAGTGCTGACCCTGCTGCCGTCACTGGTGTTTGCCAACACCGGGGCCGTGCATCTGGACAAGGCTCACTATGATCTGAACGACAAGGCGTCGCTGCAGCGTGGTGCCGCCACCTTCATGAACTACTGCTTTGGCTGTCACAGCACCCAGTACCAGCGTTACAACCGGGTAGCTGCAGACATTGGCATCCCGGAAGACCTGATGGCGGCCAACCTGATCGTCAATGGCGCCAAGATCGGTGATCTGATGGAAAACTCGGTGCCGGACAAGGATGCGGCCAAGTGGTTCGGTGCACCGCCCCCCGATCTGACGCTGGTCGCCCGGGTACGTGGTGCGGACTGGATCTACACCTACCTGCGTTCCTTCTACGTGGACGAGACCCGTCCGTTTGGGGTGAACAACGCCGTGTTCCCGTCCGTGGGCATGCCTCACGTGCTGGAGCCGTTGCAGGGGACGCCCCGCGCCGAGTTTGCGACCCACCAGGTCGATGGTGTCGACGTTCAGCAGGTTGTCAGCATCAAATCTGACGGCAACGGTGAAATGAATAACGAAGAGTATGATCAGACGGTGCTGGATCTGGTAAACTTCTTGGTCTACTCAGCTGAACCGGTACAACAGGAGCGCGAACGCATGGGCTTTTGGGTGCTGGGTTTCATCGTGATCTTCTTCATCTTCACTGTGCTGTTGAAGAAGGAATTCTGGCGCGACGTTCACTAAGCGACCAGATCCGGGTAATATAATGCACGGCAATGAAGTCCAAGATGCTTCATTGCCGTTTCTGCTTTTTAATGACGGGAGGGTTCAATGGCTGTAGCTGCCAATAAGCGTTCGGTAATGACGCTGTTTTCCGGTGCCAACGACATGTTCAGCCATCAGGTGCGCATTGTCCTGGCGGAGAAGGGTGTTAGCGTAGATATTTGCCAGGTAGACCCTGCCAACCTGCCGGATGAGCTGGCCGAGCTGAACCCGTACAACACTGTACCGACCCTGGTTGATCGGGAGCTGGCGCTCTACACCTCGCGCATCATCATGGAATATCTGGACGAGCGTTTCCCGCACCCGCCCCTG
Source organism: Aeromonas sp. FDAARGOS 1403 (assembly GCF_019047325.1). NCBI lineage: Bacteria > Pseudomonadati > Pseudomonadota > Gammaproteobacteria > Aeromonadales > Aeromonadaceae > Aeromonas > Aeromonas sp. FDAARGOS 1403. The sequence goes on along the minus strand of NZ_CP077249.1, from coordinate 419,521 downwards.
ATGCCGGTATACCCGGTGGCGCGCGGCAACAGCCGTCTGATGATGCATCGCATCGAGCTGGACTGGTACTCCCTGGCCGACAAGATCATGGCGGGTACCGACGTGGATGCGGCGCGTGCCGAGCTGCGGGACAACCTGCTGGCCATCGCCCCCATCTTCGGTGAGATGCCCTATTTCATGAGTGAAGAGTTCGGTCTGGTCGACTGCTACATGGCCCCGCTGCTGTGGCGTCTGCCGAGTCTGGGCATCGACTTCACCGGTCGTGGCGCCAAAGAGCTGAAGGCCTACATGGTTCGTTTGTTCGAACGTGAATCCTTCCAGGCTTCCCTGACCGAAGCCGAGCGCGAGATCCGCGCTGGCGTATGAGCATGGAACCGACGATGACGCCCAGTCGCCCGTATCTGTTGCGGGCGTTCTTTGACTGGTTGCTGGACAATGACCTGACCCCTCACCTGGTGGTCAACGTCAACATCCCCCATGTGATGGTGCCGATGCAGTTCGTTCAGGATGGGCAGATAGTGCTGAACATCGCACCTCGTGCGGTTGGGCAGTTCCACATGGACAATGATGCCATCAGCTTCAGCGCCCGCTTTGGTGGAGTTTCCCAGCAGGTCTACATCCCGATGGCGGCCGTGCTAGCCATTCATGCCCGGGAAAACGGCGTGGGCACCCTGTTCCCACCCGAGCCTGGGTATGATCTCTGGCTGGAGCAGGCCGAAGCGCCGGTAGAGCCTGAGCCGGAACCGCCGCGCCCGAGCGGTCGTCCGACCCTGAAGGTCATCAAATAAAAAACGCAGCCAATTGGCTGCGTTTTTTTATGGCGATCAACAGGGTCAGTTCTGGGCAAACTCGAAGGCCTTGATCACGCGCTTCACACCGCTGACGTGGCGGGCGATCTCGACGGCCTGATCCCCCTCCTGACGGGTCACCAGGCCGATCAGGAACACCTCGCCATTCTCGGTGACCACTTTGACCTTGGCGCTGTCGAAGTTCTTGGCGCCCAGCATGTCAGCCCGCACCTTGGAGGTGATCCAGGTGTCGTTGCTGCGTACCCCTATGCTGACTGGCTGGCCGAGGCGCAGCTCGTTGTAGACGTGGCGCACCCCCTCGATACGGGCCACTATCTTGCCAGCCTCGAGCTTGTAAGCGTCAGAAGGTGTCTGACCGACCAGCAGTACCCGGCCGTTGTTGCTGTAGACGCTGATCTTGCTGGCCGCGCTCAGCGGCTTGTTGTCGGCCAGCAGGTTAGCCGCCTTCAGTTCGATGGCCTGATCGTCCCATTGGGCGCCCAGGGTGCGGCGATCGCCGGAAGCCTTGGCGGTACCGGCGGCACCACCGACCACCACGGCCGCGCAACCTTGCAGCAGCAGGGTGCCGGCCAGCAGGCCGAGCAGGAGCGTTTGCTTCTTCATGGTTTCAATCTTCCTGTTGCGGGAAAAGAGTCTGGTCGATGAGATCACACAGGCAGTGCAGGGTCAACAGGTTCACTTCCAGAATGCGGGGACGACGGGCAGACGGCACCCGGATCTCCACATCGTTGGGACCGAGCAGACCGGCGATCTCGCCGCCATCACCGCCCCCCAGCACCACTATGGTCATGTCGCGGGAGAGGGCGGCCTCGGCGGCTTTGATCAGGCTGCGGCTGTTACCCGTGGTGGTGATGACCACCAGGATGTCGCCGGGCTGACCGAGTGCACGGATCTGCTTGGCGTACACCTCTTCAAAGCCGTGGTCGGTGGCGATGGCACTGATGGTTGCCATGTCCGGGGTCAGCGCCATGCCGGGCAGGGAGGGACGCTCGGTTTCGTAACAGTTGACCAGCTCAGAGATAAACAGCTGGGCCAGTGCTGCGGAGGGACCATTGCCGCATGCCATCACCTTGTGGCCATTGAGCAGACAGATGGTCAGCATCTGGGCTGCAGTATGGATGGCATCCGGCAGCGCCTCGGCGGCGGCTATCTTGGTCTGGATGCTCTCGGTGTAGTTTTCTTTGATGCGGTCAGTCATGGGGTCCTCTTAAAATGCGTTCTGGATCCAGTCCGGCTGGTCGCTTTCGAACGCGATCACATCGAATCGGCAGGCCTGGTTGGCCTCGTTGATGGCATGTTGCTTGAAATAGTGGCGTGCCGCCAGCACGATCTTGTGCTGTTTGCGTCGGGTGACGGAGCTGGCGGCGCCGCCGTGGCTGGCCTGGGCGCGATAGCGGACTTCAACAAACACCAGGATCTCCCCCTGGCGCATGATGAGATCGATCTCGCCGCCCCGACAGCGATAGTTGCGGGTCACGGGTTGCAGGCCGCGGGCCTGCAACCAGCGCTCCGCTACCTGCTCAAAGTGCTGTCCCTTGCTCGTTGGTGACGGGAACAGGTTCTGTAACTGCCGGCGCATCCGTGCCAGAAGTACCTTCATGGGGGACTCCCTCGAGCTGGGGCATGGCGCTGTCACTGACCAGCTTGCCATTCTGGTAGGTGGCCCAGTCCAGTACCCGTACTATGTTGCCGCCGGCATCCACGCTCAGCTGACCGCTCATGCCGGGCTGCTGCATGGCGTTGACCTTGCGCATCTGCTGCAGGTTCTCAGCCAGGCTGACGGCGTCATAGCCCAGCGCAAACAGACGCAGCAGGTCGCCCTGGGTCTGCGGCCAGAGCAGGGCGATCTGCTCGCGCTGCTTCTCGTAACCACCAAGCAGCAGCGGCATGTCGGAGATGTGCATGCCGTTGAGCTCGGAGGCCACCTCGGTGGTGGCGCTGTCGTAGCTGCGCGAACTGCTGTAGATCGGCAGGCTGCCCATCGGATTGACCGAGATGTCGACGTAGGGCTTGATCATCCGGGTCTCCAGGCTGTTGGCGACCACATAGACCACGTCGATGCTGCGCGGGGCGGCAGCGGAGAGCTGAACCACTTCGCCAGCCCGGGCGGTGGAGCGGCCGCTCAACGCATTCTTGACCATACCCTGCACTTCGTTGCGGGCACCGAAAGTGGCCACGACCGGTTTGTCCTGGCTTACGGTCGCCCAGGCCTGTTCAAACGCCTTGATGCTGCTGTAGCCGATCCGTCCCTGTGCCGCGATGAGCAGGGGTTTGCGATAACCCTGGCCATAGAGGTACTGGGCAGCCTGCGTTGCATCGGCGGCGGCTGAGAGGGAGAAGTAATAGGTGGTGTCGTTGACGATCGGCTTGTCCAGCTCATTGAGTGCCAGTACAGGCACGGTCGGATTGGCCTTGAGCAGCTCCTCGACCCTGTCTTTGAGCAGCGGGCCGATGATCATGTTGGCCCCTTCCTGAATGGCCTGCTTGTAGAGATCCGCCGTCGACTTGGTCTGGGTATCGTAGAAGTTCAGGGTAAACTGGCTCTGATTTTCCTTGTAAGACATCAGCATGCCGTTGCGGATTGCCGCACCCTGCGGTTCCAGGTTGCCGGACAGCGGCAGGAAGACGGCGATCTGCTGCAGGGCATTGATGTTGCTGGTGGCCAGATCACCGAGTCCGGCCGGCATGTCTTTCTGGGCCGGGTGGTTCGGGAAGGCCTGTTTCCAGCCGGCCAGCTGGCGAGCCAGCTGATTGGGCTGGGCACCGAATTCATTCACCAGCGCTGCCAGCCGCAGCCAGCCGGTGGTGACATCGGGAGCCGGTGCCTCTTCCAGCGCCTGCAGGGTGGAAGGGGTCATGCTCTTGAGCAGGGACCAGATCTGCTGATGATTGGTGGCCAGCTCATTCTGGGCCAGGTAGGGCTCCAGCAGGATCAGCGACTTGGCAGCACCAAACTTGTTGTTGATGTCGAGCTGCAGCACCACGCGCTGGCGGTACCAGTCCTTCTGGGTATCAGCATCCAGCGCCACATCGGGCTTGCCTTCCAGCAGGATCAGCGCCTGGTTGGCGTTGCCCTGGGCGAGCAGCAGGTGAGCCTGCAGCAGTTGCAGCTGGGCCTTCTGCTCGGCGCTCTGGGCCTGCTTCTGCAATTGCTGGAACAGGGCCGCGGCCGGCTTGGCCTGACCGAGCGCCAGATAGCTGCGCGCCGCCATCACTTGCCAGGTGAAGGCTTCGGCCGGTTTAGCCGGGTCCACCTGGGCCAGATACCACTGGGCATTCTTGGTAAGATCCGAGAAGGCCGACGGCATGCCGGACTGGCCAGCGGGTTGATTGGGCTCCGACGCACAGGCGGCGAGCAGGACTGCCGCGAGTAGGATGCCGAAGAGTCGTGATACACTTAGCTGCTTTATAACCCGGTTCAAGTTCATTCCCCGACCAGTGTTGAAATTCTCCATAGTGTAAACGGGCCAATATGGCGACACAATTGTCGGGACACTCGGAGCTCCCATGAGTGACATCCCAACCCTGTATATAGTCCCCACTCCGATCGGCAATCTGGCCGACATCACCCAGCGAGCACTGGATGTGCTGCGCAGCGTCGATCTGGTGGCCGCCGAGGATACCCGCCATACTGGCATCCTGCTCAGCCACTACCAGATCTCGGTACCGACCTTTGCGCTGCATGATCACAATGAACAGCAGAAAGCCGATGTGCTGATCGGCCGTATCAAGGAGGGCAAGAGCGTGGCTCTGGTCTCCGACGCGGGCACGCCGCTCATCAGCGACCCCGGTTATCACCTGGTCACCCGTTGTCGCGAAGCCGGGGTCAAGGTAGTGCCGCTGCCCGGCCCCTGCGCCGCCATCACGGCGCTCTCCGCCGCCGGGTTGCCCACCGACCGGTTTGCCTTCGAGGGTTTTCTGCCGGCCAAAGCCAAGGGGCGCGACGATCGTCTGCAGGCCGTGATTGAGGACACCCGCTCGCTGGTGTTCTATGAATCGCCGCGCCGAGTACAGGAGACGGTGGAAGCGATCGCCCGCATTCTGGGTGAGCGCCAGGTGGTGGTCTGCCGCGAGCTGACCAAGACCTTCGAGTCGATCCACGGTCTGCCTGCCTCCGAGATGCTGACCTGGCTCGGCGAAGATGAAAACCGCTGCCGCGGCGAGATTGTGCTGGTGGTGGCGGGGGCGAGCAAGGACGAAGAGGCCTTGCCGGCTGAGGCGATCCGCACCCTGGGGTTGCTGGTGGCCGAGCTGCCGCTGAAAAAAGCGGCGGCGCTGACCGCCGAGATCCACGGCGTGAAGAAGAATGCCCTCTACAAGTACGGCCTCGAGCACTATTAATTGCCGTAAACGGGAATTGCCGGTTTACCCCGCCGGCATCACGAGGCTATAATCCGCGCCTCGGAGTTGGCTGGGCAATCGCTGCTTCGTCGTTGTGTCCCTCGGGACAGACAGGCGGAGGGGAGGAAAGTCCGGGCTTCACAGGGCAGGGTGCCAGGTAACGCCTGGGGGGCGCGAGCCTACGACCAGTGCAACAGAGAGCAGACCGCCGATGGCCCGCAAGGGATCAGGTAAGGGTGAAAGGGTGCGGTAAGAGCGCACCGCGCGACTGGCAACAGTTCGTGGCACGGTAAACTCCACCCGAAGCAAGACCAAATAGGCCCCTATTGGCGCGGCCCGCGTTGGGGGCGGGTAGGTTGCTTGAGCCAGCGAGCGATTGCTGGCCTAGAGGAATGATTGCTACCCGGGGCAACCCGGTACAGAACCCGGCTTACAGGCCGACTCCGACCTCTTTCCTGAAGAGCCTTGCGATTTATCGCAAGGCTCTTTTTATTAACTGTAAAATACTGTCTCGGTTGACTCGGAATATTTACTATCGGGCTGGCCCTGCTTAACAAATGTGCTTTATATCAATCTGTTATGTGGTTTTTGTCCATGATGTCAGTATTGTGATGGCGCTGGAGAAACGTGACCTGCATGGCTGATGTTTATTCGCGTAATTCGTCAGTTTTTTAATTGCCGAAAATTAATCGAATTGCGGGTAACACAAATAACTTGTGGAAAATCAACTCATTTAATCCTCGCAGCGAAAATGCTGCGTCAATATGTTCCCCATGCCCGAGATCCTCGCTTGAAAAGCCCTCAGCACGTCCTTAAACTTCAAGGTGGGGAAAAGTGGATCAAAGTGGTTTTTATCGGGCGGTTTGCCCCCTTTAACTCATTTTCAGGGACTGCAATTTGTTGCGTGGTGCGCATGCCATCAGCCTGGACAGCAAGGGGCGATTGGCGATTCCGACCAAGTACCGTGATTGGCTGCGCGACGAGAGCGAGGGCCAGCTGGTCTGCACCATCGATATTGCCCACCCCTGTCTGCTGCTTTACCCCCTAAACGAATGGGAAGAGATCGAGCGCAAGCTCAAGACCCTCTCCAGCATGAATCCCCTTGAGCGCCGCCTGCAGCGGCTGTTGCTCGGGCATGCGACCGAATGCGAGCTGGACGGCAATGGCCGTCTGCTGCTCAGCCAGCCACTGCGCAGCCACGCGGGGCTGGACAAGAAAATCATGCTGGTGGGCCAGCTCAACAAATTTGAGCTATGGGATGAAGCCCGCTGGCAACAACAGGTCAATGACGACATTCAGGGCCTGCCCGAGGATGACTGGGCAAGCTCGCCACGACTACAGGATTTCTCTTTATAAATGACCCAAGCCGCTGAACACATTACAGTGCTGCTGCACGAAGCCGTCGAAGGGCTGGCCATCAAGCCGGACGGCATCTACGTCGACGGTACGTTTGGCCGGGGCGGTCACTCGCGCCTTATCCTGCAGCAGCTGGGCCCCAATGGCCGTCTGATTGCCATCGATCGGGATCCCCAGGCCATCGCCGAAGCGGCCAAGATCCAGGATCCGCGCTTCGAGATCGTGCACGGCCCGTTTTCCGGCATCACCACCTACCTGAGTGAGCGCGGCCTGCTGGGCAAGGTCGACGGTTTCCTGCTGGATCTGGGTGTATCTTCCCCCCAGCTGGACGATGCCGAGCGCGGTTTCAGCTTCATGAAGGACGGTCCGCTCGACATGCGGATGGATCCCACTTCCGGTCAGAGCGCCGCCGAATGGCTGGCCAGGGCCGATGTGGACGACATCGCCTGGGTACTGAAGACCTTCGGTGAGGAGCGCTTTGCCAAGAAGATTGCCCGCGCCATCGTGCATGACCGGGTCACCGAGCCCTATGTTCGCACCCGCCAGCTGGCGGAGATGATCGCCCGGGTCAATCCGAGCAAGGAAAAGGGCAAGCACGCTGCCACCCGCAGCTTCCAGGCCATCCGCATCTACATCAACAGCGAACTGGACGAGATCGAGACCGCACTCAACGGGGCCCTGGAAGTGCTGGCCCCCCACGGCCGCCTCTCCGTCATCAGCTTCCATTCGCTGGAAGATCGGCTGGTGAAGCACTTCATCCGCAAGCACGAGAAAGGCCCGGAAGTGCCGCACGGCATTCCGCTGACCGAGGCCCAGCTGGCCGGCGGTCGCAAACTGAAATCGGTCGGCAAGGCGCTCAAGCCTTCCGAGCATGAAGTCAACGAAAACAGCCGGTCACGCAGCTCGGTGCTGCGGGTGGCCCAGCGGCTGGCGGAGTAAGCCATGAGCGAGGTGCGTGTTCATCTGGCCAGAGAGATCCTCGGCGATCTCTGGCGGCACAAGCTGCAGGTGGTGCTGGCCATCGCCGTGCTGATCACCGCCTTTGCGGTGATCCTGGTGACCAACATGACTCGCGGCCTCACCGCCAAGCAGAATGATCTGATGGCGGAGGAGGACAGGCTCAACATCGAGTGGCGCCACCTGCTGCTGGAGCAGGGCACGCTGGCAGAGCATTCCCGGGTCGCGAGTCTGGCCATGGACAAGTTGCAGATGGCTCGCCCGCTGGTGACCACCGAGAAGGTAATTACACAACCATGAAACGCAAGGCATCCGCCAAGGCCCAACCCAAGGTCAAAGCCCCGTCACTCTATCCGTGGCGCTTTCGCACGCTGGTGTTTTTCATCGGCATTGCGTTTGCCGGCTTGATCCTGCGGCTGGCCTGGATCCAGGTGATCGACCCGGACAGGCTGCGTCAGGAGGGGGACATGCGCTCGCTGCGCACTACCTCCACCCAGGCGGTGCGTGGCATGATCACCGATCGCAACGGTGAACAGCTGGCGGTATCGGTACCGGTCGAAGCGGTGTGGGCCGATCCCAAGACGGTGCATGAATCCGGTGCCATCCACAACGAACGCGCCTGGATGGCGCTCTCCGCCGTGCTCAAGCTCGACATCAACACCCTCAAGCACCGTATCTCCAACCCGAGCAAGCGCTTCGTCTACCTGCAGCGGCAGGTGACGCCGGCGGTGTCCGAGTACATCAAGGGGCTCAAGCTGGGCGGCATCTACCTGCGTCCGGAGTCGCGCCGTTTCTATCCGACCGGCGAGATCAGCGCCCATCTGGTGGGGGTGACCAACATCGATGGGCACGGCATCGAGGGGATCGAGCGCAGCTATGACGAATGGCTGACCGCGACCCCGGGCGAGATGCGGGTGCGCAAGGACCGGCAGGGTCGGGTCATCGAGCGGCTCGGGCTGGTGAAAGAGGGCAAGAACGCCAACGATCTGCAGCTGAGCATCGATCAGCGGGTACAGGCGCTGGCTTACCGGGCACTCAAGCGGGCCACCGACGAGAACAAGGCGACTTCCGGCTCCATGGTGATGCTGGACGTCAAGACTGGTGAGGTGCTCGCCATGGTCAACACCCCCTCCTACAACCCTAACAACCGCGGCCAGTACCAGAGTTTCCGGGTGCGCAACCGAGTGGTGACCGACACCTATGAACCGGGTTCGACCGTCAAACCCCTGATCCTGCTGAGTGCCCTGCAGGCCGGCGTCACCAGCTGGAAGGACACCATCCAGGGCGGCCCTCTGTTCATCGGGGCCAAGCAGATCCGCGACGTGAGTATTCACAAGGCGACCAACCTGTACGACATCCTGCGCTACTCCTCCAACATCGGCATGTCGCGTATCGCACTGCGGATGCCGGCCCAGGAGATGATCAACACCCTCAGCATGGTGGGTTTCGGGATGGATACCGGCAGCGGCCTGATGGGCGAGAGCAGCGGCATGCTGCCTCAACGTCGGCGCTGGTCCGATATCGAACGGGCTACTCTGTCATTCGGCTATGGCCTGCGGGTGACCCCGCTGCAGCTGGCCTCTGCCTATGCCACTCTGGCCAACAAGGGCAAGCGGGTGCCCATCTCCATCGTCAAGGTGAGCGAGCCGCCCAAGGGCGAGCAGGTCATCGATCACAACAACGCCACCGCCATGCTGCAGGCGCTGGAGTACGTGGTCGACAACGCCATTCCGAAAGCCAAAATCCCTGGCTACCGGGTTGGCGGCAAGAGTGGTACCGCCAAGGTCGCCGTGGCCGGCGGCTACGGCAAGGATTACATGGCCTGGTTCGCCGGCTTCGCCCCGGCCAGCAACCCGCGCTTCGTCATGGTGGTGGTGATCAACGAGCCCAAGGGCGATGCCTACTACGGTGGCGCCGTGGCGACCCCGCCGTTTGCCGAAGCCATGGGCGGGGTGCTGCAACTCTTCAATATTCGTCCCGACGCGGTGCCGCCAGCGGTACCCACCAAACTTGCCCGTACGGAGGCTCCCAATGTTGTCCCGCGCACTTGATCAGCTGATGCGCCCCTTTGGCATTACTGCCCCGGCGCTCGCACTCACCGACATCCAGCTGGACAGTCGACGCGTCGGGCCCGGTTGTCTCTTCGTGGCGATTCGCGGGCATCAGGTGGATGGCAGACGGTTTATCGAACAGGCGGTGGCTCAGGGAGCGACCGCCGTACTGTTTGAAGAGGACGGGGAATTCGTGGCACCAACGCTGACCGTGCCCTGCATCGGCGTGCCCAATCTGCCGGCCCGCCTCTCCGAGCTGGCCGGCTATTTCTACGACCAGCCGGCCAGCAAGCTGGCGCTGGTGGGCATCACAGGCACCAACGGCAAGAGCACCACGGCACTGCTGGTCGCCAACTGGCGCACCCTGCTGGGGGGCAAGGCCGGGGTGATGGGCACGATCGGCAACGGCCTGTTCGGCGATCTTATCGAAGCTGAAAACACCACCGGCAGCGCGCTGCAGGTACAAGCCAATCTGGCCGCCCTGCAGGCGCAGGGGGCGGATCTGGTGGCGATGGAGGTTTCCAGCCACGGTCTGGTGCAGCATCGCGTGGCAGCACTGCCGTTTGCCGCTGCCGTGTTCACCAACCTGAGCCGGGATCACCTGGACTATCACGGCACCATGGAGGCCTATGGCGCCGCCAAGGAAGAGCTGCTGAAACTGGTGGCAGAACCTCGCGCCGTGCTCAATGCCGATGACCGCCTGGGTCGTCAGTGGCTGGCTGCTTATCCGGCCGCGGTGGCATTCAGCGTGCACGGCCCGGTGGCCAATCACCCGGGGCGACAGCTGACGGCGCAAGACCCCCATTTCCACCAGCAAGGTTTTCGCACGCAGATTAACTCCAGTTGGGGGAATGGTGTATTATCCGCCCCCTTGCTCGGGCGCTTCAACGTCAGCAATGTGCTGGCCGCGATGGGCGCCATGCTGGTGCTCGGCTATGACTTCGACGAGTTGCTGGCCAGCGCGCCGCAACTGCAGCCGGTGACCGGTCGCATGGAGTGTTTCGGTGGCGGCAAGGCGCCGCTCGCCGTGGTCGATTATGCCCACACGCCGGATGCGCTGGAGAAGGCGCTGCAGGCCCTGCGGGTGCACTGTGAAGGACGGCTCTGGTGCCTGGTGGGATGTGGCGGCGATCGGGATCGCGGCAAGCGTCCCATGATGGCCGCCATGGCCGAGCTGCATGCGGATCGCGTGATCCTGACCGACGACAACCCCCGTACCGAGGAGCCGGCCCGGATCATGGCCGACATGGTGGCGGGTCTTCGCGATCCCGACGCCGTGCAAATCGAGCACGACAGGGTCAAGGCGATCCAGCTGGCGCTGAGCCAGGCAAGCAAACAGGACATCATCCTGGTGGCCGGTAAAGGCCACGAGGATTATCAGATCATTGGAACCGACAAGCGGCACTACAGCGACCGGGAAACCGTCGCGGCCGCCTTGCACACATTATTGGAGTCATTCGCATGATGACCCTCAGGCTTGCCGAGCTGGCGCAGGTACTCGATGCCCGTCTGATTGGTGAAGACGAAGCGATCACGGCTGTCAGTACCGACACCCGTACCCTGGGTGCCGGCGCGCTGTTCGTGGCGCTGCGCGGCGAGCGTTTCGATGCCCACGATTTCTGCGACCAGGCCGTGGCTGCCGGTGCCTCCGCCCTGCTGGTGGAGCGTGAACTGCCGCTGGCGATCCCCCAGCTGGTGGTGGCCGATACCCTCAAGGGGCTGGGTCGCCTCGGTCGGCTGGTGCGCGAGCGCATCAACCCGAAAGTGCTGGCCATCACCGGCAGCTGTGGCAAGACCACGGTGAAGGAGATGGCGACCGCCATTCTGCGCCAGGAAGGGGACGTGCTGGCCACCGCCGGCAACTTCAACAACGAGGTGGGGGTGCCGCTCACCCTGCTGCGCCTCGAGCCGCAACACCAGTTCGCGGTGATGGAGCTGGGGGCCAACCACCCGGGCGAGATCGCTTGGACCACCTCGCTGGCCAGACCCGATGCCGCCATCATCAACAACGTGGCGGCCGCCCATCTGGAGGGCTTCGGCTCGCTGGAAGGGGTGTTCCACGCCAAGAGCGAGATTTTTGAGGGGCTGGGTGAAGGTGGCACCGCCATCGTCAACGCCGACAACGAGTTCTGGCCCAAATGGCAGGCCCGCGGCATTCACTGCGCCTTCTCCATCGAGGATCAGCATCAGCCGTTCCACGCCAGAAACGTGGTGATCAATCAGCAGGGTTGTGCCGAGTTCGTCATGGTGACCCCGCAGGGTGAGGTGAGCCTGACTCTGGCCATTCCGGGTCGCCACAACGTGGCCAACGCCCTGGCCGCCGCCGCCGGCACGCTGGCGCTCGGCGCCTCGCTCGCCTCGATCAAGGCCGGGCTCGAGCAGATGGCGCCGGTCAAGGGCCGCTTCTGCGTCCAGCGTTGGGGTGGCCTCACCCTGGTGGACGACACCTACAACGCTAGCGTGGAGTCCGTGCTGGCGGGTATCGATACCCTGACTGCCATGAACGGCTACAAGGTGCTGGTGTTTGGTGACATGAAGGAGTTGGGTGAGGAGTCCGCCGAGCAGCATGCCCGGGTCGGTCGCCACGCCCGTGAGCGCGGTCTGGATGCCGTGCTGACCGTAGGAGAACAGAGTCGCCACACCGCAGATGCCGCGGCTGGCCGACATTTCGATAACAAGGCGTCGTTGTTTGAAGTGCTTGCGCAAATGATAAAAACACATCAAGAAATTTCGATTCTGGTCAAGGGGGCCCGCGGCTCCCGCATGGAAGATATCGTCGAGATGGTCAAAGACCATCAGGAGTCGGCCACATGCTAGTCTGGCTGGCGGAACTGCTCACCCCGCATTTCACCTTCTTCAACGTCTTCTCCTACCTGACGTTTCGCGCCATCTTGTCGATCATCACCGGTCTGGTGGTGGCGCTCTGGATGGGGCCGCGCCTCATCCGTCGCCTGCAGATCCTCAAGTTCGGCCAGGTGATCCGCAATGACGGTCCCGAGTCACACCTGAGCAAGAAAGGCACCCCGACCATGGGCGGCCTGATGATCATCGCCGCCATCTTCATCTCTGTGCTGCTCTGGTGCCGTCTCGACAACCCGTATGTGTGGCTGGTGCTGTTCGTGCTGGGTGCCTACGGCGCCATCGGCTTCGCCGATGACTACCTCAAGGTGGTGCGCAAGAACACCGACGGCCTGATCGCCCGCTGGAAGTACTTCTGGCAGTCCTCCGTTGCGCTGGGGGTGGCTGTGTTCCTCTACGCCACCGCCACCCACGACGGTCAGACCCAGCTGGTGGTGCCCTTCCTCAAGGACGTGATGCCGCAGCTCGGTCTGATGTTCATCGTACTGACCTACTTCGTCATCGTCGGCACCTCCAACGCGGTCAACCTGACCGACGGCCTCGACGGTCTGGCCATCATGCCGACCGTGATGGTGGCGGGGGGCTTCGCCTTCATCGCCTGGGCCACCGGCAACGTCAATTTTGCCAGCTACCTGCACATTCCCTACGTGCCCTATACCTCCGAGCTGGTGATCGTCTGTACCGCCATCGTCGGCGCCGGTCTGGGGTTCCTTTGGTTCAACACCTATCCGGCCCAGGTGTTCATGGGGGACGTGGGTTCCCTGGCGCTGGGCGGCGCGCTCGGCACCATCGCCGTGCTGGTGCGTCAGGAGTTCCTGCTGGTGATCATGGGCGGGGTCTTCGTGATGGAGACCGTCTCCGTGATCCTGCAGGTAGGTTCCTACAAGCTGCGCGGCGTGCGCATCTTCCGCATGGCGCCGATCCATCACCACTATGAGAAGAAGGGCTGGCCTGAGCCGCGCGTCATCGTGCGCTTCTGGATCATCACCCTCATGCTGGTGCTGCTCGGCCTTGCCACCCTGAAGGTGAGGTAAGCCATGGTCATCATCATCGGACTCGGCAAAACCGGACTCTCCTGCGTCGACTACTTCCTCGGCCGTGGCGTCACGCCGCTGGTGATGGACACCCGCGCCAACCCGCCCGGCAAGGATCAGCTGCCGCCCGAGGTGGAGCTCATTCACGGGCTGGACGGCGAGCGCCTCAAGCAGGCGCACATGATAGTGGCGAGCCCGGGCATCGCCTTGGCCACCCCCGAGCTGAAAGCCGCCGCCGAGTGCGGGGTGCAGATCGTCGGTGACATCGAGCTGTTTGTGCGCGACACCGAAGTGCCGGTCATCGCCATCACCGGCTCCAACGGCAAGAGCACTGTGACTACCCTGGTGGGCGAGATGATCGCCGAAGCCGGCCTCAAGGTGGGCGTTGGTGGCAACATAGGCACGCCGGCGCTTGAGCTGCTCAAGCAGCCGATGGATCTCTGCGTGCTGGAGCTCTCCAGCTTCCAGCTGGAGACCACCCACAGCCTGCGCGCCGCCGCTTCCGTGGTATTGAACCTCAGTGAAGATCATATGGATCGCTATCAAGGCATGGCCGACTACCGCGCCGCCAAGATGGAGATCCATCAGCACTCCCAGCACATTCTGGTCAATCGTGACGATGCCCAGACCCTGCCCGACGTGGGTCAGGTGTGGCAGAGCTTCGGTCTCGATTGCAACGGTTACGGGCGCTGTGAATTGGAGGGACGCCAGTGGCTGACCCTGCACGGCGAGCCGTTGCTGGCGGTGGACGAGATGAAGATCGTCGGCGCCCACAACCAAGCCAACGCACTGGCCGCCATGGCCCTGTGCGATGCGGTCGGCATCCCGCGCGAGCCGCAGTTGCGAGTGCTGCGTCGGTTCGAGGGGCTGCCCCACCGTGCCCGCTTCGTGCGCGAGGTGAACGGGGTGCGCTGGATCAACGACTCCAAGGCTACCAACGTGGGGGCTACCCTGGCCGCCGTGGCCGGGGTGCGTGAATCGGTGAAAGGCCGTCTGCTGCTGCTGGCCGGCGGTCAGGGCAAGGGCCAAGATTTCGGCCCGGTGCAGGCGCTGCTCGGCAGCCAGATCGATCACATGTACTGTTTCGGCCAGGATGCCGAGGTGCTGCTGGCGCTGGGTGAGCAGACCGAGCGGGTTGCCGATCTCGATGCCGCGGTCACCAAGGCGGCTGCCGATGCCAGGCCCGGCGACTGGGTGCTGCTGGCACCCGCCTGCGCCAGCCTGGACCAGTTCAAGTCTTTCGAAGCGCGCGGTGATCGTTTCACCGAGCTGGTGATGGCCTTATGAACGCCCTGCGCACAGTAGCGGGCTTCCTGCAGCGCTGGTTGTTGCCGGCACGCCCTGCCGGTCTTTACGACCGGCAGTTGGTGGTGCTGGCGCTGGCGCTGATGGCGGTGGGTCTGGTGATAGTTGCGTCCGCCTCGATCCCGGAGGGGATCGCCATCAACAACGATCCCTTCATGTTCGTGAAGCGCCATGGCCTGTTTCTGCTGATGGCGCTCGGCATCTCCTGGTTCGTGCTGCAGGTGCCGATGGCACGCTGGCAGCACTACAACGGCCCCATGCTGCTGCTGGCCATCGTCATGCTGGTGCTGGTGCTGCTGGTGGGGCGCAGCGTCAACGGCTCGGTGCGCTGGTTGCCGCTCGGCCCCTTCAACCTGCAGCCTGCCGAGTTTGGCAAGCTGGCATTGTTTGTCTATCTGGCCGGCTACCTGGTACGCCGCCAGAGCGAGGTACGCGAGCGCTTCATCGGCTTCATGAAGCCGATGGCGGTGCTGTTCGTGGTAGCCATCCTACTGCTGGCACAGCCTGACCTGGGTTCTGTGGTGGTGATGTTCGTGACGTCGCTGGGCATGCTGTTCCTGGCCGGCGCTCGCCTGGTGCAGTTCATCGGCCTCATCCTGGTGGGGGTGAGCGCGGTAGTGACCCTGATCATCGCCGAGCCCTACCGGATGCGGCGGGTCACCTCCTTCCTCGACCCCTGGGCCGATCCGTTCGGCAGCGGCTACCAGCTGACCCAGTCGCTGATGGCCTTTGGTCGTGGCAGCTGGTTTGGCGAGGGGCTCGGCAACTCCATCCAGAAGATGGAGTACCTGCCGGAAGCTCACACCGACTTCGTGTTTGCGATCCTGGGTGAAGAGCTGGGGTATGTGGGCGTGCTGGGCGCGCTCTTCCTCATCTTCGCGCTCTCGGTCAAGGCGCTCAAGCTGGGCCATCAGGCGCTGGTGGCGGAGCGGTTATATGAAGGCTATCTGGCCATCGGCATCGGCATCTGGTTCAGCTTCCAGACCTTCGTCAACGTCGGCGCCGCCAGCGGCATGATGCCGACCAAGGGTCTGACCCTGCCGCTGGTCAGTTATGGTGGTTCGAGCCTCATCATCATGATGGTGGCGGTGAGCATGTTGATTCGTATCGATTTCGAGTTGCGTCAGGCCAGTGCCCAGGCGCGCGTGCGGGAGGTTTAGTGAGCAAGACGCTGTTGGTGATGGCAGGCGGTACCGGGGGCCACGTGTTCCCCGGTCTGGCCGTGGCCGATCGCCTCAAGGCCCAGGGCTGGACCATTCACTGGCTCGGCACCGCCGACCGGATGGAGGCGGAGCTGGTGCCTGCCCATGGTTATCCCATCTCCTTCATCGATATCCAGGGGGTGCGTGGCAATGGCATCAAGCGGCTGCTGGCGGCCCCCTATCGCATCGTCAAATCCGTGCTGCAGGCGCGCCGGGTGCTCAAGACCATTCGCCCCGACGTGGTGCTCGGCATGGGCGGCTTTGCCTCCGGTCCGGGTGGCGTGGCCGCCTGGCTGTCCGGCATCCCGTTGCTGCTGCACGAACAGAATGCTGCGGCCGGCATGACCAACAAGCTGCTGGCCCGTCTCGCCAAGCGGGTGCTGATGGCCTTCCCGGGCGCCTTTGCCCCGAGCCGTCGCACCGCCGTGGTGGGCAACCCGGTGCGCCCCGAGGTGGTGGCCCTGCCGGATCCGCAACTGCGCAGCAGTGCAGAGCCGCTGCGGCTGCTGATCGTCGGTGGCAGCCTGGGGGCCCGGGTGCTCAACGAGCAGGTGCCGCCGGCGGTGGCGGCGGCCGGTGTGCCCATCGAGGTGCGTCACCAGTGCGGCAAGGGCAATCGCGATGCCGTGGCCGAGGCCTACGCCAAGCAGGGCGTGGCGGCCGAGGTGAGTGAATTTATCAAGGACATGGCCGGTGCCTATGCCTGGGCAGACCTGGTGGTGTGCCGGGCCGGGGCGCTGACCGTCTCCGAAGTCGCCGCCGCCGGGGTTGCCGCCATTTTTGTGCCGCTGCCCCACGCGGTGGATGATCACCAGACCCGCAACGCCCTGACTCTGGTCGACGGCGGTGCGGCTGAATTCCTGCCCCAATCCGAGCTGACCACGGCCTCGCTGGCTGCGCGTCTCTCCTGGCTTGCCGGGCGCAGGGAAACCCTATTGAACATGGCCCAGGCCGCCCGTCGCGTCGCCATCATCGATGCCGCCGAGCGGGTCGCCGATGAGTGCAAACGCCTGGCGACCGGGCAGAGCGAGAGATGATTATGACCAAGGTTGAACTGGCAAAACTGCGTACCGTTATCCCTGAAATGCGCCGGGTGCGTCGCATTCACTTCATCGGCATCGGTGGGGCCGGGATGGGCGGTATCGCAGAAGTCCTTGCCAACGAAGGCTATCAGGTGACCGGCTCGGATCTGGCCCGCAATGCGGTGACCGAACGGCTCGAGTCCCTCGGTGCCCACATCTTCGTGGGCCACAGTGCCGAGCACGTGAACGAGGCGAGCGTGGTGGTGGTCTCTACCGCCATCAAGCAGGACAACCCCGAGCTGCTGGCTGCCCGCGAGCTGCGCATTCCTGTGGTGCGCCGCGCCGAGATGCTGGCCGAGCTGATGCGTTTCCGCCATGGCATCGCCATCGCCGGCACCCACGGCAAGACCACCACCACCAGTCTGGTGGCGAGCATTTATGCCGAAGCGGACCGGGATCCGACCTTCGTCATCGGGGGCCTGCTCAACAGCGCCGGCACCAATGCCCGTCTGGGCAGCAGCCGCTATCTGATCGCCGAAGCGGACGAGAGCGACGCCTCCTTCCTGCATCTGCAGCCGATGGTCTCCATCGTGACCAACATCGAAGCGGATCACATGGATACCTATGGTGGCGACTTCTCCAAGCTGAAGGCCACCTTCATCGACTTTTTGCACAATCTGCCGTTCTACGGGCTGGCCGTGGTGTGCGTGGATGACCCTGTGATCCGCGGCATGCTGCCGGAGATCGCGCGTCCCACCATCACCTATGGCCTGAGTGATGATGCCGACGTGCAGGTGCTGGACTTCGTGCAGACCAGCAACCGCAGCCGTTTCCGGGTCCGTCGCAAGGATGCCGGCGAGCTGGAGGTAACCCTCAATCTGCCCGGCATCCACAATGCCCTCAATGCCGCCGCGGCGATTGCGGTCGCCACCGAGGACGGGATCGGCGATGATGCCATCATCCGGGCGCTGGCCAAGTTTGAAGGGGTGGGTCGCCGCTTCCAGCAATATGGCGAGTTCGAGACCGGCCGCGGCAAGGCCATGCTGGTGGACGACTACGGTCACCACCCGAGCGAGGTCAAGGTCACCATCAACGCCGCCCGCGCCGGCTGGCCCGAGAAGCGACTGGTGATGGTGTTCCAGCCGCACCGCTACACCCGCACCCGCGATCTCTATGAAGATTTCGCTGACGTGCTCTCCAAGGTGGACGTGCTGGTGATGCTGGAGGTCTATGCCGCCGGTGAAGAGCCTATTCCGGGCGCCGATGGCCGCGCCCTGTGCCGCTCCATCCGCTCCCGCGGCAGTCTGGAACCCATCTTTGTCGCGACGCCGGACGATGTGCCGGCGGTACTGGCCGGGCTGGTCGGCGAGGGCGATCTGGTGCTGACCCAGGGGGCAGGGAACGTCGGGGCGCTGGCACGGCGTCTCGGCGAGATGAAATTGAGCATCGAGAGCATGAAATCCGGCGCCTGAGGGCCCAATGAGTATTTTGACCGCCAAGCCGGGGCCTATATAATGGCGAACCGGCCTGCAAAGGGCCGGCATGGCGCGTTAAACGGGGATCGATCGGGTGGAGGCAAGGGCACAAGGGCGCACCAAGGGAGGCTTCATCGCCGGGGTGGGATTTTTCCTCCTGGTCATGTGGGGCCTCTACCAGACCGCGCTGGATGTTAAAGATTGGCTGACGGATGCCAATCGGTTGCCCATGAGCGAGCTGTTGCTGCAGGGGCAACACCAGTATTTGCAAACCGATGAACTGCGCAGCGCCGTGCTGGATGGCGCCGAACTGCGCAACTTCTTCGAGTTGGACGTGAACGAATTGCAGGCGCGGTTGAACGCCTTGCCTTGGGTGGCCCAGGTCTCGGTACGCAAGAAGTGGCCCAACAAGATCAAGGTCTACCTCACCGAACAGGCGGTAGCGGCACGCTGGAACGGCAACCGCTTCGTCAACACCAAGGGTGAGGTGTTCAGTGCGCCGGACAGGGTGAAGACCCCTCTGATGCAGCTGTCCGGGCCTGAGGATCAGGCCGTCAAGGTGCTGGAGGCCAGCCGTCAGTACGAGGCGCAGCTGGCGGCCAGAGGATACAAGCTGCTGGGGGTGAATCTGACCCCTCGCCATGCCTGGGAACTGACCCTGGATGGCAACATTCAGCTGTTTTTGGGGCGCTCGGATATCGCGCTTCGACTGCAGCGGTTTATCGATGCCTTTCCGGTCATCGAGCCCCGTGAGCGGGTTGCTTACGTGGATCTTCGATACGACACCGGGATGGCAGTTGGCTGGAAGAAGAACGAAGAGAAAGTGAATGACCAAAACCGCAGATAGAAATCTGATTGTCGGACTGGATATCGGCACAACCAAGGTGGCGGTTCTGGTTGGCGAAGTGCTGCCAGACGGTGAGCTCAATGTCATCGGCATGGGCAGTCACGCCTCTCGTGGCATGGACAAGGGGGGGGTCAACGATCTCGATTCCGTGGTCAAGTCCCTGCGCCGTGCGGTGGAAGAGGCCGAGATGATGGCCGACTGCCAGATCAGCTCCGTCTATCTGGGGTTGTCCGGCAAGCATATCGACTGTCGCAACGAAACCGGCATGGTGCCCATCTCCGATGAAGAGGTGACCCAGGAAGACGTGGACAACGTCATCCACACCGCCAAGTCGGTGCGGTTGTCCGATGAGCTGCGGGTGCTGCACGTGCTGCCCCAGGAGTTCGCCATCGACTACCAGGAAGGGATCAAGAACCCGGTCGGTCTGTCCGGCGTGCGGATGGCCGCCAAGGTGCACCTGATCACCTGCCACAACGACATGGCTCGCAACATCGAGAAGTGCGTTGAGAAGGTGGGTCTGCGGGTGGATCAGCTGATCTTCTCCGCGCTGGCGTCCAGCTACGCCGTGCTGACCGAAGACGAGAAAGAGCTGGGTGTCTGCGTGGTGGACATAGGTGGTGGCACCATGGACATGTCGCTGTTTACCGGCGGCGCCCTGCGTCACACCAAGGTGATCCCGTACGCCGGCAGCACGGTGACCAGCGACATCGCCTACGCCTTCGGCACTCCGCCGCTGGATGCGGAGGCGATCAAGGTGCGCTACGGCTGCGCCCTGGGCCGGCTGGTCAGCAAGGAAGACAATATTGAAGTACCCAGTGTCGGCGGTCGTCCGGCGCGCAGCCTGCAGCGGCAGACACTGGCCGAAGTGATCGAGCCCCGTTACACCGAGTTGCTCTCCATGGTGAATGATGAGCTGGTGCGGGTACAAAGCGAATTGAAAGCGCAGGGGGTCAAGCATCAGCTTGCAGCCGGTGTGGTCTTGACCGGCGGCGCTGCCCAGATCGAAGGCATTGTGGAGTGCGCAGAGCAGATCTTCCAGAGCCAGGTCCGGGTAGGGGAGCCCATGAATATCCGGGGATTGAGTGATTACGTGCAGGCGCCTGTGTACTCGACTGCGGTCGGGTTGCTGCAGTATGGCCGCACCCATCAATCCACCGGCAGTAGCAAGGAATATGCCGCCAAGGCAAGCGTAGGTGGGCTGGTCAAACGGGTCAGCAACTGGTTGCGTGGCGAGTTCTAAAAGATTTTGCTGAGTCAGGCAAATAAAGCGGAGAGACAACATGTTTGAATTTATGGATAGCCACACTGACGAAGCCGTCATCAAAGTGATTGGTGTGGGTGGCGGCGGCGGCAACGCGGTCGAACACATGGTTCGTCAAAACATCGAAGGTGTCGAGTTCATTACCGTCAACACCGACGCCCAGGCGCTGCGCAACTCCAGTGCCAACACAACCCTGCAGATCGGTGGTGGCATCACCAAGGGTCTGGGGGCCGGGGCCAACCCGGAAGTGGGTCGTGACGCGGCCATGGAAGATCGGGAAGCGCTGCGCGAGCTGCTGACCGGCTCCGACATGGTGTTCATCGCCGCCGGCATGGGTGGTGGTACCGGTACCGGCGCTGCCCCGATCGTGGCCGAAGTGGCCCGCGAGATGGGTATCCTGACAGTTGCTGTCGTAACCAAGCCGTTCTCCTTCGAAGGGAAAAAACGGATGGGCTTCGCCGCTCACGGTATCGAAGAGCTGTCCAAGAACGTCGACTCCCTGATCACCATCCCCAACGACAAGTTGCTGAAGGTGCTGGGTCGTGGCATCTCCCTGCTGGACGCCTTCAAGGCGGCCAACGATGTACTGCTGGGTGCGGTACAGGGCATTGCCGAACTGATCACCCGTCCGGGTCTGATCAACGTCGACTTCGCGGACGTGCGTACCGTGATGCGCGAAATGGGTACCGCCATGATGGGTACCGGTTCCGCCTCCGGTGATGACCGTGCCGAAGAAGCGGCCGAGAAGGCCATCTCCAGCCCGCTGCTGGAAGACGTGGATCTGGCCGGTGCCCGCGGCATCCTGGTCAACATCACTGCCGGCATGGACATGACCATCGAAGAGTTCGAAACCGTCGGTAACGCGGTCAAGGCCTTCGCCTCCGAAAACGCCACCGTGGTGGTGGGTACCGTAATCGACCCGGAAATGCACGACGAACTGCGCGTGACCGTGGTTGCTACCGGTATCGGTGCCGAGCGCAAGCCCGACATCACCCTGGTGAAGAACAACATGGTACAAGAGCGTCCGGCCCGTCAGCCCCTGATCAGCGAAGCCCTGCAGTCTCGCGTGATGGAAGAGGCGCCGGCCAAGGTGGTCAACGCCGAGCCGCAAGCTCGTCGCGAACCGGATTATCTCGATATTCCTGCGTTCCTGCGCAAGCAAGCTGACTAAGCCTCTAATGACGCTGGTTTGTTTGTTGCTTAAGGAATGTGCTAAGATGGCCTGCCCACGACCATCTGGTCAGGAATTTGAGCTGTTAAGCGGATACGCCCATGATTAGACAAAGAACCTTGAAAACGAGTGTCCAGGCCACTGGTGTCGGCCTGCATTCGGGCCGGAAAGTCACAATGACGTTCCGTCCGGCGCCTGTTAACACAGGGATCGTTTACTTGCGTACCGATCTGAATCCTGTGGTAGAGCTGCCAGCCAATGCCGATCAGGTGCGTGATACCGTGCTTTGTACCGCTCTGGTGAACGAAGCCGGTGTCCGTGTCTCTACCATTGAGCACCTCTCTGCCGCACTGGCCGGGATGGGCATCGACAATCTCTATGTCGAGGTTGATGCGCCCGAGATCCCGGTGATGGACGGCAGTGCGCACCCCTTTATCTACCTGCTGCAAGAAGTTGGTATCCGTGAACAGAATGCGCCCAAGCAGTTTGTGCGGATCAAGCAGAGCATCCGGGTTGAAGACGGCGACAAGTGGGCGGAATTCCACCCCTATCGCAACGGCTTCAAGATGGATCTCGAGATCGACTTCCAGCATCCGGTATTTGAAGGACGCAATCAGCGTTGCGTGCTGGACTTCTCCGGTGCCTCTTTCGTGAAAGAGATCAGCCGTGCCCGTACCTTCGGCTTCATGCGTGACATCGAGTACCTGCGTTCCCAGAACCTGGCGCTGGGCGGCAGCCTGGAAAACGCCGTGGTGCTGGATGACTACCGGGTACTGAACGAAGATGGTCTGCGCTACGAAGACGAATTCGTCAAACACAAGATGCTGGATGCGATTGGCGATCTGTACATGTGCAATCGCAGCATCATTGGCGAATTCCGTGCCTACAAGACCGGCCATGCCCTGAACAACAAACTGCTGCGTGCCTTGCTGGCCAAGCAGGAGGCCTGGGAACTGGTGACCTTCGAGGGTGAGGGCGACAAAGCGCCTATCGCTTACTACGATAACGGTCTGGTTCTGGCCTGATAGCCGTGCAACGGAACGTCGGTCCTCTCTCCGCACCGACGTTCCGTCATTTGTTTACTCCATTCTGTAATACCGATTATCTCCCGGTTTTATTTTCCGTGTCGGCCCATGGCCACACCTGACCGAGCAGACTGATTTCTATGAGCATTACCCTGATCCTCCACGGTAAGCAGCGACGCAGGTTGCACTTGCCCAAACAACGTCTGGCCTGGGTCGGCGGTATCCTCTTCACTGTATTGGCCCTGGGGGGCGGCTGGCTCTGGCAGAGCTGGCAGCAAAAGATGGACGCGCTGGAAGTGGCGCTGGCCATGGCCGAACAGCAAAAATCCACGCAAGGGGCTGACGAAGCCCGCGAACAGCTTGCCATGCTGGCCGCCCAGGTGGGCACCATGCAGGGGCAGCTGGGTCGACTCAATGCACTCGGAGAGCGGCTGACCGAAAAAGCCGACCTCGACCCCGAGGAGTTCAATTTCAAGGAGCTGCCCCCCATGGGCGGTCCCTCCTATGATGCGGATCTGGAAGTCAGTCTCAACGAGCTGCAGGACTCCATGAAGCATCTCAGCCAACAGCTCAGTAGTCGTGAAGAGCAGCTGTCGGTACTTGAATCTTTCATCATGAATCACCATATAACCGATGCCGGTTTCATCTCCGGAACACCGGTCAAGCAGGAGCGGGTTTGGGTCTCCTCTGGCTTCGGTGGCCGGGTCGATCCGTTCAATGGTCGTGCCAAGATGCACAAAGGGGTGGATTTCCGTGGCAAGCCCGGCACCCCCATCCTGGCAACGGGCCCAGGCGTTGTAAGCTGGGCGGGCCGTCATCCGGAATTTGGCAACATGGTGGAGATCAACCACGGCAATGGTCTGGTGACCCGCTATGCCCACAACTCCAAGTTGCTGGTCGAAGTGGGCACCTTGGTCGATGAGGGCCAGAAAATTGCCTTGATGGGACGCACCGGTCGCGCGACCGGGGTCCATTTGCATTACGAAGTGTTGAAAGATGGTCGTCAGGTGGACCCCGCGCGTTTTCTCAATGCCAGACGGGGTTAGGTTTTTTTCTCCAGGTTCCAGTGACGGAACGCTTATATAACCAGAAATAGTTGGTACCCATGATTAGCACACTGCTTACCAAGATTATCGGCAGCCGGAACGACAGAACGCTCAAGGCTTTGCGTAAAATTGTAAAACAGATCAACGCGATGGAGCCGCAGTTCGAAGCTCTGTCCGATGCACAGCTGCAGGCCAAGACGGCCGAGTATCGTCAGCGTCTGGAGCAGGGTGAGACGCTGGAGCAGCTGCTGCCGGAGGCCTTTGCCACCGTGCGTGAAGCCTCCCGTCGGGTGTTCGGCATGCGTCATTTCGACGTGCAGCTGATCGGCGGCATGGTGCTGAACTCCAACCGTATCGCCGAAATGAAAACGGGTGAAGGTAAAACCCTCACCGCCACCCTGCCGGCCTACCTGAATGCCCTGAGCGGCCGCGGTGTGCACGTGGTGACGGTGAACGACTATCTGGCCAAGCGTGACGCCGAGGCGAACCGCCCGCTGTTTGCCTTCCTCGGCATGACGGTCGACTGCAACGTGCCTGGCATGGATGCGTCCCAGAAGCGCGACGCCTACGCTGCCGACATCACCTACGGTACCAACAACGAATTCGGTTTCGACTACCTGCGCGACAACATGGCGTTCTCGCCCGAGCAGCGCGTGCAGCGTCCGCTCAACTACGCGCTGGTGGATGAGGTGGACTCGGTGCTCATCGATGAAGCCCGTACCCCGCTCATCATCTCCGGCCCGGCCGAAGACAGCTCCGAGCTCTATATCCGCGTCAACAAGCTGATCCCGCTGCTGGTGAAGCAGGACAAAGAAGACTCTGAAGAGTACACCGGCGACGGCCACTACACGGTGGACGAGAAGAACCGTCAGGCGCTGCTGACCGAAAACGGCCAGATCTTCGTGGAAGAGCTGCTCAAGAAAGAGGGGCTGCTGGCCGAAGACGACTCCCTGTTCTCCGCCACCAACATCAGCCTGCTGCACCACGTCAACGCCGGCCTGCGTGCGCACACCCTGTTTGAACGCAACGTCGACTACATAGTCCAGAAGGACGAGATCGTCATCGTCGACGAGCACACCGGCCGTACCATGCCGGGTCGTCGCTGGTCCGACGGTCTGCACCAGGCGGTCGAGGCGAAGGAAGGGGTCAAGATCCAGAACGAGAACCAGACGCTGGCCTCCATCACCTTCCAGAACTACTTCCGTCTGTACGACAAGCTGGCGGGCATGACGGGTACTGCCGATACCGAAGCCTTTGAATTCCAGCAGATTTATGGCCTGGATACCGTGGTTATCCCGACCAACAAGCCGATGGTGCGCAAGGACATGGGCGATCTGGTCTACCTGACCGCCAACGAGAAGTATGCCGCCATCATCGAAGACATCCGTGGTTGCGTCGAACGCGGCCAGCCGGTGCTGGTCGGTACCGTCTCCATCGAGAACTCCGAGCTGCTCTCCGGCATCCTGACCAAGGAGAAGATCCCGCACAAGGTGTTGAACGCCAAGTTCCACGCCATGGAGGCGGAGATCGTTGCCCAGGCTGGCCAGACCGGTGCCGTCACCATCGCCACCAACATGGCCGGTCGTGGTACCGACATAGTGCTGGGTGGCAACTGGCAAGCGGAAATCGCCCAGCTGGAGAACCCGAGCGAGGAGCAGATCGCCGAGCTGAAGGCCGCCTGGCAGGTGCGTCACGATGCGGTGCTGGCCGCCGGTGGTCTGCACATTATCGGTACCGAGCGTCACGAGTCCCGTCGTATCGACAACCAGCTGCGCGGCCGTTCCGGTCGTCAGGGTGACCCGGGCTCCTCCCGCTTCTACCTCTCCATGGAAGATACCCTGATGCGGATCTTCGCCTCCGATCGCGTGACCGGCATGATGAAGAAGCTGGGCATGGAAGAGGGCGAAGCCATCGAGCACCCCTGGGTGACCAAGGCCATCGAGAACGCCCAGCGCAAGGTGGAAGGTCGCAACTTCGACATCCGCAAGAGCCTGCTGGAGTTTGACGACGTGGCCAACGACCAGCGCAAGGTGGTTTACGAGCAGCGCAACGAGCTGCTGGACACCAGCGACATCTCCGAGACCATCCACGTCATCCGTGACGACGTCTACGGCGCCATCATCGACGAGTACATCCCGCCCCAGTCTCTGGAAGAGATGTGGGACGTGCCGGGTCTGGAAGCCCGCCTGAAGTCTGATTTCGCCCTCGATCTGCCGCTGCAGCAGTGGCTGGCGGAAGACGACAAGCTGTATGAAGAGAAGCTGCGCGAGCGCATCCTGGATGAAGCCACCAAGCTCTATGCCCACAAGGAAGAGCTGGTTGGTAAAGAGGTGCTGCGCAACTTCGAGAAGGCGGTCATGCTGCAGACCCTGGACGGCCTGTGGAAAGAGCATCTGGCGGCCATGGATCACCTGCGTCAGGGCATCCATCTGCGCGGTTACGCCCAGAAGAACCCCAAGCAGGAGTACAAGCGCGAATCCTTCGATCTGTTCACCCAGATGCTGGAGACCCTCAAACGCGACGTGGTCAGCATCCTGAGCCGGGTACAGGTACAGGAGCGCGACGTGGAGGCGATGGAAGAGCAGCAGCGCCAGCAGGCCGAGGCCGCTCCCCGTACCTACACCCACGCGACGGCCGACAACCAGCTGGCCGATGAAGAGCAGGCCGAAGCGGGCCCGGTCACCTTCGTGCGGGACGAGCAGAAGGTGGGGCGCAACGATCCCTGCCCTTGTGGCTCCGGCAAGAAATACAAGCACTGCCACGGTCAGTTGACCTGATAGCGCCATGAGCATGATGCACCGCCTCCGGGCGGTGCATTCATTTCTGGCAAGGGAGGAGAAGCGTCATGAGCAAGATGCCGACGGGCTGGGATGCCGCGGCCCACACCAGCTGGCTGGCCGGTCAACGTCAGGTTGCCATCCAGCAACTGCTGGCGAGACTCAATGCCAACGCGGTCAAGCCGGTGGCTCTGCAACTGCAGTTTGCCTATTACCTCTTTTTGTGCGGTGACCCGGCGTCGGCGGCCCAGGTACTGGAGATGGCTCACAAGGCCGAACCTGGCAACGACGAGGTGCTGCGCAACCTCTGCTCTTGTCTGTCACGATCCGGTCAATACGAACAGGCGGTGGCGCGGCTGCAGACCCTGTTGCAGCGTCTCCCCGACGACTTCCATGCGCTGGATGCTCTCTGCGCCTCGCTGGCCAAGCTGGAGCGCCACGCCGAGGCTGCCGTGGCGGGAACCCGCTCGCTGGAGCTAAAGGCTCGGGTGAGCGACAAGGCGCCGTCAGACTGGACTCTGCCGGCAGTCGCACCGTCGGCCTGGCTGGCGGCAGACAAACCGGATGTCATCGCCTTCTCGCTGTGGGGCAGTGCCCCTCGTTACCTGCGGGGCGCCATCGACAATGTGCTGGCGGCCGCCTATCTCTATCCGGGTTGGCGGGTGCGTTTCTACGTGGATGAGAGCGTGCCTGCCGAGCTGCTCGCTGCGCTGCGCGAACTGGGGGCCGAGCTGTTGCTGCAACCCGCCGGTCAATCTTTGCGTCGGCGCCTCTGCTGGCGCTTTCAGGTAGCCAACGATCCGCGGGTGGGGCGCTTTCTGGTGCGGGATGTGGATTCGGTACCGGGTGTGCGCGAGCGGCTGGCGGTACAGGAGTGGCTTGCATCGACGCGCTGGTTTCATATCATGCGCGACTGGTGGAGTCATACCGATCTGGTGCTGGCGGGCATGTGGGGTGGGGTGGCCGGTGTGCTGCCGCCACTGGCGCCCCTGCTCGAAGCCTATCAGCCGGACGTCATGGAGACGCCGAATATCGACCAGTGGTTTTTGCGCGACCGGCTCTGGGGTTATCTCTCGCAGAGCTGTCTGGTGCATGACCGCTGCTTCACGCCGTCTGGCGCCACCCCCTGGCCGCTGCCCGCCCCGGACGGGAGCGAGCATGTGGGGCAGGATATCTTTACGGCACAAGGGGAAACACAGGCCCGCCGGCTGGCGCCCTGGATTGCCCGTTTGCCATGTTTACGCTGAGGACAATGATGGAACAGAAGAAACGGATCTGGGTGGCGGTCGGCGTCATCGAGAACGAACGGGGCGATATCTTCATCGCCAGACGCTCCGCCGATCGTCATCAGGGGGATCGCTGGGAATTCCCCGGCGGCAAGGTGGAAGCCGGAGAGGATCTGCTCACCGCGCTGGACAGGGAGCTGTGGGAAGAGATCGGGATCCGGGTGCAGGATTGCGCTCCCTTCATGGAGCTGCATCACGACTACCCGGACAAGCAGGTACTGCTGGATATCTGGAAGGTGACCCGCTTCAGCGGCGAGCCGTTTGGCAAGGAGGGGCAGGAGTGTCGCTGGGTGCCGCTGGTCTCGCTGCACGAGTACCACTTCCCCGACGCCAATGGCCCGATCGTGACGCGCCTGCAGGCATCGCTGGCCGCACAGGGCTGATATGAGCCGCAGTGCATACCAAAATAAAAAGGGCCGAATCGGCCCTTTTTGCTTGCTGGCTTACTGCCACTGCTCCCCCTCTTCGGGGTAGGGCAGCAGCTCCGGGTCTATTTCCCCCGGGATCCGCTTCTCCTCGTCGGCCCACTCGCCGAGATCGATCAGTTGGCAGCGCTTGCTGCAGAACGGGCGAAACGGGCTCTGCGGGCCCCATTCCAGCTCGGTCTGGCAGGTCGGGCACTTTACCTTGGTCACCATGGATGCTCCTTAGCAGCAGGCCAGCTGGAAGGGCACGTCACCGATCTGCTGCTCCGCGGTGGGCAAAAAGCGCAGGGCAAACCGGTTCTTGTGGCCGCTCAGGGTCGGGTAGCACTGCTGGGTGCCGCTCAGGCGAATGCGGATCAGCTCGGCACTCTCGGCGGTATCCTGGAAGAAGCCGTTGACGGCCACCTGTTCACTGAAGTTGCCGGATTCGCGCCACAGGCGCAGCAGCAGGGAGATGGCATTCATCAACAGGTTGATGTCGCTCAGCCACAGCTGCATCTGCTGATGACGGGCGATGGCCGGGGTGGCAAGCCAGTGGTGCAGTTGCGGCACGTCGAAGGCACAGAGCCCACCCGGGATGGAGAAGCGCTGGCGGATGGAGCCAAGCAGCCGGTCCTCTTTCAGGCGGGCACCGGGCCGCGGTGCACTCAGCAGGTTGCGGGAGAGCTGGGTGCTCTCCTGCTGCATCAGGTTGATCTGCTCCAGGTCGACGTCTGGCAGGCTGGCCCAGTGGCTCAGGCGCTGGCTGAGGCGCTCCAGGTCTTTAATCAGGTCGGCACGCAGGTCACCGCGCTCCAGCAACTCCTGCAGGTCGAACAGGCCCTTGAAAAAGGCGATGTGTGCCCAGGGCTGGTCGCTCTCCAGATTGTCGCGGATCTGGGAAAACAGGGACTCCAGACGAAGATAGGTCCGGCTTTTTTCATTGAGGGGAAAATCGTAAATCATGCCTAATCCTGGCCAGCCATAAACCGGCCTAGTGTACTCACAGTTGGCGGGCTTGTTGAGAGGCAAATGCCAGATATGTCTCGTGCAGCGCGAAAATTCGGCTCTTTATTGCCTCGGGCGTGCTGTTCTGGTTGTCCAGCACATCGTCGGCTGCCGCCAGCCGCTCGGTCCGGCTCGCCTGGGCGGCCAGGATGGCCTCAGCCTGCTCACGGCTCACGCCGTCCCGGCGACAGGTACGCTCAATCTGGGTCGCTTCGTCCACGTCGATCACCAGTACCCGGTTGGCCAGTGCGGTGAGCCGGTTTTCCACTAGCAGGGGCACCACCAGCAGGCAATAGGGGGAGCGCGCGGCCGCGCACTGGCGCTGCATCTCGCTGCGAATGAGGGGATGGAGCAGGGCGTTGAGCCAGCCCTTGGCCTGCGGGTCAGTGAAGACCCGCTCACGCAGCTGGCGGCGATCGAGCCGGCCATCGGGGGCGATGACGTTTGCGCCAAAATGGGCGGCGATGGCGGCCAGGGCCGGGGTGCCGGGTTCCACTACCTCGCGGGCGATGATGTCCGCATCCACTACTTCGATGCCCAGCTCGGCAAACTGATTGGCAACCGTGGTCTTGCCGCTGCCAATCCCGCCAGTAATTGCGACTACATACATGGGTCAGTGCTGCCTTTGATCAGAGAAACGTCGTGAGGTACCAGCGGGTGATGGTATCGCCCCACAGCAGCGCGATCCAGCCGGCGATGGCCAGGTAGGGCCCGAAAGGGATGGGTTTGCCCTGATGATGGTTACGCAGCAGGATGAGACTTATCCCTATTATGGCGCCGACCAGGGAGGAGAGCAGCAACACGATGGGCAGGGCCTGCCAGCCGAGCCAGGCCCCCAGCGCCGCCAGCAGCTTGAAGTCGCCGTAGCCCATCCCTTCCTTGCCGGTCAGCAGCTTGAAGGCCCAGTAGAGGCTCCAGAGCACCAGATAGCCGGCCATGGCACCGATCACCGCATCGGCCAGCGGAACGAATCCCCCTGCCAGATTGGACAGCAGGCCACCCCACAGCAGTGGCAGGGTCAGCTGATCCGGCAGCAGCATCTTGTCCAGATCGATGAAAGTGAGCGCCACCAGCACCCAGGTGAGCAGCAGGGCGGCCAGCAAGCCCCAGCTCGGTGGAAATGTTGCGGCGACGACCAGCGAGAGCAGAGCTGTCAGCAGCTCCACCAGCGGATAACGGGCCGAGATGGGGGCCTGACATTCACGGCAGCGACCCTTGAGCCAGAGCCAGCTGAGCAGGGGGATATTCTCCATGGCCGTGATGGCGTGGCCGCAATGGGGGCAGGCAGAACGCGGCACCATCAGGTTGTAGCGTTCCTCCTGCTGCAGTTGTGTCTCTGGGTTGAAATAGCTGAGGTATTCGGCCTGCCACTCCCGCTCCAGCATGATGGGCAGGCGATGGATCACCACGTTGAGAAAACTGCCGATCATCAGAGAGAAGAGGAATACCAGCGAAAAATAGAGCCAGGACAGGCTGTGAAAAACGTCAGTGATCAGCAACATCGGGTTCCGGATTGGTTGGGGGTCAGTGGATGACCGACCCCAGTTTGAAGATGGGCAGGTACATGGCGACCACCATGCCGCCGACCAGTACCCCCAGCACCACCATGATGAGAGGTTCCAGCAGGCTGGTGAGGCCGTCGACCAGATCGTCCACCTCTTGTTCGAAGATGGTAGCGACCTTGGAGAGCATATCATCGATGGCGCCTGACTCCTCGCCAATCATCACCATCTGGATCACCATGTCGGGGAAGAGATCGACGGTGCGCATGGCCACGTTGATCTGCATGCCGGCCACCACCTCGTTGCGAATGGCCATGACGGCGGTGCGATAGACATAGTTGCCGGAGGCGCCTGCGGCGGAGATCAGGGCATCCACCAGCGGGATACCAGCAGAAAAGGTGGTGGAGAGGGTGCGGGCGAAGCGGGCCATGGCGGCCTTGTGCAATATCATGCCGACCACCGGGATGGTCAGAATGAACTTGTCGGTGTTGTCTCTGACTTTCTGCGAGGTGCGCCAGGCTCGCACGTAGAGGAAGATGGCGAGTGCAACCCCGCCAAAGATCATATACCACCAGTTCTGCATGAAGCGGGAGATGCCGATGACGAACTGGGTAAAGGCGGGCAGCTCGGCGCCGAAACTCTTGAAGATGTCCTCAAACTGCGGAATGACAAACAGCAGCAGAATGGAAGTGACGACAATGGCGACCAGGATGACCATTGTGGGGTAGAACATGGCCTTCTTGATCTTGGATTTGAGCGCTTCGGACTTTTCGCGATAAGTCGCGATGCGGTCGTAGATGGTCTCCAGGGCGCCGGACTGCTCGCCCGCCTCGACCAGGTCGCAATAGAGATCATCGAAGTGGCGGGGATGGCGGCGCAGCGCCTCGGACATGGGGGTGCCGGTCTCCACATCGGCGGCTATCTGGCCCATCAGCTCGCGCATGGCCGCCTTCTCGTGGCTGCGAGCGATGATCTGCAGGCTCTGGACCAGAGGTACGCCGGCCGACAGCATGGTGGTGATCTGGCGAGAGACGACGGCAATGTCCATCGGCTTGATCCTGGCGCCGCCCTTGGAGAAGAGCCCCTGACTCTTCTTGCTCACCTTGGTGACGTTGACGCCCTGCTTGCGCAGCTCGGCCTTGACCGTGTTGATGCTGTCGGCCTGCAGCTCGCCGGAGACCTTCTGGCCCTTGCGGTTCACCCCGCTCCAGCGAAAGGCGAAGACTTTCTTGGGGGCATTCTGTTTCTGGGTTAGCGTTGCCATCACTGCGTCCTGCAATGGGGCCCGGCTTGCTTGTCGCTAAGAGAAGCAGCCTCGGCCTGATGGAAATCGCCAGGGCCGGCGGCACCTGGATGAATCGGCTGAGCGATAGACTCTGTCAGTTGGTTGTTACCCGGTTTATCTCGGCCAGGCTGGTCACCCCCAGCCGGGCCTTCTCAAGACCGGAGGTACGCAAGGTCCGCATGCCCTCCTTCTGGGCAATGGCCGCAATTTGCATGGAGTTGGCTCCCTGCATGATCAATTTTGCAATATTTTCGGACATCAACAGGATTTCGTAGATGCCGACCCGCCCCTTGTAGCCGCCCGAACACTCCTTGCAACCAACCGGCTTGAACAGCCGCAAGCCTGCTGCCAGCTGCTGTTGGGTGAACCCCAACTCCAACAGTTCAGCCTCCGGCACCACTTCGGGGGCCTTGCAGTGGTCACACAGCTTGCGTGCCAGTCGCTGGGCCATGATCAGGGTAACCGAGGAGGCGATGTTGAAGGCGGGCACCCCCATGTTCATCATCCGGGTCAGTGTTTCGGCCGCCGAGTTGGTGTGCAATGTGGAGAGCACCAGGTGGCCGGTTTGTGCCGCCTTGATGGCGATCTCGGCGGTTTCAAGATCCCGTATTTCCCCGACCATCACTACGTCGGGATCCTGGCGCAGGAAGGAGCGCAGGGCACTGGCGAAGGTCAGCCCGGCCTTGGGGTTGACCTGCACCTGATTGACTCCTGGCAGGTTGATCTCCACCGGGTCTTCGGCGGTCGAAATATTCACCTCTGTGGTGTTGAGGATGTTCAGGCCGGTGTAGAGCGACACCGTCTTGCCCGAGCCGGTCGGACCGGTCACCAGGATCATGCCCTGAGGCTTCGAGAGCGCACGCAGATATTGCGCCTTCTGCCGATCGTCGAAGCCGAGCTGCTCGATATTGAGGCGCGCAGCGGAAGAGTCGAGCAGACGGATCACGATCTTCTCGCCCCACATGGTAGGCAGGGTGTTGACCCGCATGTCCATCGACTTGTTGCGCGACATTTTCAATTTGATGCGGCCATCCTGGGGCAGCCGCCGTTCGGCGATGTCCAGGCGCGCCATCACCTTGAGTCGGGCCGAGAAGCGGTTGGCCAGATTGACCGGCGGCGTTGCTACCTCATGCAGGATCCCGTCTATCCGAAAGCGAATACGGTACTTGGTCTCATAGGGCTCGAAGTGGAGGTCGGATGCACCGCGCTTGATGGCATCCATCATGATCTTGTTGATGTATTTGACGATGGGGGCGTCATCGTCCGCCGTGTTGACGCTCTCGTCGAGTCGTGACCCCTCGTCAGACACTTCCAGCTCGGAAATCTCGGACTCGTCGATCTCCTCCATGCCAAGGGCGTCCTGATCGCTCTCCATCAGCTTGCTGATGGCGGCGGTCAGCTTGTTCTCCTCGACCAGCAAGGCCTCGGTGTGCAGCCCGAAGCTGAAGCCAAAATCCTCCAGTGCCGACACATTGGTCGGGTCGGACATGGCGATATAGAGGGTGTGGCCCTGGGTGTAGA
Source organism: Aeromonas sp. FDAARGOS 1403 (assembly GCF_019047325.1). NCBI lineage: Bacteria > Pseudomonadati > Pseudomonadota > Gammaproteobacteria > Aeromonadales > Aeromonadaceae > Aeromonas > Aeromonas sp. FDAARGOS 1403. The sequence goes on along the minus strand of NZ_CP077249.1, from coordinate 385,977 downwards.
TGGGCAGCACATGGTGTTTCTCAATCAGCTTCTGATTGAGGTACTTCTGCGGGATCTCGGCCAGGTCGAAGGCGGCAAGATCCAGCAGAGGTACCCCATATTCCAGCTCGCAGAAGTCGGCCAGCGCCTTGCTGTCGAGGATTTCGTTCTCGATCAGAAAGGTCACAAAGGGCTTGCGCTGCGCCTTGGCCTGGCTCAGATAGCGCTGTGAGTCGGACTCACTGAGCAGGGAAGAGGCGGCCAGGCTTAACGCCAGGCCGCTATTGGGACTAGATGTCATTATGGGCAGTAGTCAGTTTGAGCTGTACCTGTCGGGTTTTCACACTTCTTCGTCCAGACAAGGGGAACTGCTGCTGATGCCGTCATGATGAAAGAGTCAGAGGTAGTAAGAGGAGCCAGTACTGTATTATCGACTGGTACCGCAGTAATTGTGATTGCGTTGCCTGCTGTGGCTGTCCCAGCATAAGTCAACGTAGCACGACCAGAAGATACTGCCCCGCTCGGCATAGCATTAACCCCGTTGTTGCATTGGTCGGCGCCGTAGCTTTGCATGCAGACCTCGATTTGGGTCTTCAGGCTACCAGTAGCTGCCACCAACTCGGTCATCTTCGATTTTTTGGTGTAGTTCTGATAAGCCGGCAGCGCAATGGCGGCCAGGATGGCGACGATCGCGACCACGATCATCAATTCGATAAGGGTAAAGCCTGATTGTTTCTTCATTTCAAATATCCTTTTTGTCCTTGGTTCCTGGGAAGTGCCGGTGGAAAACTATCCACACGTCAGTATCTTATCCGAGCTGTCCGACTTGGCAACAGAGGTCGGGGTCTTTGTTAACAATCTTTCTGTCATTTGCGAAAAATTTGATATAAATCATGGATGAAGAGCCCCTATCGACTCTTTTTAGCTGGCGGGGATGGGTCCATCTCACACTCCTTTGCCGAGGGATCCTGCCTTAAAGAAAAGGCGCCTATGGCGCCTTTTGCAAGTCCTTCATCTTGTTATATGTCACCGGCCCGACGGGGCATGGTGAACGCCCTTCGGCTAGATAAAACGCATCGAGAGATCAAGGGCCCGCACATGTTTGGTCAGGGCACCGACCGAAATGAAGTCGACACCGGTAGCCGCATATTCGGCCAGGGTGTCCAGCGTGACGTTGCCGGACACTTCCAGCTTGGCCCGCCCCTGATTGAGTGCAACGGCCTCGCGCATCATGGGCACGTCGAAGTTGTCCAGCATTACTATGTCTGCCTGGGCTGCCAGCGCCTGTGCCAGCTCGGCCAGGGATTCGACCTCGACTTCCACCGGTTTGCCCGGATTGAGCCGGCGAGCCTCGGCAATGGCCTGCGCTATGCCACCACAGGCGAGAATATGGTTCTCCTTGATAAGATAGGCGTCATAGAGGCCGATGCGGTGATTCTTGCCACCGCCGCAGGTGACCGCATACTTCTGGGCGCTGCGAAGGCCGGGCAGGGTCTTGCGGGTGTCGAGCAGGCGGCAATCTGTGCCTGCCAGCTCGGCCACGTAGCGGGCGGTGAGGGTGGCGACGCCGGAGAGGGTCTGCACGAAGTTCAGCGCATTGCGCTCGCCGGTCAGCAGGGTGCGAGCCGGGCCGTGCAGACGAAACAGCTCCTGATTGGGGGTGAGCACTTCACCATCCTGCACCAGCCACTCCACTTGCACATCGCCGCCAAGCTGGGTGAATACCTCGTCTACCCAGGGTTGGCCACAGAAGACACCGGCTTCGCGGGTTATGACGCGGGCCGTCGAGATGCGATCCGCCGGGATCAGCTGGGCCGTGATATCGGCGCTGGCATCCGGTTGGTCCAGCGCGGTGAGGGCGTCGCCCAAATCTTCGAGTAGTGCGGCGCGCACGGCGCGACGGATGTCCTGTTGTAGCATGCCTTTATTCCTGCAAAGGTCTGAGCAGCAACTGCCGCTCCTTTTGAACCAGCTCCAGCCGGCCGAGGGCATTCATGCCTACCAGCACCTCGTCGCCAGCCGCCGCCGGGTTGATAAAGATGGCCAGATCGTACAAGGTCAATGGTCCCATCGCCAGCGTTTCGATGGAGCCGTTGCCGACCCGGATAAAGCCGGCAGCCGTATTCACCTGGCTGCTGCCGTGGGCGGTCAGGCCGAGCCGCTCGGCGACCCGTTGCGGCACTGTGATGCGCGTTGCGCCGGTATCGAGCAGCAGTTGCACCGGCTGGCCGTTGATGGCACCCTCCAGTCGATAGTGGCCGCTCTGGTCGGCCCTCAGCAGGAGTTCGCCGCTGGCGGTGACACTCGGTTGGGTGCGGGAGTGAAAGTAGAGGGTCAGCAGGCCCATCAAAGAGAGCCAGGCCAGTAGCCAGAACCAGCGCGCCGTTTGCTGCATACCTCATCCATATCGAGCCAAAGATGACCCAGCCTAACACACAATTTTCCACTGATTCAGCGGCTTGGTGACAAGATGCCGGCCCGGATCGCGCTTTTCCCCTCAACTCGTATCGAGTAGCCGATGACCCATCCTGACCTCACGTTTTCCATCGACGCCGCCGGCTGGTGCCGGGAGGCTCGCCAGGTGCCCTCTCCCCACCACAACGAGCGGGCCAGCCCGAGCGACATATCTCTGCTGGTGGTGCATGGCATCAGCCTGCCGCCAGGCGAGTTCGGCGGCCCCTTCATCGACGATCTCTTTATGGGCAGGCTGGATCCCGCGGCTCATCCCTACTTTGCCGACATTCATCAACTGCGGGTCTCGGCCCACTGCCTGATCCGGCGCGATGGTGAACTGGTGCAGTATGTGCCGTTTGGTGCCAGAGCCTGGCATGCCGGGGTATCTAGCTGGCAGGGGAGGGAGGCGTGCAACGACTTCTCCATCGGCATCGAGCTGGAAGGGACCGACGAACTGCCCTACACGGACGCACAGTATGAGGTATTGGTTGGGCTCAGCCGAACCTTGTCGAGTCATTATCCCGCCATCACGGCGGATCGCATCGTCGGCCATTGCGACATAGCGCCGGGGCGCAAGACGGATCCGGGTGAGAGTTTCGAATGGCAGCGATATCGCCAGGCACTCAACTTTAAGTAAATATTCTAAAAATAAGTTTGTGTTTTTAAAACAATGGCTTGCCTCTATGGCAGGCCATTTTTATTCGCTGTTGATCAAATGTTGCCTGTGAGCCACGTCAAAAATATTGGTCTGACCAATTTCTATGAGGCAAATCATAAATCCCTCTATTTACCCCTTAAGTGGCAAGGTTGATTCTTGATTCAGATCATCTTTTGGGTGGACTTTTCCCATGCCCTCTGCTAATTTTCGCCCCATTCATGAAATTGGTAATACCAATTTAACAAAACAGCCTCATGCCCTATCTCAAGATTACTCAACCCAAGTTGGCCGACGCCATTGTCGCCGAGCTGGAACAGATGATTCTGGAAGGCAGTTTGCAGCCGGGCCAGAAGTTGCCGCCCGAGCGGGAACTGGCCATCCAGTTTCAGGTTTCGCGCCCTTCGCTGCGCGAAGCCATCCAGCGCCTCGAGGCAAGAGGACTCTTGTATCGTCGTCAGGGCGGCGGCACTTACGTACAGAATGCCTTGAGCAAAGGGATCGCCGATCCCCTGTTCGAGCTGCTCAGCACCCACCCGGAAGCCCAGTACGACCTGCTGGAGTTTCGCCACGCGCTGGAAGGCATCTGTGCCTACTATGCTGCATTGCGGGGAACGGAAGCCGATTTCGAGCGGATCCGTCAGGTGCAGTCCGCCATCGAGGAGGCTGGCCAGCAAGGCTCGCTGGTAGCCGAATCCGCTGCCGTCACCCAGTTCTATCTGGCGGTGGCCGAGGCGTCCCACAACGTGGTGCTGCTGCATCTGCTGCGGGCCATGGGCCCCATGCTTGAGCAGAACATTTTACGCAATAACGAAATTCTGAATCGCCGTCCGGGAGTGGTCGCCAAGATCCGTCGCCATCGCGCGCATCTGATCGAGGCTATCCTGTCGGGGGCTCCGGAGCGGGCCAGGGCAGCTTGTCATGAGCACCTGGCCTTTATCGAGGACACCTTGTTGGATATGCAGAGGGAAGACAGCCGGATCCAGCGATCCATGCGTCGGATCCGTCAGCAGGAAAACTAATCCCACAAGGCTTTATTGTCGAATGCTTGCGCCCTTCGCCGTGCAATGCCGTGCAATCACAACATAATAGGAACCAGCCATGTCTGATATCCTGAAGAACGATGTGGACCCGATAGAAACGCTGGAGTGGCTTGCCTCTCTGGAATCCCTGCTGCGTGAAGAGGGTCCGCAACGCGCTCAGTTCATCCTTGAACAGTTGGCCGAGAAAGCCCGCGCAAGCGGTGTGGACGTGGCTGCCAAGGCAAATCGCGACTACATCAACACCATCCCGTCCAGCGACGAGCCGGCTTACCCGGGCGACCTGGAGATGGAGCGTCGCATTCGCGCCATCATCCGCTGGAACGCCATGATGATCGTGCTGCGCGCCTCCAAGAAAGACCTGGACCTGGGCGGTCACATGTCTTCCTTCGCCTCTTCCGCGACCATCTACGAAGTCTGCTACAACCACTTCTTCCGTGCCCGCAACGAGAAGGACGGTGGCGACCTGGTTTACTTCCAGGGGCACATCTCCCCGGGCATCTACGCCCGTGCATTTGCCGAAGGTCGCCTGACCGAAGAGCAGCTGGACAACTTCCGTCAGGAAGTGGATGGCAAGGGTATCCCTTCCTACCCGCACCCGAAACTGATGCCGGAATTCTGGCAGTTCCCGACCGTCTCCATGGGTCTGGGCCCCATCGCCGCCATCTATCAGGCCCGCTTCCTGAAGTACCTGACCGACCGTGGCATCAAGGATTGCTCCGAGCAGACCGTTTACGCCTTCCTGGGTGACGGCGAGATGGACGAGCCGGAAGCCAAGGGCGCCCTGACCGTTGCCGTGCGTGAAAAGCTCGACAACCTGGTGTTCGTGGTCAACTGCAACCTGCAGCGTCTGGATGGCCCGGTTGTCGGCAACGGCAAGGTCATCAACGAGCTGGAAGGCCTGTTCGCCGGCGCCGGCTGGGACGTCACCAAAGTCATCTGGGGTCGCAAGTGGGATGAGCTGCTGAAGAAAGACACTTCCGGCAAGCTGATCCAGCTGATGAACGAGACCGTGGATGGTGACTACCAGACCATGAAGTCCCGCGATGGCGGCTACGTGCGCGAGCACTTCTTCAACCGTTACCCGGAAACCGCCGCGCTGGTCAAAGACATGACCGACGAGGAGATCTTCGCCCTGAACCGCGGTGGTCACGATCCTCGCAAACTGTTTGCCGCTTTCTCCAAGGCTGCACAGACCAAGGGCAAGCCGACCGTGATCCTGGCCAAGACCATCAAGGGCTATGGCATGGGCGAAGCGGCCGAAGGCAAGAACATCGCTCACCAGGTCAAGAAGATGGATCTGGGCTCAGTGCGTCACCTGCGCGATCGCTTCAACCTGCCGGTGACCGACGAGCAACTGGAAAACCTGCCGTACCTGAAGATCGAAGAGGGTACCGAAGAGCACAAGTACCTGCACGCCCGTCGTGCCGCGCTGAAGGGTTATGTACCGACCCGTCTGCGCGAGAGCACCACCAAGCTGGAAATCCCGGCACTGGATGCCTTTGGTCCGCTGCTGGGTGAACAGGCGCGTGAAATCTCCACCACCATGGCGTTCGTGCGCTCCCTGAACGTGATGCTGAAAGACAAGTCCATCGGCAAGCGCATCGTGCCGATCCTGGCTGACGAAGCCCGTACCTTCGGTATGGAAGGCCTGTTCCGCCAGATCGGTATCTACAGCCCGCACGGTCAGCAGTACACCCCGCAAGACCGCGACATCGTCTCCTACTACAAGGAAGACAAGCAGGGTCAGGTTCTGCAAGACGGTATCAACGAGCTGGGTGCCATGTCCTCCTGGCTGGCTGCTGCGACCTCTTACAGCACCAACGATTGCCCGATGATCCCGTTCTACATCTACTACTCCATGTTCGGCTTCCAGCGGATCGGCGACATGGCGTGGGCAGCCGGTGACCAGCAAGCCCGTGGCTTCCTGCTGGGTGCGACCTCCGGTCGTACTACCCTGAACGGCGAAGGTCTGCAGCACGAAGATGGTCACAGCCACATCCTGGCCAACACCATCCCGAACTGCGTCTCCTACGACCCGTCCTACGCCTACGAAGTGGCGGTGATCGTACAGGACGGTCTGCGCCGCATGTACGGTGAGAACCCGGAGAACGTGTTCTACTACATCACCACTCTGAACGAGAACTACGCCATGCCGGCCATGCCGGAAGGCGCCGAGGAAGGCATCCGCAAGGGTATCTACAAGCTGGAAACCGTGGCAGGCACCAAGGCCAAGGTACAGCTGCTGGGTTGTGGCTCCATCCTGGGTCACGTGCGCACCGCCGCCCAGATCCTGGCCAGCGAATACGGCATCGGTTCCGACGTGTTCAGCGTCACCTCCTTCAACGAGCTGGCTCGTGACGGTCAGGACGCGGATCGCTGGAACATGCTGCACCCGACTGCCGAGGCTCGCGTTCCCTACATCGCTCAGGTACTGGGCAGCGAAGCCACCATCGCCGCGACCGACTACATGAAGTCCTTCGCCGATCAGGTGCGTGCCTTCGTGCCGACCGAAAACTACCGCGTGCTGGGTACCGACGGTTACGGCCGTTCCGACAGCCGTGCCAACCTGCGTCGTCACTTCGAAGTGAACGAGTTCTACGTAGTGGTTGCTGCCCTGACCGAACTGGCCAAGCGCGGCGAGGTAGACAAGCAGGTTGTGGCCGAGGCCATCGCCAAGTACGGCATCGATGCCGACAAGGTCAACCCGCTGTACGCGTAAGAGGATCAAGTGTCGTGCCGGGACTCGCTGCCCGGCACGACCTTGCAAAGGTTAACGCGAGAGACGCGTGACAGCAGTCGGTCACGCGGATGCACGCAAGAGGATAAAGCACAATGTCCAAACAGATTATGGTGCCGGATATCGGCGCCGATGAAGTTGAAGTCACCGAGATCATGGTGGCCGTGGGTGACAAGGTCGAACTCGATCAGTCCATCATCGCGGTAGAAGGCGACAAGGCCTCCATGGAAGTCCCGGCCCCGTCCGCCGGTATCGTCAAAGAGATCCTGATCAAGGTGGGCGACAAGGTTGCCACCGGTTCCCAGATCATGATCTTCGAAGCCGAGGGTGCTGCCGCACCTGCGCCGGCCCAGGCCGCTGCACCGGTTGCAGCCGCACCGGCCGCCGCTCCTGCTGTTGCCGCTCGCAAAGACGTGCACGTGCCGGACATCGGTGACGACGAAGTGGACGTGACCGAGATCATGGTTGCCGTGGGCGACATGGTTGAAGCCGACCAGTCCATCATCGCCGTGGAAGGTGACAAGGCCTCCATGGAAGTGCCGGCACCGTTCGCGGGCCGCGTGGTCGAGATCAAGGTTGCCGCTGGCGCCAAGGTCTCTACCGGTTCCCTGGTGATGGTGTTCGAAGTGGCTGGCGCCGCCCCTGCCGTTGCTGCTGCACCGGCCCAGGCTGCCGCTCCCGTTGCTGCTGCCCCGGTTGCCGCCGCTGCCAAAGAGGTCAATGTACCGGATATCGGTGGCGACGAAGTCGAAGTCACCGAGATCATGGTCGCCGTGGGTGACAAGGTTGAAGCCGACCAGTCCCTGATCGCCGTGGAAGGTGACAAGGCCTCCATGGAAGTGCCTGCGCCGTTCGCCGGTGTGGTCAAAGAGATCAAGGTGAAGGCGGGTGACAAGGTCTCCACCGGTTCCCTGATCATGGTATTCGAAGTGGCTGGTGCCGCTCCGGCTGCCGTGGCTGCTCCGGCTCCTGCCGCTGCACCTGTTGCTGCCGCTCCGGCTGCCGCTGCTCCTGCTCCGGTTGCCCAGGCTGCTGCCGCCTCCGACTTCGTTGCCAACGATGCCTACGTACACGCCTCTCCGGCGGTTCGCCGTCTGGCTCGCGAGTTTGGCGTCAACCTGGCCAAGGTGAAAGCCTCCGGTCGCAAGGGCCGCATCGTCAAAGAAGACGTGCAGGCCTACGTGAAGGATGCGGTCAAGCGCGCCGAGTCCGCTCCGGCTGCAGGTCAAGGCACTGGTAACGGCATGAGTGTGCTGGCGTGGCCGAAGGTCGATTTCAGCAAGTTCGGTGATGTGGAAGAGGTCGATCTGACCCGCATCCAGAAGATCTCCGGTCCGAACCTGCACCGCAACTGGGTCATGATCCCCCATGTCACCCAGTTCGACGAAGCCGATACCACCGAGCTGGAAGCGTTCCGCAAAGAGCAGAACGCGATGCTCGAGAAGCAGAAGGCAGACGTGAAGATCACCCCGCTGGTGTTCATCCTGAAAGCCGCCGCCAAGGCGCTGGAAGCCCATCCGCGCTTCTGCAGCTCCCTGTCCGAAGATGGCAGCAAGCTGATCATGAAGAAGTACATCCATATCGGTGTGGCGGTGGATACCCCCAACGGTCTGGTTGTGCCCGTGGTGCGTGACGTCAACAAGAAGGGCATCATGGAGCTGTCTCGCGATCTGGCCGAGATCTCCAAGAAGGCCCGTGCCGGCAAGCTGACCGCTGCCGACATGCAGGGCGGTTGCTTCACCATCTCCAGCCTGGGTGGCATCGGTGGTACCAGCTTTACCCCGATCGTCAACGCGCCGGAAGTGGCCATCCTGGGCGTCTCCAAGTCCGAGATGAAGCCGAAGTGGAACGGCAAAGAGTTTGCGCCACGCCTGATGCTGCCGCTGGCTCTGAGCTACGACCACCGCGTCATCGATGGTGCCGATGGAGCCCGCTTCATCACCACCATGAACGGCGTGCTGTCCGACATCCGTCGACTGGTCCTGTAAGTGAGAGGGCGGGCCCAGAGCCTGCCCTTTTTACTTCTCATTTCGTTAACAGGATTGTAAACTTGCCCCGTTTTTTTCACGGCTGCAGCCGCCTTGTCCTGGCTTAAGACTGCGCTGTCCGGGGATATAAGAACGACAAAGAGGTCATGATGAGTAAAGAAATCAAAACCCAGGTCGTAGTACTGGGTGCTGGCCCTGCCGGTTATTCCGCTGCCTTCCGTGCGGCTGATTTGGGTCTGGATACCATTATCGTCGAGCGTTACTCCACCCTGGGGGGCGTCTGCCTGAACGTGGGCTGCATCCCGTCCAAGGCGCTGCTGCACGTCGCCAAAGTCATTGAAGAAGCCAAGGCGCTGGCCGAGCACGGCATCGTCTTCGGTGCCCCGCAGACCGACATCGACAAGGTGCGTCTGTGGAAAGAGAAGGTCATCAACCAGCTGACCGGCGGTCTGGCCGGCATGGCCAAGATGCGTAAAGTCCAGGTTGTGAACGGCTTCGGCAAGTTCACCGGCCCGAACACCCTGGAAGTGGAAGGCGCCGACGGCAAGACCACCGTCACCTTCGACAACGCCATCATCGCCGCCGGTTCCCGTCCGGTGAAGCTGCCGTTCATCCCCCATGACGACCCCCGTGTATGGGACTCTACCGATGCGCTGGAACTGACTACCGTTCCGGGCAAGCTGCTGGTCATCGGTGGCGGCATCATCGGTCTGGAGATGGGTACCGTGTACTCCTCCCTGGGCTCCGAGATCGACGTGGTGGAATTTGCCGACCAGCTGGTACCGGCTGCCGACAAAGACATCGTCAAGATCTACACCAAGCGCGTTGCCAAGAAATTCAACATCATGCTGGAGACCAAGGTCACCGCAGTTGAAGCCCGTGAAGACGGCCTGTACGTCTCCTACGAAGGCAAGCACGCCCCGGCCGAGCCGGTTCGTTACGACAACGTGCTGGTTGCCGTAGGTCGTGTGCCGAACGGCAAGATGCTGGATGCCGAGAAGGCCGGCGTTGCCGTGACCGAGCGCGGGTTCATCGAGGTGGACAAGCAGCTGCGTACCAACGTGGCGCACATCCACGCCATCGGCGACATCGTCGGTCAGCCGATGCTGGCTCACAAGGGGGTGCACGAAGGCCACGTGGCTGCCGAAGTCATCGCCGGCAAGAAGCACTACTTCGACCCGAAAGTGATCCCGTCCATCGCCTACACCGAGCCGGAGATGGCCTGGGTTGGTCTGACCGAGAAGGAAGCCAAGCAACAGGGCCTGAACTTCGAAGTCGCCACCTTCCCGTGGGCTGCTTCCGGTCGCGCCATCGCGTCCGACTGCTCCGACGGCATGACCAAGCTGATCTTCGACAAGGAGAGCGGCCGTGTCATCGGTGGTGCCATCGTGGGTACCAACGGTGGTGAACTGCTGGGTGAAATCGGTCTGGCCATCGAGATGGGTGCCGACGCCGAAGACATCGCGCTGACCATCCACGCTCACCCGACTCTGCACGAGTCCGTGGGCCTGGCTGCCGAAGTGTTCGAAGGCTCCATCACCGACCTGCCGAACGCCAAGGCCAAGAAGAAGAAGTAATTCTCTTCCCGCTCCATGAAAAAGCCGCTCAATCGAGCGGCTTTTTGTTTTTCAGCGGCAGGCGGCTGGTTGTCAGCAGCGCCCCTTCTTCGCCTGGCCGGGCGGGCAGAAGGTGCCATAACCGTCCCTGCTGCCATCGCTGACCCGGATGCGGGCGTCATCGACGCTCACATCGGCACTGTGCACCCGTACCGGTCCGCTGCTGCAGGCGCTGAGCAGCCCCCCCAGCACTATCATCACTACCAGCTTGCCCATAACTCCTCCTCTCATTTTCCTGATTATGGGGCATTTTCAGAAGTCGGTGGAGGCGGCGCAAAAGCGCCTGCGTCACGGCTTGCCGTGGTGGCGACAGAGGGCGCCGCAGCACCCTCTGTCGGGTGATGAAGTGAGCGCCAAAAGTTACAGCCGGAAGTTGCCGACCAGCTTGTCCAGCTCGCCGGAGAGGTGCTGCAGGCTGCGGCTCGACTCGGTGAGCTGGTGGGCGATGTCGGCGGTCTCCATGGTGAGCTGGTTGATGTCTTCCACGTTGCGGTTGATCTCGCCCACCACACTGGACTGCTCCTCGGTGGCGGTGGCGACCTGGATGTTCATGTCGCTGATCTGGGTGATGTGGGCGGTGATCTGGCCGAGGGCGCCGTTGGCGGCATCGGCCTGGGTGACCACTTCCAGGCTCTGGTTGCGGCCCTGGGTCATGGCGCTGACCGCGCGGGCGCTCTGCTCCTGCAGCCGGTTGATCATGCCCTGGATCTCGGCGGTGGAGGCGGCGGAGCGGCTGGCGAGGTTGCGCACCTCGTCGGCCACCACCGCGAAGCCACGGCCCTGCTCGCCGGCGCGGGCCGCTTCGATGGCTGCGTTGAGCGCCAGCAGGTTGGTCTGCTCCGAGATGCTGCGGATGGTGTCGAGGATGCTGCCGATGGAGTCGGTCTGACTGGCTAGCGACTCGATGACCCCGGCCACCCCTTCAATCTCGCCGGAGAGGCCGACGATGCCGTGGCGGGCCTGGGCGACCACGCCGGCCCCCGCATCCGCCTGCTCGTTGGCCTGTCTCGCCACTTCTGCGGCGAGGGAGGCATTGCCGGCGATTTCGCTCACGGTGGCCCCCATCTCGTGGATGGCGGTGGCCACCTGCACGGTGCGATCCCGCTGGGCGGTGCAGTTGTGCTGGGTGAGCTGGGCCTTGGCGGCCACCTCGTCGGCGGTGGCGGCCAGTTGATGGGAGTTGCGGGCTACCTGCTCGATGGCGCTGTGGATCTTGCTGACGAAGTGATTGAAGCTCACCGTGATCTCCGCCAGCTCGTCATTGCCCTTCAGCTGGGCACGGGAATCCAGCGCCAGGTGTTCGGCGGCATAGCCAATGTACTGCTGAAGGAAGCTGACGCGATTGCGCAGGCCACGCAGTACCAGAAAGGAGACCAGCAGGCAGATGACGAGTGCGCCTCCTATGATGGCGAGCATCTGGCTTTCGCCCCGTGCGAAGCTCTGCTGACTGATGGCGTGGCGCTGCTGGGCCAGCTTCATCAGTTCGTCGAGCTGGGTATTGGCACTCTTGCGCATGGTGCCGTAGGTCACCGCGTAGCGCTCCTTGTAGATGCGCCGTGCACTCTCCATGTCACCCTGTTCCATGGCGGCCAGCATGGGCTGCAACTCACTCTTTTCCATCGCTTCGAATTGTTCGAACAGCTGCTGGGCATTTTGCCGCGCGGCAGGATCGACCTGGGCGTTGACCGCTAGCTGCATGGCCTGGCGCATCTCGGGGATGTCCTCTTCCCGTGTCTCCTTGACCCGGGTCAACACCCCTTTTTCATCCTTGAGCGAGGTTTCTTGCAGCAGCATCATGTCGAGCCCCACCCGCATGCGGGGGATGCGCGACACTACCTCTGCCATGGCCCGCATCGGGGTGGCGGTGTTCTCGTAGAGCTCGGTGGCCTGTCGTTCGATAGCGCCCATGCTGCGAAGGCTGGCGGCGCCCACCAGCAGCAGCGCCAGACAGGGCACGGCGACAGCCAGTATCAACTGGCTCTTGATTGTCAGTTTACCCTCTAGCATGGGCTCTCCTCGCTGATCATGACGATGTGAATTATCACAGTATAAATCGACGGATCTGGCGCCAACTTGAGCCTTTGTTAACAAACGGCCAACAAAAAGGGGCGCCATGCGCCCCTTGTGATGTCAAAAGCCTCAAAGTCGGAAGTTGCCGACCAGCTTGTCCAGCTCGCCGGAGAGGTGCTGCAGGCTGCGGCTCGACTCGGTCAGCTGGTGGGCGATGTCGGCGGTCTCCATGGTGAGCTGGTTGATGTCCTCTACGTTGCGATTGATCTCGCCCACCACGCTGGACTGCTCCTCGGTGGCGGTGGCGACCTGGATGTTCATGTCGCTGATCTGGGTGATATGGGCGGTGATCTGGCCGAGGGCGCCGTTGGCGGCATCGGCCTGGGTGACCACTTCCAGGCTCTGGTTGCGGCCCTGGGCCATGGCGCTGACGGCACGGGCGCTCTGCTCCTGCAGCCGGTTGATCATGCCCTGGATCTCGGCGGTGGAGGCGGCGGAGCGGCTGGCGAGGTTGCGCACCTCGTCGGCCACCACCGCGAAGCCACGGCCCTGCTCGCCGGCGCGGGCCGCCTCGATGGCGGCATTGAGCGCCAGCAGGTTGGTCTGCTCCGAGATGCTGCGGATGGTGTCGAGGATGCTGCCGATGGAGTCGGTCTGACTGGCCAGTGACTCGATGACCCCGGCCACCCCTTCAATCTCGCCGGAGAGGCCGACGATGCCGTGGCGGGCCTGGGCGACCACGTCGGCCCCCGCATCCGCCTGCTCATTGGCCTGTCTCGCCACCTCTGCGGCGAGGGAGGCATTGCCGGCGATTTCGCTCACGGTGGCCCCCATCTCGTGGATGGCGGTGGCCACCTGCACGGTGCGATCCCGCTGGGCTGTGCAGTTGTGTTGGGTCAGCTGGGCCTTGGCGGCCACCTCGTTGGCGGTGGCGGCGAGCTGGCGGGAGTTGTCGGCCACCTGCTCGATGGAGCCGTGGATCTTGGCGACGAAGTTGTTGAAGCCGGTGGCCACCTGGGCCAGTTCATCCCGCCCTTCCACCTTGAGGCGCTGGGTCAAATCGCCGTCGCCGCTGCCGAGTTCGCGGAACAGGTGGGCCAGCTGGTTGAGCGGGCGGCTCACCGAGCCGGCCAGCAGCATGCCGAGCAGGCCCATGCCGGCGGCGATGGCCAGGCTTACCAGCAGGATGTGCAGACGGGCGCGGTCCAGTTCGGCATAGATCTCCGCTTCTGGCACCTGGGCCACCAGGTACCAGTCGAGCAGGGGGATGTAGCTGCTGGCCAGCACCACCGGCTGACCATCCACCTCGGCGTGGGTGGCGGCAAAGGGTTGCTTGGCCAGCAGGTTGCCGCTGCCGCTTGCCAGCTGGGTCAGGCTGTCCCGGTCGATGCGGCTGGCGTCGGGGTGCAGCTTCACCTTGCCGCTGCCATCGGTCATGAAGACGAAGCCGCTGTCACCGATGCGGAAGTTGGCGAGCATGCTGACCATGCTGTCGAGGGACTTGGCGAGACCGGCGAGGCCGCGGCCATTGAGTTGCTGGAAGTTGACGAACAGCTTCACCTCGCCGTTGCTCTCGCGAAAGATGCTGAGCATCAGGTCCTGCTGGCTCTTGGTGTAGCCGTAGAACCAGGCGTCCTGCTCCGGGGTGAGGTTGCGCAGGAAGCCATCCTGGTTGTAGTAGGCGGCGCTCTGGCGATCGGCGAAGGAGGCGGTGACCAGACCATACTGGCTCGTCATGTCCTTGAGCTGGTTGATGAGGATGGACTCCTGCTCCTTGGGCATGCCGCGCTCGACCCAGTCCAGCACGAAGCGATCGTTGGCCAGTTGCCTGGCGGCACCGGCGACCGAGGTGAGATCCTTCTCGATCTCCTTGCCGATGCGCTGGGTCAGGTTGGGCAGCTCCTGCTCGAACATGCGGGTTTCGATCAGTTGCTGGGCCGAGCGCTGGCTGAAGTAGCCTACCAGCAGGCAGGAGAGCACCACGGCGAGGGTGACCGTGGCCAGGATTTTCTGTTTGAGTGTCAGGCTTGCAAGCATAAGAGTGACTCGGATGGATGAACGCGGGATTGAGCACATATTAGCGGCAGCCCGGCGCCACCCTTGATAGGCCGGCCCACTTTATTGATGGATTACGTTTGCGCTCACATCGCTGCCTGACCGAGTCGTACCCGCCTGCGTCGGAATGCGTGCCGATAACCCGTGCCAACTGTTGCGGTTCGCTTTGCGCCCCTTATAGTAGGCTTCACTGCCTAGCTGGCTCGCCCTGGATTCAATGGAAAATCATATGCGCATCTTTCGTCGAGGATGGAACCCACTGTTCCTGATTTTGCTGGCCTGTCTGCCGCTGATGGCGGCGGCCCAGCCCGAACGGCCCAAAATTGCCCTGGTACTCAGCGGCGGCGGCGCCAAAGGGTCGGCCCACATCGGCATCCTCAAGGTGCTGGAGCAGAAGCGCATCCCGGTCGACATCATAGTGGGCACCAGCATGGGCTCCTACGTGGCGGGCATGTACGCCATGGGGCTCAGCGCCGAAGAGGTGGAGCGCACCACCCTGGCCATCGACTGGAACAAGGGCTATCAGGACAAGGTAGGGCGCGACGAACTCTCCCTGCGCAAGAAGCAGCAGAGCGAACAGTACCAGCTGCGCACCGACATCGGCATCAACGGCGACTCGGTCCAGTTCCCCGACGGCTTCTTCCAGGGCCAGTCCATGGCCAGCCTGCTGCGCCACGCCACCTCCAACCTGCCGGTACAGAAGAGCTTCAACGATCTGCCCATTCCCTACCGCGCCATGGCCACCGACATGGAGACGGTGACCCCCTTCGTGCTGGACCACGGCAGCCTGGCCAAGGCGATGCAGGCCTCCATGTCCATTCCCGGCGCCCTCAAGCCGGTGGAGTGGGAGGGGCACATCCTGGCCGATGGCGGCACCGTCAACAACATGCCGGTGGACGTGGCCAAGGCGATGGGCGCCGACGTGGTGATCGCGGTGGACATCAGCGCCAGGCTGCGCACCCGCGAGTCTCTGAAATCGGGGCTCGCCATGATCGACCAGCTCACCACCTACATGACCCAGGTCGGCACCGAGAAACAGAAGGCGTTGATGGGGCCAGACGACATTCTGCTGACGCCCGAGTTCGGCAACATGGGCATTGCCGACTTCGCCCTGATGCCGGAGGGGATCAAGCTCGGGGAGGAGGTGGCCAACCGCGCCTCGGCCCGGCTCGACAAGCTCTCCCTCTCGCCGGCCGCCTATGCCGCCTATCGCAACCAGAAGTTGAGCCGGCGTGCCGAGCGCAGCGGCCAGCCCGCCTACTACATCGACAAGGTGGAGATCATCAACAAGTCCCGTCTTTCCGACGAGACGGTGCGCGCCATGCTGAAAGTGCGCCCCGACAAGATCCAGACCAACGAGAGCCTGGAGGCGGGCATTCGCCGGCTCTATGCGCTGGAGTCGTTCGATCGCATTACCTACGAGGTGGTGGAGCGGGGTGGCGAGAACGTGCTGGTGGTCGACGCCAGCGAGAAGAACTGGGGGCCGGGCTACCTCAACTTCCAGTTCGGCTTCTCCGATGACTTCGAGAGCAGCTCCAACTACAACGTGGGCATGTCCTACACCCTCACCAACGTCAACGACTGGGGGGGCGAGTGGCTGACCGAGGCATCGCTCGGTACCGCCAAGCACTTCAAGACCGACTTCTACACCCCGCTGGAGCCCTCCCAGACTTTCTTCGGCGAGGCGAGCCTGGCCTATGACAAGACCCAGCGCCGCATCTTCATGCCCGAGGAGACGCGGGCGGCCGATGGGGTGAGCTATGTCGATTCCGAATACAGCTTCACCAGCGTCGATCTGGCGGTGGGCTGGAATCGTCAGCCCTGGAGCCGTCTCTCGCTCGGGCTGGAGGGAAAAATGGGGGATATAGACATTCGCAACGTGGCGGATGCCAAGGTGGATGCCTCCTCCTGGGGCCCCTATGTCCGTTTCGAGCACGACACCCTCGACAGCCGCTACTTCCCCTATCAGGGCGCCTACTGGGACATCAAGGGGGGTTACTCCGCCGTCCGGCTGGATGACAGCAGTGACATCAATGATCGCTACGAGGGGGTCAACTACCACCTGGCGATGATCAAGCCCTGGTCCTGGGACAGACATAGCCTCAACCTGCTGCTGGAGGGAGGGGGCTCCACCTCCCAGGAGGAGTACCCGCTGTTCGTGCAGGATCTGGGCGGACTGTTCCGCATGTCCGGCTTCCAGCGCTACCAGCTGAGCGGCCGCTACAGCCTGTTTGGCGGGCTGCGCTACATCTACCGGGTGGCTGACAACGACTTCGGCGCGCTGCGGGCCCCACTCTATCTGGGGGGCTCCATCGAGCAGGGTGGGGTGTGGAACAGCGGCAGGGATATCAGCGTGGAGAGCTCTTTCACCGCCGGCTCCGTCTACGTCGGGGTGGAGAGCTTCCTCGGCCCCATCTTCCTCGGCTACGGCATGGCGGAGGGGGGCAACGACATGTTCTATCTGCAATTGGGCAGCACGTTCGAATAACGGGAAAATGATGCCTTTTTGTTAACTTATTTCTGGTGTGCCATTTATCCACTTGTAAAACATCAGCAAGTTTAGATGGTTATGTTGTTTTGATGAATATCTGTACAGGCTTTGGATTTTAATTAGTCGTTAAAACTTATATAGTGGGGGGCACCCTACGGGTGTCCCGCAAGGACGATCGCCGCGAGCGTGGGCGAACCCCAAAAAAAGACCAAAGAGGAATTAGTCGTGCTTGAAACATACCGTAAACACGTCGCAGAACGTGCCGCCGAAGGCGTGGTTGCCAAACCTCTGGACGCAGAGCAGGTCGCCGCCCTGGTCGAACTGCTCAAGAACCCGCCCGCCGGTGAACAAGACTTTCTGAAAGAGCTGTTGTCTTCCCGTATTCCCCCAGGCGTTGATGAAGCGGCCTATGTCAAAGCCGGTTTCCTCACCGCCGTCGCCAAGGGCGAAGCCCACTCTCCCATCCTCACCGCTGCCGAAGCCGTCGAGCTGCTCGGTACCATGCAGGGTGGTTACAACATTCAGCCGCTGATCGACCTGCTGGACGACGCGACCCTGGCTCCTCTTGCCGCCAAGGGCCTCTCCCACACCCTGCTGATGTTCGACTCCTTCCACGATGTGGAAGAGAAGGCCAAGGCCGGCAATGCCCACGCCAAGCAGGTGATGCAATCCTGGGCCGACGCCGAGTGGTTCCTCTCCCGCCCCGAATTGGCCGAGAAGATCACCGTCACCGTGTTCAAGGTGACCGGCGAAACCAACACCGACGATCTGTCACCGGCGCCGGACGCCTGGTCCCGCCCGGACATTCCGCTGCACGCCCTGGCCATGCTGAAGAACGCCCGTCCCGGCATCACCCCGGACAAGGATGGCGTCATCGGCCCGATCAAGACCATCGATGCCCTGAAAGAGAAAGGTTTCCCGCTGGCTTACGTGGGTGACGTGGTCGGTACCGGCTCTTCCCGTAAATCCGCCACCAACTCGGTGCTCTGGTTCATGGGCGACGACATTCCGTTCGTGCCGAACAAGCGCGCCGGCGGCGTTTGCCTCGGTGGCAAGATTGCCCCCATCTTCTTCAACACCATGGAAGATGCCGGCGCCCTGCCCATCGAAGTGGATGTCTCCAAGCTGGAAATGGGCGATGTGATCGACATCTACCCGTACCAGGGCAAGATCTGCAAGCACGGCACCGACCAGGTGCTGGCCCAGTTTGAACTGAAGACCGACGTGTTGATCGACGAAGTGCGCGCCGGTGGCCGGATTCCGCTGATCATCGGCCGTGGCCTGACCGACAAGGCCCGCGAGGCGCTGGGTCTGCCGTTCTCCACCGTGTTCCGTCGTCCGCAACCTGTCGCCGACACCGGCAAGGGCTTCACCCTGGCCCAGAAGATGGTGGGCAAGGCGTGCGGCGTGAAGGGCATCCGCCCGGGCACCTACTGCGAACCCAAGATGACCACGGTCGGCTCCCAGGACACCACGGGCCCGATGACCCGCGACGAGCTGAAAGACCTGGCCTGTCTCGGCTTCTCCGCCGACCTGACCATGCAGTCCTTCTGCCACACCGCGGCCTATCCCAAGCCCATCGACGTGCAGACCCATCACACCCTGCCGGACTTCATCATGAACCGCGGCGGTGTTTCCCTGCGTCCGGGTGACGGCGTCATCCACTCCTGGCTGAACCGCATGCTGCTGCCGGATACCGTGGGTACCGGTGGTGACTCCCACACCCGTTTCCCCATCGGCATCTCCTTCCCGGCAGGCTCCGGTCTGGTGGCCTTCGCCGCCGCCACCGGCGTGATGCCGCTGGACATGCCGGAATCCGTGCTGGTGCGCTTCAAGGGCGAGCTGCAACCGGGCATCACCCTGCGTGACCTGGTCCATGCCATCCCCTACGCCGCCATCCAGAAAGGGCTGCTGACCGTCGAGAAAGCGGGCAAGAAGAACATCTTCTCCGGCCGCATCCTCGAGATCGAAGGTCTGCCGACCCTGAAGGTGGAGCAGGCGTTCGAGCTGGCGGACGCCAGCGCCGAGCGCTCCGCCGCCGGTTGCACCATCAAGCTGGATAAAGAGCCGATCATCGAGTATCTGAAGTCCAACATCGTGATGCTGAAATGGATGCTCTCCGAAGGCTACGGCGACGTGCGCACCATTACCCGCCGCATCAAGGGGATGGAAGAGTGGCTGGCGAATCCGGTGCTGATGGAAGCGGACAAGGACGCCGAGTACGCCGAGATCATCGAGATCGATCTGGCCACCATCAAGGAGCCTATCCTGTGTGCGCCGAACGATCCGGACGACGCCCGCCTGCTGAGCAGCGTGGCCGGCGACCAGATCGACGAGGTGTTCATCGGTTCCTGCATGACCAACATCGGCCACTTCCGCGCCGCCGGCAAACTGCTCGAGAAGTATCAGGGCGAGCTGCCGACCCGCATGTGGATCGCGCCGCCCACCAAGATGGATAAGGATCAGCTGACCGAAGAGGGCTACTACGGCATCTTCGGCCGGGTCGGTGCCCGCATCGAGATCCCGGGCTGTTCCCTCTGCATGGGCAACCAGGCGCGGGTAGCGGAAGGGGCCTCCGTGGTCTCCACCTCCACCCGCAACTTCCCGAACCGTCTGGGCAAGGGTGCCAACGTCTATCTGGCTTCTGCCGAACTGGCTGCGGTTGCCGCCATCCTCGGCAAGATCCCGACCGTGGCCGAGTACCTGCAGTATGCCAAGTCGCTGGATGCCACTGCCGCCGACACCTATCGCTACCTCAACTTCAACGAGATCGCCTCCTACACCAAGAAGGCCGATGCGGTGATCCTGCAGCAAGCGGTATAAGGGGAGGCGCCGACAGGGCGCATCCGTACTGACTCCAAGCCCCGGCCCGTGCCGGGGCTTTTGTTTGTCTCGCTGTCAGCAGTTGGTCAATCTTTGCGCATGTTAGGGCCTGATTCAGCATCGGCTGTTAAGGTGGGCTGCCATGTTTGCTGTATGGTTCCGCCATGTCGATGTCGCCGCTCAACCTGGATTTCTCCCGCACCTGGCTAAGGTTCGGATGCACCTTGCTGCTGTTCATGCTGCCCTTTTCGCTCGGGCTGTGGACCATCTACCACGGTCATCTGCAGACGCTGGATCGCCAGTCGCAACGCTCGGCCCGGCAGGCGGTCACCCTGATGGAGACCATGCTGACCCACGCTGAGGAGGCCAACCAGGCCTTGCGTCCCTTCGTTGACAAACCGTGCGAGCAGGCCCTGTTCACCCTGCGCCAGCAGGTGGCGCTGGTGCCCTTCGTGCGCACCGTCAACCTGGTGGGGGAGCAGGGGATCTACTGCAACTCGCTGTTTGGTGCTATCCAGTGGCCGGATCGGCTCGAGCACTACAGCGGTGGCCGGCTGCGGCTGATGGCCGGCAATCAGGTGCGGGCCGATCACCCCCTGCTGGCGCTGCGCGACAGCGAGGGCAAGGGCGCCATCTTCAGCACCATAGACGGCGACTACCTGCGCTTCATGCTGGTGCTGAGTGGCCACCCCTGCACCCTGCTGTTGCACGTAGGCAAACAGTGGCTGGATGAGCGGGGCGTGCTGAGTGAAGAGCCGCAGGCGCCTTCCATGCTGGCCGGTCATGAGGTCCGCTCTGCCCGCTACCCGCTCTCCATCTATGCCGGGCACGATCTCCCTTCGCTCTGGCGCTCCCTCTGGCAGACCCGTCCCTGGGCCATCCTGCTGTTGCTGGGGATCTGCTTCGGTTTTGCCCTGCTCATCTGGTGGTTGCTGGGGCGACCCCGTTCCCCCGGGATCGAGCTGGCCCGTGCCCTGCGCAACCGGGAGTTCGTACCCTATCTGCAACCGCTGGTGGAGGCGGGGAGTGGTCGGGTGATGGGAGGCGAGGTGTTGATGCGCTGGCAGCACCCGACGGCCGGGTTGATCCGCCCCGATCTCTTCATCCCCCAGGCTGAGGCGAGCGGCCTGATCGTGCCGATGACCACCCTGCTGATGGAGGAGGTGGCCCGCGAGCTGAGCATGGCGCGAGAGCTGGTGCCCGATGGCTTTCACATCAGCTTCAACATCAGTGCCGTCCACTGCCGCGACATGACGCTGCTTGCCGGGTGCCGGCGCTTCCTCGATCACTTCGCGCCTGGCCAGGTGGTGCTGGTGCTGGAGCTGACCGAGCGGGAGTTGCTGGTGGCGGATCCCAGGACGCTGGCGCTGTTTCGCCGGCTCGACGAGATGGGGGTCAGGCTGGCCATCGACGACTTTGGTACCGGCCACTCCAGCCTGCACTATCTGCAGCAGTTCCATGTGGACTATCTCAAGATAGACAAGTCATTTATCGGCAGGATCGGCACCGAATCCCTCTCCGAGCACATAGTCGACAACGTGATCGATCTGGGAACCCGGCTCGGCCTCGCGCTGGTGGCCGAGGGGGTGGAGACGCGCCGGCAGGCCGACTATCTGAGGGGCAAGGGGGTCGACTACCTGCAGGGCTATCTGTTTGGCCGCCCGCTGCCGCTGCGCGAATTTCAGGAGGTGCTGCGCCACTCCTGCGTCGATCCCGCGCGGCAGGCGCTCTCGGCCTGAGTCGTCAGGTGAGGGCGTGCAGCCACTCCGCGAGCCTGGCGTGGGCACTGCCGGGAGCGGGAGGCGCGGGGGCGAGCAGGTGATAGCCGGTGCCATCCGCAATGAAGCCGAGCGGCGCCACCAGCAGGCCGGCTTCTATGTCGTCGCACACCTGCCGGTAGGGGCCGATGGCGACTCCCAGCCCGGCAACCGCCGCCTGCAGGCTGAAGTAGAAGTGCTCGAAGGTCTGCCCCGGTGCCTCCTCGCCGGCGGACTGGCCGGCGTGTTGCAGCCACTCCTGCCAGGCCCCCGGCCGGGTCTTGGTGTGCAGGCGGGGGGCGCCAGGGCGCAGGGCCGGGCCGTTTGCCCCCGTTTCGAAGAACTGCGCCACCTTGCCCGGCTGGCAGACCGGCCCGGTCAGCTCCTCGAACAGCGGCTGGCTGTAGAGCTCGGCGGGCCACTGGAAGTCGTTGCGCCGGATGGCGAGATCGATGCCGCTGCCGAAGTTGAGGGCGCCGCCACCGGCCATCAGGTGTACGTCCAGCTCGGGGTGCAGGGCCTGGAAGGCGGGCCAGCGCGGGATCAGCCAGCGCATCAGCAGGGTCGGCTCGCAGGAGATGACCAGCGAGGATGGCCGCCCCTGTTGGCGCAGTGCCTGCGCCGTCTGGCGGATGCCGCCCAGCCCCTCCCTGACCGCCTGATAGAGCCGTTCGCCCGCCTCGGTCAGAAAGACCCGGCGCTGGCGCCGCTCGAACAGCATGACCCCCAGATCCTCCTCCAGCAGGCGCACCGCCCGGCTGACGGCGCCGTGGGTGAGGTGCAGCTCGTCGGCAGCGCGGCTGAAGTGTTCGGTGCGGGCCGCCACCTCGAAACAGCGCAGTGCGGTCAGGGCGGGCAGCGACAGGTTTTTCTGTGAATTATTCTCACCGTTCATGTCAGAAGTTATCGTTCGTTATTGGCATCATGGCCAAATAAAATAGCCGATATTCCACCTTGTCAGGACTATTTTCATGACCGAACTGTTAGCCGTAGTGGCCATTACCTTCTTTGCCGTCATCAGCCCTGGGCCCGACTTCGCCATGGTGTCGCGCAACAGCCTGCTGCTCTCGCGCCGCAGCGGGGTGCTGACGGCGCTCGGCATAGGTGCCGGAGTATGCGTGCACGTCACCTACACCCTGCTCGGGGTGGGACTGTTGATCCAGCAGTCGCTCTGGCTGTTCAATCTCATCAAGCTGGCGGGGGCCGCCTACCTCATCTTCCTCGGCATCAAGATGCTGCGGGCCAAACCGGCGAGCGCCGAGGTGCTGGCCGAGCAGCCCGCCCTCTCCAGCCTGGGGGCGCTGCGCACCGGTTTTCTGACCAATGTGCTCAACCCCAAGACCACCATCTTCATCGTCAGCCTGTTCATGCAGGTGGTGCAGCCGCAGACGCCGCTGGCGGTCCAGCTCGGTTATGGCGCCTTCATCGTGCTGGCCCACGCCGTCTGGTTCAGCGCGGTGGCGATCTTCTTCTCCACCGACTCGGTACGGGGTCGGCTGCTGGCGGTGCGCCACTGGATTGATCGGGTGTTTGGCGCTCTGCTGGTGGGATTCGGCATGCTGTTGGCACTGACCCAGCAGACGCGCTGAGGCGAGGGGAGAGGCGCTCTCCCCTATCCACCCCCGACTGTAGGGGCTTGTTTTTCATGCCTTGTGGTTCGCTTTTCGGTAGAATTGGCGCTCATTTTGACGTCAATAAAGATGAGGGGCGGTATGACGGTCAGGTTCCAGGCATTTCACAGCATCAAGGCGATAGGTCAGCGGGAGGTGCTGTTCAACTGGTCCAGGACCAATCCCCTCGGCGCACTGGAGCAGGTGTGGCGTCCGAAGAATCGCGACGAACTGCAGCAACTGCTGCGGGAAAACCCCGAGCGCAAGCTGCGCCTCATCGGCTCCGGCCTCTCCTTCGAACCCATCCACAGCGTCTATGCCGAGGGCAGCCAGGCGCTGCTGGTGGACTTGCACCACCTGCGCGGTCAGCTAGGGCAGACCGCCGACACCGTCACCTATCAGGCGGGCACCCCGCTCGACACCGTCTACGCCGATCTCATCGCCATGGAGCGTATGCTGCCGGCTTCCCCCGGCGTCATCGGCATCCAGACCCTGGGCGGTGCGCTCAGCACCGGCACCCACGGCCAGGGGCTGCACCAGTCCGCCCTCTGTGATGCGGTGGCGGCCCTGACCGTGATGCTGGCCAGTGGCGACATCATCCGGGTGGATCGCACCGACCCCCGCTTCGGTGCCTTCGTGATGGGGATGGGCATGCTCGGCATCCTGCTCGACGTCACCCTGCAGACCGTGCCCAACCGCATCATGCGCTGCACCAAGTTCACCACCGACTACCCCTTCCTGCTGGAACACAACGAGCGGCTCAACCGCGAGCACGCCTTCGTGAAAAGCTGGTGGTTCGCCTGGACCGGCGAGAGCCACATCTGGCTGGTGGATCCCGCCTCCGATGAGGAGGTGGCCCGCTACCGCGCCGGTGGCAGCGAGCCGCTGCTGCTGGAGGGCGACATCGACGCCCGCATGAATGCCACCATAGATGCGACTCTGCAGAAGATGGCCAAGGACACCAAGGATGAGGCGCTGGCCGGAGAGCACTTCGAGACGGTGCGCCGCTTCAAGGATGCCTCCGATCTGGTGGGCAACGTCTACCAGATCCTCTGCAAGGGGATCCCGGCGCCCCAGATCAATTGCGAAGTGGCGGTGCCGCTGCATCGAATGAACGAGGCGCTGGAGACCCTGCAGGCGTGGCAGCAGGCCAACCCGGGCGTGCTGCATTACCCCTTTATCCTGCGCTGCACCGGCCCCTCCAAGGCCTGGCTCAGCGCCGCCTATGATCAGTCGGTGTGCTGGATCGGGTTCCTGGTCTATCTGGCGGCGGACGGCACCTTCGTCAACGGCTCCATGGAGCAGATGCGCGAGCTGCAGCAACTGCTGGTGCCGCTTGGCGGCATCCCGCACTTTGGCAAGCACCTGGCGATGGATCTCTACGACTTCCCGGCCCTGCTGCCGCGCTGGCACGACTTCCTGGCCCTCAAGGGCGAGCTCGACCCCCACGGCCGCTTCGAAAACCGCTGGCTCGCCGACCTGTTTGCCAACCGGTAAGGATTTGACATGACCGATATGCAAGATACCCGCATCCCCGTGACCCTGCTGACCGGCTTTCTCGGCAGCGGCAAGACCACCTTGCTCAACCACTGGGTCAAGCAGCCCGAGCTTGGCGAATGCGCGGTGCTGATCAACGAGTTCGGCTCGGTGGGGCTGGATCACCACCTGGTGCAGCAGGTGGACGAGCAGGTGGTGCTGCTCGATTCCGGCTGCATTTGCTGCTCGGTGCAGGGCTCCCTGGTGGAGGCGCTGCAGGGGCTGTTTATGAAGGCCATTCAGCGCAAGATCAAACCGTTCAAGCGACTCATTATCGAGACCACAGGTCTGGCTGATCCGGCCCCCGTGCTGTTCACCCTGCGCGAAGAGGGCTTTATCGCCCAGCGTTACCGCTTCGACGGCACCGTCACAGTAGTGGATGCCGGCCATATCGAGCAGCAGCTGGCGGCTCAGTATGAAGCGGTGAAACAGGTGGCGCTGGCGGATCTGCTGGTGGTGAGCAAGGGCGATCTGGTGGATGAGGAGACGCTGGCACGGGTGGAGGCCCAGCTGGCGACCCTTAACCCGGCGGCCCCCGTCGAGCGGGTCAGCAACGGGGTGCTCTCGCCCGCCGTGCTGGAGAAGCTGGGGGCCTACAACGAGGCGGCCGGGCGCGACGTGCGCCAGCTGCTGGCCTGGCTGCGCACCGAATCCCCGAAACAGGGGCTGGCCTCGCCGATGCAGCCGAAGATGAAGCCGTTCGCCGCCAAGGTGGGCACGGCCGCGCCGACCCACTTCGAGCACGGCAATATCGAGAGTTTCTCCCTGCGCATCGGCGAGCCGCTCAAGCCCTCCCGCCTGCTGGCCGCCATCGACGCGGTGCAGGCGCAATACGGCGATGCGCTGCTGCGGCTCAAGGGCATCTTGCAGCTGGAAGGCGAGAGCCAGCCGGTGGTGATCCACGGCGTCCACGGCCAGCTCTATCCGCTGCAGGCGCTGGGAGAGTGGCCGGAGGGCAAGGCCCAGTCCCGACTGGTGTTCATCGTGAAGAGTCAGGACAAGGCGGGCATAGAGCGGTTGTTCCTGGATACCCTCAAGGCGCCCGAGCCCAGCCTGGAAGAGCAGCTCAGAGCCATGCTCGGCCAGCCTGATGCCTGATGTAATGAGATGACCCGCGCTTGTGCGGGTCTTTTTTTGTCTGAAGAGGAGGTGGCTGCAGATGCCCGATAGCACACACATGGTGACCCCTGCCCAGCGCAAATGGCTGCCGCCGCTCACGGCGGTCGGTTTCTTCATGCAGACGCTGGATGGCACCATCCTCAACACCGCCCTGCCCAGCATGGCCGAGACCCTGGGTGAGAGCCCGCTGCAGATGCAGTCGGTGATCATCGCCTACATGCTGACGGTGGCGCTGCTCATTCCCGCTTCCGGCTGGCTGGCGGACCGATTCGGTACCCGCCGCATCTATCTGGCCGCCATCCTGTTGTTTACCCTGGGCTCTCTGGCTTGCGCCGCCGCCAACTCCCTGCCGGTGCTGGTGGCCGCCCGGGTGCTGCAGGGGATCGGTGGCGCCCTGCTGATGCCGGTCGGCAGGCTGGCGGTACTGCGGGTCTACAGCAAGCACGAGCTGCTGCGGGTGATGTCGTTCGTCACCATCCCTGGCCTGGTGGGGCCGCTGATCGGCCCGGCACTGGGGGGCTGGCTGGTGGAAGTGGCGAGCTGGCACTGGGTGTTTCTCATCAACTTGCCGGTGGGGTTGCTCGGCTTCATCGCCAGCTGGTACTTCATGCCGGACTTGCGCCAGAGCACGGCCAAGTTCGACTGGCAGGGATTCGTGATGTTCAGCGCCGGCATGGTGCTGGTGTCGGTGGGCCTGCAGGGGCTGGGGGAGCACAGCATCTCCACCGGCTGGGCGCTGTTTGCCCTGCTGTTCGGGCTGGCCGCCATGGCGAGCTACTGGCTCTATGCCGCCAATGCCGAGGAGCCGCTGTTCGGGTTGGGGCTGTTCAAGACCAGTACCTTCGCCATCGGCATCTGGGGCAACCTGTTTGCCCGCCTCGGCAGCGGCGCCATGCCGTTTCTCACCCCGCTGTTTCTGCAACTGGGGCTCGGCTTCTCGCCGAGCAAGGCGGGGATGACCATGATCCCCACCGTGCTGGGGGCCATGCTGACCAAGACGCTGGTGAACAAGCTCATTCCGCGCATCGGCTATCGCCGCATCCTGATCGGCAACACCCTGGCGCTCGGGGTGATGATCGCCAGCTTCTCCCTCATCGACAACCAGCTCCCCTACGGGGTGCTACTGGGCTGGCTGATGGTGTTCGGCGCCATCAACTCGCTGCAGTTCTCCGCCATGAACACCCTGACCCTGCAGGATCTCAGCCCGGAGTTCGCCAGCAGCGGCAACGGCCTGCTGTCGGTGGTGATGCAGCTCTCCATGAGCCTGGGGGTGGCCATCGCCGCCAGTCTGCTGGGGCTCTTCTCTGCCGGCTCGGCGGCGGCGGATGGCCAGTGGCTGGGAGGCTTTCACCTCACCTACCTCTGCATCGGCCTGATGTCGATGCTGGCGGCGCTGATCTTCGCCCAGCTGGCGGGGGACAAGCGCTGAGCCGCGGGCTCAGGGGGCCGGCAGGTAGCTCACCTGGCAGGGTAGCTGGGTCAGCAGCCCTGCCAGGTGGGCGGTTTCCAGCAGGAAGGTCTGCTCGGGGTGGCCCGGCGTCCAGGTAAAGGCGTGGTGGGTCATGAGCACGGGATCCACCAGCAGCGGGATGTCGGCGCGGGGCAGGAAGGGGCAGACCGCGCCCGGCAGGCAGCCGATTTCGGCCTGCATCTCGTCGGCGGTGCAGATGGAGGGCTTGGCGCCGAGCGCCGCCTTGACCGCCTTGTTGTCGAGCCGGCCGTCCCTGTGGGTCAGCAGCAGCGCAAAGCGGCCATCCTTGAACTTGAGAAACAGGGTCTTGCTGAACTCGGCCTGCCAGCCGAGGCGGGCTCTCACCTTTTCATCGGTGGCGTAGTCGAGGATGGGCTCGTGCTCGAAACGCTGATGGGTCAGTTCGGCCAGCAGCCGGCAGTTGAAGTCGTGAATGGTATCGAGTGGCATGGGGTTCTCCTGTGATGGCGGCCATCCTGCCACTTGCCGCGGCGCAGGCCCAATCACGGTTTCTTATCCGTTATCAGCTCTGTCCATCAACGACAAGGGCACCCGTGGGTGCCCTTGTCGTTCAGTGGTGCTGCAATGCGCCCGCTTCCCAGTGAAAGGGGATGGGGCAGAGCCGTTGGGAGGCCTTGTCGTAGCACGCCCACAGCTCGCCGATGGTGCGGCCATCGACGGGGTGGCAGAACTTGGGCGCCAGCTCTGCCAGTGGCCAGAGCACGAAGGCGTTGGTGAGGATCTCGCCGCGCGGCAGCACCAGCGGCGTCTCGCAGACCAGCTCGCCGTAGAGCAGCAGATCGAGATCCAGGGTGCGCGGGGCGAACTTCTTGGCGTCCGGCTCGCGGCCGTGGGCGAACTCCATGGCGCGCAGTCGCTGGCACAGGGTCGCCAGCGGCAGCTCGGTGTCGGCTCCCACCACCAGGTTGTAGAAGGGGCGGCCGTTGAAGCCTACCGCCTCGCTCTCGAACACCCGGGAGACCTGCAGCTTGCCAAACTCGGCCTGCAGCGCATCGAGGCCGGCGCGGATATGGCGTTCCCGCTCGATGTTGGATCCCAGGCTGATGTAGATACAGGTCATGCAGCGCTCCCTGTTATCTGGTTCGAGCCCAGGCTGATATAGATGCGGGTCATCAGTTGGCGCTCGCGGCCGGGGTGCGGTGACGCAGGATCTCGACGCCGACACCGGCGGCATTGGGGACGGCACCCGGCTTGGTCAGGGTGACCTTGACCCACTGCACCCGTTCGTCGGCCAGCACCAGCATGGCGACCTGTTCGGCCATGGTTTCGACCAGCTCCACCACCTTGCTGGCGACGTGATCACAGATCTTGCGAGAGAGGGTGGCGTAATCCAGTGCCAGATTGATATCGTCGGTTGCGGCGGCGGGGCGGTTGTCGAACCCCATCTCGAGGTCGAAACAGAGCTTCTGGCGAATGCCTTTCTCCCACTCGTATACACCGATAGTGGTCAAAACCTCGAGTCCGCGAATAAACACCTTGTCCATGACAGTACTTCTTCTTTACTCTTGATGGGCTGTGATGACAGCGCAGGGATGCAGGCCTGGCCAGCGGATGAGTGCCGGCGGCCGGTTTGGGCGACACGCGGTGGGCAACCCCACGCAGGCGCCAGAGAATGTGGCCCGCATCATACCCCATTCATATCGTGGTAAAAACGACCAAGATGACGGCCCTGACGATTTTGATGATTATTCTGGCCTACCTGGGCGGCTCGCTGTCCAGTGCTGTGCTGGTTTCCCGCATCACGGGTCTGCCGGATCCCCGTGATCACGGCTCCCACAACCCGGGGGCCACCAATGTGCTGCGCCTCGGCGGTCGGCTGGCGGCCGTGGTGGTGCTGCTGCTCGATGTGCTCAAGGGCACGGCTCCCGTCTACCTCGCCTGGTATCTGCAGATCAAACCCGTCTACCTCGGCTTTATCGGGGTGGCCGCCTGTCTCGGCCACATGTACCCCATCTTCTTCCACTTTCGTGGCGGCAAGGGGGTAGCCACGGCGCTCGGCACCATGATGCCCATCGGCTTCACCATGGGGGGCGCGGTGATCGGCACCTGGCTGCTGGTGCTGCTGGTGAGCGGCTATTCGTCGCTGGCCTCCATCATTACCGTGTTGCTGACCCCGCTCTTTACCTACCTGCTCAAGCCGGAATACACGCTGCCGGTGTCGCTGCTCTCCTGCCTCATTCTGATCCGCCATCACGAGAACATCGCCCGCCTGCTGAAAGGGGAGGAGCCCAGAGTCTGGGGCCGCCAGAACCGCGCCGAGCAGGAAGAAGTGCTGGAAATGGATGATCCTGAGCAAAAAAGAGACGAACGAGACAAAAAGTGAAATTTCCCGTTGACCACCTGCCTTAAAATCCGTTTAATAGCGCCCACGCCCAGATAGCTCAGTCGGTAGAGCAGGGGATTGAAAATCCCCGTGTCGGCGGTTCGATTCCGTCTCTGGGCACCAAATTTTGGTGTCGTGAAAGAAAAACTTGTTCATGCACAATGGTTTAAAGTGTGCCGGCTTAGCTCAGTAGGTAGAGCAACTGACTTGTAATCAGTAGGTCACCAGTTCGATTCCGGTAGCCGGCACCATTTGCCCAGATAGCTCAGTCGGTAGAGCAGGGGATTGAAAATCCCCGTGTCGGCGGTTCGATTCCGTCTCTGGGCACCACTTATAATTCCTCCTTAGCTCAGTCGGTAGAGCGACGGACTGTTAATCCGCAGGTCGCTGGTTCGAGCCCAGCAGGAGGAGCCAATTCAAAAGCCCAGCAGCAATGCTGGGCTTTTTCTTTGCCCGTTTTCCGGCCTCCGGTGCCCCATTGAGCAAGATCTCGCCAGCTTGGCGGCAAGTTGTCGCAGTGCCCCTGCCGTACCGCTCCCGCCAGTGACTTCCCCCGCCCGCCTAGTATGATGGCGTGATGAGTCCCTATTCTGCCCATCTTGCCCTGGCGGCCTCTGTCGCATCGGTGGGCGCAGGAGAACGGGACCGCTTTCTTGAGTGAGGTCATGCATGAATGCAACAGAGCTTTGGCAGCTTTCCCCCGAACAGTTCAACGAGTGGCGCCGGGCCAACGACTACCCCCTGATCTGGGATCTGCTGGTGGCGTCGCTGCCCCATTTCGACGACTGGATGACGGAGCAGAAGATCGACAAGCAGGTGATCTTCCAGATCGGCATCGCCCGCTTCATCAGCTCCCGCTGCGTGCTGAGCCTGTGCCTCTACATGAGCGACGACAAGATCAGACTCTATGAGACAGCCTCGAGCGCGCTGGAGTCCCTGCGCAAGAGCGGGCTGATCCGCGCCGAGACGCGCTTTGAACCCTATTGCATGTGGCTGGCCGGCAAACACGGCAAGGACGAGGTGAAGCGGGTACAGAGCCTGCTCTCGGTCTCCGAGAACAACAAGGGGGAGGCCCAGGTGCTGGGCAGGCACCGCCTGCTCAACATCGGCGGTGTCGAGCTCAAAAGCCCCATCATCTCCGGCCGGCTGCTCGACTTCACCTGCCTGGACGAGCTCTCGCTGGATGGCGCCGTCAACAACTCCAAGGTCTATCTGTGGCACTGCTCGGCCAAGGGGGTGAGGGTCAACGGCGGGGTGATCGGGCTCGATCTGTTCGACTCCCTGCTGTGGGACCACAGGGCCTGGGCCAAGAAGCGGGAGCTGGCGCTGGAGGACGGGGTGTTTCAGGACTTCACCATAGAGTGCGAGGAGATCCGCTTTCACTCCTCCCGGGCGGTGCTGAAAAACTTCAACGTGCGGGCCAAGAACTTCGACGCCACCATGGAGCACACCAACCTGGACAAGGTGCAGGTGGCCTACAACGAGAATGGCCGGGTCGATCACAGTGAGGCCAGCAAGCTCTATCGCAACGCCAAGCGGCTCTTCTCCAGCGTGGGCGACACCGTCGATGCCGGCGAGTGCTACTACAAGGAGAAGCTGCACGAGATGAAGTCGCTGGCGAGCCCCAGGGAGCTGTTCAAGGAGTGCTGGCTGCGCAGTGGCTGGCTCAAGAAAGGCTGGCTCACCCTGCTGTGCTACCTGAAATGCGCCGCCAAGTTCATCAGCTTCATCACCTGGGGCTTCGGCGAGCGGCCGATCCGCAGCCTGCTGCTGTCGATGGGGGTGATCCTGCTGGCGACCCTGACCTATTATCTGGCGCCGGGATCGGTCACCCATGACCATCTTGGGCGCTCGCTCTATTTCAGCATCGTCACTTTCGTGACCCTGGGCTATGGCGACATCTCCCAGACCTCCTCCCCGCTCCAGCTGCTGTCGGCCATCGAGGCCTTCTGCGGCATGTTCCTGACCGGGCTGTTCCTGGCGGGGTTTGCCTCCAAGACCAAGCAGTATTGACGGCGCACCGGTCACTGGTCGAGCAGGTCAGCCGGCTGGCGTGATCTCCTGCATCTTGAGCCAGAAGGCCTCCTGGCAGGGGTTGTGGAACAGCTTGCGCACAGGGGTGATGGGAATGGGGCTGGCGACCACCCGGTAGCTGATCCAGCACTCCGGGCAGACTTGTGGGGAGGGATCTTCATCCAGCTCCAGCTGGTGGCAGATGACCACGCCGTTGGCGAACCAGTAATGGGTCTGCCGGTGGTGGGTCAGGGTGCCGCTCTCGTCCTGCTCGCTGTGTTGTTCGCTCTGCTGGCGGACGAGTATCGCCGGTCCTGCCTGGCGATGGATGGCCCTGATATAGGTCACGAGGTCGTTCATGGTGCTGCCGGATGGTGAATGACGGAGTCGATTGCCGATGGGGAAGCTTACCCGCGCAGGCGGTGGGCGGCAATCCGCTCCGGTTGTCCCCTTGTTTCGCCGACCGGCCCCAGTTGCTATACTGCCGCCCCGTTTCGTCGCCGGGCTGGCCGTGGTGCCGGTGCGCTGACGCGAGACAGGCAGACTGGACAGGATCGTCCGGCCACCCGTTTTCTCCTCCCCGGTTCAGTCGCCAGCGTGGTGGGCAGTCAGTCCGCATGGCACAGCTCGAGCCTGGCAGAAGAATCAATGCAAGGAGCCCTTGTCGCAAGACAAGGGCTCCTGCTTTATGGGTGCCATAACAACAATACTCACCACACAGCGACAGATTTTAGGATTGGTATGGAAAATCAAGCAGTTAAAGATTCTCACCAGGGGGCGGCCTCCCTTCGCCGCTGGCTGGAGCCGGTATTGGTGCTGGCCATCCTCGGCAGCCTGTTTGGCTACCTCGGCAGCCAGATGGGCCTCTCCGCTCTGGTCAACACCCTGTTCAACACCGCTCACCAGCTGTTGCTCAATACCGTGCTCTTCATCATGGGCATTACCGTGCTGTCGGGGGCGCTCAGCCAGCTGCTCAGCGAGTTCGGGGTGATCCGCCTGCTGGAAGTGCTGCTGGCACCGCTGATGAAGCCGGTGTTCCGGCTGCCGGGCCGCACCGCACTGGCGGCCCTGATGACCTTCTTCTCCGACAACCCGGCGGTGATCAGCCTCGCCAGGGACAGCCGCTTTCGCAAGGGTTTCACCCCCTGGCAGCTGGTCTCGCTCACCAACTTCGGTACCGCCTTCGGCATGGGGCTGATCGTGGTGACCTTCATGGCCACCCTGCAGCTGCCGGGGGGCGAGTCTACCGCCAGTGCCGCGCTGATCGGCCTGCTCGGCGCCCTCATCGGTTCCGTGGTATCGACCCGTCTGATGCAGCGGATGATCCGCCCGCTGGTGGGGGAGACCCCGATTTCCGACGAGGTGGCGAGCGTGGGGGCCAAGCCCGGCCTGCGCCGGGAGGCCGCACCCACCTGGCTGCGGGTGCTCAACGCCCTGCTGGACGGCGGCAAATCCGGGGTGGAACTGGGGATGGCGGTGATCCCTGGGGTGCTCATCATCAGCACCTTCGTGATGCTGCTGACCTTCGGCCCTAGTGAGAAGGGGTATACCGGCGAAGCCTTCCAGGGGGTGGCGCTGCTGCCGGTGCTGGCGGCCAAGGTGGGCTGGCTGTTCGAGCTGCTGTTCGGCTTCACCCACGCCGAGCTGGTGGCCTTCCCGGTCACCTCGCTGGGGGCGGTCGGGGCCGCCATGTCGCTGGTGCCTCCCTTCATCGGCAAGGGCTGGATCACCGGCAACGAGGTGGCGGTGTTCACCGCCATGGGTATGTGCTGGAGCGGCTTCTTGAGCACCCACACCGCCATGCTGGATGCGCTCGGCTATCGTCATCTCACCTCCCGCGCCATCGTGGCCCACACCGTCGGTGGCCTGTGTGCCGGGGTGGCGGCTCACCAGCTCTACCTCTGGCTGGGCTGATCCATCAAGCAGCAAAAGGGCGCCGAGGCGCCCTTTTGCTTGCGTGGCCGACTGGCGGCCTCACAGGTTGCCAGGTTTGGGGATGGGGATGCCGAGCAGGAAGTTGTCCATCATGCCGACCATGCGGCCCAGCTCCGGTTTGGTGATGGTGTCGTTGGCCCCCAGCTGCAGCGCCTTTTGGCGGTTGTCATCGCTCATCAGCGACGAGAACATGACGATGGGAATGGTCTTGAAGGTGGGGGTATCGCGCAGTCGCTTGAGCAGGTGCATGCCGTCCATGCGGGGCATCTCCACGTCGGTGATGATGCCGCTGACGAACTCGGCCACCGGGATCTTCTCCTCCTGCGACAGACGATCGAACTCCATCAGCATCTCCAGCCCGTCGCCCCCGTCCTTGGCGGTCACCACGTTGTAGCCCGCGGTGCGCAGGGTGGTCTCGATCATCTTGCGGATGAAGGCGGAGTCGTCCACCACCAGGATGGTTTTGGCCTGGCGCATGGCCATCATGCGATCGTCGATGATGACCTTGCGATCCTGGGTCACATCGTACTTCTCCATGCTGAGCTCTGGGTTGATGTCGGCGATGATCTTCTCGAAGTCGAGGATCATGATGAGGTTGCCGTCGCGCCTGACCACCGCCACCACGCAGTCATTCTCACCTGCCTCCAGGAACTGGCTGGGGGACTCCACATCCTCCCAGGAGACCCGGTGGATCCTGCTGACACTGTCGATGAGGAAGCCGTTCGCCATCTTGTTGAAATCGGTGACGATGACCACCTTGTTGCTGTTGTCCGGGTTGGTTTTGATGCCAAGCCAGCCGGCCAGATCCACCAGCGGGATCAGCCGCTCGCGCAGGGAGAAGACCCCCACCATGTGACGCTGGGCGTTGGGGTAGTCGGTGGTCTCCGGCACCCGGATCACCTCGCGCACCTTGGCGACGTTGATGCCGTAGTAGGCTATTTTCTCGCGGCCATCGGGCAGCTGCTTCTTGAGGTGGAATTCGATGATCTCGAGCTCGTTGGTGCCGCTCTCGGTCAGAATGGATTTACGCTCTTCCCCGTCTTTGGCCATCATGGTCACTCTCGTGCTTCTGGTTGCGCTGGCAGCAGCCGCTGCGGTTTTCCCTCAGTATAGGAATGGATCCGCCGCTGACGACGGGATCCACACAAGATCGCCTCCATAACCGCTTGATCCCGCAGGCTGGAAGGCGCGTATCAGCCTATCAGGAAAAGCGCGGGGCGATGGAGAAGGCCATCACACTCGCCGCAAGGGGGGAGTCATGGAAGAGAGTGTCGTGGTGATCGGTGCCGGTGGTGGGCTGGGGAGCGCCCTGGTGGCGCACTGGCTGGCGGCGGGTGCCGCGCCCGTCATCGCCATCAGTCGCCAGCCGCAACCGGCGGGGCTCAATAGCGCCAGGCTGCACTGGCTGCGCTGCGATTACAGTGATGAACAGCTGGCAGATGCGGTGGCCCGCATCGGCGAGCTGGCGCCGAGGCCGCGCTGGCTGGTGATCTGCAACGGCCTGCTGCAGCAGGGAAGTATCCGGCCGGAGAAGCGGCTCGAGGCGCTCAACCTCGAGGCCATGACCCAGCTCTACCAGACCAACGCTCTGCTGCCGCTGCGCTGGATCAGCCGGCTGCTGCCCCTGCTGGGGTCGAGCCCCTGTACCCTGGCGGTGCTCAGTGCCCGGGTCGGCAGCATCGGCGACAACCGCACCGGGGGCTGGTATGGCTATCGCGCCGCCAAGGCAGCCCTCAACATGCTGCTCAAGTGCGCCGCCATCGAGCTCGCCAGACGGGCGCCCGGCGTCAAGCTGCTGGCGTTTCATCCGGGCACGGTGGACACCCCACTCTCGCGGCCGTTTCACGGCAACCTGGCCGCAGGCAGCCTGCACAGCCCGCAGCAGGCTGCCGCGGATCTGGTGACGCTGATGGCGCGGCTGACGCCGGATGGCGAGCTGAGCTACCTCGACTGGCGAGGCGAGCCTATCGAGTGGTAGCGGGCGGCAACAGCCGGGCCAGCAGGCCGCGCAGTGCCTTGATGACCGCCGGCTTGCCTGCCAGTTGCAGCCTGGCCGCCAGTGTTCCCCAGTCGGCATATTGCCAGATGGTGGTGATCAGCAGTTGCCGCTCGGCGGGGTCAAGCTGTGCCAGTTGTGTCAGGTTGCCCGCCAGCCAGCGTTGCAGGCTGGGCTGGCACAGCTCGAACGGCTTGTGGTGGTGGGCAAAGCAGGCCAGTTCATCCTGATCAAAGGTATCGAGCCCGCTCGAGCTGGCCTCCGGATCCTGCAAACACTGCCACACCAGCTCGGGTTCAAGGGTTTTCAGCTCGCCCGCCAGCAGGGTCGGCAGCTGACATATGAAGCGTTGGTGCCAGTCGGCCAGCTCGGCGGCGCGGGCCGGTTGCAGCGCTTTGAGCAGCAGGGCGGCGTGGCTGCCGCTGGCGGCATCCCGCTGCAGGCCGATGCGCAGCACCCTGAGCCCGGCCTTGCGCCAGAAGGGCAACAAGTCGGCGCTGGCCGAGAAGGCCGAGCCCAGATAGTCGAGCCCTGCCGCCTGATAATGCTGTTCGAGGTGGGCCAGCAGGAGCGACCCCAGCCCGTGGCGATGGAGAGTCGGATGGATGGCGATGCGCATCACCCGGGCGTAGCTGCGCGCACCTGCGGTCTTGAAGCCGGCGTGCGCCAGCAGCGACTGGGGCAGCAGATGACCGCGCGGACGCCGGCGGCCGGCCCAGATCGCCTCGGCCAGCTCAGGATCTATCTCTCCTTCCCGGGCCACCAACGCCACCCCGAGCAGATGCGGACCCTGCTCCAGCAGGTGGATGTCGAGGGCGGGGCTCTCCAGCAGGTAGCGCAGGTCGCTCGGCGTGGTCTGGTAGTGGGCCAGCACCAGCAGGCCGAACACCCGATGGAGCAGCCCTTCGTCGGCAGCCAGTGCATCCTGCTCGAGCCGGCGCCAGCCAGGCTGGGTGGGGGCTGGCGGTGTCTCGACCTCGGCGTTGAGGCCGAGCAGTCGGAACACCAGCGGCTCCAGCGGATCCCGGCTGCTCCAGCGGATCGGCTCGGCCAGGTGGATCTCCTGCCAGCCGGGTGTCTCGCGATCCAGCACCCGCTTGAAGCGCAGGTGAAAACCGCGACCCGTGCCCTCGTAGCCGTGCTCTGTGGTGGCGAAGACGATGCGACCGTGCCGGGCCAGCATGGCCTCCAGCAGCGGGGTAGGAATGGCGGCGGCTTCGTCTACCAGCAGCAGGTCGGGTTGCAGCGGTTCGTGTACCAGCCGATCCGGCGAGCAGTAGCTGAGCCCAGTCAGCAGTTGCGGCGCGTCTTCAAGGGCATGGGCCGCGTGGGCAAACAGGGTGGCGACCGTGGCCTGGGAGGGTGCCGTCACCAGGATCTGCAGATCGGGTTGTTGGCGCAGCAGCTCGGCGGCGGCCAGCCCCAGCAGGCTGCTCTTGCCGCGGCCTCGATCCGCACTCAACACCAGCGGGCGGCGGCGGTGACCGTGCAACACCTTGTGGATGGCGGGCAGGGCGCGCGCCTGATCGCAGCTCAATGGCTGCACTGGTCCAACCGGCTGCCACGGGGTCGGCGTGGCTGGGGGCGCCAGATCGAGGGCGGGATCACCCGCCAGCAGTCGCACCAGCCGGGCGAGAAAGCCGTGGCCCGCCAGCGCTGTATCTTCCGGTTGTGCCACCAGCCGAACCCGGTCCGGATCCGGCCAGGCAGGCCATTGGGCTCGCG
Organism: Aeromonas sp. FDAARGOS 1403; assembly: GCF_019047325.1. NCBI lineage: Bacteria > Pseudomonadati > Pseudomonadota > Gammaproteobacteria > Aeromonadales > Aeromonadaceae > Aeromonas > Aeromonas sp. FDAARGOS 1403. The sequence continues at coordinate 348,620 of NZ_CP077249.1, read as the reverse complement.
GCGGGGTCAGCAGCAGCAGCAGGCCGCCCGCCCGCAAGGTGCCCGCCAGCGCCCCGAACGCATCGGGGTGAAAACCGCTGAACGCATTGAATACAAGCGTGTCGCACTCCTGACCGAGTCGCTGCAGCGCCTTGGCCGCCGGTTGCGGGTGGTGCTCGGCCGGGCCATCTCCCAGCCAGTAGCTGATGCCGCTTAGCAGAGTCTCGGCCCGGGCGATGCAATCGGCCTCATCACCTTCCAGCCAGATCAGCCGCCGTTCGCCGGCGCGGGCCAGTGCCTGGCGCAGCTCGTCGAGCGCAACTGGCATCATGAAGCAGCGCTGTCGGCCGGTTTGCGGGGCTCGAACATGCGATCCCCCATCTGGTCGATAAAGGTGCGCGCCTTCTGCACCATGAAGCGCTCCGCATCGGCGGGGTTGGCAAACAGATCGGATCGGATGAAGCGGTGGGTCTGCAGCACACCGTCCAGCTCCTTGGTGATGCGGCCAGCCAGCCGATACTGACCCCCTTCGGCCATGGGCTCGGGATAGATGAGGTAGCCGGCGTACTCGGTGGGGGTGACTTCGGCGACCGGAGCGGGCTGGCCGCCAAACAGGGCAGTGAACAGTTTCTTGAGCATGATGTTTCCCTCAGTGACAGAGCATTGTCACCAAGGGGTTGATGGCTGGCAAGCGGGGGATCTTATTACCAATCGTTATTTGCACTACGAACTATTCTCATTTAGATTTCATGGCAATCCAGCATGAGGTAAACACTATGTACGTCTGTTTGTGCCGCGGCATCACAGATTCCCAGATCCGCAAGGCGGTACAGGCAGGCAAGACCGAGTTTCGCCAGCTCAAGCAGTCGCTCGACGTCGGCGCCCAGTGCGGCAAATGCGTGCGCATGACCATGGAGATCATCGCCGCCGAACTCGACAAGGCCGAGCTGGAACAGGTGCCGCTCTACTACGAGGTGGCCTGAACAAGGTCGCAATGTCGGTAAAAACCGACCTGTTTTTTAAATTCCTTCCCGCTGGCGAGCAAGTTCGCCGGACCTCTTGTTGTCATCTTTCTGGACTAAGCTCTAAGGATCTAAGCCTCAGGCACGAACCAAGGAGCACTGTCGATGAAAGGAGATCCCAAGATCATCGCCCACCTCAACAAGGTGCTGGCCAATGAGCTGATAGCCATCAACCAATATTTTCTGCATGCCCGCATCTATGATGACTGGGGCCTCAAGGCGCTCGGGCACAAGGAGTATCACGAATCCATCGATGAGATGAAACACGCCGACGAGCTGGTCAAGCGGGTGCTGTTTCTGGAAGGGCTGCCCAACTTGCAGGATCTGGGCAAGTTGCGCATCGGCGAGACGGTGGAGGAGATGCTGCGCTGCGACCTGTCGCTGGAGATGGATGCCATCCCGGATCTGAAGGTGGCCATCGCCTATGCCGAGTCGGTACAGGACTACATCAGCCGCGACCTGTTTCAGGATATCCTGGAGGATGAAGAGGAGCACGTGGACTGGCTGGAGACCCAGCTCGATCTCATCGATCGCATCGGGCTGGAGAACTATCAGCAGTCCCAGCTGCATCACGGCTCGTCCTGAATAGTTATAGCATGAAAAAACGATTAAAAAACCCGCTCAGGCGGGTTTTTTAATGTCCGTCTGCATAGCTTTTCATTGGTCTTATCATCATGAAAAGTAAGCTTATTTTTGTTAGTCATGTCGCAAAAAAGCGAGCAAGAGAGGTGCACTATTGGAACCCCTTTTCGGGGGCAAACAATAACAACGGTTAAAGGACTACACCATGCACTTCTTGCCCAACAAACTGGCGCTGGCTTGTGCCATCGCACTCTCGCTCGCTGCCTGCAATGACAACAGCTCCAACGCTCCGGCGGATCCCGCCGCCACCAAGACTTCCCTGATGCAGACCATGGACGAGGCCCTGCGCGAGAGCCAGGCGCTCGACCCCTACGGTTTTGCCATCGATGCCGCCAGCATCGCCAAGCGCAAGGCCCTCGACAGCGCCCTGCTCAAGCGGCTGGATGCCCTGGACGCGAGCGTGCTGAGCGAACGTGATAGGTTGTTCTACGACATGATCCGCTGGGATCTGCAGATCAACCTGACCGGTTACGATCTGCCCCAGTCCCAGATCCCGATCCACCACTTCAGCAACCGGGTGGTGGATCTGGTCGATGAGGTGGGGGCCGCCCCGGCCAGCGGCAAAGCTGCCCGCACCGTCGAGCCCGGCTTCGACTACTTCGAGCAGAGTTCGGCCGATCGGGTCGCGCCGGGGGATGCCACCTGGCGGCGCGACATCGATCGCCCGGCAGCGGCACCGGTTGTGGCCAGCAAGGCGAGGGCCGCAACCGCACCACTGGCCTGGTATCAGGAGCACCTCAGCTGGCTTAAGGCCTATGACGGCTACCTTGCCGAGGTGAAGCACCAGTTCGAACTGGGCAGCGCCCAGGGCAACACCCTGCCGGACGAGCTGGTGGACCGGCTGCTGGCCCAGCTCGACAGCAAGCTGGATGGGGAGGTGATCGCCGGTTCCTACCTCGGCTGGCAGCAGCTGCCGGGAGAGGCGGACGAGGCGCTGCGCAGCGAGTACAAGGGGGTGCTGGACAGCATCAACGGCCACTATCTGGCGCTGCGCGACTACCTGGATTACCAGCACGGCGGCGCCTATGCGGTGCGTCTTGGCAGCGGCGAGTGCGACGACGGCTTCTGCGGCATGACCAACGGACGCGACTGGTATCGCTGGCTGCTGAAGAAGCACACCACCACCGACATGACGCCGGAGCAGGTGCATGAGCTGGGGCTGAGCGAGGTGGCGCGGATCTTCGGCGGCATGGTCAAGGTGTGCCATACCGTCGGCAAGTGCGACAGCGACGACGTGGCCCAGAGCAAGCAGAGCGGCCAGATCTACGCCTTCTTCCGCTATCTGAACGAACCGGCCTTCTTCTATCAGAACCCGCTGGCGGTCTGGTCGGCCGGCCTCAACCCCGGCAACGCCGCCGGTGCGACCCTGAGCGGGCCGCAGCAGCAGGCGCTGGCCGAGCACGAGCGGGCGCTACAGGAGTACAACGCCTTCAAGAGCAAGGCCGCGCTGGTGCTGCCGGACTTCTTCGATGCCGAGCGCACCATTCCCAAGCTGGATTACGAGGTGGTGCCCGTCTCCTACAAGGACGCGCCATACGGCGGGGTGGCCTGGTATCAGGACGGCAACCCGCAGACGGGCCGCAAGGGGCGCTTCTTCCTCAACACCTACTACCCCTATGGTCTGCAGAGCTGGAACATCAGCACCCTGCTGGCCCACGAGGCGGCGCCGGGTCACCACTTCCAGATCACCATCGCCCAGGAGCTGGCCGCCAAGGATCCCGACTTCCCGCAGTACGTGGCGAACGCCTCCTACACCGCCTATGCGGAGGGCTGGGCACTCTACACCGAATACCTGGCGGATCACGACATGGGGCTCTATCAGGGGCGCGGTCTCTACGATCCGGCGGTGGGAGACGTGAAGGTCGAGGGCTCGTCCGCCTTCAACAACCAGCTGCAGTACTTCGGTCGCCTCAACGAGGAGATGCTGAGGGCCATGCGGCTGGTGGTGGATACCGGCATCCACTGGTATGGCTGGAACCACGACCAGGCCGCCAGCTACATGAAGGAGAACTCGGCGCTGGGGGCGGGTGACATCAGCTCCGAGGTGCCGCGCTACATGGCCTACACCGGCCAGGCGACCTCCTACAAGGCGGGCCAGCTGGCGCTGATCAGGATGCGGGAGTCGGCCGAGCAGGCGCTGGGTGCAGGCTTTGACCTCAAGGCGTTCCACCACCATGTGCTGGAGTACGGCATGCTGCCCATCTCGGTGCTGGAGCAGAAGAACAAGCAGTGGATTGAACAGTCGAAGTGATCACAGTTACGGCGCCCGGCAAGGCAACGGGCGCCGCTTTCGATTAGGATACGGCTCTATTCAAACAACACTGCTACGGATGATGTCCATGGAACAGATCGCCCGTGAGATGGCGCCCCACAAGCGAGTGGCGCTGGTGGCTCACGACAACATGAAGACCCCTCTGCTGAACTGGGTGATGCGGCGCAAGGAGGAGCTCAAGCTCCACCACCTCTACGCCACCGGCACCACAGGCACCATGCTCGGCAAGCAGGCACAGCTGCCCATCACCTGTCTCTTCTCCGGCCCCATGGGGGGCGACCAGCAGCTTGGCGCCCTGATAGCCGAGGGCAAGATCGACGTGCTGATCTTCTTCTGGGATCCCCTCAATGCGGTGCCCCACGATCCGGACGTGAAGGCCTTGCTGCGCCTCGCGGCAGTCTGGAACATCCCGGTCGCCACCAACGAGGCGACTGCCGATTTCATCATGGACAGCCCCCACATGCGCCAGGCGTTCAGCGTGCAGATCCCTGACTATGCCGGGTATCTCAAGGCCAGAACCCAGTAACGGGCAGAAACGACAGAGCCGGCCACAGGGCCGGCTCTTTTTATTGGCGGGAACGACGATCAGCGCTGGAAGCTTTTCTGCGCGAACTTGGGTCTGGCGTTCATGATCTGCTCCACCTGCTCGTCACTCATCTTGCCGCGCGACAGCCCCAGCACCTTGTAGGTGAGCAGCGGGCGGGCGGGCAGGGCGATCATCAGGGCGCGGATCTGGTTCTCGTCCTCTTTCTCCCGGGCCGGCTTGCCATAGGCGTAGGTGAGCACACCGGCATCCATCAGGTTTTTGACGGCGGGCTCGGTGATCGGCAAGTTTATGACGCTTTTGCGTTGCAGCACGAACTCGCGCAGCACCGCCTTCTCGTTGAAGTCGAGGAAGGAGATCATCTGGGCCAGCTGATCCTGCTGACGGCGCGACTGCCATTCGTCACAGGCCCACTCCCAGGCGATCAGGAAGCCCTGACTGCAGAAGTAGGAGATGGCGATCAGCATGCCGACCCCGAGCCAGGCGGCGTGTGTGGCGGCCCACTGGCTGACGGCCCCCTGCATCAAACCGGCCGGAAACAGCAGAATGATGCTGCAGCAGAGCAGCAGCCAGACCATCAGCCAGTTGAGGCGGTTCAGTTGATAGAAATGTTGGATCCACCGTTTCATCGTTCACCCTTCCCAAATCAGTGTGGACAGTAGTCATCTCATAGCAAACGGTGTGCCAAGGCGAGGAACTCACCGGCATTGGAGTGGATCCGGATGGCAAAGCCGATGGGTGGACGGTTACATTCCCTTACAACTTGTTGAGTCAATGATCATTAGTTTGCCTTGTGGGGTGGCGGTCAACTTGGTAAAAAGCCCGCACTGTCATAGGGGAGTAGCAACCCGCCCGTGATCCGGGCAGGGCTCATGTCAACATTCTTGGATCCTCAGATCCATGGCATGGGCGGCGATGGCATCCATCGCTCTGCAAGACCTTTGGCCTCGATATGCAAGCCAGCCGGGCGAGCCATATCGGGTCCATTGGTTGTTCTGCTCGCCTGGCGGTTACTCATCATGCTGATCACCCTGCTGTTATTTCTGCTCTCTGCCGTCACCATCTATCTGGCCTGCGAATATTTCGTCAACGGCATCGAATGGACCGGCCACCACTTCAAGTTATCCCAGAGCGCCACCGGCTCCCTGCTGGCGGCCCTAGGCACGGCCCTGCCCGAATGCATCGTCACCCTGACCGCCTTGCTGATGGGGGATGCCCCCGCTCAGCAGCAGATAGGCATAGGTGCCGCCCTCGGCGGCCCGCTGGTGCTGGCCACCATAGGTTATGCCGCCGTCGGCGTGACCCTGCTGCTGTGCATGAGCCGGGAGCACAGGGCCATCGATGGCGAGGTGCAGCGCGAGATAGGCCGCGATCAGGCCTGGTTCGTCGGCATCTTCCTGGTGGCGGTGGCCCTCGGCATGGTGGCCTTTACCGGCAAGGCCTGGCTGGCTCCGCTGTTCGTGCTGGTGTATCTGGTCTATGTGCGGCGCGAGCTGAAACAGACCGACAGCCACGAGGTCGAGTTGCCAGAGCCCCTCAAGCTGGATCCGGGCGCCGAGATCCCGGCGCTCGGCAAGGTGCTGCTGCAGACGCTGGTGGCGCTGGTGGTGGTGGCGCTGGCGGCCCAGCTGTTCGTTCACCAGCTGGAGAGCATGGGCGAGCTGTTCGGTCTCTCGCCGGTGCTGGCGGCCCTGTTGCTGAGCCCGGTGGCGACCGAGATGCCCGAGCTGATGAACGTGCTGATCTGGGTGCGGCAGGGCAAGCACCGGCTGGCACTGGCCAATATCTCGGGGGCCATGATGATCCAGGGCACCATTCCCAAGGCGTTCTGCCTGTTGTTCACCCCTTGGCTGCTGGACAGCACCATGATGGTCTCCTCGCTGGTGACCCTGCTGGCGGTCGTCCTGTTGTGGTGGGGGTTCAGTCGGGAGCGGATGACGGCGGGCAGGCTCGCCTGGGTGGGGCTGATCTATCTTGGCTTCTGCGGCTGGCTGATCATGGGCTGACGTGCCATTTGCCACGAACAAGGGCGGGATAGTATCCCGCCTTTTTTATGATCATTCCCTCTGCCGGCCGAGGCCGGCAGGGAGATCAGAACTGCTGGAACCAGCGCTGGATCTGGGCCGGATCCTTGCTCTGGGTAAGCGAGAGCATCAACAGGATCCGCGCCTTCTGCGGGTTGAGGGTCTCGGCGGCGACGAAGCCGTACTTGGCGTCATCGATCTCGGCATCCAGAGTGGTGGAGCCGGTCGGCACGCGGGCGGAGCGCACTACGCGGATGCCGTCCTTGCTCGCCTTGGCCAGGGTGTCGAACAGGGTGTGGTAGAGGTTGCCGTTGCCCACCCCGGCGCTGACGATGCCATCGAACTTGGCATCCACCAGGGCCTTGGCCGGCAGATCAGAAGCGTTGGCGTAGCTGTAGACGATGCCGACCTGGGGCAGCTTGTCGAGCTTGCTCACGTCAAACGGGGTCTTGCTGGTGTGCAGACGGGCCGGGCTGCGCTGATAGTCGATCTTGCCGTTGTGGATGTAGCCGAGCGGGCCGAAGTTGGGGGAGGCGAAGGTCTGTACCCCTGTGGTGTTGGTCTTGGTGACGTCGCGGGCATCGAGCACGGTGTCGTTCATCGCCACCATGACGCCACGCCCCTTGGAGGCGGGGTCGGAGGCGGTGACCACGGCGTTGTAGAGGTTCATCGGGCCGTCGGCGCTCATGGCGGTGGAGGGGCGCATGGCGCCGACCAGCACCACCGGCTTGTCGCTCTTGACGGTCAGATTGAGGAAGTAGGCGGTCTCTTCCATGGTGTCGGTGCCGTGGGTGATGACTATGCCGTCCACGTCATCCCTGGCCAGCAGCTCGTTGACCCGCTTGGCGAGCTTGAGCCACACCTCGTCGTTCATGTCCTGGGAGCCGATCTTCACCACCTGCTCGCCCTGCACGTCGGCCACGTTCTTCATCTCGGGCACGGCGGCGATCAGCGTCTCGATGGCCACCTTGCCGGCCTCGTAGTTGGACTGGGTGGCGGACTGCCCCGCCCCGGCAATGGTGCCGCCGGTGGCCAGGATATGGACGTTGGGCAGGGCCATGGCCATCGGGGAGAGGGTCAGGCCGAGGACGGCGGCGAGCAGGGTCTTGCGGATCGGGAGAGTCATGCTGCAATTCCTTCTGGGTGATAAAAATTGCAGCAAGTTTGCGCTTTCTGTTGCAGGGGTTTGTGATGACTCTCACCAAAAAACAGCTGGGTACAGAATTTTAACCTGTTTTATACCTATATGGAGATAATTTAACTCGCCGAGAAGCCTTTGGTTTCGATCAGGGCGATCAGCTCGGCCTTGCTCAGTTCGCTCTCGATGATGGCCTTGCTGCTGGCAAAGTCGACGCTGGCGCTGCTGACGGCAGGCTGGGCCAGCAGGGCTTTTTGCAGGCTGGCGGCGCAGCCACCGCAGGACATGCCGGAGACGGTGAGTTCGATGGTCATGGGATATCTCCTCTGTTGATTGAGAGTCAGCGTAAAGCTGCCGCCCGCGGCAAGGTCAAGGGGGTGATGAAGGGGTGAGGGCCAGCACGTTTGCTGCTGGCTAGCCCATCAGCCCCAGGTAGTTCATCAGGGTGGCCCCCAGGCTGGTGGTGACGAGCGAGCCTAGCGTGGTGGTGGCGATGATGTTGGCTGCCAGGGCACTGTCGCCCCCCATGGCGCGGGTCATCACATAGCTGGCGGCGGCGGTGGGGGTGGAGCTGATGAGAAACAGGATGCCGAGTGCCTGCGGGCTGAAGCCGAGCGCCCAGGCGCCCATCACCAGCAGCACCGGGATGCACAGCAGCCGGTTGGCGGTGGCCCAGCCGGTCAGCAGGGCGCCGCCGCGCAGGGCCTTGAGGTTGAGGCTGGCGCCGGTGCAGAGCAGCGCCAGCGGCAGGGTCATGTTGGCGAAGTAGTTGCCCGTGGTGATCACCAGCTGGGGCAGCTCGATGCCGAGCAGGCCGAATGGCAGGGCCGCCAGTATGGCGATGATCAGCGGGTTTTTGGCGATCCCCCTGAGGATCGGCTTGAGCCCCTTGCTGCCCCCCAGGCTGCGGGTCAGGGTGATCACCGCAAGCACGTTGTAGAGCACGGTGACCGAGCCCACCAGCAGGGCGGCGGCGCCGATCCCCTCGGCGCCGTAGGCATTCTGCACATAGGCCAGCCCCATGATCCCCATGTTGCCGCGAAAGCTCCCTTGCACGAAGATGCCGCGCTGGCGCCGCTCGGGGATGAAGCGGGCCGCCAGCAGCTCCAGCACCAGAAAACCTGTGAGGGTGCCGAGCAGGCCGTAGACGATGAGCCAGGGGCTCGGCATGGTGGAGAAATCGGTGCGCACCATGCTGAGAAACAGGAGTGCCGGCAGGGTGACCTGAAACACCAGACGGGAGGCGGACTCGACGAAGCTGTCCGGCAGCAGGCCCAGCTGCTTGAGCCAGATGCCGAGCAGCAGTACCACGCAGATGGGGCCCGTGATGGAGAGAGAGAAGTGCAGACTGGCCAACAGATCCATGATGCGCGTCCTGTGCGATGGCGGGTGGCACGGCATGCGCCGGCGCCAAAAGGGCATTCTAACGCCATGGGCTTGTATTCACAGGGGTTAATCACAACAATGTGGGCAATTCCACCGCCGAGCCCCTGTGAGCCACTTCATGGACAAAAAACTGACCATCCTCGATATCGCCCGACTCAGTGGTGTCGGCAAGTCGACCGTCTCCCGGGTGCTCAACCAGGATCCCAAGGTGAAGCAGGCGACCCGCGAGCGGGTGGAGCAGATCATCGCCGAGCACGGCTTCGTGCCGAGCAAGTCGGCGCGGGCCATGCGCAGCCAGAGCCAGCAGGTGGTGGGGATCATCGTCTCGCGGCTCGACTCCAGCTCGGAAAACCAGGCGGTGCGCGGCATGCTGGAGACCCTCTACCGGCGCGGCTACGACGCCGTGCTGATGGAGAGCAAGTTCTCCCCCGCCAAGGTGCAGGAGCATCTGGCGGTGCTGGAGCGGCGCGGGGTGGATGGCATCATTTTGTTCGCCTTCAACGATCTGGACTATGCCGCCATGGCGCCGCTCAGGGAGAAGCTGGTGCTGGTGGCCCGCGACCATCCCGGTTTCTCCTCGGTCTGTTTCGACGATGCCGGTGCGGTGCGCACCATGCTGGGCCAGCTCGCTAACCGCGGCATCCGCGACATCGCCTACCTGGGGGTGGACACCGCCGATCTCACCACCGGCCAGCGCCGGCTCGATGCCTACCTCGGCTACTGCGGCGAACAGGGGCTGACGGCGCGCAGCGCCCTCGGCGATCTCAGTCTGCAGAGCGGCTACCGGCTGGCGGGGGAACTGCTCACCCCGACCACGGGCGCCCTGGTCTGCGCCAGCGACACCCTGGCCATTGGCGCCGCCAAGTACCTGCAGGAGCAGGGGCGCAGCGAGGTGCTGGTGACCGGCCTTGGCAACAACCCCATGCTCACCTTTCTCTTCCCCAACGCCCTCAGTCTGGATCTCGGCTACAAGGGGGCGGGGGAGCAGGCCGCGCGCCAGCTGCTCGGCCAGATCGAGCAGGATCAGCGCCCGCTGGCGACCATAGCCCCCTGCCACTCTTTGTGAACTCCATCACCTAGCGCCGCACAAAAAATGCGCTTTTTGTGACCTCGACCACGAATTGGGAACGTTCCCATTTTGATCGTGACCAATTGGCGGCATGCTAAATGGGAACGATACCAAAAACGCTCGGGCCCACAGACTGGCCCAAAAGGGCGACGCAGACCAATATCAATGGAGTCACAGAGGGAAGGCTCATGTCCAAGATCAACGCACAACATCTGGCCACGCTCATCGACAAGATCGGTGGCAAGGAGAACATCGCAACCGTCAGCCACTGCCTGACCCGGTTGCGCTTCGTCCTCAACGATCCGGCCAAGGCCGACAGCAAGGCCATCGAAACCATCCCGGCGGTGAAGGGAAGCTTCACCCAGGGCGGCCAGTTCCAGGTGGTCATCGGCAACGAGGTGGAACAGTGGTACAAGGCGCTGACCGAAGAGATCGGCGTCAGCGGCGGCAGCAAGGAGGCCGCCAAGCAGGCGGCGCGCCAGAACATGAATCCGCTGGAGCGGGGCATCTCCCACCTGGCGGAGATCTTCGTGCCCCTGCTGCCGGCCATCATCACCGGCGGTCTGATCCTGGGCTTTCGCAACGTCATCGGCGACATCAAGATGTTCGACGATGGCACCCACACCCTCACCGAGATCAGCCAGTTCTGGGCTCAGGTGCACGCCTTCCTCTGGCTGCTGGGTGAGGCCATCTTCCACTTCCTGCCGGTGGGCGTCTGCTGGTCGGCGGTGAAGAAGATGGGCGGCTCCGAGATCCTGGGTATCGTGCTCGGTATCACGCTGGTGTCGCCCCAGCTGATGAATGCCTACGGCATCGGCCAGCAGACCCCCGAGGTGTGGGACTTTGGTCTGTTCGTCATCCAGAAGGTGGGTTATCAGGCCCAGGTCATCCCGGCCCTGCTGGCGGGTGTCTTCCTTGCCTGGGTGGAGACCAATCTCAAGCGGCTCATCCCGGCCTACCTCTACCTGGTCATAGTTCCCTTCATCTCCCTGCTGCTGGCGGTGATCGTGGCCCACGCCTTTATCGGCCCGTTCGGGCGCTGGCTGGGTGACGGCGTCGGCTTTGCCGCCAAGGCTGCCATGACAGGTTCGTTTGCTCCCATCGGTGCCGCCCTGTTCGGCTTCCTCTACGCGCCCCTGGTCATCACCGGTATCCACCACACCACCAACGCGGTGGATCTGCAGCTGATGCAGAGCATGGGCGGCACCCCGATTTGGCCGCTGATCGCCCTCTCCAATATCGCCCAGGCGTCTGCGGTGGTCGGCATCATTCTGATCAGCCGCAAGGAGAACGAGCGGGAGATCTCGGTGCCTGCCGCCATCTCCGCCTATCTGGGGGTGACCGAGCCGGCCATGTACGGCATCAACCTCAAGTACAAGTTCCCCATGCTGTGCGCCATGGTGGGCTCGAGCCTTGCGGCCCTCATCTGCGGCTTCGCCGGGGTGATGGCCAACGGCATCGGGGTAGGGGGCCTGCCGGGCATCCTCTCCATCCAGCCGCAATACTGGGCCGTCTATGCCATCGCCATGCTGGTGGCCATCGTCGTGCCTATCGTGCTGACTCTGCTGGTTTACCAGCGCCGGCAGGCGGCCGGCAAGCTGGCTCAGGCCAGCGCCTGACTCCACGCATCAGGGCGACCCGCCGGGGTCGCCCTCTCCCTTTTTCATTCGAGACAAGAGCAAGACCCATGAGCCAAACACCCTGGTGGCAGAGCGCCGTGATTTACCAGATCTACCCCAAGAGCTTTCAGGACAGTGGCGCGCGCGGCACTGGCGATCTCAAGGGGATCATGGCCCGCCTCGACTATCTCAAGACCCTCGGCGTCGACGCCCTCTGGCTGACTCCGGTGTACGTCTCGCCGCAGGTGGACAACGGCTACGACATCGCCGACTACCTGAATATTGATCCCGCCTACGGCACCATGGCCGACTTCGAGGCGCTCTTGGCCGCCGCCCACGCGCGCGACATTCGGATCGTGATGGACATAGTCGTCAACCACACCTCCACCGAGCACGCCTGGTTCAAGTCGGCGCTGGGGGACAAGAACAGCCCCTACCGCGACTACTACATCTGGAAAGACCCGGTGGAGGGGGGCGTGCCGAACAACTGGCAATCCAAGTTTGGCGGCAGCGCCTGGGAGCTGGACAGCGCCACCGGCCAGTACTACCTGCACCTCTTTGCCCGCGAGCAGGCGGATCTCAACTGGGAGAACCCGGCGGTGCGCGCCGAGGTGAAGAAGATCATCCACTTCTGGGCCAAGAAGGGAGTGGACGGTTTCCGGCTCGACGTCATCAACCTCATCTCCAAGGATCAGCGCTTCCCGAGCGACGACAGTGGCGATGGTCGCCGCTTCTACACCGACGGGCCGCGCATCCACGAATTTTTGCAGGACGTGAGTCGTGACGTGTTCGCCCCGGTCAGTGCCATGACGGTGGGAGAGATGTCCTCCACCAGCCTGGAGCACTGCCAGCGCTATGGCGCGCTGGATGGCTCCGAGCTCTCCATGGTGTTCAACTTCCACCACCTCAAGGTGGACTACCCCAATGGCGACAAGTGGACCAAGGCGCCGTTCGATTTCCTCGAACTCAAGCGCATCTTCAACCACTGGCAGAGCGGCATGCACGGCAAGGGGTGGTCGGCGCTGTTCTGGTGCAACCACGATCAGCCGCGCATCGTCTCCCGCTTCGGTGACGAGGGCGAACATAGGGTGGTAGCGGCCAAGATGCTGGCCAGCACACTGCACGGCTTGCAGGGCACCCCCTACATCTATCAGGGGGAGGAGATCGGCATGACCAACCCCGGCTATCAGCGCATCGATGACTATCAGGACGTGGAGAGCCGCAACATCTTCGCCATCAAGCATGCCGAGGGGATGGGTGAGGCCGAGATCCTGGCCATTCTCGGCGCCAAGTCCCGTGACAACTCGCGTACCCCGATGCAGTGGAGCGCTGCGGCCAATGCGGGCTTCACGGCCGGTACCCCCTGGCTCAAGCCCGCCGCCAACTATCCCGCGATCAATGCCGAGGCGGCGCTGGCCGACCCGGGGTCGGTGTTCTGGCACTACCGGGATTTGATCCGCCTGCGCAAGAGTCATCCCATCTTCACTCAGGGGGATTATCAGGAGGTGCTGGCGGGGCATCCGCAGATCTGGGCCTATGCCCGCCGCGCCGACGGTCAGACCCTGCTGGTGGTGAGCAACTTCTACGGCGAGCCGATCAGCTTCGCACTGCCGGAGGAGCTGGCCACCGGCAAGGGGCGTCTGCTGCTTGGCAACTACCCGGATAGCCCGGCCCGGCCGCAATCCTGTATGCTGCGCCCTTATGAATCCCTGATCTGGTTGGTGGAATAGATGACTGACGCAACGACAACGACCCAGCCGGGCTTCCCGGCGCCGCAGCTGGTGCGCGGCCCCGAGTGGCAGAAGATGGTGGCGGGGGAGCCCTATGATGCGGGCGACCCCGAGCTCAAGGCGGCGCGCGAGCGCTGCCGCAGGCTCTATCACACCTTCAACACCAGCTGGCAGGAGAAACCGGCGCGCGATGCCCTGCTCCATGAACTGCTGGGCAGCCGCGGCAAGGAGTGCGCCATCAACCCGCCCTTCTTTTGCGACTACGGGGCCAACATCTTCGTGGGCGAGAACTTCTACGCCAACGTTAACTGCACCATCCTCGACGTGTGCGAGGTGCACATCGGCGACAACGTGCTGCTGGCGCCCGGTGTGCAGATCTACACGGCCGCTCACCCGGTGGCGGTGGCGCCGCGCATCAAGGGGGTGGAGTTCGGCAAGCCGGTGCGGATCGGCCACAACGTCTGGATCGGTGGCAGCGTCGTCATCTGCCCCGGCGTCACCATAGGGGACAACAGCGTGATCGGCGCGGGCTCCGTGGTGACCAAGGATGTGCCGGCGGGCGTGGTGGCGGCCGGCAATCCCTGCAAGGTGCTGCGACCCATGACGGCAGCAGAGCTGGCTGGTGGCTAGTGGTACCGGCCTGCGCGCACTTTCCAACACCAAGGGCAGGTTATCCTGCCCTTTTTCTTGCCCGTCATTGGCTGAACCTGGGATGTACAGCCACTTCAGATTTTTTGAACATCTAGGCCAGTTTATCTCGCTAACAATGGCAAGTCTGGATGTTTAATATTCACTCAACGCTTAGGCAGGAACGCCAAGCGGCCAAATAACTGGTCGTTCAAGGCTGTGAGACCTTCAAATAGGAGGTCTGATGTTGGTGAAAGAACTACACACTATTTGAATAACCTCTTGCATGGATGCATTGATTCGGGGCCGACGGCCCAGGCAATGACATAGAAACCAAGAGAGTGAATGAACATGAAAAACGTAATCAAGATGCTGACCGTTGCAAGCCTTATGACCGCAGGTTTTGCCCAGGCTTCCGTTCCGGCTGACTTCAACGCCGCCCCGGGTGTGCTGTTTGTGAACTGGCACGCCACCGCTGCCGTCGAAGGCAAGGCCAACCCCATGCTGGAAGTGCGTGACGAGTCTGGTGATGTGGTTGCCTCCGTGCACGCCAACCTGATGGGCAGCCAGCAGGTGCAGATCCCGAGCCGCACCCAGGGCAACCTGACCGTGAGCCTGGGTGAGCAGAGCAGCGACTACCGCATTCCGTTCGGTATCGGCAGCGGGCGTCAGCGCTAAGGGATCCCCGGGCAACCGGACACCCATGCGAGACAGACAGGGAGGCCGAGGCCTCCCTGTCGTCGTTGGCAAGAATATGCCCCAGCTCTGGCTACCGAGCTCAAAGGTGCAAGCCAGCCGTCGATCGCCATACGGCAGATCCTCGGCGCGGCCAGCTCGCTCCGCACTCCCGCGCCGCGAAGCGCGACAGGTCCTCTGTTCCGATAGACCGCCTTTCATTTCCCTGCCCGACCATGTCGTCGGTGCCGTGCTGCTTGCACACATTCTGCCTGTTCAACGCATTGCGCGGGTCTGCTTGGCGACATCCGTCCGCTGGCAGCATCCTGCCGCCTGCCGTTTTCTCGTTCCACAGAAGCCTATACTCCCTGAAGAACCAGTTGTGGGAGTAGTGATCATGCGTAGTCTCGTCTTGTTGGCCTGCTGTTGTATGGGGTCGGCCCTGGCTGCCCCGGTGCAGCTCAGGCTGCTGGAGTGGGGGTATCTGCCCGCCGGATATGAACAGCAATTTGCCGAGTACGCCAAGCGCGAGGGAGTGGAGGCGACGGTGACCCGGATCGAGCCGCTGCTCACCGACTTTGACAGCGTCTATCGTGCTCTGCGTACCCGCAGTGCCGACGTGGTGATGCCGACCAGCTACTTCTACAAGGCGCATCATCAACCCCTCTTCAAGCTGCTGCTGCCCATCGACTTTGGCCGTTTGCGCCATTACCAGGAGGTGAGGCCGGCGCTCAAGAATACCGAGTATGACAAGTTGGGGGAGCGCAACTATTCCGTGCCCTTCTCCTATGCCATGTTCAGTCTGGCTTACGACAGCAAGCAGGAAAACACCCCGCCCACCAGCTGGCAGGCGTTGGCCGAGCCGACGCGGCAGGGGCAATTTGCGGTTTTCTGCGATCAGTTTGAGCCCTTGCTCTTCTCCGTGTTGCTCTCTCTTGGCAAGTCACCCGCCCTCTTTGCCAGCGGTGAAATGCTGGCCGATAGCCCATTGCAAAATGAAGTGGAAGGGCAACTGACCCGGCGGCTCAAGGCGAGCCGGGGCTTCTGGTTCAATCAGGCCAATCGGTGCGAGGATCTGCGCCATCAGCGCCTGGCCACCACCTGGGGGCTGGAGCTGGTGGAGTGCAATCGGCAAAACGGTCAGCAGTGGCGCATCGCCATGGTAAGGGAGGGGGCCATCTATGCCCTTGATGCCCTCTCGATTGCGCGGGATGTCGGGGATGATCCGGCCAGGCTCAAGGCGGCCTACCTGCTGATCGACTTCCTGTTGAGCGAACCCCTGCAGAGCCGCATGTTGATGGGCACACCGACGGTTTCCGGCAGCAATGGATCGGCCCGCCCCCCGCTGACCTCGGAGGAGCAGGCCGTGTTGCCGCCGCAGGCCCTGCCTGAATTTGACGAACGCCTGCTGGTGCCGGCCCTGCCTGCGCACATCAAGAATCGCTACAAGCGGATGGTGCAGCAGGCGCTGGCCAGCAGTGGCAAGGAGGGGCTGGCCAAGGTTTGTCCCTGGGATCTGGCGAACTGATGCCGGCGCTAGCGAGGTGTCAGGACGGGGCGATCGGAGAGGAGTTCCTGCACTAGTTGCACGGCCAGGTGGATATTGGACTCCATGGTATCGCCATCCTGCGCGTTGGCTTTCCAGCTGGCGGGGGCTTCCGGATGGGGCCCTGAGACGGCCACCTTGCCCCTGCCGTAGGCGCTCATCAATGCGGCGATCCGGCCATCGTCGAAGTAGGCAAGTTCACGCACCGGTTCGGTGCCTGGCTGCAGGGCGAAGGTAGGGCCGGCCTGGTAGTACATGCGGCGCACCTCCCCGAGCCAGCGAATCTGATGGATCTTGGGAGAGAAGTCACCGTCGTAGTCGTCAGACTCTGCCGGCACCAAACCGAGCGCCTTCACATAATTGCCCTCGTCGGCCCAACCCAGAGACGCGACAAAGGCACCGCCGCAGATCCCCAGATAGCGCCCGCCCTGACTCAGATAGCGTTTGAGCGCCCCGGCGATGGCCGGGGTGAACCGATGAACCAGGGGCTCGACGTCATCTTCGGTCCCGCCGATGATAAACAGACGGGCGCCCGCCAGCTTGGCCGGGAGATCGCTCAGGTTGTCGAGATAAACCACGGGGAGGCCGGCCTGTTTGACCACGGCGGCGATCGCCTCGTTGCTGTCCGGGTCCGAGATTGGGCCGGTATAGAGCAGGGCGTAGCCTGTCGGATTGGTGTCTATCTGTGGCTGGCTCTGGGCCTCGCCGGCGAGGCAGCAGAGCATCACAAGGCTGGACCACAGCAGCCAGCGCACTGGTCGGCTCGCTGATGACCTCAACGCGTGAAGGCCAAGGTGTCGGTTGCTCAACATATCATCTTCCTATGTGGGTCATCACTGTGGGGGTCGGGCCGGCTTATCGGCCTGACCATACGGGGTATGGGATGAGCGGCTCGCAGCCCGAGTTGCGGACGCCTTGTCACCATGATGAAGAGACCATCCTCCTCGCTATAGCAGCGCTGATAGTGTTCGTCCTGGGTGGTGACCACGAAGGCCGCCTCGTCGTCGAGGCGCATATCGCGCAGCCTCAGGCGAACGGTCTCAAGGATAAACATGAAGGCCCCTCCAATGAGCGGCCATTATGGGGCCAGGGATAAGGGGAGGGGCAATCCCCAACCGGGGGGCGTCTCGGTGGTTGGCCGCGCCCCTCGCCTCGGCGAGGGCCAGGGGAGCCAATACCGTGCCCCCATTACCTTATGCGGCGCAGCCGCATCTTCCTTACCCGGTGTATTTCTAAGACGAATGAGCCCTCCCGGCCAGGGAGGGCTCATGCTTGCCACAGGCCAGGCGCTCGGTCGAGCGCCTCCTGATACGCCTCTACAATTTCACCATGATATGCCGCGGCACCGTGTAGTCCTCCAGCGCGTAGAGGGAGAGATCCTTGCCGTAGCCGGACATCTTCATGCCGCCGTGGGGCATCTCGGAGGTGAGCATGAAGTGGGTGTTGATCCAGGTGCAGCCGTACTGCAGGTGGCTGGCCACCTTGCTGGCAAGGCCGAGATCCCGGGTCCAGACCGAGCTGGCGAGGCCGTAGTCCGAGTCGTTGGCCCACTGCACCACCTGCTCGGCGTCTGTGAAGCGGGTCACCGACACCACGGGGCCAAACACCTCCCGGCGTACGATCTCGTCCTCCTGACGGGCATGGGCGATCAGGGTCGGCTCGAAGAAGAAGCCGTTGCCGGGGCGGATCTTGCCTCCCGCCGTCACCTCCACGTGGCCGCTGCTCTGGGCCCGCTCCACGAAGCTCGCCACCCGGTTGCGCTGCCGGTCCGAGATGAGCGGCCCCATCTCCACCCCCTCCTCGCGCGGACCGCCGACCTTGATGGAGGCGACCGCCTCCGTCATGGCGGCGACGAACTTGTCGTAGATCTTGCCCTGGGCATAGATGCGGCAGGCGGCGGTGCAATCCTGGCCGGCGTTGTAGAAGCCGAAGGTGCGGATGCCCGCCACCACGGCCTCCAGGTCCGCATCATCGAAGATGATGACCGGCGCCTTGCCCCCCAGCTCGAGATGGGTGCGCTTCATGGTGCGCGCCGCGCTCTGCAAGATCTTCTGGCCGGTGGCGATGTCCCCGGTGAGCGACACCATGCGCACCAGCGGGTGCTCCACCAGCGGTGCCCCCACGCTCTCGCCCCGGCCGCAGACGATGTTGATGACGCCGCGCGGGAAGAGCTCGCTGGCGAGCTCCGCTAGGCGCAGGGCGGTGAGCGGGGTCTGCTCGGAGGGCTTGAGCACCACCGTATTGCCGGCGGCGAGCACCGGGGCCATCTTCCAAGCCGCCATCATCAGCGGATAGTTCCAGGGGGCGATACTGCCCACCACCCCGATGGGATCGCGGCGGATCATGCTGGTGTGCCCCTCGATGTACTCCCCCGCCAGCGGCCCCTGCAGGCAGCGGGCCGCGCCGGCGAAGAAGCGGAAGCAGTCCACCACCGCCGGCAGCTCGTCGTTCAGCACCGCCAGATAGGGTTTGCCGCAGTTGAGGGATTCGAGGGCCGCGAACTCCTCGGCGTGGCGCTCGATGGCATCGGCCAGGCGCAGCAGCAGGGTACTACGCTGGGCTGGAGTGGTGCGGCTCCACTGGGCGAAGGCGCGCTGGGCGCCGTTCACCGCCCGGTTCACCTGCTCGAACGAGGCTTCGGGCACCGAGGCGAGCAGCTCGCCGGTGGCCGGGTTGAGGATGGGCTCGGCCTGGCCGTCACCGGTGACGAACTGGCCGTCGATCAAGAGTTGGGTAGAGAGTTTCATGGTTGCATCCTTGCGCACGCGTTGAGTCATTATTTGCCACTGCCGGCGACGTCCTGGCCGTCGCGGGTGAGGTAGTAGGCAAGCAGAATGGGAATGGTGGTGAAGGCCACTATGATGAGCGCCACCACGTTGGTGACCGGCCTGTCCCGTGGCCGGATCAGCTCCTGATACATCCAGATCGGCAGCGTGGTCTGCTGGCCGGCGGTGAAGGTGGTGACGATCACCTCGTCAAAGCTCAGCGCGAACGCCAGCATGCCCCCCGCCAGCAGCGCGGTGGCGAGGTTCGGCAGGATCACGTAGCGCAGAGTCTGGAAGCCGTCGGCGCCGAGATCCATCGACGCCTCGATGAGGCTCTGGTTGGTACTGCGAAAGCGCGCCAGGGCATTGTTGTAGACCACCACCACGCAGAAGGTGGCGTGACCGATGACGATGGTCCAGAAGCTGAAGGGGATCTCCATCACCCCATAGGCGGAGCGCAGCGCTATGCCGGTGACGATGCCGGGCAGGGCGATGGGCAACACTAGCAGCAGTGACACTACCTCCTGGCCGAAGAAGCGGCTGCGGGCGATGGCACCTGCCGCCAGGGTGCCGAGCACCATGGCCACCAGGGTGGCGAGCCCGGCCACCTCCAGCGACAGCTGGATGGCGCGCCACACGTCGGGGCGGTTGAGGGTCACCTCGAACCACTTGAGGGTGAGCCCGGGGGGCGGGAACTGGTAGCTCTTACTCTCGCTGGTGAAGGCGTAGAGGAAGATGAACAGGATCGGAAAGTGCAGGAACAGCAAGCCGCCGATGGCCGCGTACTTGAGCAGGCCGGAGGGCTGGCTGTCATGGTCCCGTTTCATGGGTTGATTAGAGCGCATCGAAGGCCCCCAAGCGTTTCGCGATGGTCAGGTAGATGGCGATGATGAGGATCGGCACCAGCGAGAAGGCGGCGGCGAAGGGCAGGTTGCCCGCCGTGCCCTGTTGCATGTAGACCACCTGACCTATGTACATGGTCGAGTTGCCTATGATGCCTGGGATGATGTAGTCCCCCAGCGTCAGGGAGAAGGTGAAGATCGAGCCCGCTACCACGCCGGGCAGGGCCAGCGGCAGGATCAGGGTGCGGAAGGTCTGGGCAGGCGTCGCCCCGAGATCGCCGCTCGCCTCAAGCAAAGAGCGCGGGATCCGCTCCACCGCCGCCTGGATGGGCAGGATCATGAAGGGCAGCCAGACGTAGACGAACACGATGAAGGTACCGATGCGCGAGAAGGAGAGCGACGGCCCGCCGATCACCGGCAGCGAGAGAATGGCGTCGAGCAGCCAATCCAGTCCCAGAGTGTCGGCCAGCCAGCTGACGACCCCCTCCTTGGCCAGGATCAGCTTCCAGGCGTAGACCCGCACCAGATAGCTGGACCAGAGCGGCAGCATGATGCCGACGTAGAACAGGGCCCGGGTCTTGCCGCTGGTGTAGCGCGCCATGTAGTAGGCCACCGGGAAGCCGAGCAGGGCGCAGGCCAGGGTTACCAGCAGCGACATGCCGACGGTACGCAGGATCACGTCCAGATTCTCCGCCCGCAGCAGGGCGACGAAGTTCTGCAGCCCCAGTTCGTGGCGGATCTGGCCGCTGAACTCGTCCAGCCCGAAGAAGGCGTTGGAGAGCAGCATCAGCAGGGAGCCGACATAGATGATGCCGAGCCAGAGCAGCGGCGGCCCCAGCAGGATGGCCAGCAGCAGGCCGGAGCGGCCATAGAGCAGGGTGGAGAGGCGCCGCAGCGGCCTGACGCGAACGGGGTCGGTAGCTTGGCTCATGGCAAGGCTCGCACTGTGGGGGGCGCTCATGGTTGAGCTCCCAGAGGGGCGGTGTGCAGACGGTGGATCGCCTGCTCCGGCCAGCTGAGGCTGACCCGGGTGCCACGGGGCAGGCGGGCCTGGCCCTCGTTGGGGTGGTTGACGATAAGCTCGAGCTGCTCGCCGAGATCGACCCGGTAGCGCACGAAGGGGCCGAGGTACTCCACCTCGCGCACCTCCCCGGACCAGCCGGGCGTACCGGCCTCGGCGAGCCGGATCCGCTCCGGGCGCACCATCATCTGGCGCTCATCACCGCACAGACGGCGGGCCTGCTCTCCCTCGAACAGGTTGACGGTGCCGACGAAGCGGGCGACGAAGGGGGTGGCGGGGGCGTCGTAGATGGTGTCCGGCGCGGCGATCTGCTCGATCTTGCCCTGATTGAAGATGCAGATGCGGTCGCTCATGGAGAGCGCCTCCTGCTGGTCGTGGGTGACGAAGATAAAGGTGATGCCGAGCTGGCGCTGCAAGGCTTTGAGCTCGAGTTGCATCTGCTCGCGCAGCTTGAGGTCGAGCGCCCCCAGCGGCTCGTCCAGCAAGAGGATGCGCGGCTGGTTGATCAGCGCCCGGGCGATGGCGATGCGCTGGCGCTGGCCGCCGGAGAGCTGGCCGGGCTTGCGGTTGCCGACGCCGGGCAGGCGTACCAGCTCCAGCATCTCGTCCACCTTGCGGTAGCGCTCCGCCTTGGCCACGCCCTTGAGCATCAGGCCGTAGCCTATGTTGTCGCGCACATCCATGTTGGGAAACAGGGCGTAGTCCTGAAACACGGTATTGAGGTTGCGATCATAGGGGGGCACGGTGGAGCAGGGATCACCAAACAGCCGGATCTCCCCCTCGCTCGGGTATTCGAAGCCCGCGATCATCCGCAGGCAGGTGGTCTTGCCGGAACCGCTCGGCCCCAGCAGGGTGAAGAACTCGCCGGCCGGGATCTGGAAGGAGATGTCGTCGACCGCCTTCACCTCGCCATAGTGGCGGCTGACCCGGTCAAATTGTACGGCGTTCATGGGACGTCCTTGTCTGTGTGGGAAGCGGGCCGGACTCCTGTCCGGCCCCATATCGGCATTTACTCAGGCAACTTCAGCGACCACCCAGGATGGCGATATAGTCCGAAACCCAGCGGTAATACGGCACGCAGGTTCCCTGGCTCTTGCACTGGGAGACGGGAGTACGCCAGAAGCGAACCCGATCGAAGTTGTCGATGCCGTTGGTCTTGCACCCCTCTTTCCCGAGCAGGGCATTGCCCTCGCAGGCGGCCGGCACCACGGGCACTGAGCCGAACCAGGAGGCGAGATCCCCCTGCAGCTTGTTGTTGAGGGAGTGCTCCAGCCATTTGTAGGCACAGGTGAGGTTCTTGGCCTCGCTGTGGACCATGCTGGTGTCGGCCCAGCCGGTGACCCCTTCCTTGGGCACGGTAGTGGCGATGGGCTGCTTGTCGGCTATCAGGGTATTGGCCTGGAAGGGCCAGGAGCCAGAGGCCACTACCCCCTCGTTCTTGAAGTCGTCGATCTGGACGAAGGCATCGTGCCAGTAGCGTCCCACCAGCTTGCGCTGCTGGCGCAGCAGGTCGAGGGCGGCCTTGTACTGATCCTCGTTCAGCTCATAGGGATCCTTGATGCCGAGCGCGGGCTGGTGGCTCATCAGATAGAGGGCGGCATCGGCGATGTGGATGGGGCCGTCAAATGCCTGCACCCGACCCTTGTTGGACTTGCCGTCCGGCAGGGTCTGCTCCTCGAACACCACGCTCCAGGAGTCGGGCGCCTTGGGGAACACCTTGGTGTTGTACATCAAGATGTTGCCGCCCCACTGGTAGGGCACGCCGTAGTGCTTGCCGTCCACCGTGTGCCAGGGGGCATTCTGCAGGCGGGGATCAATTTTGCTGTAGCTCGGGATGAGCGCCAGGTTGAGCGCCTGCACCTTGCCGCCGGCGATGAGGCGCAGGCTGGCGTCGCCGGAGGCGGTCACCAGATCGAAGCCCCCCTCGTTCATCAGGGCCACCATCTCGTCCGAGGTGGCCGCCGTCTTGACGTTGACCTTGCAGCCGGTCTCTTTCTCGAAGCCGGTCACCCAGTCGTAGTTCTTGTCGGTCTCGCCGCGTTCCACGTAGCCGGCCCAGGCCACTATGTTGAGCTGGCCTTCACCCTTGCCGAGGGTGGTGGGGGCTGCCTGGGTCTGGCCTGCCAGCAGGGCGGGGATCAGGGCCAGGGTGAGGGGGGTCAGTTTCATCTTGCTCTCCTTGCTGGGGCGGGCACTGTGGTGATGCCACGCTGACAATTAACATCCTGTTAACCAGTCATGAGCGTAGGAGAAGCGCTGAGCAATGAGAATTTCAATTTTTAACGCCAAAGGTATCTGCTAAATCGATATCGAGTGCAGATGAATCTGAATTTTAGTGGTCGCCCGGCAAGAGAGGGCTAGCGAGGCAGTGCCTGCCGAGCCCGCAGCCGGCTCTGATCCCGCACTATGTCGATGAACTCGCGGGCGGTCCACTCCAGCCGTGAACCGCGCCGCCACACCAGGCCGATGTCGATGGCGGGGATCGGCTCCTTGATGGCGCGGGCCTCGACCCGCTCCTGCTCCAGCGACCAGGGGCGGTAGGCAAAGTCCGGCAGCAGGGCGAGCCCGAGCTGGCTGGCCACCAGGCTGCGCACCGCTTCCACCGAGGCGGTCCGTAGCACGATGCGCGGCGCTATGCCGTAACGGCGCAGGCCGCCGCCAATGATCTGATCCAGCTGGTCGGCGGTCAGCGAGATCATGGGCTCTTCGCCGAGCGCCTTGAGAGAGAGGGTCGACTCGGCGCAGAGCGGGTGATTGGCGGCGAGCCAGACCCGCAGCGGCGAGCGGGTCAGCAGCTCGGTATCGAACGCCTCCTGGCGGATAGTGCGGTTGGTCATCAGGATCCCCACGTCCACCTCGCCGTTGACGATCTGGTGCTCGAGATAGGGCTGCTCGTCCTCCTTCACCTCGATCTGTACCGCCGGGAAGGCGCGGCGAAAGCGGCCGAGCGCCTCCGACAGGTAGTAGCCGGCCACCAGGGTCGTTACGCCGATAGTGAGCCGCCCCTGATCCTGCTGGGCTACCGCCTTGAGGGAGTGGCTCGCCTCGGTCATGGCGCCGAGGATGCGACGGGCGTGGAGCAGAAACTGGTGGCCCTGAGTGGTGAGGCTGACCCCGCGCGGGTTGCGATCGAACAGGGGGGCGCCGAGCTCGCTCTCCAGCTCGCGGATGGAGCTGGTGACTGCCGACTGGGAGATGTGCAGCTCGGCAGCGGCGCGGCTGACCGAGAAGCTGTCGGCCACCGCCACGAAATAGCGGATCTGGCGAAAGGTGAAGTTCATCTGGGCGTCCTGCCGCGTGCGATCAAGGTGAGTGCCAGCTTAACCTCGAATCGCGCCCAGACAAAAGGCGCCGTGCTGGCGCCTTTGTCATGGTTTTTCCGGCGGTTAGCGGGAGCTGGCCGCCTCGATCACCGGGATCCGGTTCACCGCCTTGCCCAGATAGGCGAGGGTGATGGTCACAATGATGCAGGTGAAGCTGAGCCACATGTAGGGCAGGTAGTCGAGGGTGGCCACCCCGAGGACCCCGGCCATGAAGATGCCGTTGTCGCTCCAGGGCACCATGCCGCAGGTGAGGGTGCCGCCAAACTCGGCGTTGCGGGAGAGGTTCTTGCGCGCCAGCCCCAGCCGGTCGTAGTTCTTGGCCATGATCTTGGGGGTCAGGATCAGCGACACATACATGGCCGAGCCGAACACGTTGGCCAGGAAGGCGGTGCCTATGGTGTGGGTAGTCAGGCTGCCGGCACCCTTGATGCGCTTCTCGAAGGCGCTGGCGATCACTTCCAGGATGCCGACCTTCTCCAGCAGGCCGCCAAAGCCCAGACCGAAGATGATGACGGCCACCGAGCCCAGCATGGACTCCATGCCGCCACGGCCCAGGATGTTGTCGATGAAGTCGACACCGGAGGTGATGGCAAACGGGCTGTAGGCGGAGTGCATGGCCTTCACCGGATCCATGTCCTGGAACAGGATGGCCCACACAAGGCCCAGCAGGGCGCCGAAGCTGATCACCGGGAAGGCGGGCTTGCGGTTGGCCAACAGGCCCAGCACCAGCACCACCGGGACTATGGCCAGCGGGGTGATGTTGAACTGCTTGTCGAGCGCCTCCATCACCAGGTTGACCTGCTCCAGGCTGACGTTGCCGGAGTACTGCATGCCGACCACGGTGAACAGGGCGGCGGTGATGACATAGGAGAACAGGCTGATGGGCAGCATCCCCTTGATGTGCTCCATCACGTCGACGTTGGACATGGTCGAGGCCAGCACCACGGAGTCGGAGAGCGGAGAGAGCTTGTCACCGAAGTAGACGCCGGAGAGCACGGCCCCCGCTACCAGCGGCGCGGGCACCCCCAGGCTGTGGCCGATCCCCATCATGGCGATGCCGGCGGTGGCGGCCGAGCCCCAGGAGGTGCCGGTGGCCAGCGAGGTGAGAGAGCAGATGATCAGGGTCGCCAGCAGGAAGATGGACGGGTGAATCACCTTGAGGCCGAAGTAGATGATGCTGGGGACGATGCCGCCGGCAATCCAGGTGCCGACCAGGGCACCGACGGAGACCAGGATCAGGATGGCCCCCATCCCCTTGGCGACACCGTCGACGGCTGCCTGCTCCAGGGATTTGTAATCATGGCCGAGCTTGATGCCGAGCCCCATGATGACAAACCAGGCGATGAACAGTGCCAACTGGATTGGCAGGTCGAGCACGCTGGTGAAGGAGAAGGCCAGGGCCAGGAAAATGGCCAGACAGGCAAACACCTGCGACATGCCCGGCAATCGGATGTGGTTGTGTTGGTTTTGCATAGATACTTCCTAAACTCTTGCTCGCCAAGGTCGGTCCCTCTCGTCCTGTGGATACACGTATCCCGAGGGGCCCACCCAAAAAGAGGCCGCAATCTACCACAAACCAGGGGGGACAAATCCCAACTGATTTGGCAAAAATGCAATTTTGATTGAAAAACTTACAATTTAGTTGATCTCATAACCCGTTTTTGAGTGCTCTGTCTGCCCCGATGGGACATTCGACTCCGATAGGAAAGTCCGATTGCATACTCATAAAATGCAAATGATAATTGTTATCAGTTGTTGGAGGGGAGTGTGTCATGAGATGGATAGTGAGGGCCATGCTGCTGATCGGGCTGCTGGCCATCCTGATCTGGGGTCAGGAGAGGGAGTACGGGGTATGGAGTCTGGGCTTCTTGCTGGCCGCCTGGGTCATGTTCGAACCCAGGCTGAGACCAGCGCTGATCCTGTTGCCGGTAGCCGGCATGACCGGAGTGGCGGCCCTTGTCTGGCAGCAGCCCTGGTTATGACGAAGTGGCCGGTGCGTTCTGCACCTTTTCCAGCGCCTGTTTGAGGGAGGTGATGACGTTCTTCTCCATCTCGTTGCGCTTGGCATCGGTCAGGAAGTAGATCATGTCGACGTCGTGGCGAATATAGTGGGAGGGGAGCTGGTTCAGGGTCAGGCAGCAGAGATCGGCCATCTGGTTGGCGCTCAGCGTCTGGCTGAGCCCCTGCTTCTCAATCTCCTTGAGCACCAGATGTTCGTAGAAGTTGTGAATGTCGGTATCCAGTATCATATGCATTCCTTGGCATGACGATGGGCGGTGAGTCGTCAAAAGCATAGTCATAACAAGGGTTAAAAACAAAAGGCCCGTCACTTTCGTGATGGGCCTTTTGCATAATGAATGGTGCGAAGAGAGGGACTCGAACCCTCACATCCGTGGGACACTAACACCTGAAGCTAGCGCGTCTACCAATTCCGCCACCTTCGCACACTGATTTCTCCAGCTGGTTTTTAAATGCGGTTGGAGCGCATTTTCTGCGTTTTACATGCCAGAAGCATGGTGCGAAGAGAGGGACTCGAACCCTCACACCCGGGGGGCACTAACACCTGAAGCTAGCGCGTCTACCAATTCCGCCACCTTCGCACATCATCGGGTTATCAGTCTGGATTTACATGCTGTCTGATAAAAGCATGGTGCGAAGAGAGGGACTCGAACCCTCACACCCGGGGGGCACTAACACCTGAAGCTAGCGCGTCTACCAATTCCGCCACCTTCGCACATCGGGTTATCAGTCTGGATTTACATGCTGTCTGATAAAAGCATGGTGCGAAGAGAGGGACTCGAACCCTCACACCCGGGGGGCACTAACACCTGAAGCTAGCGCGTCTACCAATTCCGCCACCTTCGCACATCGGGTTATCAGTCTGAATTTACATGCCGTCTGATAAGAGCATGTTGCAGTATGGTGCGAAGAGAGGGACTCGAACCCTCACATCCGTGGGACACTAACACCTGAAGCTAGCGCGTCTACCAATTCCGCCACCTTCGCATCACTGCGGTGGGGGATTCTATAGAGTTTTGGGGGGGCGTCAACAGCCAGAAGGTACTTTTTTCGCTGTTGACGCCCAAAGCAGCATCAAGGGGACAAAACTTCAGCAATTAGCGTCACTGGCGAGCCAGGGCGTCCCGATACATCTGTTCGTACTGGATGACCGAATCGGGCCAGTTGAAACGGGTGTTCATGGCATTGCGCTGAACCCGGGCAAACTGCTCGGGGTCCTGCAGGTAATAGAGCAGGCTGCGGCGCATGGCATCGAGCAGTATGTTGGCGGTCGGATCGTTGAAGCAGAAGCCGGTCGCATGTGCCGGATCGGCATCCCAGTCCACCACCGTATCCTTCAGGCCGCCGACCGCCCGTACCAGCGGCAGGGTACCGTAGGCCAGGCTGTACATCTGGTTGAGACCGCACGGCTCGAACAGGGAGGGCATCAGGAAGAAGTCGGCGCCAGCCTCCACCAGGTGGGCGAGCCGGTCGTCATAGGTATTGATGAAGGCGAGCCGGTCCGGGAATTGCTGGGCCAGGGTGTGCAGCTGGGCGGCGAGGGAGGGATCTCCCGAGCCGACGATCACCACCTGCACCTTGTGATGGAGAAACTTGTCCAGCACCGGCAGCAGCAGATGCACGCCTTTTTGTTCGGTCAGCCGGCACACCATGCCGTAGATGGGCAGGTCCACCACCGGCAGGCCCAGCTCCTGCTGCAGGCTCTGCTTGCAGACGCCCTTGCCGGCCAGGTTGTCGACGTCATAGGTGGCCGGCAGAAAGTCGTCGAAGGCCGGATCCCAGTCCTGATAGTCGCAGCCGTTGAGGATGCCGCGCAGATCCGCCGCCCGCTGCTGGAAGACGCTGGCCATGCCGTGGGCCCCCAGGTGGGTCAGCAATTCGCTGGCATAGTTGGGGCTGACCGCGTTGATCTTGTCGGCATAGAGCACCCCGCACTTGAGCAGGTTGACGTGGCCGTAGTCATAGCTGATGCGCTGTTCGTAGTCGGCAATCTCGGGCACGGCCCAGAACTGCTGGCGCTCGAACACCCCCTGGAACGCCGCGTTGTGAATGCTGATCACGCTGCGAGTGTGCTGGAAGAAGGGGTTGTGGGCGTGTCGGGTTTTCAGCAGCAGCGGCAGCAGGCCGGTGTGCCAGTCGTTGCAGTGCACTATGTCGGGGGCAAAGGCGAGCTGCTCGCAGGCGTGCAGCGCGGCGGCGGCCAGGAAGGCGAAACGCTCGCCGTTGTCCGGATAGGCCTGGTTGTTTTCGGCATAGAGCTGGGGGCGATCGAAGTACTGCGGGCAGTCGAGCAGGTAGACACAGACCCCTTCGAGATCCATTTGATAGATGCGATAGCCGATATCCGGCAGGCCCGGGTGGGTTGGCAACCAGCGCGAGACCAGCAGTTTGGCCTCATCCCGTCGCTTTATCGTCTTGTAGAAGGGGAGCATGATCCTGACATCATGTCCCTTCTGGGCCAGGTACAGCGGCAGGGCTCTGGCCACGTCCGCCAGGCCTCCGGTCTTCACAAGCCCCTCAACTTCCGAGGCAACGAACAGGATTTTCAGTGGGTTAATAGCCAACTCTTGCTCCCTTAGGTACCACGACGATACCGCCTTCGGACACGGTAAATCGCTCTCTGTCATGGTCCAGATTTTCACCGATCACGGTGCCGGGCGCAATTTCAACGTTCTTGTCGATGATGGCGCGGCGGATGGAGCAGCCCTCGCCAATCTTCACGTCACCGAGCAGAACCGACTCGCTGATGTGGCTGCAAGGGCCTATGTTGCAGCGAAAACCCAGGATGGAGCGCTGGATCTGGCTGCCCTGGATGAAGCAACCGCCGGAGATCAAGGAGTTGGCGATCTTCACCTTGCAGTCGTCGGTGTCGACGAAGGTGGCAGGCGGCAGCGGCGGATAGTGGGTATGCAGCGGCCACTTGCGATTGTAGAGGGAGAAGGGGGCATCGTCGGCCACCAGGTCCATGTGCGCCTGCCAGTAGGAGTCCAGCGTCCCCACGTCGCGCCAGTAGACGTTGGGCTTCTCGCCCGGGATCACGTTGGTGCTGTAGTCGTAGACATAGACGGGGGCACGCGGGAACAGGCTGGGGATGATGTCCTTGCCGAAGTCGTGGCTGGAGTTCTCCTCGGCGGCGTCGCGCTTGAGTTCGCGATAGAGCGACTCGGTCTCGAAGATGTAGTTGCCCATGGAGACCAGCGCCTGGGTGGGATCACCGGGGATGTGCTTGGGCCGCTTGGGTTTTTCCTCGAAGCCGATCATCCGGCCCTCCTGATCCACCTCGATCACCCCGAAGGCGCTCGCCTCCTCGATGGGCATGCGCAGGGCGGCGACGGTCAGGGCGGCAGCCTTCTGCTTGTGGAAGCTCACCATCTGGCTCACGTCCATCTTGTAGATGTGGTCGGAGCCGAAGATGCAGACGTGCTCGGGGTCGGAGATCTCGATGAAGCGCAGGTTCTGATAGATGGCGTCGGCGGTGCCGTCATACCAGCGTTTGCCCATCCGCATCTGGGCCGGAATGGGGTCGATGAAGCGATCCGTGATGCCGACGATATTCCACCCTTTCTTCATGTGCAGATAGAGGGACTGGGACTTGAACTGGGTGAGCACGTAGATGCGCAGGAAGTCGGCGTTGACGAAGTTGTTGAGCACGAAGTCGATCAGTCGGTAGCTGCCGCCAAAGGGAACCGAGGGCTTGCTGCGGGTGGTGGTGAGTGGCTGGAGGCGAGTACCTTCGCCGCCCGCCAGGATCATGGTGAGTATGCCTGCCATCGTATTTCTCTCCCTGAATTCATACTATGAAAAGGTTTTCAGCTTGCTGCAAAAAAACACCCCTAAAGGGGTGGTTTGAGGTGTGTCAATTACCTTATCAGATCCCGTATGGGGCTCTCTACCTGTTTCCGGTGACTGCTTACACTTATTTACACTTTGCTCAGATAGACCTTGAATTTGGCATCGCCACTGATCACTTCCGTCCGTTTGAAGTGCGTCTCCAGTATAGGCTGATATCGCAGAAAGGCGTTGGCAACTATGGTGAGGGTGCCCTGCTGCGACAGATGCTCCGGCGCCTTGGCCAGGAAGGTTTCGGTGGCGGCGTAGAAGGTCTTGAGACCGGCGTGGAACGGCGGGTTGGAGACGATGCGGTCAAATTTTTCCTGGATGTCGGAATAGACGTCGGACGCCCGCACCGCGCCCTGCAGACCGTTGATAGCCAGGGTACGGCGGCTGGATTCCAGCGCCAGCGCGTTGATGTCCACCATGGTGACCCTGAGTTCAGTATTGCGCTTGGCCAGCACAGAGCCGATCACCCCGGCACCGCAACCGAAATCGAGCAGCGTTCCCTGCATGGCCGGCAGGCTGGCCAGCAGCATCTGGCTGCCCAGATCCAGCTCGGATGCACTGAACACGCCGGGCAGGGCCAGCACGGTCAGCTCGGTATCGCCAGCCTGGCACTGGTAGCGGCCAAACCAGGCGTCCAGCTCGAACGGGGCCACCGGTTTGCTCAGTTCGCCGTGATAGAGGGAGCAGCGACGGGCCGAATCGCGTTTGACCGGCTTCTCGCCATAGGGAGCCAGCAGCTTGTCGGCCCCGTTGATGCCGCCGCGGTTCTCGCCGGCGAGGAACAGCTCGGCACCGGCTTCCAGCAGCGGGGTCATCATGGCCAGCAGGTATTGGGCCTCGGCCTTGGCCTTGGGCATCAGCAGCAGCAGGGCATCGAAGCGGGGGGCGCCACCCAGCTGGTGATCGAACAGGATGGCGTCGCCCAGCGCGGCCTGCTGGCTGCGGTAATAGCAGTAATCCGTGGTAAACACGGTGAGGGAGTGGGTCAGGGTTGCCAGCTGGCGCGGATAGTCATCCTCCAGGGCGCCGCACACCAGCAGCCGCTTGCCGACAAAGAGGGCTTGGTTTCGTTCCAGCATCTGGCTGACGGCACTGATCGGGCTGCTCATCGGGTCTCTCCACGCAATTTTGGGCGGCCATTATACATAGCCGCTTTCGCCTTGACATTTATGCCGTGTTCCCGAAATATGCCCAGACACCATTTTTTGAGCAGAGATGACGCAATGCGGTTCAACGGGTTGAAACGAAAGCATAAAAAAAGCCTGACATTCGGGCCTGCCGACGTTCGCGCGTAACCTCTCATCCCTGAGCAGATTCAAACCCCGGTTGCGCACATCGTACCGGGGTTTTTTATTGCCACATTCATGAGTCAACGGAGAAGGAAATTCCATGTTCAAAGGTTCAATCGTCGCCCTGATTACCCCCTTTCGACAGGGCAAGCTGGATGAAGAGGCGTTGGCGCGTCTGGTGGAGTGGCATATCGAGCAGGGTACCCACGGCATAGTGCCGGTGGGCACCACGGGCGAGAGTCCGACCCTGACCCACGACGAGCATTGCCGGGTGGTGGAGCTGGTGGTCAAACTGGTGGCTGGCCGCATCCCGGTGATCGCCGGGGCCGGTTCCAACAACCCGGTTGAAGCCATCGAATACACCCGCTATGCCGAGCAGATGGGGGCCGATGCCACCCTGCACGTGGCCGGTTACTACAACCGCCCCAATCAGGAGGGGCTCTATCACCACTTCAAGGCGGTGCACGACGCCACCAGCAAGCCCATCATCGTCTATAACATCCCGCCGCGCGCCATCGTCGACGTGCAGCCGGCGACCCTGGCCCGCCTGGCCGAGCTGCCGCGCATCGTCGGGGTGAAGGATGCGACCGGCGATCTGGCCCGTCCCTGGGTGGAGCGCCAGCTGATCAAGAAGCCATTCGCCTGGCTCTCCGGTGAGGATGCCACCGCCGTGGCCTACAACATCGGCGGTGGTCAGGGTTGTATCTCGGTGACGGCCAACGTGGCCCCCAAGCTGGTGGCCGAGGTGCAGAACCTGGCGCTGGCCGGCCAGTGGCAAGCTGCGCGTGAACTGCAAGACAAACTCATTCCGCTGCATCAGGCGATGTTTGCCGAGCCGAGCCCGGCCGGTGCCAAGTATGCCGTCTCCCTGCTGGGTTTTTGCAGCGAGGAGTGCCGCCTGCCGGTGATGCCGCTCTCCGAGGCAACGCGTACCCGCATCCGCGAGGCGATGCACGCCTTGAATTTGTTATAAAAAATGGGCTCTGGATCGCGCTTTTGACTGGCCAGTCAATTAAAATGCAGGCTTTGCCGATATACTCGCTTGGATACAACCAAGGATGGCAGGCATGCAGGAATGGGATCCAGAGCACTTCACCAGCTTTGAACACCTCTGTGAAGTGACACTGGCGGCAATCAGGGAAAAAACCGAAGCCGAACAGATCTATTTGTGGCTGCGCGCCCCCGAGTCGCAGCTCTACAGCTTCCAGCTCGATCAGGGGCTGGTCAGCCTGACGGCCGATGCCATCGTCCCCCTCAAGTTACCGATCCTCTTCATCGAACACGCCCTCGACAAGGGACAACTGATGGTGGAGCCGCTCGCCCAGCACAACGAGCTCTGGGAAACGGTCGAGCCACAGACGGTGCGCCTGCGCGCCTGTTTCCCGCTCAAGCGCCACAAGGGGTTGGAGGCCGTGGTCTACCTGGAGACCCGCCGCCGCATCGATCGCCTGCCCCGGCGCCAGCAACAGGGCATCCAGCTGTTGATGCACTATCTTGCCGCCGAGCTCGAGAGCCGGCTGCTGGCCAGCCAGGTCGATCTGGAGCGGGATCAGCGGCTGCACACCCAGGCCGACCTCATCCGCAGCCAGGCGCTGCAAGGTTCTTTCCTCAGCATGCTGCAGGCGCTGCATCAGGTGGGAGTCAAGCTGGCGCGTTGTGACAGTGAACACCAGCTGCTGCACGATGCGGTGGCGCTGGCTCGTCAGGAGCTGCAGTTCGACCGCATCGCCATCTTTCTGGTGGATGCCGAGTTCAAGACCATGCACGGCACCTGGGGCACCAACGAGGTGGGCGAGCTGATCGACGAGCACCACTTCATCAGCCCGATCCCTGATCACCCCACGGTGCAGGAGGCGCTGCGCCGCAAGGATTATGTGCTGGTGCTGGAGGACGCGCCGCTCTACTACGAAAAGCAGGAGGTGGGGCGTGGCTGGAATGCCATGGTCTCGCTGTGGGACGGGGCCACCCCCATTGGCTGGATCGCCGCCGACAACCTGCTGTGGCGCCGACCGCTCAAGGCTTATCAGAGCGAGATCTTCAAGCAGTATGCCGCCATGCTCTCCCAGTTGCTGATCCGCCAGCGTACCCAGGCGGCACTCGAGCGTTTCAACCGCGAGCTGGAGCAGCGGGTCAGCGAGCGCACCATGCAACTGGCGGAGAGCAACCGGGCACTGGCGGAGGCCAACAAACGGCTCTCCATGCTGTCGCTGGAAGATCCCCTCACCGGCATCGCCAACCGTCGCCAGTGGGATCTCACCATGCAGCGGGAGTGGGAGTGGGCACGCCGGCACCAGAGTCTGCTGGCGGTGCTGATGATCGACGTGGACGAGTTCAAGTCCTACAACGACCACTTCGGCCATGCCAAGGGGGATCAGTGTCTGCAACAGGTGGCCGCCCTGCTGCAGGATGCGGAACGGCGGCGTACCAATCTGGTGGCGCGTTACGGCGGCGAGGAGTTCGTGATCCTGCTGTGCGGTCCGCAACCCGGTGAGGCGGAGCGGCTGGCGGAACAGATTCACCAGGGGCTCAGTGAATTAAAAATCCCGCATCCGGCCTCCCGAGTTGCTGATTTCATTACGGTTAGCATAGGCTTTAGCTATCTGGTTCCCTCGCTGGATGGAACATGGCAGAGCCTGACCGAACAGGCCGATCAGGCGCTCTATCATGCCAAATCGCAGGGGAGGGCGTGTACGCTAGCCTATCGGTGAGCCCATGTTGTTACGTCGTTATCCCATCTTCAACCGTCGTCTCGCTCTCGTGGCCTATGGCATTGACTATCAGCTTGCCGACCCTGCCGAATGGCCCCTGCTGGCCGCCCAGTGCCGGCTGCTGGCACAGGGGCGCCAATATCTGCTGCCTTTCACCCACGAACAGCTCGATGAGCTGCGCCCCCTGCTGTTCGATCAGGACACCATTCCACTGGTAGAGGCTTCGGCCGAACGGTTGCCCACCTCTTTTCCCGTATTGGAGCAGTGGCGCGACTACCGGCGCCGGCTGGCGGTGCACGGTGCCCAGCGCGAGCAGCGCTGGCTCAGCGCCTCCCGTCTGCTGGTGTTCTGGATGGGGGAGGAGGGGATCCGTCAGCCGACCGAACACAAGCGGATGGCCCTCGGCATCGAGAGCTGGGGGGATTTTCTGCCGCTCAAGGAGGCAGGGGTCGACTTCTTTGCCGGCGGCTTCCTGGCACGCCCCGAGTTGGTGAACCAGCGCGCCGCCCAGCCTGACATGAAGCTGGTGCAGGAGATACTGCAGCTCATCTGTCACGAGGAGTTCTCCTTCGCCCGGGTGGCGACCCTGCTGCAGCAGGATGCCTGGCTGCCGGGGCAGTTGTTGAGCTACGTCAACGCTCCCGGTTTCGATCATGCCAGCCCCATCGTCTCGGTTAACCGGGCGCTCTCCTATCTGGGGGAGCAGGAGATCCGCAAGTTCGTGCTCATCTACGGATTGGCCAGGGTCAGCCAGCACATTCCGGAGGCCTGCACCCGCATGGCCATTGCCCGCGGCCGCTTCTGCGAGCTGATCGCCCTGAGCGCGCTCGGCAAGTCCGCCGCCAGCTGGGCCTTCCTGGTGGGGCTGGTGCTGGACGGCTCGCTGCTCTCCGAACAGCTCAAGGCCCATCTGCCCAAGGACGTGAAGCGAGCGCTGGAGTCCCGCGAGGGGCCGCTGTTTCATCTGTTTCAGCTGGTGAAGTGCTATGAACAGGGCAACTGGCCACTGCTGGCCCAGCTGGCGCCGAACTATCAGCTGGATCCCGCCAAGCTGACTCCCATCTATTTTCAGGCACAAATGTGGGGGCAAGCGTTTCTCGCCACCTAGGCCGTGGCGAGCGAGAGGGGCTCTGGCTAGAATGGGGGCCCTTTTTCAGACACGGATCCCGCACCATGACCCTCTCCGGCTTTCAAGGCCTGGTATTCGACCTCGACGGCACCCTGGTGGACTCCATGCCGCTGCACCTCGCCGCCTGGGCGCACACGGCCCGGGAGTTTGGCTTTCACTTCGATCCCGACTGGTTCTATGAACTGGGTGGCATGCCGAGCCGCAAGATAGCCCTGCTGGTGGCCGAGCAGCAGCAGATCGTGCTGGATCCGCTCATCGTGACCCGTTGCAAGACCGAGCACTACGTGGCCAACCTGCACAAGGCAACCGTCTTCCCGGCCATGCAGACACTGGTCGAGCGTTATCATGGTCGCATCCCCATGGGGATCGGCACCGGCTCACCGCGGGTCAACGCCGCCGCCGTGCTGCGCAATACCGGGCTGGATCGCTACTTCTCCGTGGTGGTGACGGCCGATGATGTCGAGTTGCACAAACCCCACCCGGATACCTTCCTGCTGGTGGCCAGCAAGCTGGGGGTCGATCCGGCGGGTTGTCTGGTGTTCGAGGACACGGGGATTGGCGTACAGGCCGGTCAGGCTGCGGGGATGCAGACCTGCATGGTCAGGGAGGGCAGACCGGTCGGCTTGCAGTATTGAAGCTGCCGCATTGAATCTGGGCAGAGAGCGTCATCATGGGCGCTGAGGTAGAAAGTCCATTCCCATACGGGACTGTCATGACAAATGGGAATGGACTCGGTCACCCTCTGACGCAGCGATGGTCGCGGGGTGACATGGGCATGGCCTTACTGGTCGCTGTTGCCGCCCTGGTTGTCGTCGTAACGACCGGGTGCGCCGTGGGGGCGCGGCGCCATGGAGACGCGAGGCTTGCGAGCACGCTGGATATTGACCTGCGGCCGGCCGGAGTGCATGGCGATGGTGGAGATCTTGGCCTTGTAGACCAACTGCTGGTTGCCATGGGCATCGGTCAGCAGCACGCTGTACTGGTCGAAACCGCTGATGGTCCCCTCCAGCTTGATGCCGCTCACCAGGAAGATGGCGACCTGACTGCGGTTTTTGCGCAACCAGTTGAGGGCAGAATCTTGCCCGTTCCCGAGGGAGAAGGCTTGCTCGATCGTGGAGTAGCTTGGGGATTCAGTTGTCATAAATTATTGTCCCGCGGAAAAAAAGTGGCGTTTGATTGTGCTAAATGGTCACTTGCTTGTCAAAGTCATTCTCACGCCCGGTCGGGGTGGTGCAATGAGAGGGCTGGTCGGCACGGGCTGCTGCTGTAATAATTGGCGGTTCTGGCCCCGTGGCGGGCCTCATGCTGGGGTTTCATCTTGCATCCGGTTTCACACCAACATCAACCCACCTATACCCATGACGCCACCGCGTGCGAAGAGTGCGACCTGCTGGTGCCGGCCACCACGCTGGCCGTGGGGGAGGCGAGCAGCTGTCCGCGCTGCGGTCATACCCTGAGCCGCCATCTGCCGGAGCAGGAGCGCAGGCCCATCGCCTACGGCTTTGCGGCCATCATCATGTTCGTGCTCTCCAACGCCTTTACCTTCATGTCCTTCTCCGCCAAGGGGGTGGGGCAGGAGATGACCTTCCTGCAGTGCATCACCACCCTGGTGGATCAGGGCTACCTGTTCCTCGGGGCCGTGCTGAGCCTGACCCTCATCGGCCTGCCACTGGTCTACATGGGCTCCATCATGCTGGTGCTGTGGCGGGTCGACAAGGATCTGCACAGCAATGCCCTGCGCTCTCTCGGTCGGCTGCTGTGCCGGATCAAGCCCTGGCTGATGGTGGATGTCTTCCTCATCGGGGTGCTCATCTCCCTGGTCAAACTGATGGGGATGGCCGACATCAAGATGGGGTTGTCGTTCTGGGCCTTCGTCGGCTACACCCTGCTGCTGATCAAGATGATCTCGTCGCTGGACCAGATGTGGCTGTGGCAGCGGCTGTTCGGGCCGAGCGAGCCGCATGGCGTGACGGTGGATGACGAAGAGGCCAGCGCCATGAGCGCCGGTCTGGTGGGTTGCCACATCTGCGGCGCCCTGAGCGAAGCCGGTGCCCACAGTTGCAAACGCTGCGGCGAGCATCTGCACAGCCGCAAGCCGGGCGGGTTGAACCGTACCTGGGCCCTGCTCTTTACCTCCATCATCCTCTATGTGCCGGCCAACCTTTATCCCATCATGGATACCGTCTTCCTCGGGGATGACAGCCCCTCCACCATTCTGGGCGGGGTGCTGGTGCTGTGGGCCATGGGCTCCTATCCCATCGCGGCGGTGATCTTCTTCGCCAGCGTGGTAGTGCCGCTGGTGAAGATCCTGGCGCTGTTGTGGCTCTGCTACATGGTGCAGCGCGGGCAGGGCACCTCGCCCCTTGGCAAGCTCAAGCTCTATCGCATGACTGAATTTGTGGGGCGCTGGTCGATGATCGACGTCTTCGTGGTGGCCATCCTGGCGGGCCTGATCCGGCTCGACAACCTGATGACCATCTATCCGGGCCCTGCGGCCGTCGCTTTTGCAGGTGTGGTGCTGGTGACCATGGTGGCAGCCATGAGTTTCGATTCCCGCCTGATTTGGGATTTACAACAAGGAGAACGCGAACGTGAGTGAGCGTAAGAAGAGGTGGAAACCTGGCTCGGACTTTCTGAGCTCGGCCGCCGCAATCTGGATGGTGCCGCTGCTGGCGCTGTTCATCGGGATCTGGATGCTGTTCCAGCACTGGTATTCGCAAGGTCCCAGTTTCACCCTGACGGTGGCAACGGCCGAAGGCATAGTAGCGGGCAAGACCATGATCCGCTCCCGCGAGGTGGAGGTGGGTCGCATCGAGGCGGTGGAGCTCAGCGATGACTACAGCCACGCGGTGCTGAAGGCCCGCCTGACCAATGCCGCCGCCGGCATGCTCAAGAAGGACAGCCAGTTCTGGGTGGTCAAGCCGCGGGTGGGACGCGAAGGGGTGTCGGGCCTAGGCACCCTGCTCTCCGGCGCCTATATCGAGCTGGCCCCCGGCAAGAAGGGCAAGGCGCGCGATGAGTACGCCATGCTGGACAAACCGCCGCTGGCCTCGCAGGACGCCAAGGGGTTGCGGTTATCGCTGAGCAGCCGGGATACCCGGGCGCTCGGGGTGGGTTCGCCCATCAACTACCAGGGCTTCACCATAGGCCAGGTGGAAGAGGCGAAGTTCCTGCCCGAGAAGAGCGAGATGCAGTACCAGATCTTCATCAACGCCCCCTATGACGTGCTGGTGAGCAGCAACTCCCGCTTCTGGATGACCCCGGGCTTCGAAGTTTCCATGAGCAGCGAGGGGATGAAGGTGAAGATGGATTCGCTGGAGAGCCTGCTGGACGGCGGCATCACCATGGGGCTGCCCCCTGGTTGGGCACCCGGTGAGCCGGTCAAGCAGATGGACGACTTCACCCTGTTCCAGGATCAGGCCAGCGTGCTGGCCGGTAGCCTGGACCAGTTCATCGACTACGTGTTCCTGTTCGAGGACAGCGTCGGCGGCCTGCACCCGGGCGCGGCGGTGGAGTATCGCGGCATCCGGGTCGGTACCGTCATCTCGGCGCCCTATCTCATCGACGAGAAAGGGGTGCAGATGTTCCAGAGCCGGCAGATCCCGGTGCTGGCGCGGATCGAGGTACAGCGTCTCTCCCATCGCTATGCCAACGCGGAGAAAGAGCAGTGGCGCGCCCTGTTCGGCAAGCAGTTCAAGGAGGGGTTGCGGGCGACGCTCAAGACCTCCAGCCTGCTGACCGGGGGCAAGGTGGTGGATCTGAACTTCTACCCCGATGCGCCCAAGTTCCAGCCCACCAAGCTGGCGGGCTATCAGGTATTCCCGACCGTGCAGGCAGGGCTGGATCAGATCGAACGCAAGGTGAACCAGATCCTCGACAAGTTCGTCGACATGGACACCGCCCAGACCCTGAACCAGGTCAACCACACCCTGGCGACCCTGGATCAAACCCTGAAGAATGTCAGTGCGCTGAGTGCCAACCTGAACAAGTTCACCGGTCAGAGCGCGACCCAGCAGTTGCCGGCGTCCCTCAACGACAGCCTGAAACAGCTGCAGAGCACGCTGCAGGAGTATGATGCCAACTCCCAGACCAACCAGGATCTGCGGCAGTCGGTGCAGTCGCTCAACCAGCTGATGCGCGAGTTGCAGCCGTTGGTACATTCGCTCAACGAGCAGCCGAGCTCGTTGATTTTCGATCGGGCTCGTCCCCGTGATCCCGAGCCCAAGCGAGGTCAATGATGAAGAAACGGATGATGACGCTGGCCTTGCTGGGCCTGCTGGCGGGTTGCAGCGCGGCACCGACGCAGCTGCACTACTACTCCCTCGACGCCGAGGCGCAGCAACCGGCTGCCGTGGTGGCGCAGCCGCAGCATCAGCTGGTGCTCAAACCTGTCTCTCTGTCCGGCCAGCTGGATCGGATGAGCCTGGTCTATCAGCTGGAGGGCAAGGAGCTGCACTTCGCCGAATACCATCGCTGGGCGGGGTCGCTGGATGCCCAGCTCGATCAGCTGACCCTGAACGGCCTCTCCAGCCGCTTGCCGGGCTGGGTGGTGCGGCAGGATGGAGCCCGCAAGGGGCCGGTGCTGACCATCTCGGTGGAGCGCTTCCAGGGCCGCCACGACGGTCGCGCCGTGCTGAGCGGCCGCTGGCGCCTGCTGACCGAAGAGGGCTCTGTCCTGCGTGACGTCCCCTTCCAGCAGGTGCGGGTGCTGCCTGCCGATGGCTACGGCACTCTGGTGAGCGAGCTGGGGGCTGGCTGGCAGCAACTGCTCGACCAGATTGCGGCCGAGGTGCGCAAGGGCGCCTGACGACATGTCGATGCACCGACTCAAAATGAAACGGGAGGCCTTGGCCTCCCGTTTTTTTGTATTGGGGTGGTTACCCACCGGCGAGGATCACTGCTGCACTTCGGAGATCCCTTCGACCTTGACCTCGACCCGGCGATCCGGGGCCAGGCAGACGATCAGCTCGCGCTTGGACTTGCTGGTGCAACTGTCGCCGGTGACCGGATTGCCCTTGCCGCGCCCTTCCACGTTGACCTTGTCTGCCGGCAGACCCTTGCCGACCAGGTAGTCGGCGACGGTCCGGGCACGCTGCTCGGAGAGCTTCTGGTTGTAGGCATCGGAACCGATACGGTCGGTGTAGCCGATCACGGTGGCGACACCATCCTTGGGTCTGGCCTGCTCGATCTGGCTGTAGAGGTTATCCAGCGCCTGACCACCGGCCGGCTTGAGGGTCGCCTTGTTGAAGTCGAACAGCACGTCCGAGCTCAGGGTGAACTGCTTGTCGACCATCACGGGTTCGGGGGCCGGAGCCGGCATCGGCGCCGCCACCACGGGGGCGACCTGGCCGAAGCGATAGACCACGGCGACCGCCAGCAGGCCGTTGTCGAGTTCGGCCCCGGTCTTGTCGAGCGAGTTGTCGCCGAGCGGGGTGGTGTATTGGTACTCGAGGCGGGCGGCCCAGTCACGGTTGAAGGCGTATTCGGCGCCCAGGGCACCGACGAAGGCGGCGCCGTTGTCATTGTCGAACTGCTTGCTGTCGGTCCAGGCGTAAGCGCCACCGAGGCGGGTATAGAGATCCAGGCTGTCACTGACCGGCATGCCGATCTTCATGGTGAGCTGGGCCAGCTGGGCTTTTATCTCGTCCCGGCCGATGTCGGTGGGGATCAGCTTGTCGGTCGCCGTGTATTTGTACTTGCCGAGCCAGTCGTAACCCAGTTCGAAGCCCAGGTTCTGGTTGACCTGATAGCCGAGGAAGGCGCCGGCGCCGACATCGTTCTTGTCCTCTTCGCTGATGGCGTAGTTGTCCTTGATGTCCTGGTTGTGATCGACGCCATAGAAGTTGGACCAACCCAGCTTGGCACCGCCATACCAGGTGTTGTCCTGTCCGGCTGCCTGGGCGTTGGCCGCAAGCAAGCCTGAAACCAGCAAGGTAATCAGTGTTTTATTCATGTTGAGCCTCTGCAATTTCATATTGTTGAGGGGAGGTTGACGAGGTCGCCTCTCCTTATGGGTCGGGCTTATAGCACAGCCACAACAGAGTAAGGGTAGTCGCTTTCTCCGGGTTCTCAAGCAACTGATATAAAACATAATGTGATTTTCATCGCCGCAATTTGCCGCCGTGATTTGCGCTCTGCCGAGGGGACGCAATAGTTAATCGAGGCGGGTCTGCAGCGAGGTGAGCATGAACATCAGGTGGATATGGCTGTGCTGGGCATTGTGGCTGGTGCCGGGCTGGGCGGCCGAGACCCTGCAGGTGGTGACCGAAGACTATGCCCCCTACAACTATCTGGAAGAGGCCGAGGTCAAGGGGCTGGGCACCGAGGTGGTGGAGGCCATGCTGGAAGAGGCCGGCTTCGAATACAGTCTGGACATCTACCCCTGGGCGCGGGCCATCTCGCTGGCGCGCAGCCGTCCCAACGTGCTCATCTACAGCATCAGCCGCTTCCCAGAACGGGAGGCGCAGTTCCAGTGGATCGGGGTGATAGCGCGTATCGACTTCCATGTGTTCGCCCTGGCCAAGCGCGACGATATCAAGCCCTTTAGCCAGCTGTCACAGGCGCGAGCCTGGTCCATCGGCACGGTGCGCAACGACGCGCTGGAGCAGTACCTCATCAGCCGCAATTTTTCCAACCTGCAGCGCAACAACAACCATGAAGCCAATCTGCTCAAACTGTTGATGGGGCGCATCGATCTCTGGCCGGTGTCGCAGGAGACGGCCTACTACTATGCGCGCCAGGCGGGCTATGGGCCGTCCACCCTCAAGATAGTGCACGACATCGAGGATTTTACCGGGGGGGATCTCTACGTGGCGGCGAGTCTGAAAACCTCGCCCGAGGTGGTCAAGCGGCTGCAGGAGGCGCTGGTCACCATCAAGCAGAACGGCATCTACGACGGCATCGTGAAGCGCTATCGCTGAGTGGTGCCAGCCTGTGAGGGCTGGGCCATGTAACAAAAAGGGCCGACTGTCGTCGGCCCTTTGTCATCAATGGGCGAGGAACTCGTACTGAGCCTCGATGAAGGCACCGGCCCGCTCGCTCAGGGCGGCGTGCACGACAGTGGTGGGGTGAACCTGATCCCAGAACATCTTGCCTTCGCAGTCGAGGGTGCTGGCGCTGCGCCGCACCATGGGGCTGGCCACGGCCTGGGCCAGCAGCGGGTTGCCGGCGATGGCGAGGCGTTCCTGCGGGTTGAAGGCGGAGAGGCTGCTGTCGCTGGCGACACTGGTGGCACTGCGGGAGGCAAACGGCTTCCACACATAGCCACCGCCGTAGCAGGCGTTCTCGGTGTCGCTCAGGCCGAAGTTCTGCGGCTCGCGCAGCATCTCGGCGAACTGCTTGTCGATCTCGAACAGCTTGACGATGCCGGTGGGGGCCAGCTGGCGTGCCAGGTTCAGCAGCAACTGGTTGTGGTAGGCGGAGACATGGCTGGCCGCCTCGACCACCTTCTGGCTGCGGGCCGAGGGGTTCTGACCCAGATCCGGCAGGTTGAACAGCAGAATCTGCTTGGCGCCGTTCAATACCATGCGGTTGGCCGCATCGCTGATGGCGTCGCGCACCCGCTTGGCATCCTGCTCGGTGTTCCAGCCATAGGCCAGGTAATCGTTGGCGCCGACCCAGAGGATCACCAGATCATCGGGCTTGAAGCTGTCCTTTTGCAGGAACTGGGTCACCTCGTAATCCAGGTTGTTGATGACCTGATACTTGGGATTCCAGGAGATCTTGTTGTAGGCCACCGCGGTGGCGCCCCCCTCCGCCTCGTTGGCGATGGTCAGCCCCGGGAACTGCCGGGTCAGCTGCTCCAGCCAGACCGGTCCGTTGGAGAAGCGGCCCTGATAGTAGGGAGGGCTGGAGGGGAGATAACCGCGCATCTTGCTGTACATCTTGCCGGTGTCGGAGAGGCTGTCGCCAAACATCACGATCCGGGAGAAGGCGGGGCGACTGTCGGCTGCCTGAACTGTCAGCGCGAAGAGTCCCAATAAACACACAAACCATTTCTTCATCTTGTTGTTCTCATTGATTGGAAGCAGGTGGTGCCTGCAGGCTGTTCCTCGATAGGCAAAGGTGCTGGGAAGCTGTTTTGCCATCTTGCAGGGTATAAGGCCGAATTTTATTTCGCAGCAGTGCGGGCTGATTAAATCGATTACGGTCACATCCCCTTCCCCCAGATGGGGAGGCTTCACGTTTGTTTCACGCCCCGGCAGGCAGACTGCACCCGTACCCAATGACAGGAGCATGAAATGAACAAGGCAAGCGTAATCGGTCTGTTGACCCTGATGTCCATCTCTTCTTTCGCCATGGCGGCATATACCGGCCCGCAGGAGCAGAACAAGGTGTCCGTCGCGCAGTTGAAGGATCTGGCCGATGACAGCTGGGCCACCCTGGAAGGGAAGCTGGTCAAGCACCTGGGCGGCGAGAACTATCTGTTCCGCGACGCCAGTGGCGAGGTGGAGGTGGAAGTGGATCAGGATGTGTGGCGTGGCACCGAAGTGGGCCCGGACGATCTGATCCGCATCCGTGGCGAGGTGGACCACAGCTGGAACAAGACCGAAGTGGAGGTGGAGAAGCTGGAGAAGGTAGGTGCAGCCCCGCAGAGCAAGGGTGGTTTCATCGCCAAATAAGAGCTGACTCCGCACGCCAGACGTAACAAGGGCGCCTCAATGAGGCGCCCTTTTGCATATCGTATCCCGGCGTCAGCCGGTGCGGGCCAGCGTGCGCTTGAACCCCTTCTCGGCTTGGTTGACCTTGTAGAGATAGCGGCGGGCTTCCGCCTTGGGGTGCTGCTCGGTCAGGATCTGGTAGACCGCCTCGGGCGAGAGCTGGTTGATCATGCCGGGCGCCGCCTTGCGGTCGCTGGAGAAGGTATTGAGCACCCCGCCGGCACCGCCGTTGTAGGCCGAGATGACGGCGTAGCGACGCGAGCGCGGATCCTGGATATCCACCAGATAGACGGTCTGCAGCAGGTGCAGGTAGGCGGTTCC
The DNA here is from genome assembly GCF_019047325.1 of Aeromonas sp. FDAARGOS 1403. Lineage (NCBI taxonomy): Bacteria > Pseudomonadati > Pseudomonadota > Gammaproteobacteria > Aeromonadales > Aeromonadaceae > Aeromonas > Aeromonas sp. FDAARGOS 1403. Next base: position 304,430 of record NZ_CP077249.1, on the reverse strand, counting down.
GACGTCGATGTTGTAGGCCGGGTTGAACAGGTCCTCCCGGGTCGGCTGGCCGCTCTTGCCCTTGACCCGCACGTAGACGTCCCGCCCGGCGGTGGCCGGGATCACCTGCATCAGGCCGTAGGCGTTGGCATGGCTGACCGCATAGGGGTTGAAGCTGCTCTCGGTCTTGATCACCGCGTAGATCAGGCTCTCCGCCACCCCGTACTTGCGGGAGGCTTCCCGGATCAGGCTGGCGTACTTGTAGCCCCGCCGGTCCTCGTGGTTGGCCACCATGGGGATGTCGACGAAGAAGATGGTACGGATGCCGAGGGTGCGCTTCTTCATCGCCGTGTTGAGCAGGTAGTCGGCATAGCGCTCGGCACGCCAGTCGAAGCGGATCGGCTGGCCCTGGTTGTCCAGCACCTGGCCGTAAAGGAAGGGCTCGCCGCCGGGCAGGATCTCGGCGTCGGAGTAAAGATCCACTTCCGCCGGATCGTCCGGGGTGAGCAGGGTTTCGATGATGGCGCGGCGCAGGTGGGAGCGCGGGTCGATGCCGGAGACGGTCTCGACCATGATGTGGCCGCTGGAGAAGTCGATGTGGGCCCGGCTCTTGTATTGATCCGTGTATTTGACGTAGTCAAACTTGCCCGCAAACAGCGCCTCACGCCCCCAAATCTCGTTCACATTGTGGGAGAGCGCGCTGATCATGTGTTCAAAGCCGCGGATGTCCTTGCCGTTGACGAGATCGTCATCCTCGTTGCCATTGGGCTTGGGGGAGGATGAGCAGGCAGAGAGAAACAGCAGGGTGCACAGCAGCCAGAAAATTCGGCCCATAGAGTCCTCAAACTGGGCGGCGGGCCGCCCGTCACTTCCGTCGTTGCCGTGAGTCGACGGGGCCGGCCTGCGCAGGCCGGTCCCGTTCACGGGTTATTTGCTGGGCGGGGTATAACCGTCGATGGCCACTTCACCCGCTTCGAACAGGTAGTTCACCATCTCTTTCTCCAGCAGCTGGCGATGCTCGAGGTTCATCATGTTCAACTTCTTCTCGTTGATCAGCATCACCTGCTTCTTCTGCCACTCAGTCCAGGCTTCCTTGCTGATATTGTCAAAAATGCGCTTGCCGAGTTCACCGGGGTAGAGCTGGAAATCGAGACCCGGGCCCTCTTTTTTCAGGCGCTGGCAAAATACGGTACGGCTCATGTTGACCTCTATGGTTGTAAGTCCGGATAGGCGAGCAGACGGGCCGTGGCGGCCGCCAGACCCACCTCTGCAGGATGGCGTAAGTTATACCAGAGTCGGTTATCCGCTTCCATGAGCAGGGGGGCCGGCGGCGCGTCGGTTTCGATCAGCATGGGCCGGATGTCGAGGTGAAAGTGGCTGAAAGTATGGCGAAAACCGGCCAGTTCGCGGGGTTCGCTGCCGGTCAGGCCGAGCCGCTGCAACAGCCCAGCCACCTCGGCGTCCGACTCCACCTGGGGGAAGCAGTAGAGCCCGCCCCAGATCCCCTGCGGCGGCCGCTTCTCCAGCAGCAGCTGATCACCGTGGCAGATGAGCAGCATGATGCCGGTACGGGCCGGGATGCTCTTCTTGGGCTTGCTGTTGGGGTAGGCGGTGGGATTGCCCTGCGACAGCCCCTGGCAATCCTCCCGCACCGGGCAACGGTCGCAAGCGGGCTTGCTGCGGGTGCAGACGGTGGCTCCCATGTCCATCATGGCCTGGTTGTAGTGGGCCACCCCGAGCTTGGGGGTGAGGCGGATGGCCAGCTCCCACAGATCGTTCTCCACCTGTTTCTGACCGGGCCAGCCGGGCAGGGCCAGCCAGCGGGTGAGTACCCGCTTCACGTTGCCATCCAGGATGGCGTGGGGCTGGCCAAGGGAGAGGGAGAGCACGGCGCCCGCGGTGGAGCGGCCGATCCCCGGCAGCGCCATCACCTCCTCCAGCCGCTCCGGGAAGAGGCCGCCATGGAGGTCGCGGATCTGCTGGGCCGCCTTGTGCAGGTTGCGGGCGCGGGCGTAATAGCCGAGCCCGGTCCAGTGGTGCAGCACCTCGTCGATGGGGGCATCGGCCAGTGCCAGCACGTCGGGAAAGCGGGCCATGAAGCGCTGATAGTAGGGAATGACCGTAGCGACCTGGGTCTGCTGCAGCATGATTTCCGAGACCCAGACCCGGTAGGGGGTCTTCTCCTGTTGCCAGGGCAGGGTCTTGCGACCGTGGAGCTGATACCAGTCCAGGATCCTGGTGGCGAAGGTCGCGTTATCTGAGTTGTTCACATTATGCTCATATTATTGATTTAAAACTAAATTGACTAACGTGTAGCGGTCTTGGCGCTGATACCAGTGCAACGTCCGGTTGGCGAAGGTGGTGTTGCTCGGACTGCTCACTTTGTTCTCATGTCATTGATTAAAAAGGGGAGCTCTCAGGCTCCCTCTTGAAATGGCGGTGGTATGCGCGGTTTAGCCGCGCCAGTCCTGCAGCGCCTTGAGGCTGGCATTCTGCCCACCCACCTGCAGGATGATGTAATCCTGGGCGATGGCGAGCAGGGTGACGCCGGGGGCGACTTCGCTCCCTTCCCGGTAGGTGCGCCCGTTCAACCTCACGGCCCGGTTGGCCGGGTTGGAGGAGAAGACGTGGGCGCCGTAGGCCAGCGGCGGTACCTGTTGGCGGAGCGCCTGCGGCAGAGCGCTGAGCGGCGTGGCCTGCAGCTCGGCCGGCACCTGCGGCGGCGCGCCCTGATCCCGCAGCGGAGTGTTGTTGAGGGCATTGAGGATGCGCTCGGCCAGCCCCTGGCTGCTGTCGGCGGGCGCCGGTGCGGGCTGGGCATCGGCCTTGGGGGTGATCACGGGCTCGGGCGGCGGCGGTGGCAGCGGCCGGGTGATCATCGGTTTGGGCTCGACCCGTACGAAGGGCGGGGTCACCACCTCCTTCACCTCCACCGTCTTCTCGATGGGGCGGTTGTTGAGCAGGTGCCAGCCATAGTTGGCGGCAGCCCCCATCACCAGCGCCAGCGGGGCCAGCAGCCACCAGATCCAGCGCCTGGGTTGTTCCTCATCCTGGCTGACCGGCAGCCCCATCGCCGGAATGTGCGGGGTGAACTGGGGCTGATCGGCCCGCCGCAGCGCCTTGAGCAGGGTGGACATCAGGAAGCCTCCTCCGACAGTGTGTTGATGGCATCATCCTCTGCCGGATCCAGCTTGGCCGGTTTGCTGGCTCGCTGGGCGTCATCCTCCAGCTTCGGCATGGGTTCGCCGGCCATCACGTTGAGGCGCAGCAGGGTGTTGCTGCCGGCGATGCCGTCCGGCGTCAGTCCTTGCTCGCGCTGGAACTGCTGCAGCTTGGTCTTGAGCTCGGCATCGAAGCGACGGACCTTGCGATCCGGCTGCTGCAGGGCCCGGCTGAGGGCGTTGTCGAGCCACTGCACCTGAGTGGGGCCGGCGTTGTTGCCGATCAGGGTGACGCCGCCCTTGGGCATGCGCCACAGCAGGGTGTAGCTGCCCCCCCAGTAATCGCTCAGCCACTGCCTGTCCACCTGCCAGCTCTGGTTGCCGATGAGCAGGTTGGCCTTGTCGGGGCCGAGGTTGACCAGGGTGGCGTAATAGGTGCCGCCGGTCTCGTCGGTCAGGCTGACGAGGGCGGGATACTGCAGCGTCTGCAGTTCCGCTAGGGAGGCCTCGCCCTCTTGGCAGCGCAGGCCGGCGCGCGGCGCGTTGTCGCAGGTGGCCTCTTCCAGTTCGGTCTGGTAGCCCCATACCTTGTAGAGATTCTGCATGGCGCTGTCCGGCTCCAGTGCCTGATTGATGGCGCGGGTCAGCTGCTCCTGCTGCTCCGGGGTGTCGTCCACCTTGACCGGCACCTCCACCGTCACCACCGGGCGGGTCGGGAAGACGCCGAAGAACTGCCAGCCCCACCAGCCGGTGGCCACCAGCAAGGCGCCAACCAGCGCCACCATCAGGCCGGACTGCCAGGTGCCCTCGTCACGGATGCCGCTCACCTCGAAGGCCGCCAGGCTGATGTCGCCGTGCACTATCTTGTGGCTGCCGCGGGCGAAGGCGGCGATCAGGGCACGGTCGCAGATGAGGTTGATGAGGCGCGGGATGCCGCCGGAGAGGCGGTGCAGGGTCTGGATCGCCTTGGGGGTAAAGATGGGCTGCACGCAGCCGGCCACCTGCAGACGAAAGCGGACATAGGCATCCACGTCCTGGCAGGAGAGCGGCAGCAGGTGGTAGCGGGCGGTGATGCGTTGGGCCAGCTGGCGCAGCAGGGGCTGGCGCAGCATCTGCTGCAGCTCGGGCTGGCCGATGAGCACCACCTGCAGCAGCTTCTTCTCGTCGGTCTCCAGGTTGGTGAGCAGACGCAACTGCTCCAGCACGCCGGGCAGCAGGTGCTGGGCTTCGTCCACCAGCACCACGCTGCGCTTGCCAGCCGCCAGATTGGCCAGCAGGTGATCGCGGATAAGGTCGAACAGCTGCTTGAGGCCGGCATCCTGGCCATAGCCCAGCTGGAACTCGTCGCAGATGGCCGCCAGCAGGTCCCGTTCGGTCAGGGATGGATTGAGGATGTAGGCGATCTCGGTCTCTGCCGGCAACTGCTGCAACAGGCAGCGGGAGACGGTGGTTTTGCCGGTGCCCACTTCCCCGGTCAGCAGCACGAAGCCGCCCCCATCCTGCAACCCGTAGTTGAGGTGGGCGAGGGCTTCCCCGTGCCGTTCACTCATGTAGAGGTATTTGGGATTAGGCGAGATGGAGAACGGGTGCTCCGACAGACCGAAGAACTGTGTGTACATAAGGATCCATTCCGTTGTTATGGGCGGCAGGTTAAAGCCTCCCCCAAGGGATGTCAAAGACCCGGATGCCATAAGGGGGGCCAGCGCGCACCCTGATTTGCCGGCGGGAGAAAGGGCGCTGCCGGGTTGGCTGGCGAGGCTGCTGGCGAGGGGCGTTTTGCCTCTCATGGGGCCGTCGTCGGCTCGTTCCCGCCGACGGGGAATGGGGGCAGCCATAGTCTCCACCGGCCAAACCGGTATAATCGGGACAGGTTTATCAAGGGAGACAGAGCTTGCAGACTTATCTGGTTGGGGGCGCGGTGCGGGATCGCCTGCTGGGATTGCCGCAGGGGGACAGGGATCACCTGGTGGTCGGGGCGACCGTGGAACAGATGCTGGCACTGGGTTTTACCCAGGTGGGCCGCGACTTTCCCGTGTTTCTGCACCCCAAGACCCAGCAGGAGTACGCGCTGGCCCGCACCGAGCGCAAGCAGGGGCAGGGTTACACCGGCTTCGTCTGCCACGCCTCGCCGGAGGTGACGCTGGAGCAGGATCTGCTGCGCCGGGATCTCACCGTCAACGCCATCGCCGAAGATGAGGCGGGGCAACTGCACGATCCCTATGGCGGCATCGAGGATCTGAAACAACGGGTGTTGCGCCATGTCTCCCCCACCTTTGCCGAAGATCCGCTGCGCATCCTGCGGGTGGCCCGCTTCGCCGCCCGTTTCCACGCCCAGGGTTTCGTGGTGGCCCCCGAGACGCTGGCGCTGATGCGCGAGATGACCGAGGCTGGCGAGCTGGCCCACCTGACCCCGGAGCGGGTCTGGAAGGAGCTGGAGAAGGTACTGCTAGGGCCGACCCCGCAGGTGTTCTTCGAGGTGCTGCGCGAGTGCGGCGCTCTGGCCGCCCTGTTCCCCGAGCTGGACGCCCTGTTCGGGGTGCCGGCCCCCGCCAAGTGGCACCCGGAGATCGATACCGGCATCCACACCATGATGGTGCTGGCTCAGGCTTGTCGGTTTTCGCCGGAGCTGGCGGTGCGCTTCGCGGCGCTGTGCCACGACTTTGGCAAGGGTCTGACTCCGCCGGAGTTCTGGCCGAGCCACCACGGTCACGGCCAGAAGGGGCTGCCGCTCATCCGCGACTTCTGCGAGCGCTTCCGGGTACCGAACGAGTGTCGTGACCTGGCCCTGCTGGTGAGCGACCTGCACACCCATATCCACATCGCCTTCGAGCTCAAGCCCGCAACCCTGCTCAAGGTGTTCGACAAGGCCGATGCCTGGCGCAAGCCCGAGCGCTTCGCCCAGCTGCTGGACGCCTGCCGGGCCGACTTTCACGGCCGTACCGGCTTCGAGGAGCGGGTCTATGCCGAACCCGACTATGTGGCGCAGGCGCTGGCGGCAGCCCAGGCGGTACCGGTGAAGGAGATAGTGGCGGCCGGCTTCAAGGGGGAGGCCATCCGCGAGCAGCTGGCCAAGCGCCGGCTCGACGCCATCAGCCGGGTGCGCGACGAGTGGACCTTCCTCGAGGATTGACGAGGCATGGAGACGAGGCATGGACAAAAAAGCCCGGGTCAGTGACCCGGGCTTTTTCATGGTCGCGCCGGCATGGCGGGTGGCCGCCTAGTCACCGGGACCGAAGCGCTCATGCACCGGGTCGTAGAAGTAGGCCTGGTAGTTGAAGTCGATCCCCTTGATGTAGGGGTTTTCCAGCCGGAACAGCCGGCGGGTATTGAGGTGGGCGAAGCTGAGGGAGGGCTTGAAGGCCTTCAGCCAGAGCGCCTGCAGGGAGCCGTCGCGCCAGGCGGCCTTGAGCCCCTGCTGCACCCGGTCGATGGCCTGCCGGTTGCCGTTGTGGGTGAAGAAGACCCGGGGCAGGGGATAGTAGAGGGCCAGGCTCTCATCCATCATCAGCCCTTCCACTTCTTTGTGGTTCAGCTTTTCCTGAGGCAACTCGTTGATACCGCGGCAGAAAAGATCGAAACGACCGCGCGCCGCCATCTTGAACAACTGCTCGTAGCCCTCCACCTCCAGCACCTTGAAGCCGGCCCGGCGCAGGATCTCTACATCGAGCCAGCCCTTGCCCTGGCCGATGTCGAAGCGCTTCAGCTCATCCAGGCTGGTGGCCTTGGCAACCTCATCCTTGCGGGTAGGGCTGACGAAGCAGATGCGGTAGCTGACGATGCCGATATGGATGGGAAAGCGCACGTAGTCGATGCCGCTCATGTCCCGATCGGCGCGATAGCTGTCCATGGCGAACAGGTTGGGGTAGTGGTTGAAGCGCAGGCTGACCCACATCCTGGCCAGGGTCATGGGAGGGGCGGCCTGCATCCGGTAGTCGCCATGGCTGGCGCGGGTCTTCTCCAGCGCTAGGCGCAGGACCTCGCGATCATAGGTGCTTCTGGGGTCGTGCTCGCTCTCCGGACTCATGTAGGTGAACAGGGTCGGGCCGGCCAGCACGGGCATGGCCGTCAGCAGGGCGAGCAGCGGGGTCCAGTGCATCATGCGCTCCTGTGAAAAGCAGAGACTCTTCTGAGTGTAGTGACTCTCCCGGCCGTGAGCGGCAGAGGCGAGGTCAGGGTTTGCCGGTGGCGGGCTCGCCCGGTCCGAAGCGCTGGGTGAGGGGATCGTAAAGATAGGGGTGGTAATCGAAGTCGAGCCCCTGCAGCAGGGGGTTGTCCAGTCTGAACAGTTGCCGCTGGTCTAGCCTGGCAAACGCCAGCGCCGGCTGGTAGGTCTTGAGCCAGAGCGCCTGCAGTGAGCCATCCTGCCAGGCCAGCTGCAGGCCGGTCCGGATCCGGCGCAGGGCCCGCTGGTTCTCCTTGTGGCTGTAGAAGAGGTGGACGAAGGGGTAGTAGAGCGCCAGGTGCTGGTCGACCGTCAGCGGCCCCAGATCCTTGTGGGTATCCAGCTCGCTCAGCAGTTCGTTGGCACCCCGGCAGAAGAGGTCAACCCGGCCGCGCACCACCAGCTTGAACAGCCGCTCGTAGCCCTCGACCTCCTGTACCTTGAAGCCGGCGGCGCGCAGTATGTCGGCGTCCTGCCAGCCGCGGCCCTGGCCATGGATGAACTGCTGCAGATCGCTGAGGGTGCGCACCCGGGCCACGGCCTGCTGCTGCTTGGGGCTGACGAAGCAGATGCGATAGCCGAGGATGCCGAGATCCACCGGGAAGCGGACATAGTCGAGATGGTGGCTCCCCTCCGGGCGCGGGAAGCTGTCGATGGCCAGCAGATTGGGGTAGAGGTTGTATTGCAGTACCTGGCGCAGCCGGGTCCGGCTCATGGACGGGGCCGGGCGTAGTTCGTAGTCACCGAAGCTGTCGCGGGTCTTCTCCAGGGCCAGCTGCAGCAGCTGCTGGCCGTAGAGGGAACGCAAATCCCGGTCACTCTCCGGGCTGACATAGGTCACTATGTCCGCGGCCGGCAGCAGGGGGGAGAAGAGCAGACTGCCGGCCAGCAGCCCCAGGATCATCGTTCTGTGGTTCATCATACCGCTCACTACTGTCACATTGAGTTGAGTGTAGCGGTTGATGGCGTCAGGACGGGCTCTCCGGCGCCGGAACCTGCGCCCTTGACCTGCCGCGGGATCGCTACCAGAACAGCTGACCCAGCAGAGGCGCCAGCAGCACGGTCACCATGCCGGCTATCATCATCACCATGCTGGAGACCACCCCCTCCTCGTTGCCCATCTGATAGGCCTTGGCGGTACCGGCGCCGTGGGCCGAGGCACCAAAGCCCGCCCCCTTGCCGAGCCGGCTGCGAATGGCCAGCAGGGTGAGCACGCTCTCCCCCACCGCCATGCCGATGACGCCGGTCAGCACCACGAACAGCGCGGTGAGATCGCTCTGACCGCCGATGGCGCGGGTCGCCTCCACCGCGAAGGGGGTGGTGATGGAGCGCATCGCCAGACTGCGCTGCAGCATGTCGGAGAGATCAAGCCAGCGGGCCAGCAGCACGGTACTGCCCACCGCCATGATGACCGAGGCGACCACCCCCACCGACAGCGACAGCCAGTGGCGGCGAATGAGCTGGCGGTTCTCGTAGACCGGCACCGCGAAGGCCACGGTGGCCGGCCCCAGCAGCCAGAGCAGCCAGTGGGATTCGGCCATGTAGTCCTGATAGGGGATGTGGAACAGCATGACGACCGCCACCAGCAGGGTCGGCGCCAGCAGCAGCGGCATCAGCGGCAGGATGCGCTTCTTGCCGTAGAGCCATTTGCTGGCGTAGTAGAAGAGCAGGGTCAGGGCGAAGCAGAGCAGGCCGAGCAGGGTATCAGACATGGCGACGACTCCGGCGGGCCAGTTTCAACTCGAGGCGGTAGACCCTGTCCACCACCAGCGCCGTGGTGCCGAGCACCAGGGTAGTACTCACCAGCAGCACCACCATGATGCGCCACCCCTCCTGCAACAGCAGCTCCTGATAGTTGACCACCGCCACCACGGCGGGGACGAAAAACAGCAGCATCTCCGCCAGCAGCCAGCGGGCGCCGGCTTCAAACCACTGGGCCTTGACCACCCCGAGCAGGATGCAGGCCAGCAGCAACAGCATGCCGGTGAGGTTGGCGGGCAGCGGCAGGTGGAGGGTGCGCACCGCGGTATCGGCCAGCAGCCAGATGGCGGCCAGCAGGGCGATTTGGAAGGGAGTCTGGAACCAGCGAAGGGAGAGGGCTTTCATGATATGGGTCTTTCTGTGAACTTGCTCACAGTATAGAGATGGGTTAAACCTGCAAAAAATGAATTAAAATTATCAAAATCATGCCAAAGAGGCATGATTCGGTTTTGCCGTCTGTCAGGAGATCGCCATGGACATCCGCGCCCTGCGTTACTTTGTCGAACTGGTGCGGGAACAGAGCTTCACCCGCGCCTCCGAGAAGCTGTTCGTCACCCAGCCCACCATCAGCAAGATGATCCGCAACATGGAGGAGGAGCTGGGCCAGCCCCTGCTGAGCCGCGCGGGACGCCGCTTCACCCTGACCGACAGCGGCCGGGTATTGTTCAACCGGGCCCAGACCATCCTGGCCGAAATGCAGCAGCTGGAGGCGGAACTCGCCGATCTGCAGAGCCTGCAATTTGGCCGGCTGGCCCTCGGCATTCCGCCCATGGTGGGTCACGTTTATGCGGATCTGATCCGCGCCTATCGCAGCCGCTACCCCAAGGTCGAGCTCTCCATTGTCGAGTACGGTGGCCGGCGCATCGAGCAGGCGGTGCTGGAAGGGGAGCTGGATCTCGCCATCACCATGCTGCCGACCAGGGAGGAGGGTGCTTTGAGCGTCCTGGAGCTGGATCAGTATCCCATTCAGGTGGTGCTGCCCGACCTGCCGCGCTGGCGGGATTGCGGCGAGATCCGGCTGGAGGCGCTGCGGGACGAGCCCTTCCTGCTCTACACCCAGGCCTTCACCCTGAGCGAGCGGCTGGAACAGGCATGCCGGGCGGCCGGTTTCGAGCCTCAGGTGGCGGCGCGCAGCAGCCAGTGGGACTTTCTCACCGCCATGGTGCGCAGCGGCATGGGGGTCGCCTTTCTGCCCGAGCCCATCTGCCGCCGGCTGACGCCGGACGGCCTGGTGCTGAGGCCGCTGGTGCCAGAGCTGAGCTGGCGGCTCGGGGTGATCTGGCCGAGCGAGCGCTATCTCTCCCGCACCGCCGAGGCCTGGCTGGCGCTTTGCCGCGAGCAGGGCTGAGTCTCATCAGGGTTTGCCGAAGCGATCCGTCACCGGGTTGTAGAAGTAGTGCTGGTAATCGAAGTTGATGCCCTTGAGGAAGGGGTTCTCCAGCTTCAGCATCCGCCTCTGCTTGAGCCCGGCGAAGGCGATGGCAGGGCCGAAACTGCGGCGCCACAAGGCTTGCAGCGAACCATCCTGCCAGGCTTGCTGCAGCCCCGTCTCCACCCGCCTCATGGCCTCGCCGTTGGCGGCATTGGTATAGAAGACCCTGGGCAGCGGATAGTAGAGCAGCAGGGAGCTGTCCATCTTCAACCCCTTGATCTCCTTGTGGGTGAGCAGTTCGCTGCGCAGCTCGCTCGCCCCGCGGCACAGGAGGTCAAAGCGGCCGCGAGCCACCATCTTGAACAGCATCTCGTAGCCGTCGACCTCCACCACCTTGAGGCCTGCATGGCGCAGTATCTCCACGTCCAGCCAGCCCTTGCCCTGACCGAAGCTGAAGCGACGCAACCCCTCGAGGTCGTGCACCTGTGCCATGGCCGCCTGTTGGCCTGGGCTGACGAAACAGATGCGGTAACTGACGATGCCGAGATGGACAGGAAAACGGACATAGGCCAGCCCTTTCTCGTCCCGCGCGCTGCTGTAGCTGTCCATGGCGAACAGGTTGGTAAAGCTGTTGAGCTCCAGACTGAGCCGGACCCGAGCCTTGGTCATGGGCGGCGCTGGTTGCAGCTCATAATCGCCAAAGGTGTCGCGGGTCTTGTCGAGGGCGAGGCGGAGCAGCTCCCTGTCATAGGTCATGCGCGGGTCCTTCTCGCTCTCCGGGCTGATATAGGTAAAGCGGGTCGCCGCCAGCGACGTGGAGGAGAGGAGGAGGGAGAGAAGCAGGAACAGGAGTCTATACATCCAGGCTAGGCTCTATGATTTTGTTTCATCCATTATAGTTCGGCCCCCAGCCGTTCAGGCGTGTCGGTCGCTTGCCAGCAGGCTGCCCAGCCGGCGGCAGAGGTGGCGCAGGGTCTGGTTGTCGAGGGAGGCAAAACCGAGCAGCCACCCCTCCTGCGTCGGCGGGCCCAGGTAGAACTGGCCGAGGGGACGCAGCCCCAGCCCCTCGGTGTTGGCGGCCTCTGTCCAGCGGGCCTCGCCGCCGGGGGGCAGCCGTACGGCGCACTGCAGGCCGGCCCCGCCGTGGATGGGGGTGAGGGCGGGGCAGTGGCTGGCCAGCTCGGCCAGCAGCAGGTCGCGGCGGCTCTGATAGACCAGCCGGCTCTGGCGCAGGTGGGTGGCGAAGTGGCCGGCGCGGATGAAGTCGGCAGTCACTGCTTGCAGCAGCTGGTTGCTGTGGCCGTCGACCGCGGCCCGGGTTCGACAGAAGGACTCCATCAGCGGCCTGGGCAGCACCAGGTAGGCGAGGCGCAGCGAGCCGAACAGCACCTTGCTGAAGGTGCCCACATAGAGCACCCGTCCCTGGCCATCCAGCCCCTGCAGGGCGGGGAGCGGCCGCTGATCGTACTGGTACTCGCTGTCGTAGTCGTCCTCCAGGATCCAGGCGCCGTGCCGCTCGGCCTCGGCCAGCAGCGCCATCCGCCGCGGCAGGCTCATGGGCACGCCGAGCGGATACTGGTGGGCCGGCGTGGTGTAGATGAGCCGCGGCGCCGGGTGATCCCCCTGTGGTTTGAGCCCCTCTTCATCCACCGGCACCGGGTGCACCCGGGCGCCGGCACTCTCCATGGCGGTGCGGGCCCCGGGGTAGCCGGGGTCCTCCACCCAGACGGTATCGCCGGCATCGATCAGCAGCTGGGTCGCCAGCAGGATCCCCTGCTGGGAGCTGGTGAGGATCAGGATCTGATCCGGCTCGCACACCACGCCGCGCGACTGCACCAGATAGCTGCTGATGGCGCCGCGCAGCGCCTCCAGCCCCTGCGGATCCCCGTAGTTCATCCAGTCACCGGCGTGCCGGCGCCACTGCTGCTGCATCAGCCGGCCCCACAGGGCCTGGGGGAAGAGACGCGGATCCGGCTGGCTGGAGGCAAAGGAGCGGCCCACCTCGGGCACGTCGTGGCAGGCGCCGCTGTCGGCCATCTCCTGACCTCGGCGCGACAGACCGGCCGCCGACTGGGGCGGGCGCGGAGCCGGGGAGACCGCCGCCAGCGCCACGAAGCTGCCGGCCCCCACCTTGCGCACCAGATAGCCCTCCGCCTCCAGCCGGCCATAGGCCAGCTCCACCGTGCTGCGAGAGACCCCCAGGTCGGCGGCCAGCATGCGGCTGGCGGGCAGCCGGCTGTGCTGGGGCAGGTGGCCGGCCAGCATGGCCGAACGCAGGGTACGCACCAGTTGTTCGTGCAGCGGCAGATCGCTGGCTTGCTGGGTGGCAAACAGGGTGGGCAGGGCAGGCATGGGGAGCTCCCGGGCGCTAATTGGTCTGCTCATATTGGCAAAATTGGTCGGCGTGGCAAGGCCATTATGTCGCTACATTGAGGCTCAAGGTTCGGGATCCACAACGATTGGCAATTGAGAAAGGAGTCTGCATGTCGGAATACAGCGCCACCATCAGCTGGCAGCGCGGGGCTAGCGAGCCCTTCGTCGATCAACGCTACAGCCGGGCCCACTGGTGGGAGTTCGACGGCGGCGTCAGGGTGCCGGCGTCCTCATCCCCCCACGTGGTGCCGCTACCCTGGTCGGTGGCCGAGCACGTCGATCCGGAAGAGGCCTTCGTCGCGGCCATCTCCAGCTGTCACATGCTCACCTTCCTCTGGCTGGCGGCCAGGGCGGACTACCTGGTGGAGAGCTACCGGGACGAGGCGGTGGGCATCATGGAAGCCAATGCCCGTGGTCGTCAGGCCATCACCCGGGTCACCCTGCAGCCACTGGTGCAGTTCGGCGGTCAACGCCAGCCGGATCTGGCCGCGCTGGAGCAGTTGCACCACCAGGCCCACGAGGAGTGTTTCATCGCCAACTCGGTCACCACAGTCATCACCACCCGGATCCGGGTGTGAGTACAAGGAGCGTCACTATGAGTCATGTATTGAGCAGCGGGCTGGCCAGTGCCGAACAGGCCAGCCTCTTCTTCGAGGCCCAGCTGGCCTTTCGCACCGACCCGGCGGATCTGGCCGCCGATCTGCTGGCCGGCGAAGAGCGGATCGTGGTCATCGACACCCGCTCTGCCGGTCACTACGCCGAGGGACACATCCCCGGTGCCATCAGCTTCCCCCATGCCACCATGAACCCGGCCAGCACGGCCGCGCTGGCGCGGGACAAGGTCTATGTCTGCTATTGCGACGGCATCGGCTGCAACGGTTCGACCCGGGGTGCCTGCAAGCTGGCGGCGCTCGGTTTTCAGGTCAAGGAGCTGATCGGTGGCCTGCACTGGTGGCGGCAGGACGGTTTTGCGGTCGCTACTGGTAGCGAACCGGGCGTGCTGCAAACGGGAGGGATTGCCTGTGGCTGCTGATATCCATCTGAACGAGTTCGACCAGCCGGTCGGAGCGCCGCTGCCCGACTGGCGGGGCGCCGAGTTTCCGCCCCGCCGCACGCTCAACGGCTGGGGCTGTCGGCTGGAGCCGTTGGAACCCGAGCGTCACGGCCCCGGCCTGTGGCAGGCTTTCAGTGCCGACAGTGGGGCCATGTGGACCTATCTGACCACAGGCCCTTACGCAGAGGAGGCGGACATGTTGGTCTGGCTGCGAGAGTGTGCCGCCAAGACAGACCCCCAGTTCTACACCATCTTCGACGAGCATGGCGAACAGCCGCTGGGGCTGGCCAGCTACCTGCGCATCGACCCTCTGGCGGGCAGCATAGAGGTGGGCTGGCTGCACTTTTCCCCCGCCCTGCAGCGCTCAAGGCTGGCGACGGCGGCCATGGCGCTGATGATGGCCAATGCCTTTGCCCTCGGCTACCGTCGTTACGAATGGAAGTGCAATGCCTTGAACAAGCCCTCCTGGCAGGCGGCGCTGCGGCTCGGTTTCAGTTACGAGGGGACCTTTCGCCAGAGCAGGGTGGACAAGGGGCGGACGCGCGATACCGCCTGGTTCTCGGTGATCGACCGTGAGTGGCCGGCGCTGCAGGATTGCTTTGCGCGCTGGCTGGCGTCCGACAACTTCGATGAGCGCGGCAGGCAGCGGTTGCGGTTGTCCGAACTGACCACAGCTTGTCGTGCCGATGGCCAGTTGCCGTGACAAGACAAACGAGGCCCCGCTCGCGGGGCCTCTGTCGTTTCAGGCGTTATTCATGGTGCTCGCCGATGGGGGCGGCAATCCACTTCATCAGGCGCAGCATGTCAGCGGGGGCTACCCCGACCGAGAGGCCGCGCTTGCCGCCGCTCACCAGGATCTCGTCAAACTGCATGGCCGAGTCGTCGAGCACGGTGGGCAGCAGCTTCTTCTGGGCCAGCGGGCTGATGCCACCCACCTTGTAGCCGGTCAGCTTCTCGGCCTCCGCCGGTTTCATCATCTCCACCTTCTTGAGACCGGTGGCCTTGGCCAGCTGCTTGAGGCTGCACAGGCCGGACGAGGGGACGATGGCCACCACTGCCTGCTTGTCGTGATGGGCGATCAGGGTCTTGAATACCTGGGCTTCCGGCAGGCCGAGCTGGGTCGCGGCATGCTTGCCGAAGTCGTCGTGGGCTTCGCACTCGTAGGGGTAGAGTTTGTGGGGGATCTTGAGCTTTTTCAGCAGGTTGATGGCTGGTGTCATGATGAGAGCCTTGAGTCGAAACAAGGCCAAACAGTCTGCGCCTGCCGGGCGGGTGATGCAAGCAGCCTGCATTGACAGGGATGGACAAGGGAAGAGAGACAAAAAAGCCCGGGTCAATGACCCGGGCTCTTCACTGCGGTGCGCCTCAGGAGAAGCAGATCTGCAGCACGTAGAAGATGGCGATGGCCAGGATGGCACCCGCAGGCAGGGTGATGACCCAGGAGACTACGATGTTGCGCAGCACGCCCAGGTTCAGGGCCGCGATACCGCGGGCCAGACCCACGCCCATGACAGCACCGACCAGGGTCTGGGTGGTGGAGATGGGCAGGCCGGTACCGGAGGCGATCACCACGGTGGCGGCGGTGGCCAGCTGGGCGGCGAAGCCACGGCTCGGGGTCAGGTGGGTGATGCCGGTGCCGACGGTCGCCATCACCTTCTCGCCCATGGTGGCCAGACCGATCACGATGCCGATGCCGCCGAGCGGCAGGATCCACCAGGCGATGTGGGAGCTGCCGCCGATCTCGCCGCCGGCCGCCACGATGGAGGCGACCGCGGAGAGCGGACCGATGGCGTTGGCCACGTCGTTGGAGCCGTGGGCAAAGGCCATGGCACAGGCGGTGATGATCATCAGGATGCCGAACACCTTCTCCACGTTGGCGAAGTGCATCTTGCTGTCATCCTGCGGGTTGTACTGCTGGCCACGGATGTAGATCCAGCCGGCAAAGGCCACCGCGATGGAGATGGCGACGGAGAGCAGGATACCCTCGCCATCGCTCAGGTGCAGACCGACGTGGGTCAGCCCCTTCTTGATGGTGACCAGGCAGATCACCAGCGCGGTCAGGAACATGTAGAAGGGGACGTAGCGCTTGGCGTTGTTGAGGGGATCATCGGTGTTGAAGATGAGCTTCTGCACGCTGATGAACATGAAGTAGGCGATGACGCCGGAGATGGCCGGAGTGACCACCCAGGAGCCGACGATGCCGCCGAACTTGCTCCACTGCACCGCTTCCGGGCCCACGCTCACCACGGCGAAGCCGACGATGGCGCCGATGATGGAGTGGGTGGTGGAGACGGGCCAGCCGAAGTAGGAGGCCAGGATCAACCAGGCGCCGGCGGCCAGCAGGGAGGCGATCATGCCGAGCACCAGCAGATCCGGGGTGGCGGCAAAGGCGTTGCTGTCGATGATGCCGTTGCGGATGGTGGCGGTGACTTCACCACCGGCCAGATAGGCACCGGCAAATTCAAAGATCATGGCGATGATGATCGCCTGACGGATGGTCAGGGATTTGGTGCCGACCGACGTGCCCATGGCGTTGGCCACGTCATTCGCACCAATGCCCCAGGCCATCAAAAAGCCGAACAAGGCCGCCACGAGCACCAGAGTGGTGCCGTAATTCGCGATAATGTCCATTCAGTGTTTTACCCAGTCAGTCGATTACGAACGAGCCAGCATCAGTTCCAGACGGGCGCCTACACGCTCGGCCTGATCTGCCAGGTCACCTACCCATTCGAGGATCTTGTAGAGGAACATAACGTCGATCGGATTGTATTTCTGCTCAACGGCTTGCAGCTGTTGGCGCAGCCCGATCTGCATGGTGTCAGTATCGTCCTCGATAAGATCCAGCTGGTGGATCATCTCGGCAACCATTTCAACTTCACGTCCTTTAAAGCCGGTTTCGAGCAGCTCATCGAGTTCTCCGATGGCTTTCTCGGCTTGGGCGGTCGCATCGATACAGCGTTTGAGATAGGCCATGAAATCGGCCCGCATCTCGGAGGGGAATTCCATTTTGCGGCCAAGCATGCGGCCGGAAATATCCTTGGCACGGTTGGCGATCTTGTCCTGCTGGGTCAGCAGTTCGAGCAGGTCGGTACGGGCGACCGGCAGGAACAGACCACGGGGCAGCTTCAGACGGATTTCACGCTTGAGGATGTCCGCTTCTTTCTCCAGCTGGGCAATCTGCTGCCGGATCTTCTCGGCATCTTCCCAACGGTCTTCGGCAACGGCATCAAAGAAGGGAACCAACTGCTGGGAGCACTGGTGAACCTTGACGATATGCTTCTGCAGCGGCTTGATGGGGGACTTGGCAAAAAGCCCCAAAATAGTATTTACTGGCATGGCCAAACCTGTGTCGGTGAAAAAACACTCGATACGATTTTATGAGGGGCGCATGGTAACCGAACTGCGCCATCAATAAAACCGTGAATTAATCCTGATGTATCGCAGGCATTATATCCTCGCGCTTAGCATCACGCCCCCCAAAGTTGCCTGCCAGCCCGGAATGACTATGCAAACTGAGATCGAGATAAAGTTTTTTGTCTCCCGAGATATTCGACAGCCTTTTTTCAACCTTCTGAATTCACTGGAAATTATATCCAGCTCCCAAGCCGAGCTCGGCAATGTCTATTTTGATACGCCCGCGCTGGATTTACGCCGACTGGAAATGGGATTGCGAATTCGTCGCAGCGATGATTTTGCCGAACAGACGATTAAATGTCGGGGTCAGGTGGTGGGCGGATTGCATGCCAGACCCGAATACAATGCCCCCGTCGAGGGCGATCTGCCTGCCTTGGCCGCCTTCCCCGATGCGATCTGGCCAAGCCTGGCGGTGCGCGACGGGATCCAGGGCGCCCTGGTGGCCCAGTTTCGCACCGACTTTCTGCGTCGCCACTGGCTGATCGCCTTCGAGGGGGCCGAAATCGAGCTGGCCTGGGATCAGGGGGAGATTGTCGGCGTGCTCGGTAAGAGCCCCATCGACGAGCTGGAGCTGGAGCTCAAATCTGGCGAGGCGAGCGCCCTGTTTGGCTTGGCTGAGCAGCTGGCCGGGCTGGGTGGCCTGCGCCTCGGGGCTCAGTCCAAGGCCCAGCGCGGGTATCGGCTGGCGGGGCTTGGCAAGCCGCTGGCCCTGCAATCCCTGCCCGCGGCTATCGAGCTGAGTGCTGTAGCACGCATCACCCTGGGTCTGCGGCATTGGCAGCACCATGAACAGTTCTGGCTGGAGCAGACGGACGCCGCGCAGCAGACGCTGGCGTTGCAGCAGCTGCGCCTGGGGATGGATCTGGTTGCCGAGGCGGCCGACCTGTTGCCGAGCCCGGCCTGGCTCGACAGCCTGACCCGGCTCGGGCAGCGGCTGGCCTTGGTCGCCGGGCAGGCCGACTGGCAGCAGGCGTTGCCGGCGCTGTTTCTGCAGGCCGATTACGTGGGCCTGCAACTGGCCATCGCCGCCTGGCTGCACCGGCAAGGCGGATGAGCCGAGCTGGGTCGCGCCTGCAATGCAAAAAAGGTGAGCCTGGCTCACCTTTTTCTTTGGTTGGCGGTGGGCGCGTCGCCGGCAGGCAATCGAGGCCAGATCAGACCTGGGTGTAGACCAGCCCGGTGCTGCGCACCACGTCTTCCCCCTGACAGCGCTGTTCCAGTGCACTGGTGTCGCAGGGCTGGCCGTTGTGCTCGATGCAGAATTCGAAGCGGGTGCGGGATTTGACAGGGGTGTGCTGCGGGTTGGCGGCGGTGGCCTGCCATTGCCACTGCTGCAGTACGGCGATGGCGGCATCGCTGAACTGTGGGTCGCTGCTCTCCAGCACCCGGATCTGCTCGGCCCGCCCCGCTGGACTTATCACGTACTCGAGGGAGCTGCAGCCGGTCTGCTCCGCCAGGATGGCCTCTCTGGGGTAGCGGGACTCCAGCCGGGTGAGCGGGCTCCACTGGGCATTCACTTCCTTGAGATCGCTTAAGGGGAGGGAGGTCAGGTGGACGGTGTGGCTCTGCTGGCTGCAGCCGGTCAATGCGCACAGGGCGCCCAGCAAAAGAGTGGCTTTCATGTTCGCTTCCCTTCGTTATTGGTATTGCAGGCGGGCCGGGGCCCGCCGCTCGGCAGGGCCATTAATAAAATATTCAGCCACGAATGAAAACCCTTTACCGGCAACAGGCCAGAAAAAACCGCCTTTCGGCGGCTTTTTCACTCTTTTCTGACTTAGTAATAGCCCGCATCTTCCGGGTTGGGTCTGGTCTTGAAGCGGCGGTGCAGCCACATGTACTGCTCCGGCGCCTTGCGCACGGCGGCCTCGATCTCGCGGTTGGCTCGGGCTGCATCGGCCAGGTCGTCACCGCTTGGATAGTCGGCGAGCGGCGCCCCGATATGCAGGGTGTAACCCTCGCTGGTGCGGATGTTGTAGCAGGGAAGGGTGACGGTGTTCTTCACCCGCGCCAGGGTGGCGGTGCCTGTGATGGTGGCGGCCTGTTCCACCGCGAAGTAGGGCACGAACACGCTGGCATGGCTGCCGTAGTCGTGATCCGGCGCGTACCAGAGCGCATCGCCGTTGCGCAGTGCCTTGATCATCCCCTTCACGTCCATCCGGTCCACCAGGTATTTGTTGGAGGCGCAGCGGCCGTGATACTGGGCATACTCCAGTACCGGATTGGTGTTGGGACGGTAGACGCCGACCCCGGGTCGCACCAGGCCGAAACAGCGGGCGTTGAGCTCCAGCGTCAGGAAGTGGCAGGAGAGCAGCAGCATGCCCTGACCCTTCTCCATGGCGGCGATGACGTGCTCTTCCCCTTCCACTTTCATCAGGTTGCGCATCCGCCAGTCTGGCCAGAACCAGGCCATGCCCACCTCGAAGATGGCGCAGCCCACGCTCTCGAAATTCTGCTTGAGCAGCGTCTCGCGCTGATCCCGACTCAACTCGGGCATCGCCAGCTCCAGATTGCGGCGGGCAACCTTGACGCGGGATTTCAAAACCTTGCGGGCCAGGTTGCCGAGCTGGCGACCCAGCCACATCTGGCTGCGCCAGGGCAGCAGCACCAGCAGCCAGAGCAGGCTGAGGCCGAACCAGCTGGCCCAGTAACGGGGATGAAACAGGCGGGGTTCTAGACGGGGAGCATTGTCGTGGGCCATGAAAAGTCTCTTGTTCGCAATCGCCATGGGCAGGGAAGACCCGGCCGGATAAGGGGAGGCGATAAAGGCACGTGGATATCCAGAGCGGATCGTTTTACTCGCAATCGGGGGATTCTAGCCGAAAAGCGGGTCCGGGTGCGAATGGCCTCTGCCCTGGTCAGAGCTGAAAAGCACCAAGCGGCGCTCTCGCGCTTTTTTCACACCCAATAAAAGAGTGTGATAAAATCGGCGGCTGATTTTTCAGGTTTTGAGAGTCGATACAGATGAAGATCACCCTGCCCGAGTTTGAAAAAGCCCGCATTCTGGTCGTTGGCGATGTCATGTTGGACCGTTATTGGCATGGCCCCACCGGCCGGATCTCGCCCGAGGCACCGGTGCCCGTGGTCAAGGTCGAACACATTGAGGAGCGTCCGGGTGGCGCCGCCAACGTGGCGCTCAACTCCGCCGCCCTGGGGGCTCACGCCGTGCTGCTGGGCCTGACCGGTCAGGATGAGGCTGCCGATGCCTTGGCTGGCCAGATGGCCGGTGTCAAGGTCGCCTGTGATTTCGTTCGTCTGGCCGACTATCCGACCATCACCAAGCTGCGGGTGCTGTCGCGCAACCAGCAGCTGCTGCGCCTCGATTTCGAAGAGGCCTTCCACGATGTGGATGCCACCCTGCTGATGGGCAAGGTGGAGCAGGCGCTGCCAAATAGCGACGTGATGATCCTCTCCGACTACGGCAAGGGCGCCCTCAACGACGTGCCCGGCATGATCCAGCGCGCTCGCGCCGCCGGGATCCCTGTGCTGGTCGATCCCAAGGGGACCGATTTCGAAAAGTACCGCGGCGCCACCCTGCTGACCCCCAACATGTCCGAGTTCGAGGCTGTGGTAGGCAAGGTGAAGAGCGAAGAGGAGCTGGTTGCTAAGGGGCTGGAGCTGGTCAAGCGCTTCGAGCTGGAGGCCCTGCTGGTCACCCGTTCCGAAAACGGCATGACCCTGATCCGCGAAGGTCAGCCCGAGCTGCATCTGCCGGCCCAGGCCCACGAGGTGTATGACGTGACCGGTGCCGGTGATACCGTCATCTCCACCCTGGCCACCTCGCTGGCCGCCGGCAAGAGCCTGGACGAGGCCTGTGCCCTGGCCAACACCGCCGCCGGCATCGTGGTCGGCAAGCTGGGGACCTCCACCGTCAGCCCGGTCGAGCTGGCCAATGCGCTCTACACCGAGCAGGAGACCGGTTTTGGTGTCATGTCCGAAGCCCAGCTCAAGATTGCCGTGCAGGCCGCCCGTCTGCGTGGCGAGAAGGTAGTGATGACCAACGGCTGTTTCGACATTCTGCACGCCGGTCACGTCTCCTACCTGGCCAATGCCGGCAAGCTGGGGGATCGCCTGATCGTGGCGGTCAACACCGACGAGTCGGTGCGCCGTCTCAAGGGGCCGGGTCGTCCGGTCAATCCGACCGAGCGCCGCATGGCCGTGCTGGCCGCGCTGGGCGCCGTGGACTGGGTGGTGCCCTTCTCCGAGGAGACCCCGCAGCGACTGATCGCCGAGGTGCTGCCGGACCTGCTGGTCAAGGGCGGTGACTACAAGCCGGAAGAGATTGCCGGCTACGCCGAGGTGACCGCCAACGGCGGCGAGGTGCGGGTTCTCAACTTCGAGGATGGCTGCTCCACCACTGACATCATCAAGACCATCCGCGAACGCGGATAAGCGAAAACCCGGCCAAGGCCGGGTTTTTTATGCTCTGCGGTGGGAGCTGGACGGCGATTCGAACCCACCGACCCCCGCAGGCCAGAGATGAAAAAGGCGACCCTGGGGTCGCCTTTTTGCTGCCATCAATCGGCTCAGGATTTGCTCTTGGCCTGAGCGGCTGGCATCAGCCCCTGGTTCACGTCTTCCAGATCCTTCTGTTCCAGCGTGCCGGCGGCCTGCTTGAGGGAGAGGATGCTCAGGATGTAGTTGTAGCGGGCCTCGGAGAGCTTCTGCTTGGCCTGGTACAGCTTGCGGGTGGAGTCCAGCACGTCGACTATGGTACGGGTGCCGACCTCGTAACCCGCTTCGGTCGCCTTCAGGGCGCTGTCGGCGGAGATGACGGACTGGCCGTAGGCGCGGACCGAGCCGATGCTGGCGTTCACGTTGTTGTAGGAGGAGCGCACCGTGCTCTGCACGTTGCGGAAGCTGCGCTCCAGCTGCTCGCTGGCGGCCACGTAGTTGAACTGGGACTGCTTGACCTGGGAGGTGGTCGCCCCGCCGGTGTAGAGCGGCAGCTTGAAGTTCAGACCTATGTTGGCCTGATTGGCGTTGCTCTCCGGGTTGCGGATCTCGTCCTTGTAGTCGCTGTAGGTGCTGGAGAGGCCGGCGCCCAGATCCAGGGTCGGCTCATGACCGGTCTTGGCCAGATCGATCTGCTCCTTGGCGATATCCTTGCCGATGCGTGCGCTGTGCAGTTGCAGGTTCTTGTCCAGTGCCAGCTCCAGCCACTTGTCGGAGTTGAACGGAGTCTTCTGCGGGCTGAAGCGATCTGTGTTGAGCACGTCCAGCTGACGGTGATCGATACCGGTCAGCTCGCGCAGGCTCTCGTAGCTGTTGTCCAGGGTGTTCTCGGCGTTGATCTCGTCCGCCAGCGCCTGGTCGCGCTCGGCCTCGGCTTCGTGCACGTCGGTGATGGCGGTCAGGCCCACTTCGAAGCGCTGCTGGGTCTGTTCCAGCTGACGTTCCACCGCGGCCTTGTTGGCGCGCACGAACTCCAGGGTGTCCATCGCCTTGAGCACGTTGAAGTAGGCCTGGGCGGTACGCAGCATCAGGTTCTGGATCTCGAGGTTGTAGGCCACGTCGGACTGGGTGGCGCTCTTCTCGGTCAGGCTCAGGTTGACCCAGTTGCTGCGGCGGTAGATGGATTGATCCAGCGACAGGGAACCGGTGGCGTTGCTGTTGGTCTGGGTGTCACCCTTGTTCTGCAGGTAGTTCAGCCCGGCACCCAGGTTGATCTGCGGCAAGAGGGCGGCGCGGGACTCGTTGATCTTCTCGAAGGCCTGGTCGCGCTTGGCTTTGGATTCCAGCAGCTGGGTATCCTTGATCTGGGCCTGTTGGTAGATATCGAGCAGGTTTTCGGCATGGGCGCCGGCGCTGACGCCCAACAACACCATGGCTGACAAGAGTGTTCTTTTCATAGATCGTTTTAACCTTATGTATTAACCCAAAGCTGTCGCTGGATGAAGGAGGGTATTGTCATTGAGCAAGCTTGATTTCAGCTTAATCACTCTACTATAAGCAAAATTTTATGCTAACTGTCTCTTTTCCAGCGACAGGAACGTCAAGGGCGAGGGTGAGTTTTCTCCCCCTCGCGCCTAGCCAAATGCCCTGTGGCTGCTAAAATCCATCCCTCTTCTCCGACGGGAGCGAGTGAATGAATGTTCATTCATGTTCCCGGATTTTATGGTCTAACCGAGCCAAGTCAAGCTGGTGGGAGTCTCGTATGTCGCAGCAAGCCTTGCCCCAAACCCGTCACTACTCTGCTGATGACGTAAAAATCATCGATAAATCATCGGGATATAACGGCTTCTTCAAGGTGAACATCTATCGCCTGCAGCACAAGTTGTTTGCGGGAGGCTGGAACGAGCCCATCGTCCGCGAGCTGTTCGAGCGTGGCCATGCCGCCGCCCTGTTGCCCTACGACCCGGTACGCGATCAGATCGTGCTGGTGGAGCAGTTTCGCATCGGCGCCATCGAGACCAGCGCCACCCCCTGGCTGCTGGAGCTGGTGGCCGGCATCATAGATGAAGGGGAGACCGCCGAGGCCGTGGTGCGGCGCGAAGCGGTGGAAGAGGCGGGCATCGAGGTCGGTCGCTGCGAGCACGCCATCAGCTATCTGGTGAGCCCGGGCGGCAGCACCGAACGGATCGAGGTCTACGTGGGCGAAGTGGATGCCAGCCAGGCCGAGGGGATCCACGGTCTGGCGGAAGAGGGGGAAGACATCCGGGTCCACGTGGTGAGCCGCGAGCAGGCCTATGCCTGGCTCAAAGAGGGGCGTATCGACAACGCCGCCTCGGTCATCGCCCTGCAGTGGCTGGCCCTCAACCACGGCGAGCTGCGTGCCCGCTGGCTGGCGGAGCGCTGAGGTGGCGCTCGTTCATACCCAGGCCAAGCGCTATGTGCCTGATTTGATGTCCTTGCAGCGTACCTGTGAGGTGAACTACATGACCCTGATGAAGCTGCTGCCCCCGGGCGGCACTGTGGGGGCGGAACGCCGTTATCAGGTAGGCAACGGCCTGCAGTTCCAGCTCACGGTGAGCGAGGAGAGCCGCTTCACCAGCCAGGTGATCCTGGCCCAGCACAACCCGGAATTGCCGAGTTATTTGCAGGCCCGGATAGAGATTCGTTTGTACCATGATGTGCGGATGGCGGAAGTGTGTGCGGCGCAACAGATTTCAAGGTTGCAACCACGTTATGATTATCCCAATAAAAATATGCACCAGCGGGATGAAAAGGAGCAGGTAAACCTGTTTCTGGCCGATTGGCTAAAATTTTGTCTCAGACATGGTACCAGCCTGATAAACATCCTCTAGTTGAACTCATAAAAAGAAGCGTGATTTTGGAAACAGAGCTACCCCAGGCGCAGGACGGCAGTGTGCGCCTGTTGCAAATTACCGACACCCACCTCTTCGCGAGTGCCGAGGGGCGGCTATTGGCCGTGCGCACTGCCGAGAGCCTGGCTGCCGTGCTGGAACGGGTGCAGGCCAATGACCATCCGTTCGATCTGATCCTCGCCACCGGGGATCTTTCCCAGGATCACAGTCCGGAGTCCTACCAGCGCTTCGCCTCCATGGTGGCGCCGCTGGCGCGCCCCATCTACTGGCTGCCCGGCAACCACGACGATGGCCCTTTGATGACCGAATACCTGCACGCGGCCGGCATCAGCGAGGCCAAGCAGCTGGTAGGCGAGCACTGGCAGGTGATCCTGCTGGATACCCAGGTGCGCGGCAAACCTCACGGGGTGCTGGGGGATCACCAGCTGGCGGCGCTGGATCAGGCGCTGCGCCAGCATCCCGAGCGTCATGCCCTGATCGCCCTGCACCATCAGGCGGTGCCGGTGGGCTGTGCCTGGCTCGATCAGCACAATCTCAAGAATGCCGACGACCTGTTTGCCGTGCTGGCCCGCCACCCGCAGCAGAAGACCATACTGTTCGGCCACGTCCACCAGGAGTTTGACGAGGTGCACCGCGGGGTGCGGCTGATCGCCAGCCCCTCCACCTGCATCCAGTTCAAACCGCTCTCCGATGGCTTCGCGCTGGACGAGTCCGGCCCGGGCTGGCGCTACCTCACCCTCTACCCGGATGGCCGCATCGCCAGCCAGGTGTGGCGCCTGCCGGTGGGGCAGTTCGTGCCCGACCCCGATGCCACCGGCTATTGAGGAGTCGCGATGAAGCCCGTACTCCTCTACCTGCACGGTTTCAACTCCTCGCCCGGTTCTGCCAAGGCGCAGCAAATGGCGGCCTGGGTGGCCGAGCACAGACCCGATATCGAGGTGGTGATCCCGGCCCAGCCCAACACCCCGGCGGCGGCCTGGGCGGCCATCGAGCAGACCATTGCCGATCTGCAGAGCCGTTATGGCAGCGCATTCAAACTTGGCGCCGTGGGCAGCTCCCTCGGCGGCTTTATGGCGACCCGGGTCAGCGAGCGATATGGCTGCCACGCCGCCCTGATCAACCCGGCGGTGCGCCCGCACGAGCTGCTCTGCGACTACCTCGGCCCCCAGACCAATCCCTACACGGGGGAGCAGTATCTACTGCTGCCTGAACACATGGATGAGCTGCGGGCGCTGGCGGTAGCGGTGAGGACCCCCGAGCGGCTCTGGGTACTGCAACAGCAGGAAGACGAGGTGCTCGACTACCGCAAGGCGCTGGACGAATACCGTTTTGCCCGCCTCTCGCTGGAGTGCGGTGGCGACCACGCCTTCGTGGCATTCGAGCGCTACCCCGCCCAGATCGTCCGTTTCCTCGGGCTTTAATAATGCAACCACCGTTGGCCGCCTTTCTGGAACAGGTGCTGGCCACGGCGCAGGCGGGCCTCACGTACTCCAAGGATCCCTTCGATATCGGCCGCTTCGAGGCGCTGCGCGCCGCCACTGTGGCGCTCATCGCCAGCCAGAGCGAGCTGGCACCTGAAGCCATCGACGACTGGATCGCCCTCGACAGCGGTTATCCTACCCCCAAGCTCGATGTGCGGGCCTTCATTCAGAACGATGCGGGCCATATCCTGCTGGTGCAGGAGCGCAGCGATGGCTGCTGGACGCTGCCGGGGGGTTGGTGCGACATCGGTGACTCGCCGGCGGGGGCCGTGGTGCGCGAAGTGGTGGAGGAGACCGGCCTGGCGTGTCGGGCCGTGCAACTGCTGGCGCTGTTCGACAAGCTCAAACACCCCCATCCGCCCCAGCTGCCCCACGCTCACAAGGCCTTCTTCCTGTGCGAGGTGACCGGCGGCCAGCTGCTGGACGAAACCGATGAAACCAAAGGGGCGGGGTACTTCTCCATCGATGACTTGCCCCCGCTCTCTCGCCATCGGGTCGTGGCGTCCCAGCTGCGCACCCTTTATGACCATCTGCTGCAGGGGCGGCGAGATACCCTGTTTGATTGATTGGCTCGGAACCTGAACCCGTCTGCAAGGAGACAGCATGATCAAGCGCATCGGCAATACCCCCATCCAGGAGCGACACAAGGCCAGCTGCCACTGCGGCGCCGTGGTGCTGGAGTTGACCCTGCCGGACGGCGTGGTGGATCCGCGCCACTGCGACTGTTCGCTCTGCCGGCGGCGGGGCGCCATCGTCGCCTCGGTGCCGCTGTCCGGCATCCGCATCCTGCAGGGGGAGGAGGTGCTGCGCTGCTACCAGTTCAATACCCGCACCGCCAAACACTACTTCTGCAGCATCTGCGGTATCTATACCCACCATCAGCGTCGCTCCAATCCGGCCCAGTATGGTTACAACCTCGCCTGCCTCGAAGGGGTCAATCCATTCGAGCTGGGCGAGGTGCCGACGCGCGACGGCATCAACCATCCGGCGGATCGGCTGGTCTGACCGGTAGGGTCTCATCTGCTTCTGTAGCGTCCTGCGGGGCTGTGATAATCTTGCCAGACCCGCCGCAGGGCGGGCCTTGAGTCCGCATTATCTCGCTTGCCAACAGGGAGCCCGCTTGTGACAACTTCAGCCCTGCCGGATCTGATCCTGGGCGCCTCTCTCTACTTTCCGCCCCTGTTCAAGGCGGTCCTGCTCGGTCTGCTGGGCTGGCTGCCGGTGCATCACCTGCTGCGTGACTGGCTCTACGGCGGGGATGTCTGGCATCCCCTGCTGATGGATCTCTCCCTGTTTATCCTCGCCGTCAGCGGCGCCCTATGGATATTGCTACATGGCTAAATCACCCCTCGCGACCCTCAAATACTTCTCCACCCTGCTGGTCTGCGCGCTGGCGCTGGCGGCGGGCTGGTGGCTGTGGAACTACTACATGCAGGGGCCTTGGACCCGGGATGGCAAGGTGCGCGCCGAGCTGGTCAGCATCACCCCCGAGGTGTCGGGCAAGATCATCAAGATAGCGGTGAAAGACAACCAGCTGGTCAAGGCGGGGGAGGAGATCTTTACCCTGGATCCCGAGCCCTACCGGATTGCGCTGGACAACGCCCTAGCGGCGCTGGCCAAGGCCAAATCGGATCTCGACAAGGCGGAGCACGAGGCGAGCCGGCGCAGTGGCCTGTCGCGCAGTGTCATCTCCGCCGAGGCGGTGGACGAGGCCCGCCTCAATGCCCAGGCGATGAGGGCGGCCTACCAGGTGGCTCAGGCCAATCTGGAGCAGGCCAGATGGTCGCTGGCCAAGACCCGGGTGCATGCCGCGAGCGACGGTTACATCACCAACCTGCAGACCCGGGTCGGCAACTATGCCAGCGCCGGCGTGCCGCTGGTGGCGCTGGTGGACATCCACTCCTTCTACGTGCAGGGCTACTTCGAGGAGACCAAGCTCAGGCACATAGCGCCGGGCAAACCGGCCGAGGTGGTGCTCTACAGCGGGGAGCAGCGGCTGCGCGGCGAGGTGGAGAGCATAGGGCGCGCCATCCACGATCAGAGCGTGGAGGGGGCCGACAACCTGCTGCTGGACGTCAAACCCAATGTGCCCTGGGTACGGCTGGCCCAGCGGGTACCGGTGCGGATCAAGCTGCTGGAGGTGCCGCCCGAACTGACGCTGATTGCAGGCACCACCTGCACCATCACCATAGGGGAGTAAGGTGGTCGCCTCGCTCTGGCGCCAGACCCCCTGGGGCAAGGCCAATGGCGGCCAGTGGCGCTACGCCCTGCGCAACAGCCTGGCTATGTGCCTGTCGCTCTGGCTGGCCTTCGTGCTGGAGCTGGACTCCCCCTACTGGGCGATGACCTCAGCCGCGGTGGTGAGCTTTCCCACCGTGGGCGGGGTCATCAGCAAGAGTCTGGGGCGGGTGGTGGGCAGCCTTATCGGTGCCATGGCGGCGGTGGTGATCACTGGCCTTGGCATCAGCGATCCCTGGCTGTTCAGCTTTCTCATCGCACTCTGGCTGGCGCTGTGCACCTATATCTCCAACCACCATCAGAACAACGTCTCCTACGCCTTTGCGCTGGCGGGCTACACCGCCGCCCTCATCGCCTTCTCCTGCGTCAACGTGACCGACCCGCAGCACATCTTCGACATCGCCCAGGCGCGGGTGAGCGAGGTGATCGTCGGCATCCTCTGCGGCGGCCTGCTGATGATGATCCTGCCCAGCACCTCCGATGGCGAGACCCTGCTGCAGTCGCTGCAAAAGACCCAGGCCCGTCTGCTGGAGCATGCCCAGCTGCTCTGGCTGGGGGAAGCGAGTCCGGAGGTGCGCACCGCCCACGAGGGGTTGATCGGCCAGATCCTCACCATGAACGTGCTGCGCATCCAGGCGGTCTGGAGCCACCACAGGTTGCGGCGACACAACAAGCTGCTCAACTTCCTGCTGCACCGCCAGCTGCGGCTCATCAGCCTCATCTCCAGCCAGCGCCGCATGCTGCACAACTGGCCGGAGCAACCTGAGGGGCTGCAGGCGCTGCTGGAGCGGTTGCTGGCCGAGCTGGGCCAGCCCGGCTGCGACAAGTACCGCATCGCCCGGCTGCTGGCCCCGCTGGTGCCGACGGCGGCCAGCGACTACCGGCTGTACACCTTCTGGCGGCGGCTGCACCACTTCTGCTGGAGCTATCTGGAGTGTCAGCGCTGGCTGGATCGGCTGGCCCGCTACGATGATCAGGAGTGGCCGGCGCCGCCGCGCCACTCCTCGCTCACCAGCCACACCGACACGCTGGAGGCGGCCTACAACGGCGGGCGCACCTTCCTCTGCGTGCTGCTCGGCTGCGCCTTCTGGATCCACAGCCAGTGGGATGCGGGCAGCTCGGCGCTGACCCTGCTCTCCATCTGCTGCGTGCTCTACTCGGCCACCCCGGCACCTGCCAAGGGGGCCAACACCATGCTCAAGGCGATCCTGCTGCTGAGCCTCATCTGTTTTGTGGTCAAGTTCGGCCTGATGATCCGCCTCGACGACTTCTGGCTCTTCTGCGCCCTGCTGTTCCCCGTGCTCATCACCATGCAGCTGTTCAAGCAGCAACAGCCCAGGCAGGCGGTGCTGTGGGGCCAGCTCATCGTGCTGCTCGGCTCCTTTCTCGCCATCACCAATCCACCGAGCTACGACTACCTGCAGTACATCAACGGCAGCCTGGGGCAGGCGCTGGGGGTGATGAGTGCCGGACTGGCGTTCCAGCTGCTGCGACCGAGCTCGGATCGGCGCAAGGGCCGCCGCCTCATCCGCACCCTGCGCCGCCACTTCATGGATCAGCTGGCGTCGGCCCCGCGCCAGAGCGAGAGCCAGTTCGAATCGCTCATCTATCACTGCATCAGCCAGCTCAGCCAGAGCCAGGATCAGACCGCCCGCCTCTGGGTGCTGCGCTGGGGCGTGGTGCTGCTCAACTGCAGCCATATCGTCTGGCAGCTGCGCCAGTGGCGCGGCGAGGATCAGCCCCTCTACCTGGTGCGCGACAACTGCATCCGCTCTCTGCAGGGGATCCTCACCGAGCAGGGGGTGCAGCACGCCTCCCTGGATCGCACCCTGGCCGAGCTGCAGCGGATCAGCGCGGCCCTGGCCAACCACAGGGAGCCGACGGCGCGGGAGCTGGCCGGCATGGTGTGGCGGCTGCACAGCTCGCTTTCCCAGTTGCAGCAGGCGCTGCCGGTGGCGGTCGAGGCGCGCTGAACGGGCCGGCGGGGCGACTTACCCCGTCCGGATCAAGCTTTGCCGCCGCCGGGTTTGTCCAATACCCTCCCAACGAGTAAGATTCTCCCCAAACGTCAATTCGCAAGGCCCTCCATGTCTACTCAATACAATGCGGATGCCATTGAGGTCCTCAATGGCCTTGAACCGGTGCGTCGCCGCCCCGGCATGTATACCGACACCACCCGGCCCAATCACCTTGGCCAGGAGGTCATCGACAACAGCGTCGACGAGGCGCTGGCGGGTCACGCCCGTACCCTGGAGGTGACCCTGTATGAAGATCAGTCTCTCGAGGTGATCGACGACGGCCGCGGCATGCCGGTCGACATCCACCCGGAGGAAGGGGTGTGCGGGGTGGAGCTGATCCTCTGCAAGCTGCACGCGGGCGGCAAGTTCTCCAACAAGAACTACCAGTTCTCCGGCGGTCTGCACGGGGTGGGTATTTCGGTGGTGAACGCCCTCTCCGATCGGGTCGAGGTGACGGTGCGCCGCGACGGCCAGGTCTATGACATCGCCTTTGAGAAGGGCGAGAAGGTGCAGGAGCTGACCATCACCGGCACCTGCGGGCGCCGCAACACCGGCACCCGGGTACGCTTCTGGCCGGAAGCCCAGTACTTCGATTCGCCCCGTTTCTCGGTCTCCAAGCTGGAGCACCTGCTCAAAGCCAAGGCGGTGCTCTGCCCGGGCCTCACCATCAAGTTCCTCGACAAGAACACCGGCATCAAGCTGGAGTGGTGCTATGAAGACGGCCTCAAGGATTACCTGGTCGACGCGGTCAAGCAGTTCACCTGCCTGCCGGAGCAGCCCTTCGTCGGCGCCTTCAGCACCGAGCAGTCGGCGGTGGACTGGGCCCTGTGCTGGCTGCCGGAAGGGGGTGAATGCCTCGCCGAATCCTATGTGAACCTGATCCCCACCGCCCAGGGCGGTACCCACGTCAACGGTCTGCGCCAGGGCCTGCTCGATGCCATGCGCGAGTTCTGCGAGTTCCGCAACCTGCTGCCGCGCGGGGTCAAGCTGACCCCAGAAGATATCTGGGATCGCTGCGCCTACATCCTCTCCATCAAGATGCAGGATCCGCAGTTTGCCGGCCAGACCAAGGAGCGGCTCTCTTCCCGTCAGAGCTCGGCGTTCGTCTCCGGCGTGGTGAAGGATGCCTTCAGCCTTTACTTGAACAGCAACACCGAGCTGGCCGAACAGCTGGCCGAGCTCTGCATCTCCAGCGCCCAGCGCCGGATGCGCGCCGCCAAGACGGTAGTGCGCAAGAAGATAACGCAAGGCCCGGCATTGCCCGGCAAGCTCACCGACTGCGGCTGCGCCGACCCCATGCAGGGGGAGTTGTTCCTGGTGGAGGGTGACTCCGCGGGCGGCAGTGCCAAGCAGGCGCGGGATCGCGAGTTTCAGGCCATCATGCCGCTGCGTGGCAAGATCCTGAACACCTGGGAGGTGGAGGCCGGTCAGGTGCTCGCCTCGCAAGAAGTGCACGACATCTCGGTGGCCATCGGGCTCGACCCGGACTCGGACGATCTCTCCGGCCTGCGTTACGGCAAGGTGTGCATCCTGGCGGATGCGGACTCGGACGGTCTGCACATCGCCACCCTGCTCTGCGCGCTCTTTGTGAAGCACTTCCGAGCCTTGGTGGAGAAGGGGCACGTCTACGTGGCCATGCCGCCCCTCTACCGGATCGACATCGGCAAGGAGGTCTACTACGCCCTCGACGAGGACGAGAAGAACGGCGTGCTGCAGCGGGTCGAAGCCGAGAAGAAGAAGGGCAAGGTGATGGTAACCCGATTCAAGGGCCTGGGTGAGATGAACCCGAAACAGCTGCGGGAAACCACCATGGATCCCAACACTCGCCGCCTGGTGCAGCTCACCATGGGGCCAGAGGCCGAGGGGGATGAGACCCTGCAGCTGATGGACATGCTGCTGGCCAAGAAGCGGGCGAGTGATCGCCGCGAGTGGCTGGAAGAGAAGGGCAACCTCGCCATCATCTAAGCCGTCGGCTGGCCCGGACAGGGCCAGCAAGCATTTAGCCGGAGTCGCCCTGTGGCGGCTCCCGAACCGAAAGAGATAATCACATGAGTGATGCTATCGAGCTCAGTCTGGACGGGGTAGAGCGCCAGCCAATGCGCACCTTTACCGAACAGGCTTACTTGAACTACTCCATGTACGTCATCATGGATCGGGCCCTGCCGCATATCGGCGATGGCCTCAAGCCCGTGCAGCGGCGAATCATCTACGCCATGAGCGAGCTGGGTCTGTCGGCCCTCTCCAAGCACAAGAAATCCGCCCGTACCGTGGGTGATGTGCTGGGTAAGTACCACCCCCACGGCGACAGCGCCTGTTATGAAGCCATGGTGCTGATGGCACAGCCCTTCTCCTACCGCTACCCGCTGGTGGACGGTCAGGGCAACTGGGGGGCGCCGGACGATCCCAAATCCTTTGCCGCCATGCGTTATACCGAGGCGCGGCTGTCGCGCTTCTCCGAGCTGCTGCTCTCCGAGCTCGGCCAGGGCACGGTGGAGTGGACGCCGAACTTCGACGGCACCATGAAAGAGCCGGTGGTGCTGCCCGCCCGCCTGCCGCACATCCTACTCAACGGGGTGACCGGTATCGCGGTGGGGATGGCGACCGATATCCCGCCCCACAACGCGCGGGAAGTGGCCCACGCCTGCGTGGAGCTGCTGGACAACCCCAATGCCGGCCTGGATGCCCTGATGGCCCATGTGCAGGGGCCGGACTACCCGACCAATGCCGAGATCATCACGCCCCGCGACGACATCCGTAAAATCTACGAGACCGGCAAGGGCTCCATCAAGCAGCGGGCGGTGTGGAGCGAAGAGGATGGCGACATCGTCATCACGGCGCTGCCCCACCAGGCCTCCGGCGCCAAGATCATGGAGCAGATTGCCGCCCAGATGGTGGCAAAAAAGCTGCCCATGGTCACCGATCTGCGCGATGAGTCGGACCACGAGAACCCGACCCGCCTGGTCATCGTACCGCGCTCCAACCGGGTGGACGTGGAGGGGCTGATGGCCCACCTGTTCGCCACCACGGATCTGGAGAAGAACTACCGGGTCAACCTCAATATCCTGGGTCTGGACAACCGTCCCCAGGTGAAAGATCTCAAGACCATCCTCACCGAGTGGCTGAGTTTCCGCCGCGAGACGGTGCGCCGCCGCCTGCAGTATCGCCTCGACAAGGTGCTGGCCCGCCTGCACATCCTCGAAGGTTTGCTGATCGCCTACCTCAACATCGACGAGGTGATCGAGATCATCCGCACCGAGGAGGAGCCGGGCCGGGTGATGATGGAGCGCTTCAACATCAGCGAGACCCAGGCCGAGGCGATCCTCGAGCTCAAACTGCGCCACCTGGCCAAGCTCGAAGAGTTCAAGCTGCGCGCCGAACAGAACGAACTGGCGGAAGAGCGCGACAAGCTGGAACAGATCCTGGGTTCCGAGCGCCGTCTCAGTACCCTGCTGAAGAAAGAGATCCTGGCGGACGCCGAGAAGTATGGCGACGATCGCCGCACCCCGCTGGTGGAGCGCGCCACCGCCGTGGCGCTGACCGAGAAAGAGCTCACCCCGAGCGAGCCGGTCACCGTGATCCTCTCTGACAAGGGCTGGGTGCGCGCCGCCAAGGGCCACGACGTGGATGTGGAAGGCCTCTCCTACAAGGCGGGGGATAACTATCTCGCCCACGCCCATGGCCGCAGCAACCAGCAGGCGGTGTTCCTCTCCACCCTGGGGAGAACCTACTCGCTGGAGGCCCATACCCTGCCGTCGGCCCGCAGTCAGGGCGAGCCGCTCACCGGTCGCTTTGCGCTGGGGGCTGGCGAAGAGGTACGCCATCTGGTGATGGGCAACGAGGGCGAGCCGTATCTGATCTGTTCCGACGCCGGTTACGGCTTCGTCTGCAAATATGACGACCTCATTGGCAAGAACAAGAACGGCAAGGCGCTGCTCACCGTGCCGGAAGGGGGCCTGGTGATGGCACCCCAGAAGATAGGCGCGCCGGAGACCGATCTCTGCATGGCCATCTCCAACGAGGGGCGCATGTTGCTGTTCCCGTTGAGCACACTGCCGGTGCTCGGCAAGGGCAAGGGCAACAAGCTCATCAGCATCCCCTCTGCGCGCGTGAAGGCACGGGAGGAGTTTGTGGTGATGGCCGCCGTCATCCCGCAAGGCCAGTCGGTGACCCTGTTTGCCGGCAAGCGCAAGCTGACCCTCAAGCCATCTGACCTTGACTACTACCGCGGCGAACGCGGTCGCCGCGGCGCCAAGCTGCCCCGCGGTTTGCAGCGAGTCGATCGCATCGAGATTGAAACTGTCGCCGGCGCCGAACCGGTAGCAGGGGAAAATCAGGAAGGGTAATTAATATAGAAGGGCGCGAAAGCGCCCTTCTTATTAAAATGATTTTATGTCGATTATTAAATGAATATCTTTAGGTATAACTATTGATTGTATATATTTATATAGGGCTTATATGTCACATGATGCGCTTGAACAGTTGAAATGGGTTTACTCTAGTCTTTCTGGGATTTGTTTGGCTGTGATCTTAACAACTTTAACTCTTGAGTCGAGTGTAATCGATGACAGTTTAACCTTACAAATAGCTATTGGGTTATTTGTGATTGCTCTAATTATTTTTTCATGTTTTACGATAGTACACATTGCTATATCTGGTGAAAAGACCAGTGACGACATTAATGGAATTGAAGATAATTTATCAATACCTTGGGTGAAGTTATTAACATCATGCGCATTCATGATTCTTTATTATGCGTTTTTCTTTTTAATTTCTCACATTAACATTTTTTTTGGTGTTACTTATGCAGTAACATCATTGTTATTACTTCCATTAACGAATTATTTTTTGAAAAAATTCAATGTTGAACTCCAGTTTTTTAATTGACGCTTAGTTTCTTTAAGAATAAAAATATAGGACGATAATGTTGGTTTAGGTTTTATTGGTAATATACAGGCCGTAGGTCTGATTAGCGAAGCGTAATCAGACGATCGCGAAAACAGTTACCCCAATTCTGCTGCTGCTCCAGCTGATCTCTTCTCTATGTCCATCGCCACCGGGATTGCAGAGCTGTAGGTCTGATTAGCGAAGCGTAATCAGACGATCGTGAAAACAGGTTGCCGTTATTTTGTTGATGCTCCAGCTGATCTCTTCTCTATGTCCATCGCCATCGCCACCGGGATTGCAGTGCGGACGATTACGCTTCGCTAATCGACCCTACGCGCTACGCGCTCCTGCTTGATTTAACGCTCTACTAGTTGTCGATGGCTTGCTCCCCCTCATCCCCGACCCTTCTCCCGCAAGGGGAGAAGGGAGCCCAGACCGCAGCATTTTTGGAATGCGTGACATCTATGGCTACAGGTTGGCAGGCGCTGGTTCCCTCTCCCTTTGGGAGAGGGTCAGGGTGAGGGGCGCAGGTTGGATTAGTGACGCATGCTTGAGTGATAGAATCTGGTTGGTTCACCATTTTGGTGTCTCGAAAAGTCAGCCTGGTGAGACGTTACCGATTTTAGCTACTGATAACTCATGATGTTTTGCCGTATAAAATCAATAAATACGCGCGTCTTAGCCGGTAGATATTGGCGGTTTGCATAAACAGCAAACAACTGCAATGGGGCGGCGGGTAACTCAAGTTCAATTTCGACCAAGCTGCCATCATCAATAAATGCTTGGCAAGAGACCTTGGCCAGAATGGCAAACCCGACCCCGGCTATTGCTGCCTTTAGCGCCAGTTCACCACTATTGACCCGATAGTGTTCATTGACCTGAACGGTGGAAAATTCAGCGTCGGGACGAGCGAACTGCCAAGGCATGCCTTTCAGGGCGCTCACCGTGGTGATGCAGGGGAGATCCTTTAGCTGGGCCGTGTGGTTGGGAAGCCCGCATCGCTGAATAAGAGCAGGGGAACCAACCACGGTACAGGGAATAGTGGTCAGATGGCTGGCGATATAATCGCTGTCATCCAGCTTTCCTCTGTGAATGATGACGGCTATATCCAGATCTTCCCTTAATGTCTCAAATCCTGACAGGTTGGTAATACAGCTGATCTTTATTTCTGGATGCTGGCAGGCAAAGTCAGCAATGGCTGTGCCGAGCAGCTTGGGACCGGCTTCATTGGGAATGCACAGGCGCAGTGGCCCTTTCAGCTGGCTCTGCTGTGATGTCAATTCAGCCTCGGTTTGCTCCAGTGATTCCAGCAAGGGTTTTACTCGGGAATAGAGCAGCTGGCCCGCCTGGGTGAGTTTCATATGCCGAGTACTGCGTTCAATAAGCTGAAGTGATAGTCTCTCTTCTAGCTGAGCAATACTCCTGCTGATGTTTGAGGTAGGTATTTCAAGGGTCTTGGATGCGCCGACAAAACTGCCCTGTTCAACCACGGCAATAAATATCCTTGATGAGGTAAAGTCCAGGCCGGTGCGCATTTATTGTCCCTGATATGATAACAGTCTGTGCCATTCTAAAGGATAAAAATAGAGGATGGTAGGGGGTATGCTGTCTGCCTCCAAATATTGAGCGCGAACACTATGACATCAGAAAAAAACAAATCAGGTAATAAACCTCATTCTAACGGTGCAGTTATGGATATGGGGTGTGTCTGGCTGGCCGCCTTTATCCAATTGGTGAGTGCTTTGGACTTTATGATGATTATGCCACTTGGGCCTGATTTATCTTGTGCGCTAGATATCAGCCCAACCTATATAGGATATTTGGGGGGAGGGTATGCACTGGCCGCCGCATTATCATCCTTATTATGTGCCAGATATATTGATCGATTTGATAGAAAACAGGTGGCATTGCTCTCATTGCTGGGGGTCACCCTGTCCACCTGGGCATGCGCGCTGGCGTGGAATATGGAAAGCCTGTTCTTTACCCGTTTGCTGGCCGGCATATTTGCCGGTCCGGCAACGTCGATAGCGATGGCGATCGTCGTGGATGCGACGCCAGTACCACAACGTGGTCGAGCGATGGCGATAGTGATGGGGGCTTTCTCGTTGTCTGCCATTGCCGGTGTCCCCCTGGGGCTGGAGCTGGCCATGTTGAAAGGGTGGAGCGCCCCCTTTTATGCCGTTGGCGGATTGGGCTTGTGCGCCAGCGTGCTGGTATTTATGCGGCTGCCGAATATGACTGCTCACCTGGGGCGAGAGCAGAAGGTCTTTTCAATCACGGGGATGTTGAAACGCGCCGTGGTGTGGCATGCATTCATGGCAATCGGGTTGGCCATTTTCAGTACCTTCCTGATTGTCCCGAACATGGCCACCTATTTCCAGTTCAACCTCGGTGTGCCTCGCGGCGACATGAGTCAGTACTATGTCATGGGCGGCGTGGTCAGCGTACTTGCGATGCAGTTGGGGGGCTATTGGATGGACCGGGTTGGCCCAATGCACGTCACCATGTGGCTGGGAGGATTGATTATCGCCATTGTCTGGGATGGTTTCCTGGGTTCCCCCTTGTTGCCGACCATTGTTGTTTTTACCTTGTTCATGGTGGTGACGTCGACACGGACGATTACCGCTGCGGCGGTGACTAGCCAGGTTGCAGAGCCCGGGGAACGAGCAGGGTTCATGTCATTGCAGAATGTCTTCCAGCATATATTCAGCGGTTCGGCCGCCGTCGTCTCTTCGATGCTGTTGACGGATGTCGATGGTCACCTGGGCAATATGGCTAACCTGGCCTGGCTGGTGATAGCGCTGACGCTGGTGCAGCCCATATTTCTCCATCGGCTGCTGAAACGGGTATGTGTGGTGACCGAGTAACATCATGTTTTATTCATGACGAGGCAGTAGGCCGCCGGTTTGATTGGCGAGGTATGAAGATTTCCAGTGAGTGCAATGCGTCGCGCTTGCTGCCCCTTTCGGTAATATAAGACGGCCATAAAAGGTGGCGGACTGTCCGCCACCTTTGAGGGTTGTTAGCGCAGGCTCAGCAGCTCGTAGATGACGGGATTATCGGCGCACTGTCCTGCGCCGCACTCCAGTACGGTAGAGATCAGGTTTGCCGCAATCAGCAAGACAAACAGCAGGGAGGCCATACGCCCCCAGCGCGCCAGATCCAGCTTGGGCAGTGCAATAGCGAGCCCGTCCCGCACCATCAATATCAGGGCGACGGCCAATATGATCAGCAGAGCGCTGATCAGCGACCAGCTATAAAAGTGCAGCCCGAGAAAGGTGGAACCATAGCCGGGATCGCCGGGCAGAATATGCAGCAGCACCTGCCGGGCGCCGATCATGGCGGTGGTCAGCGCGCCGACAATCACTATGCCGTAGTGGGCCCCTTTTGCGCCAAATTGCAGGTTGAACATAAAGCCGAAACCGGCGACCACAAGGCCGACCCGCTGCAATAAACACAAGGGGCAGGGCAGTTCGGCCAGATAGAGCTGGTAATAGAAGGCGACGATCAGGGTCAGGCAGATGCCGGCCAGCCCCAACGTATCGAGCAGTTGTGGCAGGTCACTCTTCGCGGCTGTTGAGGAGGTCGAAAG
Organism: Aeromonas sp. FDAARGOS 1403; assembly: GCF_019047325.1. NCBI lineage: Bacteria > Pseudomonadati > Pseudomonadota > Gammaproteobacteria > Aeromonadales > Aeromonadaceae > Aeromonas > Aeromonas sp. FDAARGOS 1403. The sequence continues at coordinate 265,676 of NZ_CP077249.1, read as the reverse complement.
GCTCATGGCGGGCTCCTAGAACGAGAGGGTGAGCGGGTCGGTCACATGGTGCATAAAGGAGAGCAGGGTCACTACCAGCAACAGGGCCCAAAGCAGATAGGAGGCTCCTCGCTTGTTCATCAAGATGCTGATCCCCGTTATCAATGCCAGCAAGAAGGGCAAAAACATATACATGTCATATCTCCTTATCGTGGTGAGCCGGGCTCACAAGGCCTTGAGTATATAGCGCGCGGACGGTTTCCAGATAGCGCCCACCGAGACCGGATAACCGGTAATAAGCCATTATGGGGAGGACAACAGGGTCAGCAAGATAATGCCTCGCGCCAGCACTGTTCATAATCGAACTGTTGAAACTCCTCCTTGATAAATTCGATAAATATCCTGGTCTTGGACGGGGTAAAGAGTCTATTCGCATAAGCCATGCCGATGGATAGATCGGGTAATCGCCAGTCGGTGAGCACAGGTTTAAGACGCTGGCTGCGTAGCTCGTCATAAATGGCATAAACAGGCTGTGCCAGGATCCCCATTCCGTTTCTGGCATTGGCGAGCAGGATTTGGGCATCGTTGGACTCAATGGTAGGGGTGGTTGGCACCCGTACTTTTATCGAGCCATTCATCATGATCAGCTCTTTGGGATTGTGGTGGCTGTAGAGCAACAGCTGATGTTTTGTCAGATCGTGCGGCGTCTGCGGGTCGCCATAACGCTCAATATATTCGGGAGAGGCCGCCAGAATGCGTGGTGCTACTGCCAATGGCTGAATAACAAGACTGGAGTCCGGCTCTACCTCTCGTGAGCGAATACTGATATCAATATTGTTTTCGATAATATCCAGATAGCGATTATTGGCGATCAGCTCGACCTGAATGCCGGGATATTTAGCCATGAATTTGGGGATCAAGGGGGAGATGACATTCAGCATCAGTGACAGCGAGGCCGTCAATTTCAAGATCCCGGTTGGCATTCCTGTTTTGATGTTGACTTCATCAATGGCTTCTCGCATCTCATTCAGCGCTGTTTTACAGCGGGTATAGAAGTGCTCGCCTATTTCGGTGACAAACAGGCGTCGGGTCGTTCGCTCGACGAGCCGTGCATTGAGTCGCTGCTCCAGCGAAGCCAGATGCCTGCTGGCGGCAGGGTTGGACAAACTCAGTGTATCGGCGGCCTTGCTGATGCTCCCCAATTCGACAACCTGCACAAAGACCTCGTATTCAGTCCATTTATCCATGGATTATTCCTGATTTTATAAAAGAGATTTCCTGTTATTGCATTTATCATCACTTGCCATGTTTGTAGTATGGCGCCCTGGCAGTCACAGATATTCTATGCATCATATTTCCTAGTTAAATTCAAAGTCAATTAATAAGGTTGGAATCATTTATGAACAAGAACGTCGACACAGTTATCAACTATTTCAAATATTGCGTGGATGGCAAGGATGTTGCGAGAGTGAGTGAGTATTTTTCGGATGATTTATGTATATTCAGGCCTGACTGTGCAGAGCCAATTACAACGCTTGAGCAATTCAAAGAGTCATTGTCCGCCTGTGTGGTCGAACGGTATGAGTCCATTGAGACCACCTTTCAAAAAATAATGAGCTCGGAAGATGAGGTATTCGTTGCATTGACCCACGTAGCGAAAGGCTCAAATACCTGGAAAGGGTTTGATGTCACCGGTAAGGATGTGACCTGGAGTGCCTTGACCTATTTCAGGTTCAATGCTGAGGGCAAGGTAGTGGAGGAGATCGTTGAGCGCAACGAGCTGGCTATGGCCAAACAGCTGGGAATCGTTGATTTTGCGTGAAGCAGGCGAGATTGCTGATGTCAGATGTGAACTATCAGGGATAGCTGTCTTCAGGGCCAGAATCTGACTAGCGCAGTATGGTCATCTATGGGTGAAAACAGGCTACCACGGTGCTTCTGACAAATGTCGATAGCGTCGCGCTCATCGCTCTGCTCGCTAAGCTTGAAGGGTGTAGCACAATGCCGGGAGGCCAATCATGGAAACAGAGAAAGCCATCGGGCTGATCGAGGCCCACGGAGTCTTTCACGGGGATCACTACAGCTTCAACAGCGGCGAGTTCGTGCAGTGGTGCCAGGAAGATGCCCACCAGACCCTCAGCCTGGAGCAGGCCAATCACGAGTTGGCGCCCTTCTGCATCCGGGTCGGTTTCGCCGAACCGGTCCGGTCGTGGCGTTACTATCTCACCTGAACTACCTCACCTGAGATGTGAAGCAGAGGGCGGGACGAGCCGCGCGATGCGGTGAGTCAGTGAAAAAGGAGCCGGCAAGGCTCCTTTCTTGTGATGGGCTGGGCGCCGGGCGAAGGCGTAGAGTGGCCCTAGTTGTCGAAGTTCCAGGCAATGGGCAGCTCAAGATCGAAGACGAGCTGATCCCCGTCGAGGGTAAAAGCCACGCTGGTCTGGTGCTGGTCATATTCGTCGATAAGCCGGCAGCTCTCGGCGAAGTTGGACTCGTAGTTGAGGCGCGCACTGCCGCCGGTGTTAGCCTCGTCGAGTTCTACCTCCAGTACCCGCAGTGGATCTTTCTGGCTGAGCTTGACCCGGCTGTCACCCACATCCACCAGTCGCTCCAGCAGGGGGAAGAAGTCCTGTCTGTGGGCCTCGATGGCTTGGGCGATAGCCTGCTCCAGCTCGGCGCGGCTGGCAAGGGGGCCATTTAACGTGTAGCGGCTCTGTATCCTCTCCTGGGTCATGCTCAGTACCTCTCAGATGTTGCCGGCGGGGGTCTTAGTCCTGGCTGCGATGGGGCGCTCAGGCGGGGATGCGACCATTGCGCACCAGGGCCCGGCGGATGTTTTTGCACAGCTTGCCGAAGCGCTGGATCTCGTCGAAGGAGGGCGGGATGCCGCGATCGATCTAATATTGCCAGTAGCAGAGGTCCGTATCCACCAGCTCCATCAGCTTCTTGGGGCAGCCGATACAGGTGTTGTCCGGCCCGCACTTGAAGGTATCCGGTTGATAAAGCGGAAATTCCGCCTTCACGGCATCGATGATCTGCTGCATCGCGGTGATCCTGTCGGGCTTTCTGCTCATGGCCTTGCTCCCCGGCGGCTTGTATGGGGGAGTCATTATATCCCTGTCAAAAATGGGGCCAATGACGCTTACGGGGTAGTTTTCTGCCGAGCTCTGTGTTCACTGCCAGGGCTTGTGCTGAAAACGGGGCGCTGGATAGCACAACGCCCGGCAAGCCGGGCGTTGTGGGGAGGAGAGGCAAGAGCCGTCCTGCAAGGGGGCATGGCCCCTTAGAAGTCGTGATAGAGCGGCCAGCCGAGCAGGGGGTGCTTGAGTCCGGCGCGCATCTCGACGTTGTCGAGCTTCTCCGGTGAGGCGTCCTCTTTTTGCAGCTGCTGGTACTGGCGCACGAAGCCGAGGGTGTGCAGCAGGTTCGGCACAAAGCCCGGGCTCAGCTCCTGGCGCAGGGCGGCGGCCATGTCGGCGGGCAGCGCACTCAGCATCAGGGCGAGCTGAGCGGCGAGGTAGTCGGTGTCGTACCAGCCCTCGTCGAGCTCAATCTCCCGCGCCAGTTTGCGCTTGAGATCCTGCTTCACCTTGAGCGGAGCGGCGCCACTGCCCTTGCCGCAGAGGATGCGGTAGAGCAGCGCCTCGGCCAGCTTGTCCTCCATGGTGGGGTGGTCGCTTTCGCAGGCGAAGAAGTGCTGGTCGATGAGCCCCATCAGGCGGCTCTTGTTGTGCTCTGTTAGTGCCTTCTCGTACTCCTGCCACCCTTGCCACTCTTCCACGTCCGGCGGGCTCGAGATCTTGTCCAAGAGCCGCGCATCCACGTCACCGTAGAGGCTGTTGCCAGCCTGCTTGGGGCTGACGGTGATGAGCATTGACCAGCCCTTCTGGAACGGCTTGATGGGGCCTTCCGGCGCCTGCAGCAGCGCCAGCGCTTTGGCCGGATCCCGCGCCGAGAGCTCCTGCAGGCCGAGGCTCACCACACCGATGACGTCGTGGGCGGCCTGCTCCAGCAGGTGCATCTTGTACTTGTTGTAGTACTTGTCGGCGAATTTGAGGCTCATCAGCACCGCCTTGCCCTTGATGGCGGCCAGCTGTTGCTCGCTCAAACGTTCATTGTCGCGGCCAAAGCGCAGCACCTGGGTCAGAAAGGGGCCCTGGTTGGCATCGCGAATGACTAACTGCATGAATGGGCTCCTTAATCCAGAAAGCTGAACATGTCGTCGACGTCGCCGTACTCGTCTTCCTCGACCTTGTTCTTCTCTTTGGCCTGCATCACCAGCTCGGCGGCAAACTTGTTGATGATGCCGTCCCAAGTGGAGTGCTCGTTGCGCAGCAGCGCCTTGATGGCTTTCTCCACCTCGGGGGCCAGCTCGCGAATGAGCATCAAGAGGCTGCGCGGGTCATCCAGCGCGTAGTCGTGGACATCCTCGCTCTGCTGGCGCTCGCTGTAGCGCAGGGACTCTTCGAGATCTTCCTCTTCGGCGTGCAGCACGTCGCGATAGCCTTCGTCCTCTTCATAGCGATCGCCGCGATAGAACTCGATAAAGGGGATGGCGAGGTAGAAGAGACCGGCCGGATCTTCGGCCACGCACTCGAGGATCTCGCGCTGCTTGGCTTCGCTATCCTGGGTGCGGATCAGGTAGTTGAGGAAGTCGAAGGTGTGCTGTTGCAGCTCGTCGGCGTTGTTCTTGATCGCCTCTTCCCAATAGAGCGGCTGCTGGCAGACGATGTCGCGGATCCGCTCCGGGGTCATCAGCTCGGAGATGATGGAGGGGAAGGAGATATCGTGCTGGCCGTTAATCTGGGTCAGGGTAACGATATCAATGTTTTCAATCACTTCTGCCAGCTGGTCGTCAGACATGGTCTTGGCGATCAGCTCGAACTTCTCGCTGGCCTGCTTCGGCTCGATAACGGCCAGCTCTTTGATCTCGATGGCGGTAATTTCTATCAGACTGTTGCTCATGCCTTGCCCCAATTAGAAACGGACTTCGTCGTACATATCCTGATCGCCGTCGTCATCACCATAGCGGTCACTGCCGCCGTGGTAGTCGGCGTCGGCATCTTCCCCGTCTTCATCTTCTTCGTCGCGCAGCTCATAGTCGTCATCGCTGCGCTGGCTACCGCGCGGTAGCGGGTTGTCGAGCAGGAACAGCACGGCGCAGGCTTCCATCAGCTGATCTTCGCTCTGGGCCCGCACCGCCTTGACCAGCGGCAGGGCGGCGTTGTTGAAGCCGACGCTCACCTTGAACTCGTCCCAGCCCGGCTGCTCGCCGCTGGTGAGCCACTTGTTCCACTGCGACTTGGCCTTGGCCGGGAACTGCACCCGGCCATAGAGGGCCAGCGGCAGATACTCGGGCATAAACTCCAGCATGCTCATATCGGCCAGCAGCAGGGCCTTCATCTGGTCGGTGAACTGCTCGAGCCCCTTGGGGTCGTCCTGATCCCGGTAGGATTCGATATTCTCGCTGGCATCGCTTTGCAGGGCCTTGAGCCGTGCCTGGTCCCATTTTTTTTGCATAGTCGCTCTTCTTGCCTGGTGGCTCAGGGGTAGAACTGGTCCCACATCTCCTGCATGGCAGCAGCGGGATCGGTCACGATGACGTTGTTGAAATCTTTGATGAAGGCGGCCCGCTGTTTCGGATCAGACAGCACTTCATAGGCCTGCTTTACCTGGTGCAGCTTGAGGGCTGCCTGCTCTTTCTCTTCTTCGCTCGCCCCGTGCAGTTTGTCGGGGTGGTACTGGTTCGACAGCCGACGATAGGCTTTTTTGATGTCGTTTTCACTGGCGTTGGACTTGACGCCCAACACCCGGAAGTAGTTGTTCATGACGGATCCTGCCTCACTGGCATCGTGGAATTGACCCTGCGCTGGCCTGGCGGCGGGGATCTTGGCAAACCAGGCTCGGCAAAAACCCGACATTTTAACGCAAACAGGCCGCCATCGCCATGAATAGGAAGAAAAGTAACCAGGGGGAGGCGTGGCCGGTGCGCCTTGCGATCTGCCTCCCGGTAGGGGGTGGTACCGGGGCTACACTACAGGAGGCGCCGGGCGTTGCCCTGGCGATCTTCAGCAGGCCTCGGCCGGGCCGAGACCCTTACTAAGGAATGGACAGCCATGCTCAAATTTTATCTTCTGCCAATGGTACTGCTGGGCGGCCTTGCCATCGCCGCCGATGAGAGCATCGACGAGCCCTTGATGTTCATCAAGGGGGACATCACCAAGGCCCAGTTCATGGAAAGAGCCGAGCAGCGTTTCGCCCGGCAGGACACCGACAAGGATGGCACCCTGTCGGTGGCCGAGAGAGAGGCCGCCATGGCCAAGATGCACGAGGCGATGCAGCAGTCCGGCCAGGCCATGCCGGGCAAGATGGGAAACATGGGCAACATGAGGGCGATGCAAGACACGACCAAGGCGCAGTTCATGGCGCGCCATGAGGCCCTCTTCACCCGGATGGACAAGAACGGGGACGGGGTACTCGACGAGGCTGAGCGGGCCAGCGCCAGGGGGCGGCTCGGTCAGGGCGCCATGGCGCCCACGAAATAGGATTGTCAGCCTTCAGATGAAAAAGAGCCCGGTCGTGATACCGGGCTCTTTGCATACATTGCTGGGCGGACGGGATTACCAGCCGGCCCACAGCAGGCGGGCCTTGAGCCCGAGCCACGAGCTCCAGCCGGTGGTGCTGCTCACCAGCGTCCCATCCTTGATGATGAGGAAGGTGGGGGTGACCCCCACCTGCCAGCGTGCGGCCAGATCTCCCCGCTCATCGTTGTGGGTGGGCAAGACGAGCCCCTTCTTCGCCATCCCGGCGCGCAACTGCTCATCGCTGCCGGAGCGCAGCGCCACCGTCAGCACGTTTTCACCCTCCTGCCACAGGTTCTCCACGGTCGGTGTGGTGAAGCGGCACACCCCGCACCAGCTGGCCCAGTAGTAGACCAGCAGCGGCTTGCCGCGGCTCTGCTCGGCCAGACTGGTGATGGTGCCATCCTGCAGGGTGAAGGGAGCCTCCATGGCCCCCGCCGGCAGGCTGGGGCTGCGCCACAGATCCAGCAGGGTGGAGATGACCAGCACCATCAGCAGCAGCCAGAGGGCCTCCTTGCCCCAACGGCGCCAGCGGGGTGGTTTTACGACTGCATCCTCCGCCATGGCTTAGCTCCGCTTGGCCAGCTCGGCCTTCACCAGCTGCTCCAGCTCGTCATAGGGGAGGGCGCCCGGCACCAGCTGGTTGCCGATGAGCGTCGCCGGGGTGCCCTGCACGCCCAGGAGGGTACCGATGCGCAGGCTGTTGCGCAGCTCCTCGGTGGCCTTGGCATCGGGCTTGAGGGCCGTGTTGCCGGTGGTCGCCAGCGCCTTGTTGATGTCCGCCTCGGTCAGCATCCCCTGCTTGCTCATCAGCTTGTCGTGCAGGACGAGGAAGCGGGCCGGATCCTGTTGCCAGAGGGTGAGGCTGTACTGGGCCGCCTTGGCCGAGCTCTGCCCCTTGAACGGCAGCAGCTTGACCACCAGCCCCAGATCGTCGGGATAGGCCTCGAGCAGCTTGGTCAGGCGGGGATCGAACTGCTTGCAGTAGGGGCAGTTGTAGTCGGTGAACAGCACCAGGGTCAGCTTGGGATTCTTGGCGCCCAGGCGCGGGCTGGTGGCACTGTTGAACAGCACATCCTGATTGCCCTTGATGAAGTTGCCGAGCTGGGCCTCCTGGGCCGCGGCGTTCTGTTTCTCCCAGGATTCGGCCGCCTCGTCGAGGATCTTGGGGTTGGCGACCAGGGTCTCGCGAATGAGCTCCTTGATACGCGCCTCCTGCTCCGGGGTGAAGGGGGCCGCCTGCAACAAGGGGGCACTCAGGGTGCCGGCAACCAGGGCGGTGCAGAGGGTCAGGGTGCGCAGTTTCAGGGTACGCAGGGTCATGGGATTCTCCTTAAAAATGGGTGACATCGGCCCGGACGAGGCCGGCCTGGTGCAACACGTCGAGCAAGTCGGCCTTGTCCAGCAGGGGGGAGAGGATCTCTCCCTCTGGCAGGCCGGGCCCGTAGATCTGGTTGAAGGGCACGGCGGCTGCGCCGCGCTGGCGCAGGAAGGCGGAGATGGCGTCGCTCGGCCGGCTCCAGTCGCCACGCAGGGCCACTACGTCCGGAGCCGTCAGGGCGCTCTGCACCTCGTCACGCAGCAGCACGTTGTACTTGTTGGCCTTGCAGGTGACGCACCAGTCGGCGGTGACGTCGACGAAGACCCGCTTGCGCTGGGCCAGCGCATCGACGATGGCCTGCTCGGAGAGCGGTTGCCAGGCGATGCGATCGATGCTGCCCGACCCCTGCGCCGTGAGGGCGCCCCCCAACAGCAGGGCGCCGCCGATGAGGGCAGAGAGGGAGAGGGCCAGCGTGAAACCGCGCATGCCATAACGCCAGATGATGCCGATCAGCAGCACCAGCAGCATGGCGGCCATCAGCCAGCCGGTGGCCGTGCTGCCCAGATGGTTGCCGAGCAGGCTCGCCAGCCAGAGGCTGGAGCCCAGCATCATCAGCCCGAGCAGGATGCGCAGCCGCCCCATCCAGCGGCCCGGTTTGGGCAGCCAGAGGGCGAGGCGCGGCAGGGCCGCCACCAGCAGCCAGGGCAGGCTCATGCCAAGGCCGAGCGCGGTGAAGATGAGCCAGAGCTGGCCGAGGGGCGCCGCCAGCGCAAAGGCCACCGCGGTGCCGAGGAAGGGGGCCGAGCAGGGGGTGGCCAACAGGGTGGCGAAGCTCCCCTGCAGGAAGTGGCCACCGAGCCCCTTGCCGCCGCTGGTGGCGAGGCGAGTGCTGAGATTGCTGGGCAACCTTATCTCGAACAGGCCCAGCAGGTTGGCGCAAAACAGCAGAGTCACCGCCACCATGAAGCCGATGAAGCCGGCGCTCTGGAACTGGATCCCCCAGCCGACGGCACCCTGAGTCGCGCGCAGCAGGCTGCTCATGGCCGCCAGCACCCAGAAGGAGGTGATTATGCCGGCGCTGGCGGCGAGGAACTGCTTGCGCACCTGTCGCTGTTCGCGCTCCTGCTGCTGCAGCACAGTGCCCAGTTTCAGGGCCAGCACCGGCAGCACGCAGGGCATCAGGTTGAGGATGAGGCCGCCGAGCAGCGCCGCCCCCAGCAGCCAGATGAGTGGCTGGCCTGGGGCCGGCAGGGCGAGAGGTCCGGCGATGGTGGCGCTGGTCTGCCAGGCTTCATCGCCGCTGCCGAGCAACAGGCCGAGGGATTGGCCACGCAAGTCAGGCGCATCCCCCTGCCAGCCGTCGCTGACCGGCACCCGGGCGATCAGGGTGTTGCCGCTCACCTCGAGCGCGGGCTTGCCGAACTCGGCCCCCTCCAGCGCATCGATGAAGAGCGCTGGTTCCTGCCAACCCTCTGCCCGCTCGGCGCGCAGCTGCAGCTGGTTGTGCTGGTAGCCGAGTTCGACCCGGGTATCGGCGGGCAGCGTTTGCGGCAGGGTGCTCATGGCCTGGGCCCAGGCGAAGTCGAAACCGGCCGGCGCCTGCCCATCCACCGCCAGGGTGAAGGGGTAGTCGGTCAGGATGCAGACGTTGCTGCAGGTGGAGAGGCGCAAGGTGCCCTTGAGCGGCTGCCCGGCGGGGGAGTCCAGGCTCAGGGGGAAGCGTACCTGTTGCTGATAGCCCTGGGTGCTGAGCCCGGCCACCTCGAAGGGGCGCGGTGTGGGCCAGTGCCACTGGAAGTTGCCGACCGGCTGCTCCCACAGGATCTGGGGCGCTATGCCCCCTTCACCCGGGCTGCGCCAGTAGGTTTTCCAGCCGGATTCGAGGGCCACCTCGAGCAGGATGCGGGTCTGGTCAGGGGCGCTGCGGTCGGCTTGCAGCCTGACCTTGGCGTGATCGTTCTGGGGGCTGGTGAGCCAGCCCGTATCGCTGGCCAATCCAGTGGATTGCCACAGCAGGCAGCCCAGCAGCAGGCTCGCCTTGAAGAGAGTTGACATAGATGTTGTCTCGCAAAAAATGAATGACAGCAGGCTGAAAAATCGCGGCTGAACTCATTCCCGCCAGACACAGAGGGTGAGGTGAAGTCGTCGTTCGGGGGGCGAAACAGCTCGGGGCGGCGGCAGTGGCGGCGTGTAGCGCCAGAGCGGGGCCAGCAGCGCGATGAGCAGGGCCACCGCAAAGAACAGCTGCTCAAGGCAGAGCAGGGTGGTGGCGCTCAGCCACTTGCCGTTGAGCTGGCAGCTGTTGGGCTGCGGGCTGGCGGGCGTGCCCTTGTCGGCCTGGTCGTCGGCTGCGGCGAACTGGGGCAGGGCCTGACAGCTGATGGCGTGATCGAGCAGGGCTAGCCGGGCCAGCGGCTGGGCAGCGCAATTGAGCACCAGCAGGCAGACCAGCAGCAGGAGTCGTTTCGCCACGCGTTGTTGGTGAATCATGCTCGCCCCGTTCATCAAGATGGCCACATCCTAACGGCCAATGCCGGGTGGGGCAAGCCGCCGTCCGTTTTATGGCTCAGGGGCGAGTGGCGAAGGGTGGTCGGTTCTGTCTGGCGAACGCTTGTTCGCTAAAAGGGGGACCAGTATACTGCGCCGAGTCAAAATCCGAGGTGTTCGATGCTCAAAATTGCCCGTGTGCTGCTGCTTGGTCTGCTGCTCATTTTCTGGTTCCTGTTCGGTCTGCTGCTGTGCCTGGTGCGTCCGCGCCATCCCAACAACGTCTATGTCTTCGCCCGCATGTACCATGCTGTCTGCCCGCTGATCGGCCTCAAGGTCCGGGTGACGGTGGCCGACGAGGTCAAATCGGTGGGGCCGGCGGTCTACGTCTGCAACCACCAGAGCAACTACGATATCTTCACCGTGACCGGCGCGGTGCAGCCCGGCGTGGTGGCGGTGGGCAAGAAGAGCCTGCTGTGGCTGCCCTTCTTCGGCCTCATCTTCTGGCTCTCCGGCAACGTGCTGATCGACCGCTCCAACCGCTCCCGCGCCATCGGTACTATCGGCCAGGTGGTGGAGCGCATCAAGAATCGCGGCACCTCCATCTGGATGTTCCCGGAGGGGACCCGTTCCAAGGGGCGCGGCCTGCTGCCGTTCAAGGCGGGCGCCTTCCACACCGCGGTACAGGCAGAGGTGCCGGTGGTGCCCATCGTCTGCTCCAGCTACTTCGGCCAGATCGATCTCAACCGCTGGGACAACGGCGAGGTGCTGCTGGAAGTGATGGCCCCGGTCTGCAGCAAGGAGCACGGCGCCGCCGGTATTCGCGACCTCTCCGACAACTGCCGCGCCCGGATGGAGGCCAAGCTGGCGGAGCTGGACAGCAAGCTCGGCCATACCCGGGCCGCCTGAGTACAGCGCTGATCGCATGAGGGAGCCGCCGGCTCCCTTTTTTATTGGTGAAAATCACCACTGGATCGGTATTTTTCGCCACTAAGACGATGTTGAAAATACCTGATAAAACCTCATCTATATGTAAGTAAAGGAAAAATTATCTTGGCACGGCTCTTGTAATGTCATGGGAAGAGATAGCCATCCCATCAACAAGGAGCCAGACCATGAGCGTATTTAGCCGCCTGACCGACGTGATCAATGCCAACCTGCACAGCCTGCTCGACAAGAGCGAAGAGCCGGAGAAGATGCTGCGGCTGATGATCGAAGAGATGGAGCAGGTCCAGGTCGAGATGAGAACCCAGGCCGCCCGCGTCATTGCCGAACAGAAACAGCTGGAACGTCATCAGCAGGCGTTGCAGCACCAGATCCTGGAGTGGTCGGCCAAGGCCGAACTCGCCATCCAGAAGGGGCGTGAGGACTTGGCCCGGGCCGCGCTGACCGAGAAGCTGGCCGAGGTCAAAAAATGCGAACAGCTGGAACAGGACAAGGCGCGGGTCGCCGAGGTGCTGGCCCAGCTCACCGCCGACAGCGAGCGGCTGGCCGCCAAGCTGACCGAGGCACGCGAGAAGCAGAAGCTGCTGACCCTGCGCGAGCAGACCGCCCACAGCCGGCTGCGGGCCCGAGCCCAGGTGGACAACCAGCGCATGCACGAGCTGATGGCCCGTTTTGACGGCTTTCAGGGCAGAGTCGATCAGCTGGAAGCTCAGCTGGAGGCGGCAACTCTGGGGCAGAACCCCTCGCTGGAGGCCCAGTTCCGCGAGCTGGAGCTGAACGATGAGATTGAACGGGAGCTGGCCCGCCTCAAGGGTCAAAAGGTGGAGGCATAACCATGACGCCCTGGCCGAAGGATCTTGCCCATCGCAAGCTGACCGGAGTCTGTGCCGGCATCGCCAATGGACTGGGGCTCTCCAGGGTGACGGTGCGGGTCGCGGCCCTGATGGCGCTGATCCTGATGCCGCCCCTGGCCCTGGCCATTTATCTGCTGGCGGTGCTGATCATGCCGCCCCGTCGTGAATTGAAGCGTTGGCTGGATTGACCCCGGGTCATCTGGCCGCATCAACCCAGTGAGGAGCACAACATGCTGGAATTTATCGTCTTGATGCTGGTACTGGTCGGCATGGCACTGGCCGGGTTCACCGTGCTGGCCATGCTGCTGGTGAGCGGCGTCTTCGTGCTGTTTGGCGCGTTGGCCGGCATGTTTGCCCTCATCATCAAGCTGGCGCCCTGGTTGCTGGTGCTGCTGGTGGTGTGCTGGTTCATCAGCAGTCGGCGCAAGCAAGCCAATACCTACCGTTGACACTCCCTGTTATCGGATCCTTCCTTGGTCGCTGCATGCAGCGGCCTTTTTTGCGTTTGCTGGCTCATTAGCAGTCGGCGCAAGCAGGTTAATGCCTACCGTTGACACTCCCTGTTATCGGATCCTTCCCTGGTCGCTGCATGCAGCGGCCTTTTCTGTGGCCGGGCGGTGGCCAGCCATGATTCGCTGCAGGCGAGCCAGCGCTCCGGCTGGCTGATAAGCTGCTCCTTGAAGGCCTTGCTCTGCTGCTTGAGTCGGTATTCGAGGCGCAGCGCCGTGCCTTTCTCACCGACGGCCTGCTGCCACGCCAGGGTCAGTGGCCCCTTGCCGCGCAGGGCGCGGGCTCCCTTGCCACTCTGGTGCTGGTGCAGGCGGCGAGCCGGATCCGTGCTGATCCCGGTATAGAGCAGGCCGCCAGCGGTGCGCACCATGTAGATGAACCAATGGCGGGTGGGCGGGCAGGCAGCCGGTTCGGCGCCGCTAGGGGATTTTCTCATTCGATCTCTCTGTGCCACACTCAAGAGCAGCCCAAGGAGGTGCGATGCGAGCATGGTGGTGGTTGTGGTGTCTGCTGTCGATATCGGCTCATGGCGAGACGCTGCGTCTCTACGACTATCATCAGCACCCCCCCTTCATGACCGGGGAGCAGAGCGGTCTGAGCCGGGATCTGGTCAAGTATCTCAATGAAAAGCTTGGCGGAGAACCCAAGCTGGAACTTTGGCTGGTGAATCGGGCCAGACTGGCGCTGGAGATGTCGGATCCTGGCTTCGACGGTCTGGTGGCCTGGGTCAATCCCGCCTGGGTGGGGGATCCCCAGCGCGAGCGCTACCTCTGGACCTTTCCCATCATGCGCGATACCAACGAGCTTATCTCGAGTGCCGACAGACCGGTCACCTATCGCGGGCCCGATTCGCTCAAAGGGATGACCTTCGGCGGCATCGAGGGGTACCACTATCAGGGTATCGACGAGGCGTCGGCCAGAGGCGATCTGGTGCGGGTGGATGCCAAGAAGGTCAAGACCAACTTCAGCCTGCTGGTGCGCGGCCGCATCGACGTGACCCTGGTGCCGGGCTCGGCGCTCACCTTCTTCACTCACGACCCGGCCTTCGAGGGCAAGTTGTTCGTCTCGCCCTTCGCCCAGTCCAGCTATACCCGCCACATACTGTTGCCCAAATCCCGCAGCGATCTGCATGACAGGCTGAACGACATCGCCGAGCAGATGGACCGGGATCCCAAGTGGCACGCCATCCTGGAGTCCTACCGCGGCAGACCCTGAGCGTCGGCGTTGCGGCGCAGATGGCGCCAGAACCTGTGCAGCGGCAGCAGGCTCACCAGCAGGCCGGCCCAGACGAAGGCAAACCCCACCGATTTCACCGGATCCGGCGTCTCGCCAAACCAGAAGATGGCGAGCAGGAAGGCGAGGCTGGGCTCGATATATTGCAGCAGACCCACCGTGCTCATGCGGGTGCGCATCATGCCATAGCAGAACAGCCCCACCGGCAGCAGGGTGGCGGGGGCACTGCCCATCAGCAGCAGGCGCTCGGTCCAGTCACCGGCCATAAATTGGCTGGCGCCGCTCACCGCCAGAGCGCCGATGATCAGCAGGGCGACGGGCAGCTGTACCAGCGCCTCGAGGTAGAGGCTGACGCCGGCGTCATAGTGCACCTTCTTCTTGAGCAGGCCATAGAGGGCGAAGTTGGCCCCCATGACCAGGGAGAACCAGGGCAGCTGGCCGTAAGAAAAGAGCATGTAGGCCAACCCCGCCAGGGCTAGCGCCACCGCCAGGTGTTTTTGCGGGGTGAGCTTCTCTTTGAGGAACAACACGGCGAAGACGATGTTGAACAGTGGCGTCATGAAGAAGGCGAGGCTGGTGGCCAGCACCTGGCCGGTGGTGAGGCACCAGGTGAACATGCACCAGCTGATGGACATGACGGGGCCGGCCAGCAGGATGAGGCCGAGCTGGTGCGGTTCGCTGCGCAGCCGCGCCCAGGGCACCCGGTAGCCGACGACGAGGAACAGGATCCCCAGCAGCACCGCCGACCAGAGTACCCGGTGGGAGAGCAGCTCCCACATGTTGACCGCGGGCATGAACTGGTAATAGAGGGGCAGCATGCCCCACAGCACGAATGAGAGGGCCGCGCTGCCGGTGCCCATCCAGTTCTTCATTTCGCTCCGTTTATTAAATTAAACAAATGTGGCTGCATAATAAGTATCTGCTGAATCTTTCACAAGCAGGATCCGGGGGAAAACTCTGTTACTATCGGGCCCATGAACCGACTCGACAGTTTGTTTGCACAGATCCGTGCCTGCCGCCTGTGCGAGGCACACTTGCCGCTCGGGCCCAGACCGGTGATCCGTGGCAGCGAGCACGCCCGTCTGCTGATCATCGGCCAGGCGCCCGGCACCCGGGTGCATGCCAGCGGCATCCCCTGGGACGATCCCTCCGGCGATCGCCTGCGCCAGTGGCTCGGAGTGGACAAGGCCACCTTCTACGATGAATCCCGCATCGCCATCATGCCGATGGGGCTCTGTTACCCCGGCAAGGGCAAGTCGGGGGATCTGCCGCCGCGCCCCGAATGTGCCTCCACCTGGCACGACAAGGTATTGATGCTGCTGCCCAACATCGAGCTGACCCTGCTCATCGGCCAGTATGCGCAAGGCCACTACCTGCGGGATGCGGCGAAAGGGTCGCTGACCGAGACGGTGCGCAGCTGGGCGGACTACGGTCCGGCCTGGTTGCCGCTGCCGCACCCGTCACCGCGCAACACCTTCTGGCTCAAGAAGAACCCCTGGTTCGAGCAGGATGTGGTCCCCCATCTGCAACAAAGGGTCGCCCCGCTGCTGGGGTGACCCTCGTTGGCTAGAGCGCCGGTTCGGCCTGTGGTTTGGGCTTGCTGCGGGCCATGGCTATGAGCGGCAGTATGATGCACAGGCACCCCAGCAGCAGCGGCAGGCCCGGCTGCTCATCGAACAGCCATACCCCGATGGCGACCGCCATCAGCAGGCCGGTGTACTCGGCGGAGGCGATCTTGCTCGCCTCCGCCTTGCGATAGGCCACCACGCACAACCCCGCATAGACCATGATCAGCGCCGAAGAGCCGAAGGCGGGCCACCACATCTGCCACTGCCAGTCGCCCCCTTCCCACCAGGCCAGCGCCAGGATGAAGGGCATGCTCAGCACGTTGGTAAAGAACAGGGTCTGGGCGATGGGCTGCTGGAGCGGGATCCGCTTGATCAGCAGATTGTTGAGCGCCATGGAGAGCGCTACCCCGAGTGCGGCCAGCGCCGCCCAGTTCACCTCGGTGGGGCGCAGCACGATCAGCACCCCGACAAAGCCGATGAAGGCGGTCAGCACCTTCTGGCGCGAGATCGCTTCCCCTGCCAGCCACACCGCCAGCGGCACCATCATCAGCGGCGCCGCATAGAAGAGGGCGTTGGCGGTGGCCAGCGGCAGCCGGGTGAGGGCGATCACCATCAGGCAGACGCCGATGGCCCAGATATGGGCGCGCAGCAGGTGCCACTTGAGCGCCACCGGCGGGTTGCGACGCCATGACCAGAGCAGCCAGGGGGTCAGCAGGATGGCGGCGGAGAGCTGGCGGAAGAAGACAAACTGAAATACCGGCTGATCCGGCTCCAGCACCTTGACCAGCGCGTCGGAAAAGACTGCCACCATATTGCCCAGCACCAGATAAAGGATGCCGATCCCCACTGCGTTCATGCTACCTCCTGCGTCAGATGAGGGAAGGGTAGCCCGCGCTTCGTTATCCAGTAAAATGATAAAAAATCACCATGCATGAGAATTTTGGATAATGAAGCTGCCTCCCCTGCGTGCCGTTCAATACTTCGAAGTGGTTGCCCGCCTGCTCAGCTTTTCCCGCGCGGCCCTTGAGCTGAACGTCAGCCAGAGCGCGGTCAGCCATCAGATCCGCCTGCTGGAGGATTTTCTGGGGGAACGGCTGCTGCTGCGTCAGGGGCGGCTGCTGTCGCTGACGGCGCAGGGCGAGGTCTATTTCGAGGGGATCTCCGCCGGGCTCGGCCAGATTGCCCAGAGCAGCGAGCAACTGCGTGGCGGCGGCGAGATGCGGCTGCGGCTCGCGGTCTACAGCTCGTTTGCGGTGAAGTGGCTGATCCCGCGCCTGGCTGGGCTGCGCCAGCTCTATCCCGAGCTGGATCTCAGCCTGGAGATGGTGGCGGAGGATCCCGAACTCTCCGATCGAGTGGCGGACTGCTTCATCACCGTTTCGCCCCACGGTCGGGGCTATTGTCATGATCTCATCTACCGGGAGCGGCTCTTCCCGGTCTGCAGTCGCCGCTTGCTGCAACAGGTGGAGGGGGAGTGGCCGGACGCCATCTGGCAACTGCCGTTGCTGTCGGTGCAGTCCATCTACAAGGCGCGGGGAGAGGATTGGCAGCGTTGGGCCAAGGCCGGGGGACTAGTGATCCCGGCGGAGGCGCGGATGCACCACTTCAGCCATGTGTTGCTGGCGATGGAGGCCGCAGCCTGGGATCAGGGGGTGGCATTCGTGAACGACTACATGCTGCGACCGGATGATCCCCAACTGGTGGCCTTGCCGGTACACCAGCTGGAGACGGGGGATGCTTTCTACTTCACCTGCAAGCGCTCGCGGGCCCATGAGCCCGCCATCAGCCGGCTGCGCCAATGGCTGATGATGGAGACACGCCAGAGCATGCCTCTCTAGGCTCAGGCTTTCTTGAACTGGCTCAGCACAAACAGGCTGGCGGCGCAGACCACCACCGACGGGCTGGGATGTGGAGTGACCTGATTACAAGGATCAGGCCACTTTAGGCTCAGGCTTTCTTGAACTGGCTCAATACGAACAGGCTGGTGGCGCAGACCACGACAGACGGGCCTGCCGGCGTGTCCTGATACCAGGAGAGCAGCAGTCCGCCGAGTACGGCAAGGCAGCCGATGAGCGCGGCGAAGCCGGCCATCTGCTCCGGTGTCCGGCTGAAGCGGCGGGCGGTTGCCGCAGGGATGATCAGCAAGGAGGTGATGATCAGCGCCCCGACGAACTTCATAGCCACCGCGATCACCAGCCCGATCAGCAGCATCAGCACGCAGCGCAGCACATCGACCCTCACCCCTTCCACCCGGGCCAGCTCCTCCGAGATGGTCATGGAAAGCAGGGGATCCCACAGCCGCCACAGGGTGAGCAGCACCAGGGCGCCACCGCCGTAGATCCAGAGCAAGTCCATTGGCTGCACCGAGAGCAGGTCGCCAAACAGGTAGGCCATCAGATCCACCCGCACGTTGTCCATGAAGCTCAGGGTGACCAGGCCGAGCGACAGGGCGCTGTGGGCCAGGATGCCGAGCAGGGTATCGGTGGCCACCTGCTGGTTGCGGCTCATGATCACCAGCAGCATGGCCATGGCGAGGCAGCAGACCACCACCGCCAGGGTCAGATCCACCTGCAGCAGGATGCCGAGCGCGATGCCGAACAGGCAGGCGTGGGAGAGGGTGTCGCCAAAATAGGCCATCTTGCGCCACACCACAAAACTGCCGAGGGGGCCGGCCAGCAGGGCGATGCCGAGGCCGGCCGCGAGGGCGTATAACAGAAAGCTGTCCACTTGATGATCCTGTCGGGTACGTTATTGATTGCGGGAGGGCAGGCGAATGACGGGGGCCTGCGGTTCATGATGATGGTGTTCGCCATCGCAGTGGTGATGGTGGGTGTAGACCGCCAGCACCTCCTGCTCCGGTCGGCCGAACAGGCGGGCAAACTCGGGGTGGCGCGCCACGCTCTCCGGTTCGCCGTGACAGCAGACGTGGCGATTGAGACAGATCACCTCGTGGGTGCTGGCCATCACCAGATGCAGATCGTGGGAGACCATCAGCACGGCGCAGTTGAACTCGGCGGCCAGCTGGCTGATGAGGGCGTAGAGCTCGATCTGGCCGTTGATGTCCACCCCTTGCACCGGTTCGTCCAGCACCAGCAGCTCGGGCTTGACCAGCAGGGCGCGTGCCAGCAGCACCCGCTGCATTTCGCCGCCGGAGAGCTTCTGCATCCGGTTGTCCAACAGATCTTCCGCGCCGACCCGGCCCAGTGCTTCCTCGATGGAGAGGCGACCATTCTTGCCAAGCTGCAGGAAGCGACGCACCGTCAGCGGCAGGGTGGGATCCAGATAGAGGCGCTGGGGCACATAGCCGACCCGCAGGTCGCGGCTGCGGGTGATTTGGCCTGAATCTGGCGTGAGTAGACCCAGCACCAGCTTGCTCAGGGTGCTCTTGCCCGCCCCGTTGGGGCCGACCAGGGTAGTGATTTTGCCTTTGTTCAGGGTAAAGGAGACCTTGTCGAGCACGAGTCGTCCATCAAATGAAAGACAGACCTCTTTCAGCTCCACCAGTTGGGTCATGACAGCTCCGGGGTTTACAGCCTGTGAGAGTTATAATATAACAATAACGTTGGTTTGTTATATTATCACACACACACTTCCTGACGAGATCTCTATGCGAATTCTTGCCCTAGTCACTGCCCTGCTGGCGGTGAGTCTGCCTGTCCGCGCCCTCGAGGTGCTGACCACCATCAAGCCGCTGGGTTTCATCGCCGCTGCCATCACCGACGGCGTGAGCGAGCCCAAGGTGCTGCTGCCGACCGGCGCTTCGCCCCACGATTTCTCCCTGCGCCCCTCCGATATTCGCAGCATCAACGAGGCCGATCTGGTGGTGTGGGTCGGCCCCGAGCTGGAAGGTTTCATGGCCAAGCTGCTGGCCAAACATCCCCATGTGCTGACCCTGACCCGGGTGGAAGGGATGCCGCTGTTTGATTACAGCAAGCAGGCCGGTCATGAAGAGCACGCCGACGAGGCGCATGAAGGCCATGACCACGACGGTCATGAGGGGCACCACCACGAGGGCGTCGACCCCCACATCTGGCTGGGTCCGACCCAGGCGCTGGTCATCGCCAATGCCCTGAGCGAAACCCTGAGCGCTCAGGATCCGGCCAACGCCGAGCGTTATCGCGCCAACCTGTTGGCGTTCAAGGCCAAGGTGGAGGCCAAGGACAAGGTGATTGCCGAGCAGATGAAGGCGGTGAACCAGAAGGGCTACTTCGTGTTTCATGAAGCCTATGGCTACTGGGAGCGCCACTATGGCATGAGCTCCAAGGGCCACTTTACCGTGAGCCCGGAGCGACGCCCCGGCGCCAAGACCCTGGTGGAGATCCGCAAGGCGCTGGAAGAGAAAAAAGCGAGCTGCATCTATGCCGAGCCGCAGTTCTCGCCGGCGGTGATCGAGTCGGTCGCCCGCAATACCGGCGCCAAGGTGCTGTTGCTGGACGAAGTCGGTGAACAGGTGCCGCTCGGTCCGGATGGCTATCCCCGCTTCATGCAGCAGTTGGCCGACGCCTTCGCCGAATGCCGTTGACCGCGTCGAAGCGCCCGCGTGCCCGCCACTGGGGCAGCCAGGGGCAACTATACTGACCTCCAGCATCTTGCAGGGAGTGTCTGGTATGAAATGGCTGCTCGTTCCCACCTGCACGTTGGCGCTCTGCTGTGCCAGCGTGCAGGCTTCCCGTCTCTCCGAATACATGGCCAGCCCTGCACTGCAGGCAAAATTGCAGGAGGTCTATGGCGGTCGAGCCCTCCAGCGGGCGGAGGCCTTTTCGCGCCTGCTGACGCCAAGGGCCGGCACCACGGATCAGCAGAAGATCGAGCTGGTCAACAACTACTTCAACAACCTGACCTACAGCGATGACCCCAGATTGTGGGGAGAAACGGATTACTGGGCCAACCCACTGGAGTTTATCGGTGCCCGTGGTGGCGACTGCGAGGATTACAGCATCTCCAAGTACTACACATTGATGGAGCTTGGGGTGGACGAGAAGAAGCTGCGACTGGCTTACGTCAAGGCAGTCAAGTACAACCAGTTCCACATGGTGACGCTCTACTTCGCGACCCCCAAGTCGGATCCGATGGTGCTCGACAACATCAACAACCGGATCCTGCCCGGCAGCAAGCGGACCGATCTCATCCCCGTCTACAGTTTTGATGCCAAGAGCATCTGGATCATGAAGTCACGCCGGGAAGGGACCCTGGCGGGCAGTGCCGACAGGTTGGCGCAGTGGACTTCGATGAAGACCCGTTTTTCCAGCGAGCAGCTGCGCTCCCCCCGCCGTCAGCTATAGCTTGCCCGCCGCTTTCAACTCCTCGAAATATTTTGCCGCGCCCGGATGCTGTTCGATGCTCAGCACCGGGCCGGTTTTATTGCGCGACTGGTGAAACAGGTTGGCGTAACCGTAGGTTTGCTCATTGAACTTGGTTTGCTGGGCCAGCATGGCCCGGGTCAGGCGGTAAACGTCGGCCAGTGGCGTGCTGGCGGTGGTTACCAGGGTGGCGGCGATGGCAAAGGTCGGCGTCGCCTTGAGGTTGCCCGGATAGATACGCGCAGGGATCTGGCTGCGCTGGTAATACTTGACCCCCTTGAGCAGCTGATCCCGGATTGCCCCCTCGATCGGCAGGAAACGTATGGCGCAGCGTTTGGCTGTATCCAGCACGATGCGGTTGGGGTGACCCATCACCAGGCCATAGGCGTCGATCTGTTTGCTGCACAGGGACTCGGCCAGATTGGCCACGCTCTTGAGATCGAGATCCTGCTCCTTGGCGCCCAGCACGTTGAACAGGGCGAGCGCCGTCTGGCGGGTACCTGAGCTCTTGAGCCCCATGTCGATGGGGGCCAGCTTGAGTTGCTCCAGGCTGGTGATGTCGCCGTCGGCCCTTACCACTATGGTAAAGGGCTCGGCGTGAGTGGCGAAGATGGCCCTGAGCTCTGGTTGCGGCTGATTGGCATACGGACCCAGGCCATTGCTGGCCTGGTAGAGCCAGTCCGACTGCACCAGCGCATAGCTTGTCTCGCCGCTTTTCAGTTGGCGCAGATTTTCGATGGAGCCCGAGGTCGCCTGCGGCTTGCACTGCAGTCCGGCATCGCTTTTGTTGGCGAGCCGGCAGAACTCTTTGGCGATCTGGTGATAGATCCCCTGTTCACCGCCGGTGGCTATGGTGGTGGGGTTGGCCAGCAGCGGCAGTGGCCACAGCAGGGCGAGCAACAATCCAGTCCTGTTCATCATGCCTCCTTGCCGGCGTAGCCATCGATGCCCCAGTTGCGCAGGGTGTCGATATCCTGAATGTCGCCGGCCTCCGCCAGCAGGGTGTAGCCCGCACTGTGCAGGCACTGGGCCACCAGGTTCCAATAGAGCGGAGCCTGGGTCGGCTGGCAGCTGATGAAAACGGGATTGATGGGGTCGAGCTGATTGAAGGTCTCGTTGGTCATCGGGATGGCGCTGAAGGCCATCTCCACCCCTTGTTCCTGCAAGGCGGCCAGCCGCTCCTGGGCAAGGGGTGGCACATGTTCCTGATCCCAGCGCCAATCGAGGGTCTTGCCTCTGCCCTTGGCCAGCAGAGGTGCAAATTGAGCCCAGTCGGGGTGGCCGAGCAGGCTGAGCGGCAGCTGCAATCCCTCGACTGCATGGTGCAGCCAGAGATCGAGCAGGTGCCGGATCTCGTCCGGTGAACTGTTCAGTGACGGGGTGACTTCCGGAATGAGGCGGCTGTAAAGACGAATGCTGCCCTGGGTCGAGAAGAAGTGTTGTTGCAACAGCCCCTCTCCTGCGCAGGTCAGGGTCTGTAGCGGCTCATTGACCATGGGGAGCTGTTTGCCGAGCTGGCTTATCTTGAGCCGTTGCTGCAGCAGATCCCGTTTGCGTTCCGACACCAGCTGGTTGACCGAGCCGGCCAGCTCCTTGAGATCCTGCAGCCAGGGAGCGTCCAGGGTGCCACTGAACTGGCGCTTGCGGATCTTCACCAATTGCAGATTGATCTGCTCGAGCGGGCGCAGCAGCCGTTTGCAGACCCAGGAGATCACCAGGGTGAACACCAGCAGACCTGCCACCAGGGCCGTGCCGGTACGGCTGATCGCATTCCACAGATGCTGGTAGGCATAGCCCGTGTGCCCTTCCAGGGTGAGGGTGCCCAGCATGCGCCAGCCATCGGTCAGCTCCTGCTCAATTTTCACCGGCGGCATGTCGATAACAGAGGGGAGCCAGGTCGGCACGTTCTGTTGCGCGGTGTGGAAGACCTTCTGGAACAGCACCTGACCATCCGGATCCAGCAGGGTGACCGCGCTGACGAAGCCGCCATCGAACATGGCGTTGACTATGGTCTCGGCCAGTACCTTGTCATCGTTGAGAAGGGTGCCTTGCAGCACCAGCCCGAGGGCGGTGATGGCGGTTTCCAGATTGGCGGACATCTGATCGAGGATGGATTGCCGTACCGTGGTGACTTCCAGCATGAACAGCAGGACGGCGCCAATCAGGAACAAAATCAGGATGATTCGATTTAACAGTTTCGCTAACGACATATCCACTCCATGGAAAAGTTATCGCAACATGTTGAAACCTGGGGTCGGAGGTGAGCTGACCCGGCTCTTAAAAATAGGAAAAAATGGTTAAAAAAGACGATCATTTCTGCCCATGAAGGAATGTTATGCATAAAATGTGAGGTTCATGCAGATTGCTATGAACTAATTGTGAGTATTTAGGTCAAACAATCAGTTTTATACGGTTTCATAACAAACAGACTGACCACTAACACCCTTGGATCTAATGACAGGATAGCGGATGAAACGTCTCCGTCCCTTGGTAGCGCAGGCCGCCAATTGGGAACCCCCGGTTCCCCGCAAACACTTTTACGCCATGCTACTGCTGACGGCCATGACGCTGTCGGCGGTAGCCATATTGCCAGCCCCGGGTGACATCCTGGAGCGGCCGCTGCGACTGGAGTTGCCGATCGCCACCAATGGCACCGCAACCAACGAAGACAATACGGACTTCAACGACATCCCGGATCACGAGCTGGTAGAAGCCGCGACGCCGGAAGATGACATCCCGGCCGACGCCACCCCCCAGTGGCAGGATTACCGGGTTCGCAATGGCGAGAATCTGACCACCATCTTCAACAACCTGGGTCTTTCCACCACCACCCTCTACAAGGTGCTGGATGCCGACACCAAGAACAATCTGGCACGGCTCAAGCCGGGCCAGACCATCGAGCTGCTGATCGATCAGGACAACATACTGCAGCAGATGAAGATCCGTCTGAATATCAAGCAGACCTTGGTGCTGGAGCGTACCGACGACACCTACAGCGCCAACATGCTCAATGAAGAGGTGGAGTGGCAGAAGAAGAGCTATGACGGTGTCATCAATGGCAGCTTCTACGTGAGTGCCCGCAATGCGGGGATCCCGGCCAACCATATCCAGAAAATTGCCAACCTGTTCCAGTGGCGGCTCAACTTCGCCAAGGATCTGAAAAAGGGCGACAAGTTCAAGGTGCTGGTGCGCCAGGAGACGGTCGAAGGCAAGAGCACAGGCAACACCCAGCTGCTCGGGGTGGAAGTGTTCAGTCAGGGTCAGAACGTCTCTGCCTGGCTGTCCGAAGATGGCAACTACTACGATGGGCAGGGCAACAGTCTGGAGCGCGGTTTCCGCCGTTACCCGACCCACAGCCGCTACCGGGTCAGCTCCAGCTTCAACCCGAATCGCCGTCACCCGATCACCGGCCAGGTGCGGCCTCACGAGGGCACCGACTTTGCCCTGCCGGTCGGTACCCCCGTGATGGCAACCGGTGACGGTGTGGTACTGAAGGCGACCAGCCACCCGCTGGCCGGCACCTATGTGGTGATCAAGCACGGTCGTACCCTGATGACCCGTTACCTGCACCTGAGCAAGCTGCTGGTCAAGCCGGGCCAGAAGGTGAAGATGGGCGACAAGATTGCCCTCTCCGGCAACACGGGTCGCTCCACCGGCGCTCACCTGCACTACGAGGTGCGGATCAACAATCGTCCGGTGGATGCCATGAAGGTCAAGCTGCCGATGGCGGAACCGCTCTCCGGCAAGGAGAAGCGTCAGTTCCTCGCCAAGGTGAAGAGCTATCGCAAGGAGATGGAGGCCGGTTGATGCCTCTCTCGCCGAAACAAAAAGGCCCCGCCACGCTGGCGGGGCCTTTTTATTGGCTGACGGCCATCAATAGCCCTTGTCGAAGTCGATCTTGCCGTCCAGCGGCTGGCCGTCGATGAAGCGGATGTAGTTGCGCACGAAGATCTGGGCCACGTCTTCGGGGAAGCTGTAGGCGCTGTTGTGCGGCGTGACGATGAGGTTGGGCTGGCCCCAGAGCGGGCTGTCGGCGGGCAGCGGCTCCTGCGCGAATACATCCAGCACCGCCATCCCCAGCTTGCCGGTGCGCAGTGCCGTGAGCAGATCCCCCTCGTGGATGGCGTTGCCGCGTCCCACGTTGAACAGGATGGCGCCCGGCTTGCAGTGCTCGAAACGGGCGGCAGTGAAGAGGTGATGGGTCTCGCGGGTGGCGGGCAGCACGCTGACGATGACGTCCGCCTGCGCCAGCATCTTGTTGAGGGCGGGCAGCTGATATACCTGGTCGAAACCGGCCCGTTCGCGGCCACTGCGGCTGACGCCGAGCACCTTCATGCCGAAGTGCTTGCCGGTGTGGGCGATGTGCTGGCCTATGCTGCCGGTGCCCAGGATCAGCAGGGTGCGTCCCTTGAGACCGTGATAGGGGTGGCTCTGCCACAGCCGCTGCTTCTGCTGTTCCCGGTAGAGGGGGATCTGGCGCATCAGGCTGAGCAGATGACCGAACACGTACTCGCTCATCAGCGGGCCGAAGATGCCGCGCACATTGGTGAGCTGGTAGTCACGGCGGCAGCTGGCATCCAGCAGCACGTCGACCCCGGCGTAGGTGGATTGCAGCCAGCTGAGTTTGCCGGCCTTGGCCAGCAGCGGTTTGGCGCGCGCCGGTTCGGCCATCAGGATGTGGGCCTCGCCGATCACTTTCTCGGCGTCGCTCTGGTTGTCGGCTCTCAGAATGCGCAGATGAGGGAGGTGGGCCGCCTTGAGCAGGCGCTCGTAGTGAGCATTGTCCTGGCTGAGCAAAAGAAGGGTACGTTGACTCATACTCTTGTTCCTTATCAGATTTGCGGCGCGGGAGAGAGGCCGCTCTGCCTTCATCTTACCCGAGTTGACCGGCCAACATAGCCGACCAGGCCGCTTTTTCGTTTTCGCGCGGCCCCTCGTGGGCTACAATCTGCCCCACATTTTGCAAAGGATCCGACTCCAGTGTTTGGTGACAAGTTTTATAAGCGACTGGCCGAGCTACAGCCTTGGCAACAGACGGTCTACACCCTGGCGCTGGCAGAGCGCATGTACCCCAACTATGCGCTGTTTTCCCAGGCCTCCGGTTTCGGGGATGCGAAGGCATTTCGTCACGCCCTGGATCAGATGTGGAACTACCTGACGGTGAAAGGATCCCGGGTCAATCTGGGGGCGATTCTGGAAGCGTTCGAAGTCTACATTCCGGAACCCAGCAAGTTCGAATCCTACGGCGCCTATCCGGCGCTGGATGCCTGTGTCGCCTTGGGCTGCGCCTACAACTCGGTGATCTGCCGGGTGGGGGAAGAGGCCAACGACGCCAGCCATGCGTCGGTCGGTACGGTCGCCGGTTTCATCGAGATGCTGGAAGAGCGCGACCTCACCGACGAGGAGCTCTACGAGCACGAATACATGGAGGCCGAGCTGGAGTTCCAGGTCGAGCTGCTCAAGCGGGTGGCCCACGAGCGTGACAGCGACCGCATCCTGGCCGTGCGTGCCTTCGCCGCCCAGGACGGTGTCTCCAATATCGGCATCAGCCTGGAAGAGTGATCCCGCTCGCCTCGGCCCATAAAAAAAGCTCCCGTTCGGGAGCTTTTTTTATGCCCGCTCTTCGGTGAGGGGCCGGACGCTCAGCACCGGGGCCGCGTCTATCTCGTCGGCATTCATCATGGTGGAGATACGCTGCAAAGAGGAGAGCAGCAGGGTCTGCTCCCAAGTCTCAAGTGCTTGAAAACGCTGAATGAAGCGCTCCTGCAGTGGGGTCGGCGCCTGGGCCAGCAGGGCTCGGCCTGCGTCAGTCAGTGTCGCATGCACCTTGCGCTTGTCGGTTTCGCTGCGGATGCGTTGCACCAGCTGGCGGCTCTCGAGGCGGTCCATGATGGTGGTGGCGGTGG
The DNA here is from genome assembly GCF_019047325.1 of Aeromonas sp. FDAARGOS 1403. NCBI lineage: Bacteria > Pseudomonadati > Pseudomonadota > Gammaproteobacteria > Aeromonadales > Aeromonadaceae > Aeromonas > Aeromonas sp. FDAARGOS 1403. Next base: position 238,992 of record NZ_CP077249.1, on the reverse strand, counting down.
CCTGGCTCATGTTGGTGTGATCCGCCAGCTGACGCATGGAGATCTGGCCCAGCTCGTCGATCCCCTTGAGCAGCAAGAGCTGGGGCGAGGTCAGGCCTGCCTCCTTGATCAAGCGCTTGGAGTGCATGTCGATGGCACGAATGATCTGGCGCAGGGCGACCAGCACTTCATCATGTTTTTCCATGGGGTATGAAATCGTCGAGGGGTGATTGGGAGGCGCAAAATTCTCCGCCTAATTCGTCACAAGGTCAATATGGTTTTTACTGTAATCTTTTCTGCTCTAATTATTTTGTGTTAGGGTAACGAGCTTTCCCCCTATTTTTCCCTGCTGTTTTGAGGAGCAAGATGATGAGTGACGAACTGGACATCAAAGCGCTGGTGGCCGACCTTCGAGTGGTCAGAGTCCGCTATGAACTGCCTGATACCTCGGCTTTCGTGCGTTACCAGCCCGCCTATGACGAAGATCCCAACAACCTCAAGGTCCATCACTACGACGGTGAGTTGCCGCTCTCCTGCAGTGAGACTGGTTCTTTCAACCTAAAGGAGTTGGTGAACGAATTGCGCTATGCCTATGTGCTGGTGCACCTCTTCCCGGACGAGAGCGCAATGAACTTCTACCTGACCGGCCTCGATACCGGGCTGGCCCAGCTGGAGTTCATCGGCGGCTCCTACGACTTCAACCGGCTCTGGATCACCAGCGGCATCTCCAACCTGGGCGTGCCCATGGCCATCTTCCTCGGCAAGCGCCACGCGGTGAACGGTCAGCCGTCCGTCAGCCTGGTGGACCACAGAGCGCAGACGGCCGGCAAGCTGGTCTACCGAGCCATCGGCGGCGCCGGCGATCACGTGGGTGAAGACTTTTTCAACAACGACTAAGGAGGCCAGATGAGAGCAAACAAAGGGCTGTTCAAAGGCCTCAACCCGACCATGGCCATGACGGCGCTCACCGTCATCACCCTGTTCCTGTTGTTCGGGATGTTCGTCCCCGAAACCGCCGCCACCTGGTTCGTGGGGGCCAAGGACAAGATCATTGCCGGGTTCAAGTGGTACTACATCCTGGTGGTCGCCCTGTTCCTGTTCTTCGCCATCTATCTGATGTTCAGCCGCTTCGGCAGCATCCGGCTGGGTGACGACGACCAGGTACCGGAATTCGGCTACTTCGCCTGGTTCGCCATGTTGTTCAGCGCCGGCATGGGGATAGGGCTGGTGTTCTGGAGCATCGCCGAGCCCATGTACCACCTGCAGGGCAACCCCTTCGTCACCGAAGGGATGACCCCGGAAGCGGCCCAGATCGCCATGCGTCTCACCTTCTTCCACTGGGGCCTGCACCCCTGGGCCATCTACGTGATCGTCGGCCTGTCGCTCGCCTTCTTCAGCTACCGGCGCAAGCTGCCGCTGGCCATCCGCTCCGTGCTCTATCCGCTGCTCGGCGATCGCATCTACGGTTTCTGGGGTCACGCCGCCGACGTGCTGGCGGTGTTTGGTACCGTGTTCGGGGTGGCGACCTCCCTTGGCCTGGGGGTCTCCCAGATGAATACCGGCCTCAACCAGATGTTCGGCATGGAACTATCGCAGGCGAACCAGCTCTGGCTCATCGGCGGCATCAGCCTGATCGCCACCCTGTCGGCGGTCTCCGGCGTCGGACGCGGGGTGAAGATCCTCTCCGAGCTCAATATCTGGCTGAGCGTGTTCGTGCTGGGCCTCTTCCTGGTGCTGGGGCCGACCACCTACATCCTCAACGCCTATGTGCAGAACATAGGTGACTACCTGCAGAACATCGTCAAGCTGAGCTTCTGGACCAATACCGAGGCCAACGGCACCTCGGCCTGGCAGTCGAGCTGGACCGCGTTTTACTGGGGCTGGTGGATAGCGTGGGCGCCCTTTGTCGGCATGTTCATCGCCCGCATCTCCAAGGGGCGCACCATCCGCGAGTTCGTGCTCGGTGTCTTGCTGGTGCCCTCCCTGCTCGGCATGTTCTGGCTCACCGTGTTCGGCGGTACTGCCATGAATCTGGAGCTGTTCGGCAGTGGTGGCGTGGTGGCCGCGGTCAATCAGGATGTCACCCTGGCGCTCTACAAGACGGTGGAGCTGCTGCACTGGGAGACCTTCGGCTGGATCGCCAAGGGGGTGCTGACCCTGCTCATCTGCACCTACTTCATCACCTCCAGCGACTCGGGCACCCTGGTCATTACGACTCTGCTCTCCATCGGTGATCAGGATCCCCCCGTACTGCACCGCGCCGTCTGGGGGCTGGGTCAGGGGCTGGTGGCCGCCATTCTGCTGGTCTCCGGCGGACTGGCCGCCCTGCAGGCCGCCAGCATCATAGCCGCGCTGCCCTTCTCGGTGATCATGCTGGCCATGTGCTACTCCCTGATGCTGGGCCTCAAGCAGGAGAGTCAGCACCAGTTCGAGTATCGCCAGAAGCTCAAGCGTCACGACGGCTCAACCCACATGAGCCTGATGGACAGGATAGGGCCGGCCTGACGACAGGCCGAACCATGAAAACGAAAAGGGGAACCTCACGGTTCCCCTTTTTATTGCTGTGTTGGTGACGGTTTACAGCATCTGCTTGAGGCGATAGAGCAGGTCAAGCGCCTGGCGCGGGGTCAGCTCGTCCGGGCGCACCGCTTCCAGCTCATCAACTACAGGGTGGCTCTGTGGCGGCAGGGCGACCGGGGCCGGGCGCACTTCGCCGGCGGCCACCGGGGTGGCGCTCTCCAGCTCGTGCAGCTTGTGACGGGCCTGCTGGATCACCGATTTCGGCACCCCCGCCAGCGCCGCTACCTGCAGGCCGTAGGAGCGGCTGGCCGCCCCCTCCTGCACCGCGTGCATGAAGGCGATGGTGTCACCGTGCTCCACCGCATCGAGGTGGACGTTGGCGAGCCCGCTCATCAGCTCCGGCAAGCGGGTCAGCTCGAAGTAGTGGGTGGCAAACAGGGTGTAGGCGCCAATCTTGCTCGCCAGCTGTTCTGCGCAGGCCCACGCCAGCGAGAGGCCGTCGTAGGTGCTGGTGCCGCGGCCGATCTCGTCCATCAGTACCAGGCTGCGGGCGGTGGCGTTGTTGAGGATGTTGGCGGTCTCGGTCATCTCCACCATAAAGGTGGATCTTCCCGATGCCAGGTCATCCGACGCCCCGATGCGGGTGAAGATGCGGTCGATGGGGCCGATGCGGGCGCTGTCGGCCGGCACGAAGGCGCCGATATGGGCCAGCAGCACGATGAGCGCAGTCTGGCGCATGTAGGTCGATTTACCGCCCATGTTGGGGCCGGTGATGATCAGCATCCGCCGCTCCCGCTCAAGCCGGATGGGGTTGGCGATAAAGGGGTCGGTCATCACCTGCTCCACCACCGGATGGCGGCCCGCCTCGATCAGGATCTGATCCTCGTCGATGAGCGTCGGGCAGCGGTAGTCCAGGGTCTCGGCCCGCTCGGCCAGGTTGGCCAGCACGTCCAGCTCCGCCAGCGCGGCAGCGGACTCCTGCAGATCGCCGAGGTGCGGCAGCAGGGCATCGAGCAGCTCCTCGTAGAGGCGTTTCTCCAGCGCCAGCGCCTGAGCCTGGGCGGTGAGTACCTTGTCCTCGTACTTCTTGAGCTCATCGATGATGTAGCGCTCGTTGTTTTTCAGCGTCTGGCGGCGGATGTAGTGGGCCGGCACCAGATGGCTGTTGGCTCGGCTCACCTCGATATAGAAGCCGTGCACCTTGTTGTAACCCACCTTGAGGGTGTTGATGCCGGTCAGCAGCCGTTCGCGCTCCTCGATACGGGCCAGGCTGGCGGTGGCGCCGTTGGCCAAGTCCCGCAGCTCGTCCAGATCGGTGTTGAACCCTTCTCGGATGACGCCGCCGTCGCGAATGAGCACCGGCGGCACCTCCATCACGGCGCGCTCCAGCAGCTCGAACAGCTCGGGGAAGGTACTGGCCCGCTCGCGCAGCTGTTGCACGGCCTCGTGCTCGCTGCCCGCAAGCAAGCGCTGCAGTTCCGGCAGTTGGGCAAAGGCCTGGCGCAGCCGGGTGAGGTCGCGCGGACGGGCCGAGCGCAGGGCCAGGCGCGCCAGCACCCGCTCCACGTCGCCGACCTGGCGCAGCAATCCACCCAGCTCATCGTAAAGGTTCTGCTCGATGAGCTCCTTGAGGGTGCTCTGACGGCCTTTGAGGATCACCCGATCGCGGATCGGCTGGTGGATCCAGCGCTTGAGCAGCCGGCTGCCCATGGGGGTGGCGGTGCAGTCCAGCACGGCGGAGAGGGTGTTGTCGTGGCCGCCGGCCAGATTCTGGGTCAGCTCCAGATTGCGGCGGGTGGCGGCGTCCATGATGACCGCATGATCCGGCTGCTCGAGGCGCACGCTGCGAATATGGGGCAGGGCGGTGCGCTGGGTGTCTTTCACGTACTGCATCAGGCAGCCGGCGGCGCACAGGGCGGTCTCGCTCTGTTCGACCCCGAAGCCCACCAGATCCTGGGTGCCGAACTGCTGGCACAAGAGCTTGCGGGCGGTGCCGAGCTCGAATTCCCACTCCGGGCGGCGGCGCAGACCGCGGCGACCCTCGACGTGGTGCAGGAAGGCGAACGATTCGGGGTAGAGCAGCTCGGCCGGGTTGGTGCGCTGCAGCTCCGCCAGCAGGGTCTCTTCTTTCTCGAACTGGTTGATGAAGAAGCGGCCGGAGCCTATGTCCATGGTGCCATAGCCGAAGCGGCGGCCATCGTGATAGACGGCGGCGATCAGGTTGTCCTGCCGCTCGCTGAGCAGCGCCTCGTCGGAGACGGTGCCTGGCGTGATGATGCGAATGACCTTGCGCTCCACCGGCCCCTTGCTGGTAGCGGGATCCCCCACCTGTTCACAGATGGCGGCAGATTCGCCGAGTTGCACCAGCTTGGCCAGATACCCTTCGATGGCGTGATAGGGCACACCCGCCATGGGGATGGGGCTGCCGGCCGACTGGCCACGCTTGGTCAGGGAGATGTCGAGCAGCTGGGAGGCCTTGCGGGCATCGTCATAGAACAGCTCGTAGAAGTCGCCCATCCGGTAGAACAGCAGGATCTCCGGGTTCTCTGCCTTGAGGGTCAGATACTGCTGCATCATGGGCGTGTGGGCGCTGAGGTTGGCGCCGGTGGCTTGGTGTTGTGCGGTCATGTGCTATTCCAGAAGGGGCCTCTGCGGGCCTGTGTCTGCGGTGATGAGCCTTGAGCTTGATGGCGCCATTCTACACATAAGCGGCGTGGCGGGGGAGGTCGGGGATCACGACCCTCCGTGTAGGCAGAAGCATCAGCCTGGTGAGCGGCGTTCAGTTGCGGCAGGCGGCGGCGGGATCGCATAATGTGCCTCTTGCACGCATCAGAGGGAGTCGCGATGAAACTGGACGCAGAGATAGAGCACCTTGCCATCGAGCTGGGGCGAGCCCTTGGCCAGCGAGGCTGGCTGGCGGCCACCGCCGAATCCTGTACCGGCGGCGGGGTGGCGAGCGCCATCACCGACATCGCGGGCAGCTCCGGCTGGTTTGATCGCGGCTTTGTCACCTACACCAACGAGGCCAAGCAGCAGATGCTGGGGGTGAGCGACGAGAGCCTTGAGCGGCATGGCGCCGTGAGCGAGGCGGTAGTGCTGGAGATGGCCCGCGGCGCCTTGGCCCACTCGTCTGCCTCCATCAGTGTGGCCATCAGCGGCATCGCCGGCCCCGGCGGCGCTACCGAAGGCAAGCCGGTCGGTACCGTCTGGTTTGCCTGGGCGGATAGCTCGGGACGTCATCACTCCCTGCTTGCCCGCTTCGACGGCGACCGCCGGCAGGTGCGCCAGCAGGCGGTGAGACAGGCCTTGTCGGGTCTGTTGGCCCTGCTCAGATAAATTGGGCTTGATACTGTATGAATAGACAGTATACTTAGCCCAACTTCATTTTTACTCACGATTTCCAGCGGAGATTGGCATGGATCAGAACAAACAGAAGGCACTGGCGGCTGCGCTGGGTCAGATCGAAAAGCAGTTTGGCAAAGGCTCCATCATGCGTCTGGGCGACAGCAAGACCATGGACATCGAAGCCATCTCCACCGGCTCCCTCTCTCTGGACGTTGCGCTGGGGATCGGTGGTCTGCCGTGCGGTCGTATCGTCGAGATCTACGGCCCGGAATCTTCCGGTAAAACCACGCTGACCCTACAGGTGATTGCCGAAGCCCAGAAGAAGGGCAAGACCTGTGCCTTCGTCGATGCGGAGCACGCACTCGACCCCATCTATGCTGCCAAGCTGGGCGTCAACGTCGACGACCTGCTCATCTCCCAGCCGGATACCGGTGAACAGGCGCTGGAGATCTGCGACATGCTGGTGCGCTCCAACGCGGTTGACGTCATCATCGTCGACTCCGTGGCGGCCCTGACTCCGAAAGCGGAAATCGAAGGCGAGATGGGTGACTCCCACGTTGGCCTGCAGGCTCGTCTGATGTCCCAGGCGCTGCGCAAGCTGACCGCCAACATCAAGAACGCCAACTGCCTGTGCATCTTCATCAACCAGATCCGGATGAAGATTGGCGTCATGTTCGGCAGCCCGGAGACCACTACCGGTGGTAACGCGCTCAAGTTCTACGCCTCCGTGCGTCTGGATATCCGCCGTACCGGCGCTATCAAGGAAGGTGACGAAGTGGTCGGTAACGAGACCCGCGTCAAGGTAGTGAAGAACAAGGTGGCTCCTCCCTTCAAGCAGGCCGAATTCCAGATCTTCTACGGTGCCGGCATCTCCAAAGAGGGCGAGCTGGTGGATCTCGGCGTCAAGCACAAGCTGATCGACAAGGCCGGTGCCTGGTACAGCTACAACGGCGAGAAGATCGGTCAGGGCAAGGCCAACGTCATGAAGCTGTTCGCCGAGAACAAGGCGCTGGCTGGCGAAGTGGAAGCCAAACTGCGCGAGTTGCTGCTCTCCGGTGCCGCGCCGGTGGAGGAGAAGCCCTCCGCTGCCGAGTACGACGAGTTTGAAGCCGAAAACGAACAAGAGTTCAAATAAGAGCGAAAGGAAGGCCGGGTTGATACCCGGCCTTGTCATTTATGGTCGATGAATCCGTTACCGAACCGGTTGAGCCCGCCGAGCCGACCTTTGCAGAGCAGCTGGCGGCCGCCCGTGCCTACGCCATGCGCAGTCTGGCCCGTCGCGAGAGTGCCAAGTCGGAGCTGGCCAGACGCCTGCGCCAGCAGGGCTATCAGGAAGAGGTGATCGAGGCGGTAGTCGACTATTGCCGCGGTTACAACTGGGTCAATGACGAGCGCTATGGTGCCATGGCGGTACGGGCGGGTGCCGCCAAGGGGCATGGCCCGCTCAAGATCCGTTTCGACCTGCGCCGCAAGGGGTTGGACGATGGCCAGATCGATGCCGCCTTCGAGCAACCCGAGCTGGACTGGTTCGAACTCGCCCTCGAGCTGTTGGAACGACGGGCCAACCTAGCCGACCTGGCCGACTTCAAGCTGCGGATGAAGTGGCTCAAGTATCTGCTGGGGCGCGGCTTTAGCCAGGATCAGGCCCGTTACGCCATCTCTGCCCTGCAGGAGCGGGAGGAGTAGAACGGCGATGTTTGTGCTGGGATCTTGAGATGACTCGAGAGACGAGAGCCCCATCGCCGTACACCCGCTCTCTTCATTTCCGCTTTGCCGGCGCCTGGTCGCCGGTTTCCATCTGCCGACCAGGCCATTATGACGCCTGTGCAAGATTTTCCCTGCCTGTTCATAGGCTTGTCAGCTCAGATTGATGAAAGCCAGGTTCTCCCTGTCTTGACCCTCTTTTCATGCCGCTTTTTCTCCTGTTGATGGTGAAAAAAGCCGCGGTTGGCAGCGGGGCGCTTTTCCGGCCCGTTTATGTGCGCTTTTTCGCCCGTGGCGGCCCTGTCCGTTTTACTTTACCCCGCAGAAAACTTACATTAATGCGGTTAAAAGTCCGTATTCGAATCAAGCAGGATTTTCCATGTATATGTCCACGTCTGAGATACGCGCTGCGTTTCTCGAGTATTTCCGTTCCCAGGGGCACCAGGTTGTCTCCTCCAGCTCGCTGGTACCGCATAACGACCCGACCCTGTTGTTTACCAACGCGGGTATGAACCAGTTCAAGGACGTGTTCCTTGGCGCAGACAAGCGTGCCTACAACCGCGCGACGACCTCCCAGCGTTGCGTGCGTGCCGGTGGTAAGCACAACGATCTGGAAAACGTCGGCTATACCGCTCGTCACCACACCTTCTTCGAGATGCTGGGCAACTTCAGCTTCGGCGACTACTTCAAGCAGGATGCCATCAAGTTTGCCTGGGGCTTCCTGACCGAGGTGCTGCAACTGCCGAAAGAGCGCCTGCTGGTGACCGTCTACGCGACTGACGATGAAGCCTTCGACATCTGGGAAAAAGAGGTCGGTGTACCGGCCGATCGCATCGTGCGCATCGGTGACAACAAGGGTGCCCCGTACGCCTCCGACAACTTCTGGGCCATGGGCGATACCGGTCCGTGCGGTCCCTGCACCGAGATCTTCTACGATCACGGCGATCACATCTGGGGCGGCCGTCCTGGCTCACCGGAAGAGGATGGCGACCGTTTCATCGAGATCTGGAACGTGGTGTTCATGCAGTTCAACCGTCAGGCTGACGGCACCATGGAGCCGCTGCCGCGCCCGTCTGTGGATACCGGCATGGGCCTGGAGCGTATCTCCGCCATCATGCAGGGGGTTCACTCCAACTACGAGATCGACATCTTCCAGGCGCTGATCAAGAAAGCGGCCGAGATTGTCGGCACCACCGATCTGAGCAACCAGTCCCTGCGCGTCATCGCGGACCACATCCGCTCCTGTGCCTTCCTGGTGGCAGATGGCGTGATGCCGTCCAACGAAGGTCGCGGCTACGTGCTGCGCCGCATCATCCGCCGCGCCGTGCGTCACGGTCGCAAGCTGGGTGCCACCGATGTCTTCTTCTACAAGCTGGCCGCCGAGCTGGCGGTGCAGATGAAGGATGTGGCCGAAGAGCTGATCGCCCAGCTGCCGTTGGTCGAGCGCGTGCTGCGCATCGAAGAGGAGCAGTTCGTCCGCACCCTGGACCGCGGTCTGCTGCTGCTGGAAGATGCCCTGGCCAACCTGGGTGACGCCAAGGTCATTCCGGGCGAAGTGGTGTTCAAGCTGTATGACACCTATGGCTTTCCGGCCGACCTGACTGCCGACGTGGTGCGCGAGCGCGAGATCGGCATCGACGAAGAGGGCTTCAAGGCCGAGATGGAGAAGCAGCGTGCTCGTGCCAAGGAAGCATCCAGCTTCGGCGTGAACTACAACGAGATGCTCAAGCTCGACTTCGAGACCCCCTTCACCGGTTACAAGACCCTGACCGAGCGCACCCGTGTGGTCGGCATCTACAAGGGCGTGGACGAGGTGAGCGGTCTTATCGCCGGTGACGAAGCTGTCATCGTGCTGGAGCAGACCCCCTTCTACGCCGAGTCCGGCGGCCAGATCGGCGACAGCGGCACCCTGAAAGTGGACGACGGCATCTTTGCCGTGACCGATACCGTTAAAGCGGGCAAGGCGATCATCCACAAGGGCTACATGGAGCTGGGCACCCTGGAGAAAGGGGCCGAGGTCGAGGCCGTGGTCGATGGCGACCGTCGTCAGGCCATCGCCCTGAACCACTCGGTGACTCACCTGCTGCACGCGGCCCTGCGTCAGGCGCTGGGCGAGCACGTGACCCAGAAGGGCTCTCTGGTGGGTGCCGAGCGCATGCGCTTTGACTTCTCCCACTTCGAGGGGATGACCATGGCGACCATTCGCCGGGTCGAGGAGCTGGTCAACAACCAGATCCGCGCCAACCACGAAATCATCACCCAGCTGATGGGCCTGGAAGAGGCCAAGTCGGCCGGCGCCATGGCGCTGTTCGGTGAAAAATACGAAGACGACGTGCGCGTGGTGCGCATGGGCGACTACTCCACCGAGCTGTGCGGCGGTACCCACGCCAAGCGCACCGGTGACATCGGCTTCTTCAAGATCATCGCCGAGAGCGGCATCGCCGCCGGCGTGCGCCGTATCGAAGCGGTAACCGGCAAGGCCGCCATCGACTTCATGCATCAGGTCGGCGAGCAGATCGAAGAGGCTGCCGCGCTGGTGAAGGGCGATCAGTTCAGCATCGCTGACAAGGTTCGCCAGGTGCTGGACAAGGCCAAGATGATGGAACGCGAGCTGGAGCAGCTCAAGGCCAAGCTGGCCGCCCAGGCCGGTAACGACCTGCTGGGTCAGGTCATCGAGATCAAGGGTCAAAAGGTGCTGGTTGCTGCGTTGGAAGGGGCCGATCCGAAATCCCTGCGCGGCATGCTGGACGAACTGAAGAACCAGATGAAGTCCGGCGTGGTGCTGCTGGCCACCAGCGGCGAGGGCAAGGTCAACCTGATCGCAGGCGTCACCAATGACCTGACCGGCAAGGTCAAGGCCGGTGAGCTGGTCAATCTGGTGGCCCAGCAGGTGGGTGGCAAGGGCGGTGGTCGTCCCGACATGGCCCAGGCGGGTGGTACCCAGCCTGAGGCAGTGCCGGCGGCCCTGCAATCCGTACACTCCTGGCTGGAAGAGCGCCTGTAATCGGGCGAGGTGATCTGTGGCACTCTATGTACAGAAGTACGGCGGCACCTCGGTCGGCACGCTGGAGCGGATCGAGGCGGTAGCTGAGCGGGTCGAACAGACCCGCGCCCAGGGACATGACGTGGTGGTGGTGGTCTCCGCCATGTCGGGCGAAACCAACCGGTTGCTGGGCATGGCCCAGCAGCTGGATCCTGATGCCAACCGGCGCGAGATGGATGTACTGGTCTCCACCGGTGAACAGGTCACCATAGCGCTGCTGGCCATCGCGTTGAACAAACGCGGTTGCCCCGCGGTCTCGATGACCGGTGATCAGGTTCGCATTCACACCGATTCCGCCTATGGCAAGGCGCGCATCACCCACATCGACACCGACCGGGTTCAGGCTGAACTGGGCGCGGGCAAGGTGGTGGTGATCGCGGGCTTCCAGGGTCGTGACGAGCACAATGCCATCACCACCCTGGGGCGCGGTGGCTCCGACACCACGGCGGTCGCCGTGGCGGCGGCCATCAAGGCCGATGAGTGCCAGATCTTTACCGACGTGGACGGGGTCTATACCACGGATCCGCGCATCGAGCCCAAGGCGCGTCGTCTCGACACCATCACCTTCGAGGAGATGCTGGAGATGGCCAGCCTGGGCGCCAAGGTGCTGCAGATCCGTTCGGTGGAGTTCGCGGGCAAGTACCGCGTGCCGCTGCGGGTGCTGTCGAGCTTTGTCGAGGGAGAGGGAACGTTAATCACATATGGAGGTGAGAGGATGGAAGCTCCCCTGGTATCCGGGATAGCGTTCAATCGCAACGAAGCCAGCCTGACCATTCTGGGTGTGCCGGACCGGCCCACCGTGGCAGCGCAGATCCTGAATCCGATCAGCGACGCCAACATTGATGTCGACATGATAGTGCAGAACACGCTGGGCGATGGCACCGCCGATTTCACCTTTACGGTGAATCGCGATGACTATCGCCGGGCGCGCGCCCTGCTGGAGGAGACCGCCAGCGAGCTGGGGGCCGCCTGCGTACAGGGCAACGGTGAGATCGCCAAGGTTTCCATCGTCGGAGTCGGGATGTGGAACCATCCTGGCGTCGCCCGCACCATGTTCAAGGTATTGGGCGAGGAGGGGATCAACATGCAGTTGATTTCCACCTCTGAAATCAAGATATCCGTGGTGATTGACGAGAAGTACCTGGAGCTGGCAGTGCGTGCCTTGCACTCCGCTTTTGGGCTGGATCAGGAGCCTCATGAGCAGCCCTTGGGAAACAATCCCTGATTGATTTAGTTTCAACCATTTACCATATCGGTATCTTTGTAAGATAATGTCGCATATCGATATAAATACAAAACAGGATACAGGAGCAAGCGAATGCTTATTTTGACTCGTCGTGTAGGGGAAACCCTGATGATTGGTGACGAAGTGACTGTCACCGTGCTGGGCGTGAAAGGCAACCAGGTTCGTATCGGCGTGAACGCACCGAAAGAAGTTTCCGTGCACCGCGAAGAGATCTATCAGCGCATCCAGGCCGAGAAAGTTCCGGGTCAATCCGGCTTCTAAGCGGCATCAATGGCTGTGACAAGGCGACACCTCATGTGTCGCCTTTTGTTTTTTCGGAGCGCTGAAAATGGCGTTGCAGGGGGCGAAAGAGCGGGATAAGTGTCGATATTGCTTGAATATTCCACGCTTTGGCCAAATGCTGAGCGAACGCACTTTTTTCTCCAAAAAAGTGTTTGACTAAAAATCCCTGTGAAGTATTATCAGCCCCGCAAACGGAGAGGTGGCCGAGAGGCTGAAGGCGCTCCCCTGCTAAGGGAGTATGCGGCTTATACCCGCATCGGGGGTTCGAATCCCCCCTTCTCCGCCATTTGCGCCCGTAGCTCAGCTGGATAGAGTACCTGGCTACGAACCAGGTGGTCAGAGGTTCGAATCCTCTCGGGCGCACCATATTAGACTCACGATGAGTCATGTACTGGCAATCAGCAAGCCGGTACAACTGAAAAAGGCTTACTGTTGAGTAAGCTTTTTTTATCGCTTTAAATCAGGGCGCCCGTAGCTCAGCTGGATAGAGTACCTGGCTACGAACCAGGTGGTCAGAGGTTCGAATCCTCTCGGGCGCACCATTTAAAGCAAAATCAAAAGTTTATGAGCGCCCGTAGCTCAGCTGGATAGAGTACCTGGCTACGAACCAGGTGGTCAGAGGTTCGAATCCTCTCGGGCGCACCATTTTGAAAGCAATACCAAAAGTTTGTGAGCGCCCGTAGCTCAGCTGGATAGAGTACCTGGCTACGAACCAGGTGGTCAGAGGTTCGAATCCTCTCGGGCGCACCATTTTGAAAGCAGTACCAAAAGTTGATGAGCGCCCGTAGCTCAGCTGGATAGAGTACCTGGCTACGAACCAGGTGGTCAGAGGTTCGAATCCTCTCGGGCGCACCATACAGACAGCCCCGACTTCGGTCGGGGCTGTTTTTTTATATGGCCGCTCCAGGTATGGGATACGACCCGGGTGGCTTGATACTCGTCTCTTCACCTCTTCACCTCTTCACCTCTTCACCTCTTCACCTCTTCACCTCTTCGCTTCAGTTCTGTGGCTTCGCTACTAAGATCGCGCTCACGGCAACCCAGAGTTCCGTGACAAGGACTTCCACCTCTGTATGACGGGCGATTGGCGTCTCTCCCTGCCTCCTGCGGCCCACTGCGCTGACTTTCCGTTATCGCGCCCTGTGTGCATCCCTTGGTTCTCGGTCAACCCATGCCCCTTTCCGCTGATAAACCCGCTCAGAGGCGGGCAGAGGCGGTTTGCAGGCAATAAAAAAGGATGCCGCGGCATCCTTTTTCATCCCCGCAGTCCGGGGTCAGCTTTTCAGCCATTTGCGAATGCGGTTGGCATCGCCGATGGGGGTGCGTTTGCCCACCGAGTTGAGCAGCACTATGGCCAGCTCCTGATTGTCCGGCTTGGCCCGCATCAGCAGGCAGCGGCCCGCTTCGTCGGTATAGCCGGTCTTGGAGAGGCGCACGTCCCAATCCGGGTTCTTCACCAGCGGGTTGGTGTTGTTGAACATCAGGCTGTAGGCCGGCGTGCGAAAGCGCATGTCCTTGCTGGTGTCCTGGGTGAACTCGCGGATCAGCGGCTGGCGGTAGGCCGCCGCGATGAGCTTGGCCAGATCCTGGGCGGTGGAGACGTTGCGGGTCGACAGGCCGGTGGAGTCGTAGAAGCGACTGTTGCGCATGCCCAGCTGCTTGGCCTTGTTGTTCATTGCTCGGATGAAGGCGGGACGGCCCCCCGGGTAGTGGCGGGCAAGCGCCGAGGCCATGCGGTTTTCAGAGGACATCAACGCCAGATGCAGGGCATCGCGGCGGGTCACCTGGGTGCCCATGCGAACCCGCGAATAGGTGTGTTTGATGGCGTCTCTGTCGTTCTGGTCTATGGTCAGGGTCTGGCCGAGATCCTGGCGGGCATCCAGCACCACCAGAGCCGTCATCAGCTTGGTGAGGGAGGCGATGGGACGCACCTGGGTGGGATTCTTCTGGTAGAGGGTCTTGCCCGTTCTGACATCCATCACCAGTGCGCTGCTCGATTGCAGCTGCAGTTTGGCCGGGTTGGGGGCAGCCAATGCTGCTGGCAGTCCCAGCAGTCCAACCAATGCATAAACCAGCGCCATAGCGCTAACCCGACACCGCATACTACCGACTCCATTCACGTCGAAAAAAAGGCGCTAGATTCACTCATTTTTACCCTCGCTTGACAAGAGTGCCAGCGGGTAAATCACCATTATTTCGCTAAAAAAAGGGCCATCTCGCGATGACCCTCTCTCTTTGCCTCAATCCCGTGGTGCACTGGCTTTGCGTTTGCTGAGCCAGCGCCAGATCAGCGCAATCAAACCGCCGACCAGCAGCACGATCGGCAGGCAGAGAATGATGCTGAGGAACTGGGACTGGTACTCGGCCGCCAGCTTGGTGTGACTGAGGAAGTAGCCGAAACCCACCAGCGGGCAGATCCACATGATGGAGCTGACCAGATTGACGATGAGAAAGCGCCCCTGGGGCAGTTCGGTGGCACCGACGATATAGGGGTAGGCGGTGCGCACGAAGGCGATGTAGCGGGCGGTGATCAGGGTCACGATGCCGTATTTGTCCAGCAGGTAGTAAACCTTCTGCTGGTGCTTCTCTTCCACATGGGACAGCAGCCGGTGGTAGAGCTGGGTATGGCCCAGGAAACGCCCCTGCATGTAGCCGAGCCAGGTGCCGACGAAGGTGGCCAGGATCAGCAGCGGGATCACCCCGAGGGAGAGCACGTCCTGATAGATGAGCACGCCGGTCAGGATCAGCAGGCTATCGCCAGGCAGAAAGGCGGTGGGAATGAAGCCGTTCTCCAGCACCAGAAAGGTCAATAACACACCGCAGACCATGAAGGCCATCTTGGGATCGGATAGCGTCACCAGATCCTGATGCATAAAGGCGTGGGCCAGTTGGTAAAACTGTTCCATAGTTGCAAACTCCGCAGGTTAGCTGGGTTGATCAAGCAAGGGCATGGCCAGCACCTTGTCGATGCGTAAACCATCCATGTCAACGATTTCCAGTTGCCACTGTTCCAGGGTGACCAGGTCTCCCGTCTGGGGAACACGACCAAGGAGCAGCATGATAAGCCCTCCGAGGGTGTGATAGTGATGTTTTTCTTCCTCCGGTAGCCGAACCAGTCCCAGACAGTCCTTCAATTCCGGCAGCGGAATGAGGCCGTCGAGCAGCCAGCTGCCGTCGGTACGCTGAAAAGCCCAGTTGTCGTCGCCATCTTCCTGCTGGAAGTCGCCGGCCAGGGTCTCCAGCAGATCCTGCTGGGTGACCAGTCCCTGCAACTCGCCATATTCGTCCACCACCAGCACCATGTGCTCGGAGTGGGTGCGGAAGTGGTTGAGCAGCTCGAGGCCGTTGAGGGTCTCAGGCAGCAGGCTGCCATCCTGGGTCAATGCCGCCAGATCGATGGGCTCACCCTTGATATAGGCGTGCAGCACCTTGCTGACGTTGATGATGCCCACCAGTTCCGACAGGTTGCCGTCGCAGACCGGGAAGAAGCTGTGGCGATACTCCACCAGCCGCTGCAGGTTGACCTCCAGCGGCAGAGCGAGGTCGAGATAGCGGATGTCGCTGCGCGGCACCATCAGCGAGGAGAGGCTGCGTTCGTCGAGCCGGAACACGTTGCGCAGCATGGTGTGCTCATGATCCTCGATGATCCCCGCTTCCGAACCCTCCACCAGCATGGCGTGGATCTCCTCCTGGGTCACGTTGGCGCTGGCATCCTGGCTGACTCTCAGCAGTCGCAGGCTGGCCTTGGTGGAGGCAGACAGCAGCCAGACGAAGGGACGGGTAAGGGCGGCCAGCCACAACATGGGGCGGGCCACCAGGCAGGCGATGCGCTCGGCACTGATCTGGCCGAGCCGCTTGGGCACCAGTTCGCCGATGACGATGGAGAGATAGGTGACCACCACTATGACCAGCACGGTGGCGATGAGGCCGCTGCTCTTGGGGGTCATGCCCCACTCCTGCAGCCAGAGCGCCAGCGGCTGGGCCAGCAGGGATTCGCCATAGATACCGTTGAGCAGACCGATACTGGTGATGCCGATCTGCACCGCGGAGAGAAAATGGGTGGGATCTTCGCTCAGCTTGAGCGCGATGGCGGCGGAGCGGCTCCCTTCGCTGACCATCTTGCTGAGGCGTGCCTTGCGTGCGGTGACGATGGCGATTTCCGACATGGCGAAAACGCCATTGAGCAAAATCAATCCAAACAGGATCAATATTTCCATACTGCGGCAGCACTCCTAGTAGAAAGATCGCTGGCAGTGTAATGAATTTGGGGGCGCAGCGCTTGTGAAAGCGGGTGATTTGGCTTGCTAATTTTGCATGACAACGCGCGAAATGAGGGGGAATGGTGGTGGGCGGGCAACAAAAAGCCCCCTGCAGGAGGGGGCTTTGCGAGGCGGATGCCGGCTTACAGCGCGGCGATCTCGGCCTGCTGGGCTTCCAGCTTGGTCAGCTGGAGGCGGTAATCTTCCAGCTTCTCGCGCTCCTTGGCGATGACCGCTTCCGGCGCCTTGGCGACGAAGGCTTCGTTGCCAAGCTTGCCTTCGATGCGGCCGCACTCGCCCACCAGACGGGCTACCTCTTTGGCCAGACGGGCCAGTTCGGCATCCTTGTCGATGAGACCGGCCATCGGGATCAGCAGCTCGGTGGCACCGATCAGCTTCTTCACCGACAGCGGCGCGGTTTCACCTTCGCCAAGCACGCGGATGGATTCCAGACGGGCCAGCGACTTGAGGAAGGCCTCGTTGTCGGCGGCACGCTCGGCATCCTTGGCATCGCACTGGAGCAGCACGTTGAGCGGGACGCTCGGTGCTACGTTCATCTCGGCGCGGATGTTGCGGATGCTGACGATGAACTCCTTCACCCACTCCTGATCCGCCATCGCGGCGTCGTCTACCTTGGCGGCGTCGAACTCCGGGAAGGCCTGCATCATGATGGTGTCGGCGTGCACGCCGGCCAGCGGGGCGACCGATTTCCAGATGGTTTCGGTGATGAACGGGATGATCGGGTGCGCCAGACGCAGCAGGGTTTCCAGCACGGTCACGAGGGTGTGGCGGGCAGCGCGCTGCTCGGCCTCGGAACCCTTGGTCAGCACCGGCTTGGTCAGCTCCAGATACCAGTCACAGAACTGGTTCCAGATAAATTCGTACAGCACGCCAGCGGCGATATCGAAGCGGTAGGTATCGAGGGCTGTACGGAAGTCACGGATGGCCACCTGCAGCTGGGACTGGATCCAGCGATCCGCCAGACTGAACTGCATCTCGCCACCGGCAAAACCGCAATCCTGATCTTCGGTGTTCATCAGCACATAGCGGGAGGCGTTCCACAGCTTGTTGCAGAAGTTGTTGTAGCCATCCAGGCGCTTCATGTCCCAGTTGATGTCACGACCGGTAGAGGCCAGCGCCGCCAGGGTGAAGCGCAGGGCGTCGGTACCGTGGGCCTCGATCCCTTCCGGGAACTGCTTGGCGGTACGCTTGCCGATCTTCTCGGCCATCTGCGGCTGCATCATGTTGCCGGTGCGCTTCTCCAGCAGGTCCTCGAGGCTGATGCCGTCGATCATGTCGAGGGGATCCAGCACGTTGCCCTTGGACTTGGACATCTTCTGGCCCTCTTCATCACGGATGAGGCCGGTGATGTAGACGGTCTTGAACGGCACTTGCGGCTGGCCGTTTTCGTCCTTGATGAAGTGCATGGTCATCATGATCATCCGGGCGATCCAGAAGAAGATGATGTCGAAGCCGCTCATCAGCACGTCGGTCGGGTGGAAGGTCTTGAGCGCCTCTGTGTTGTTCGGCCAGCCCAGGGTGGAGAAGGTCCACAGGGCGGAGCTGAACCAGGTGTCGAGCACGTCTTCGTCCTGACGCAGCACGGTCACGGACGGGATGCTGTGCTTGGCGCGCACTTCATCCTCGTTGCGACCCACGTAGACGTTGCCGGCGTCGTCATACCAGGCCGGGATGCGGTGACCCCACCACAGCTGACGGGAGACGCACCAGTCCTGAATGTCGCGCATCCAGGAGAAGTACATGTTTTCGTACTGTTTCGGCACGAACTGGATACGGCCATCTTCCACCGCCTCGATGGCGGTCTTGGCCATGGGGGCCACGCGCACGTACCACTGGTCGGTCAGCATCGGCTCGATGGGCACGCCGCCGCGATCGCCGTAGGGCTGCTGCAACACGTGATCCTTGATCTCGGCCAGCAGGCCCAGTTCGTCCAGCTTGGCGACGATGGCCTTGCGGGCGGCAAAGCGCTCCATCCCGGCGAACTCGGTCGGCAGGGTGGCGTCATAGGCGGTGCTGGGGTTGCCGTTGGAGTCAACCACTTCGGCCTCGGCGCGCACGTGGGCGTCCAGGGTGAAGATGTTGATCATCGGCAGGTTGTGGCGCTTGCCCACTTCGTTGTCGTTGAAGTCGTGGGCCGGGGTGATCTTCACGCAGCCGGTGCCCTTCTCCATGTCGGCGTGCTCGTCGGCGACGATGGGGATCAGACGGTTCACCAGCGGCAGCAGAATGTGCTGACCGATCAGCGCCTTGTAGCGCGGGTCTTCCGGGTTCACCGCGACGGCGGTATCACCCAGCATGGTTTCCGGACGGGTGGTGGCGACGATCAGGTGATCCTGGCCTTCGGCGGTCTTGGCGCCGTTGGCCAGCGGGTAGCGCAGGTGCCACATGTGGCCCTTGATCTCGCGGTTTTCCACTTCCAGATCAGAGATGGCGGTATTGAGCTTGGGATCCCAGTTCACCAGGCGCTTGCCGCGGTACATCAGGCCATCTTCGTAGAGACGGACGAACACTTCCTGCACGGCGCTCGAGAGGCCTTCATCCATAGTGAAACGCTCGCGCTCCCAATCCACGGAGTCGCCCAGACGGCGCATCTGGCGGGTGATGGTGCCGCCGGACTCTTCCTTCCACTGCCAAATCTTGTCGATGAAGGCTTCCCGGCCGTAATCGTGGCGGGTCTTGCCCTCTTCTGCGGCGATCTTGCGCTCAACCACCATCTGGGTGGCGATACCGGCGTGGTCGGTACCCGCCTGCCACAGGGTGTTCTTGCCCTGCATGCGGTTGTAGCGGATCAGGGTATCCATCAGGGTTTGCTGGAAGGCGTGACCCATGTGCAGGCTGCCGGTGACGTTCGGCGGCGGGATCATGATGCAGAAGGAGTCTTTGCTGGTGTCGCCGTGGGGCTTGAAGTAGCCCTGAGCTTCCCAGTGCTGGTAGAGCGCCTGTTCGATGGCGTTGTGATTAAAAGTCTTTTCCATGGTCTCGCCGTAATCTGGATGGATGGATTCTGGTGTTGATTCGTGGTGGATCACAGGCGGCGCAGTCAGGGCTGCGCCGGATCCGGTGCGGCAAGGACGGGCTGCTCCCTCATCTCGAGGGCGTGGCCTGCCTGGCGATAGTGCTTGTAGCGCTCGCGGGCTTGCTGCTTTTGCGTTTCGTCAGTGGGGACAAAATCTACCACTTGAGCGAAGTGTCCTGCAAACAAAGGTGTCTGTTTGGCTAGATTGATGAGGCGGGCGTAGCGCCGTCGTGGCGGCTGGTGACCGATCTCCACCGGTGCCTGACCGCTCTCCCCCTGCAACTGGTGCGGCACGAAGCGCTCCGGCGGCAGCTGCCACAACAATTCGTCGAGGCGCAGGGCCTGGGCCTCATCGTCGCACAGCAGGTAGATATGGCCCGCCCCCCACGACTCGGCCGCAAGGCTGCAGGCGAGTCGCTCGACGGCAGAGGCCTGCGCGTCATCCGGTTCGCTCATCAGGTAAAAGGTCACTTGGCTCATCAGGTTGATCCCGTTTGCGGTGACGGATAATTGACCGCCGGTAAGGACGGGCAGGGGGTATTCCTGCCCACCCTCAATGAAACAAGGAAGAGGCGGGCCTCTTCCTTGTGGTGCAGGGCAACTTCCGCTCGCCCGATGGCATCGCCGGGCGAGGTGTGGAAATTACTCCTTCTCTTCGATGTCCACCCCGGACCGGTTCAGCAGGAACTGGGTCAGCAGGGGCACCGGACGCCCGGTGGAGCCCTTCTCCTTGCCACTCTTCCAGGCAGTCCCGGCGATATCCAGGTGGGCCCAGTTGTACTTCTTGGTGAAGCGTGACAGGAAGGCGGCGGCGGTGATGGTACCGGCCGGACGACCACCTATGTTGGCCATGTCGGCAAACGGACTCTCCAGCTGTTCCTGATACTCGTCGAACAGCGGCAGACGCCAGGCGCGATCACCCGCCTGCTCGGAGGCATTGAGCAGCTCGTGGGCCAGCGGGTTGTGGTTGGCCAAGAGGCCCGTGGTGTGGTGACCCAGGGCGATGATGCAGGCACCGGTCAGGGTGGCCACGTCGATCACGGTTTCCGGATCAAAGCGATCCACGTAGGTCAGCGCATCGCACAGCACCAGGCGGCCTTCCGCATCCGTGTTCAGCACTTCGATGGTCTGGCCGGACATGGAGGTGAGGATGTCACCCGGGCGATAGGCGTTGCCACCCGGCATGTTCTCGCAGCCAGCCAGCACGCCGATGACGTTGATGGGCAGCTGCAGCTGGGCCAGGGCGTGCATGGTACCGAGCACGGAGGCGGCGCCACCCATGTCGTACTTCATCTCGTCCATGCCGTCGGCCGGCTTGATGGAGATGCCGCCGGAGTCGAAGGTCAGTCCCTTGCCGACCAGCACGATGGGCTTGGCATCCGGATGACCCTTGTACTCGATGATGGCCATCATTGCTTCGTTGTCGGAGCCACGGGCCACCGCCAGGTAGGAGTTCATGCCGAGCTCGGCCATCTCCTGCTCGCCGATCACCTTGGTGGTGATGTTGTCGAACGCATCGGCCAGACGACGGGCCTGGGAGGCGAGATAGGCCGGATTGCAGACATTGGGCGGCATGTTGGCCACGTCGCGACAGACGCGCACCCCTTTCGCCACGGCCAGGCCGTGGGCGATGGCTTTTTCACCAATGGTCAGTTCCCGACGCGTCGGCACGTTGAATACCAGCTTGCGCAGCGGACGGCGCGGCTCGGCCTTGTTGGTCTTGAACTGGTCGAAACTGTAGAGGCCCGCCTTGGTGGTTTCCACTGCCTGGCGCACCTTCCAATAGGTATCCCGTCCCTTGACGTGCAGCTCGGTCAGGAAGCAGACCGCTTCCATGGAGCCGGTTTCGTTGAGGGTGGTGATGGTCTTGTTGATGATCTGCTTGTACTGGCGTTCGTCGAGTTCCCGCTCCTTGCCGCAACCGACCAGCAGCACGCGCTCGCTGAGCACGCCCGGTACTTGATGCAGCAACAGCATCTGGCCTGGTTTCCCTTCCAGGTCGCCACGGCGCAGCAGCGAGCTGATGTAGCCATCGCTGATCTTGTCCAGCTGTTCGGCAACCGGAGAGAGGCGACGCGGCTCGAATACGCCGACCACGACGCAGGCACTGCGTTGCTTCTCAGGACTGCCACTCTTTACACTGAACTCCATGGAATCTCCTACATCCTAAAGACAAAAGGCACCTTTTATTGAATAATGCGGTGCTTGTTGGGGTATCAGAGGCGGAGCGAACAGGCACTGGCCCCGCAGTTCAAACTGGTAAAAATCCAATATACGGCCCTATTTTTCAGGCATTCGACTAAAAACACAAGTTTACTTGGGAATGACTGTGATCGTTTTCCGATATTTGTTCAGGGAAACCCTGAAAACCCAGCTGGCGGTATTATTCGTGCTGCTGCTCATCTTCGTCAGCCAGCAATTCATCCAGATCATCGGCGATGCCGCCGATGGTGAGGTGCCGACGCGCCTGGTCTCCACCCTGCTGCTGCTCAACCTGCCCAACATGGCCCTGCTGATGCTGCCCATCAGCCTGTTTTTGGCCATCTTGTTCGCTCACGGGCGCCTCTACGCCGAAAGCGAGATGACGGTGATGCATGCGGTAGGCTTCAGCCACCGTTTCGTGATGCGCAGCGCCATGGTACTGGCCCTGCTGACGGCGGCCGTCGCCGCCTTCAATACCGGCTGGATTGCCCCGCAGGCCAAGGAGCGCGAGTATCAGGTGATCGACGAGTTCAAGGCCGATCCGGGTATCTCCTTCCTGCAGGCCGGCCGTTTCATGGAGCTCGACAAGGGGCGCCTGGTGGCTTACATCCAGGACCTGAACGACAAGGGCTCCAAACTGCAGAAAATCTTCGTGTTGCAGCGCTCCCAGGATGGCAAGCCGCCGTCGGTGGTGGTGGCGACCGAAGGGGTGGTCACGGTCGACAGCAACGGCCTGCAGTGGCTGACCCTGAAGGATGGTTCTCGCTACGAGGGGCACTTCAATACCCGCCAGTTCCAGATCTCCGAGTTTGACGAGTACAGCCTGGTGATCCGCCAGCAGGAGATGGAGCGCTCCAACCGCAAGGCGGCGGCCAAGCCGACCATGGAGCTGCTGGGCACCCAGGACAACCAGCTGATGGCCGAACTGCAGTGGCGCCTGTCGCTGCCGCTCTCTATTCTGGTGCTGACCTTCCTGGTGGTGCCGCTGGCGCGGGTCAACCCCCGTCAGGGCCGCTATGCCAAGCTGTTGCCGGCCATCCTGCTCTACCTCTCCTACTTCCTGCTGCTCAGCGCCGCCCGTTCTGCCATCGACAGCGGCCGGCTGCCGCACTGGCCCGGCATGTTCCTGGTGCCGCTGGTCTATCTGCTGCTGATCGGGTTGCCGCTCAATCTGCAGGGCACCAGCTGGTGGAACGGGGTCAAGACCCTTTATTTCAAGAGAAAATCGGCATGATGTTGCCATCTGGGAGTCTCTACTGATGTTTGGCATTCTCGATAGACATGGCGACCGGGTCATTTTGCTGTCGCCCCCGCTCTATGTGTCTGTATTTGAGGAAAAAATCAGCATGATGCTGCAACCGGGGAGTTTCTGCTGATGTTTGGCATTCTCGATAGATATATCGGCCGGGTTATTTTCATGTCGGTCCTGCTGTGCGAATTGACCCTGGTCGGGCTGGCCGCGCTCATCAAGTACGTGGAGCAGCTGAAGTCGGTGGGGGAAGGCAACTACGACATGCTCAGCGCCCTCTACTATGTGCTGCTCTCCATGCCGAAAGAGGCGGTGCTCTTCTTCCCGCTGGCGGCCCTGCTGGGCGGCCTCATCGGTCTGGGCCAGCTGGCGACCAGCTCGGAGCTGGTGGTGATGCAGGCGGCGGGCCGCTCCAAGATCAGTATCGTGATGGCGGCGCTCAAGACCGCCATCCCGCTGATGATCCTGGTGGGGCTGATGGGGGAGTACGTGGCGCCCATCGCCAAGCGGATGGCGGATGACATCAAGGCGGGGGCCCTGTCGGAAGGGCGGCTGACCGTGTCGGCTTACGGGGTGTGGGCGCGCGATGGCAACAACTTCGTCAATATCAACGGGGTGCGCAACGATGGCGCGCTGACCGGCATCACCCTTTACCGTTTCACCCCGGAGCGCAAGCTGATCGATATCCTGCAGGCACAGGAAGGGGTGTTCGAGCAGCATCACTGGCTGCTCAAGCAGGTGCAGGTGACCCGTTTTGACGATCCCAAACAGATCCTGAGCGAGACCCAGCCCCAGATGGAGTGGAGCTCCGAGCTCACCCCCAAACAGCTCGGGGTGGTGAGCGTCGATCCCGAAAACCTGCCGGTGGCGGGACTGCTGGATTACATCGGCTATCTGGATGCCAACAAACAGGATGCCGGGCGCTACAAGCTGGAGATGTGGCGCAAGCTGCTGTCACCGCTCTCGGTGGTGGCGATGATCCTGCTGGCCTCCTCCTTCATCTTCGGCCCGCTGCGCTCGGTCAGCATGGGGGCTCGGATGTTGATGGGGATCATGACGGGCTTCGCCGTCTACGTCAGCGATCGGGTGTTCGGCCCCATCAGCCTGGTGTACGCGGTGCCACCGATCCTGGCGGCCATCGCGCCCAGCCTGCTGTTTGGCGGCATCTCCTTCTATATCCTGAGCCGCAAGCAGTAGCGGCCTGAAGGGCGGTGGCGCTGTAGACAAAAGGCGGCCATCGCTCCTGCTGCACTGCTGTTCGGCGGCATCTCTTTCTATATCCTGAGCCGCAAGCAGTAGCGACCTGAAGGGCGGTGGCGCTGCTGACAAAGGCGGCCATCGCTCCTGCTGCACTGCTGTTCGGTGGCATATCCTTCTATATTTTGAGCCGCAAGCAGCAAGCGCGTCGGCCAGTAAAAAGGGCACCCTGGGGTGCCCTTTTTCGTTACCGCCTTTTGGGATCAGCGATTGAGCTGTTCTAGATTTTCCTGTTTGCCCAGCACGATCACTTCGCACTCGGACCAGATGTCCTGAAATGCGCGGGGTGACTTGCGGTTGAACAGGCAGAGCAGGTTGCCGAGACCAAAGGCCGCCGTTGCCAGCCGGATCAGCGCCTGGGTGATGCGGATGTTGCTGCCGTCGGCATTCTGGATGCGCAGACGCCAGGCCCGCATGCCGATGGTCTGGCCGGCGCGGGTCCAGAACCAGGTGTAGAAACCGCAGATGACGAGAGCGAGCCAGGCACTGTAGACGGGGCTGGTCAGCAGCCAGGAGGCGTCTTTGCCCTCGGGGACGCTTGCCATGCCGGTTGCCAGCAGCAGATGGGCTACCCCCATCCCGATAAAGCCGGCGATGATCAGCAATGAGATGACCACCAGATAGTCATAGATCAGGGCGCCTAGCCGGCGCAGCAGACCGGCGGAGGGGTGACGCTGGGTGGGAGGAGGGGGAGTGGTCGGTTGGACCGGTTTACGCTTGGCCATCGTTCTTATTCCATTAATATGATGCGGGCATTCTATGTAACTGACCTTGCCTCGGCAAGGCGTTGAATAAATGAGCAAACGACTGTGAGCACAAGAAAAACACCTTGCATGCCCAAGCGCCATTCGTATAATCCCTCGCAGTTGCCCGGGTGGCGAAATCGGTAGACGCAGCGGATTCAAAATCCGCCGGTGAATAACCGTGTCGGTTCGAGTCCGACCCCGGGCACCATCAAATTCATGACAAAAGGCCATCAGCAATGATGGCCTTTTGTTTTTCCGCCTTTCCCCTTCCTTGTCACGCTTCTGTTCTCCGGCTGATATCGGCAAGCCGGGTGCACCTCTGTGGTCATCCCATGTCCCGCCTTGCTCCATTTCGGTGCGGCTTGCTCTGCCTGCACAGCAGAAGTGCGCATTCGCTCATGTTAGCGCGTCCCATGCGCCAATCTGGTGCGCCCTCTCTCTGTCATAAGAATAACCTTATGATTTTAAATAACTTATTAAGTTGGCCCACTTTGTGCTTTCAAGCAGTTATGTCGCCATGATGCCGCTCCATAGAGGGAATCTGACCGGGAGCGGCAACCAGTGTGTACCGAATGGATATGTACGTGAATCATCGGTGTCGATGTTCATATCAGGAAATGGACCCGGTCTGGAGCCGGGACGACAGGGAAGGAGATGGCTGTATGCTCAAGAGACTCGTGATGACTGGCCTGTTGGCGCTGATTGCCCTGCTGGCCGCCCCCAGCTGGGCCGAAGAGGTGGTGACCGCATCTGCGGTGGTGACCATCAACAAGGGGGACAATACCTGGATGCTGCTGTCGGCAGCCCTGGTGATCCTGATGTCCATTCCGGGCCTGGCCCTGTTTTATGGCGGCCTGGTGCGCACCAAGAACATGCTGAGCGTGCTGATGCAGGTATTCACCCTGTTCTCGCTTATCTGCGTGCTGTGGGTGATCTACGGTTATTCGCTGGCCTTTACCGAAGGCAACAGCGTTTATGGCTCCTTCAGCAAGGCGCTGCTCAAGGGGGTGACCCCCGACTCCATCGCCGCCACCTTCAGCAAGGGGGTAGGGATCAGCGAGTTCATCTATGTGGTGTTCCAGGGGGCCTTTGCCGCCATCACCTGCGGCCTGATCGTGGGGGCCTTTGCCGAGCGCATCAAGTTTGCCGCCGTGCTGCTGTTCTCGGTGATCTGGTTCACCTTCGCCTATATCCCGCTGGCCCACATGGTGTGGTACTGGGCGGGTCCGGATGCCTATACCACGGCCGATGCCGCGGCAGCGGCCACGGCGACTGCCGGTTATCTGTTCCAGCACGGCGCGCTGGATTTTGCCGGCGGCACAGTGGTGCACATCAATGCGGCGGTGGCCGGTCTGGTCGGCGCCTATCTGGTGGGCAAGCGCTTGGGCTATGGTCGTGACCCCATGACCCCGCACAGCCTCACCATGACCATGATCGGGGCCTCCCTGCTCTGGTTCGGCTGGTTCGGTTTCAACGCCGGCTCCGCGCTGGAAGCCAACGGCACAGCGGCACTGGCCTTCATCAACACCTGGGTGGCCCCGGCGGCGGCGGCCCTCTCCTGGACCTTGGCCGAGTGGGTGATGAAAGGCCGTCCTTCGCTGCTGGGGGCGGCTTCCGGCGCCGTCTCCGGGTTGGTGGTGATTACCCCGGCGGCCGGTTTCGTCGGTGTCGGTGGTGGCCTGGTAATGGGCCTCATCAGCGGTGTCGCCGGGCTGTGGGGAGTTCACGGTCTCAAGCGGCTGCTGGGTGCCGATGACAGTCTGGACGTGTTCGGTGTGCACGGGGTGTGCGGCATTCTCGGCGCCCTGCTGACCGGGGTGTTCGCCAGCCCGGATCTGGGCGGCACCGGGGTGTGGGACTATGTCACCAACCAGGTGGCGGAGGGCTACTCCATCCTGGATCAGGTCAAGATCCAGGCCATTGGGGTGGGGGTGACCATCCTCTGGTCCGGCATCATCTCGGTGGTGGCCTACAAGCTGGTGGATATGCTGATCGGCTTGCGGGTGAAAGAGGATGCTGAGCGGGAAGGGCTGGACGTCACCACTCACGGCGAGAAGGCCTACAGCCTGTAATCCGCCATCTGTTGTTCAACAAGATTGCCGCCGGCCATGCCGGCGGTTTTTTTATGTCCGTTTGCCGGGGGCCAACTCTGATGCCCGAGCCTGTGGTGGGGCGGCTCGCCTCTGACGCCATCACCTCCGATAGAGCGCATCCCCGAGATCGCCGCCGGCGATAGCATTTTTCGGCAGACAAAGCGGGCAGCGGCAATGTCCTCTGTCTTGTTGCTGTTTTATGCCTGCAATTTGGACGGATCTCCGCTAAACTCTGCCACCTTTTCTTGATGGGTCGGCCGGGCCGGCTCATCACCCTCTTATATATGTACTTTTGGAGCCGCTCATGCCGCTAGTGGGACATCAACACCAGATCGAGATCCTGGAACTGACCGACAAAGGAGATGGCAAAGGACGCCTGTTCGACCGCCCCCTGTTTGTCGAAGGTCTGCTGCCGGGTGAGCAGGCGTTGGTCGAACTGACCGAGGTCAAGCCCAACTACCTGCACGGCAAGGTGGCCGAGCTGCTCCAGCCCTCCGCTGACCGGGTCGCCGATTTTTGCCCCAACACAGAATGCGGCGGTTGCCAGGTGCGCCCGCTGGCCTATCCGGCCCAGCTCAAGCTCAAGCAGAGCCTGGTGCAGAGTGCCCTTGAGCAGGTCGGGCTGGGTGAGGCCGTGGTCAATCCCATCCTCGGCATGGAGACGCCGTTCGCCTATCGCAACAAGGCGCAGTACGCGGTGCGTGGCTGCGAGGCCGGCGCCGAGATCGGTTTCTACCGCAAGCACTCCCACGATCTCATCACCGCCGATGACTGCGCGGTGCAAGATTCTCTGCACGTCGAGCTCAACGCCCGGGTGCGCAACTGGATGCGCGCGCACGACATCAAAGCCTATGACGAAGTGGCCCATACCGGCTGCGTGCGCAACCTGATGACCCGCAAGGGCTTCAAGAGTGGCGAGCTGATGGTGGTGCTGGTGACCCTGGGCGAAGAGCTGCCGTTCGAAGCCGAGTTGCTGGCGGCCCTGCAGGATCTGCCGGTCACGACTCTGGTACAGAACATCAACGAGGCGCGCACCAACCGCATTCTGGGGGACCACAACCGGGTGCTGCTGGGCAGCGGGGTGATCCGCGACAAGATCCACGAGCTCGAATTCGAGATCTCGCCGCTCTCCTTCTTCCAGAACAATCCGAGCCAGACCGATGTGCTCTACTCCAAGGCACTGGAGTATTGCGAGCTGACCGGCAACGAGACGGTGTTCGACATCTATTGCGGTATCGGCACCATCTCCCTGTTCTTGGCCGGCAAGGCCGCCAAGGTGGTGGGGATTGAGTCGGTGGAGAGCGCCATCAGCGACGCCCGCCGCAATGCGGCCCTCAACGGAATCGAGCAGACCGAGTTCCACGTCGGCAAGGCGGAGCAGCTGATGCCCGCCCTGCACGCCGAAGGGGTGAGCGCCGACGTGGTGGTGATGGATCCGCCGCGCAAGGGCTGCGACAAGGCGGTATTGCAGACCCTGGTGGCCATGGCGCCGCGCCGGCTGGTCTATGTCTCCTGCAACCCGCAGACCCTGGCCCGCGATCTCGCCTGGCTGGTCAAGCAGGGCTTCGTGCTGGACGAGGTGCAGCCGGTGGACATGTTCCCACACTCGATGCACGTAGAGGCTGTCGCCCGCCTGAGCCTGCCTGCCAAGGCCTGATCGTCGCTGGTTCCCACTCGCGCCATGGACGTCGAAGCGGTTGCTCGTCTAAGCCTGCCCACCCAGGCGTGAATTGAATTAGCCAGATGGCTCTGATAAAAACGACTCCAAATGGAGTCGTTTTTTTATGGCCGTGGATCGGCGTCGCTACCAGGCAGGGAGTGCGAGGGTGATGATTCGTTTGGCGAGTGTGGAGGATGCGGCGGCGCTGGATCACTTCTTTGGGCAACTGGACAGGGAAACCCGCTTCATGCTGTATGAGGCGGGGGAGCGCCCCTCGGACATCGAGGGGCAGCGCCAGCGGCTCGAGGCTATGGCGGCGGCTCCCAATCAGGCCATGTGGCTGCTGGTGCTGGCCGGGGAGGTGCAGGGCTTTGCTGTGCTCATCGGCGGTGGCCTGGCGCGCAACCGCCACTGCGCCCTGGTGGTGATGGGGTTGCGGTCGAGTGCACGCGGGTTGGGATGGGGTGAGCGGTTACTGCGCACCCTGATCGCGGCCGCCGGCGAGCTAGGGATCCAGCGGCTGGAGCTGGGGGTGATGGCCCACAACGAGGTGGCGCACGCCCTCTATCGCAAGTGCGGCTTCCGGGACGAGGGGTTGCGGCGACAGGCCTATCGGCTGGACGATGGCTACGTGGACGAGATCCGCATGGGGTTGCTGCTGTCACCCGGGGCGCCATGATGCGGCGGGCCCGGCTTGCTCCTGGCGGCGAGCGGGGATATGACGGAGCAACCGTCGACTTGATGAAGAGGAGAACGCGCGGATGAAAGGTATCTTGCTACGCTGGCTGGCTCGCTACGATGGCTGGTGCGAGGAGTGGGGGCTCACGCCGGAGAACCGGCGCTGCTGCGTGCCGGTGCGCCGGGAACAGGATGAGGCGCCGCAGGCAGAGCCGCAAGCCGAGTCGGATCCGCTCACTGGAAATTGCGGGTCACGGCACCAGTGACGCTGTTGTAGTCGAAGGAGAGACCGTCGGGATAGGCGGGGAAGCGGCCGATGGAGTCGCGCAGGGTGTAGCGGCAGTTGCTGTGCGGCTCTCCCTCTTCATCTATCTGGTTGGCGGTCAGTTCGCTGGACAGGTAGTCGGCGTTGAGTTGCTGATCGGGATCCTGATCGACCGAGGCGACGGTGTAGCTGCTGTCCAGCAGCCCCTGAAACAGCAGACGGCAGTCTGACTGGTTGCTTACCGAGATGTAGTCGCCCTGACCTGCGACATAGGGTTCGTCGATCCCCTTGCGCCCCTGATCTTCGTCCGTGCCGGCGGGCCAGCCATAGCGGTTGATGTCGAGATTGCGTTGCCCCATGCTGCCAAGATTGTAGAGCGCCTGATCCTGCGCCTTGACCGCCCAGCCGGCATGAGCCAGCTGGACCGCGCTGGCAAAGCTGGCCGCCGTTGCCGCGACCGTGCTCTTGAGTGCGTCATCCTTGAGATTGATGAAGCGGGGCAGGGCGGTCACGGCCAGGATCCCCAGCACTATGATGACCAGCACCAGTTCTATCAGGGTAAAGCCGTGGCTTGTGCGTTTCATCATGATATGGACCCATTAATTACGACAAACAGGTGAGTGACATGCAATTGATCGACACCCATTGCCATCTCGATTTTCCGGTCTTCGATTCCGATCGGGCGGCGCTGCTGGCCGAGTGCCGTCAGCTGGGGGTGGGCGAGTATATCATTCCCGCGGTGGGAGAGGAAAACTGGGCCCGGGTGATGGCGCTGGCGGCAGAACATGACGGCATCTCCTATGCCCTTGGCGTGCACCCCTGGTATGTGGGCGGTCAGACGCCGGCGGTGCTGACCCGGTTGCAGCAACGGCTGGCGGAGCGCCCCCGCGGGTTGGTGGCGGTGGGCGAATGCGGGCTGGACCTGCGCTCCCACGTGCCGCAGGAGGGACAGCTCGAGATGTTCGAGGCCCAGATCGAACTGGCCAAGGAGCATGAGCTGCCCCTTATTGTCCATTCGGTGCGTGCCAACGACACGGTGGCCAAGATCCTCAGACGTCTGCGCCCGGCCTGCGGGGGAGTCATCCACGCCTTCAGCGGCTCCCTGCAGCAGGCAGAAGCGTTCTGGCAATTGGGATTTCGGCTTGGCATCGGCGGGGTCATCAGCTTTGAGCGGGCCAACAAGACCCGGGAGGCGGTGCGCGACATGCCGCTGGAGGCTCTGCTGCTGGAAACGGACGCCCCCGACATGCCGCTGCAGGGTCAGCAAGGGGCGCCCAACACCCCTGCCAATTTGCCAATCATTGCGCAACTGTTGGCCGATTTGCGGCAGCAACCGCTGGCACATGTTGCCTCGGTGTTACATGAATCCACTCTGCGTACCTTCCAGTTGGGTAAGTCGAAAATTAACACCTGATTAACTGTTGCTAGCGACATGATAAAAAATGGGGGGAGTAAAAATCGTTTGCGGTCTAATTTGACGACCTCTAGCGCATTTCATGCTTATAAAATGTGACCAGCGTTCTACTTTGTCGCACCGTAATTAGTATAATGCGCACCCTTGATTGATGGCTTTGAGATACAAGTTGTTAACAAGCTGGAAGGTGCTACTAAAGAGGAAGTGTAAATAATGAATCTAATAATGGGTCTGGTAGGGATGGCAACGCTCGTCCTTATCGCGGTGCTGTTCTCCAGCAATCGCAAAGCAATAAGAGTGCGCACCGTTGCCGGTGCCTTTGCAATCCAAGCTGGCCTGGGTGCCTTCGTGCTGTACGTCCCGGTTGGTCGTGACATCCTGGTGGGTGTATCCGATGCTGTTTCCAGCGTCATCGGTTATGGTCAGAACGGCATCGAATTCCTGTTCGGTGGTCTGGTCAGCAACAAGATGTTCGAAGTGTTCGGTGGTGGCGGCTTCATCTTCGCCTTCCGCGTACTGCCGGTCATCATCTTCTTCTCCTCCCTGATCGCCGTTCTCTATTACCTGGGCATCATGCAGTGGGTCATCAAACTGCTGGGTGGTGGCCTGCAGAAAGTACTGGGCACTTCCCGTACCGAATCCCTCTCCGCTACTGCCAACATCTTCGTGGGTCAGACTGAAGCGCCGCTGGTTGTGCGTCCCTTCATCTCCAAGATGACCGACTCCGAGCTGTTCGCCGTCATGTGTGGTGGCCTGGCATCTGTTGCCGGCTCCGTACTGGCCGGTTACGCCTCCATGGGCGTCAAGATGGAATACCTGATCGCCGCCTCCTTCATGGCTGCCCCGGGTGGTCTGCTGTTCGCCAAGCTGCTGGTGCCGGAAACCGAGACCCCGAGCTACGACGAGAGCAATGCCGATGGCGATCTGGAAGACAAGCCTGCCAACGTGATCGATGCCGCCGCCGCCGGTGCCTCTGCCGGTCTGCAACTGGCCCTGAACGTCGGCGCCATGCTGCTGGCCTTCATCGGTCTGATCGCCATGATCAACGGCATCTTCTCCGGTGTGGGTGGCTGGTTCGGTTATCCGCAACTCTCCCTGGAACTGCTGCTGGGCTGGATCTTCTCCCCGCTGGCCTTCCTGATCGGTGTGCCCTGGAGTGAAGCCGTCGTTGCCGGTTCCTTCATCGGCCAGAAGCTGGTGGTCAACGAGTTCGTGGCCTACCTGAACTTCGCCCCGTACCTGAAGGATGAAGTGCTGATCAATGGCGTGGCCATGTCCGACCACACCAAGGCCATTATCTCCTTCGCCCTGTGCGGTTTCGCCAACCTGTCCTCCGTTGCCATCCTGCTGGGTGGTCTGGGCTCCATGGCACCGAACCGTCGCGGCACCATTGCGAAATTTGGTCTGAAAGCCGTACTGGCCGGCTCTCTGTCCAACCTGATGTCTGCGACCATCGCAGGCTTCTTCCTGGCGCTGTCCAGCATGTAATGTCAGTCTGACTGACAGCTATAACCACGAACGCCACGGCATCTGCCGTGGCGTTCGTGTATGGAGCGGTGACAACCGTTTTCCTTTCTAAACTAATAATAAAATGAGTCAAATCGGAGGTTATATGAATGAAGTGCTACTGGCGATGGCAGCCGGCTTTATCGTTGGCTTGTTGTTTTCTTTCCTCAAATTGCCGATCCCGGCCCCGCCCGTACTGTCCGGGGTGATGGGGATCGTTGGAGTCTACCTGGGGGGCCTGGCATACTCCTGGATACTCACCCGTTTCTTCTCTTAACGCACTTTCCAGTACCGGATTTGCCAGATGTGAGGTACCTCTGAAAATGGCAAATCCGGCTTGCAAACAAGGGGTATCTCGGCTGAAATAGGCATTGCCAGCAGGGTGCTGGCATTGACTAATGCCCGATGAAATCGGGTGTTGGCGGTCAAATGGAATTGATTGGGAAGTCGGGTCAGACCTTGTCTGCCTTTCTCAAGTCTTCATGGAACCAAGTCCGCACTTTTGTAAGAAAGTGACAGGGCTCTTGCCTTATTTGCAGCCTATTGCCCGTGCAGTTGCGCTGCAATTCCATTCCCGTTTTTCCGGGAGTCGCGTCTTGCCGGTTGCGTTGCGACAGGCAGCACCATGCCCTGGAATTCGGACTACATCGAGACTTTGGAGAACAGAATGACTGATCTGAAACTGGCCGCCCAGCGCGCCCTGAATCTGATGGACCTGACCACCCTGAACGACGACGACACCGATCAGAAGGTGATCGACCTGTGCCGCAAGGCCAAGTCACCGGCCGGCCTGACCGCCGCCGTCTGCATCTACCCCCGTTTCATCCCCATCGCTCGCAAGACTCTGCGTGAGATCGGCGCTGCCGACGTGCGCATTGCGACCGTGACCAACTTCCCGCACGGCAACGACGACATCGAGATCGCCGTGGCCGAAACCCGCGCCGCCGTGGCCTACGGTGCCGACGAAGTGGACGTGGTGTTCCCGTACCGTGCCTTCATGGCCGGCAATGAACAGGTCGGCTTCGATCTGGTCAAAGCTTGTAAGGAAGCCTGTGGCGCCAACGTACTGCTGAAAGTGATCATCGAGACCGGCGAGCTGAAAGAGGAAGCGCTGATCCGTCGCGCCTCCGAAATCTCCATCGACGCCGGTGCCGACTTCATCAAGACCTCTACCGGCAAGGTGCCGGTCAATGCGACCCCGGAAGCGGCACGCATCATGATGGAAGTGATCAAGGCCAAGAACCCGAAAGTCGGCTTCAAGCCGGCCGGTGGCGTGAAAGACGCCGCCGTGGCGGGCCAGTACCTGGCCATGGCCGAAGAGATCCTGGGCAAGGATTGGGTATCCGCCCGCACCTTCCGCTTTGGTGCATCCAGCCTGCTGGCCAGCCTGCTGGCCACGCTGGGGCATGGCGACAAGCCGGCCAACACCAGCGGTTACTAATAGGTTGATGAGAGGGCGGACCGCTGTCCGCCCTGTGGCGCCCCACCCGTGTGGGGTGCGGGCAAGGATTCAGACTTGTGTAACGCCAGCAATGGCGGAGGGAATGAAAGATGTTTTTGCCTCAAGAAATCATTCGCAAGAAGCGCAACGGTGAAGCGCTCAGTACCCAAGAGATTCAATTTTTCGTTCAGGGCATTACCAACAACACCATCGGCGAGGGCCAGATTGCGGCACTGGCGATGGCGGTCTACTTCAAAGACATGACCATGGATGAGCGGGTTGCCCTGACCTGTGCCATGCGCGATTCCGGCATGGTGCTGACCTGGGATCACCTCAATCTGGGCGGCCCCATCGTCGACAAACACTCCACCGGCGGCGTGGGTGACGTCGTCTCCCTGATGCTTGGCCCTATGGTCGCCGCCTGTGGCGGTTTCGTGCCGATGATCTCCGGCCGTGGCCTGGGCCACACCGGCGGCACCCTGGACAAGCTGGATGCCATCCCCGGCTACCAGACCTCGGTCGACAACGACCGTTTCCTGAAAGTGGTGAAAGAGGCCGGTGTCGCCATCATCGGTCAGACCGGCGATCTCGCCCCGGCCGACAAGCGTATCTATGCGGTACGGGACATCACTGCCACTGTCGAATCTATCGCCATGATCACCGGCTCCATCCTCTCCAAGAAGCTCGCCTCCGGGCTCGAAGCGCTGGTGATGGATGTGAAAGTGGGCTCCGGCGCCTTTATGCCGACCTTCGAAGCCTCCGAAGAGCTGGCCAAGAGCATTGTGGCCGTGGCCAACGGTGCCGGTTGTCGTACTTCAGCGCTCTTGACCGATATGAACCAGGTGCTGGCCTCCAGCGCCGGTAACGCGGTGGAAGTGCGTGAAGCGGTGCGCTACCTGACCGGTGAATATCGCAACCCGCGGATCCACGAAGTGACCATGGCGCTGTGCGCCGAGATGCTTATCTCTGCAGGCTTGGCCAGCGACGAACGCGATGCCCGCACCAAGCTGCAGGCGGTGCTGGATAACGGCAAGGCGGCCGAGATCTTCGGTCGCATGGTGACAGGTCTCGGTGGCCCGGCCGATTTTATGGAGCGTTATGACGCTTACCTGCCCAAGGCAGCCATCGTACGCCCGGTTTTCGCGGCCAACAGCGGTTTCGTGACCGCCATGGATACCCGCGAGCTGGGGCTGGCCGTGGTGGCGATGGGCGGTGGTCGCCGCGCTGCCGGTGACAAACTTGATTATGCGGTCGGTCTGACCGACTTTATCCGCCTGGGTCAAAGTGTTGAGGCAGACAAGCCGCTCGCCCTGATCCACGCTCAAACTGAAGAGCAATTTGCTCAGGCCGCCAGCATGGTGCAGGCTGCCGTCAAGATCGGTGATACCCAACCGGAGGCGTTGCCCGAGGTTTACCGTCGCATCGGTCTGGCCGATTTGTAACAAGGGGAAGACCCATGAAACGTACCTTTATTCTGATGATGGACTCTTTCGGTATTGGCGCAGCTGCCGACGCCGACAAGTTCGGAGATGTGGGCGCCAACACCCTTGGCCATATCGCCAAGGCGTGTGCGGCAGGTGAAATTGAAGGCCGTGGTGCCCTTAATCTACCCAACCTCAACAAGCTGGGTCTGGGCCACGCCTGCGAGCAGGCCTCCGGCTACTTCCCGGAAGGGCTGAAGAAAGATATCGAGGTGGTCGGTGCCTACGGCTTTGCGCAGGAGCTCTCCTCCGGCAAGGACACCCCGTCCGGTCACTGGGAAATTGCCGGCGTGCCCGTGCTGTTCGAGTGGGGCTACTTCAAGGATCACCACAACAGCTTCCCGCAGGAGCTGCTGGACGCCATCGTCGAGAAGGCTGGTCTGCCTGGCTATCTGGGCAACTGCCACGCCTCCGGTACCCAAGTGCTGGACGATCTGGGCGAAGAGCATATGCGCACCGGCAAGCCGATCCTCTACACCTCTGCCGACTCCGTATTCCAGATTGCCTGCCACGAAGAGACCTATGGCCTCGAGAAGCTCTATGAGCTGTGCCACATCGTGCGCGAGCTGCTGGAGCCCTACAACATCGGCCGCGTGATTGCGCGTCCGTTCGTAGGTACTGGCAAGGGCAACTTCAAGCGCACCGGCAACCGTCACGACTACTCAGTGCTGCCGCCGGCGCCGACCGTGCTGGATTACATGAAAGATGCGGGCGGTCAGGTGGTCTCCATCGGCAAGATTGCCGACATCTATGCCCAGCAGGGCATCACCAAGCAGGTGAAAGGGACCGGTCTGACCGAGCTGTGGGATCGCACGCTGGAAGAGGTGAAAGCGGCCGGTGACAACACCATCGTCTTCACCAACTTCGTCGACTTCGACTCCTCCTACGGCCACCGCCGTGACGTTGCCGGTTATGCCGGTGCACTGGAGTATTTCGATTCCCGCCTGCCGGAGCTGTTTGATCTGCTGCAAGATGGCGACGTGGTGGTGCTGACTGCGGACCACGGCTGTGACCCGACCTGGGGTGGGACCGACCACACCCGCGAATACATTCCGGTGCTGTTCTTCGGCAAGCCGGTCAAGGCCGGCTCCGTCGGTCGTCGCGAGACCTTTGCCGATATCGGCCAGAGCATCGCGGCTTACCACAGCCTGCCGAAACTGGCGTACGGTACCAGCTTCCTGTAATTTACCCGCCCGCCACTTCGGCGGCGGGCAATTTATAAAACAATAAAACTCAACCTAGTGTGAAGGAATCAAGAGAATGGCAACTCCTCATATCAATGCGAAAGATGGCGCCTTTGCTGATACCGTGCTGATGCCGGGCGACCCCCTGCGCGCCAAGTACATCGCTGAAACTTTCCTGGAGAACGTCGAGCAGATCTGCGACGTGCGCAACATGTTCGGCTTTACCGGTACCTACAAGGGCCGTCGTATCTCCGTCATGGGTCACGGCATGGGTATTCCGTCCTGCTCCATCTACGCCAAAGAGCTGATCACCGATTACGGTGTGAAGACCCTGATCCGCGTGGGCTCCTGTGGCGCCGTGCGTGAAGACGTTAAACTGCGTGACGTGGTGATCGGTATGGGTGCTTGTACCGACTCCAAAGTAAACCGTCTGCGCTTCAAGGATCACGACTTCGCTGCCATCGCCGACTTCGACCTGGTTGCCAACGCTGTACAGGCCGCCAAGAACAAGGGCGTTGCCGTGCGCGTCGGTAACATCTTCTCCGCCGACCTGTTCTACACCCCGGACCCCTCCATGTTCGACGTCATGGAAAAATACGGCATCCTGGGTGTCGAGATGGAAGCCGCCGGTATCTACGGCGTGGCCGCAGAGTACGGTGCCAAGGCGCTGACCATCTGCACCGTCTCCGACCATATCCGTACCGGTGAGCAGACCACCTCTGAAGAGCGTCAGCTGACCTTCAACGACATGATCGAAATCGCACTGGATTCCGTCCTGCTGGGCGACAACTAATCCCCCTCGCGCATGAATAATGAAAACGGCGGCCCTCGGGCCGCCGTTTTGCATTTCAAGGAGGGAAGATCAGAGGTCGAGGGCGAAGCGCCCCTTGCCGGCCTGTTTGGCCCGGTACATGGCGCTGTCGGCCCGGTGCAGCAGGTCGTCGATGTGACAATACTGGCCCGAATGGCAGATGGCTCCGCCGATGCTGCCGGCGAGGGGCAGCTGGTGGCCGGCCACGTCGGTCGGCACCGCCATGGCGGCCAGCAGCCGTTCGCACAGGGCGGGCAGCTCCAGCTCCGGCTGGCGCAGGGCCGGCAGTATGATGGTGAACTCGTCGCCGGCCAGGCGTGCCACCATGTCACCGGGGCGCACCTCGGCACTGAGCACGCTGGCGAAGCGCTGCAACAGGGCGTCGCCGACATGGTGGCCGAGCTGATCGTTGATCCGCTTGAAGCCGTCGAGATCGAGAAACAGCAGCCCCAGGGTCTCGGCATTCTGACGCACCCGCTCCAGCTCCCGGGAGAGGCGCAGGGTGAAGGCGCGCCGGTTGGGCAGGCCGGTGAGGGGGTCGTGGGCCGCCTCGTGCTCCAGCTGGTTCTGCAGCGCCTTGAACTCGGTGATGTCGCTGCCGAGGATGTAGACCCCTGGCTCGTCGCCCCGGCTCGGGATCATGGTGATCCTGAGATCCCGTGGGCCTATGGGCAGCTCGAAACGGTTCTCGAAGCTCACCTGCTCGCCGGCGAGGGCCCGCTCCAGATGAGCGATGGCCCGGCCGTAGGCCGCCTCGCCGATCACCTCCCGCACGCTCATCTCCCGCATTCGCTCGGGATCCAGCCCGAAGTAGCGGCAGTAGGCCTGGTTGGCAAACAGATAGCGCCCCTCGGGCGAGACCATGCTGATGGTGACCGGCAGGCCGTCGGTGATGGCCCGCAACCGGGCCCGCCCGCGCTCGATTTCCGCCAGCACCTGGCGGCGGGCGCTGATGTCGTGCAGGAACAGGGCGAGGCGCACCTTGCCGTCGAACTGGTAGCGCTCGGCGCTCACCTCGACCGGGACCTGGCGGCCGCTGCGGGGGCCGATGTCGCACTCCAGACGGCGCTGCGCGCGCTCGGGATGGATCAGTTGCGCCAGCAGAGGATGAGCGCTGCCGAGCAGGGTGGGCAGGGTGCGTCCCAGCATCTCCTCGGGGTGCCAGCCGAGCAGGGTGGTGGAGGCCGGGTTCCAGCCGGTAATGACCAGCGCCTCGTCGAGCTCGAGGAAGGCGTTGCTGGTGTGCTCCAGCATGTGTTGCAGCCGGCGTTGCTCCTGCCACAGGCGTTGTTGCACGGCACCACGCTCCTGCATCTCGCGATGCAGTTGCTCCACCGTGCTCGACAGCTCGCGGGTGCGCTCACGCACCTGCTGCTCGAGCCCCTGCTGCAGTTGCAGCAGCTCGGCCTCGACCTGCTTGCGCTCGGTGAGGTCGGCAAAGACGGCGATCATGTGGGGGGCCATGGTGCGGCTCTGGCACAGGGTCACGCTGAGCTGGACCCAGCACAGGCTGCCATCGGCGCGGATCATCCGCTTCTCCAGCCGGTAGTCCTGCCGTTGCCCCGCGAGCAGGGCGGTGAACAGGGCCAGCTCGCGCGGCAGATCCTCGGGGTGGGTCATGGCGTGCCAGGTGCGTGTCAGCATCTCCTGTTCGCTGTAACCGAGCAGTCGCTCCAGCCCCGGGTTGGCCCGCAGCCAGCGTCCCTCGACCGACGAGAGGGCCATGCCCACCGACGACTGGTTGAAGGTGAGGGTGAACAGGTGCTCCTTGTCCTCCAGCACCTGGTTGAGGCTGCGTACCTGATGGCGTCTTTCCAGATCGTGCAGGGTGTTCTCCACCAGGCGGCCGAAGTCGTCGAGGTCGCGACAGGCCTCCTCGTCGAGGTGGCGCGCTGCATGATCCACCAGACAGAGGGTGCCGAGCACCACGCCGTCCAGCGCCCGCAGTGGCCGGCCGGCATAGAAGACCACGTGGGGCTCGCCCGTCACCAGCGGGTTGTCGGCAAAGCGCGGGTCGAGCCTGGCATCCTGCACCTGCATGATGTCGGGACGCAGGATGGCGTGACCACAGAAGGAGTGCTCCCGGCTGATCTCGCACAGGGTGACCCCGGTACGGGCGAGAAACCACTGCCGGTTCACGTCGGTCAGCGAGACCATGGCGATGGGCAGCGAGAAATGGCGGGTGATGAGCCGGGTCAGGCGATCCAGCTGGTCGATAGGCTCGCGGTCAAGCAAGCCCAGGATGCGGAGCCGTTCCAGTCGGCTCTCCTCATCCAGAGGAAGAGGGGGGGCAATCATACAGCGCTCCTGCTGGTGGCATTGCCTGGGTTGTATACAAGGCGATGAGGTCGCACCGTCTTATTGCGGTTCGACCGGTTTGCTTTTCTTCTTGTGCTTGCGCACCCGCATGTAGTTGCGGCGTACCCCGTAGGAGATGAGCAGCCCGGCCAGCAGGGCGACCAGCAGCATCAGCCGCTGTTTCTCCTGCACCACCTTGAGCCGGGTGTCCTTGTCCGCCAGCATCTGCTGCTCCTCCAGGGTAATGCGCAGATAGCCCAGCGTCTGCTCCCCATCCAGGATCTCCTGCACGAACTGGATGCGCCCCTTGCCCTGCTCGGGGACCGACTTGTTGTTGTCGCCGATGGGCAGCAGGCTGTCCAGCGGCACTGCATTGTCCGACTGGGCGAGGGGAATGCCGCGGGCATCGTAGAGGGTGACATCGAGGATCTCGGGTTCGGCGGCCAGATCCCGGGCCAGCCGCTCCAGCTCGCTGTTTTTCTCCTCCTTGATCCAGCGTTTCATGTCCCGGGCGGCATAGGCCACCAGTGCCTGGGCCCGGTTGCGCGCCTCGCTGTGCAACGAGGCCTGGCTCTCGCCCTGCATATGAATGAGCACGGCGAGTACCCAGAGTCCGAGCAGGACACCGGCACCCAGACTGAGCACACGTTTGATGGGGAGATGACGCAAGCGTTGAGCCTTTTGCTGACAAGGAGTGGCGGGATCTTGGCGCTTGCCTGTACAAAAAGCAATACGCTACTCTGGGCCAGTTTTGTTAACCCCATGATCACCAAGGAAGGCGTTATCCCTATGTTGTTGTCCCAATTGCCTGCAGAGATTTCAGAGTGGCCCGAGTGCCTGTCCGGCGCCCCCTGGTGGGAGCCGACGCCGCAGGCGCTGCTGCCCGCCGCCAGTGTGCTGGATGACGGCTGGCTGGTGCTGTTCGGTCGGGCCCTTGGCGGCCACCATCTCGGCAGGCTGGCCGGGTTGCTGGCGCGGCACGGACTGCAGGCACGACTCTATCCGCCCGCCATGCCGGCCGGGGTGCCCCTGCTGCTGCTGGGCACGGATCGCTTCTCACCCGCTCTGGTACAGACGCTCAAGGGGGAGGAGTGGGATATCGATCTGTGTCATCTGCCGGCCCTGCCCAGTCTGGCTGAACCCGGCCTGCTGGTGATGGACATGGACTCTACCGCCATCCGCATCGAGTGCATCGACGAGATTGCCCGTTTGGCCGGGGTCGGCGAGCAGGTGGCGGCGGTCACTGCGGCCGCCATGCAGGGCAAGCTGGAGTTTTCCGACAGCCTGCGGGCCAGGGTCGCCCTGCTGGAGGGGGCACCGGTCACCATTCTCGACGAGGTGGCGGCCAACATGCCGTGGATGCCGGGCCTGCAACTGATGGTCGACACTCTCAAGCAGGCTGGCTGGAAGGTGGCGATCGCCTCCGGTGGTTTCACCCGTTTTGCCGGCCAGTTGCAGCGGGAGCTGGGGCTGGACGCCATCTTCGCCAACGAGCTGGCGGTGGTGGGGCCGCAGCTGACCGGCAAGGTGAGCGGGCGCATCGTCGATGCCACCGTCAAGGCCGAGGTGCTGCAGCAGCTGGCCGCGGAGTACGGCATCGCCACTGGCCAGACCGTGGCTGTCGGCGATGGTGCCAACGATCTCAAGATGATGGGGGTGGCCGGGCTCGGCATCGCCATCCACGCCAAACCGCTGGTGCGGGCCCAGGCGGCGGCCACCCTCAACCACCACGATCTGGAAGGGGTGATCTGCCTGCTTGGCGCCCTGACCTGCCGCCAGCAGCGCTGGGATCGGCGCTGAGCCCATCGGGCTGGACTCAACCCCACGTCACGGAGGACGTAGTCTCAAAATGGAACTGCAACAGCAATCCCTGTTTATTCCCTGCGGCGAACATAGGCTGCACGTTCGCCACATTCAGCCGCGGGTCGCGGTACATGGCGAGCCGATCCTGATGGTGCACGGCGCCATCGAGAACGGGCGCATCTTCTATACCGAGTCGGGCAAGGGGCTGGCCTGTTTTCTGGCCCGCCACGGCTATCAGGTCTATGTGGCCGATCTGCGCGGGCGGGGGCTTAGCACGCCGGCCATTGCCGAGCAGGCGGAACATGGCCAGCACGAGCTCATTACCGAGGACCTGCCGGCCCTGCACCGCTGGATTGCCGCCCGTCATGCCGGCTTCAAGTTGCACTGGATGGCCCACTCCTGGGGCGGCGTCATCATGGCGTCGACCCTGGTGCGCTTTCCCGAGCTGGCGGAGCAGGTGGCCAGCCTGGTGTTCTTTGGCACCAAGCGCGGCGTGTCGGTACAAAATCCGGAGCGCTGGCTGAAGGTGGATCTGATCTGGAACCGGCTGGCCCCCTGGCTGGCCAGCCGCAGTGGCTTTCTGGCTGCCCGCAGATTGAAGATAGGGGCGGATGACGAGCCGTTGCGCTACCTGCAGGAGACCATCCCCTGGGTCAAGTGTGGCCCCTGGCAGGATCCCAGCGACGGGTTCGCCTATGACGAGGCGGCCGCCCGGGTCAACTGGCCGCCGCTCTGGATGATCTCGGCCAAGGCGGACAAGGTGCTGGGTCACCCGACCGACGTGCGCCGCTTCAGCGCCGAGATGGGCTCGGCTGCGCGCCATACCCGGCTTGGCCGGGACAACGGCAACCGGCTCGATTACGACCACATCAACATGCTGACTGCACCCCAGGCGCAGGAGGATCACTTCCCGCAGATCCTCGAATGGCTGCTCAACCCGCAGGCGGCTTGATGGGGGAACCCCGGGGGTTGGTAGCCGCAAGAATGCGAAAAACAATGGCGGACCCAAGGTCCGCCATTGTTTGTTGCTTGGTGTAGCGCTGCCTCGAGTCGGCGCCCTCTTCTTTACTTGATGGGCGCCGTGATGCCGAGCCGGAACAGAGTTGCCTGGCTGGTATCGGTCAGCTCGCCAACCCCCACCACGCTCCACAGCTCCTCTTCCAGCTTCTTGGCCTTGTGAATGGCGAACTTGGCGATGTAGTCCAGCTCGTTGGCGATGAAGTTGGTATCGGGGCGACCGGTACGGGAGATGCCGACCAGCACCGAGTAGAACTCCCCCTGGCGCAGCGCCTGCTCGATGAAGCTGCGTTTCTCCGCCACGTTCTGGAAGCTGCTGGCGAGCCGGCTGGTGAAGATGGGCAGGCCGGTCGCCGTCTGCAGACTGGCGATATAGACCTCCTCCTCCTGGGGTTGATCCTCGCGCTCGATGGCCCGCAGCGGGTTCATGATGAGCTGCTTGAGCAACTCCCCCTGGAACAGCGGGTAGAGGTTGTCCTGATCGCCCTGCTCGGCACAGGCCTTGAGCAGGCGCGACAGGCTGCGCGGCTGCGGCGCATGACCGACCGAGGCCGGCTTGGGCGCACCCTTGAGCTTGTTGATGTAGACCGGGGTGCAGAAGACGTGGTGGGTATAGATGTTGCGCAGTGCCCGTGCCATGCCGCGATAACGGCGCTGCTCCTGGGCCGCTTTGAGCTTGTTCTGGTTGCTCTCGATCAGCAGCTTGAAGAACTGGCGGCCGGTGTGGCGCTCGGGATCCCCCTCGATGCACAGATGCAGCACGGTGCGGGTCAGGTTGATGCTGACCAGCCGGTAGGGGAGGCGTTGCAGATCCATGCTCTTGGAGAGTTCCTGCAGGCGCGGCAGGGCGATGGTGACTATGTCGTCCTTCGCTCCCTCGAACGGCTCTTCCAGCTCGATTTGCATGCCGTGGGCCGAGATGTCGCGGGTCCAGCCGAGCCAGGCCCGGCCATTGTGCTTGATGGCGACGGCGGTCTTGTGGATGTAGCGAGCCTCCTTGCGCAGCTGGACATAGTGCAGCGTCTCGATCTCGAAGGGGGCGGCACTGCTGTCGTGACCGAAGCGCTGCAGCTCGTTGGCGTTGTGCTGGCTGGAGGCGTCGAACTGGAACTCTTCCCGCTGGCTGTCGAGGCCGACTTGCTGCAGCAGGCCGACGTAGCTTATCTGCTTGAGCCGCTCCTGCAGCAGCATGTCCTGCAGCTGGGGACTCTCCTTGCCCTGCTGACTGGCCAGATCGGCCTCGTGCAGATCGCAGCGTTCCAGACTGAACTTGTAGACTCGCCAGCTGGGGCGACGGGCCCCGACCTGGAAGAAGAGCGACATCAGGCCGCTTT
The DNA here is from genome assembly GCF_019047325.1 of Aeromonas sp. FDAARGOS 1403. NCBI lineage: Bacteria > Pseudomonadati > Pseudomonadota > Gammaproteobacteria > Aeromonadales > Aeromonadaceae > Aeromonas > Aeromonas sp. FDAARGOS 1403. Next base: position 195,138 of record NZ_CP077249.1, on the reverse strand, counting down.
GCAGCAGCTCTTCCCGGGTGGCGGAGAAGAAGTAGAGGTGGCTGCGCACCGAGTGGGTAAAGCAGTAGATCAGGGTCTCTTTCAATTCTCCCTTCGCTGGCAACAGGGCTTGCATGCGGGTGGCCGAGAACAGGCTGGCGAGCATGTCGCGGTTCTTGGCGTCGCGCCAATACTCCAGGATGTGTTGGTTGTTCTCGGTACGCAGGGCGATCTCGAGGCTGGGACTGTCGCCCGAGCCGAAGAACAGCGGCATGCCGGTCATGCGCGGCAGGTAGAACTGCTCATACCCCTTGATGATGGCGGCGGAGAGCAGGTAGTCGACGCTGACCCGGTAGCGGCTCTTGTTGCTCTCGATGAAATCGTTCAGAAACTGGTCGAAGGCTGGGTGTTCGCCGGTCTTGATCAGCCTGAGCCAGTATTTCCCCTCCTTGCTCTCTTCCCCGAGGATCTGGTAGCTGACCGAATGGTGCAGGACCGGGTTTGGGTGATCCCGCTCCAGCCCAGTGAAGAACACCTCGACCTGAGCGCCGGTCTGGTAGTTGGGCAGATAGGGCACCGAAACCCGGATCCCGCCTAGAGAGAGATCGGAACTCTTGGCGAACAGCTTGTCGCCATCGGCGAACTTGATCACCACGGGGGAGCTGAAGTGCATCCGCTCCTGGCGCCGGCCATAGTAGCTGGCAAAGGAGATGGGATTGACATCGTACTGGCGAAACGGGCTGACGGGGGGCTGGAGTTGGCCGTCGTTCTTGCCATGCTGGTATTTTTGCCAGTATTGCAGCGCTTCGTAGACCCCCAGGGTGTAGTCATCCTTGTAGAGGTAGCACTGGGACTGGAACAGGCCGATGGCCTCGGCCGGCATGAAATGGGTGATCCCTTCGAACTCGTGCACCAGGCACTCATCGCCCAGCTCGTCGCGCATGTCGATGACCCGGCGGCAGGGGGTGCATTTGCGTTTGAGCTCCATCTTGATCAGAAAACGGCTGTTGCTGTTCTCGTCCTGGGTCAGGCGATTGAAGATGTCATCGAAATCCTTTTCTCTGAGCAGAGGAATAAGTTGTTCAATCAGGTGCTGTTGTTGTTCTGATTCCATGTGTTCCTGCCACGGAAAGTCACTTTTCCGATTCTGGGTTTGATCTGTCGGTCGCAAACAAGTATATCAAGCAGGAATTCATCCTGTCCCCGAGTTATCCATGGCCAAAAACAAAACTGCCTATGTTTGTACCGAATGTGGCGCCGACTTCACACGCTGGCAGGGCCAGTGCAGTGAGTGCAAGGAGTGGAACACCATCAGCGAGGTGCGCCTCGGCTCGGTGACCCCGGGCAAGAGTGCCCGCTATAGCGGCTATGCCGGCGCCGTCGGCAGCCAGGTCCAGACGCTGGCGGAGATCGCCACCACCGAAATCCCCCGTTTCTCTTCCGGCTTCAAGGAGCTGGATCGGGTGCTTGGCGGCGGCGTGGTGCCGGGGTCGGCCATCCTGATCGGTGGCAACCCGGGGGCGGGCAAGTCGACCTTGTTGCTGCAGACCATGTGTGGCCTGGCCGAACGGATGAAGACTCTGTACGTCACCGGTGAGGAGTCGTTGCAGCAGGTGGCGATGCGGGCCTCGCGCCTCGGCCTGCCCACCGACAAGCTGCGCATGCTGTCGGAGACCTCGGTCGAGCAGATCTGCCTGATTGCCCAGCAGGAGCAGCCACAGATCATGGTCATCGACTCCATCCAGGTGATGCATGTGGCGGATGTGCAGTCTGCGCCGGGGTCCGTCTCCCAAGTGCGGGAAGCGGCCGCCCTGCTGACCCGCTATGCCAAGCAGAATCACGTCGCCATTTTCATGGTGGGCCACGTGACCAAGGATGGCACCCTGGCCGGTCCCAAGGTGCTGGAGCACTGCATCGACTGTTCCGTGCTGCTCGACGGCAGCCACGACTCCCGCTTTCGCACCCTGCGCTCCCACAAGAACCGCTTCGGGGCGGTCAACGAGCTGGGGGTCTTCGCCATGACCGGGCAGGGGATGCGGGAAGTGAGCAACCCTTCCGCCATCTTCCTCAGTCGCGGTGAGGAACAGGCGCCCGGCTCCATCGTGATGGTGATCTGGGAGGGCACGCGTCCGCTGCTGGTGGAGTTGCAGGCGCTGGTGGACTACTCCCAGCTCTCCAATCCACGCCGGGTAGCGGTGGGGATGGATCACAACCGGCTCGCCATGCTGCTGGCAGTGCTGCATCGCCACGGCGGGTTGCAGATGGCGGATCAGGATGTCTTCATCAACGTGGTCGGCGGGGTCAAGGTAGAAGAGACCAGTGCGGATCTGGCCTTGTTGCTGGCCATGGTCTCCAGTTTTCGCGATCACTCCCTGCCCAAGGATCTGGTGGTGTTCGGCGAGGTGGGGTTGTCCGGCGAGATCCGGCCCGTACCCTCCGGCCAGGAGCGGCTACAGGAGGCGGCCAAGCATGGCTTCCGCCGGGCCATAGTGCCGTACGCCAATGCCCCCAAGCATCCCATCGAGGGCATGGAAGTGGTGCCGGTCAAGAAGCTGGCAGATGCCCTGGAGGCGCTGTAAGCAGAACAGGGTTCGCGAGCGGGCAATAAAAAAGGAGCGCAACGGGCGCACCTTTTTATTGGGTGATGGGGGCAGTGGCTCAGGGGTGGGGGTGTTCGAGATGCTCGCTCAGCAGCTGTTCCAGCTCCCGGTGCAGCAACTCTTCATCGCCGACGTTGAGCTCGATCATCCGTTTGAGATGGGTGGCGCTGTCGATATCGATATGGTGGCAGTAGAACCCCAGCTTCTTGCTGGCTTCATGGGTCAGCATGACCTGCATCTTGATCTCGATGTCACTGCCGCTCAGCACGAAGCTGAGTGAGTACTCTTTGTCGTCATTGCTTTCCCAGTCATCGGGCCGGATCAGCAGGGCGCCTTGCAGGGAAATATCGACCAGCTGGGTCCGCCATTTTTTATCGCCCTGGACGAGATCGGCCATGGCCAAGTAAAGGATCCGTGAAAAACGGCGACGCTCGGACATTCTCATCTCCTGTCAGCAATAGGTACGGGTGCTATAGGTCATGACATAGAGTGTAATGCACCTTGCACATCAGGATCTTGAACTGGCTCCGAAATTGGATATCAAACCTGCTGGGCGCTGAGTGACTCTACTACCTGCAGTGCCTTGATCAGCCGATCTTCCTGCTTGAAACGATCTTCCAGCACGGGGCCAAGCTGGTTCAAGTCTTCATCCAGCAGCAGCATCTGGGCCTCGTCCGCGTTGCTGTACTTGTCGTTGAACTCCAGCGCGAACTCGGTGCAGGCGCGGATATGGGGGTAGATGCGCTTGGCCAGCTCCAGCTTGTCGCCGCTGGCCTGTTCGAAAGCGGTCACCACATGGTGGTAGATCTCGAAGTGGCCGGCACTGACGTAGTCGACCAGCTGTTCGCAGAAACTTTGCAGTTCCACATGGCCCGGGAGCGAGCGCTGCTTGCTGTTGCGGGTGGGTTTCAAGCCGGCGAGGCGCATGTACTCGACCAGCAGTGCCTGTCTGGCGTCCAGCCAGTCATCGATAGCTCTGTGCTTTCCTGCCAATGCGCGTTTGGTTTGTTCCAGTTCAGTTAACATACTCCCTCCGTGGGGCATAGGCATGGAGTGCTATCGTGACAGGCCTCCGGCCTTTTTATGGACTGACGACACCTTCCTATAACTAGGGAAAATCCGGTTGACCGTCAATAGGGGCATGGGGATATTGTTACACCGGGTGGTGTTTTGGTTACAAGGCGCCATCATTTGCTCTCCTCTTCCCGTCAATTACGATCACGAAGGGGCGAGATATGTGACTATTTCCGCAGATCTTGATGAAAACCCCAGCATTCAAGCCAATCCGGCTGATAAAGCCTTTGCCTGAGTGTTTTTTTTTGAATAGAGTGGCCCGGTGCTAAATGCCCGATCATAAAGGAAATGTTATGAACAAAGCTCAACTTGTCGATGCAATTGCAGCCAAAGCAGATCTGAGCAAAGCTCAGGCCAAAGTTGCTCTGGAAGAGATCATCAATGGTATTACCCAGAGCCTGAAAGAAGGTGATGCTGTGCAGTTGGTGGGTTTTGGTACCTTCAAGGTGAACCATCGCGCTGGCCGTACCGGTCGCAATCCGCAAACTGGTAAAGAGATCCAGATTGCAGCCGCGAATGTGCCGTCCTTTGTGGCAGGCAAGGCGCTCAAAGACGCCGTCAAGTAATCCCCCAAAACCCGGCGCCAGCCGGGTTTTTTATTGCCATCGTCAGCGGAAATTGTTTCAGATACACTCAAGATATGGCGTGCGCTGTAGTGAGGTGGATGATGGAACAGAAAAATGCCATTCGGCAGGTTGCCGTACCTTGGGCTCCGTCCCGCCAACTCCCCCCGGGCCTGGTCGTGGCCGAACTTCATCAGGATATCTGGAGCGATTCCCTCACCATCATGCTGGGGAGGGCTCGCAGCATCGATCTGCCGCCGCAGATCCTGTGCCGGGTCTATTTCCGGCATATCTTCGCGGTGCGGGTCATGGAGGATTGCGATCTGGCCGAGGGCAAGGATAGTCATGCCATCGAGGAGCAGATCCAGCTCATCACCCCGTCCCGGTTTGCCAGCTGGTTCCATCAGGAGTCGGATGGCCTGCATCTGGATGAGGATCTGCAGCACTATCGCATCTCGACCTGGGATTACTGCGCCGATGTGCTGACTTCCAGGGCGCCTGAGCTGCAGTTCGTGGACAAAGGCGATTAGCGAGGCTGAAGAGACAATAAAAAAACCGGCAACACTGGGTGTTGCCGGTTTTTTTATTGGTCGATACGGGGTGAGTTCAGCCGAGCAGTTGATCCCGATGCAATCCCAGCACGATGAGCAAGCCGATGAAGTAGAAGGCGCTGAGCTTGACGCCCAGGATGGCGAGCAGACCGGCGCAGAGCCGGACGATGGCCTTGTGCAGCCAGGAACCAGTGAAGCGGTACATGGTTACTCCGCCGCTTCGGTGACGGCGAATTCCGGCACCTTGGCCATGGCATCCAGCACTACCTGGATATCTGCTCCCGGCTTGCAGGCATTTTCGCTCAGGTGACGGCGCCAGGCACGGGCACCCTGCATGTTCTGGAACAGCCCCAGCATGTGGCGGGTCATGTGGGAGAGATAGTTGCCCTTGGCCAGCTCCTGTTCGATATAGGGCAGCATCATCCGCACCACCTCGTGGCGACTCGGCACGGCGTTGTTCTGGCCGAATACTAGATTGTCCACCTGCGCCAGAATGTAGGGGTTCTGATAGGCCTCGCGCCCCATCATGACGCCATCCAGGCGCTGCAGGTGCTCGAGGGTCTGTTCAAGGGAAGTGACGCCGCCGTTGATGGCGATGGTGAGATCCGGGTAATCCTGTTTGACCCGGTAGACGCGGGGATAGTCTAGCGGCGGGATCTCGCGGTTCTCCTTGGGGCTCAGACCGCTCAGCCAGGCCTTGCGGGCATGGACGATGAAGGTATCGCAACCGGCGTCGCGCACCTGTTCGATGAAGGCCTGCAGAAATTCGTAGGAGTCCTGATCGTCGATGCCGATGCGGGTCTTCACCGTTACCGGAATGTCGACCAGATCGCGCATCGCCTTGACGCAGTCGGCCACCAGTGCGGGTTCACCCATCAGGCAGGCGCCGAAGCGGCCGTTCTGTACCCGATCGGAGGGGCAGCCAACGTTGATGTTCACCTCGTCATAGCCACGCTCCTCGGCCAGCTTGGCGCAGCGTGCGAGATCGGCCGGATTGCTGCCACCCAGTTGCAGGGAGATGGGATGTTCCTGCTCGCTGTACCCCAGGTAATCACCCTTGCCGTGAATGATGGCGCCGGTGGTCACCATCTCGGTATAGAGCAAGGTCTGGCGAGTCATCAGACGATGGAAATAACGGCAATGCCGATCGGTCCAGTCCAGCATGGGGGCGATGGAAAAACGCTGCGCCTGCATAAAAATCATCCGGGTTGGCTAAACAAAGGGGGCGGATTTTACCACAACGTGAGGCAGCCCCAGAAAATGAATTTTGTCACCGCGCCAAAGGGGGCCCTGTGATAGTATCCGGCTAATAAAAAGGGTAATTGCGTGATCATGAACCAAGACCAACTTTTACAACGAGCCGAACGACTCTGCGAACAACGCGGGATCCGCTTCACCCCTACCCGACGTCAGGTGTTCAGGCTGCTGGCTGCCCATGGTAATGCCATCAGCGCCTATGATTTGTTGGCCCAGTTGCAACAGACAGAGGCCCACGCCAAGCCGCCGACCGTTTATCGGGCGCTCGATTTTCTGCTCGAACAGGGTTTTGCCCACAAGGTGGAGTCGCTCAACGCCTTCATATTCTGCTGTCATTTCGACCATGCCCACCCGATGCAGTTGCTCATCTGTGACCAGTGCGGCGAGGTGGTTGAGCTGCATGATCCGGCGATCGATGGCGCGTTTTCCGAGCAAGCCAAGTTGCATGGCTTTACTATTACCAATAAGACGATTGAGGCACATGGCCAATGTGCTCGCTGTACGCCCACTGTAGGAAGTCAACATGAAGGCTGATTTTGTAAACCCGTTCCTGCTCTCCCTGCTCAATGTGCTCTCCACCATGGCACAGCTTGAGCTCAAGCCGGGCAAACCCAAGCGCAAGATGGACGAGCTGGCGCGCGGTGATGTCTCCGGCCTCATCGGCATGGTCGGCCCGCAGACCCGGGGATCCCTCTCCATCAGTTTCGAGAAAGGGCTGGCACTGGAGATCATGCGCCGCATGCTGGGCGAGGCGCCGGCCACCATCAATGAAGAGGTGACCGACATGGTGGGCGAGATCACCAATATGGTGACCGGCGGTGCCAAGCGCATGCTGGGGGAGAAGGGGTATGAATTCGACATGGCGACTCCCATCATCGTCTCCGGTCTCAACCACACCATCACCCATCGTGCCGACGGCACCAAGATCATGATGCCGTTTGAATCAGATTACGGTCGGGCAACCATCGAAATCTGCTTCGAGTAACCCTATGTGGAAAGCCCTGAAATGGTTCTTCATCGGCTGGGCCCTGCTGCTTATCCTCTCTGACATCGAGATCACCACCTCGCTCTACAAGTATGAAGACAACCGGGTGCTCGTGAATTTTCCGCGTTGGCAGGCAGCACAGCCCTGGGGAACCTTTGAGTGGCATGCCGGGCGAGTGGAGACCCACTGGTACGGACTGGCCGGCAAACCCAAACCGGATCCGCTGCTGTAACGGCAAGACCCCGCCCAACGAAAGAGGCCAGCTGATGCTGGCCTCTTTCGTTATTGACTGTGGCTTAAGCGGCTTCTGTCGCCAGCGTCTCGCGGGGGCGCTGCAGCATGCCGAGGCCGCAGGTCAGCAAGGTCGGCAGCAACCAGGCCAGCCCCTTGTCGAACAGCGGCAGGAAGGCGAACGCATCCATCTGCATGCCGGCAGCGCCCAGCCCGTCCAGGCAGCCGAACAGAAAAGCCACCAGCAGCATGGCGCGAAACGCCAGCCGTGGTCGACCGAAACGGCCCTGTGCAAAAGTGACCAGCACCAGTGCGATGGCGACCGGATAGATGGCGACCAGGATCGGAATGGAGAGGCTGATGAGCTGGCTCAGCCCGACGTTGGCCACCAGGATGGAGACGCATCCCATCAGCAGTACCCACTTGCGGTATGTCCAGCCGGCCAGACCGTGGAAGTAGTCGGCGCTGGCGCAGAGCAGGCCGACCGCGCTGGTGAAGCAGGCCAGGGTAATGATGGCGGCCAGGATTAACTGACCGGAGTGGCCAAACAGGCTCAGCACGTAGGCGTTGACGATGGCGCCGCCATTGTCGACGCTGGTCACCACGCCTGCTGCGCTGTTGCCGAGGTAGAACAGGGAGATGTAGACCGCCGAGAGACCAACCGCCGAGATGAGCCCTGCGATGGTCAGGTACTTGAACTGGCTCGGGTAGTCTTCGATCCCCCTGCGTTGCAGCAGGCCGATGATGAGGGCGCCAAACATCAGGGAGCCGAGGGTATCCATGGTGTTGTACCCCTCCAGCATGCCCTTGATGAGCGGCGTATCCGTATAGTCACCACTGGCCTCTGGCTGGGTGCCTTGCGGGTCAACCAGAACCCCGATCGCCAGGATCAGCAGCATCACCATCAAGACAGGGGTCATGTATTTGCCCACCGCATCCAGCAGCCTGCCTCGGTTCAGCGATACCAGGATCACCAGTGTGAAGAAGAGCAGGCTGTAGAGCAGCAGACCGTGCTGGCCGGCGTCACCCAGCCAGGGCTTGAGCCCCATTTCATAAGCCACCAGGCCGGTACGGGGGGTGGCGAAGGCCGGCCCCATGATGATGTAGATGGCAATGGCCAGCGCCGTGGCTGCCCAGGTCGGCAGATGTCGGGTCATCGCCGTCCAGCCACTGCTGCCCTGTCCGGCGCTGCCTCTGGCAACGGCGACCAGGGTCAGCAGGGGCAGGCCCACCGCCGTCAGCAGAAAACCGACCATGGCGGCCAGCAGATGCTCACCGGCCATGAAGCCGGCCAGCGGTGGAAAAATGATGTTGCCTGCCCCCAGATAGAACGCAAACGTCATAAAACCCAGTCCGAATATGTCGGACAACTTCAGTGATTTCGTCAAACCTGACCTCATCTGCCTTATCAGCTTGTTCTTGTTGATTGCACCCACTGCCTGGCAGATAACCGGATAACAATGCTTCCCTCTCCTGTGCCATCGGAAGATCGTCACAGGAGTACCATCTTGAGCATAAAGAAGAGATATTTGATCTCAATCACACATTAATATCTTGAAACAATTTAGTTGGCCAGAATAAATCACCGATAGAACTGCAGTTGGCGGAAGCGAGAGGGCGGAGCGGGAAAGGGGAGGTCAGCATGGCATAGCCGGCAGGAAACCATGCCGGGCGAGATGGCACACAAACAAAAGAGCCTGCACAAGGCAGGCTCTTTGACATGGGTGGGAGCGAAATCAGGCGGCTTCGGCAGCCAGTTTCTCGCCGGAGCGTACCAGCATCCCGAGGCCACAGGCCAGCAGGGTCGGCAGCAACCAGGCCAGGCCCTTGTCGAACAGCGGCAGGAAGGCGAAGGCATCCATCTTCATGCCGGCGGCACCCAGGCCGTCCAGGCAGCCAAACAGGAAGGCAACCATCAACACGCCACGGAACACCAGGCGCGGGCGACCGAAGTAACCCTTCAGGAAGGTGACCAGTACCAGCGCAACCGCAACCGGGTAGATGGCGACCAGCACCGGGATGGAGAGGCTGATGAGCTGGCTCAGACCCACGTTGGCCACTACGGCGCAGATGACGCCCAGCAAGACCACCAGCTTCTTGTAGCTCATGCCGGTGAGGTTGTGGAAGAAGTCCGAGCAGGCGGAGATCAGACCCACGGCGGTGGTGAAGCAGGCCAGGGTGATGATGGCGGCCAGGATGAACTGACCCGGCTGGCCAAACAGGCTAAGTACGTAGGCGTTGACGATGGCGCCGCCGTTGCTGACGTCGGTGGCGACGCCGGCAGCCGTATTGCCCAGCTGGAACAGGGAGACATAGACCACGGAGAGGCCGATGGCGGAGATGATGCCGGCGATGGCTAGGTACTTGAACTGGCTACGGTAGTCCTGGATGCCTTTCTGGCGCAGCAGGTCGACGATCAGGGCGCCGAACATCAGGGACGCCAGGGTGTCCATGGTGTTGTAGCCTTCTAGGATCCCTTTCACGAAGGGGCCGTTCTGATAGTCACCGGAAGAGACGGGCATGGAGCCTTGCGGCGCCACGAATACACCGATGGCCAGAGTCAGCAGCAACAGCATCAGCAGCGGAGTCAGGTATTTGCCGATGGCGTCCATCAGCTTGCCCTGATTCAGAGAGACCAGGATGGCCACCCCGAAGAACAGCACTGTGTAGGCAAACAGGCCGGCTTGGCCCATGTCGCCGATGAAGGGCTTGAGGCCCATCTCGTAGGCCACCAGACCGGTGCGGGGGGCGGCGAAGGCCGGGCCAATGATGATGTAGATGGCGACGGCCAGTGCGGTGGCCACGCCGGCCGGCAGCAGCTTGGTCATGCCGGCCCAGCCGTTGCCGGCCTTGGCGACGGCAATGATGGTGATGAGGGGCAGACCCACGGCGGTCACCAGGAAGCCCAGCATGGCCAGAGAGAGGTGCTCACCCGCCATGTAGCCGGCCAGCGGCGGGAAGATGATGTTACCGGCGCCCAGATAGAACGCGAAGGTCATGAAGCCCAGTCCGAGCACGTCGGACAATGTGAGTGATTTCGTCAAGTTCAACCTCGTCTGTCTTGTAAACTATTGCTTGTTATAGTTTTTTATTGGTCGGTGACCGGCGTTGTTCAGGGGTAAAAAAAATGAGCCCCGCTTGTTTTTTCATCGCAACCAGTGGTTTGAGCTGGTCTGGAGCGGGCGCTCGTTTAGGAGTCAGCATAATGGCGTGAAAAAATAGTTCAAGACGAAATTTACATCTTCAAATAGAAGGGCCTGGTCAGTTGGATATATCTGTCGGAATAGGTTCCCTCAGCAGAATGGATCACAATTTCACCCCTATCACACCTGTTTAATCCTCTGCCAAGTAGCAATAAAACACGATTTGCCTCTTTTCCCGCCCTGGTGATAACAGCTGTATAACAAACGGCATGCAGATCATAATCCGCCGAAATGAATAAAATTTCATCGGCCATGACCGTCGGCACGACCAGTGCGACCTGGCCATCGGGAGCCAGCAAGCGGTCGCAGGCGGCCAGCAGAGCATGGCTGTCGAGGGCGCCGGTATGGCGGGCCATCGCCCTGGCCGGATCGCGAAATGACTGGCCCGCCACGAAGTAGGGGGGGTTGGCGACGATGAGATCGTAAGGGTCGGCCTGATACCCCTGAATGGCACTCTCTATGATGGTGACCCGCCGCGGCCAGGGAGAGGCGGCCGCGTTCTCGCGGGCCTGCTGCGCCGCATGCTTATCCAGCTCCACCGCATCGATGCGGCAGTCGGCGTGGCTGCGTTGGGCCAGCATCAGGGCGATGAGGCCGCTGCCGGTGCCAATGTCGAGGATCCGGCGAGCCTTGCCGAGCGGTGCCCAGGCGCCCAGCAGAATGCCGTCGGTGCCCACCTTCATGGCGCAGCGATCGTGCTCGACGTGAAACTGTTTGAAGGTAAAACCGCTGTTTCGTGCCATCCGACTCCCGTCCTGTACCCGCCTCGCAGAAAATGGTCGGCGATTATAGCGGCTAAGGCACAGTCACCATAGGAGCCGACGACATAATCGCCTATAATCTGCCGTTTCCTTAATGACCGAGTATTGCCATGAGCCAGTCCTTTGATGATTTCGACCTGAATCCAGCCCTCAACCGGGCCTTGGCCGAGATGGGTTTCACCCGCCCCACCACCATCCAGCAGATGGTGCTGGAGCCAGCCCTGGACGGCCGCGATATTCTGGCATCCGCCCCGACCGGCACCGGCAAGACCGCCGCCTTCCTGTTGCCGGCGCTCCAGCATCTGCTGGACTTCCCGCGCCGCAAGCCGGGCCCCTGCCGCATGCTGGTGCTGACCCCGACCCGCGAGCTGGCGCTGCAGGTGACCGCTCACGCCAAGGCGCTGGCTGCCCACACCAATCTCAGCATCGAGACCATCATTGGCGGCGTCAGCCACGAAGAGCAGCTGCCGGCCCTGACCAAGACCACCGACATCGTGGTGGCCACCCCGGGTCGTCTGCTCGAGTACATCGAGAAAGAGGAGTTCGAGAGCCACGACATCGAGGTGCTGGTGCTGGATGAAGCGGATCGCATGCTGGACATGGGCTTCATCAAGGACGTGAACCGCATCGTGGAAGAGGCGCGCTATCGCAAGCACACCATGCTCTTCTCTGCCACCCTGGAAGGGGCAGGCCTCGAGAAGTTCGCCAGCGAGATCCTCAAGGAGCCGGTGGAGCTGCACGCCGAGCCGCCGCGCAGCGAGCGTCGCCCCATCACCCAGTGGGTTCACCTGGCCGACGACGCTGCCCACAAGCTGGCCCTGCTGGTGCACATCCTGAAGAACCCGGAAACCCAGAAAGCCATCATCTTCGTCAAGACCCGCGAGCGGCTGGCGGAGCTCTCCGGCCAGCTGCAGGCGGCGGGCGTGCCCTGCGCCTGGATCCGTGGCGAGATGGAGCAGGCCAAGCGCATCGAGTCGATCCGCAAGTTCCATGAAGGGGAGGTGCCCTTCCTTATCGCCACCGACGTGGCCGCCCGCGGCATCGACCTGCCCAATGTCAGCCATGTCATCAACTACGACATGCCTTACGGCGCCGATGTTTACGTTCACCGTATCGGCCGTACCGGCCGCGCCGGCAACCGCGGTTGCGCCATCAGCCTGGTGGAGGCCCACGACATGGCCATGGTGGCCAAGATCGAACGCTACACCGAAGAGCGCCTCAAGCGCCGGGTGATCGACGAGCTGCGTCCCAAGCACAAGGAGGCGCGAGTGCCGGTGAAGAAGAAAAAGCCGAAGGACGACAAGAAGAAGTCTGCCAAGAAGAAAAAGAAGTAAGCCTGCCCGCCACAACGGCCATCCCCGGATGGCCGTTGTGCTTTTTGGCGTTTGATAGGCCGGATGTCGGGCAGAAAAAAGCCGACGCATAAACGTCGGCCAATAAAAAGTGCTTACAACAGAGGATTCACCTATTCAGACTGGAGGATCCTGAAATTGGTTCCCTCGGGTCGTAATTAATTTTCAGCGCGTTTGAACATCAGGGTGTTGGCGTCGGACTCTTCCGGTACGAAGTAGTAGCCGTCGGCGTTGAACCCGGTCAGCTGCTCTACCTTGGTGAGTCTGTGCTTGATGATGTGGCGGGCCATCATGCCGCGCGCCTTCTTGGCGTAGAAGCTGATGATCTTGAACTGTCCGTTCTTCTCGTCCTTGAACACCGGCGTGATGATGCGCCCCTGCAGGGCCTTGGGGCGTACCGACTTGAAGTACTCGTCGGAGGCGAGATTGATCAGCACTTCGTCCCCCTGGGCGGCCAGCGCCTTGTTCAGGTGTTCGGTGATGATGTCGCCCCAGAACTGGTAGAGATCCTTGCCGCGCGCGTTGTCGAGGCGAATGCCCATCTCCAGCCGGTAGGGCATCATCAGATCGAGCGGACGCAGCACCCCGTAGAGACCGGAGAGCATGCGCAGGTGGGCCTGGGCGAAGTCGAGATCTGCCTCGCTGAAATCCTCCACCGCCAGACCCGTGTAGACATCCCCCTTGAAGGCCAGCAGTGCCTGACGGGCGTTGGCCGGGGTGAAATCAGGCTGCCAGTCGGCAAAACGGGCGGCGTTGAGGCCGGCCAGCTTGTCGCTGATCTTCATCAGGCTGGCGATCTGGTCTGGGCTCAACTGGCGGGCGCGGCCGATCAGCTCGGCGGAGTGGTCCAGCAGCTCGGGTTGGGTGAAACGGGAAGTCACCAGCGGCGACTCGTAGTCCAGCGTCTTGGCCGGGGAAACCACAATCAGCATAACGATCCTTTATAGCGGTGACGCACGCCCCTCATTCATCCAGGGTAACGTTGTCGAGTGTGCCTGAACCCAGCTGTTCTCGGCCCGACAGCTTGATCAGCAGTCGCAGGTCGTTGGCCGAGTCGGCATGGGCAAGGGCCTCACTGTAGCCAATTTGGCCGGCACAGAACAGGGCGAACAGCGCCTGATCGAAGGTCTGCATGCCGAGTTCGGTGGACTTGGTCATCACCTCCTTGAGCCGATGCATCTCCCCCTTGCGGATGATGTCGGTGATGAGCGGGGTGTTGAGCAACACCTCGAAGGCGGCAAAACGACGCCGTCCATCCGGGCTGGGCAGCAGTTGCTGGGCCACGATGGCGCGCAGATTGAAGGAGAGATCAAACAGGAACTGACGGTGTTTCTCCTGCGGCACCAGGTGCAGGATGCGGTCCAGCGCCTGGTTGGCATTGTTGGCGTGCAGGGTGGCGAGACAGAGGTGACCGGTCTCGGCAAATTGCAGGGCAAACTCCATGGTCTCCTGGCTGCGGATTTCGCCGATCAGGATCACGTCCGGCGCCTGACGCAGTGAGCTCTTCAGCGCCACGTCGAACGACTCCGTGTCTATGCCCACCTCGCGCTGGGTGATCAGGCTGCGGCCGTGCTGATGCACGAACTCCACCGGATCTTCCACCGTCAGGATGTGGCCGTCCACATGCTGGTTGCGATAGCCGATCATGGCCGCCTGGGTGGTGGATTTGCCGGCGCCGGTGGCACCGACGAACAGTACCAGCCCGCGCTTGGCGAGGGCGATCTCCTGCAATATGGGGGGCAGTGCCAGCTCGTCGAAGGTGGGGATGCGGGTCTCGATACGGCGCAGTACCATGCCGGGCAGCTCCTGCTGCCAGAAGGCGCTGACCCGAAAACGGCCAAGCTCCTCGCGGTGGATGGCGTAGTTGGCCTCCTTGGTGCGCAGGTAGCGTTCGAAGTGCTCCGGGCTCAGGGTCTCCTTCACCAGTGCCAGTGCCCTTGCCTTGTCGAGTGGCGCTTCTGCCAGTGACTGCAGGTGGCCGTTGACCTTGAGGGTCGGCGGCGTGCCGACCGTGATGAACAGATCCGAGCCTTTGCGGGCGACCAGCTCGGTCAGCAGGGCATCCAGATTCATAACGACTCCTTCCCTAGATTCGTCGTGGTTAGATGGTGTTGGGATCGACCGCCTTGGCCTTGGCATCCAGCGCCGCCACCATGCCGCGGCTCACCAGCTGCTTGAGGCTCTGATCCATGGTCTGCATGCCGTGGGTCATCCCGGTCTGGATCACCGAGTAGAGCTGGGCGATCTTGTCCTCCCGGATGAGGTTTCGCACGGCAGGAATACCCATCATGATCTCGTGAGCCGCTACCCGGCCGCCGCCGATGCGCTTGAGCAGGGTCTGGGAGATGACCGCCCGCAACGATTCGGAGAGCATGGAGCGCACCATGTCTTTTTCCGCACCGGGGAAGACGTCGATGATCCGGTCGATGGTCTTAGCCGCCGACGAGGTGTGCAGGGTGCCGAACACCAGGTGACCGGTCTCGGCCGCGGTCATGGCCAGACGAATGGTTTCCAGATCGCGCATCTCGCCCACCAGTATGATGTCCGGGTCTTCCCGCAGCGCCGAGCGCAGGGCGTTGCTGAAGCTCTTGGTGTCGCGGTGCACTTCCCGCTGGTTTACCAGGCAGCGTTTGTTTTCGTGCACGAATTCGATGGGATCCTCGATGGTGAGGATGTGGTGATGGAAGTTCTCGTTGATGTAGTTGACCATGGCCGCCAAGGTAGTGGACTTGCCCGAACCGGTCGGACCGGTCACCAGCACCAGGCCGCGGGGGTATTCGGCAATCTTGCGAAAGATCTCCGGGGCATCAAGATCTTCCAGGCTCAGTACTGTGCTGGGGATGGTCCGAAATACCGCGCCGGAGCCGCGCGCCTGCTGGAAGGCGTTGACCCGGAAGCGGGCCAGGTTCGGCACCTCGAATGAGAAGTCCACCTCGAAGTTCTCTTCCAGTTCCTTGCGCTGGTGGTCGTTCATGATGTCATAGATGAGGGCGTGTACTTCCCGGTGCTCCAGGGCGGGCAAATTGATCTTGCGAACCTCGCCATCAACCCTGATCATCGGGGGAACCCCGGCCGAGAGGTGTAGATCCGAGGCTTTATGTTTTACACTGAAAGCCAATAACTCTGTGATATCCATAGATTTGTCATTCTCCCATCACAAGATCACGAACGAAACATGAGCCAGATTGCCGAGCACCTGCTTCAGGTAAAGGAACGTATTGTACAAGCCGCCAGCCGGGCTGGCCGACGCGGCGATCACATCCAGCTGCTGGCGGTCAGCAAGACCAAACCGCTGGAGGCCGTTTGCGAGGCCTATGCCGCCGGTCAACGCCGCTTCGGCGAATCCTACGCCCAGGAAGCGGCCACCAAGATAGATACCCTGCGTGAGCAAGGGAGCTGTACAGACATAGAGTGGCACTTTATCGGTCCGCTGCAATCGAACAAGTCCAAGCTGGTGGCCGAGCGGTTCGACTGGGTACAGAGCGTGGACAGAGAGAAGCTGATCGAACGCCTCAACAACCAGCGCCCGACTGGGCTCGCGCCGCTAAATGTCTGTCTGCAAATCAATATTAGCGGAGAGAGCAGCAAATCCGGAACGTCGGAACAAGAGATTTTCCGTCTGGCCGAACTGATCTCCCGCTGCGAGCGGCTGCGGCTGCGCGGTCTGATGGCCATTCCGGAGCATACCAGCGACGAGGCGGTACTGGCCGCCCAGATGGTGCGCATGCAGACTCTGTTCACCGAGCTTGCGCGACAATACCCGGGCGTGGACACCCTCTCGATGGGGATGACCGAGGATCTCGAACTGGCTATCGGCCACGGCAGCACCATGGTGCGGGTCGGTACCGCCATCTTCGGTGCCCGCGACTATTCATGAGCAGGAGCCCGTGATGCGGTGCATTCGAGCTCTGCTTTCTTCAGATCACAGGAGTGTTTGATGCAGTACAGAACCCTCGCCTTTATCGGGGCTGGCAACATGAGCCGCAGCATCATTGCCGGCCTGGTTCAGGCGGGCTACCCGGCCGACCGGATCATTGCCGCCAACCCCAGTCGGCCCAAGCTGGATGCGCTGGCTGGCGACTACGGCATTCGCGTCACCCAGGACAACGCCGAGGCGGCCCGGGCGGCCGAAGTCATCGTGCTGGCGGTCAAGCCGCAGCTGATGGCGGCCATGCTGAGCGCGCTGGTGACGGCGCTGGGCACGCTGGAGGGCAAGCTGCTCGTCTCCATCGCCGCCGGCATCAAGGTGGCACGGCTGGCGGAGATGGCGGGCGGCCACGGCCGGATCATCCGCACCATGCCGAACACCCCCTCTCTGCTGGGGCTGGGCATGACCGGGTTGTACGCCCCACCCGGCATCGAGCAGGCCGATCGTGAGCTGGCCGAGCAGATGATGCAGGCGGTGGGCAAAACCCTCTGGGTGGAGCAGGAGTCCGGCATCAACGGCGTCATCGCCGCGGCCGGCAGTGCGCCTGCCTACTTCTTCCTGTTCATGCAGGCCATCGCCGAGGAGGCCGAGGCCATGGGCTTCTCCCCCGAGCAGGCTCGTCTGCTGGTTCAGCAGACCGCCCTTGGCGCGGCTGCCATGGTCGAGCAGAATCCCGAGCTGTCGCTGCAGACCCTGCGCGAGCAGGTGACCAGCAAGGGCGGCACCACCGCCGAGGCGATCAAGACTTTCCAGCAGCAGGGGCTGATGCCGCTGACTGCGCAAGCCATGCAGGCGGCCGTTGCCCGGGCCGGCGAAATGGAAACCCTGTTCTGAACCCGATTTTCGTTACTCTCAGTTGCAACCTGGAGCCCAGATGAACACTGCTTACTTTCTGATTAATACGATTTTTGACCTCTATCTCATGGTGGTGCTGTTGCGCGTCTGGCTGCAGTGGGCCCGTGCCGACTTCTACAACCCCATGAGCCAGATGGTGGTCAAGCTGACCAATCCGCTGGTGGTGCCGCTGCGCCGGGTCATTCCCGGGCTGGGCGGGCTGGATCTGGCCTCGGTGCTGCTGGCGCTGCTGATCGCCTTCGCCAAGCTGGCGCTGCTCAAGAGCATGAACGTGCTGCTGGCTGACTGGCTCACCCTCAGCCTGTTTGCCGCCCTCACCGTGCTGAAGAAGGCCGGCTCCATGATTTTCTGGATCCTGCTGATCCGCGCCATCTTGAGCTGGGTCAGCCAGGGTCGCAACCCCATCGAGTACGTGATGCACCAGCTGACCGAGCCCTTCCTGGCCCCCATCCGTCGCATTCTGCCGGCGTTGGGCGGGCTGGATCTCTCCGTGCTGGTCGCCTTTATCGGGCTGCAGGCCATAAACTATCTGTTGGGGGATCTGTTCGGCCAGCTGTGGTGGATGATTTGATGGCAGCCGTCCTGCGGGAAGGGGATGAGCTGGTATTGCATCTGATGATCCAGCCCAAGGCGAGTCGGGATCAGATCGTCGGATTGCACGGAGAAGAGTTGAAAGTAGCCATCACGGCGCCGCCGGTGGATGGTCAGGCCAACAGCCACTTGATCAAGTATCTGGCCAAGCAGTTCAAGGTGGCCAAGGGGCAGGTTCGCATCGTGCGGGGGGAGCTGGGACGGCACAAGACGGTCGCCATCGAGGCGCCCAGGCAGATCCCCGCCGAGGTCAGTGCCCTGCTGGACAATCAGGGTTAACACGAGAAGGATGACACCATGAAAACAGCCTGGATAAGCTGCCTGCTGGCACTGTTGCTGACCTTGCCTCTGCGGGCCGAGCAGATGAAGGAGCTGGGCCCCTGGCAGGTGCACTACAGCGCCTTCAACTCCAGCTTCCTCACCCCCGAGGTGGCCAAGGCCTATGGCCTGGAGCGCAGTCGCTACAACGGCATCGTCAACATCGCGGTGCAGAACAAGCAGGGAGTGGCCCAGGCGGTGGGGATCACCGGCGAGGCCAAGAACCTCACCGGCACCATCCGCAACCTGACCTTCCAGGAGGTCAAGGAGGGCAACGCCATCTACTATCTGGCGGTGCTGCCCTATCGCAACGAGGATACCTACCAGTTCACCCTGAAGATCATGGGGGAGGGGCAGCAGCAGACGCTGACCTTCCAGCAGACCTTCTACGTCGACTGATGCCGGCAGCCGCCATGCCCTGAAAAAAAGCCCCGAACGCAGGTTCGGGGCTTTTTTATGACGTTATGACGGCGAGTCGGTCGGCGGGGTAAAGTCGTGGATCTCCCCCAGTCGCGGGGTGAAGCGAGGATCCTGATCCCGGTTGTGTTCCACCCACTCCATGGCCTGGCAGAAGCTCTCCCGCTTCGAGAACTCGCTGCGCACCTGGTCGATGGCCCGCTCCGCGCTGCGCCGTTCCATCTTGCTGGCCTTGCGGTCGCTGAACTGTTGCTGCTGGGTCAGCATCCATTCGGTGAAGGCCTGGCGGCACTGTGTTTCGCTGGCCGCCTGGGCGGGCAGGGTCAGCAGCAGAGAGATCATCAATATAAAACGCATAAAAAACCGGTGATTGAGGGGGTGGTTGCCTGAAAGGGCGGCATTTTATGCCGAAAACTTGAGCATGAACAGGGGGCGATGGCAGAAGATTGGGGCCGGCATGGCCGGCCCCGGGCAGGATCAGTGCTTGACCAGGTAGAGCTGGCGGCTGTAGGCCACGTCTTCCGGATTGTTGATGGGGTAGCCCTTGAGCCAGGGCTTTATCAGCCGGGCGTTGGTGTACTGATAGATAGGGGCGATCGGCGCCTCCTCCTGCAGTACGGCCTCGGCCTCATCGAACAAGCGGGCCCGTTCACGGGGATCCTGACTGTTGGCCGCCTTGGCCAGCAGGGCATCGTAGCCGGCGTTGGCGAAGCGGGCCATGTTGCCGCTGTGGTGGGAGCCCCACAGGCCGAGGAAGGCTGATGGATCGTTGTAATCGGCCACCCAGGAGGAGCGGATCACCTCGAACTGGCCGCTCTGACGGCTGTCGAGATAGCTCTTCCACTCCTGATTGGTGAGTTCGACCCGGGCTCCCAGCTTCTGTTTCCACAGGTTGGCGATGGCCAGCGCCATCTTCTTGTGCACCTCGGCCGTGTTGTAGAGCAGGGTCAGCTTGAGCGGGTTGGCCGGGCCGTAGCCCGCCTCCTTGAGCAGGGCTCTGGCCTTGTCGTCGAGGACTTGTTGACTGCTGCTGGAGAGCAGGTTGGCCTTGGGCTCGAAGCCGGCGACCACGTCCGGGGTGAAGTGATAGGCCGGTTTCTCACCCGTACCCAGGATCTTGTTGGCGATGAGGCCTCGATCGATGGTGTAGGAGAGCGCCTTGCGCACCCGCACATCGTTGAGGGGGGCGCGCTGGGTGTTGAAGGCGTAGTAGTAGGTGCCGAGCTGATCCGGGGTATAGACCTCGCCCGGGATCTGCTGCATCAGCTTGTGATACTGCTCCTTGGGGAAGGACTCGGTGATGTGCAGGTCGCCGGCCAGGTAGCGGTTGGTGGCCGCACTCTCCTGGTTGATGGGCACGAAGGTGACCCTGGTCAGCACGGTATGGGCGCGATCCCAGTAGTAGGGGTTGGGGGTCAGCTCCAGCTTCTCGTTCACCACCCGGTGACTGAGCACGAAGGCACCGTTGCCGACCAGCTTGCCGGGCTGGGTCCACTGGTTGCCGTATTGCTCCATGCTGGCACGATGCAGCGGCGACAGACTGGGGTGGGTCAGCAGGCTCAGGAAGTAGGGCACCGGCTGGGAGAGGGTCACCTGCAGGGTATGCTGGTCGAGGGCCTTCACGCCGAGTTCCTCGGGGGCCAGCTTGCCGGCCACTATGTCGTCCACCTTGTCGAAGCGGGCCAGCTGGGCGAACCAGGCAAAGGTGGCGGCCTCTTTGGGATCGACCAGTTTGCGCCAGCCGTAGACGAAGTCGGCGGCCTGCACGGGATCGCCGTTCGACCAGCGTGCGTCCGGGCGCAGATGGAAGGTGAAACGCTGATTGCCCTGGTTGTCCCAGCTGGCGGCCACCCCGGGCAGCACCTTGCCGTCCGGCCCCTGGGTCAGCAGCCCCTCGTAGAGATCCCGCAGTACCTGCAGCTCGGGCAGGCCGACCAGCTTGAGCGGACTCAGGCTCGCCGGTTCGTCTTTCAGATGACGCACGACGGCCTGCTCGGCGGCGAGCTGGGTGCCGGGCGGAACATCGGCAGCCTGGACACAGGCACTGCCCAGCAGGGCCAGCAGGAGACTCCATCCTTTCATGGTTAATCCTTCAAATAGTGTGAAGCGGGGAGAAAACTCGACGATAAGTGGTCGCCGACAGACGGGAAATCATGATATCCCGTTTGCTGGTCAGACCGCCAGTATGAGTCCCTTGGATGAGGAGACTCCCCGGCACCTTATTTGACCCGCCATTCGGGCAGAGGAGTGAGCAATGAGAACATGGATCCTGTTGGCCCTGGCCATCAGTCAGGGGGCCTGGGCGCTGGCGCCGTGCGAGCGGCAGAGCCAGGTCGGCAGCTGGTGCGAGGCAAACATCGCCGCGCTGCACCCCACCCAGGGGGGCGTGGGCCAGATCCAGGTCGACAACACCCAGGCCGAGCTGACGGGCAAGAGCGCAAAACAGCTCGACAAGGTGATGAAAAAGAAAGAGATCCCCATCGTCATCGCACCCGATGGCGGCTACTGGCTGGTGGACAGACACCATCTGACCAAGGCGCTGTGGCAACTCGGGGTGAAGCAGGTTCGGGTCAAGGTGATCGCCAGGCTGCAGGACAAGGCCAGCTTCTGGAGCCAGATGCAGGGCAACCATTGGGCCTGGCTCAAGGACGAGCAGGGGCGGCCTCTCACGCCGGAACAGTTGCCGAGCCGCATCGACCTGCTACCCGACTACCCCTATCGCACCCTGGCCGGGTTGCTGCAGGATGCAGGCTATTTCGACAAGCAGGAGCAGGTCTACTTTGTCGAGTTCGCCTGGGCCAGCTGGCTTGGCCGGCAGATGGACTGGCTGCCGATCGACAGTGCCAACCTGGCGGATCGCCTCTATCAGGCCAAGCGGCTGGCGTGCAGCAACAAGGCGGCCGATCTGCCCGGCTACCCCGGCAAGCAGTGCCGGGTCAATCCGCCCGACAGCGGCAACTGAGCGACAGGATGAAAGCGGGGGGCCATGGCCCCCCGCTGCATCATGATCGGGTCTCGCCCCAGCGGGCGGCAGCCTGTTCCAGCAGGGCTACCTCGCCTTGCTGGATCAGTGGCAGCAGGGCCTGCACCTGTTCATCTGGCCACTCCCACCAGGCCAGCGCCTGCAGACGGGCAATCTCGTCCTCCTTAAAGCGCATCCTGATCACTCGGGCCGGGGTTCCGGCCACCATGGCATAGGGCGGCACATCCTGACTGACCAGGGCACGCGCCGCTATGATGGCGCCGTCGCCGATGGTGACCCCCGGCATGATCATGGCGTCCATGCCGAGCCAGACATCGTTGCCGATGCGGGTGTCGCCGGCCGGGCGGTAGCTGCGCCGGAGCGCCTCCACATCTGAAAATGGATAGGTGCTGATGAAGGCGGTGTTGTGGGTCTGGTTGCCCCCCATGATGATCTTCACCCCGGCGGCTATTTGCACATAGTCGCCGATGTGAAGCTGATCGATGTGCCAGAGCGGCTCCCAGCCAGTTTCCGGGCTGCGGCTGAAACGGTCGCCGTGCAGATAGCGCACGGCATGCTCTTCAAAGGAGCCGTCCCAGGCGCCGGAGTAGTAGCTGTGCCGTCCCTTGAGATGGATGTTGGGGTTGCTCACCGTCAGATGCAGGTATTCGACCTGCGACCAGTGTTGGCAGGGTTTCATGGCTGTTTCCTCGTTCAAATGGATAGGGGTGGATGACGCGAGGAACGCAGCTAATAGATCCAGACCAGCAGGCGGGGCACGCACAGGGTCGAGCAGCCCAGCGCCTGGGGTAAACGGGGTCGCAGCATGGGAAGAGGGATCCTGAAAGATGAGCGCCCATGGTAAGCCATGCCGGGGCGGGAGCCAAGCCGTGCACCGCCAGCTGGTCAAAACCTGCACAAAATATCGGGTTGATATTCATTCTCAACTGGGCATGATAAAAGTCCCACCCATCAACCTGGGAGATCGGGCATGACCCATCAAATCTGGCAGCGTTACATGCTGGAGGCTGAAAATGCGCTGGGCGCCGGCGCGCTCGGGACCGCCATCTGCCTCTATCAACAGGCCCTCGCCGAGGTGTATGAACTGAGTGACGGCGATCTGGATGAACTGGCCAGCATGCGGGTGGCGACCTGCCACCGGCTGGCCGATTTCTGGCGCGCCATGGAGGAGCCGGCCTACGAGCTGCGCTACCTCAAGCTGGCCTCGGAGCTGGTCACTGCGCTGGTGCCCCAGTGTCCGAACCGGGAGTGTGAATCCCTCATCAGTGAACTGGGCTGCTGCCGGGCGGCGCTGCTCTCTTTCCTCAAGCGCCACCCCAATCCAGATATCGCCCGTCTGATCCAGTTGCAGGATCAGGTGCAGGGCTGCGAGCTGATCGGCCGTTTTCGCCTCAACTGAGGATCATTTACGGCCCTTGAGGCGCTGGGCGATCCGCGTCTGCGCCTCTTCCCCCTGCAGGGCGAGGGAGAAGGCGCGCGCCTCCAGATCGATGACGAAGTGCACCGCCTGCCTGAGCTCCTGCTTGAGCAGCGCCTTGCTCTTTTGCAGCGCCCCGGGCGCCTTGGCTGCCAGCTTCAGACCCTGCTCCCTGGCAAAGGGGAGCAGGGCTTCGGCCGTCAGCACCCGGTTGGCAAGGCCGAGCCGCAGCGCCTCGTCGGCATCGATGGCTTCGGCCAGCAGCAACAGCTCCGCTGCCTTCAGGTGACCCACGCTGCGTGGCAGAAGCAGGCTGGAGGCAAACTCCGGCACCAGCCCCAGCTCGACGAAGGGCAGTTGCAGACGGGCATTGTCGGCCAGATAGACCAGATCGCAGTGCAGCAGCAGGGTAGTGCCGATGCCGACCGCGGCGCCGCCGACCGCGGCGATCACCGGTTTGGGGAAGTCGGCCAGGGTATGCAGAAATTGCAGGATGGGGTCGTCGGGATCCAGCCCCGTCTTGCCCATGAAGTCTGCCAGATCATTGCCGGCGGTGAAGCAGTCGGGCTGCCCCTGAATGAGCAGGGCATGGATGGCGTCATCCGCCGTCGCTTGCCGCAATGCCTCGGTGAGCGCACGATACATGGCGGTATTGAGGGCGTTGCGCTTGTCGGGGCGATTGAGGGTCAAGGTGAGCAAGCCATCCTGCTGCTCGGCAATGATAATGGGGTCCATGTCTAAATCCTTGTTATTGCTGGCTGTCAAAGGCTTACCGCTGCGGTAAGCTTTGTTGCGTTTAACAACATCATAAAAGGATTTCAACCATGTTTAAACGTGCGTTCTATTCCCTGCTGGCCCTGGGACTGGCCGCTCCCGCCCTGGCCAAGGTCGAGGCCGTCGACGGTTATGTGCGTCTGCTGCCGCCGGGCTCGCCCAACACCGCCGCCTTCCTGGTGCTGAAGAATGATGCCGATCAGCCGGTCAAGCTGGTGGCCGCCGCCTCGCCCGAGGTGGGCCGCGCCGAGTTGCACACCCATCTGCACGAGAACGGCGTGATGAGGATGCGCCAGGTCGAGAGCATAGAGGTGCCGGCCAAGGGGGAAGTGGCGCTCAAGCCCGGCAGCTTCCACATCATGCTGTTCGAGGTGCGCGAGCTCTCCCTGGGCACCCCTTTCCCGCTGACGCTGACCATGGATGATGGCCAGCAGCTGGAGCTGAGCCTGCCGGTGAAGCCGGTTGAACCCATGGCGGGCATGCAGCACTGACATTAATGGACGCTTGTTCAGCTTTTTACACTGTGTATTCCCGTCGCTCTGGGTAAAATGATGGCCTTTCCAGTCCAACAAGAGAGTAACGTGATGAAGAAGACCTTGATTGCCGGTTGTGTGCTGGCCCTGTTCAGCCAGGCTGCCATGGCTGCCGATGACTGGCGTTTTGCCGCCGGTGCCGATGTATGGAATGCTCAGGGCAGCGGCCAGATCAACGGTGTCGGGGCCAACGGCAGCTACGACGAGAACTACAACTGGAGCGGCTACCTGCAACTGGAGCACGGCATCATCCTGCTGCCCAACGCCAAGTTCGAGATCTCCGATTTCGGCACCAGCGGCGGCGCCCTCAACAACGATCTGATGGCCTATGACCTGAGCCTCTACTATCGCCTGTTCAACAACGATCTGTTCCAGATCGACCTGGGTCTGACCGGTCGTCGCTACGATGGCGATTTCAACACCCAGCACTACTCCTATGACAAGGACGTGCTGATGGCCTACACCGGCGCCGAACTGCGCATCCCGGGTACCGGCTTTGCCGCCTTCGGCGATGCCCGCGTGCAGGATGCCGACAACTACGACTACCGTCTGGGTGGCTCCTACAAGTTCGCGACCGTACCGCTCAAGGTGCGTGCCGGCTGGCGTGATGCGAGCATGGACTTCGATCGCGTTGACCAGCGGGTAGACGGCTGGTTCATCGGCGGCGAATTCACCTTCTAATTTCCGGCAATCTCTGGTGACGATGCTCTCATCATCCCGATGACGGCATCCGGCGAGGAACGAACATGGGTCATATCATAGTGACGGGGGCGGGGTCCGGCTTGGGCCGCGCCTTGACCATAGGTCTGGTTGAACGGGGCCATCAGGTTTCCATGATGGGGCGTCGTTATCAGAAGCTGCAGGAGCAGGAAGCCTTGCTCGGCAAGGCGGTGATCGGCATTGCCGCCGATCTGGCGCACCACGAGGAAGTGGATGTCGCCTTTGCTGCCGCGGTGGAGTGGGGCGGTCTGCCCGAGCTGGTGCTGCATTGCGCCGGCGTGGGGGAGTTCGGCCCGGTCGGCGTCTATACCGCCGAGCAGATCCGCCGGGTGGTGGAGAGCAACCTCATCTCCACCATTCTGGTGGCCCAGCAGACGGTGCGCCTCATCGGCGACAAGGGCGGGGTGCTGGCCAACGTGCTCTCTTCCGCCGCCCAGGTGGGCAAGGCCAACGAGAGCCTCTACTGCGCCTCCAAATGGGGGATGCGCGGCTTTCTAGAATCCTTGCGGGCCGAGCTGAAGGGCTCGCCGCTGCGGCTGGTGAACCTCTATCCGAGCGGGATCCGCAGTGAATTCTGGGACAACTCGGATCACGTGGACAGCAGCGGCTTCATGACCCCGGAAGATGCCGCCGCCTACATGCTGGATGCACTGGAAGCCAGAAGCAGCTGCCACGTGACCGATCTCTTTATCGGTCGCAATCCCTGACAAAAGGCCGCCGTCATCCGGTTGCCATCGTCAGAAGACAGAAACAAAAAGCGCGCCATCGGCGCGCTTTTTTTATACCAGCGAGGGGCGGGATTAACGGCCCAGCTTGGCCTTGAGCATGGCGACGATGTCGCTGATGGCCACTTCCTGCTTCTCGCCGGTGCGGCGGCACTTGTATTCCACCACGCCGTTGTCCATACCGCGCTCGCCGATGACGATGGCGTGCGGTACGCCCAGCAGCTCCATGTCGGCGAACATCACGCCCGGACGCTCTTTACGGTCGTCGAACAGCACGTCCACACCGGCGGCCTTCAGCTCGGCGTAGAACTGCTCGGCCAGCTCGGCGACGCGCACGGACTTGTGCATGTTCATCGGCACGATGGCCACTTCGAACGGGGCGATGGCGTCCGGCCAGATGATGCCGTACTGGTCGTTGTTCTGCTCGATGGCGGCAGCCACCAGGCGGGAGACCCCGATGCCGTAGCAACCCATCTCCATGGTGACAGACTTGCCGCCTTCGTTCAGCACGCTCGCCTTCATGGCTTCGGAGTACTTGGTGCCCAGCTGGAAGATGTGGCCCACTTCGATGCCGCGTTTGAGCAGCAGCTTGCCCTGGCCGCACGGGCTCGGGTCGCCTTCCACCACGTTGCGCAGGTCGGCAACCTCAAAAGTGGCGATGTCGCGATCCCAGTTGGCACCGGTCAGGTGGAAGCCGGTCTCGTTGGCGCCGCAGACGAAGTCTGCCAAGTGGGCGGCGCTGCGATCGGCGATGATGCGACCGGCAAAGCCGACCGGGCCGATGGAGCCAGCGTCACAGCCGGCGGCTGCCTTGATCTGCTCGTCGTTGGCGAAGGTCAGCGGGTTGGCGACACCCGGCAGCTTCTCGGCCTTGATTTCGTTCAGCTCGTGGTCGCCACGCAGCACCAGCGCGATGACGGCCTGGTTGCCGTGCTCGTCCGCTTCACCCAGCACCAGCAGGGTCTTGGCGACGGCGCTCGGGGCCACGCTCAGGAAGGCGGCCACTTCGTCGATGGTGTGGACGTTCGGGGTCGCAACCTTGGTCAGGGCTGCGGTGGCTGCGGCGCGCTCGCCAGCCGGCGCCAGCGCTTCGGCCATTTCGATGTTGGCGGCGTAGTCGGAGCTGTCGGAGAAGGCGATCAGGTCTTCACCGCTCTCGGCCAGCACCTGGAATTCGTGGGAGCCGGTACCACCGATGGAGCCGGTATCGGCCTGCACCGGACGGAAGTTCAGACCCATGCGGGTGAACGCCTTGCAGTAGGCGGCGTGCATCTTCTCGTAGGTGTCGACCAGGGAGGCCTTGTCGATGTGGAAGGAGTAGGCGTCCTTCATCAGGAACTCGCGGCCACGCATCACGCCGAAACGGGGGCGAACTTCATCGCGGAACTTGGTCTGGATCTGGTACAGATTCAGCGGCAGCTGCTTGTAGCTGTTCACTTCGTAACGGATCAGCGCGGTGATCACCTCTTCGTGGGTCGGGCCCAGCACGAAGGGACGGTTGTGACGGTCGGTCAGACGGCACAGCTCGGGACCGTAGTCATCCCAGCGGCCGGACTCCTGCCACAGCTCGGCGGGTTGTACCACCGGCATGGAGACTTCGATGGCACCAGCATTGTTCATCTCTTCGCGAACAATGTTCTCGATTTTTTTCAGAACCCGCAGACCGGAGGGCAGCCAGGCATACATGCCGGAGGCCAGTTTGCGGATCATGCCGGCGCGCAGCATCAGCTGATGGCTGATGATCTCGGCGTCGGACGGGGTTTCCTTGAGAGTGGAAAGCAGATATTGGCTGGTACGCATCGCGGTAGACCTTAGCTAAGACGGGCGGCGGGGCCCTGGATAATTTCAAGAGCGGAATTTTAACAGGACGGGCCCTGCGGCCCAAGGGCTAAATTCGTACGACGGGGGAAAGCGGGGGCATCGCCCCCGCTGCGGTCAGACCCGAAATTGCGACAGCAACCGCTGTTGCAGCAGGCTGGCCTGATGGAGAGAAGAGGCAAGTTGCAGGCACTCCTGCGCCTCCTGCTCACCAGTCTGGGCCTGCTGGCTGATGCCGGAGACCTTGTCCGAGGTGTGGCTCAGGGTATGGGAGAGCTGGCCGGTAGCATCCGCCACCTGCTGCACCATGTCCGCCAGGTGGTCGATGGCACCTTCCACCTTGAACAGGATCTGCTTGGTGTTGTCGGAATCCGCCATGCCCGACTCCACCGTCTTCAGGTTGCGCTGCATCATCAGGTAGGCGGTTTCGGTCTGCTGCTGGATGCTGTTGATCACCTCGTTGATCTCGGCGCTGGAGGAGGCGGTGCGATTGGCCAGGGTGCGCACTTCGTCGGCCACCACCGCAAAGCCGCGGCCCATCTCGCCGGCCCGGGCGGCCTCGATGGCGGCGTTGAGCGCCAGCAGGTTGGTCTGCTCGGAAATGCCGCTGATGGTGGAGATGATTTGGCCTATCTGACTGGCCTGCTCCTTGAGGGCGTTGATGGCGGTGGCGCATTCGCCCACCTCCATCACCACCCGCTGCATGCCCGCACTGGCGGAGGAGACATACTGACTGCTCTCGGTGGTGAGCTGGCGCACCTCGTTGGCATTTTGCGCCGCCAGGCTGCAGTTGTCCGAGATGGTGGTGGCCACCTGCACCATCTGCTCGCTGTCATGGTGCAGCGCCTGGGCATGTTCGGCCGTCTGGCGACTGCTCTGGCTGATGGCCTGAACCCGGTTGACCGAGGTGTGCACGTGCTCGCTGATGTGCTGGTTGTTGTCCATGGTGGAGCTGATCATCTTCTGCAGCTTCTCGATGAATCGATCCACGCTGCCGGCCAGCGAGCCGATTTCGTCGTCACGCCTGAGGTTGATGCGGGCATTGAGATCCCCTTCGCCGGCTGCGATGTCCTGCATGCGCCGATTGACCTGCAGCAGGGGCCGCACGATGGCGCGCACCAGCCAGAAGCCGCACAGGGTCACGATCAGCAGGCTGAACAGCAGGCCGCCCAGGATCAGACTCTTGGTATGGTTGATGATGGCGTTGAGCTGACCCACCTGATCCTCGACCGTGGCATCGCCCTTTGCCTCCACCTCGACCAGCAATTTCTTGAGCTGATCGGCGCTCTGCTCATAGCTGGTCAGCTGGCGTTGATATTCACCAAGGGCCGCCATCCACTGCACCATCAATTGCTGAACCTCGGTTTCCAGCGCCCGATACTGGGTTGCCAGTGACTGGCCGGCAAACTCCCCCTCAGCGGGCACGTCAAACAGTCCGCTGGCCAGCATGGCGTCGACAGCCTCCCGGTAGAAGCGGGTCGCCTCCTCCATTTCGCTCTGGATGGCGGGGGTGAGCCCTTCGCTCTGCATCTTCTCCAACGCATAGAGCTGACGCAGGAAGCCTATGTTGGCCTCCATGCCGCCATCGGCCGCGTGCCAGCGGGTCGCCAGGCCGCCATTCCAGCTGATGGCCTGATCCGGTGACTGGGTGAGGCTCTCGACCGCGCCATCACCCACCACCTCGAGCTGGGTCGAGAGGCGGGACATGCGTTCAGAGCTGGCGCGCAGCGCCTGATCGAGGCGGGTAAACGTCTGGTAGAGCGCCAGCAGCTGTTCCTGCTGCTGCTGGTAGACCTGATGCTGCTGGTTCATGGTGTTGATGGCGGCGTCATCGATGAGCCGGCCTTCGCCCACCCGGCGCATGGCGTCGGTGGTGGCGGTTCTGGCCTGCTGCAGCTCCTGCTCGTCGAGGGACATGCCTCTGAGCATCTTCTGGATGTAGAGCGACTGGTTGCCGAGCTCGATGGAGCCCTCCATGGCGCCGTCTGCAGTCTGCCAGGCGGCACCCAGCACATAGGAGAGCAGATCCGCCAGCCGCTGGCTGCCATACCAGCCGACGACGCCCATCCCCAGCGTGCAGCTGAGCAGAATGGCCAGCCCCAGGTTCGATGTGGTGACGATTTTCATGATTAAGGACCTTCCTTGGCTCCAAACAAACCCAATTTAGTGTTTTATCAGTGGCAACAAAATGCCATGCCAGATGGAAAATAAAGTTGTTGCCCGGCTCGGATCCAAGCATGGCTTGGAACGCGCGAGTGTGCCGAAAATCCGCTGCGATCCAGCCGCCCTATGCTGGATACTTATCCAGTTATTCTTTATGCTATGAGCCAATTTACAGATAGCTGGTTTGGCGAGGAGAGAGCCGTGATTGGTCGCTTGAGAGGCGTAGTCATTGAGAAACAACCCCCCGAGGTATTGCTGGAGGTCGGGGGCGTGGGCTATGAGGTGCACATGCCCATGAGCTGCTTCTATGATCTGCCCGAGATCGGCAAGGAAGCGGTCATTCACACCCACTTCGTGGTGCGGGAAGACGCCCAACTGCTGTACGGCTTCAATCACAAGCAGGAGCGGGCGCTGTTTCGCGAGCTGATCAAGACCAACGGGGTCGGCCCCAAGCTGGCGCTGGCCATCCTCTCCGGCATGACCGCCACCCAGTTCGTGCTGAGTGTCG
Organism: Aeromonas sp. FDAARGOS 1403; assembly: GCF_019047325.1. Taxonomy (NCBI): domain Bacteria; kingdom Pseudomonadati; phylum Pseudomonadota; class Gammaproteobacteria; order Aeromonadales; family Aeromonadaceae; genus Aeromonas; species Aeromonas sp. FDAARGOS 1403. Next base: position 164,832 of record NZ_CP077249.1, on the reverse strand, counting down.
AGCGCGAGGAGATAAGCTCCCTGGTCAAGTTGCCAGGGGTTGGCAAGAAGACCGCCGAGCGACTGGTGGTGGAGATGAAGGACAGGCTCAAGGGGTGGGTCAGCCACGATCTCTTCTCGCCGGCCGAGATCACCCTGCCCGCCAAGGAGAGTGCCCTGCGGGCGCCGGATTCGAGCGAAGAGGCCGCCAGTGCGCTGGTGGCACTCGGTTACAAGCCGCAGCAGGCCAGCCAGATCGTCAGCAAGGTCGCGGTGGATGGCATGTCGGTGGAGGATATCATCCGTGAAGCGCTGCGCAGCCTGGTGTGAGGTAGAGAATGATTGAAGCGGATCGCCTCATTTCCGCCGCTGGCGGGCGTGAGGAAGAAGTCATCGATCGGGCCATCCGGCCCAAGCTGCTGGCCGATTACACCGGCCAGGATCCGGTCTGCGAACAGATGGAGATCTTCATCGCGGCGGCGCGCCAGCGCGGCGAGGCGCTCGATCACCTGCTGATCTTCGGCCCGCCCGGGCTTGGCAAGACGACGCTCGCCAACATAGTGGCCAACGAGATGGGGGTCAACATCAAGACCACCTCCGGTCCCGTGCTGGAGAAGGCCGGCGATCTGGCGGCGCTGCTCACCAACCTCGAGCCGAACGACGTGCTGTTCATCGACGAGATCCACCGCCTCAGCCCGGTGGTGGAGGAGGTGCTCTACCCGGCGATGGAGGATTACCAGCTCGACATCATGATCGGGGAGGGGCCGGCGGCTCGTTCCATCAAGCTCGACCTGCCCCCCTTCACCCTGATCGGCGCGACGACCCGGGCCGGCTCTCTCACCAGCCCGCTGCGGGATCGCTTCGGTATCGTGCAGCGCCTCGAGTTCTACAACGTCAGGGATCTGACCGACATCGTTGCCCGCAGCGCCCGTTGCCTCGGGCTCGACATGACGGAAGACGGTGCGCTGGAGGTGGCGCGTCGCTCGCGCGGTACGCCGCGAATTGCTAACCGTTTGTTGCGCCGGGTGCGGGATTTTGCCCAGGTGAAATCCGACGGCCGGATTGACGGACCCATAGCGGCCCGAGCCATGGACATGCTGGACGTGGATAACGAAGGGTTCGACTTCATGGACCGCAAGCTATTGTTGGCTGTCATAGACAAGTTTCTGGGGGGGCCGGTGGGGCTCGACAACCTGGCTGCGGCCATCGGCGAGGAGAAGGACACCATCGAAGATGTGCTCGAACCCTATCTGATCCAGCAGGGCTTCCTGCAACGTACACCCAGAGGGCGGATCGCGACACCAAGAGCTTATGCGCATTTTGGCCTGCAACGGCCAGATGAAGGGTAAAAACAGTTGATTGAACAAAAAACCGCCTTCAAGGGCGGTTTTTTGTTATCCGGGCAAAAAAAAGCCCACTGCGGATGCGGTGGGCAAAGACAATTCAGGATGGATGTTCACAGACAGTGAGTGCGTCTGGAGACAGACCGGTAAAAAACAGAGTGAGCCGTCGCGAGGCCTCAGAGTCGGTTCATTTGATAGAGCTGAACGAACGAAAGCTTGTAGTAACGGATGGTTTTAGCAACAAACTTTTTCATCTTTAATTCCAATAGACAGGTTCGAAATGTTCATCGAATACGTACCGGGAACCCAGATTGACCGGCCTGTATCCAAGGGTATGCCCTCACTGCGAGGCGCATTGTAGGAGCTCTGTCTGACTCGGACAAACAAGAAAAATTACCCATCTCAGATTAGATTAACTAATCATTTTGTGGCCTTGTCGAATTAGCATGGATATGCGTTTTTATTGGTTTTTAATTAGTTTTATTCTGGCTGGGGACAAGCGAGGGAAACATGATGAAAACACTCTTGAGAGTTGTTTTTTAACAGAAGCATTACTTATTTGCTTCAAGATTAAAGTTGATTTAAATCAATGATTTGCGATTTTTATTTTTTTGTGACTCAGCTCTCTAAAATAAATGGAAAGGGTCGTGAAAATGCCTTTGAAAGGCATGTATTGATGGTGGTTTTACATTGATTTCAATCAAATAAAGGTGATATAAAACTCAGGTCATTATGGGCGGGAATAAAGCAAGCTTGATTGTTTTGCAATTGTTAAACATTAGCTTTTTTTGTTCCCTATTATTGCCTTGTTGTTAATGTGGTGGCAGTCGAATCCGGTCGTCAGTGCAAAACTGGAACATGACCGATAATTCGGGGACTTCCAACGGAAGCTTTGTCTTAAAACTTAAAATAGCCGTGCCAATAATCGGTGAGGAAACATCATGATTGCTGAGCATGTGGTAGACCTATCGCGGTTCCAATTCGCTGCGACGGCCCTTTATCACTTCCTGTTTGTGCCCTTGACGCTCGGAATGGCCTTCATTCTGGCGATCATGGAGTCTGTCTATGTGATGACCAACAACCCTGTCTACCGGGACATGACCAAGTTCTGGGGCAAGTTGTTTGGTATCAACTTTGCCCTCGGGGTCACCACAGGGCTGACCATGGAGTTCCAGTTTGGTACCAACTGGGCCTACTACTCCCACTATGTCGGCGATATCTTCGGGGCCCCGCTGGCCATCGAAGGTCTGATGGCCTTCTTCCTGGAATCCACCTTCGTCGGTATGTTCTTCTTCGGCTGGGATCGGCTCTCCAAGCGTCAGCACCTGGCTGCGACCTGGTTGATGGCGCTCGGGACCAACCTCTCCGCGCTCTGGATCCTGGTTGCCAACGGCTGGATGCAGAACCCGGTCGGTGCCGAGTTCAACTTCGAAACCATGCGCATGGAGATGGTGAGCTTCGCCGACCTGGTGTTCAACCCGGTTGCCCAGGTGAAGTTCGTCCACACAGTGGCGGCAGGCTATACCACAGGTGCCATGTTCGTGCTGGGCATCTCTTCCTACTACCTGCTCAAGCATCGTGACGTGGCCTTCGCCCGTCGCTCCTTCGCCATCGCGGCCGCATTCGGCATGGCGTCCATCCTCTCCGTGCTGATCCTCGGTGACGAGTCCGGCTACGAGACGGGTGAAGTGCAGAAGGTGAAACTGGCGGCCATCGAGGCCGAGTGGAACACCGAACCTGCGCCAGCCTCCTTTACCCTGTTCGGCATCCCGAACCAGGAAGAGATGCGCACCGACTACGCCATAAAGATCCCTTATGCTCTCGGCATCATCGCCACCCGTTCGCTGGACGGCCAGGTGACCGGTCTCAAGGATCTGAAGAGCGAGCACGAGCTGCGTGTGCGCAACGGCATGACCGCCTACGACCTGTTGACCAAGCTGCAGTCCGGCGACAAGTCTGACGATACCCGCGCCCGCTTCGACGAGGTGAAGCAGGACCTGGGTTACGGTCTGCTGCTCAAGCGCTATACCTCCAACGTGACCGATGCCACCGACGAGCAGATCAAGGCCGCCGTGGATGACTCCATCCCGCAAGTGCTGCCGCTGTTCTTCGCCTTCCGCATCATGGTTGCCTGCGGCATGCTGATGCTGGTGCTGATCGGCCTGGCCTTCTATGACAGTACCCGTCACAAGATCGGCGAGCGCAAGTGGCTGCTCAAGGCGCTGCTGTACGGTATCCCGCTGCCCTGGATCGCCATCGAGTGTGGCTGGTTCGTCGCGGAATACGGTCGTCAGCCCTGGACCATCGCCGAAGTGTTGCCGACCTCGGTCTCGGCCTCCAACGTGCCGGCCTCCGAGATCTGGTTCTCCCTTATCGGGATCTGCCTGTTCTACACCGTACTGCTGATCATCGAGATGTACCTGATGTTCAAGTACGCGCGTCTGGGCCCAAGCAGCCTGAAGACTGGCAAGTACCACTTCGAACAGAGCAAGGCATAAGGAGAGCAACCCATGTTTGATTACGAAATGTTGCGCCTGGTCTGGTGGGTGCTGGTCGGCGTCCTGCTGATTGGCTTCGCCATCACCGACGGCTTCGATATGGGGGTGGGCGCACTGCTCCCCTTCGTCGGCAAGAAAGATGTTGAGCGTCGGGTGATGCTCAACACCATGGGCCCGCACTGGGAAGGGAACCAGGTCTGGCTGGTGACCGCCGGTGGTGCCCTGTTTGCAGCCTGGCCCATGGTGTATGCGGCAGCCTTCTCCGGCTTCTACATCGCCATGATTCTGACCCTGATGGCACTGTTCTTCCGCCCGGTCGGTTTCAAGTACCGTTCCCTGCGTGAAGATGCCAAGTGGCGCAGCAACTGGGACTGGGCACTGTTCGTCGGTAGCGCGGTACCGCCCATCGTGTTTGGCGTGGCGTTCGGCAACCTGCTGCAGGGCGTGCCGTTCGACTTCAACCAGTTCATGATGCTGACCTATCACGGCAACTTCTTCGGTCTGCTCAATCCGTTCGGCCTGCTGGCCGGTCTGGTGAGCTTGTTCATGCTGGTCACCCAGGGTGCTACCTGGCTGATGATGAAGACCGACGGTGAAGTGCTGGCCCGCTCCCGCACCGCCGCCATGATCTGCTCGCTGGTGACCCTGGTGCTGTTCGCACTGGCCGGTTTCTGGGTCAGCGGCATGGAAGGCTATGTGGTGGTCAAGGCCGCCGCGACCGATGCCGTCTCCAATCCGATGAACAAGGAAGTGGTGCGTCAGGCCGGTGCCTGGATGAACAACTACAGCCTCTATCCCTGGATGGTTGCGGCACCCGTGCTGGGTCTGGCGATGAGCCTGCTGACGTCGCTGTTTGCCAAGCTGAACAAGGGCTGGCTGGCGTTCACCTGCTCCTCCCTGGCCATTGCCGGCGTGATCCTGACTGCCGGCTTCTCCATGTTCCCGTTCGTGATGCCCTCAAGCCTTGAGCCGTCATTGAGCCTGACCATGTGGGATGCCACCGCTTCTCTCAACACCCTGCGGGTGATGACGGTAGCGGCCGCCATCTTCGTACCGATTGTGCTGGGTTATACCCTGTGGACCTACATCAAGATGTTCGGCCGGGTGACCAGCAAGCACATCGAAGACAACCAACAATCGCTCTACTAAGAAGGTGCCCTGATATGTGGTATTTCACCTGGATCCTGGGTCTGCTGCTGGCTTGTGCATTCGGCATCATCAATGCGCTGTGGCTGGAACACACCGAGAACATGGATCGCCAGATCGATGAGAACAAGTGATCGACTCGCCCGGTTGGCCGCTCCCCTGGAGCGCCAACCCTGGCAGGGGTTGATGCTGGTAGCGGCGGCTCTGTTGGCCGTCGCTATTTTACAGGCCCCCAATCTGGTGGCCGCCAACACCAGCGAACACGGCCTCTGGCTGGCGCCCTGGCTGATGTGGGCGGTCTGTTGCGGGGTCATGCACGGGCTGGGATTCCATCCCCGCAGCCTCGTCGGTCGCGTGCTGTTTTTCCCCTGGCTCGCCTTGCCCAGTTTGTTGTACGGGCTCTGGCTGACCCAAGGCTATTTCCTTTCATAAAAAACGGGGGGAGGCAGGATTTCCCTGCTTCCCCCTGCTTCTTTCCTATTCAGCCCTGCGCTATGATAGCCCCCCATCTGACTGTCGTATGGATCACAGATTGTTATGGGGGAAGTCTCTGAGTTTCCGGTGCGTGTCTACTACGAAGACACCGATGCCGGGGGCATCGTCTACAACGCCAATTATCTCAAGTTTATGGAACGTGCTCGCACCGAGTTCCTGCGTGCTGGCGGCATCGAACAGGATGTCCTGCTGGGCGCCGGGTATGCGTTTGTGGTGAGTCGAACAGAGATCGATTTCCGCTCGGCGGCCCGTTTTAATGAGCTTTTGACTGTATTGACGCAAGTGACCGAAGTGAAACGCGCCTCCATGCGCTTCTCACAACGGATACTGGCGGCTGATGGACGACTGATCACCCAGGCCATGGTACAGATAGCCTGTGTCAGTCATCCGCATATGAAACCTGTTGCAATACCTGAAAATGTGAAGGGAGTGCTGTTAAGTGCACGCTGAAATTTCGTTTATTGGCCTGTTTTGGCAAGCCAGCCTGTTGGTAAAACTGGTCATGATGACCCTGATGGGCATGTCGGTCGTCTCCTGGGCGCTGATCATCCAGCGCTCCAAGGCCATCAAGGCAGCCAATATCGCATCGGAGCAGTTTGAAGACAGATTCTGGTCTGGAGTCGACCTCAACCGTCTCTACCAGGAGTCCTCTTCCCGCCGCGACGACATCGAAGGCATGGAAGACATCTTCTACTCCGGCTTCAAGGAGTATGCCCGTCTGCTCAAGGCCGGCGCCCGTGGTCAGGATGCGGTGATGGACGGTACCTACCGTGCCATGCGCGTCTCCCTCTCCCGCGCGGTGGACGATCTCGAGTCCAACCTGCCGATCCTGGCTACCATCGGCTCCATCAGTCCCTATATCGGTCTGTTTGGTACCGTCTGGGGGATCATGAACGCCTTTATCGCCCTGGGTCAGGTGCAGCAGGCAACCCTGCAGATGGTGGCCCCCGGTATCGCGGAGGCGCTGATCGCCACCGCCATGGGTCTGTTTGCCGCCATCCCGGCCGTTATCTTCTACAACCGCTTCTCCAACAAGGTCGAGCGGCTGGAGAACGCCTACGCCAATTTCATGGACGAGTTCACCACCATTCTGAACCGTCAAATTGCTCAGCAGCAGGGTGATCAGTAATGCAAACCTATCAGCGGATCCGGCGCAAGAAGGTGGCCGAGATCAACGTGGTTCCCTATATCGACGTCATGCTGGTGCTGCTTATCATCTTCATGGCGGTGACGCCCGTGATCACGCAAGGGGTCAAGGTTGACCTGCCGCAGGCGGAGTCCGAGCAACTGCCGGAGGATGCCAAGCCGCCCTTCATCGTCAGCGTCAATACCGAAGGCGAGTACGTCATCAAGGCCGGTGAGGCCGAAGACGAACCCGTCCCGAGCGGGACGCCCGAGGCGATGCAGCAGTACATCACCGAGAAGGCCATGGGTTACCTGGCCATCAACCAGAACGCCCCCGTGGTGGTGGCCGGTGACAAGTCGGTGCGCTACGAAGAGGTGATCCTGCTGATGGTGGCCCTCAAGAAAGCCGGTGTGCCTCAGGTCGGCCTGATGACAGATCCGGTGAACTGACGGAGATGGATGTGAAGCGTGGTATTTCCGGTTATCTCATCGCGTCGCTTCTGCTGCACCTGATCATCGGCATCATCCTGTTTGTCGGGCTCGACTTCAGCAAACCGAAGCGACCCGAGTCGAAGGGGCAGATCGTCAATGCCGTCATGCTCGACGAGAACTTCCTCAACGAGCAGGCCAAGCAGATCCAGCAGCAGAAGGCTCAGCCCAAGCCGCAGAAGGTAGAGAAAGAGAAGGATAAGGAAGACACGGACATCGCCAAGCGCGAGCTGGCCCAGCAGCAGGAACGGTTGCGGATTGCAGAGGCCAAGCGCAAGGAGGCCGAGGAGGCCACCCGCAAGGCCGAAGTAGAGAAGCAGAAGAAGCAGGCCGAGCAGAAGCAGGCGGAAGAGAAGGCCCAGAAGGCCGAGGAAGCCCGCAAGCTCGAAGAGCAGAAGGCCAAGAAGGCGGAGGCCGAGCGCAAGGCCGCGGAAGAAGAGAGCAAGGCGCTGGCGCTGAAGAAGAAAAAGGAACAAGAGAAGAAAGAGGCTGAAGAGAAGGCCAAGGCTGAGGAGGCCAAGGCCAAGAAAGCGGAAGCCGAGAAGAAAGCCAAAGCCGAAGCCGAGAAAAAAGCGAAGGCAGAAGCGGACAAGAAAGCCAAGGCGGAGGCCGAGCAGAAGGCCAAGGCTGAAGCCGAGAAGAAAGCCAAGGAAGAGGCGGCCAAGAAGGCAAAAGCTGACGCAGAGAAGAAAGCCAAGGCAGAGGCCGACAAGCAGGCCAAGATCGCGGCTGAACGCAAGCGCAAAGCGGCCGAGGAGGCCAAGCTGCAAAAAGAGATGGAAGACATGATGCAGCAGCAGCTGGCGGCTGAGGCCAATGCCCGCAGTCAGGCGGCATCGGCGGCGGCCAAGGGTGAAGTCGACAAATATGCGGCGCTTATCAAGGCGACTGTTGAGCGATATATGATTTTGGATCCCACCATGCGGGGCAAAACATGTACTATCGGCGTACGTCTTGCGAGCACTGGCTTTGTCATCTCGGTAGATAACGGCCAGGGTGACCCGGCGGTATGTCGTTCCGGCAAAGCAGCCGTACTGAAGGCCAATCAGTTGCCGGTACCCAAGGATCCTGCGGCATTCGAGATGTTGAAGGAGTTCAACCTCAAGCTGGAACCTAACATCTAGCACTGATGGCGAGGGGATCGAGTAAGGTGGTTGGCAGCGTCTTGCCGAGAAAGGAAGTTAATCTCTCATTATTTTGGAACCGAGTGTTTAAGCCATGATAAGAAAAGTGTTTTTTGCTTTGGTTGGCTGTTTGTTGCTGGGTCAGAGCGCCCAGGCGGCCTTGGACATCGTCATCACCGGCGGTATCGACAGTGCACGGCCGATCGCCGTCGCCCCCTTCAAGTGGGAAGGCAATGGCCAGCTGCCGCAGGACATCGCGGAAGTGGTCTCCAACGATCTGATGCGCAGCGGCAAGTTCAGACCGCTGGCCCGTGGCCAGATGCCGCAGACCCCGAGCTCCAGCGGTGAAATCAACTTCGCACCCTGGGCCTCCCAAGGCGTCGAAGCCGTGGTGGTCGGTTCCATCGCCGCCGTCGGCGACGGTACCTACAAGGTCAACTTCGAGCTGGTCGACGTGCTCAAGGGCCAGCTGGCCAAGACCCAGGGCGGCGAGAGCAACGGCTACATCCTGGATAGCCGGATGGCGACCATCCCGGGTGCCCAGATGCGCCAGTTCGCTCACCGCATCTCCGACATCGTCTACGAGCGGCTGACCGGCGAGCGCGGGGCCTTCCTGACCCGTCTGGCGTACGTCTCTGTGCAGCAGGGGACCCAGTTCCCGTATCAGCTGCGGATCTCCGACTACGACGGTTACAACGAGAAGACCCTGCTGCGTTCCCGCGAGCCGCTGATGTCCCCGGCCTGGTCGCCGGACGGCAGCAAGCTGGCCTACGTGAGCTTCGAGAACCAGAAATCCGAAATCTACGTGCAGGACATCTACACCCAGCAGCGCAGCCTGATCACCAGCTTCCGCGGCATCAACGGGGCGCCGGAGTGGTCTCCTGATGGTCGTCGTCTGGCTATCGTTCTCTCCAAGGACGGGTCACCGAACCTCTATGTCGTTGATGTTGCTAGCAAGCAGCTGACCCGCGTCACAACCAGCCGGGTAATCGACACCGAACCCTCCTGGATGCCGGACGGTCAAAATTTGCTGTTCACCTCTGAACGTGGTGGCAAACCCCAGATTTATAGCGTAAATTTGGCGACTGGCATGACTCGCCGGATGACCTGGGAAGGTGAATCCAACCAGGGTGCGTCCATTACTCCTGATGGCAAAATCATGGTGATGGTGACCCGGGTTCAGGGACAATACCGTATCGCCCGTCAGGATATGGAAAACAATGCCCTGCTGGTCCTTACCCAGAGCGCGCTGGATGAGTCGCCAAGTGTGGCTCCCAATGGCAGCATGATCATTTATGCCACCATCTATCAGGGTCGTAAGAGTCTCGCGTTGGTGTCGACTGATGGTCGCTTCAAGGCTGTGCTTCCGACCAGTAGCGGTGAAATTCGTGCACCAGCTTGGTCGCCCTTCTTGAATTGATAAAAATCCAATTGTTTTTTGTTTTGTTATAAAGGTTTAAGGAAATAGCATGCAACTCAATAAACTGCTCAAGGGTTTGGCCATCGCACTGCCACTGTTCACCCTGGCCGCTTGTAGCTCCTCTTCTGATTCCGACGCCGCTGGCGCCGAATCAGGCATGACCGACGGCATGGGCGGTGTACAAACCGGTGGCGCGAACGGTATGTTGTCCCCGGAAGAGCAGATGCGTCAGAAGTTCGAAGCGCTGCAGCGTGACAACGTGATCTACTTCCCGTTCGACGGTTACGACATCCAGGGTCAATACGCCGACCTGCTGGATGCCCACGCCAGCTACCTGCGTGAGCGCCCGAGCGTCAAAGTACTGATCGAAGGCCACGCCGACGAGCGCGGTACTCCGGAGTACAACATCGCGCTGGGCGAGCGTCGTGCCAAGGCTGTTGCCAAGTATCTGCAAACCCTGGGTGTGCAGGCTGAGCAGCTCTCCATCGTCAGCTATGGCGAAGAGAAGCCGCTGGATATGTCTCACACCGAGGATGCCTTTGCCAAGAACCGCCGTGCGGTCCTGGTTTACTAAGGTTTGAATCGAACGAAGTTCGTTTATATGCAAGCGGCCATTTCGATGGCCGTTTTATTTGCACTAAACGCCAAGGTTTGATCCGAATGAAATCTGTATAAGCGAGCGACGATGGCGCTGGCCGTTTTATTTGCACTAAACGCTAAGGTTTGATCCGAATGAAATCTGTGTACAAGCAAGCTGCTGTTGCGCTGGCCGTATTGGTTGCTCTGAATGCGCAAGCGGCGGCACCGGTGAGCGATCTGAGCGGTGACTCGGGTGGCGGGGTTGTCCTAAGCGGCAACAACGGCGCCATCGTGCCCACCGGCAGCCTAGAAGACAGGGTTTCCCTGCTGGAGCGCACGCTCAACGCCCGTCTGCGCCTGCAGGCCGATTTGCAGCAACAGGTGGATGCCCTGCAAGGGGAGGTCTCCGAGCTGCGTGGCCAGCTGGAGCAGCAGACCTACCAGATGGAACAGTCGCAGGAGCGTCAGCGCCAGCTCTATCAGGAGCTCGACAAGGTGGCCAACAGTCAGCCTGCCGCTACGCCAGCAGCCCCGGCAGCCGCAGCTGCGAGCGCGACGCCGGCCGCCGCGGCCAACTACTCCACCAACCAGAACGAGAATCAGGCCTATGATGCGGCCGTGAACATGGTGCTCAAGGAGAAGAACTACGACAAGGCAATTCCGGCCTTCGAAGGGTTCATCAAGCAGTTCCCGAGCTCCAGCTATGTTCCCAACGCCCATTACTGGCTGGGTCAGCTGCTGTTCAACAAGGGGGATCGGACCGGCGCTGCCGCCCAGTTCACCACGGTGGCCACCAAGTTCAGCAAGTCGCCCAAGCGAGCCGACGCCCTGTTGAAGCTGGGCATGCTGGCACAACTGGATGGCAAGAAGGCGGAAGCCAAGAACTTCTATGAGCAGGTGATCAAGGGGTATCCCAACACCTCGCCGGCCCAGCTGGCCAAGCAGAGTTTGAGCAAGCTGTAACTTTGCCGCATGTCACTGTTTTCGTAACAGTCTTGTAAATACAGCCTCGCTTTGTATGCGCAGTGAGCAAACAGATGGAATTTAAGATTTTTCTGTTGCGCCAGGATGATAAATCCGTAATATAGGCCGCCGTCAGAGCCGGTGCAGCATTGCAGTTGGTCCTGGTCGTGGTGAGGGTCGTTAGCTCAGTCGGTAGAGCAGTTGACTTTTAATCAATTGGTCGCTGGTTCGAATCCAGCACGACCCACCATTTCTCCACCAGGTGGAGACAGAATTCCCAGGTCGTTTAGCTCAGCTGGGAGAGCACCTCCCTTACAAGGAGGGGGTCACTGGTTCGATCCCAGTAACGACCACCAGTTTTAAGCTGTCTGCCAAGGCGGGCAGTGAAAGAGGCAAGTCAGGTGTGGGTCGTTAGCTCAGTCGGTAGAGCAGTTGACTCTTAATCAATTGGTCGTAGGTTCGATCCCTACACGACCCACCAATTTGCCCAGATGAATTCCCAGGTCGTTTAGCTCAGCTGGGAGAGCACCTCCCTTACAAGGAGGGGGTCACTGGTTCGATCCCAGTAACGACCACCAGTTTGTAAAAAATGATTTAGATGGGTCGTTAGCTCAGTCGGTAGAGCAGTTGACTTTTAATCAATTGGTCGCTGGTTCGAATCCAGCACGACCCACCATCATTTCAGAATCCCAGGTCGTTTAGCTCAGCTGGGAGAGCACCTCCCTTACAAGGAGGGGGTCACTGGTTCGATCCCAGTAACGACCACCAGTTTGTAAAAAAATGATTTAGATGGGTCGTTAGCTCAGTCGGTAGAGCAGTTGACTTTTAATCAATTGGTCGCTGGTTCGAATCCAGCACGACCCACCATCATTTCAAGAATCCCAGGTCGTTTAGCTCAGCTGGGAGAGCACCTCCCTTACAAGGAGGGGGTCACTGGTTCGATCCCAGTAACGACCACCAGTTTGTAAAAATGATTTAGATGGGTCGTTAGCTCAGTCGGTAGAGCAGTTGACTTTTAATCAATTGGTCGCTGGTTCGAATCCAGCACGACCCACCATCATTTCAAGAATCCCAGGTCGTTTAGCTCAGCTGGGAGAGCACCTCCCTTACAAGGAGGGGGTCACTGGTTCGATCCCAGTAACGACCACCAAGTTTGTAAAAAATGATTTAGATGGGTCGTTAGCTCAGTCGGTAGAGCAGTTGACTTTTAATCAATTGGTCGCTGGTTCGAATCCAGCACGACCCACCATCATTTCAGAATCCCAGGTCGTTTAGCTCAGCTGGGAGAGCACCTCCCTTACAAGGAGGGGGTCACTGGTTCGATCCCAGTAACGACCACCAAGTTTGTAAAAATGATTTAGATGGGTCGTTAGCTCAGTCGGTAGAGCAGTTGACTTTTAATCAATTGGTCGCTGGTTCGAATCCAGCACGACCCACCATCATTTCAGAATCCCAGGTCGTTTAGCTCAGCTGGGAGAGCACCTCCCTTACAAGGAGGGGGTCACTGGTTCGATCCCAGTAACGACCACCAGATTGAAAAAGCCCGCAGCAATGCGGGCTTTTTTTATGGCTGTTCGGCATCAGGTTCTCAGCCGCTCGAGCTGGTTGGCCAGCGCCGTCGCGGCCTGTTCCAGCTGCTCGCTCAGGCGGTGGCTGGCATTGGCCTCCTGCCCCAGAGTAGTGGCGGCATCGCCGATCCGCATCAGGTTCTGGTTGATGGTGTCGCTGACGGCGCTCTGCTGCTCGGCCGCCGTGGCCACCTGGCTGATGTGGTCGTGGATCTGCTGGATCTGGGTGACCACCTGGTTGAGGGCTTCAAACGCCTGCTCCGTCCCTTCTACCGTGCTGGCCGAACGGGCGATGCCGGTACTCATCAACTGCTGGCTGCTGCTGACTTCGGTCTGCAGGCTGCCGATGAGCTGACCTATCTCGTCGGTGGACTCCCGGGTCTTGTTGGCCAGGGCCCGTACTTCATCTGCCACCACGGCAAAACCGCGCCCCATGTCGCCGGCCCGCGCCGCCTCGATGGCCGCATTGAGCGCCAGCAGGTTGGTCTGCTCGGCGATGGCCCTGATCACGTCGAGAATGCGGCTGATATTGGTGCTGCGCTGGGCGACCTGAGCGACCGCCTTGTCGGCCTGATGCATGTCCTCGACCAGGGTGTGGATTTCGTTGCGGGCCCGGCTCAGGGTCTGCTGGGCCGTGCTTATGTGGTGGGTCGCCGTCTCAGACTCCTGAGCTGCCTGCTCCGCATAACCCGCCACACTGACCGCCGTGGTGCTCATCTGATGCATGGCGCTGACCACGCTCTCCAGCTCCAGGCTCTGTTCATCCAGGCTGCTGCGCATGGTATCGGCCGTCTGCTTCATGCCACTGGCCTGCTGGTGCACTTGCTGGCCGATCTGCTTGCTGCCCTGCACCATGCCGCGCAGCTTGCCGAGGAAGGCGTTGAGGTGGCCACCCAGTTCGATCAGCTCCTGGTGGGTGTCTATCTTCATCTGCTGGGTCAGGTCTCCCTCGTGACTGGCGAGGTGAGACACATGGCGACTGATGAGGGAGAGGGGGGCCGTGATGCTCTGGATGAACCAGATGAGCAACGCCAGCGCCAGCAGAGTGACGACGACGATGGCGATCAACTGCTGCTGCTGGGTGGCCTGCAGCAGATCACCCAGCTGATTGCTGATGGTGTTGGCCTGGCTGAGGGCCCGCGCCTTGGGCACCTTGATCATCAGCCACCACTGGCTGTCGGCGGCATCGATCCTGACCGGTTGCTGCAGGATGAAGTCGCTCTCCGTGCTCTGTGCCTGGCCGGTAGGGGCCGTGAGGCCGGCTTCCGTCAACGGCCGTCCCAGCTTGTCGGCGTGGCGGTTGCTGCCGACGATGAGCCCCATCTTGCTGACCAGGGTGACCTCGGCCTGGTTGTCGTAAAGACTCTTGCCGAGGCTCTCGGCCAGTTGCTGGAAGATGGGGAGGTTCATGTCGACGCCGGTGATGCCGACAAATTTGCCTGCCTTCAGGATGGGCACCGTCAGGCTGGTCATCAGCATCTGGTTGCCCGGGCTGATTTCGTAGAGATAGGGCTCCATCAGGCAGGGGCGCAGGGTGTCGCGGCCGCACAGGTACCACTCGCTGTTGCGAATGCCGAACTCGTTGACCGAGGTGTCGTATTTGGCGGCACTGCTGGCGGCATCCACCGGTTGCTGGCTGATCTGGCCCCCCTGATCCCGGGTAAAATAAATCTCCAGGCTGCCCTTGCTGGCGACGGAGTGGGAGGCGCCGGCCATCCAGCTGGCATCCTGACCGTCATACCCGTCGGGCTCAAACTGGGCGTAGATGGAGCTGATGCCGCCGGCCTGCTGCAGACGGCTGCGAAGCAGCATCTCGACCTGGGGACGGCTCAGCAGCCCGTCAGGCTGCGCCATGCTGCCCTCCAGTTGAGCTGCCATGCCCAGCGGCACCTGATAGGACTGTTGCAGCAGAGCGGCTATCTGCACCGCATAGCGCTCGGCTTGAAATTGCAGGGTACGGGATACCTCCTGCTCCAGTGCCTGGCGGGTCTGGCTCACTATGTCGTTGCGCAGGGAGTTCAGCGAGGAGGATTGCATCAGGGTCATGGCGAGGCCGCTGGCGATAAACAGACCCATGGTGAGCAGCAGCAGCTTGGTTTTGAGTGAACGTTGTTTCATCCGACAACTCCTTTGGCAAGAATGACAACGAATGAGATGAGTATATTCGGACGCTTGCACGGCACCTGATTTGTTGATGGGTTTGTGCACGGCTTCTGGTTATAATTTTTGCCTTTCCAAGCGTTGATGGAACAGTCGCAATGAGCAATGCACTGAACAATGTCCCGCCGGTAGTCGAGATGGACTATCCGTTTCCGGCCAAGCCCCTTCCCCTGAGCGCCGAGCAGAAGACGACCCTGATCGCAGACATCAAGGCACTGCTCAAGGAGCGCAAGGCGGTGCTGGTCGCCCACTACTACACGGATCCCGAGATCCAGGCGCTGGCGGAGGAGACCGGTGGTTTCGTCGGTGACTCCCTCGAGATGGCCCGCTTTGGCCGCGATCATGAGGCGCAGACCCTGATCGTCGCCGGGGTGCGCTTCATGGGGGAGACCTCCAAGATCCTGAGCCCCCACAAGCGGGTGCTGATGCCGACCCTGGAGGCCGAGTGTTCCCTCGATCTGGGCTGCCCCATCGAGCAGTTCTCTGCCTTCTGTGACGCCCATCCCGATCACATCGTGGTGGTCTATGCCAACACCTCCGCGGCGGTCAAGGCGCGGGCTGACTGGGTGGTCACCTCCAGCATCGCGCTGGAGATCGTCGAGCACCTGGACAGCCAGGGTCACAAGATCATCTGGGGCCCGGACCGTCACCTGGGGGCCTATATCGAGAAGAAGACGGGCGCCGAGATGCTGCGCTGGCAGGGCCACTGCATCGTCCACGACGAGTTCAAGGCCCGCGCCCTGCGCGAGCTGAAGGAGCAGAATCCGGATGCCGCCGTGCTGGTGCACCCGGAGTCCCCTGCCTCGGTGATCGAACTGGCCGATGCGGTGGGATCCACCAGCCAGCTGATCAAGGCGGCCAGGGAGCTGCCCCAGCAGAAGCTCATCGTGGCGACCGATCGCGGCATCTTCTACAAGATGCAGCAGGCCTGCCCGGAGAAGGAGATGGTGGAAGCGCCGACCGGTGGCGATGGTGCCACCTGCCGCAGCTGTGCCCACTGCCCCTGGATGGCGATGAACGGTCTGGTGGCCATCAAGTCGGCCCTGACCGACGGCGCCGAGCGCCACGAGATCCATGTGGATGAGGCACTGCGGGTGAAGGCTCTGATCCCGCTCGACCGCATGCTCAACTTCGCCGCCGAGCTCAAGCTCAAGACCCAGGGCAACGCCTGAGTGGGATAGGCGATGAGAGGCAGAGAGGGCTCCCGCGGGAGCCCTCTTTATTTATCCGTCAGCCGAATCGTCAGATGATGACGGTAGAGAAGCTGTGCTCTTCATCCGGCGCGACGGTCACGCCTGCCTCGTTGGCGATGGCCGCTTCGACGCACAGCATGGTGCGATAGCCGTCATCACTCATGTCGGCCATGGCACTCGCCCCTTCCAGCCAGGGAGTCCAGACCACCACGCTGTCGTGGTTGCCGCTGACCACCCGGGTCTGACGCTCGCCATCCTGAATGCTGACCTGGGCGTCTGGCTGCCAGTAGACCCTATCCAGCGGCCCGTTCAGGGTCAGGGCGCCCTGCTGCTGGCCATTCTGGCCGGTCAGCTTGTCGGCATAAGGCTCGCCAAGGCCGCTGACGCTCACTGCCTCCGGCGCGCTTATCTGCAGGTAGGTGTGCAGGGCTCCGCCGTAGACAAGGGGCTCTTTACCGGTATTGCGGGTAGTCAGTACCAGAGCCAGCTCCTTGCCCACCAGTACGTCCAGTTCCAGTTCGAAAGCATGAGGCCAGAGCTGACGAGTGGCCTCGTTGTCACGCAAAGACAGATGGACGAGCGTACCGTCGCCGTGATCGGAGACGCCGTCCAGCGTCCACAGGCTGGTGCGGGCAAAGCCGTGGGAGGGCTTGCCGCTGCCGACGCGGGCCGGCGCCGGGCCAAACCAGGGCCAGCAGAGAGGAATGCCGCCGCGAATGGGCTTGCTGCCATCCAGCACAGCCTTGTCGCTGAGCCAGATGGAGGCGGGTTCATCATGGCGCTGATAGCTCAGTACGTGGGCGCCAAACAGGCTGATTTCTGCCTTGGCGTAGCCGTTGTCGATGGTCAGCAGCGGCTGGCCTGCCGGGTGGTGGCTGAGGGTACAGTGGGCAGTCAGAGTGCGTGTCGGTTGCATGAGGACTCCTGTGCTCGCGCACATTCAGAAGAGAAGGGTGGAATAATCCCGGTCCAGAATACAAAAAGGCGGCCCATGGCCGCCTTTTTCAAGCTACTTGATTGCTTATCCCAAATTACTTGGAGATGTGAGCGATCAGGTCCAGAACCTTGCTGGAGTAGCCCATTTCGTTGTCGTACCAGGATACAACTTTAACGAACTTGTCGGTCAGCTGGATACCAGCCTTGGCGTCGAATACGGAGGTCTGACGCTCGCCCAGGAAGTCGGTGGAAACCACTTCGTCTTCGGTGTAGCCCAGCACGCCCTTCATGGCGCCTTCGGAAGCAGCTTTCATCGCTTCGCAGATTTCTGCGTAGGTGGCAGCTTTCTTCAGGTTGACGGTCAGGTCAACTACGGATACGTCCGGAGTCGGAACACGGAAAGCCATACCGGTCAGCAGGCCTTTCAGTTCCGGGATAACGACGCCAACAGCCTTGGCAGCACCGGTAGAGGACGGGATGATGTTCTGAGCCGCACCGCGGCCACCGCGCCAGTCTTTGGCAGACGGACCATCAACGGTCTTCTGGGTAGCAGTGGTAGCGTGAACGGTGGTCATCAGACCGGATTCGATACCGAAGGTGTCGTTCAGTACTTTGGCGATCGGAGCCAGGCAGTTGGTGGTGCAGGAAGCGTTGGAAACGATGTCCTGGCCAGCGTAGGTAGCGTGGTTAACGCCCATTACGAACATCGGGGTAGCGTCTTTGGACGGACCGGTCAGTACAACTTTCTTGGCGCCGGCAGCGATGTGCTTGCGAGCGGTCTCGTCGGTCAGGAACAGACCGGTAGCTTCGGCAACAACGTCAACACCGATGGCATCCCATTTCAGGTTGGCCGGGTCACGTTCAGCGGTAACACGTACGGTTTTGCCGTTGACAACCAGGTTGCCGTCTTTGACTTCAACGGTGCCCTTGAAGCGGCCGTGAGTGGAGTCGTACTTCAGCATGTAAGCCATGTAGTCAACGTCGATCAGATCGTTGATACCAACAACTTCGATGTCGTTGCGCTCGCAAGCCAGACGGAAGACGAAGCGACCGATGCGGCCAAAACCGTTAATACCTACTTTGATAGTCATAATTGGTTACCTAACTGTTCAGTAGTCAAAGAAAATTCCGCTTGTAAATTTACTAGAACTCCCCCGCGAGTCAACCAACAATCTGTCTGAAATTGCGCTATATCATGAAAAACTGTGAAATTTATTTTCTGTTTATGTAACTGACTACCAGCTTTTGGCGAAATAACTATCGATTGAACCGGCGTGGCAGTTATCAACAATAGTGCCTACTCGGTCACACAACCAGCCAGATAGATGTGTAAAAATGTGCGCGGTTTAGCATGGCCCATAGAGCCACTGTTCAAGTACCACCCATAAAAATTAATCAAAATAGTATAGATAGAATCCACAGCGGGAATTCTCAAACTATGACCACCCTGATTGAACAGCTGGCTGCCGCTAAAGGTATCGCCAGCGAGTATGTTGATGCCTGGGGCCACCCGGCTCAGGTATCCGAAGAGAGCAAGGCCGCCATGCTGGGCGCCATGGGTTACCGCGTCGACGACGAGGCCGCCCTGACCGAGCAGCTTGAGCAGGAGCACCGCCAGCACTGGCTGCGTGCGCTGGATCCCGTGATGGTGGTCCGCAGCGGCGAGCCTATTACCCTCGAAGTCCGTCTGCCCATCGAATTCGTCAACGATGCCCTCACCTGGCAGCTCAAGCTGGAGCAGGGCGGCCTGTTGTCCGGTCAGTTCACCCCCATCGACGGTGAGCTGGTCGGCGTGGCCGAATTCGAAGAGATGGAGTGCCAGGCCTATCGCGTGGCCCTGGATGTGCAGCCCGAGCTGGGTTATCACGATCTGATCCTGCTGGAGGAGGGCAACGACGAGCCGCTTGCCAGCATGCGCCTCATCGTCGCGCCCAAGGCCTGCTACAAGCAGCCTCCCATCGCCAATGGCCGCAAGGTGTGGGGCCCGAGCGTGCAGCTCTACTGCCTGCGCAGCCGCCACAACTGGGGCATCGGCGATTTCAGCGATCTGGGTCAGCTGGTCGAGAAGATGGCCGCCTGGGGCGCCCACTTCGTCGGCCTCAACCCGATCCATGCCCTCTATCCGGCCAACCCGGAGAGCGCTAGCCCTTACAGCCCCTCGTCCCGACGCTGGCTCAACGTGGCCTATATCGATGTGGAAGCGGTGCCCGAATTCCAAGGGAACGCAGGTCTCAAGGCGGAAGTGGCAAGCCCCGCTTTCCAGCAGCATCTGAGCGAGCTGCGTGCCAAGGGTAACGTGGATTACACCGGCGTCATCGAGACCAAGCTCGGCATGCTGCGCCAGGTGTTCGATCAGGCGAGCTTGAGTGCCGAGCGTCAGGCCGCCTTCGATGGGTTCGTTGCCGCCGGCGGCGACAGCCTGCAGCAACAGGCCGCCTTCGATGCCCTGCAAGCCCACTTCTATGCCAAGGGCGAGAATGCCTGGGGCTGGCCGGTGTGGCCGGAGCCGTTCCGCGACTACCACAATCCTGAAGTGGCGGCCTGGATGGCCGAGCACCGCCAGGACGTGAATTTCTACCTCTATCTGCAGTTCCTGGCCGACGAGCAGCTGGCCCGGGCCGACGCCCGTGCCAAGGCGGCGGGCATGGTGATGGGGATCTACCGCGATCTGGCGGTGGGTGTCTCCGAAGGTTCCACCGAGATCTGGGCTAACCGGGATCTCTACTGCCCGAAAGCCTCGGTCGGTGCGCCGCCCGATATCCTGGGCCCGCTCGGTCAGAACTGGGGTCTGCCCCCCATGAACCCGAACCAGCTGTTCGAGGCGGCCTACCAGCCCATGGTGGATCTGTTCCGTGCCAACATGCGCTCCTGCGGCGCGCTGCGTATCGACCACGTGATGGCCTTGTTGCGCCTGTGGTGGGTGCCGCCCGGAGAGTCGGCCGCCAAAGGCGCCTACATCTATTACCCGGTCAACGATCTGCTCGGCATCCTGGCCCTCGAGTCCCACCGCAACCAGTGTCTGCTGATCGGCGAGGATCTCGGTACCGTGCCGGAGGGGATCGACGTGACCCTTAAAGAGAACGGCGTCCACTCCTACAAGGTGTTCTTCTTCGAACGTTCCAAGGCCGATGGCGGCTTCATCTCCCCGGCTCACTATGCCGAGCAGGCGATGTCGGCGCTGACTACCCACGACATGCCGACCCTCAAGGGCTTCTGGCATTGTGACGATCTGGCGCTGGGGCGCGAGCTGGGGTTGTATCCAGATGAAGACGTACTCAAGACCCTGTATGCTGATCGCCACCAGGCCAAGCAGCGCATTCTCGACAGCCTGCACGGCCACGGGGTGATCTCCGGCAACATCAGCCACGACGTGAACTGGGTTGGCATGAACACCGAGCTCAACCACGGTCTGCAACTGCACATGTCCCGCGGCAGCTGCGCCCTGTTCAGCACCCAGCTGGAGGATTGGCTGGAGATGGACAAGCCGGTCAACGTGCCTGGCACCAGTTACGAGTACCCGAACTGGCGCCGCAAGCTCTCCACCGATCTGGAGGATATTTTTGCCAATGAGGCGCTCAAGGCGCTGGCAGGCAAGATGAGCCAGGCCCGTGACGAGGCCAGTCGTTGAGCCACTGCCGACAAAACGTGACTCACTTACATCCGCTTCGGCCCAGGCCGGAGCGGATGCTCAGCTATGAAAGGAAATCTCGATGCTCGTTGAACGTTTGGTTGCAGCCCGCTGTTCCGATCCCTTCTCCCACTTAGGCCTGCAGGCCAATCCGGATGGGCCCGGCCTCAAGCTGACCGTCTGGTTACCCGATGCCCAGGCCGTACGGGTCAGGGATCTCAAGTCGGGCAAGATTGTTGCCACCCTGGCGCCCACCGATGATTCGGGCCTCTTTGAAACTGTTTTCACCCGCCGTAAAAATCCCTTCCCCTACCAGTTGCTTGCCGACTACCCAGATGCCACCGTCGAGGTCATCGACCCCTATCAGTTCCAGGATGCGGGCTGGGCCGGGTTGGCGGAGCTCACCTACCAGCCGGAAAACCTCTATCACACGCTCGGTGCCCAGCTGCGCACCGTGGAGCATCTGGACCAGCAAGTGGAGGGGGTGCGCTTTGCGGTCTATGCGCCGAGCGCCACCGCGGTGAGCCTGATCGGCGATTTCAACTTCTGGGATGGCCGTCGCCACCCGATGCAGCGCAGCCAGTGCGGTCACTGGGTGCTGTTCGTGCCGGGCCTCAAGGCGGGGGATCGCTACAAGTTCGAACTGAAAGACCCCATGGGCAACCGGCTGCCGCACAAGAGCGACCCGGTGGGTTTCTACTGCGAGCAGTACCCCTCGTTCGCCTCCGTGGTCTATGACCACGACCAGTACCAGTGGCAGGATGCCGCCTGGCGCGAGAGCCAGCTCAACGACAAGCGGGAGCAGCCGCTCTCCATCTACGAGCTGCACGTCGGCTCCTGGAAGCGCCACCCCAACGGTGACAGCCTGAGCTGGCGCGAGCTGGCGGTGGAGCTGGTCGATTACGTCAAAGAGATGGAGTACACCCACATCGAGTTGCTGCCGGTCTCCGAGCATCCGTTCAGTGGCTCCTGGGGCTACCAGCCGGTGGGCATGTTCTCCCCCACCAGCCGCTACGGCACGGCTGATGATTTCAAATACTTCGTGGATCAGTGCCACCAGGCCGGGATCGGCGTGATTCTGGATTGGGTGCCCGCCCACTTCCCGTCCGATGCCCACGGGCTGGCTCGCTTCGACGGCACCCCGCTGTACGAGTACGAGGATCCGCGCCGCGGCTGGCATCCGGACTGGAACTCCTACATCTATGACTTCGGTCGCAATACGGTGCGCCAGTTCCTGGTGGCCAGCGCCCTGTTCTGGCTCGACAAGTTCCACGTCGACGGCCTGCGGGTGGATGCGGTGGCCTCCATGCTCTATCTGGACTATTCCCGCAACGAGGGGGAGTGGGTACCCAACGTCGATGGCGGCAACCACAACTACGAGGCGATCAGCCTGCTCAAGTGGACCAACGAGGAGGTGTACGGCAAGTACCCCCACGCCATGACCATCGCCGAGGAGTCCACCGCCTTTGCCGGGGTCTCCCGTCCCACCTTCCTGGGCGGTCTGGGTTTTGGCTTCAAGTGGAATATGGGCTGGATGCACGACACCCTCACCTACATGCAGAAAGAGCCCATTCACCGTCGTTACCACCACAACGACATGACCTTCTCCATGGTGTACCACTATGACGAGAACTTCATTTTGTCGCTCTCTCACGATGAGGTGGTGCATGGCAAGCACTCCATGCTCTACAAGATGCCGGGGGACGAGTGGCAGCAGGCGGCCAACCTGCGCGCCTACATGGGCTTCATGTATGCTCATCCCGGCAAGAAGCTCAACTTCATGGGCACCGAGATCGCCCAGAGCAACGAGTGGAATCACGATGCTCAGCTGCCCTGGCACCTGCTGCAGTATCCCAAGCATGGCGGCCAGCAGCGGTTGATCCACGACCTCAACCACCTCTACCGTCATGAAGCTGCCTTGTATCAGGCGGACTATGAGCAGGCCGGCTTCCGCTGGCTGGATCACAACGACGCCGACAACAGCATCTTCGCCTGGCTGCGGGCCGACAAGCAGGGCGCCAACCCGCTGGTGGTGGCCTGCAACTTCACCCCGGTGCCGCGTATCGGCTACCGTCTCGGGGTGCCTGCGGCTGGTCACTACCGGGTGGTGCTCAACACCGACAGCGAGCATTACTGGGGCAGCAACTATGATGTGGGTCTGGTGTTCGTCGCCGAGCCGACCCCCTGGCAGGGGATGGCGCACAGCATAGTGCTGGACTTGCCGCCGCTCGCGACCTTGTTCATCAAACAGGAGCCTTGATGTTTGCAATGGAAAAGGGGCAGGACTACCCGCTGGGAGTGCTGCTCGACAAGACGGGTTGTCACTTCTGCGTCTGGGCGCCGCAATCGGACAAGGTGGAGCTCTGCCTGTTCGACGAGCAGGAGCGGGAGCTGGTCCGTCTCGAGCTGCCCGGCCGACGCGGCCAGTATCGCTTCGGCTATGTGCGCGGGGTTCGGGCCGGCCAGCATTACGGCTACCGGGTGCACGGCATCTCCCAGGAGGGGATGCTGTTCGACCCGGACAAGCTGCTGATCGACCCCTATGCCAAGGCACTCAGTCGCCCCACCTATTGGGACGATGCCCTCTATCAGGGGGACAGCGCGGCCATGGTGGCCAAGTCGGTGGTGGTGGATGATGCCTTCGACTGGCAGGGGGTGGGCAAGCCCGCCATCGAGCCGGCGCGCACCGTCATCTACGAGGCCCACGTCAAGGGCCTCACCCGCCAGCATCAGGGGGTGCCGAGCGAGCTGCGCGGCACCTATCTGGGGATCAGTCACCCGCTCATCATCGAACATCTCAAGTCCCTCGGCGTTAGCGCGGTGCAGCTGATGCCGGTGGCGGCCTTCATGTCCGAGCCCAGGCTCGAGCAGCTGGGGCTCACCAACTACTGGGGTTACAACCCCATCGCCTTCTTCGCCCCTGAGCCGCGCTATGCGGCGCAGGAGGCGGTGACCGAGTTCAAGACCATGGTGCGCGAGCTGCACAGGGCCGGGCTCGAGGTGATCCTGGACGTGGTCTACAACCACACCGCAGAGGCGGGCTTCGACGGTCCAGTGCTCTCCTTCAAGGGTTTTGACAACGCCGGTTACTACGCCTTCGAGGCGGGGGCCCACGGCCCCGATTACACTCGCCACGCCAACGTCACCGGCTGTGGCAACAGCGTCAATCTGGATCACCCCAACAGCCTGCGGCTGGTGCTCGACGCCCTGCGTTACTGGGTCACCGAGATGCAGGTGGACGGCTTTCGCTTCGATCTGGCGGTCACCCTGGCGCGCGAGGCGGGCGAGTTCGACCCCATGGGCGCCTTCTTCAAGGCCATGATGGCGGATCCCGTGCTGGCGCGGGTCAAGCTCATCGCCGAACCCTGGGATATCGGCCCCTTCGGCTATCGGCTCGGCCAGTTCCCGAGCCAGTGGCTGGAGATCAACGACCGCTACCGCGACACGGTGCGCGCCTTCTGGCGCGGCGATGCGGGCAAGATGGGGGACTTTGCCACCCGGCTGGTGGGTTCAAGGGATCTGTTCCCGAAGAACTGGCGCTCCCCCCATACCAGCGTCAACTACCTCTGCTATCACGATGGCTTCACCCTGGAGGATCTGGTCTCTTACAACCAGCGCCACAACCAGGCCAACGGCGAGGACAACCGGGACGGCCACGGCAACAACCTCTCCTGCAACCACGGCGTCGAGGGGCCGACGCTCGACCCCAGGGTGAACAACCTGCGCCAGCAGCAGAAGCGCAACCTGATCGCCACCCTGCTGCTGTCACAAGGGACCCCGCACTTCCTCGCCGGCGACGAGATGGGCCGCAGCCAGCTCGGCAACAACAACGCCTACTGCCAGGACAACCAGATCAGCTGGGTCAACTGGCAGTGGCGACCGGAGGACGAGCGGCTGCTCGCCTTCACCCAGCAGATGATGGCGCTGCGAGCGGAGTCCACCGTCTTCTCCAACCTGCAGCTGAGCGACGACAGCTGGAATGGCGCCCCCAGCAGCTGCCACCAGGTCAACTGGTATCACCCGGATGGCCATCAGCTCACCGATCAGGACTGGCACGCCCCCATGGGGCAGGCGTTTGCCATGGATATCGGCATGATCGGTTGCGGCGGGGAGCGCTGGTTCGTGCTGTTCAACGCCAGCGACTACGACATCCAGTTTCGCCTGCCGCCGCCAGGGGATGGCATGGAGTGGATCCAGACCATCGACACCGCCACCAATGACGGCTTGCCGTTCCTGCCCGACGACATCAAGCGGCAGGTGGCGGTGGGCCGGGCCCACTCCCTCAAGCTGCTGGAGCGGGTGGCCCTGAGTGCGGTGGCGTTGGCGGAGGAAGAGGCGCTGGCCACTGCGGATGTTGCCGCCGTGTTGCCAACGGGATCACAGTTCCCGCTGGCGGGGTAGAGTGCGGCGCCCTGACTGGGTATGCTGGGCACCGTTATCAGTGGTGAGGAGTCGGAATGAGCAGTAACAACCCCGAACAGTGGCGCGACAAGCTGAGCGCCGAGCAGTTTCACGTCTGCTGGGAGAAGGGCACGGAGCGTCCCTACAGCGGCGCCCTGCTCCACAACCGCAAGAGTGGTGACTACCTGTGCGTCTGCTGCAAGAGCGTGCTATTTCACTCGGATGCCAAGTTTGATTCTGGCTGCGGCTGGCCCTCGTTCGATCGGGCCATCGACGGGACCGTGACCTACACAGAGGACAACAGCCACGGCATGAAACGGGTGGAGATCACCTGCAGCCAGTGCGGCTCCCACCTCGGTCACGTCTTCCCGGACGGGCCGACCGAGACTGGCCAGCGCTACTGCATCAACAGCCTGAGCCTGGATTTCGAGCCCGAGCCCTGAGCCTGGCGATCGACATGCATGCAAAAACGGCCCCCTGCCTTGGCAGGGGGCCGTTTCTTTGTGGCCGCTGCCTGGGTCGCTCAGGCCAGCAGCAGGGCGGCCCCCATCAACAGGGTCGCCAGCGCCAGAATGGGGAGCCTGAGTGCCCGCAGCAGGTAGAGGCCGACGGCGGCCAGCGCCAGATCGGTGGGGGCCAGTACGGCGCTCTGCCAGACCGGCTGATAGAGTGCCGCCAGCAGCAGACCCACCACGGCGGCGTTGATGCCGGCCACGGCGCCGGCGAGGCGAGGGCGGGCCAACCAGCTCTGCCAGCAGGGGCCCATGGCCCACAGCAGCAGAAAACCGGGCAGAAACAGCGCCAGGGTCGCCAGCAGAGCACCGCCCAACGGGGTGGCCGGCAGCAACTGGGCGCCGAGATAGGTCGCCAGGGTGAACATGGGGCCGGGCACCAGCTGGGCCAGGCTGTAGCCGGTCAGGAGTTGCTGCTGGCTGAGACTGTGCCCCGCGCTCTCCGCCAGCAGGGGCAGCACCACGTGGCCGCCGCCAAACACCAGGCTGCCGGCCCGGTAGAAGTCGGCGACCAGCTGGCCGACGGGGCCCCCCAGCAGCGGCAGGCCGACAAACAGCAGGGCGAACAGCAGCAGGGTGGGCCAGTGGGGTCGGCTCACTGCGCCGGCAGACGACAAGGGAGTGCCGCTGTGGTCTGCCTGGCGGGCACAGAGCAGGGCGGCGCCCGCCAGCATGACGAGCTGGGTGAGCAGGTCGGGTTGCCACCAGAGGGCGGCCGCGGTGGCGACCATGATCCCCTGGCTCTGCGTTGTCTTGCAGAACTGGCGGCTCATGGTGAGCACCGCATCGGCGACCACCACCAGCGCCAGCAGCTTGAGGCCGTGCAGGGCGGCATCGAGCCAGACGTTGTTGCCGAGCTGGCCCAGACCGATGGCGGCGGCCAGCAACAACAGGAAGGAGGGGAGGGTGAAGCCGGCAAAGGCGGCCAGCGCTCCGCCAAGCCCTGCCCGCTGGCGGCCGATGGCAAAGCCGAGCTGGCTCGAAGCAGGCCCCGGCAGCAGTTGGCAGAGGGCCAGCAACTGGGCGAATTCGGCCTGGGTCAGCCAGCCCAGCCGCTCGACAAAGGTACGCTGGAAGTAGCCGATATGGGCGGCCGGCCCACCAAAGCTGATGCAGCCCAACCACAGAAATTGCATGAATACCTGTCCCACCTCGTCGCTCTCCTCGCACATCCCATCAGACGGTGGAGATGATATGACAGTGCGATGACTTTTTGATGACAAATCAGGGGGCTGCTGGCAGGTAGCCGCGCCTTGTCAGCCAGCAGGCGATGGCTTATGGGGCCGGCTGGCTCGGGGTCGGCAGGTAGCAACGGCCAGCAAGCCAGCAGGCGATAGCTTATGGGGCCGGCTAGCTCGAGGTTGGCAGGTAGCAACGATTCGCCAACCAGCAGGCGATGGTTTATGGGGCCGGCTGGCTCGAGGTCGGCAGGTAGCAACGATTTGCCAGCCAGCAGGCGATGGACTGGCGGCTGGCATCGAAGTGGGGCTCCGGCAGAGCGCGCGGGTCGCACCAGATCCAGCCTTCGCACTTCTCAGGCTCCAGCAGCTGGGGTTCTCCCTCTACCTCGGCCAGCAGGGTGACCGAGACATAGTGCAGGCCGCTCTCGCGCCAGGTCTCCAGGTTGTTGGTGACGGCGATGACGCTGGGGTTGCTGATCCGAAAACCGGTCTCCTCGGCCACTTCCCGGATCGCTGCCGATTCGAACGTCTCTCCCAGCTCCAGATGGCCGCCGGCGATGGACCAGTAGGGGGCGTGGCTCCCCTTGCGCTTGCCAAGCAGCACCTGGCCCTGGCGGTTGGTGAGGATCACGCCGACACCGACGCGGGGATAGGGAGTTGACATAAGAAGGGCTCCTTGCAGGGATGACGCGGGACAAGCAGGGAGCCCATGAGCGGCTCCTTGCACAAACGGCGGATTGCACCATAAAAAACGGGCCCACCTTAGGTCGGATGGGCCCGTCATGCAAGCAGTCTGCGGCGTCAGGCGCCAGAGCTGCGGATCACCCCAGCTTGACCAGCATCTTGCCGGTGTTGCGCCCTTCGAACAGCCCGATGAAGGCCTGCGGCATGCTGGCGAGCCCCTGATAGACAGTCTCTTCGGCCTGCAGGGTGCCGGCGTCGAAGGCCGGGGTCACCTCGGCCAGAAACTCGCCGTAGTGCTGCCAGTGATCGAACACGATCAGCCCCTGCATGGTGAGGCGCTTGCGGATCACCTGGGAGAGGTTGCGCGGCCCGCTCGCCTCGCTCTGGCCGTTGTACTGCTCGATGAGCCCGCACATCACGATGCGGCCGTGCACCACCATGTGATTGAAGGCGGCGTCCAGCATGGCACCCCCCACGTTCTCGAAGTAGACATGGATCCCGTCCGGCGCCAGCCGGGCCAGCTCGGCATCGAGATCCGGGGTCTCACGGTAGTTGATCACCTCGTCGGCCCCCAGGCTCTTGAGGTAGGCCACCTTGTCGGCAGATCCGGTGGAGCCGATGACGCGGGCCCCCGCCCGTTTGGCAAGCTGCACCACCATGGAGCCGACGGCGCCGGAGGCGGCCGACACCAGCACGGTTTCACCGGCCTGCAGTTTGGCGATGCGGTTGAGCCCGGTCCAGGCGGTCATGCCCGGCATGCCGAGGGCGCCGAGAAAGCGCTGGGGCGGCAGGCGGGTGTCGGGCAGTCTGGTCAGCTGAGCGCCGTTGGCGACGAAGCGATCGCGCCAGCCCAGCATACTGCTCACCCGGTCGCCCACCGCGAAATCCGGGTGACGCGAGGCTTCCACCACGCCGATGGCGCCGCCATCGAGGGGGCCATTGAGGGGGAAGGGGGGCACATAGCTCTTGGCCTCGCTCATGCGACCACGCATGTAGGGATCCACCGACAGCCACTGGTTGGCGACCTGTACCTCGCCCTCCTGCAAGGGGGGCAGCGGCACCTCGACCAGGGAGAAATCGGCGGCGGCGGGCAGGCCGACCGGGCGGCGCAGCAGTTGGATTTGATGGCTGGTGGCATTCATGGCGGTTCTCCCGTTGGATCTGGTGCAAGCCTCGCCGGAGACGGGCCGGGCCTTGTGTGTCGGCGGCGCTGGATGATTTTGTTTGTGTGCAAACTAAAATCAGGTTAATCCTGAAACGGAGGGCTGACAACTGTTTTGTGTGCAAATTATTCGACCCCCGATTTTCCTGGGGTATACTGGCCCCAGTCGTCAGCGAGGTGCCCCATGAGTGAATTGAAAAAGCAGGTCTGTTTTGCCCTCTACAGCGCCTCCAATGCCGTGATGCGGGCCTACCGGCCGCTGCTGGACAAGCTGGATCTCACCTACACCCAGTATCTGGTGATGCTGTCGCTGTGGGCGCGGGACGAGGTGAGCCTCAAGGAGATAGGTCAGGAGACCGGGCTGGATGCGGGTACCCTGACCCCCATCGTCAAGCGGCTGGAGAGCAAGGGCTGGCTGACCCGCACCGTCTCCCGCGAGGATGAGCGGCAAAAATGCATTCGTTTGACCGAGGCGGGCCGCCAGTTGCAGCAGGAGGTGCAGGGCTGCTGTCTGGCAGACAGCTTGCGCAATCAGGTGGATCTGGCCGATGCTGAACTGGCCCAGCTCAAGCAGCTCTGCGATCGCATCTCGGCCCAGCTGGGGCGTTGAGTTCGACCGACCATCCGTCTGAGGAGCCCTCCATGAGAATCTTGTTGCCCCTGTTTGCCCTGTTGCTGGGTGCCTGCAGCACCAGTTCCCACTCCCCGTCGATGGCCATCGACGATGCCGATGCCTGGCAGGCGATCTGCAAGGACGGCACCCGGGTGCGGGCCGTGGTGGAGGAGGGGATCTGCGCGGATCATCGCGGTGTTGCCATGTGGACGAATAAGCCAAGGGCCGCACGGATGGCAGAGGAAGCCGCCAAATAGTGTGATCCAGACGCCATAAAATGACACGACCGGCCGATTGGCCGGTTTTTTTCGCGATCCCACCGGCACTTTGCCACCTTGTTCATGGTGCGCTCAGTTTTCTCTTCCCATACTGGCCCTACAGTTCCAAAAGAGGAGAGACGAGATGCAATCATCGTTGGTTGGGCTCTCCATTCTGTGGGGGCTGGCCAGTTTTGGTGTTCAGGGGGATTTCATCGAGAGCCGTGATTCCGTTGCGCCATCCTGGCAAGCCGAGTCCAGAGTGGAGATGGAAGGTTATCTGATCGAGTCGCTGGGGGAGGACCGCTGGCTGTTCGACAACGGCAGCGAGAGTCTGCTGGTCTCCCTGCCCCAGGGGCAGTGGGTGCCGACCGGCGAGCGGCTGCGGGTCAGCGGTGAGCCGCAGCAGGAGCAGGCCGGCTGGCTCCTGCAGGTGCAGGACGTGAGCCAGGTGGCGGTCTGAGTACCAGCCTGCTCCAGCAGTTTGAACATGTAAAAAGAGGAGACCCTTGGGCCTCCTCTTTTTGATCTCGCGCTGATCTGGGCGGCCGACGCTCAACCCAGGTGGTTGAGCGGCAGCGCCGTCTTGTGCTTGATCCGGCGCAGCACGAAGCTGGATCGCACCCCGGTCACCCCCGGGATGTGGGTCAGCTTGTCCAGCAGGAAGTGCTGATAGTGCTCCATGTCCCGCACCACCACCTTGAGCTGGTAGTCGGCGTCGTTGCCGGTGATGAGGTCGCACTCCAGCACCTCCGGCAGTTCGCTGATGGCCCGATCGAAATTCTCGAACCGCTCCGGGGTATGCCGGTCCATGGAGATATGAATGTAGGCGGTGAGGGTCAGCCCCAGCTGGCGGGCGTTGAGCAGGGTGACGTGGGTGTCGATGAGGCCGGCATCTTCCAACGCCTTGACCCGGCGGGAGCAGGGGGAGGGGGAGAGCCCGACCAGCTCGGCCAGCTCCAGGTTGCTGATGCGGCCATTCTCCTGCATCAACTCCAGAATATGCCTGTCAATGCGATCAAGTTTCAGCATTCTCCGTTCCTCGTTGCAATTACTAATTCACTTTTCCTAGATTAAGGGTGAACTATTGCAAAAACAACTGAAAATACATGCTACTTCGCAACCACTCACCGGGCCGGCAGGGGTACCATGGTTACATCTTCCGGTGGCAAGACAGAAACCCAACCCGGTCTCTGTGGTGAAGGACCTTACCGGGTCAAGAGCCCCATCAGCCGTCTCACCTTATCGGGCAACGACGGGCTGGAACGAGAGCATCCCCTCCCCGAAGGCAACAAAGCAGGCATCCCGGCGCCTGCTTTGTTGTTTTTGTGCGCGGCGTTCAGCCCTGCTGCGGCTTGATGCGATAGAGGCAGCGGTGATCCCCCTCCAGCAGATACTGTTCCCGCTCCACCTCGGCCGGCGCCAGTAACCGGCGAAACAGCGCCAGCTCGCTGCGACAAAAGCCCCGGCAGGCGCTCGCCACCGCGCAGATGGGGCAGTGACTCTCCCACAGCAGCCAGCTGCCATCCTCCTCCTGACGCAAGTCAGCCATATAGCCTTCCCGGCAGCGCAGCTCCTTGAGCCTGGCCAGCCGGTCGGCCAGCGCCGGCTGGTTCAGCTCGGCCTGATAGCGGGCCAGCTGCTGCTGTTCCCGCTGGTCGATCAGCCGCTCCATGCCCACCGCGCCAAACAGCTGCTGGATGTTGTCGATAAGCTGCAGGGTCAGCTCGCTGTGGCTGTCGGGGAAGCGCTGCCAGGCCTGCTCGGTGAGGTGCCACAGCCGCACCGGTCGACCGCGCCCGCGGGCCTCGTCGTTGAAACTCACCCAGCCGTCGGCCTCCATCGTCATCAGGTGCTGGCGGGCGCCCATGGAGGTCATCTGCAGCTGCTCTCCAAGCTCGGCGGCACTCTGGGGGCCTTTGGTCTTCAACAGGTGCAGTATCTTGTCGGTGCTGGCATTCATGGGGCGGCTCTCGTGATCGGCTGGCACGCCAGAGGGGTGGCGCTCAGGTACCCATTATGGGGAGAGGGATTTCTTTAATCAACAATTCGCTTTACTTAATCCCGTTCACTGGCCAACATAAATAAACCAATAACTTTATTTAATGGGGCTAAGATGGAGAGGATCAAGGGACAGGCCAGCTTGTGGGTATTGGTGATGACGGTGACGCTGGCGGTGGCGGGCTTCAGCCTGCCATCCCCGGTGCTGGCGCCGCTGTTGCTGGATCCGGCCCAGGGCATGTTGACGCCTGAAGCGTCGGACTGGAGCCGCAAGGTGTGGCTGGGGGTCATCATGGGGCTCTATCCGTTGTTCCAGCTGGTGGGTTCCCCCTGGCTGGGCCGTCTCTCCGATCGCCATGGCCGCAAGCCGGTGCTGACCCTCTGTCTGGTGGGGGTGCTGGTGGGCTATGCCCTGATGGCGCTGGGGATCGCCTGGCGTTCCTTGCCACTGCTGTTGCTGAGCCGGGTGGTGGAGGGCTTCTTCAACGGCGACATCGCCATCGTGCAGGCCATGGCGGCCGACATGAGCACCGCCAAGACCAAGGCACGCAGCTTCGCCTGGATCAACATCGGCATGAACCTGGGCTGGGTGGTGGGCCCCATGATCGGCGGTTATGCCGCCGTGGTGTCCGGCGATTACAGCCTGGCGGCCTGGCTGGCGGTGGCCATGACCCTGGTCAACCTGCTGCTGGTGCTCTGGCTGCTGCCCAATCGGCCGGCAGCGGCCCGCAGTGAGCAGCCGGCACCGGCCCTCTCTTCCCGTCAACTGTTGCTGCAGCCGGTGCTGCTGCCCTACTTCGTGCTGACCCTGCTCAGCTACGGGGCGGTGCAGCTCTATTTCACCTACTTCAACGTCTGGCTGGTGGAGCGGCTGGCCTGGGATCCGGTGCAGCTGGCGCAGGCCGCCGTGCTGGTGAGCGTGCCCATGATCGCGGGATCCTGGCTGGGCTCCCGTCTGGCTCGTCATTGGCGCGGCAGCTCCCTCGGGATCGTCGGTCATCTGGTGATGGCGGCTGGCATGTTGCTCTTCATCCTGCCCAGCCACTGGTGGGGGCTGGCGCTCACCTTTATCCCGGTCGGCATCGGCATGAGCCTGGGGGAGCTGGCCACTTCGGTGGCCGTCTCCAACCGCAGCCACGCCGAGCAACAGGGGCAGGCGATGGGGCTCTATCGCGGACTGGCGGTGGGCAGCGAGATCCTGGCGGTGGCGGTCGGCAGTCTGGTGCTGCTGGCGGGCACCGAGTGGCCCTTCTATCTGGCGGCGCTGTGTGGTCTGCTCTGCGCAGCCGGCTTCTATGGCCTGCGCCGGGCGGCGGATCGGCGGCAGCGGTTCGACGCCCAGGTGGAAGCCGGCTGACGGGATCACAGAACGAGACGGAGGGGGCTGCCGGCGCTTGCATCGTGGCGCCGACTCTGGGACGGTATGGCTCTTTGCTTCGCTTGCCCGATCGCCTGGTGCTCCCCGTTATGCTCCGCCTTGGGCGGTGGTATTAATCGTTATTTGAACGCGGGTTGGTATAGCGTCGCATTCGTTTCGACATTTTGGAGGTGATATGAGTCGTTTTCAGGCCATTGCACTGGATATGGATGGCACTCTGCTGACCCGGGATCACAAGATCTCGTCCGCCACCCGGGCCGCACTGGCCCAGGCCCGCGCCCACGGCATCAAGGTGCTGCTGGTGACCGGGCGCCACTTCATGACGGCTCGCCCCTTCCATCACGAGCTGGCCCTCGACACCCCCATCATCTGCAGCAACGGCGCCTACCTCTATGATCCGGTGCAGGAGAGGATCCTGAGCGGTGATCCGCTGGCGGTATCCCCCCTCGGCCGGCTGCTGGCCGAGGTGCAGGCGCACCAGATGGGTGCCCTGTTCCACCTAGACGAGGGGATCGGCTACCTCGGCTGCGAGGAGCATGTGACCCGAATGCGCCACTGGTCGGCGGCCCAGCCGGCTCATCTCAAGATCTCCCTGCTGCCGGCGGAGGATCTGGCGAGCTGGCTCAGCCGGCCGGTCTGGAAGCTGGAGCTGTTCAACCAGGATCCCGCCCTGCTCCATCACTTCATGGCGGAGGTGGTCACACAGCTGCCCTTCACCTGCGACTGGGCGGCGCCCTATGCTGTGGAGCTGGTGCAGCCCGGCTGCAGCAAGGGCAATCGGCTGGCCCAGTGGGCGGCGAGCGAAGGGATCGCGATGGAGAACGTGGTGGCGTTTGGCGACAACAACAACGACATCAGCATGTTCGAACAGGTGGGGCTGGCGGTGGCCATGGGCAACGCGGCATCACAGATCCAGGCGCTGGCGGATCGGGTCACCGCCGATCACAACGAGGACGGCATCGCGCTGGCGCTGCAGCGCTGGGTTCTGCCCGCCTAGGGGGCAGAAACAGAGAGTGGCAGAAGCAAAAAGGGGCCATGTCGGCCCCTTTTATGTTTGTCAGTTCCCGAAGGTGAACTGGATCACCCGATCCGGGAAGCGGATCCGGTTGTAGTCTCGGCGCAGCCCCTCGTAATGGCGGATGGCGCGCTCGCGCTGGGCGCGGTAGTAGTCGCGCTGCTTGCTGTCGTTCTCGTTGCGGATCTGGCGCTCCAGCGTCTCGATGTCGCGCTCGGTCCGCTCCATCTCGCTCTTGAGATCGCTCAGCTGCTTCTCCACCAGGTACTCCTTGCGGCCGCGATCGTACTGGGTCAGGAAGCTGGCATCGTTGGGGCAGACCCCCAGGTACTCGGCGCCGGACTTGCCCTTGCTGTAGGCGAGCTCGGGAATGCAGTAGAGCTCCAGCCCCTTGGCATAGCCCCGTTTCCACTCCGCCTCATCCACCTTGAGGCCGTATTCGCCGCAGGTCGAGACGTAGTCGCGGGTGGCGCTCGGGGTCTTGCCCTGCTCGCCATCCTGATAACCCAGGTTGTACCAGCTCATGGTGCGGCACTCTTCTTCCGACAGCGAGCTGCAACCGGCGAGCAGGAAGGGCAGGGTCAGCAACAGGATCTTGGGGGACATGGACGACGGGCTCCGAGAGAGATGATGGGGGGCATTCTAGAGAGGATGCCGGGGCAGGACAAGGAATGAAAAGCGGCGTCGGCCGACACCGTTTTTTGAGCGGTTTGTCACTATTTGCGCAGGCTGGCGACGTGGCGGCCCGCGCCCTTTCCTTGTCGCCGGTCACGGGGTAAACTGCGCCATCTTTTAACTGGCGCGTAACAAAAACAATGAAAGTCCTGACCGTCGATTACCGCTCGCCCGATGCGGCGCAGCGCTTCACCGAATCCCTGCGGACCACCGGTTTCGGGGTGCTGACCAATCACCCCATCCCGAAAGAGCTGGTGCAGTCCATCTATGACAACTGGTATCGCTTCTTCATGAGCGAGCAGAAGCAGGATTTCCTGTTCAATCGCGAGACTCAGGACGGTTACTTCCCGCCGTCGGTGTCCGAAGTGGCCAAGGGCCACAGCCAGAAGGACATCAAGGAGTACTTCCACATCTACCCCTGGGGCCAGATGCCTGCCGAGCTGAAAGAGCAGGCGATGGAGTACTACCGCCTCGCCAACGACCTGGCAGCCGAGCTGCTGGGCTGGGTCGAGCAGTACACCCCGAGCGACATCGCCGCCCACTACAGCTGCCCGCTCTCCTCCATGATTGAAGAGAGCCAGAAGACCCTGCTGCGGGTGCTGCACTACCCGCCGTTCGACGGCACCGAAGAGCCGGGCGCCATCCGCGCCGCCGCCCACGAAGACATCAACCTGCTGACCATATTGCCCGCCGCCAACGAACCTGGCCTGCAGGTGAAGGGGTCCGACGGCGAGTGGATGGACGTGCCGTGCGATTTCGGCACTCTCATCATCAACATCGGCGACATGCTGCAGGAGGCCTCCCGCGGCTACTACCCCTCCACCACCCACCGCGTCATCAACCCGACCGGCGGCAGCGCCGCCAAGTCCCGCATCTCCCTGCCGCTGTTCCTCCATCCGCGGCCGGACGTGGTGCTCTCCGAGCGTCATACCGCCCACAGCTACCTGATGGAACGGCTGCGGGAGCTGGGGGTGATCTAGTCCCCGAACCGGGCTCACCACAGTGCCAAACCGGAGCAAAATTGCTCCGGTTTTTATTTGTTGGCAGGATTGCGCGTAAAATAGAATTTAATTGGGTAATGATGCCAATAACTCGCGTTTTATCCAGATAAGCGGCGTTGTGATTGCGCAGCCCCCCCCGTACTCTGAGCGTCATTTTGGGCCCCTTGTGGCGGGCCCCACGGTTGGAGTTCTTATGAAGCAGTCCCAATGGTCATCCCGGCTCGGTTATATCCTGGCCGCCGCCGGTTCAGCAGTCGGTCTCGGCGCTATCTGGAAGTTCCCCTATGTGACGGCCGCCAACGGCGGCGGCGCCTTCCTGCTGGTGTTTTTGCTGTTCAGCTTCACCCTGGGGGTGGCGGTGCTGATGGGGGAGACGCTGCTCGGCAGCCTGAGCCGGCGCGGGGTGGTGGGAGCCTTCGGTGAGCTGATGGGCAAGCGCTGGCGCTGGGTCGGTGCCATGGGGCTGCTCAGCAGCCTGCTCATCTACAGCTTCTACAGCGTGGTGGGCGGCTGGACCCTGGGCTACACCGGCATGGCGCTGGCGGGCAGCCTGCAGCACGGCGATGGCGCGGCCCTGACCGCCCGCTTCAACGACTATGTGGGGGATCCGCTGTGGCCGGTGCTGACCCACCTGCTGTTCGCCGGGCTCACCTGGTGGTTCGTGCAGGGGGGCGTGCAGAAGGGGGTGGAGCGCACCCTGCGCTGGATGATGCCAGCCCTCTTCATCATGATCCTGATGCTGGTGGCCTTTGGCCTCACCCTGCCCAATGCCATGGCCGGGGTACGCCACTTCCTGATGCCGGACTTCAGCAAGCTCGGCATGTCCGGCGTGCTCGATGCCATGGGGCTGGCGTTTTTCTCCCTCTCTATTGGTCTGGGCATCCACACCACCTATGGCGCCTATCTGCCCTCCAGCGAGGGGGTCGGCCGCTCCAGCCTCTGGGTGGTATTGCTGGCAAGCCTCATCGCCGTGCTGGCGGGCTTGATGATCTTCCCTGTGCTGGCGGCCACCGGCATCGATCCCGCCTCCGGCCCTGGTCTTACCTTCATGACCATGCCGGCGGTGTTCCAGCAGTTGCCGTTCGGCCAGGGGCTGGCGGTGGTGTTTTTCGCCCTGCTGGTGGTGGCGGCACTCTCGTCTGCCATCTCGCTGCTGGAGCATCTGCAGTGCTTCGTCAGCGAGAGTCTGGGCTGGTCACGACGGGCCGCCTGCAGCCTGATCACCGCGCTGGTGATGGCCAACGGCATTCCGGTCAGCCTGTCGTTCGGCCCCTGGACGGACGTGACCCTGTTTGGCAAGAACATCTTCGAGCTGCTCGACTTCGTCACCTCCAACCTGATGATGCCGATGTTCGGGCTGGCGCTCACCCTGCTGCTGGGCTGGCGGCTCGGTCGCCAGGCGCTGCCCGCCGGCCTGGCCCTGCATTGGCACACCCTGCTGATGGGCTGCTGGCGCTGGCTGGCACCGCTGCTCATCGGCGGCATCCTGGTACGCGGGCTGGTATAACCGGTTCAGGGATGAAGAGGGGCCGGCGTCGCCTGTGGGTGGCGGGCCCGCACCTTGTCGACGGCGGCCTGCCAGCGGGCGATCACGGCGTCATCCTCGCTCTTCGAGAAGACGATGTAGAGCCAGTTCTCCTGCAGCAGCAGCCCGGAGTTCACCACGCTGCGGGGGGAGAACTTCATCTTGGCCAGGATGGCCGGCATGATCTGATCCCCCATGGGGAAGGCGTCTATCTTGCCGAGCACCAGGAGCTCGATGGCATCTTCGATGGTCTGGCAGCGCACCAGGTTGGTGTAACCCTCCCGGGTGAGCAGTTCGTCATCGGCGTTGCCGAGCAGCACGCCGACCCGCGGCAGCTTGCGCAGCTGGGCCAGATTGGTCAGCGGCTTGCTGCCTCTGGTCTGGTAGATCACCACCCGGTTCGGAAACAGCGGCCCCACCCACTTGAACTGGGACTCCCGATGGGGCGTGCGCAGGATGACGAACAGGGCGAAGCCGGGTTCGACCCGGGTCAGGGCGAGCGCCCGCTTGAGGGGGTAGATCTTGATGGGGTAGTGAACCCCCATCTCCTGCTGGACTTCCTGCACCAGCTGCACCGCCAGCCCGCCGAGCTTGCCGTTACTGGTGTGGGTAAAGGGGGGCAGCTCGTGGCTGATGAGGGTCAGCGGGGGTTGCGGCGTGGCCAGCGCCAGGGCGGGCAGCAGTAGCCAGGGCAGCAGCCAGTTCATCCAGTATCCGGTCAGGTGCGTCACGTCGGTGCATCCATGTTGCGCAAGGGGGTCGCCACGGGCGGTCGCTGACCGGCCTGCCGAGGCTAACTCTATTATTGCTCAAGGGATTGGGCTGCCTGATGATCTTTGCCGGCGGCGGCAGAGAATCCTTTTTTGAAGGGGGGGATGAAAAAAAGTTGTTCACGTTGTGTCAATTTTTCTTTCCATGGTTTAGGCTGTGATCCCGTTTGGCATTCAGGCCCGTTTATTCATGTCACCCCGTTGCGCACTGTTCGGTCGATTTTTTGGCTCGCAAGAGAGGTGACCTTGCACGCACAGCTTGTCTGAATGTTCATTGCAAAGGTCGCCACCAGGCGGCCTTTTTTGTTGCCCGCACCGTGCGGTTATCCATGGAGTATCGATGTGATGTTGTCTTGCCCGGAGGTTGTATGAGCCAGGTTCAGTGGTCTTCCCGTCTCGGTCATGTGCTGGCAGCCGCCGGTTCGGCGATCGGTCTTGGCGCCATCTGGAAGTTCCCCTATGTGACCGCCACCAACGGCGGCGGCGCCTTCCTGCTGGTGTTTCTGCTGTTCAGCTTCACCCTGGGGGTAGCGGTGCAGGTGGGGGAGACCCTGCTCGGCAGCCACAGCCAGCGCGGGGTGCTCGGTGCCTTCCGCAAGCTGGTGGGGCCGAACTGGCGCTGGATGGGTTACATGGGGATCCTGTGCGGCTTCTTCATCTACAGCTTCTATAGCGTGGTGGGGGGCTGGACCGTGGGATACGCGGCCCTGGCCATCGGTGGCGAGCTCAACCTGAGTGAGGCGAGCGTCCTCACCGCCCTCTTCACCGGTTACGTGAGCGATCCTCTCTGGCCGGCCATCACTCACCTCATCTTTGCCGGGCTCACCTGGTGGTTCGTGCAGGGAGGCCTGCAGAAGGGGGTGGAGCGGGCGCTGCGCTGGATGATGCCGGCCCTGTTCGTGATGATGCTGCTGCTGGTGGTGACCGGCCTCTCCATGCCGGGCGCCATGACCGGGGTACGCCAGTTCCTGCTGCCCGACTTCAGCCAGCTCACCGGCCAGGGAGTGCTGGACGCGCTGGGGCTCGCCTTCTTCTCCCTCTCCATTGGCCTGGGGGTACACACCACCTATGGCGCCTACCTGCCCAGCAGTGACGGCGTGCTGCGCTCCGGCGTCTGGGTGGTGACGCTGGCAAGCCTCATCTCGGTGCTGGCGGGGCTGATGATCTTCCCGGTGCTCGCCTCCACCGGCATCGATCCGACCGCCGGGCCAGGGCTCACCTTCATGACCATGCCGGCGGTGTTCAACCACCTGCCGTTCGGCCAGGGGCTGGCAGTGGTCTTCTTCCTGCTGCTCTTGGTGGCGGCGCTCTCCTCCTCCATCTCCATGCTGGAGCACCTGGTGCGCTTCACCACCGAGGAGTGGGGCTGGTCGCGCCGTGGCGCCTGCCGGGTGCTGACCCTGCTGATCATGGCCTGTGGCATTCCGGTCAGCCTGTCGTTCGGCCCCTGGGCCGAGTACACCCTGTTCGGCAAGACCATCTTCGATCTGCTGGACTACCTCACCTCCAACCTGATGATGCCGCTGTTCGGCCTGGTGCTGACCCTGCTGCTGGGCTGGCGACTGGGGGATCGCATGGTGCCGGCGGATCTCTCGCCAGTGTTGCGGTTCTGCCTGCTCTGGTGCTGGCGGCTGGTGGCCCCGCTGCTGATCGGCGGGATCCTGGTGCGGGGCTTGCTGTAAGAGCGGCCCGGCGCTGGCCGGGCCTGAGGGCCTAGTTGGGGGGCGTGGTAGGCAGGCGGGTATTGAGGTGTGAGCGGATCTGCAGCAGCGTCTTCTGGTACTCCTTGGCATGATGCTCCATGAAGGAGGCGCTGTGGTTGAGACGCCGCTCCAGCCGGTCTACCAGCAGCGCCACCCTGGGAGCTGCCATGCCGGCCGGCCAGCACAGTTGCAGCAGCTCCAGCAACTGCCAGGCATCGCCAGGCAGGGCCGGGAACTCCTCCTGCAGCGTCAGCGCATACTGCACGGCCAGCTGGTGCTGGCCTGCCGCGCTGGCCCGCTGCCGCTCCTGGCGCAGATAGGTCAGCCGCAGCTCGCGCCGCTCCAGTTGTTTCGTCAAGTCGATGACGACCTGCTTGAACAACTGTTGCAGCAGCGGGGCCGGGGCGACCCTGGCCTGATACTGGCCTAGCTGGGTCAGGTAGCGTTTGGCGTGGTGGGGCAGTCCGCAGAACTGGCTGACGGCGAAGCCGAGCAGCTGGTTGAGGTGGTTGTCCCGCGCGCTCTCCGGCGGGTGCTTGGCCAGCAGCAGCAGGGCCTCGTCGAAGCGGTAGTCCAGGCTCAGCATCAGCGCCTTGAGCAGGGCGTCCTCATGAGCCCGCAGGGTGACGGCCTGGTTGAGGTAGCGATACTCCTGCTGCAGTGAGCTGATCCTGGCGGCGCTCGGGTAGTGCCAGAGCACCGACAGGCTGGCATTGAGGATGAAGTTCTCGATAGATACCCGCAGCTTGTGATCGGCAAAGAAGCGCAGGCTGAGGGCGTTGGCCTGCTCCAGCGCCTTGCCCTCATCCTTGATCAGCAGTGCCAGCAGGATGGCCGCCTGGCGCCACTCTGGTTGCCAGGCGTTTTTTTGCAGCAGATGGCCGAGCACGTCCCAGGCCGCCTCCCACTGCCCCTCGTGCAGCAGACAGGCCAGCGCCAGCTCCAGCTGCAGGGCCGGCGGCAGCCGCTCCCGGTTGCGGGCCAGATCCTTGCGCGCGCTCTCCAGCCTGCCGAGCCCCAGCAGGGCGTAGATCAATCCCTTGCGCGGCCACCAGGCGTCATATTCCGTGGTACAGACCGCGTAGTGCTGGGAGGCATGGAAGTGATCCTGCCATTGCAGCAGCATGTAGCCCTTGCTCCGGTCCAGCTGTTGTCCCAGCTCCCGATACTTCTGCTGCTCATAGAGCAGGTCCTCGCACAGGGCACAGCTCAGTTGCCACTCCCTGAGCCGCATCGGGGCCGGCAGGGCCCGGGTCAGCCCGGTCAGCTGTACCAGCTCGTGCAGGCGGGTGGTCAGTTGCTCCTGGGTAAAGGGGATGGTCAGCTGCAGGGAAAAGTAGAGATCCGAGGGGGGATAGTGGAGTGGCTCCGGGTCTGCATTGAGCAACAACAGCACGCAGCCCGGCTCCAGTAGCCCCAGATAGTGAGCCTCCTGCAGCATGCGCACTCCCTCCAGGTCCTGGTGATGGCTCTGGTGGCAGATGATGGCGTCGAACGACTGCTGGCGCAGCAGGGTTGGCAGGGTTGCCAGCTCCTTGCAGTGGGTCAGCTGGGTTGATGCTATGCCCTGCTGGCTCAGCCCCTGGGAGAGCGCCGTGCTGAGCATGGTGTCGTCTTCGATCAGGAGGATCTGCATCCTTGGCACTCCTTGGCCGGTTCAGGATCGGAACAAGTATGGCATGTGATGGAGTCAAAAAGAGCTATTACTCTGTTACAGAGGCGCCGTGCCGGTCAACCCCTCACCCGGGCTCACCAGAGGGGGGCGAGAGGGCGCCGGATTGACAAGAAACACCACCATGCCGCCATAGGCGGGGGAGCTGGTCAGACGGCGCTCCCACTCTTTATCCCACTCACCTCCCTGCACCAGCCCCACCTTGAAGGGGAGGGTCAGCCGCGTCAGCGTTTGCAGGTAGCGCGCATAGCCCGGCTCGGTGCGACGGCCACGGTAGGTCTGCACCACCAGCTCGTCGACCGTGCCGGCGAGGGCGTTGAGGGTGGCGACGTCACCGGTGCGGGTCCAGTCCAGCAGGCCGGTGATGCTGATGGCGCAGCCGGCGGGCAGCTGGCTGCGCAGCTGGCGCAGGAAGTCGCCATAGTCCGCCAGCCGGTGGGTGCGGGCATCGAAGTCTATCTGGAAGCCGCGCACCTCATTGCCCTTGCGCTGCCAGGCCGCCAGCTGGTTGGTCAGGCTCTTGATAAGGGCCTCATTCCAGTCGAGCCGCTCCACCCGATAGGCGAGCCAGAGCTCCTTTACCGGCAGCTTGCTCGGCGCTATGCCCTGTCCCTGAAAACGCACGGGCTGGCGCGCATCGAGGGGGCCTATCTCCCCCTGATGCAGATAGAGCCGCTCGGCCTGCTGCAGCACCGGCTGGGGCCTGACCCCGGCCCACAGCCAGAACTGGCGGTAGTGGCTCGCCTCGACGGCGGCGCTGGCCTCAGCGCCCAGCAGCGCCAGTATCACCAGTAATATTTGAGCTGCTTGGCCCACTGGCTCGTTCCGTACTGGCGTTTGAGGGTGTTGAACCAGCCCTTGCGCTGGCTGAGGGGGATCTCTTGGCTGCCGCAGCTGTTGTTGCCGCTCGGGGCGTAACAGTTGATGGCGCGGTAGAGGGCGTAGGCCTTCTCCTCCTTGGCGGCCTTGGGGTTGGCGATCACCTGTTGATACCAGTCGAGCCGGCTGCGCTGCTGTCCAGCAAACAGATCCCGGCTGCCCGCCAGGGTGTCGGCGCCCGGCCGCTGCAGGAGCGGATCCCAGTCCAGCCCCTGGCTCAGGAAAAACTCGCCGAGGCAGTTGAGCGCCCTGGGCGATTTGGGGTTGTCCGCCAGGGTGGTGACCACCGCCGTGAGGGCCGGGCACTGATACTCCTGGCTCCCTTGCCAGTCGAACGGGGCGGCCAGCGGGGCCAGCGCCAGATCCTGCAGGAAGCCCCGGTAGTCGCCGTGGGTCAGCTGCTTGTAGCGCAGGGTGTGGCCGGCGCGCTGGCGCAGGGTGGCGGAAGCCTGCTCATCCTGCACCATGCGGCGCAGCAGCGGGGCCGGCGCCACGTACTCCAGTAGCGGAATGCGGTAGTGATCGCTCTGGATGGGACTCTCCTTGGCGAACACCTGCTCCAGTCGGCCGGCCCGCTCCAGGGTCATGGCCAGCGCCAGTTGCAGCAGCTGATCCTGCAAGGGGGTGGGCTGGCTGGCGAGCAGGGCGCGCCACTGCTGCTCCGCCTCGGGCAGCGCCTGACTGGCCGCCAGCGCCATGCCCTTGAGCACCTGCTGGCTGAATGCCAGGTTGTCGAGTGGCCCCTTGCCGAGGGCGGGAGCGGCGGCGATGACGGCGGCATAATCCTTGGCCAGATAATAGCGCTCGGCCTGTTGCAGGTAGGCGAGCCAGGCCGGGTTGCCGGCAAACTGGGCGCTCTGCTGGGCCAGCTCGCCGGGTTGCAGCGGCTGCCACTCGTCCCAGCTCTCGTGCAGCCGCAGCCTGCGCAGATCCTGCACCAGGGTCAGCTGCGGCATGGCGGCTGAGCCGGTGAAGCCGGGCTGCATCAACAGCTTGAGGTCTATTTCGTTGAGCAGCTCCGGGTTGCCCGGCTGGCGGCTCGCCTGCCGGAACAGGCCGGCCAGCGCCGCCTCGTCCCCCCTGAACCAGGCGAGCCGGCGCAGCAGCCCGTTGGCGGAGTCTAGATAGCGCCCCTCTGGGTAGCGGCTGCGATAGTCGGCGATGAACTGCTCGGCGCGCTGCACGGCGGCCTGGTCAATCTGGTTGCGATCCAGGGTGCCCCAGTCATCGAAGGCGCTTTGCTGGGACTGGTTGAGGGCGACCCGGATCCGCATGTAATCCGCCGTCTCTTTCAGCCAGGGCTGATCCTGCCCGGCGAGGGCGGCAAATTGTGCATCGGCCTGCGCGAACTCCCCCTGATAGAAGAGTCGGCTGGCGGCCAGGTAGTCGGCAAAGCCCTGGCCGGCGGCCGACAGCGGTGCGGCCTTGGCTTCTGGCGCCGTTTCGGCCTGCTGGGCGCACTGGCCCAGCATGGCCAGCCGCTGGCGGGCCAGCTGGCTGCGCTCATCGGCGCCAAGGGCCGGGGTGTCGACCAGCGCCTGCAGGAAGGCTTCGGCCGCAATGGGATTGTTGCTGATGCAGCGCCCCTCGCTCCAGCCGGCGGCCCGCTCCAGGGCGGCCTGGGTGGTGCTCTGTTCGATGCCAAGACCGGCAGCCAGCGCCAGCAGGGGATCCGGCCCGGCGGGGGCCGACTCGGCCTGGGTCGGGTTGAGCCGGGCCGGGTTGAGCAGATCCTCGATGGCGAAGGGCAGCGGCAGCGGCGCCTTGGGCAGCGAGAAGGCCTGCTCATCGGCCAGCAGCAACGCCAGGTTGGTGCGGGTGTCGTTGTCGGGGGAGAGGAACGGCAGCCCGTTCAGGTGGCACTGGGCGGCGGTCAGTTGCAGGGTGAGCGGCGTCTCGCAGCCATCCGGGCCGCAGGCCAGGACGGGCAGGCTGCAGAGGGCCAGACACAGGGGAGTCAGTTTCATGGGCGCTTCCAGCAGGAGTCGGGATGCTGGCACGCTACAAGATGCCTTCGCCCCTTTCAACTGACCATAGGGGCAGGTCGGCCGGCGGCGGGCCTACTGCAGACCGGGCCCTTTGGCCGAAAAGGGGCAGTCGCGCTGCTGGATCAGTTGTTCCCCCGAGCCCGCCACCCCCTGCCAGTGCAGGGCGAGCTGGCCGAGACGGCCCAGGTGGCGCAGCTCGAACTCGTAGCGCAGGCAGGGCTCGGTGAGGGGCAGGCTGGCCATGCCGGCCGGCAGTTGGTAGTCGTAGCGCAGCAGGGGGCCATCTGTCAGCGTGCTGCGGTTGGGTAGCAGCCCTTGTGCCGTGGGGACGGGGGCACTCAGCCGGCGGCGCAGGCTCAAGGGAGCGTCAATCGCCTTCTGGTAATGGAGGCCGTTCATGGCCGCCAGCTCCTCTTCCAGCCGCTGCAACTCCCCCTCCAGCCCGCTCAGCGCCGCCCCCAGTTGTTGATGAGCGGGGGAGGCGCAGCCCCCCAGCAGCAGGGTGAGAAGCAAAAGCGGGGCGCGGGTCGGGTGCATGGGCTCTCCTTTGAGCGCACGGATGGGCGGGCCGGGGCTGACTATAGCAGGGTATTGGTGGGCGGCGCGGTGCGCAGCAGGCCGGCGAGCCGCTCCAGCGCCTCGGCGACGCGGGCGTCGGTGGCCGGCTGGCTCAGGCTCAACCGCACTCCCTGCGGGGCGGCGAACTGGCCGGCGGCGAAGTGTTCCCCGCTGGCCACCCCGACGTCAAGGGCGTTGGCGGCCTCGGCAAACTCCT
Source organism: Aeromonas sp. FDAARGOS 1403 (assembly GCF_019047325.1). Lineage (NCBI taxonomy): Bacteria > Pseudomonadati > Pseudomonadota > Gammaproteobacteria > Aeromonadales > Aeromonadaceae > Aeromonas > Aeromonas sp. FDAARGOS 1403. Next base: position 119,995 of record NZ_CP077249.1, on the reverse strand, counting down.
GGCTGCGCCAGGGCTCCGGCAGCGGCAGCCAGGCGTGCATGGAGCCCGCCTGCCAGCAGGCCTCCGGCAACAGGTGGCGCAGCAGCTCGCCGCGACGTGCCAGGATCTGCCGTTGCTGCTCTACAAGAGGCATGATCTGGCGCTGGCTCACCAGCTTGCAGGCCAGCTCGATGAGCAGCGGGCTCACCATCCAGCTCGACAGTCGCATCGCCTGGGCGAAGGCACCGCGCAAGTGGGGCGGGGTCAGCACGAAGCCGACTCGCAGGCCGCCGCAGGCGATCTTGGCCAGACTGCCGAGGTAGATGACCCGCTCCGGCGCCAGATTGACCAGCGGCGTCACCGGCTGCTGGGGCAGCAGGCCGTTGACGTCGTCCTCGATGATCAGCAGATCGTGACGGCGGGCGATGGCGATGATGGCCTCGCGCCGCGCCAGGCTCATGGTGGCTGTGGTGGGATTCTGCAGGGTGGGGGTGAGGTAGAGCAGCTTGGCGCGGCGAGTGCGGCAGGCCGCCTCCAGCGCGTCGGGCAGCAGCCCCTCCTCGTCCATCGCCAGCCCCACCACCTGATTCTTCAGCTGGCGGGCGTTGCCCAGCATGCCTGGGTAGCTGAGCCCTTCGCACAGCAGGGTCTCCCCCACGCAGCCGGTGGCCAGCAGGGAGAGCATGATGCCGTGCTGGGCGCCGTGGCTGAACAGCAGATACTCCTCACTGCCCGCCACCCCTTGCTCGGTCAGCCAGTCGATAAAGAGCTGGCGCTGGCCGGGCTGGCCCGCCTCCTTGTCGTAACCGAGCAGGGCGTTGAGATCCCCGTCTGCCACTTCCGCCAGCATGGGGCGGATGATGGCGGCCCGATCCAGCTGCACCGGCAGGTTCTGCCACAACTCGATGCGGTGCCCCTCCTCCTTGCGGATCACCCAGGCGTTGGCCGGATCCTCATGCTCCCCCTTGACCCAGGTGCCGTGCCCGACCCGGGCGGCCAGCAGCCCGCGCCGCTCCGCCTCGCCATAGGCGCGGGTGACGGTGCCGACGGTGACCCCCAGCCTGTCCGCCAGTGCCCTGTGGGTGGGCAGCCGGGTCTGGGGCGGCAGGGAGCCGTCCTGAATGGCTTGCTCGATGGCCTTCACCAGCTTGAGGTAGAGGGGGCCGGCGAAGGGGGTGAGGTCCGGGGTCCAGATTGTCATGGTGACAATAAATCCATTGATCGAAATGTATCGGCAATATAGCGTGATTTTGAACCCGATAACAATCAAAAACAGCACATTGTATCGATACAATGTGTGCAGTTCAGGAGTACAAAGATGACGATCGAATGGTATGCCACCCTGTTTGGCTTTGCGGTGCTCACCTGTGGCACGCCGGGCCCCAATAACCTCATGCTGACCGCCTCCGGCGCTAACTTCGGGGTGCGCCGCACCCTGCCCCATCTGATCGGGGTGGCGGTGGGTCAGCCGGTGCTGCAGATGGTGCTGGCGCTGGGGCTCTACCCCCTGTTCGAGCGCTGGCCGCTGCTGCGTCTCGGCTTGCAGATCTTCGGCAGCCTCTATCTGCTGTGGCTGGCATGGCGCATCGCGGTGGCCGGCGCTCCCGGTGATCCGGCCCGGCGCGCCCGTCCGCTGACCCTGCTGGAGGGGCTGGGCTTTCAGTTTCTCAATCCCAAGGCCTGGATGATGGGGATCTCCGCCATCAGTCTGTTCAGCCTGCCCGGTGCCAGCTACTGGCCGAGCCAGTTCGCGGTGATGGCCATGTTCGTGCTGGTGGCGCTGCCGGTCTGCTTCGTCTGGGTGCTGTTTGGCCATCAGCTCAGCAACTGGATCAGCACGGATCGGGGCTGGCGCCGCCTCAACGGCAGCCTGGGGGCGCTGACTGCGCTCTGCGTGGTGATGCTCTGGTACTGAGCCTTGCCAGAGGCCGCATAAAGATGCGAAGAAAGTGCATTTGCGGCCTTGTCTGACGGGCACCGGCTCTGCATATTAGAAGGCTTGTCGCCGAGTCGGTGCCCTGCATCATCAAGAGGTTGAGATGGATCTGAACTGGTTGCTTCCCCTGGCGGGCTTTGCCCTCATCACTTGTGGCACGCCGGGCCCCAACAACATGCTGCTCACCAGCGCCGGTGCGGCCCAGGGCTTTCGCCGCAGCGTGCCCCTGCTGGTGGGGGTGGTGGGGGGGATCAACCTGATGATCCTGGCCACGGCGCTGGGGCTGGGGGTGATGTTCGAACAGGTGCCGCTGCTGCACGACGGGCTCAAGCTCATCGGCTCGGCCTACCTGCTCTGGTTGGCCTGGAAGGTGGCGACCGCCAGCGGCCCGGCCGAGGGCAATCGGCCGCTGATCCCGGCCCATCAGGGGGCCATGCTGCAGCTGCTCAACCCCAAGGCGTGGATGATGGCGCTCTCCGCCATCAGCGGTTTCACCCTGGCGGGGGAGGCCTACTGGCCCTCCGCCATCTGGGTGCTCGCCATCTTCTTTATTACCGGCCTCTATACCGGGGCCTTCTGGGTGCTGTTCGGTGCCCAGGTGCGCCGCCTCATTCGCACCGCCAGAGGCTGGCGTCGTTTCAATCTCGGCATGGGGGTCGCCACGGCGGCCTGCGTGCTGATGATCTGGATTTAGTCCGGGCCTGCGCCCGGGCCTTTACCGGCTGTCTTGTTGGCCCTGCGGGGCCTTTTTTATTCACGGGGCGGTGCCATGACGCGCGCCGCCCCCTGTCTGGTTTGCACGAGCGGTTTACAGAAGGAGGTCCCATGAAATGTATCGGTCTGCTGGGGGGCATGAGCTGGGAGTCCACCGTCAGCTACTATCAGGCGCTCAACCGGGGCGTGCGAGCACGGCTCGGTGGCCTGCACTCGGCGCGGGTGCTGCTGAGCAGCGTCGACTTTGCCGAGATAGAGCGGCTGCAGCATATCGGCGACTGGCCCGCCACCGCCCGCCTGCTGGCGGCCGAGGCGCGGGCCATCCAGGCCGGTGGCGCCGATTTTCTGCTGATCGGCACCAACACCATGCACAAGGTAGCGCCCGAGATTGAGGCCGCCATCGACATCCCGCTGCTCCATATCGCCGATGCCACCGCACGTCAGCTGCAAGCGGACGGGATCCAGAGAGTCGGTCTACTCGGTACCCGCTTCACCATGGAGCAGGAGTTCTACAAGGGGCGCTTGCAAGACAAATTCGGACTGGAGGTGCTGGTGCCGGGCGAAGTGCAGCGGGAGCGGGTGCACCGCATCATCTATGACGAGCTGTGCCTCGGTGACATTCGCGACGCCTCGCGGGCCGAGTACCTAGCCATTATCGAGGGGCTGGCGGCCGCTGGCGCCCAGGCGGTGATCCTGGGCTGCACCGAGATAGCCCTGCTGGTAGGAGATGCTGAGGCTGCGGTGCCGCTCTACGACACCACTGCGATCCACGCCGAGGCGGCGGTGAGTCTGGCGCTGGCTTGACGACAGGGGCCTGCTGGCAAGCGGATGAGGCAAATAGTGGGTTGGAATATGCCGGCGCCACGGTGCCGCTCTACGACGCAACCATGGCGATCCACGCCGAGGCGGCGGTGAGTCTGGCGCTGGCTTGACGACAGGGGTCTGCTGGCAAGCGGATAAGCCAGAAACTGTCCGGCCGCCGGCTCGGCAGGGCTTGACCTTGCCGCAGGGTTGCTGCATAGGCTGAAGGTCCGCTTTGGCCAACGAGGAGTGACTCATGCAGCGTCGCGATTTTCTCAAACTCTCCACCGCCGTCGGCATCGCCGGTGCCTTGCCCTGGTGGGGGCGGGCGGTTGCCGCCGAGCGCCCAGCCCTGCCTATTCCTGCGTTGCTGGAGGCGGACGCCAGCGGCCTGTTCCAGCTCAGGGTACAGCCGGGCCAGATGCAGTGGCGACGCCAGCCGACCCGCAGCTGGGGCTACAACGGCAACCTGCTTGGCCCCACATTGCGTGCCCGCCAGGGGCAGGCGGTGCGAGTCCGGGTCGCCAACCAGCTGGCGGAGACCACCACGATACATTGGCACGGGCTGGAGGTGCCGGGCACCGCTGATGGCGGCCCGCAGGCCAGCATCCCCTCCGGCAAAGAGTGGCAGGCGGCGTTTCGCATCGAGCAGCCGGCGGCCACCTGCTGGTATCACCCCCACACCCACGGACAGACCGGCCATCAGGTGGCCATGGGGCTGGCCGGACTCTTCATTCTCGACGACGAGGAGAGCCTGCGGCTGCCACTGCCCCAGCGCTGGGGGGTGGACGATATCCCGCTGGTGCTGCAGGACAAGCGCCTCGATGGGCGGGATCAGGTGGACTACCAGCTGGACGTGATGAGCGCGGCGGTCGGCTGGTTCGGCGATCTGATGCTGACCAACGGCGCCGTCTATCCGACCCACGACGCCCCCCGCGGCTGGCTGCGGTTGCGGCTGCTCAACGGCTGCAATGCCCGCTCCCTCAGGCTGGCGACCAGCGATGGCCGCCCCTTGTATGTGATCGGCAGCGATGGCGGCCTGCTGGCGGAGCCGGTAGCGCTGAGCGAGCTGGCGCTGCTGCCGGGGGAGCGCTTCGAGGTGATGGTGGATGCTCGCAACGGCCAGGCGTTCGACCTGCTCACCCTGCCGGTGCGCCAGATGGGGATGACCCTGGCGCCGTTCGATGCGGCCTTGCCGCTGCTGCGGATCCGGCCCTCCCTCATCGAGGGCAAGGGACGTCTGCCGGACAGCCTGGCGCGGCTGCCTGCGCTGCCCGCCACTCAAGAGTTGCCGAGCCGCACCCTGACCCTGTCGATGGATCCCGAGCTGGACCGGCAGGGGATGCAGGCGCTGATGAGCCGCTACGGCCACGGCGCCATGGCGGGCATGAGCATGGACCACGGTGATACGGGCAGCATGGCCGGGATGAAGATGGACGGGCAAGGCGACGGGATGGCCGGGATGTCGATGGCGGGGATGGATCACGGCGACATGGCCGACATGAAGCAAGAGGGCGGCGCGCTGGACTTGCACGGCGGCAACCGGATCAACGGTCAGGCCTTCGCTATGAACGACCCGCAGTTTGCGGTCAAGCGCGGCCGCACCGAGCGCTGGATCATCTCGGGGGAGGGGGACATGATGCTGCATCCCTTCCACATTCACGGCACCCGTTTCCGGATCCTGAGCGAGAACGGTCAGCCGGTGGCCCCTCATCGCGCCGGCTGGAAGGATATCGTCAAGGTGGAGGGCGGGCGCAGCGAGGTGCTGGTGCGCTTCGATCACACGGCGCCGAAGGAGCGGGCCTACATGGCTCACTGTCATCTGCTGGAGCATGAAGACACCGGCATGATGCTCTCGTTCACGGTGGAAGAGTGAAATAATGGCCCGTTCGGGGCCATTGTTTTTTACTGGTCAGATCTCACTATCTGGCTGCGCCGCATACCCCTCGGCATAAAAGCGTGTAAAATTGCGCCCTGAATTTTCCGGCCGGCGCACGCCGGCCGCGACTCCTTACACGCAAGGCTGACATTGTGACAGAAGTAGATAGATTCGCGGACATTCGCCCCTACCGCGATGAGGAAGTACCGGCAGCCATCGAGCGGCTGATCCGGGATGATGAATTCATCGGCGCCATCGCCAAGTATCGCTTTGGCTCCCTGATGAGCTGGCTGGGCTGGGCCATTCGCCCGCTGATCCGCCAGTTCCTGCGCTACAAGTGGTCCAAGGTGACCACCATCCATCAGGTGCAGATGGGGGTGACCCGCTACATGAGCCGGATGATCGCCACCTCCACCCAGGGGGTGACCTTCTCCGGGCTTGAGCATCTTAAAAAAGAGCAGGGCTACCTGTTCGTCTCCAACCACAGGGACATCGCCATGGATCCGGCGTTCGTCAACTGGGGTCTACACACCCATGGTTTCGATACCGTGCGCATTGCCATCGGCGACAACCTGCTGCGCAAGCCCTGCGCCACCGAGCTGATGAAGCTCAACAAGAGCTTCATCGTCAAGCGCTCCGCCAAGGGGCCGCGGGAGATGATGAAGGCGCTTGGCGAGCTGTCGGCCTACATCGGCCAGTCGGTGCACGAAGGCCACTCCATCTGGATCGCCCAGAAGGAAGGGCGCGCCAAGAACGGCGATGACAAGACGGATCCGGCCATCCTCAAGATGTTCTACGTGGACGGCAAGAAGCAGAAGATCGAGTTCGTCGACTACATGCGCAGCCTCAATATCGTGCCGGTCAGCATCAGCTATGAGCTGGATCCCACCGACAAGGCCAAGGCGCGCGAGCTCTACGAGAAGTCCATCAACGGCAGCTACGAGAAGGGCGAGTTCGAGGACATCGAGAGCATAGTCGCCGGCATCGTCGGCCAGAAGGGGCGGGTACACGTCTCCTTCGGCGCCCCCATCACCGAAGGCTTCAGCGATCCGGACGAACTGGCGGCGCTCATCGACAAGGCGATCTGGGGCAACTACCGCCTCTTCCCGGGCAACTACCTGGCTGCGGATGTGGCAGGCCACGCCAATACCATCGAACAGGCCGCCTTCCTGAGCCGTCAGTCGGAGGTGCCGGAAGAGCACAAGGCCATCTGGCGTGCCATGTACGCCAAACCGGTGGAGAACGCCGCCAAGGCTTGAATGACACCGGTTTTGACCAGGTGATGCGAAAAAAACGGGAGCAGATGCTCCCGTTTTTGCGTCTGGTCAAAGTCGCCGGCAATGGAGTAGTGAATAATATTGTTTCAGCTGGTACGATCACCTGGCGAACGCGCTTGCCCCGCTTGGCAAGCCGAGGATGAGTGTGTAACAGTGCACTCACCACGCCGGACAGAGCCGTGGCTCCATCCAGGTCTGCACGGATAGCAGACGGTGTGACACAAGGACCTTCAACGGGTCCTTTTTCATTTTGCGGCTAAGATGTCGCCTGAATACACCTAAGGAAGCGCCATGATCACCGGCAGTCTGAATACCTTGCAGCGTACGCCGCTGCCCGCCCCGCTCGACCGCATCCTGGTCGAGGTGGTGCAAAGCGTCGACCGGTGGCGGCATGCCCCGCTCGGCAAGCAGGAGGTCGACGGCCTCAAGCTGTTCTGCCTGGTGAGCGAAGAGCTGACCGAGCCGGCGGCGGATCGCCGTGGCGAGTTCCATCAGCAGTACCTGGACATCCAGCTGCTGCTCGCCGGCGAGGAGTGGATCGGGGTCGGCCCGCACACCTACGCGAGCGAAGGGGCGGATCACCCCCATCCCGATCTCTGGTTCGTCGACGATGAACAGACCAGTTATCTGGCGTTGCAGCCCGGCGACTTCGCCATCTTCTGGCCGGGAGAACTGCATCGCCCCCTCTGCACCCCCAACCCGCCGGCCAAGGTGAAGAAGCTGGTGGTCAAGGTGCACCGGGATCTGCTGGCCGGCCTGTAACCGCTGGCGCAGCCTGACTGAGACGAGTGGCCGGAATCGTCCGGATTTGCACTTAACATATTGAAAAATTGGGCGCACTTTCCTGCGACCATAAGCCCCCGGCAGGGGAATCCCATCCATGTTGGATGACACGACACTGTCGGCATAAAGCCGAAGCACAGGAAGATGTAGAACATGAGCAAGTTGGTATTGATCCTTAACTGCGGTAGCTCTTCCCTGAAATTTGCCGTAATGGACGCCGAAACAGGTGAGGACATGCTGTCCGGCCTGGCCGAATGCTTCAATCTGGATGATGCACGTATCAAATGGAAACTCCACGGGGTCAAGGGCGAGGCCATGCTGGGCGCGGGTGCCGCGCACCAGGAAGCCCTCGACCACATCGTGGGTCACATCCTGCCGCAGGATCCGACCCTGGCCGAGCAGCTGGTGGCCATCGGCCATCGCATCGTGCACGGCGGCGAGCAGTTCTCCCGTTCCGTTCGCATCGATGACAGCGTGATCGCCGGCATCGAAGCCGCCATTCCGTTCGCTCCCCTGCACAACCCGGCGCACCTGATCGGCATCCGTGCCGCCCTCAAGGTCTTCCCGGCGCTGGCAGAGAAGAACGTGGCCGTGTTCGACACCGCCTTCCACCAGACCCTGCCAGAGGAAGCCTACCTCTACGCGCTGCCCTACAAGCTCTACAAAGAGAACGGCATCCGTCGTTACGGCGCCCACGGCACCTCCCACCGCTTCATCGCAGAAGAGACCGCCAAGGCGCTGGGCAAGCCGCTCGAAGAGCTCAACATCATCAACTGCCACCTGGGTAACGGCGCCTCCGTCTGCGCCATCCGTGGCGGCGAATCCGTCGACACCTCCATGGGGCTGACCCCGCTGGAAGGGCTGGCGATGGGTACCCGCTCCGGCGACATAGACCCCGCCGTAGTCTTCTTCATGCACGACCAGCTCGGTTACAGCGTGGAGCAGATCAACCACACCCTGACCCGCGAGTCCGGTCTGCTGGGCATGACCGAGGCGAGCAGCGACTGCCGCTACGTCACTTCCAACTACGCCACCGACGCCGGTGCCAAGCGCGCGCTGGACGTGTTCACCTACCGGGTGGCCAAGTATGTCGGTGCCTATGCCGCCGCCATGGACGGTCGTCTGGACGCCCTGGTATTCACCGGCGGTATCGGTGAAAACGCCGCCATGGTGCGCGAGATGGTGCTGGATCGTCTGGCCCTATTCGGCTTCAAGGTCGACAAGGAGGCCAACAACGCCGCCGTGCTGGGTGGCGAGGGCCCCATCACCGCCGAAGGCAGCCGCCTGGCGCTGGTGATGCCCACCAACGAAGAGCTGGTCATCGCCCGCGATGCCCTGAGCCTGGTCGGCTAACGCCCCCTCGCTCCCAGACAACGCCCGGCCCCTGCCGGGCGTTGTCGTTTGTGGGCCGGTGCCCATTTGACATGGGGTGGCAGATACGTACCCTGACCGCAGTTTCACGCACAGGAGGATGGGATGAAGGAGACGATTTTTCGCTGGCTGGCCGGGCTAGGACTGGAGGTGACCGGCATGACGGGGCTGGTGATCGCCCTCGGTTTCATCGTACTCACCTCGCTGGTGCTGCACATGCTGCTGCACCGGGTGTTGCTGGTGCGGCTGGTGGGCGTGCTCGGCAAGACCATGCAGGTGTGGCTGCCGCCCCAACTGCAGCAGCGGCTGTTCTACCGGCTCGCCTTCGTGTTGCAGGGGGCCGTGCTGCTGGGGCAGGCCGAGATCTGGCTGCCGCGCAATTCCGAAAGCCTGCAGCTCATCGAGACGGTGGCCCAGCTCTGGATCCTGCTGTTCCTGCTGCTGGCGCTGTTTGCCCTGCTCGACTGCCTGCTGTCGGTGAGCCGCTATACCCGGCTCGGGCGGGATCTGCCCCTGCGCGGCATCTTCCAGGGGGTGAAGCTGGTGGGCAGCATCCTGGTGGGCATCCTGATGATCGCCCTGCTGCTAGGCAAGTCGCCGTTGTTCCTGTTCAGCGGCCTGGGTGCCATGACCGCGGTATTGATGCTGGTGTTCAAGGACCCCATCCTCGGCCTGGTGGCCGGCATCCAGCTCTCCGCCAACCGCATGCTGAGCGTCGGCGACTGGCTGCAGATGGACAAGTACGGCGCGGATGGCGAGGTGACCGACATCGGCCTCACCACGGTCAAGGTGTCGAACTGGGACAAGACCATCACCACCATCCCCACCTATGCCCTCATCTCCGACTCTTTCAAGAACTGGCAGGGGATGACGGAGTCGGGCGGGCGGCGCATCAAGCGCAGCGTCAACATCGACATGACCAGCGTGCGCTTCCTGACGGCGGACGAACAGTTGCAGCTCAAGCAGGCCCAATTGCTGGCGCCCTATCTGAGCCGCAAGGAGCAGGAGCTGAGCGCCTACAACCAGCAGTTGAGCGACGCCATCAGTTGCCCCATCAACGGCCGCCACCTCACCAACCTAGGCACCCTGCGCGCCTATCTGGACGCCTACCTGCGCGCCCACCCCGGCATTCGCAAGGACATGACCCTGATGGTGCGCCAGCTGGCGCCGACCACGGACGGCCTGCCGCTGGAGATCTACTGCTTCACGGCGACCACCGCCTGGGCCGATTACGAAGGGATCCAGGCCGACATTTTCGACCACATTTTTGCCATCATCGAGCAATTTCATCTGCGGTTGCACCAATCTCCCACAGGTTACGATATGCGCGCCTGGCAAAAGGGGTGAACGGCCATCAGACAAGGGCTGGCGGCGGATAAAAAAAGCGATATTAATCGCTGACCCGCCGCCACTTGTCAGTTGAAATTTGCCCGGCAGAGGAGAAAAATGGCGGCCTTCTCTTCGCCCCCCGGATCGCCCGCCGCTCCCGGGTCAGCCCAGAGTCTTGAACCACGTCATCCATTACAGGAAAGTTATGAAGCTCCTCCACACTACTGCGGCCGCGCTGTGCTGCAGCCTCCTCTTGGGCGCCGCGCCTGCGCTCGCTGTTGAATACGCCCTGCCTGCGGCCAACAGCCGCCTGGTGGGTGAAAATCTGGAATACGTGGTCCCGGCCGAAGAAAACGGCCAGCCGCTGGAGGCCGCCGCCGCCAAATTCCAGCTGGGGCTGACCAACATGCTGGAGGCCAACCCCAAGGCGGATCCCCTGCTGCTGCAGACCGGCGAGAAGCTGATCGTGCCGCACCAGCTGATCCTGCCGGATGCGCCCCGTGAAGGGATCGTGCTGAACGTGGCCGAGATGCGCCTCTACTACTACCCGAAAGGCAAGAAGGTGGTGGAAGTGCTGCCCATCGGCATCGGCCAGCTCGGTACCGACACCCCGGAAAACTGGGTGACCAGCGTGCAGCGCAAGAAGGCGGGCCCGACCTGGACCCCGACCGCCAAGATGCATGCCGAATATGCCGCCCGTGGCGAGACCCTGCCGGCCGTGTGGCCGGCCGGCCCGGACAATCCCATGGGGCTGTTCGCGCTCTACATCGGCAAGATGTACGCCATCCACGGCACCAACGCCCAGTTCGGCATCGGCCTGCGGGTGAGCCACGGCTGCGTGCGCCTGCGCAACGACGACATCGAGTACCTGTTCAAGAAGGTGCCGGTCGGTACCCGCGTCCAGTTCGTCAACCAGCCTATCAAGGCCAGTGTCGAGCCGGATGGCCGCCGCTATCTGGAAGTGCATCAGCCGCTCTCCCGCAATCAGGAGGAGTTCAACTCCAGCCTGCCTGCGCCGCTGCCGATGACCCCGGCGGTGACCCGCTTCATCGCCCACGCCGACAGCGACTCCCAGCTGGTCAAGCAGGCGCTGGAGCAGCGCAGCGGCATGCCGATCGCGATCAATCGCTGATTGGCACCTGCCGAGATGGCCCCGACTTCTGGTCGGGGCTTTTTTTTGCCGCCGTGGCGGGATCAGGCCCCTGAACATGCCCGGTGGATAAGCAGTTGCTGCGTCAGGATAAAATCTGGCGGAACGGCGCAAAGCTGGTCTGTTGGTTAAAGATGAAACGTTTATATTGTGTTTTCTGTTTGTTAAAAAAGGTTGAGGTCATGGGATCTGCTGATTAAGCTAGGGCGGTTTTTTAAGGAAGAGCCCGTCGTCAGAACGGGTACACACGTCACATAACGGAGTTTTGAATGACAGCCAGCACACCCATGCTCATCACCTTTCTGGTGTACATCCTCGGGATGGTCCTGATCGGCTTTATCGCCTATCGCGCCACCCGCAACTTTGACGACTACATTCTCGGCGGCCGCCGGATGGGGAGCTGGGTGACCGCCCTCTCCGCCGGCGCCTCCGACATGAGCGGCTGGCTCCTGATGGGCTTGCCGGGCGCCGTCTTCATCGGCGGCATCTCCGAGAGCTGGATCGCCATCGGCCTCACCCTGGGCGCCTACCTCAACTGGCGCTGGGTCGCCGGCCGGCTGCGGGTGCATACCGAGAAGAACCGCAACGCCCTGACCCTGCCGGACTACTTCACCTACCGCTTCGAAGACAAGAGCCGGGTGCTGCGCATCCTCTCCGCCCTGGTGATCCTGCTGTTCTTCACCATCTACTGCGCCTCCGGCGTGGTGGCCGGTGCCCGCCTGTTCGAGAGCACCTTCGGCATGAGTTATGACACCGCCCTCTGGGTCGGTGCCGCGGCCACCATCACCTACACCTTCTTCGGTGGCTTCCTCGCGGTGAGCTGGACCGATACCGTGCAGGCTACCCTGATGATCTTCGCCCTGATCCTCACCCCGGTGTTCGTCATCATCGCGGTGGGCGGCATCGACACCGCCATGGTGCAGGTGGCGGCGCAGAACGCCGGCAACCTCGACATGTTCAAGAACCTGGACTTCATCGCCATCATCTCGCTGATGGCCTGGGGCCTGGGCTACTTCGGCCAGCCCCACATCCTGGCGCGCTTCATGGCGGCGGACTCCCACCACTCCATGACCAATGCCCGTCGCATCAGCATGACCTGGATGGTGCTGTGCCTGGGCGGCGCCGTGGCCATCGGCTTCTTCGGCCTCTCCTACTTCTCCACCTTCACCGAGCAGGCTGGCGGCGTGACTGCGAACCCGGAGCGGGTCTTTATCGAGCTCTCCAAGATCCTGTTCAACCCCTGGATCGCCGGCGTGCTGCTCTCAGCCATCCTGGCGGCGGTGATGAGTACCCTCAGTTGCCAGCTGCTGGTCTGCTCCAGCGCCATCACCGAGGATCTCTACAAGCCGTTCCTGCGCAAGAACGCCTCCCAGCAGGAGCTGGTGTGGGTCGGTCGCGCCATGGTGCTGGTGATCGCGCTCATCGCCATCGCCGTCGCCATGAATCCGGAAAACCGGGTGCTGGGGCTGGTGAGCTACGCCTGGGCCGGCTTTGGTGCCGCCTTCGGCCCCGTGGTGCTGCTCTCCGTGCTCTGGTCGCGGATGACCCGCAACGGCGCCCTGGCGGGCATGCTGGTGGGCGCCCTGACCGTCATCGTCTGGAAGCAGTTCGGCTGGCTGGGGCTCTATGAAATCATTCCCGGCTTCCTCTTCTCCGGACTCGCCATCCTGGTGTTCAGCCTGCTGGACAAGGCTCCCTCCAAGGCCATGCTGGAGCGCTTCGACGACGCCGAGCGCGAGTTCCAGACTCCGCCGGATGCGCTGGGCCAGCCGGCAACCGTCAACTGAGTTGGCTACTGCCGATAACAAAAAGCCCCGCGATGCGGGGCTTTTTTATGGATGACGATTTAGCCGGCGCACATCGGCGCGGGCCGTCGCACCTGTGCGCATCAGCCAGCGGGCTCTGTCCTGATTGTTGGCTCCAAGTATTGGCGGTGGGTCAGCCGGATGCCGCACAATCCCAGTACCTGCTTGTCAAGGATCCGCGAGGCGGGATCCCCCAGCCACCAGAGGTAGTACCAGACTGGGCTGTCCATGGTGAGCAGCAGGCGCGCCGTTTTGCCTGCGAGCAGGCGCAGTGGCTGGGCCTTGCCCTTGACATATTGAAAGGCGAAGCCGGAGAGCAGGGTGCGATCCAGCAGGCCCTTGAGACGGGCCGGCATGCCACCCCACCAGAGGGGGGAGACTATCACCAGATGATGAGCGGCAGTCAGGCTGTGCTGCAACGCCAGCAGAGCCGGCTCCAGCTGTGGCATAAGGTCATAGCCATGGTGCAAGTCCGGCTCGAAGGCCAGCTCGCCCACGTGCAACAGGGTGGCTTCTGCGCCTGTCTCCTCGGCGCTGCGGGCATACTCGCGGGCCAGGGCATGGCAAAAACTGTCGGGTTTGGGATTGCCGTTGAGAACAAGCAGGTTGGGGGTCATGGTATGGCTCCTTGAAGTGAGCCCCCATTACACCCCTTGTCCCATGGGACAGAGTCAAGCCACCTTGTGCCCCCGATCCGCTGCTGCGGGATGACCCCGCTCGTCGGGGGCTTGCCGGACCGGAGCGCCATAGCGGCAGGGATGCTGCGCGAGCAGCGTGGCGCACTGGCTCAGCCCCTGATGCTGGCGTTGCAGCCTGGCGACCTCCGCTTCGATCTGCGTTAGCTTGCCTGCGATAAGCTGCTCCACCTTCTGCCAGGGAAACTCGGCGAGACTGGTGAGGCCCGCCAGCAGAGGGGCCAGCTCGCTCAATTTGCAGCCGAGCTGCTGGGCCTGGCGAATAAAACCGACCTACTCCAGATCCTCTGCCCGGTAGACGCGATACTTGCCGCGCCGCCTGGGCTCGGGCAGCAGCCCGGCTGCTCGTAGAAGCGGACTGCCTTTGGGGTGGTGCCCGCCAGCCGGGCAAATTCGCCGATATACATGGTGCTGCTCGCAAAGGGGGTGAAGGTGCCCACTATAGGCCAGTGGCAGGGGGGAATGCATCCACACCGGGGTGAGTTGGATTGGTAGGAATTGACGGGGGACGGCTGACAGCTGACAGAGGACACCCACCCTGTCAGGCAAGTCTGCTATCGAGATGGTGGGTGTCAGGTGATAACTAGATCTGTACAAACGATTAAGCTAACGGACAGACAAAAGTGTAGCTTTTGGACGTCTAGCGAACGAACTAAGCGACAGTTGAGCGCATTGTTACGTGTTCGGAGGTGGAGGCACGAAATTTGGTTCCCATTTTACTTCGCGAGAGGACACTGATAGCACAGACATTCTGGAAAGCTCCTCCCATGGCTCAACGGAAGTATTGAATTCCAGAATTGAGTATTCACGACCACATGTGCGCCAGCTCATGCAAGGACAGACATTTGGTGCCTGATCCCATAGGGTAAGGCTTCTCGCTCTGAGTTCATGCATGGCTTCTTCCTTGGTTGTGAATTCACCGCACCACTCTGCGTGAGCTTCATCTTCAATGATGTACATGGTGGCAACTCGTGCTTTTTAGCGCATAACACCCGCTAAGGGGCAGACAAAGCTACTATTAACCTTCCGCATAACAGCATAATCACGAAACCATACGCATGATAAAAATACCACGCGTTGGCTGTCCCTCTTGAAACGCTTGTTATGCTACCTTCTCGCCATTGGATGGCTTGGATTTAATTGAAGAAGATCCCACAGGTTTCCATATAAGTCTTCAAACACTGCTACCGTGCCATAGTCTTCTTCTGTTGGTTCTCGGACGAAGTTAATACCAATCGATTTCATACGTTTAAAGTCACGCCAGAAATCATCAGTATTTAGGAACAGGAATACTCGCCCGCCTGCTTGATTGCCAATAAAAGCATGCTGCTCTGGCTTCGAGGCTCTGGCAAGTAACAACGTTACACCATGAGAATTTGGTGGAGCTACAACCACCCAACGTTTGTCTTGTTCAGGTTGATGGCTATCTTCAATGAGTTCAAATTTGAGTTTGTTTACATAAAAATCAATGGCTTCATCATAATCTTTCACAACTAAAGCAATATGGACAATGTTCTGTTTCATAGCATTCCTTATTGAAGATTTCGACCGGTAGCTTAACAGTGATTAGATGGAGGGCGGTACTTACACATTAATATCGTCTTCTATCTAACTCCGCTTAACTTTTATTCAGGTAGCTATAAATAACATTTTCAATCAATGAATTAACTACCAACCTCCGACGCTGATTGTATTCGCTTGATCTCTTCTTTGTGCACAGCCTTACGATTGTATAGAAATGAGCGTGGCGTTGGCCATGGGCAAATACCGACATGGCTACCGCCCCTGAATTTCAGCTTCCAGTGTGCTGCTTGTTACCTGCGAGAGGGTTGGCATGGCTCATGGGGGAGACTCCGGCGAGGTGTGTGTTGCCATTTGGCTATAGTAACGCCCCTTGGATGGGGGAAAAGGGGGCAGCGAGTTATTTCTGAGCAAGATCAATAAATTGATAGATATGGCGAGAGCGGAGGGGGCGGGCAGGAGAAGGCGGCGTGGATGCCGCCGCCCCAAGTGATCGGCTTCTGGATTAGCGCTGCGTGCAGGTGAGAGTTGGCTGGCCGACACGCTCCAGCCTGGCTTCGCCCCCCTTGGTAAAGAGGGTGAGGTTTTGCCCTTCATAACGGGCACCGCTGGCGCTGGGGGTTTCATAGGCGAGCACCTGCAGCGGGTCAGTACCCTCACCCTCGTCCAGGTTGATCACCGCGGCGGGCCGCTTGGCCTCGTTGTAGAAGTAGGTGGAGAGAGTGACGTTTTTGCCGCACAGGTAGTTCACCGGTGCCGGCACCATCAGCTGGCCCCCTTTTATCTGCAACTCGGTGATCCGCAGCTGGTAGCTATCTTCCACGCACTGGCGCAGATCGCCCGCCTTCCAGCAGTCGTTGCGCCCCTTGAGCCAGCCGCGCTGGATGGCGCGCTCGGTTTTCTGCTGCTCGGGTGAGAACGCGGCAATTGCCTTGGGGTAGAGGGCCGCCAGCTCGTTATCCAGCGCCGCCAGCGCGGCATCCTTGCAGATCAGGGTTTCGGCGGCGCCTTTCGCCTTGGCGCAATCGAAGGAGGGGGTGGCAGCGGTGGCCAATAAAGGGGCAAACAGCAGAGTGGCAAGCAAGGTCTTGTTCATCGAGGTGCTCCAGCGAGGGGGTCCCGGCTACTAAAGCACAATGGCGCTGGGCCGCCGAGCATTTTTTGCGCCGGGAGGCCCCAGACAAGGGGAGGGAGATCAGGCGAGCGCCAGGGACTGGCGGGCGCGCCACAGTCGCTCGTGGAAGAAGAACACGACCGTGTTGATGGCAGGCTCGATCATCGCCATCACGCCGCCGGTGAGCAGCTCGCCGCTCAGCAGATAGGCGACGCCGAAGGCCACCGAGAAGTGCACCAGGGCGAAGCTGCTGGTCTTGGCCTGCAGGCTGTGGTGGGGCTTGAGTTTGTGCCAGCCGAGATCGTGGAAGTAGAAGGCGACCGTGTTGACTGCGGGTTCGATCAGGGCGATCAGGCTGGCGGTGAGCAGTTCACCGGTCAGCAGGTAAGCCACGGTGAAGGCCACGGTGAAGTGCAGAACGGCAAAGCTGATGGTCTTTTTCATGATGGCGGCTCCCTCTGGTGATGAGCAGAGTATCCCCCGAAACCTCACTAAATGAAAACTATTCTCATCTAATGGTTGGATAGGGACGACCTATCAAGTGAGAACGCCCTCACCGGATTGGGAGTTGCCAGGGGCCACAGCGGCGCTAGAGTGAGCCTTTGCCATGAAAAAGGAGCTTTCATGCATATGAATATCAACGCCACCCTGATGGGGCAGTTCATCCTGTTGCTGATGATCATCGTCGGCGTCGTGGCCTATTGGCTGGCTCGTCGCAGAAGCGAGCGCCCCGCCCTGATCGCCACCCTTTGCGCTTTGCTCTCCCTGTTTCCACCCTTGGGTCTGTTGGCCCTGCTGTTGCTGGTCTTGCACCTGGACAGATCCTCCGGCCCCTGATTGCCAGCCAGGGCACTCGAGCTGCCCGCCGATCCTGCCAATAAAAAGGGCCTGCAGTGGCAGGCCCTTGGCTGTGTGCGAGTGATGCAAGGCGCTACGCTTCAACCTTGTTGAGCCACTCGACCTTGTACTGGGCGCCGGCGCCCTGAGCCAGCTTGGCACAGAGGGGTTTGAGGAAGGCTTCAATCTGCTCGTCCAGCAGCCAGGGGGGGCTCACTATCAGCATGCCTGAGCCGTTCATGCCCCAATCGGCAGTCTGGCCGGCCACTTCCAGCTCGGCCACCAGGACGTTGCCGAAGTTCTCCCGCTTGATGGCGCGCAGCATGTCGCGGGACTTGTCCGCCTCTTCCCCCAGAATGGGATACCAGAGGGCGTAGATGCCGGTGGCCCAGCGTTTTTGCGCCTTTTTCAGGGTATCGACCACCGCGAAGTAGTCTTCTTTGAGCTCATAGGGGGGGTCTATCAGCACCAGGCCGCGGCGCGGAGTGGGGGGCAGCAGGGCCACCAGCCCCTCGAAGCCATCGCGATGGTGCACGGCGACGCGGGGGTCGTAACCCATATTGGCGCGCAGGTCCTCCACCTCGTTGTTGTGCAGCTCCATCAGCGCCAGCTTGTCCTGATCGCGAATAAGGCGGCGCGACAGCTCTGGCGAGCCGGGGTAGTAGCGCAACTGACCATCGCTGTTCATCTCCTCGATGACGCCCAGATAGGGGGCCATGGCAGACCACTGGGCCCGCTCATCCCACAGTCGGCCAATGCCATCGGCGTATTCCGCCTTCTTCTGCGACCAGTCGCCGCGCAGGTCGTAGAGACCGCCGCCGGCATGGGTGTCCAGCACGATGAAGGGTTTCTCCTTCTTCTTGAGGGACTCGATGATCAGGGCCTGAACGGCGTGTTTCAGCACGTCGGCGTGGTTGCCGGCGTGAAAGGCGTGGCGATAACTCAGCATATTAGGTCTCTGAGGGGGCCCTGCTGGGCCCCCAGTAACAATAGATAGTTCAACAGGTTGCGGCTGTCGCCGCGAAACAGGGTGAGGCTGCGCAGGGTCTGCAGCAGGACCCCCTGTTGCAGGCGCTCCAGCTCCAGCTCGTGGGCCAGCATGGCCTGATACTCCTGCTCGCCGAGCCGCGCCTTGGCGCTCGAACGCAGGGTGCGCCAGGGGCCGAGCACCGCCTCGGTCTGCACCAGCGCCGGTTGCAGGTCGGTGAGATCGACCGGGATCCCGCACTGATCCAGCCGGTGCAGCAACAGGGCCAGGTTGACGTTGCCCCCCAGCGCCTGCACGCTGAGCCAATCCTGGCTGCGCGCACCGTAGGTTTCGCCGCTCCAGTGCCAGAAATCGAGCGGGCCCGGCAGTTCGTGGGCGTCGATCCGCTCGCTCGTCATCAGCTGTTCGTCACGCAAGGAAGGCCTGCTCCATGGTTTCCAGCTCCTCAGAGAGGCTCATCCACTCCAGCTCCACCCCTTCCAGCTCCTCCTTGATGGGGCCCTGGGACTTGAGCAGTTCGGAGAGCTTCTGCTTGGCGCTCTCTTCATAGATGGCGGGGTCGGCCAGCTGCTCTTCCACCGCGGCCAGCTTGGCCTGCAGCTTCTCCATGCTGGTTTCGAGCTTCTCCAGCTTCTGGCGCAGCGGTCGGGTCTGTTGCCGGAACTCCGCCTCACGCCGCTTCTGATCCTTGCGCGCCACTGCCGAGTTGGCGGAGACGACGCCGTCATCCTGTTTGGCGTTGGCCTCTTTCTCCTGCTCGCCGAGCCACTTGTGGTAGTCGTCCAGATCGCCGTCGAAGGCCTCGACCCGGCCACCGTGCACCAGATAGAAGTCATCGGTGGTGGTACGCAGCAGGTGACGGTCGTGGGAGACCACCACCATGGCGCCCTCGAAGCCTTGCAGCGCCATGGTCAGGGCGTGGCGCATCTCCAGATCCAGGTGGTTGGTCGGTTCATCCAGCAGCAGCAGGTTGGGCTTTTGCCAGGTGATGAGGGCCAGCACCAGTCGCGCCTTCTCGCCACCGGAGAAGGGGGCCACCTTGTCGAGCGCCTTGTCACCATGAAAGCCGAAGCTGCCCAGATAGTTGCGCAGCTCCTGCTCGGTCTTGTCCGGTGCGAGGCGCACCAGATGATCGAGGGGGGAGTCATCCAGGCGCAGGGTCTCCAGCTGATGCTGGGCGAAGTAGCCGATGCTCACCCCGGCGCTCACTTCCAGCTTGCCGGAGAGCGGCGGGTTGGAGCCCGCCAGCATCTTGATGAAGGTGGATTTGCCGGCGCCGTTGCGACCGAGCAGGCCGATGCGTGAACCCGGTACCAGGTTGAGTTTGATCTTCTCCAGGATCACCTTGTCGCCGTAACCGGCGCTGAGGTTTTCCATGGCAATCAGCGGGGTCGGCAGGGCCGACGGCTCGCGAAACTCGAAGCTGAATTCGGAGTCGGCGTGGGCGGGCAGGATCTTCTCCATCCGCTCCATGGCCTTCAATCGGCTCTGGGCTTGGCGCGCCTTGGAGGCCTTGTAGCGGAAGCGATCCACATAGGATTGCATGTGGGCCATCTCCCGCTGCTGCTTCTCGTACATGGACTGCTGCTGGGCCAGGTGTTCGGCGCGCTGCAGTTCGAAGTCGGAGTAGCCGCCGCTGTATTCGTTGAGCTTGCCGTTCTCGATATGGATGATGCGAGTCACCACAGAGTCGAGGAAGTCGCGGTCGTGAGAGATGAGCACCAGCGTGCCCTGATAGCCCTTGAGCCACTTCTCCAGCCAGATGACGGCGTCGAGATCCAGGTGGTTGGTCGGTTCATCGAGCAGCAGCAGATCGGAGCGGCAGAGCAGCGCCTGGGCGAGGTTGAGGCGCATGCGCCAGCCACCAGAGAAGCTGCGCACCGGCGAGCCGAGCTGCTCGTCGCCAAAGCCGAGGCCGTGCAACAGCTCGGCGGCGCGAGCGCGGATGCTGTAGGCACCTATGGTGTCGAGCTTGCCGTGCAGCTCGGCCACCAGCAGACCGTTGTCATCCTGCTCGGCCTGGGCCAGCTCGGCCTCCAGCGCGCGGAACTCCTTGTCGCCGTCGATCACGTAGTCGAGGGCGGAGCAGTCCAGCGCCGGGGTCTCCTGTGCCACCCCGGCAATCTGCCAGCCGGCGGGCAGGCTGAAGCTGCCGCTGTCGATGGCCAGCTCGCCCCGTACCAGTGCAAAAAAGGTGGACTTGCCACAGCCGTTCTTGCCCACCAGACCCACCTTGTGGCCGGGGTGAATGGTGGCGGATGCGTTGTCCAGCAGCTTGCGGCCGCCGCGGATCAGTTCGATTTGACTGGCAACTATCATGGATTGGTCTGCTTGGCTCAAATGAAGGAGAAAAACTGGCGCGGATCTTACGTGAAATGGCGCCGGTTTGCACTTTAGGTACGGGCCTGCTACTGGCTGGCACCACAAAAACATGTCATAACAGAACTATCAAACAGTATGACGGTGGAGGCTAGCATGCTGCATATCAGGGACATCATGACGACCCGGGTCGCCACCGTATCCATGGACGACAGGTTGAGCGTCATCAAGGAGATCTTCGAGCAGGCCCACTTTCGCCATCTGCTGGTGCTGGAAGAAGAGGAACTGGTAGGAGTCATCTCCGATCGCGACCTGTTTCGCGCCATCAGCCCCTATCTCGACTCCGAGGCCGAGATGAGCCGCGACACCGAGACCCTCAACCGGCGCGCTCACCAGATCATGAGCCGTCACCCCATCACCATCGCCCCCCAGCTCACGGTGCGGGAGGGGGTCAAGCTGATGCTGGAGAAGAACGTCTCCTGTCTGCCGGTGCTGGAAAACGGCGCCCTGGTCGGCATCATCAGCTGGAAGGATCTGCTGCGCGCAGCCCTTGACAGCGACGCCTTCTAACCCGCCGGTACGGATTGCAAGAGAATGAAAAAGGGCTCCGCGGAGCCCTTTGCTGTTTTTGGTCACAGGCGCCTGCCCTCGTGTCAGGGCAGCGGCTCTACCAGCAGGATATGGGAGTCATGCCCCGTCACCCGCACCTTGCTGCCGGCGAGCAGTGGCTGGCTGCAGCGCACCGTCCAGGCGGTGTCGTCCAGGTGTACCCGGCTCATCCCCTGAGTCACGTCATCCAGCAGCACCAGCTCGCGCCCCAGATACCCCTGCATCCGCTCGTTGATGGGGGCGGCGGCATCCTGCTCCGATCGATCCTGGCGGTGCTGCCAGCGCCACCAGGCCCAGGTGGTGAGCAGGGATTGCAGGGCGAACAGCAGCAGCTGGGCCTGCCAGCCGAAGGGCCAGACCAGCAGCAGCAGGCCCACCTCCAGCGCGGCGATGCCGGTCCAGAGCAGAAAGCCCACCGAGCCCAGCACCTCGATGGCCAGCAGCACGAAGCCGAGCCCCAGCCAGTGCCAGTGGGTCAGCCCCTCGAACAGGGCTGTCATGATTTGCCGCCCTTGCCATCCTTGAACAGCTCGGCCATGCCGGCCACGGCGCCGATCAGGCTGCCCGCCTCCAGCGGCATCATCACCACCTTGCTGTTGGGGCCTTCACCGATGCGGGCCAGCGCCTCTGTGTATTTCTGGGCCACGAAGTAGTTGATGGCCTGCAGATCCCCTTCGGCGATGGCTTTTGACACCATGTGGGTCGCCTTGGCTTCCGCTTCGGCGGCCCGCTCCCGCGCCTCGGCGGCGAGGAAGGCGGCTTGACGCTCACCCTCGGCCTTGAGGATCTGGGACTGCTTCTCACCTTCCGCTTTCAGGATCTTGGACTGGCGCACCCCTTCGGCTTCCAGCACCTCGGCCCGTTTCTGGCGCTCGGCCTTCATCTGGGCGTTCATGGCTTCGACCAGCGCCAGCGGCGGACGTACATCCTTGATCTCGATCCGGGTCACCTTGATGCCCCAGGGGGCGGTGGCCGCATCCATGGTGCGCAGCAGCTTCTCGTTGATGGTGTCGCGCTGGGAGAGCATCTCGTCCAGCTCCATGGCGCCCAGCACGGTCCGCATATTGGTCATGGTCAGGTTGCGGATGGCGCTGGTGAGATCGTTGACCTCGTAGCCTGCCTTGCGGGCATCCACCACCTGCACGAAGCTGATGGCGTCTATGGTGACGTTGGCGTTGTCGCGGGAGATCACCTCTTGCGCCGGGATGTCCAGCACCTGCTCCATCATGATGATCTTGTGGCCGATGCGATCTATGTAGGGGATCAGCAGGTTGAGGCCGGGGGAGAGGGTGCGGGTGTAGCGGCCGAAGCGCTCCACGGTCCAGTTGTAACCCTGCGGCACTATCTTGATACCGGCGCTCAGGGTGAGAAGTACCAGAAACACAAAGATCCCCAGCACAATCAATGACTCATTCATCATTTAGCTCCTTATGAAACACTTTCACTAGCCTATGGCCTTGCGTGCGGCACCACAAGCGCCTTTGTCATCATACGGCTTTGTTAATTACTAAAATGCATTAAAAAGCATTTTTTATTATTTTGAGGGATAAGCAGCCCTGCCTATAGTCGCCCCATATTAGTCGTGTTCCGAGGGATGGGCCGAAATGGATTATTTGCCGATGTTTGCCAAGTTGGACGGTCGCCCGGTGCTGTTGGTGGGAGGGGGCGAAGTGGCCCTGCGCAAGGCGCGCCTGCTGTTGGCGGCCGGTGCCAGGCTGACCCTGGTCTCCCCCGAGCTGGAACCCGACTTCCATGAATTTGCCGGTCGCTTCACTCATCTGGCGGAGCGCTTCTTACCTGCCCATCTGGCCGGCCAGATCCTGGTGGTGGCCGCCACCGACGACCTCGAGGTGAACGCCCTGGTCTATCAGAGCGCCAACCAGCTCGGTCTGTTCGTCAACGTGGTGGACGACCCCAAGCGCTCCAGCTTTATCTTCCCCTCCATCATCGATCGCAGCCCCATCATGGTGGCTGTGTCCAGCGGCGGCAAGGCGCCTGTGCTGGTGCGTCTGCTGCGCGAGCGGCTTGAGAGCCTGCTGCCGCGCCACCTCGGCGGCCTGGCCGAACTCTCGGGTCGGGTACGCGACCGGGCCAAGCGGGTGCTCTCCTCAATTTCCGACCGTCGCCGCTTCTGGGAGCGCGCCTTTGCCTCCAACACCCTGGCCGGTTTGATTGAGAAAGCCGATTGGCAGGGGGCCGAGCAGTGGCTGAACGAGGGTCTGGACAAGGCCCAGACCGAGGTGGGCGAGGTGGTGTTGGTAGGAGCGGGCCCCGGCGATCCGGGCCTGTTGACCCTCAAGGCGCTGCAACAAATTCAGCAGGCCGAAGTGGTGCTCTATGACCAGCTGGTCTCGCCCGAGATCCTGGACCTGGTGCGCCGCGATGCCACTTTGGTGTCGGTCGGCAAGAAGGCCGGCGCTCACAGCGTGCCGCAGGAGGAGACCAATCGCCTGCTGGTGGAATACGCCAGGGCGGGCAACCGGGTGGTGCGGCTCAAGGGGGGCGATCCCTTCATGTTCGGCCGTGGCGGCGAAGAGCTGGAAGTGCTGGCCGAGGAGGGCATCCCCTTCTCGGTGGTGCCCGGCATCACGGCCGCTGCCGGCGCCACTGCCTATGCCGGCATTCCGCTCACTCACCGTGACCATGCCCAGAGCGCCGTCTTCATTACCGGCCACTGTCAGAAAGAGGGCAAGGAGCCCGACTGGCAGCAGCTCGCCGCCACCAGCCAGACCCTGGTGATCTACATGGGGCTGATGCGCTCCGAGCATATCCAGCAGCAGCTGGTGAGCCATGGCCGCAGCAGCGCCACCCCCATCGCCATCATAGAGCGCGGCACCACGGCGCGGCAGCGCGTGCTGACCGGCACCTTGGCTGAGCTGGCCGAGCTGGCCGCCCAGGCGGTGAGCCCCTCCCTTATCGTCATCGGCGAGGTGGTTGCCCTGCGTAAACAGCTCGCCTGGTTTGGCGAGACGGCGCAGGGGCAGGAGGCCGACAGCGGCCACGAGCTCAAACTGGTGAGCCTGGCCTGAGGCCGAGACAGCAATCAATTTGACGGTGTTGCCATGGCGGCACCGACCTGAACCAAGACCGCGTACCGACCAGGCGCGTCAGCAATGAACCGAGGACCCAGACATGGACCGTGAAAGATTGACCCATCTGCAGCAACTGGAAGCCGAGAGCATCCACATCATCCGCGAGGTGGCTGCCGAATTTGAAAACCCGGTGATGATGTACTCCATCGGCAAGGACTCCTCCGTCATGCTGCACCTGGCCCGCAAGGCCTTCTATCCGGGCAAGATCCCCTTCCCCCTGCTGCACGTGGACACCGACTGGAAGTTCAAGGAGATGATCAAGTTCCGCGACGAGACCGCCAGGAAGTACGGGCTGGATCTCATCGTCCACAAGAACCCGGACGGTCTCGCCATGGGCATCAACCCCTTCGTGCACGGCAGCGGCAAGCACACCGACATCATGAAGACCGAAGGGCTCAAGCAGGCGCTCAACAAATACGGCTTCGACGCCGCCTTCGGTGGGGCCCGCCGCGACGAGGAGAAGTCTCGTGCCAAGGAGCGGGTCTACTCCTTCCGCGACAAATCTCACCGCTGGGATCCCAAGAACCAGCGCCCCGAGCTGTGGCGCGTCTACAACAGCCAGGTCAACAAGGGTGAGAGCATCCGGGTGTTCCCGCTCTCCAACTGGACCGAGCTCGACATCTGGCAATACATCTATCTCGAGAACATCGACATAGTCCCGCTCTACTTCGCCGCTCATCGCCCTGTGGTGGAGCGCAATGGCATCAAGATCATGGTGGATGACGAGCGCATGCCCATCGGCCCGGAAGATGAAGTGAAGCAGGAGCTGGTGCGCTTTCGCACCCTCGGCTGCTACCCGCTGACTGGGGCCATCGAATCCAATGCCACCACCTTGCCGGAGATCATCGAAGAGATGCTGATCACCACCTCGAGCGAGCGGCAAGGGCGGCTCATCGACCACGATCAGGCCGGCTCCATGGAGCAGAAGAAGCGTCAGGGCTATTTCTAAAAAAATGTTCTAAGGAATTGCAACATGAACAACCACATTCAGACCGCCATCAGCGAACAGGGCATTGAAGCCTACCTGCACGCCCAGCAACACAAGAGCCTGCTGCGCTTCCTCACCTGCGGCAGCGTGGACGACGGCAAGAGCACCCTCATCGGCCGCCTGCTGCACGACTCCCAGCAGATCTATGAAGATCAGCTCAAAGCGCTGGAGTCCGACAGCCAGAAGCTCGGCACCACCGGCGAGAAGCTGGACCTGGCGCTGCTGGTGGACGGCCTGCAGGCAGAGCGCGAGCAGGGCATCACCATCGACGTAGCCTACCGCTACTTTTCGACGGCGAAACGCAAATTTATCATCTCGGACACCCCGGGCCATGAGCAGTACACCCGCAACATGGCCACCGGCGCCTCCACCTGCGATCTGGCCATCATCCTGATCGACGCCCGCAAAGGCGTGCTGGATCAGACCCGTCGCCACAGCTTTATCGCCAGTTTGCTGGGGATAAAACAGTTTGTGGTGGCGGTCAACAAGATGGATCTGGTGGAGTTCAGCCAGGAGGTGTTCGAGCGCATCAGTGCCGAATATCGCGAGTTCGCCAAGAAGCTCAGCGTCGACACCATCCACATCGTGCCGGTTTCGGCGCTGGACGGTGACAACGTGGTCAACCCAAGCGACAAGCTGGCCTGGTATCAGGGCGAGCCCCTGCTCTCCTTGCTGGAGAGCGCCGAAGTGGAACGCGAGCTGGAGCGCCATCCGGTGCGCCTGCCGGTGCAGTATGTGAACCGCCCCAACCTCGATTTTCGCGGCTTCGCAGGCACACTGGCCTCCGGCATCCTGCGGGTGGGCGACAAGCTGGCGGTGCTGCCGTCCGGCAAGGAGAGCACTGTGACTCGCATCGTCACCTTCGACGGGGATCTGGAGTACGCTCTGCCGGGTCAGGCCATCACGGTCACCTTCGCGGACGAGATCGACATCAGCCGGGGCGACCTGCTGGTGGACGCGGCGAAAAAGCCCCAGGTGACCCAGAACGTGCTGGCCCACATCGTCTGGATGGGGGAAGAGTCCCTGCAACCGGGCCGGGTCTATGACGTCAAGCTGGCCACCAAGAAGAGTCGCGGCCAGGTGGAGGCCATCCGCCACCGTATCGAGATCAACAAGCTGGACGAGCTGCCGGCCTCCGAGCTCAAGCTCAACGAGATCGGCCTGTGCGAATTCAGCCTGACCGACCCGGTGGCGTTCGACCCCTACCAGGAGATCCGCGATACCGGCAGCTTTATCCTGATCGACCGGCTGACCAACGTCACCGTGGGCGCGGGCATGATAGTGGAAGGGCTGGCGGCCAAGGTTGTGACTCTTGCAGGCAGAGAAGGGCAGTACAGCGAGTTCGAAGTGGATCTCAACGCCCTGGTGCGCAAGCACTTCCCCCACTGGCAGGCGCTGACCATCAGCAACGATTCCGGCAAGGAGTAAGCCCATGACCTGGCAACAATCCCTGGTGCTGGGTCTGCTGGCTGCCCTCGTCGCCCTGCTGATCCAGGGCAAACTCCGGCCGGCGCTGCTCTTCTCGGGCGCCGTGCTCATCACCTACCTGAGCGGCCTGGCGGACATCAACGCCGTGGTGGCGGGCTACACCAACAGCGCCCTGCTGACTCTGGTGCTGTTGCTGCTGGTGTCGCTCGCGGTGGAGAAGACCCGGGTCATGAGCTGGTTCGCCAACCTGGTGGGCACAGGCTCGTTCAACAAGGTGCTGGTGAAGGTGTGGTTCTCCACCGCCTTCCTGTCGGCGTTCGTCAACAACACCGCCGTGGTGGCCTCCATGCTGGGGGCGGTCAAACGCAACCCCAACCATGCGCCCTCCCGGTTGCTGTTGCCCATGTGCTTCGCGGCGACTTTTGGCGGCGTGCTGACCCTGATCGGCACCTCCACCAACCTCATCGTCAACAGCTTCCTCATCAAGATGGGGGCCAAGCCGCTCGGCATGTTCGATTTCTTTATGGTGGGGGCGGGGACCCTGCTGACCGGCCTCATCGCCGTGCTGCTGTTTGCCCGCCACCTGCCGGAGCAGGACACCGAGATGAGCCGCGAATCCGGCTACTTTCTCGAGGCCAAGGTGGGCCCCGGCTCGCCCATGGCCGGGCGCAGCGTCAAGGAGAACGGCCTGCGCAGCCTGAAAAGCCTCTATCTGGCCGAGATCATCCGTGGCAACCAGGTGATCTGCCCGGTGCAGCCGGAACACGAGCTGCACGAGGGGGACATGCTGCTGTTTTGCGGCGACGTGGAGAGCGTCGGCGTGCTGCAGGAGCTCAAGGGGCTGGATCTCTACGGCCAGCACCGCCTCAACGGCCAGCACCTGGTGGAGGTGATCGTCAGCCACAGCTCGCGCCTGGTGGGTCAGACCATCAAGGATGCGGAGTTTCGCACCCACTTCGATGCGGTGGTGCTGGCGGTGCGTCGGGGTGAAACCCAGCTCACCGGCGGTCTCGGCCAGATTGAATTGCACGCAGGGGACACCTTGCTGCTGGCCCCCGGCCCCAAGTTTGCAGGCAACAAGTCCCTCTCCCGCGAGTTCGTGGTGGTGAGCGGGCTGGAGGCCTCCACCCGGCTCGATGCCACGCGCAGCGCCGCCGTGGTGGCGGGGTTCCTTGGGGTGCTGACCCTGTCGGTGCTCGACCTGGTGCCGCTGTTCAAGGGCTTGCTGGTGATGTTGGTGGTGCTGCTCTTCTCCCGCATCCTGACCCTGGACGAGATCCGCCGCCGCTTTCCGCTGGATATCTGGCTGGTGGTGGGCGGGGCGCTGGCCATCGCCGATCAGCTGGAAAAAAGCGGGCTGGCCAAGCTCATCGCCGACTGGCTGATGGGGGAGTTCAACGGTGCCAGCCCCATCATCGCCTTTATCGGCATCTACCTGTTTACCCTGGTGCTGACCGAGCTGATGAGCAACAACGCCGCCGCCGCCCTGGCCTTCCCCATGGGTTACCAGCTGGCGCTCAGCATGGATGTCTCCACCATGCCGTTCATTCTGGCGGTGCTGTTCGGGGCCAGCTCCAGCTTTATCCTGCCCTACGGCTACCAGACCAACCTGATGGTCTATGCGGCGGGCAACTACAAGATGCCGGATTACCTTAAATTAGCCCTGCCGGTTTCCCTGGCTTACAGCCTCGGGGTGATCGTCATGGTGCCCCTGCTGTTTCCGTTTTAAGGCGGCGCAACTGGGGGCCTGGTGTCTTGCAGGGAATATACATACACGACGACCATGGCCCCGTCAGTGGCGAGTGGCCGGAGGCTGAGCTCAAGGAGCCAGACCGTTTCAGCATTGAGGCGAGCGCGCCAAGCAAGGAGTTTTGGATGAGCAATATCGTGTGGCATGCCCATGCCGTGGGCAAAGAGCGTAGGGCCGAGCAGAAGGGGCAAAAGCCCCTGGTGATCTGGTTCACCGGCCTGTCGGGGGCGGGCAAGTCCACCCTGGCGGGGGCCCTGGAGCAAGCGCTGGCCGCGCAAGGCAAGCACACCTATCTGCTGGATGGGGACAATGTGCGCCACGGCCTCTGTGGCGATCTCGGCTTCGATGACGCCGCCCGCCAAGAGAATATCCGCCGGGTCGGCGAGGTGGCAAAACTCATGGTGGATGCAGGGCTGATCGTACTCACCGCCTTTATCTCGCCGTTCCGTGCAGAACGGGAGCTGGTGCGCAATCTCGTGGGTGAAGGGGAGTTTGTCGAGGTGTTTGTCGATGCGCCCCTTAGCGTGTGCGAAGAGCGCGACCCCAAGGGGCTCTACAAGAAGGCGCGAGCCGGGGAAATTCGCAACTTCACCGGCATCGATTCCGCCTACGAGGCACCCGAGCAGCCAGAAATTCACCTGCTGAACGCCGGCAAGCCGGTAGAAGCGCTGGTGGATGAGTTGCTGACTGCTCTAAGGCGGCGGGGATTGATCGACTGATGTCGATGGTGCTTCACCGAGCATTGATAGAAGAGGGGGCCTTGGCCCCTTCTAAATTTTTTCTGCCAGCTAGCTCCTTTGTTCTCATTGGCTCCCAGTGCAACTAAGGAGCGTTGTGCCGTGCTCAAAGAAGTAGGCGAAAAGTGGGTGTTCCACATTCATTTCTATCCTGTGTACTCAGTTCAGGTGAGCTATGAACCACTGGCTGGTAGTGACCAGTGCTCTCTCTATCTTGCGGTGCTG
The DNA here is from genome assembly GCF_019047325.1 of Aeromonas sp. FDAARGOS 1403. NCBI lineage: Bacteria > Pseudomonadati > Pseudomonadota > Gammaproteobacteria > Aeromonadales > Aeromonadaceae > Aeromonas > Aeromonas sp. FDAARGOS 1403. Next base: position 90,668 of record NZ_CP077249.1, on the reverse strand, counting down.
GCTTGGAGCTATCCTCAGGAGCCAGAGACTCCGGCTTGTTATTGGTATGTGGCATGGTGAAGCGGTATGTTATTTTATGAATAACTTACCAAAAATGACTGTTGGGTCTTTATGGTTTACCAAGTTTGAGGCATGCTGTCTTTTGTTGATGAATTAGTCACGATGCTGATTATTGTAAATACAGGGAGGTCTTTAGATTATGGTAGATCAAATACCAGAGCCCAATGATGATGGTTCGTCTGGTGAGCAAGTCGCAGGAAGTGATCTTAATTTAGTTATTGTACCACAGCATCCTATTGGTTCTCCAATTGAGAAAACTCTATTGGGATTGGCCTCATCTAATTCGAAGGGAATGGGAGGGGAAGTTGTAGCGAATTTAGTTGCAGGTTCTTTTTCTCACATTACTCATGAGCTTTCACATGCGAAATCTGAATTGTCATCTGAAAGAGCTGAAACGAAACTTTTAAGGGAGAGCCTTGAGGCTGCAAGAGTAGAAATAGCTGATTTGAAAAGCAGGCTAAATTTATCTGAAAGAGGTAAGTTATATCTTTCTTTTAGTCTTGTTGCAGGTCCTACTTTTATTAGTATAGGAATAGACCAAATTCGCGAAGGGCAATCAAATTTAGGATGGTTACTTGTGCTTTCAGGTGTGTCATCATTAATAGTTGGTTGGTTTTCCTATGGTAGGGGGAAGTAAGTATGCAAGTCTCACCTATTTCTGAACTTGAAATTCGTGGTGTGTTTGATCGTGGGCATCCAAATTTAGAACGAATAGGTATCTATGTGCATACACCGCTGAATATTGGTCAGTATGGTATTATGCTTGGTATTAAGGCGAACGTGGGTTTTGCGTGCCCAATTCGGGATAATTTATTTTGGTTTGGTGATGGGATGCTTAATTCTGGGGATTGGATTTTTATTTATACTGGAGCAGGTGTTCCGCAATCTTCAATTATTCCAGGCGGAACTTCAAAACTTTACTCAACTTATTGGGGGAAGCCAACAACAGTTTTTCATACACAGGAGATTGTGCCGATGCTTTTTCGTGCAGATGCAGTGCAAGTGCCTATTGAACAACCCAGCCTGCTGACACAAGTAGCAGGGTAGTTATAATATCTTTATGCTATTGTGAATTATTTTTAACGGGAGGCTTTGGGTGGTAAGTTTTATTTTAAATAATTTATATAGAGTGATTTAACATCATCTGTGACAACATACCTGACGGTTGAACCAGAAGGCGCGTTCGCGAATGGTTTGCCATTGATAAAAACCATCTCGTCTTTTAATGCGAGTTCATCATTCACCAATGAAGGCATGCCCGCTCTTACATTTCCCTCTCCGAAGATGATGACGTGGATGAGCTGGAAGATGCATGTTCTCCAATTGACGTGGTGACAGACATATCGTCACATGCAATTATAAAAAGTAAAGAAAGCATAAGGGTGAAAATATGTTTCATAATTTATACCTGACGCTTTATTAAGGGGTGAACAACGTAGATACCTTACCTCAGCCGTTATACAACAAAACATAAATCAATCAGAACTCGGCGCGCCAAGCGTTGTGGAGCACCCTTAAATAGTTTGTTAGGTCATTGAAGTGCCCCATTAATCTCTTCTATATGAACACTCAACTTATTCAATACAATATTTATGTCTTCCATCGATATGCTGTTTCCGTCAGAGTTAATCATGCGCTCTTTATCTAAGTTCATATTTGACGAAACATAATACTTATCTTGCCACGCCTTTACTTGCATGTTTGGGTAACAACCTAGTTTTTTACTTATCTCTTTTGCTGCGTCTCTGAATTCACCTGTCACATAAGGGAATACACCTAACCAGCAGTGCTTATAGAGCTTAATCATTACCCCTTGAGGCCACGATTTAAGGCGAACATCCAAGTCGTAAGCAACAACATACTTATTACTTTCCTCGACTGTTTTGATAATTTCTATCTCATCAGAGACTTTCGAAAATGCAGCATCTGTTTTGATCCTTGATTCTATATCAAGAAAACTCTCTTCAACTTTTCTGCGCTGGCAATATTGATATGCATTCATCATTTTGGCATAAGCATCTTCATGTTTACTGAAAATCTGCCAACATAACTCGTTAACTTCGTTACTACCTGTCATGTATGCCTCTATATGGCTGATAAATTGACTAATAAAATACTTTGCTGATTCATTACCTCTAGACTTAACAAGTTCAAGTTGCTTTGCCACTTGTCCATAAGACATACAATAAACAGGAATTTCTGAGTCACGATTCAGTGTTGTTGGTTTTCGACCATTAGGAGATAGATAAACCAGAGCTAATTTATGGTTCGGATATCGAGTTAGTAGAATCTCCTGGTATCTTGCCACTTGATCTGACTGCTCTTTAGCCCAAATTTTATTTTCTATTGCAATCACTAATTTAGTGGCCGGGTACTCTATAACCAAGTCAATATTTTCTAGCTCTCGGTAAACACGTACATTTTGATCTGTTGATGATATCAGGGCAGATAATGGGAGTGGTAAACCACTTTCAAGATGTAGATTTACGATCGCTAAAGTAAAAACGTTGAGAAATGAATAGTTCAAGCCATGTGCATATGATGGATTGAGAAAAGCGGCTAAAATGTTTGAATGGACTAACTCTTTACTTCGTACCCCCATCATTTTAAACAAGTCAAAATTCTTAGAGTATGAGCTTATCTTTAAAAATTCGTCAGATAAGAATAAGTGCTCTACTGCTGCTAACTCTGTATTCAAATTGTTCATCCTAACGATGATGGTGACCTAACACCCGGTTAATTGGCTGGCAACGTGCAACCGCTAAACTCAGCGGCAACAACGACAACCACTGTGGTCAATGGAACTGGGTCCCTCTTGAGGCGTTTTTTAACTGAATTGTCCAAGATGTAATTCGAGCTGACTACGCAAACCCTGATTTTCCTGCTGAATCCAGTATTCAACAATTTTGTTTCCGCTAACTCGATACACTCCACTGCCTACTGTTGAGAGCGTTAAGCCTGTGGGTTCATAACCCAAGATGTTTCCTACATGTCGACCTTCTTGGCGCCAACGCACATACACTTTTTCACCCTGAGCTAAAAACTCTTCAACGAAAAGCTCATAATCGCCATAAGCCTCGAGAAACTCCTCTACATGTAGGCGATAATTTTCCGGGGTTCGCTCTATTGCTTCCGACGCGCCGGACACGATTTGATGGGCTATGACAACTGGAGCTAAATACTGAGCTGCCAATTCTGGGTTTTTCCCTGACCGCACGTGGTCGATAAAACCCCTTACTATTTCTTCCACTGACATTAATGCTTCCTTTATATAACACAGCCCCACCCTGATACCCATCATGAACAAGCCAACGTTAAATCAACCTATTGCCAGCCAGGCTTGGGGGACTATTTACTTTGCTTCCCTTTTATCGCGCAACCATTTCCATTGTGCAAAAACTGTTAAACAGTGGTCATGGAAAGCGCCTGCCACGCTACCGCCCCTGAATTCCAGCCTCCAGCTTGCTGCTTTTCCCTGCGGTGTGGCTCTGGTCTGGTACATGGCTGACTCCGACAAGAGAGGATCTGATGGCCATGTTACCGAACGGAGCTGGTTAGGGAAGGGGGAGTGAGTGATTTCTCGGGCAAGATCAATAAATTGAGCTGCCATGGGGGGCGGTAGAGGTATCTCAGCGTCCGTACTTTCTCAATGCTCGCTGCGTATTTGGGCGGGGGGAATGAACTGCGGGATGCCACTCTGTTGAATGAGTTGCAGAGCAGATGCCAAGGTAATGACATCAAGGCCGGGCCAGTGATGGTATGGGCATCCCGGCCCGGTCAGATCTGCGTTTCCCACCAGAGATAAATGGGCCCGCTGCCGGTGACGACAGGGGCCCTTTTTTGTGGTTAGCGCACGGTCTCGGGATCAGCGGGCCAGCACCACCTGGCCGGCGGGGCTGGGGTTGGCGGGTTGTGGAGAGGCGGGTTGCTGCTGGAACTGGCGAACCAGCCGATCCAGGTCACTCAGTTGCCGCACCAGCTGGTTGATGCCGTGGACGGCATGCTGGCTACCTTGGCTTGAGTCATCGGCCAGGGTCTTGATGCTGAGCACGTTGCGGTCGATGTCGGCGGTAACCTGGGACTGCTCCTGCACGGCCTGGGCTATCTGGCTGCTGCCGGAGGCGACCTGCTGCAACATGCTGTTGATCTGCTGCAGTATGGTGCCGGTGGCGGAGGCCTTCTGCTGGCAGCTGGCGGAGAGATCCCCCCCCTTTTCCATCGCCTGCTCGGCGTTGGCCGCGCTGGTTTGCAGCAGGTTGATCATCTTCTGGATCTCGCCGGTGGAGGACTGGGTCTTGATGGCCAGGGATCTGATCTCGTCCGCCACCACCGAGAAACCGCGGCCCGCCTCACCGGCCCGGGCTGCCTCGATGGCCGCATTGAGAGCCAGAAGGTTGGTCTGGTTGGCGATGCTGTTAATGACATCGAGGATGCCGTCGATATCCCGGCATTGGGTCGCCAGGGTGTGGATCACCGTCTTGGAGGTGGCGATCTCGCCGTGCATTCCTTCGACCGCCCCTATGGTCTCCTGCACGCTGCGGTTGCCCTCCCGGAACAGGTCAGCGGTTTCATCCAGCAGGTCGGAGGCGGCGGTGGAGCTGTGGGACACCTCGCGGATCGACTCGGCCATCTGGGTGATGGCGGTGGCGACCTGATTGGTCTCGGCCTGTTGTTGCTGCAGGTTGCTGGTGATGGATTCGGCATTGCGCAGATCGCCTTCCGCCAAGTGCAGGATCCGGCTGCAGGTCTGCTGGGTGCGCGCCAGCACGGCGTTGAACTCGGCCTGATTCATCAGCATGGCGAGCTCGATGGTGGCGATGTTGTCGACTTTGTTGGTGTAGAGCAACTGCATCAGCGGGTTGTCGAAGCGGCTGCGGGCCAGCTTGTCGAGCTTGCCGAGGCGACGGCTCAGGGCCTGGGTGATCATGGCCGCCAGCAGCAAAGGCAGCACGGCCAGGGCCAGCAGCCAGCCGGAGGCCTGCTCATAGCCCAGCGCCAGCAGCCAGCCGGAGGCCTGCTCATAGCCCAGCGCCATCATGGCCACCAGGCTCGGCAACAGGCAGAGGGTGATTGCCAGCGTGTGGGAGAAGGCCGGCAGCCTGAGCGCCAGCGGCGCCTTGTCGGCGCGCAGCCCGGCATAGATGCGCTCGGCCCGCTGCTTGATCTCCTCGCTGGGGGCGGTACGCACCGATTGGTACTCCACCACCTTGCCGCTGGCATCCTTGATCGGCGTGACGAAGGCACTGACCCAGTAGTGATCGCCGTTCTTGCAGCGATTCTTCACCGGCCCCATCCAGCTCTTGCCGGCCCGGATATGGTGCCAGAGGTCGGCGAAAGCCTGTTTGGGCATATCCGGATGGCGCACCAGGTTGTGGTGCTCCCCCTGCAGCTCCTCCAGCGTGAAGCCTGCGATCTGGCAGAACTCCTCGTTGGCGTAGGTGATGCGGCTCTCCAGATCCGTGGTGGAGATGAGGTGCTGGTGTTCGGGATAGCGACGCTCATGCTGGGTGACAGGCTGATTGACTCTCATGGTGTGCTCCGAAACCGGGTTGTGGGGAAGGAGTCATCACCAATGCAAGGGCTGCACCAGCGGGGGTGAAAATCGTCGATCATGCGGCACTCATGCGGCACGGCGGGGGGCGATGGCCGGTGGCGAGCGGATCTGAGGGTGTGGGGTTGGTGAGTCAGAGGGGGTGGATTTGCATTTCAGGAACCGTTTTGGCAACGATGGCGCCATTTCGCGAGCGGCGGCGGCAGGCGTAAAACAGCGGAGCCCTGACGGGCTCCGGAGGATCAGGGGGTTGGTTCGGCCGGGGCAGGCTCAGGCCCGGCGGGCGGGGTCAGCATCATGGTCTCGATCTGCAGCCCCTGCACCAGCACGGTTTTCAGATCCTGCAGGTACTCCTCCAGCGGCGGCTCCTGCAGCAGCTGGGCGAGCTCGTTGCCGACCGGGGTCAACCGGTAGTAGAGCAGGGTGATGTTGGCCTGCTTGCGCTGCAGGCGCCAGCGCTGATCGCCGAACTCCAGCTCCACCCCGTCGGCGGGCAGCGGGCCAGACTCCAGCTCGCCGCGGTGCAGCAGGCCGAGTTCGAACAGCTGCAGCAGGGCGTTGTAGGGGATGCGGTACTTGCCAAGCCCGAGCCGGGTGACCCGGGCGCGACTGAGCAGGCTGGCCCCCTTGTGCAGCCCCAGCAGCAGCCGCTGCTCGTCGCTGCCCACGTAGTGGCAGGAGAGGGAGCAGATGCGCTGGAACAGCTGGGCCTCGCGCTGGGTCATCTCCTTGAGGGTGGTGAGGGCACGGATGGAGAAGCGGCCCGGGGTGGCGATCTCGATGGCGAAGATGCGGCCCCACAGCTGCTGCATGGGCACCATGCTGATGTCTTCCGCCAGTTGCAGGAAGTGGGTCAGCCAGTCGCTGTCCATCTCGCCGCCGGCGGCGGTCTCCTCGCAGTGGCGGGAGGCCATCACCATGATGGATTCCAGGTTGCGCTGGCGGGCGGCCTGATCCGCCAGTTGGCGAAAAGCGGCGCGCTGCTCGAAGGTGCTGTCGCTGTTGCGGGTGAGCATGCCGTCGATGCCGCGGCTGCGGGCCAGGCGCAGGGTCTGCTCCTGGCTGCTCAGGATGGAACTCTCTTTCTTGGGCGGGGGCAGGTCAGCCATGCTGGCTCCGTGATCGCAAGGTCTAGCCTTGAATGTTACTCCAACCGGGATGGCGGGCAATCCCTCAGGCAGGGGCTGGCCGGGTTCTTGCTATCGCGGATAACAAAACGGCCCCCCCGCGGGAGGCCGTGTGTGCCTGGTCACTGCTCTTCGTAGACGCTGACCTCGACCGCCTCCAGCGAATAGGAGGCGGTGGCCATCTCGTGACTGGAGCTGACCGTGCGCATCTTGCCCTTCACCCAGATGGCGTCCCACAGGTCATCTACCGGCGCCCCCTTGGGGTAGCTCACATAGACCACCTGGTTGGTGGGCGGGGGCGGCACATGGATGCAGGCGCCGAAATAGGGCACCAGCAGGAAGGCGGTGATCTTCTTGGCATCCCCCTCCAGCGGTACCACGAAGCCCGGGATGCGCACCTCTTGGCCGTCCAGCTTCTTGTTGACCCCGCCCACCGGCTGGGGCACTGAGGCAAGATTGCCATCGTGGCTCACCTGGGGTGGGGGCAGCAGTTTTTCACCTTCCGGAATGAGCACATCCCAGTCGATGGTCTTGTAGTCGGCGGCCATGGCCGGCAGCGTCAGCAGGGCGGCCAGCAGCGCCACGATTTTCCACTTCATCATCTGTCCTTCTCGTTTCTTATGGGCGCCTGGCTAGACGCGAATGCTCATGCCATCGCTCAGGCTGTAGCGATAGGCGCGGGCGGCGGGCAACAGGCCTATCACCATGCCGGCCAGCCAGACCAGCCCCAGCAGTTGCCACTCGTGGGCGCTTGGCAGCCCCAGGCTCAATTGCAGGCCATAGTGACCGAGCAGCCAGGGGGTGGCAAGGGCTTGGCCCAGGTAGAGCACCGCCACCCCGAGCGCGATGCCGGCGGTGGTGAGGGCCATCGCCTCCAGCGCCAGCAGCAGGAACAGGTGAGAGGGGCCGGCGCCGAGGGAGCGCAAGATGGCGAGCTCACGGCGCCGCTCGTTGAGGCCGGCCAGCAGGGTGGTCAGCATGCCGATGAGGCCTGCCACCACCACGAAGCCGGCGATCACCGACAGCGCAGTTTCCGCCACGCTCATCAGGCTCCATAGCTCCTGCAGGGCGGCCCCCGGCAGGATCGCCATCAGCGGCTCGCCCCGGTAGGTATTGACGCTGCGCTGCAGCTGGAACGCCAGGATCCGGTTGCTGAGCCCCACCATGAAGGCGGTGATGGTCTTGGGGGTGAGATCCTGCGCCAGCGCCTGCTCGGCGGTCACGTTCTTGCTGTGACGGCCGGTGTCCCAGCCCAGGTGGATCGCCTCGATACCGGCCAGCGGTACATGGATGGTGCGATCGATGGGGGTGCCGGTCGGTGCCAGGATCCCCACCACCTTGAACGGCAGGTTGTCGTGCTGGCTGAACGAGGTGTTGCCGGCGCCGTGGGCGATGACGATGGACTGCCCCAGGTGATAGCCGAGCCTCTCGGCCACCTGGGCGCCGAGCACCGCCTCGAACGGCGTGTCGAATGCTCGCCCTTCACGCATGACCAGTGCCTGCTGCTGGCCATATTTGAGGTGGGTGAAGTAGTCGCCATTGGTGCCAAGCACGCGAAACCCCTTGTGGGAGTCACCAAGGGAAAGCGGGATGGTCCAGGCGATGCCGGGTTGTTGCTTGATGGCCTGATAGGCGTCCCAACCCACGTTGTTGGTGGGATTGCCGATGCGAAACACCGAATAGAGCAGCAGGTTCACCTGGCCGGAGCGGGCGCCGACGATGAGGTCCGTACCCGACACCGTATTGGCGAAGCTCTCGCGGGCCTGATTGCGCACTCGCTCCACCCCGAGCAGCAGGGTGACGCTGATGGCGACCGCCAGCAGGGTGAGCCCGGCGGTGAGGCGGCGGGCCCAGAGGCTTTGCAGGGCGAGTTTCAGCATGTTGCCCTCCTGTTCAGTTGTTGCAGGTTTTCCACCCGCGGAAAGAGCGGTTCGAGGTAGGGGTCGTGGCTGACGAAGATCAGGGTCGAGCCCTGCTTGTCGCACTCCTCGAACAACAGCTTGATGAAGGCGGCCCGGTTGTCGGTATCCAGCGCCGAGGTGGGCTCGTCGGCGATCACCAGCGGCGGTGAGCCGATGAGCGCGCGGGCGGCGGCCACCCGTTGCTGCTGGCCGATGCTGAGGGCATGGACGGGCCTGTGCAGCGCCTCCTCGGGCAGTTGTAATTCCCGCAGCAGGCGGCGCGCCTCCTCGGCCGGGCTGCCCTGCAGCCGGGCCCGCTTCTCGGGGGAGAAGGTGAGGGCGCTGGTGACGTTGTCCTGCACGGATAAAAATGGCAGCAGGTTGAACTGCTGGAAGATGTAACCCAGATTGGCCGCCCGGAAGTGGTCGCGAGCACGGCCAGAGAGCCGGGCCAGCGGCTGGCCCAGCACCTCCAGGGTGCCGTGGTTGGCGGTCTGGATCCCGGCCAGCAGGCCGAGCAGGGTCGACTTGCCCGAACCGGACGGTCCCTTGATGAACACCCGTTCCCCCTCGCCGATGGTGAGGGCGGGCAGATCGAGTACAACCTCGTGACCCGGCCAGGCAAAGGCCAGATCGCGGATCTCAACCACGGCATTTTTCATGGCGTTACCAGCTCAGTTTGTTGGCGGAGGGGGTCAGCTCGGCCGCGGTCTGGCCGCTGGGCAGTATGCCCTGCACGCTCAGCTTCTCCAGGCTCGGATAGACGCTGAACAGGGTGGCTTCCAGCCCGGTCAGCTTGGCTGGCTCCGCGCAGGTGTAGGTGTACATAGCCCCCATGTCGGCGTGACCGGCATCGTCGTGCTGGTGTTCGTCGTGCTTGCCGTCAGACTTCTGGTGGTCATGGTCATGGTCATGGTCATGGTCATGGTCATGGTCATGGTCATGGTCATGGTCATGGTCATGGTCGTGATCTTCCTTGGCGGCCTGCAGCGCCTGCTGGGTCAGCGTGCAGCCGGCGGCCGGGTCGAAGCGCAGCAGGGCATCGGGTTGCTTGAGCTGAGCCACTGCCTTGGCGTATTGCGCCTTCTCGTCATCGCTCTTGGCGGCGTGCTCGAAGCCCACCAGATCGGCGGCGGGGGCCTGCAGCTCGATCATCAGCTGGTTGCCATCAAGCACCAGATTGAGGTGGCCGTGGCCGTGCTCGTGGGCACCGTGGCCGTGACTGTCGTGTTCATCGTGGTTTGCCTGCACGCCAAATGCGGCGGCCGCCAGTAACAGGGTGACTGCTTTCATCGTTAATCCTTTGAAAAATTTATTGAAAAATGGATTTAGCCGGATAAGCGATGAAGTGGTGGCGGTGCGCGAATGCGGCACTGACCTGAGGGGGTGGCATGAGGTTTGGGCAAGGCGGCATCAAGGAGCTTGCCGATGACGAGCTGTGGCGAGGGGATGACCTGGGTTGGGGTGAGTGCCAGCTTGCCATCCAGATGCAGGGCGCAGAGGACGCAGGCGTGGTTGTGGCCGGGCAGGTCGGCTTCCAGCGGATGTTGTGCCAGCACGGGTTGCAGCCACAACCAGCCCAGCAGCAGCAACCAGATTTTCAGCTTGGTACGACCCATAGACCCCTATCAAAGGGGCGCCATCAGCGCCCCTTTTCTCTGGCTTAGAGATGGGACTGGATGAGCCCCATCACGGTAGCGATATTGTTGGCATCGAGCTGACCGTCCTTGACGAACAGCACCTTGCCCTCTTTGTCCAGCAGGATGATGGCCGAGCTTTCCGGCGCCAGATCCCAGGCGTTGCGGGCCATGCCCTTGACATCCAGCACCATGGCGGACCAGGGGAACTCTTTCTTGCTGTCTTCGGCACTGCTCTTCACGAAGCCGGAGGTGCCCCAGATGGCGTCATTGCTGTTGATGATGGTGACGGTCTGGTACTTGTCGTGGGGCAGCTTGGCCGCCTTGATCGCTTCGATCATGGGGGCGTTGAGCTCCTTGGCGCTGGAGCGACCGGCGATGTGCTGGATCAGAAAGACCTTGCCGGTCAGTACCTTGCTTTGCCAGGGCTGATAGCCGATCTCTTTCTCTTTCAGTACCAGCTCACCCTTGTCGCCGATGTTGACCAGCGGCACCTGGGCCGACTCCTTGATGTTGTGAGCCAGGGCCAGCGTTGGCAGCAGCGCCAGAGTAAGTACGAGATGTTTCATCCTGATGACACTCCTTTTGTTATGTTATAACGATTTTTGCATTGAGGGAATGGGGCCGAACTCATCCTAAACTGATCGGATCTGTTTAAAAAGTGTTAAATAAAAGCCAGCGTTGAGGCGTTCGACTGCCCGCCAGCACGGGGGCTGGCGGACAAAGGCGGCTAGGATGGCATGCAGTCGATAAAAATCAATTGCTTATAAACTGGTTTGAGGAGTCTGGCCGCGCTCTGCAGCCAGACTTGAGGAAGGGGATAGGCCTCAGTAGAGCGGTTCGCTCACCAGCGGGATCTTGGCCATGGTCATCTGCTGGGCCAGCAGGGGCGAGCCGGTCAGCAGAATGTGACGCTGATTGCCGATCACCACGGTATCTCCTTTCAAACCGCTGTCGGCGGTGATGGCCAGCCAGGCTGGCGAGACGCTGCCAATGCTGATGTTCGGATAGATGATGCTGAGCATGTATTGGGGGGCCAGCTCGGCCAAGAGGCTTGCCATCAGCAGCGCCTTCTCGTCGCTGTCCGCCTTGTTGTTCTGCAAGGCCTGCAGCGGCGGAGCGAAATGATCCATCTGCTCGGGCGGAGTGGGAATGCCGCTCAGCCACTCCTGCAGCAGGCCGACGCTGGTGGCGAGATCCTTGGCCAGGAACTGTTTCGCCAATGGCCTCAGGTCGCCCTTGAACTGGTAGAACAGCTGGGAATAGTTGGGGCGCACACAGGGCAGCTTGCGGTTGGCGGGGTGAACGCAGGGCACCACCCGCATCTGATAGAAGGCGTCGTCCTGATATTGCTGATAGGCCTGCCAGAACAGGGTCGACTCCATGCTGTCGTCGTGCAGGGTGAAGGCCTGCTCCAGATTGCGAAACTTGGTGGCGGTCTCAGGGCTGGTTTGGTTGATGAGGTTGATGCTGTTGTAGAGCCGCGGGCTGATGTAGGAGTAGAGGGTCTCCAGCGGATAGTTGAGGGAGGCATCGAGCAGGGTCATCTCGTGGCGACTGGCGGCGATGACTCGCTCGTCCGCGTTCAGTTGCAGATGCTTCTGCTGACCGTCGCTCGATTGCCACTGCCAGCTCAGGGTGACCTCGTTGGCCCCGGCCATGGACGCGAACACTAGACTCAACAACAGACCTTGTGCCAGTTTCATGATGTGCATCCTGCTCGGGGTGATAATAAACAACTAGGTGAGCTGGCCGATTTTGGATGAGTCTGGCATTTGTGATTTTGATAACAGATTGATCGGGCTTTTAATTTAATTCTGGAAATAAGTCATGCAGGAAACCGTCATGAAGCGAATCACACCCTTGTTGCTGCTGTTGGCCACACTGCCGGCCGCGGCGGGGCCTGTCATCGTCAACCAGGGAATGTCCAGCGCGGATACCTTTGCCCTGCGCGACAAGCTGGCGAAGGAACATGAGTGGCAGGAGTGGCTGCGCTTTCAGCAGGCCATCAAGTGGCTGGAGGTGCTGCCGGTAAACTGCGAGCTGATGAGCGATGCTGGCGGCAGTTATCGCTGCGGGGGGAATTACTATCGGCCCTATCAGCAGGATGGACGTGACATCTATATACAGGGGGATCCCAGCGGTGTGACGCTGGGTCAGCCCCAGCAACAGCCCACGAAAAAGGCGCCCTGAGGCGCCTTTTTCACGAAGGTTACGCTTACTTGGCAGCGTAACGCTCGGCAGAGCTCTTGATCTCTGCTTCGGCAGCGGCCTTGTCGCCCCAGCCTTCAACCTTGACCCACTTGCCAGCTTCCAGCTCTTTGTAGCGCTCGAAGAAGTGCTGGATCTGGGCGCGCAGCAGCTCGGGCAGATCGTTCACATCCTGGATGTGGTCGTACTGCTTGGTCAGCTTGGAGTGCGGAACGGCCACGATCTTGGCGTCTTCGCCAGATTCGTCGGTCATCTTCAGCACGCCAACCGGGCGGCAGCGAATGACGGAGCCGGCCAGCAGCGGGTAGGGAGTCGGAACCAGCACGTCAACCGGATCACCATCCAGAGACAGGGTGGCGTTCACGTAGCCGTAGTTGCACGGATAGAACATCGGGGTAGACATGAAGCGATCAACGAAGATGGCACCGCTGTCCTTGTCGACTTCGTATTTGATCGGGTCGGCGTTCTGCGGGATTTCGATGATGACGTAGATGTCGTCGGGCAGGCTCTTGCCAGCCGGTACCAGATTCAGGCTCATGACGTTTCCTTTGAGTGTTGGAGTCAAGTTTGCAGGCCGATATTATAGCGATGTCGCGTCAAATGACCATATTTCAGGGCCACTGCGACAGAGTTGGTGGATACCGCACAGCTTGGGTCTGCCAAATTGCCGTCACCTTGTTAGAATGCGCACTTCCCTTTACTGCGAAAGGAAGCGGTATGCATATTCACATTCTCGGGATCTGCGGCACCTTCATGGGTGGTCTGGCGGTGTTGGCAAAACAGCTTGGTTACCGGGTGACCGGTTCGGATGCCAACGTCTATCCCCCCATGAGTACCCAGCTCGAGCAACAGGGCATCGAACTGACCGAAGGCTACGATCCTTCCCAGCTCGATCCGGCGCCGGATCTGGTGGTAGTCGGCAACGCCATGAGCCGCGGCAACCCCTGTGTGGAGTATGTGCTGGACCGCAATCTGCCTTATATCTCCGGCCCCCAGTGGCTGCTGGAGCACGTGCTGCAGGATCGCTGGGTGCTGGCCGTCGCCGGCACCCACGGCAAGACTACCACCGCCAGCATGCTGGCCTGGGTACTGGAATACGCCAAGCTGGAGCCCGGCTTCCTCATCGGCGGCGTGCCCGGCAACTTCCCGGTCTCGGCCCGTCTGGGCTCGGCTCCCTTCTTTGTCATCGAGGCGGACGAGTATGACTGCGCCTTCTTCGACAAGCGCTCCAAGTTCGTCCACTACCACCCGCGTACCCTGGTGATGAACAACCTGGAATTCGACCACGCGGATATCTTCCCGGATCTCGCCGCCATCCAGCGCCAGTTCCACCACCTGATGCGCACCGTGCCGAGCAACGGTCGAGTGCTCTTCCCCAAGGGGGACGAGAACCTCACCGCCGTGCGCAAGATGGGCTGCTGGAGCGAAGTGGAGCTGGTGGGTCAGGACGATGCCAAGTGGAAGGCGGTCAAGCTGGCCGACGATGGCTCTGCCTTCGAGGTATGGCTGGATGGCGTGAAACAGGGCGAGGTGCACTGGGAGTGCATCGGCGAGCACAACGTCAACAACGGCCTGATGGCCATCGCCGCCGCCCGTCACGCCGGTGTCATGGTGGAGCACGGCATTGCGGCCCTCTGCCAGTTCAGGTCCCCCAAGCGACGCATGGAGCTCAAGGGGGAAGTGGCCGGCATCAGTATCTATGACGACTTCGCCCACCACCCCACCGCCATCGAAACCACCCTCGGCGGCCTGCGCGCCAAGGTGGGCAAGGCCCGTATCCTGGCGGTGCTGGAGCCCCGCTCCAACACCATGAAGCTGGGAGTGCACAAGGAAGAGCTGGCCGGCTGCTTCGACGGCGCCGACGAGGTGTTCTTCTTCCAGCCGCCCAACATCGGCTGGGATCTCGGCGAGGTGACCGCCCACATGACCCGACCGGCCAAGGTGTTCAACGATCTGGAGACCCTGATCAACCGGCTGGTGGCCGAGTGCCGCGATGGCGATCATATTCTGATCATGAGCAACGGCGGCTTCGGCGGCATTCATGACAAGCTGATCGCCCGCCTCAAGGACTATCACGGCCAGCTATGAACAAAGCGATTACCCTGGCGCTGACCGGCGCCTCCGGCGCCCCCTATGCCCTGCGCCTGCTGGAATGCCTGGTACAGGCGGACTATCGGGTCTACCTGCTCGCGTCTTCGGCTGCTCGTGTGGTGCTCAAGACCGAGCAGCAGCAAGAGTGGCCGGGCTCGCCAAAAGAGCTCTCAGCCTACCTCTGTCGCCAATATGGCGCCAAGGAGGGGCAGATCGTCGCCTGTGGCAAGGAGGAGTGGTTCTCACCGGTGGCTTCGGGCTCGGCAGCGCCCAGACAGATGGTGGTCTGCCCCTGCTCCATGGGCACCGTCTCGGCCATTGCCAACGGCACCTCCGACAACCTGCTGGAGCGGGCGGCAGACGTGGTGATCAAGGAGCGCGGCCAGCTGATCCTGGTGCCCCGCGAGAGCCCCTTCTCGGCGATCCACCTGGAGAACATGCTGAAACTGGCCCGCCTTGGGGTAACCATCATGCCGGCGGCGCCGGGCTTTTATCATGAGCCAAAAAGCATCGCGGATCTGGTGGACTTCATGGTGGCGCGGATCCTCGATCATCTGGGGATCGAGCACGCGCTGACCCGCCGCTGGGGCTACGCCAAAGGGTGAGATGAGCGGATAGCGGACAAACAAAAGCGGCGCCGACCTGAACAGTTCGGCGCCGCTTTTTTGCTGGAGCGGATTAGGCTGCCTGGATGGGGGCGGTTACGTACTTGAACAGAAAATCGGTCACCTCTTCCCGGCTCGGGCGTTGTGGCTGATTGATCATCTGCATCATGACGTAGCCGAAGCCGGTCAGGGAGCGGGCCAGATCCTGCGCCGACAGCACACTCTGGATCTCGCCGGCATCCATGGCGCGTTGCAGGTGAGGTGCAATGCGCTCCAGAGCCTTGTCCAGCAGCTTGGCGTAACGGGGCCAGACCTCTTCCCGCACCGATGAGCTCCACTCCAGCCAGATGCTGGCGTGGTCAGGCTGATCGTAGGCGGCGTCAACAAACAGCTTCACGTGGCGGCGAATGCTGTCGCTGACCGGGCCCTGGCCGGAGTAGGCCTGTTCCAGCATCTGATGCACGAAACGTTCGATCTCGGCCAACACTTCATCCACCAGCTCTTCACGGGTGTTGAAATAGTTGAACACGGTAGCAACCGAGACCTTGGCCTGTTCTGCGATTTCGGCGTGACCCGCACGGCCGATGCCGCGACGGGAGAACACCTCGATGGCACATTCCATCAATTGATTGCGTCGGGCCTCCGGCGAAAGCCGGGTTCGACGTCTAATTTCTGCGCGTGGTTCCATAGTTTTTTCATCTAATAGTTATTGATTATGGTGTTTATAGTATTGTCACCGATAATGCCCGAGGGCCTGCTAACTCTATCAATTAAAATAAGCCGATAAAAGCATCACGTATGCCTGACGCCCTTCGGCTTGAATGGTAGAATCATCGGTTTTGACGTTAATGAACGGCCAAATTTGCTTTGGCCATTATGGAGTAAGTGATGAAACACACTGTCGAGGTGATGATCTCCGAGGCTGAAGTCGCCGCCCGGATCGCCAAATTGGGTGAAGAGATCACCGCCCGTTACCAGGGCTCTGATGAAGTGGTCATGATCGGCCTGCTGCGCGGCTCCTGCGTCTTCCTGGCCGACCTGTGCCGCCAGACCGAGCTGCCCATCACCCTGGATTTTATGACCGCCTCCAGCTATGGCTCCGGCATGCACAGCACCCGTGACGTGCGCATCCTCAAAGACCTGGATGACGACATCAAAGGGAAGGACGTGGTGATCGTCGAAGACATCATCGACACCGGCTACACCCTCAACAAGGTGCGCGAGATCCTCTCCCTGCGCGAGCCGAAATCCTTGGCCATCTGCACCCTGCTGGACAAGCCGTCCCGCCGTGAAGTACAGGTGCCGGTGGACTGGATCGGTTTCTCCATTCCGGATGAATTCGTGGTGGGCTGCGGCATCGATTATGCCCAGAAGTACCGCAATCTGCCGTTCATCGGCAAGGTAATACCGCAAGAGTAAGCAAGGTTCAGGAATATGACGGGCAAGGTGGCAGAGCGCCATTTTCTGTCTGCAGGCGGCCTTGGCCGCCTTTTCTGTCTCGAGATGGGATGAGCCATCACAGGGGTTGCAATGAACGCACTGGAAATCAGCGGCCTGAAGAAGACCTATCAGGGGGGCGTCGAAGCCCTTAAAGGCATTGATCTCACTGTCAAACAGGGGGATTTCTTCGCCCTGCTCGGCCCCAACGGGGCGGGCAAGTCCACCACCATCGGCATCATCAGCTCGCTGGTGAACAAGAGTGCCGGCAAGGTGAAGGTGTTCGGCTACGACATCGACACTCACCTGGAAGAGGCCAAGGCCCAGCTCGGGCTGGTGCCGCAGGAGTTCAACTTCAGCCAGTTCGAGAAGGTGATCCAGATCGTCACCCATCAGGCCGGCTTCTATGGCGTGCCGCGGGCCGAGGCCAAGATCCGCGCCGAGAAGTACCTGCGTCAGCTCGACCTGTGGGACAAGCGCGACATGCCAGCCCGCACTCTCTCCGGCGGCATGAAGCGCCGGCTGATGATCGCCCGCGCCCTGATGCATGAGCCCAAGCTGCTGATCCTGGACGAGCCGACCGCCGGGGTGGACATCGAGATCCGTCGCTCCATGTGGAATTTCCTCAAGGATCTCAACGAGCAGGGCGTCACCATCATACTCACCACCCACTATCTGGAAGAGGCGGAGATGCTGTGTCGCAACATCGGCATCATCGACAAAGGGCGCCTCATCGAGAACACCAGCATGAAGAAGCTGCTGGGCAAGCTGGGCCGCGAGACCTTCATGCTGGATCTGGCGCCGGGCTCCGCCGTGCCGAACCTGCCCGAGTTCAACGGCCGCATGCAGGACGAGCGCACCCTGGAGGTGGATCTGGACAAGAGCCAGTCCCTCAACAGCCTGTTCGATCAGCTGTCGAGCCAGCAGGTGCAGGTACTGAGCATGCGCAACAAGGCCAACCGGCTGGAAGAGCTGTTTGTCAGCCTGGTCGAGGAGGGGAGAAAAGCATGAACCTGACCACTTACTACATCGCCTTCAAGAGCATTCTGGCCAAGGAGATCAGCCGCTTCACCCGGATCTGGATCCAGACCCTGGTGCCGCCCGCCATCACCATGAGCCTCTACTTCGTCATCTTCGGCAACCTCATCGGCGGTCGCATCGGTGACATGGGGGGCTTCAGCTACATGGAGTTCATCGTGCCCGGCCTCATCATGATGTCGGTCATCACCAACTCCTACTCCAACGTCGCCTCCTCCTTCTTCAGCGCCAAGTTCCAGCGCAACGTGGAGGAGCTGCTGGTGGCGCCGGTGCCCAACTACGTCATCATCGCCGGTTACGTGGGCGGTGGCGTGGCGCGCGGCCTCTGTGTCGGTCTCATCGTCACCCTGGTGTCGCTGTTCTTCGTGCCGCTGCAGATCCACCACCTGTTCAGCGTCTGCTTCACCGTGCTGCTGACCGCCATCCTCTTCTCGCTGGGCGGCCTCATCAATGCGGTGTTTGCCAAGACCTTCGACGACATCAGCATCATCCCCACCTTCGTGCTGACGCCGCTCACCTACCTGGGCGGGGTGTTCTACTCCATCAGCCTGCTGCCACCCTTCTGGCAGGGGGTCTCTCAGGTGAACCCGATCATCTACATGGTGAACGCGTTCCGTTACGGCTTCCTCGGGATCTCCGACGTGCCGCTCGGCACCGCCTACCTCATCATCATCGGCTTCATCGTGGCTCTCTACGGTCTGGCCTGGTGGCTTATCTCCCGCGGCACCGGGCTGCGCCACTGATAAAATGCAACGGGCACCCTGGGGTGCCCGTTTTTTTGCCACCTCTTTTTCCTCTCCTGCGCTGGCCCCATCTCCTACAGGGCCAATAACCACCCTCTTATTAAGGCTTTATCTGGCACCTTGTGATCCACCGCAATTTTCAGATTACCCCCAAAGGTATAATTCCCGCGGTTGGAAGGTCTGCAAAATGGGCCCTCCGTCTCTTCTTTTTCTCACCAGGGCAGGATCGCCTATGTCACTGATCACCGAGTTGCCAGCCATTTTTGACAGTTTTTCAGATGCCCGCCGGCAGGGCTTTCTGGCCGTGATGGCACTCAAGGAGCGACAGATCCCCCTGGTCGGCACCTACTGCACCTTCATGCCGCAAGAGGTGGCGATGGCCGCCGGTGCCGTGGTGGTCTCGCTCTGCTCCACCAGCGACGAGACCATCGAGGAGGCCGAGAAAGATCTGCCCCGCAACCTCTGCCCGCTGATCAAGAGCAGCTACGGGTTCGGCAAGACCGACAAGTGCCCCTACTTCTACTTCTCCGATCTGGTGGTGGGGGAAACCACCTGCGACGGCAAGAAGAAGATGTACGAGTACATGGCCGAGTTCAAACCGGTGCACGTGATGCAGCTGCCCAACCGCGCCGATGACGAGGCCTCCCGCACCCTGTGGCGCAGCGAAATCGTCCGCTTCAAGGCGTTGCTGGAGCAGCAGTTTGGCCAGCCCATCGGCGAGCAGGCGCTGCGAGAGGCCATCGTGCTGAAGAACCGCGAGCGCCGCGCGCTGGCCGACTTCTACCGGCTGGGTCAGCTCAATCCGCCGGCGCTGAGCGGCACCGACATCCTCAAGGTGGTCTATGGCGCCACCTTCCGCTTCGACAAGGAGCAGCTCATCAGCGAGCTGCAGGAGATGACTCGCCGCATCAAGGCCGAGTACGCCGACGGCAAACGGCTCGATGCCCGCCCGCGCATCCTCATCACCGGCTGCCCCATCGGCGGCGCCGCCGACAAGGTGGTGCGCCTCATCGAGGAGCACGGCGGCTGGGTGGTGGGTTACGAGAACTGCACCGGCGCCAAGGCGACCGAGCAGTGCGTCAGCGAGGAGGGCGATCCGTTCGATGCGCTGACCGACAAGTATCTGGCCATCGGCTGCTCCTGCATCTCCCCCAACCACCAGCGCATGAATCTGCTGAGCCAGATGGTGGAGGAGTATCAGGCGGACGGGGTGATCGACGTGATCCTGCAGGCCTGTCACACCTATGCGGTGGAGTCGCTCGCCATCAAGCGCCACGTGCGTGATCGCCACGGCATCCCCTACATGGCGGTGGAGACCGACTACTCCAGCGCCGACAAGGGACAGCTGGCCACCCGGCTGGCGGCCTTTATCGAAATGCTGTGAGGAGGCGCCGTGTCACTCACCATCGGGATTGACTCGGGCTCCAGTGCGACCAAGGGGATCCTGTTCGACCACAGGGGCGGCGGGCGCATCGTCCGCCGCTTTCTGGTGCCGACCCCCTTTCGTCCGCTGGCCGCCATCGAGCAAGGCTGGGAGACGCTCTCGGCCGCGCTGCCGGAGCGCCCCCATCTGACCCTGACCGGCTATGGCCGCGACCTGGCGTCGTTCGCCGATCGGCGGGTCACCGAGATCTCCTGCCACGGGCTGGGGGCACGCCTGCTCTGCCCGTCGGTACACACCGTCATCGACATCGGCGGCCAGGACAGCAAGGTGATCCAGCTCGATGGCGAGGGCAACCTCACCGACTTTCTGATGAACGACAAGTGCGCCGCCGGTACCGGCCGCTTTCTCGAGGTGATCACCCGCACCCTGGGGGCGCGGGTCGAGCAGCTCGACGAGCTACTGCAAGGGGCCGAGCCCCATGACATCAGCAGCATGTGTACCGTGTTTGCCGAATCGGAGGCGATCAGCCTGCGCTCGGCGGGCATTCCCGCCGAGTCGATCCTGGCCGGCATCGTCCGCTCCATGGCCCGGCGCAGTGCCAACTTCATCGGCCGTCTCGGCGCCAGACCGACTGTGCTCTTTACCGGTGGTGTCAGCCACTGCGCCACCTTCCGCCACTATCTGGCGCAAGGATTGGGCTGCGAGGTCGCCACCCACCCGGACGCCCAGTTTGCCGGCGCACTGGGGGCGGCCCTGTTCGGTGCGCGTGCCCGCACGGGAGGCAAATCATGAACGCAGAGTTCCTCTACCTGTTCCACTCCACCCTCGGCACGGTCAGGCTGCGCAAGCGGCTGGAGCAGCAGCCCCATCCGTTTCGGGTCTGCGACGTGCCGCGCCGGCTCAGCGCCGGCTGCGGTCTCGCCATCCGCCTGCACTGTCCGCCCGAGGAGTGGCAGCAGTGGTGCCAGCGCGGCGAAACCGCCGCCGTTTTTCGTTGTGACGAAGACGGTGAGTATTGCGAACTGGCCCGCTATCCGGCCGCCGGCTAGGGCATGGTGAGGCCTGCTCGGGGAGTTGGCAGTGGAGGGCATGGATGATAAAGAGCTACCCCATGGCTGTTTATCTGCGGGTGTTGGCCAGGTTGGCGCTGGGGGGATTTTTCGTCGCCTCCGCCGGGTTCAAGCTGGCAGCGCCGGACCTGTTCGCCGCGCAGATCGGCGCCTTCGGCCTGCTCTGGTCGCCGTTTATTCCCTTTGCCGTCTGGGGGCTTATCGCGCTGGAGCTCTGCGCCGGGTTCGCGGTGCTCGCCAACCGGCGCTGGGGACTCTGGCTGGTGATCGGGCTGCTCGCCCTGTTTATTCCGGTGTTGGGCTATGGCATCGCTATCGGGCTCGACATCTCTTGCGGCTGTCTTGGCAGGGCTGATCTCGGCTCGCTGCCACAGGCCCTCTTGCGGGATCTGCTGCTGTTGACGCTTGCGGGCGCCTTGCTGCGTCACTCCCGCCCCGTTTTTACCGTTCCAAAGGAGCAGTGACATGATGAGATTGCAATCCCGCACCCTGATGGCCTCGCTGATTGCGGCCAGCTTTGCCCTCGGTGGCTGTGGCGACAACCAGTTCGAGCAGGAGACCAAGCTGGAGCAGGCGGCGGTACAGCTCTCCCAGGAGACCCAACAGGGTGGCTATCAGCTGCTGACCGTGGCCGAGCTGAAAACCCGGATGGATAAAGGCGAGGCGCTGGTGATCATCGACACCATGCCATTCGAGGACTCCTACAAGAAGGAGCATATTCCGGGGGCCAGGAATTTTGCCTTCGTGAAGGAGGCCAGGTCCGGCGATGACTGGAGCCAGATCGTCGAGGGGAGTGGCACGCCCGAGCAGCTGCTGGCCCTGCTGGGGGACGACAAGACCCGTCCGGTGGTGTTCTACTGCGGCTTCGTCAAGTGCGGCCGCAGCCACAACGGGGCCGCCTGGGCGGTCACCCAGGGCTATCAGCAGGTCTATCGGGTGCCGGGCGGCATTTTCGCCTGGAAAGGGGCGGGTTACCCGGTCAGCGCCGAATAGGTCGGAAACGCCCAGATACAACAAAGCCCGCATATGCGGGCTTTGTTGTCAGTGGCGCAGCGGCTCAGGGGCGGGCCAGCGTCACCACCCGGTTGTCGATGAGGCGGGCTTTGCCGAGATACGCCGCCATCAGGATCACCAGCTGCTCGCTCTCATCGGTGGCCGCTTCCAGGGTGGCTGCATCGACGATGTCGATGGCATCGGTCCGAAAACCGGCCTTGTCGAGGCGCTGGCTGGCCTGGGCCACCAGGGAGGGCAGGTGGTGGTCACCTGCTTCAATCTGCTCGGCGATCCAGTTCATGGTGCGCGCCAGCTCAGGGGCCAGGGCCCGTTCGGCGGCGGTCAGGTAGCCGTTGCGCGAGGAGAGTGCCAGCCCGTCTTCGGCCCGCACCGTGGGCACGCCGACGATCTCGATGGGCATTGCCATGTCGGCCACCATCTTGCGAATGAGCGCCAGCTGCTGGTAATCCTTCTGGCCGAAGCAGGCCACGTCAGGCTGCACCAGATTGAACAGCTTGGTGACCACGGTGCTGACGCCGCGGAAGTGACCCGGACGCAGCGCCCCTTCCAGCAGCGTGGAGAGGCCCGGTACCTCGACGAAGGTCTGGCTGGCCAGCCCCTGCGGATACATGATCTCCGGGGTCGGCGTGAACACCATATCGACACCGGCCGCCTCCAGCGCAGCGCAGTCCTGCTCCAGGGTGCGCGGGTAGTTGGCGAGATCCTCGGCCTTGTCGAACTGCATCGGGTTGACGAAGATGCTGACCACCACCTTCTCGGCGTGGCTGTGCGCCTCCTTCACCAGGGTAAGGTGGCCCTGGTGCAGGTTGCCCATGGTGGGCACGAATGCGATGGCGCGCCCTTCACGGCGCCATTGGCCGATCTGTTCACGCAGAGCGGCGGGATTGTTAACGACCAACATCAACTGTTCACCTTCGAAAAGATCAAAGAGAGGCGGGCAGGAGCCCGTGCGGATAAGCGCGAAGTGTCAACGCGCGGCATCATCATCGGCGGTTACCTTGGGATGAATCATCAAAAGAGGGGGCTCACTCTGCCCCGGAGGGCGAAACGGGGGCGCAGGCCCCCGCTCTCGTCACGGCATCACATCAGTTGAAGCAGTGCTCCGGGCCCGGGAAGGTCCCTTCGCTCACCTGCTTCACATAGAGCCGGATGGCGGCGCGCATGTCGCCGGTCTCGGCCAGGAAGTTCTTGGTGAACTTGGGCACATAGCCGGAGGTGATGCCGAAGGCATCGTGCATCACCAGGATCTGGCCGTCGGTGGCCGGGCCGGCACCTATGCCGATCACCGGAATGCGCAGCGCCTTGCTGATGCGCTCGGCCAGCGAAGTGGGCACGCACTCGAGCACCAGCAGCTGGATGCCGGCGGCCTGCAGCTCGAGGGCCTGACGGTAGATCTCCTGGGCCTGGAACTCGTCGCGCCCCTGCACCTTGAAGCCGCCAAACACGTGCACGGATTGCGGGGTGAGGCCGAGGTGGCCGCACACCGGCACGCCGTTGCGGGTCAGATGGCGGATGGAGTCGCACAGCCAGTCACCCCCTTCCATCTTCACCATGCGGGCGCCGGCCGCCATCAGGCGGGCGGCATTCTGATAGGTCTGCTCTGGGGTGGCATAGCTCATGAACGGCATGTCGCTCACCACCAGGGCATTGGTCGTGCCGCGCACCACGCAACGGGTGTGATAGACCATCTCGTCCATGTTGACCGCCAGGGTATCCTGGCCACCCTGCAGCACCATGCCCAGCGAATCGCCGATGAGCAGCACGTGAGCGCCCTCGTCGTCGAACAGCTTGGCAAAGGTGGCATCATAGGCGGTGATGGCGGTGATTCGTTGGCCTTCCTGCTTCATCTTCAGCAGGTTGGTGGTGGTGATCTTGCTCATAGAGGCTCCTGTTCGTCTGCACTTGCGGTAATGATGGCAAGACCATTGCGCGGGCAGCGGGCAACCAGTTGTGCGAGCGGCGTGCCGCAGGGCAGCACCAGAGCGGGCGCGATTTCGGCCAGGGGCAGCAGCACGAACTCCCGCTCCTGCATGCCGTAATGGGGAACGATGAGGCGCTCAGAGTTGATCACCTGATCGCCATAGAGCAGCAGATCGAGATCCAGGGTTCTCGGCCCCCACCGCTCATCCTTGCGCACACGTCCTTGTTCCAGCTCGATTTTTTGCAGTTGATCCAGCAGCGCCAGCGGCGCCAGCCGGGTGTTGAGCCGGGCCACGGCATTGACGTAGTCCGGTTGATCAGCAGGCCCCATGGGGCTGCTGCTGTAAAGCGACGAGGCCTGCACCAGCACGGAATCCGGCAGGGTCGCCAGCGCGGCGATGGCGCGGCGAGCCTGGCCGACGGGGTCGGCCAGGTTGGAGCCGATGGCGACGAAGACCTCGGTCATCACGTCAGTTGTCACTCGGCCGCTTTCGGTTTGCGGCGACGGGGGCGACGACGGTTGCGGCTGTTGCTGCTGCGTTTCTCGCCATCGTTGCTGCGGGCCGCACCGCTCTGACCACGCTCACCGCTGGCCGGGCGGCGAGTCGCTTCCCGTTGCAGCTGCGGGCGCACGTCCGGGTTGGACTCCACGTAGCGTTCCCACCAGCTGGCCAGCTCGCCGAGGCCACGTTCGACCCGGTTGCGTAGCAGCAGGAAGTCGAACGCCGCGCGGAACTTTGGATGCTCCATGGCCCGCTCGGGGTGGCGGCCCTGACGGCGGGTCAGCCGCTGCTGCAGGGCCCAGATATCGCGCACATCGGTGGTGAAACGGCGCGGGACGGCGATGATCCGCACCTGGTTGTCCAGCACCTCGTTGATCGCCAACATGAAGGCGTCATACCAAGGCAGGCCGCTCTCGTTCTCCAGCACCCGGCCCCGGGCCTCGACGCAGCCCCACAGCAGGGTGGCGTAGAGGAAGGCGGGGGTGACGCGCTTGTCTTCACGAACGCGAGTGTCGGTATCGATCAGCGCCTGCTCGATGAACTGCTCGTAGGGCGAGTTGCCGTGCGGGGTAAACAGCGCGGCTACCTGCGGGAACAGCTGCTGGAACAGACCGTACTCGCGCAGCAGCTTGTAGGTGGTCAGGGCATCGCCGGCCAGGAACAGCTTGAGGGTCTCCTCAAACAGGCGGGCCGCCGGAATATCCTGCAGCAGCGGCGCCAGCTCCTTGATGGGGGCGGCGGTGCGCGGGCTGATGGTCATGTCCAGCTTGGCGGCGAAGCGCACGGCGCGCAGCATCCGCACCGGATCTTCCCGGTAGCGGGTCTCGGGGTCGCCGATGAGTTCCAGCTTGCGTTCGGCCAGGTCTTCCAGCCCACCCTCGAAATCGTGCAGGGTGAAGTCCTTGGCGCTGTAGTAGAGGGCGTTGACGGTAAAGTCGCGACGTTCGGCATCCTCTTCGATGGTGCCGTAGACGTTGTCGCGCAGCAGCATCCCTTCATCGGACTGGGCCGACACATGTTTGCTGGTATTGACCTGATGGTGGTGACCGCGGAAGGTGGCCACTTCGATCACGTCACGACCAAAGACGATGTGGGCCAGCCGGAAACGGCGACCGATCAGGCGGCAGTTGCTGAACAGAGACTTGATCTGCTCCGGCGTCGCATCGGTGGCGATGTCGAAATCCTTGGGCGTCTTCCCGAGCAGCAGATCCCGTACCCCGCCGCCGACCAGGTAGGCTTCGTAGCCGCCCTTGTTCAGGCGATAGAGCACCTTGAGTGCATTCTCGCTGATCTCTTTGCGCGAAATCGGGTGCTGGTCACGGCTTAAGGTACGACGTTGCCCGGCGACACGGGCCGGAATGGGGGACTCCACCGACTGCTCGCCGTCTTCCTTGCCGAGCACCTTGCGGCAAAAGTTTGCGATCTGGGAAAAAATGGTACACCTCGTTATGACTTCAAATTGACGGGAGGCCAAAAAAATAGCGGCCTATCATAGCTCACGCCTCACCAAATGAAAAACCGTGCTGGCAATTGATCCCGTTTGAATCAGTGTTGCCGCAAAAAATAGCGGTCTATTCAATAGCTCACGCCTCACCAAATGAAAAACCGTGCTGGCAATTGATCCCGTTTGAATCAGTGTTGCCGCAAAAAATAGCGGTCTATTCAATAGCTCACGCCTAACCAAATGAAAAACCGTGCTGGCAATTGATCCCGTTTGACTCGGATTATTCCGGCTAAATCACCGCAAACCGCGTTGATTCACACCCAAATCCCCCCAACTGTCTATTCGTTTACGCCTGCTGTCAGCGCAATCTTCTCGCTGGCGGGCACCTTGGCCAGTTGCCAGTGGCTTATGCCCCAGTCGATGATCTCGTCGACCCGGCTCGCCAGCAGCTCAGGGGGCGGGCACTGGCCGAGGAAGTGCAGTGCCCGCCACAGGGCCGGGCGCACCTCGTCCTGTGCCAGCGCGGGGGCGTGATTCTGCTTGGAGAGCTTGTGGCCGTCGGCCTGCACCGCCAGCGGCAGATGCACCCAGGCGGGCACGGGCGCCCCCAGGGTCTGGTAGAGGGCAATCTGGCGCACTGTCGGCTCCAGCAGATCGGCGCCGCGCACTATCTCGGTGATGCCGCAGTCCATGTCGTCTACCACCACCGCCAGGTTGTAGGCGTAGAGGCCATCGCGCCGGCGCACGATGAAATCCTCCTCGGCCAGCGCCGCCGGCACCGCAATGCGGCCCTGTAGCCCATCCTCGAAGTCGTAGACCGGGTGATGCTGGCGCAGGCGGGCGGCGCAGCCCTCTGCGCTCAGTCCGAGGGTGCGGCAGTGGCCGTTGTAAAAACCGCCGCTCGCCATGATTTCGCGCCGGGTACAGCGGCACCAGTAGAGATCGCCGGCCCGGTAGAGCTGCTCGATGATCTCGTCGTAGCGGGCGTGACGCCGGCTCTGGTACATCACCTCGCCATCCCACCCGAGGCCATGGGCCTCAAGGGTCTTGAGGATAAGGTCGGCGGCCCCTGCCATCTCCCGCGGCGGATCGATATCTTCGATGCGCACCAGCCAGCGCCCCTGCTGTGCCCTGGCCTGCAAAAAGCTGCCGAGCGCCGCAATCAGGGAACCGAAGTGGAGCGGACCCGAAGGGGAGGGGGCAAAGCGGCCTATATAAGGGAGGGGCGGGGATGACGGGGTGGCATTCACGGACATGGTCATTCGGATAAAAAAGGCATTGAGGCAGCATTCTGGGACGACCCGGCCAAAAGCTCAATAAAAAAGGGAGCCCGCGAGCTCCCTTTTTTGTGTCATGCCAGAGGTCGGTATCAACCGGCCATCTGTTTTTCCTTGATCTCGGCCAGCGTCTTGCAGTCAACGCAGAGGTCGGCGGTCGGACGGGCTTCCAGACGGCGGATGCCGATCTCGATGCCGCAGTGTTCGCAGTAACCGAAGTCGTCGTCTTCGAGCAGCAGCAAGGTCTTCTCGATCTTCTTGATCAGTTTGCGCTCGCGGTCGCGGGTACGCAGTTCCAGCGCGAACTCTTCTTCCTGCGCGGCGCGATCCACTGGATCCGGAAAGTTGGCAGCCTCATCCTTCATGTGGTCAACGGTGCGGTCAACTTCCTGCATCAGTTGGTTGCGCCAGGCTCCCAGGATCTTGCGAAAATGTGCCTTTTGTTGGTCATTCATGTACTCCTCACCCGGTTTTTCCTGGTAAGGCGCCACACCCGCAATGGCCAGGGGGCCCAGAGATTTCCTGTTTTCGCCTGTTGGCATGCCCTGTCTCCTAATTCAGCACGCTACCCGTGCCATCCATAAATTGAGGGCGACATCTATAGCAGAAGGGTAACTTGGAGGCAAACAAGCCGTACCAATAATGTTACCCACTCCAACATTTATTCGCTGCCCTCGGGTAGCAGGTGACAAGATTCAAACGGGATAAAATCTTGTGCCACCATGCTCTGCACCCCAACATGGGGTCGATAGCATAAAATTTCAACCCCTGCCGCAATTGCTTGCTCAATAAGCAGACTATAGTGCGGATCTATATGCGCTGCCGGGCGCATTCTCACGATTCCGGAGTGCAAAACCATAAATAACAGCACGGCTCTGTGCCCTGCCGCCTTCATGGCCATTAATTCACGCAAGTGCTTGGCGCCACGGGTGGTTACCGCATCGGGGAAGTAGCCCATGCCGGCTTGCTCCCGCTCGTCGAGCAGGGTCACCGATTTCACCTCGATATAACAGGCAGGTAGGTGGTCATCTTCCAGCAGCAGATCGATGCGACTGTTCTCTTCGCCGTATTTCACCTCGGTGCGCAGTCTGGCATAGCCGCGCAGCGGGGCGAGGGCATCCTGCTCGATAAGCTCCCGGGCCAGCTGGTTGGCGCGGGCCGTGTTGACGCAGATGAAGTGACCGGCCGGGTTCTCGGCGATCTCCCAGCTGTGGGGCAGCTTGCGCTTGGGGTTGCTTGATGTGGAGTACCAGACCCGGGTACCCGGCTCGGCACAGCCGGTCATGGCGCCGGTATTGGCGCAGTGGATGGTGATCACCTCGCCGTTGTCGAGCCGCACGTCGGTCAGGAAGCGCTTGTAGCGGGCGACCAGCTGCCCGGATTGCAGGGGGGGATCGAAGATCATGGTATGGCTCTCTTAATCGATGAGTCTGGGCATGGCAGCCGGTCAGGATGCCATCTTCTCTCTGGCCCGCAGTGGCCAGCAGGCGAGGGGCTCGTAGCGCACCCCGTCCAGGGTCGAGAGGGATTGATAGAGGCAGAAGCGGTCGGCCCGCAGCACAAAGTCGGGGGCGGGCAGCAGCGCCGGCGGTTCGCTCGCCTTGCGTGACAGGGTGACGTGGGGGCGATAGCCCTGCTCGCCGTTGCCAAGCCCCAGCTTCTCGCCGTGGCGACGCAGCGCCCTGGCCAGCACGGTCAGCTCGTTGGGCCACTCTCTCGGGCCAATCCAGGCGGCTTTGGCACGGCCGAACCAGCCGGTTTCATTGAGCGCTATGGTGAGCGGCGGACAGTGCTGGCGCTCGACGGCGGCCATCAGCTGCGTGGTGGTGGTCTCGTCCGCTTCGCCGAGGAAGGCCAGCGTCAGGTGGAGGTTGGCGGCGGGGACCGGTTGACCCGGCCAGGGCAGTTGGTCGCGCCAGGCGACGATATCGGCGGCCAGCGCCTCGGCGGGCAGGGCAAAGAAGAGTTTGGCCATTCGGGTGAGGGTGCCTCTTTCATGCAGACAGGGTGGCCCATTCTATGGCAGCCGTCCGCTCCTGTCTCGCCGGCCGACATCCACTCACGGTGGCCGGGCAGGCTGTGGCAGAATAGGCGCCGTTTTACGGCTTGCAACAAGAAGGTGCTGATCCCTTTGTCTTCTCTCCCCATAGTGTCGGTGCTGCCCGCACTCTTTGCCGCCATCGACAACCATGCCAGCGTGATCCTGCAGGCGCCCCCCGGCGCGGGCAAATCGACCCTGCTGCCGCTGGAGCTGGTACGCCAGCATCGGCTGCCCGGTCGCATCATCATGCTGGAACCCAGACGCCTGGCGGCGCGCAATATCGCGGGCTTTCTGGCGCGCCAGCTCGGGGAGAAGGTGGGCGAGCGCATTGGCCTGCGGGTACGCGGCGAGAGCCGCACCAGCAGCCAGACCCGGCTCGAAATCGTCACCGAGGGGGTGCTGACCCGGATGCTGCAGCAGGATCCCGAGCTCACCGGCGTCTCCCTGGTCATCTTCGATGAGTTCCACGAGCGCAGCCTGCACGCCGATACCGCGCTGGCCTTCGCCATCGAGAGCCAGCAGGGGCTGCGCGATGACCTCAAGCTCTTGGTGATGTCTGCCACCCTGGACGGCATGGCGCTGGAGACCCTGCTGCCGGAGGCACCTGTGGTGCGCTCCGAGGGGCGCGGTTTTCCCATCGACTACCACTACCGCCCCGCCAATCGCCAGCAGTGGCTGGAGCCCCAGGTCGGCGCCGTGGTGCTGGAGGCGTTGGCCGCCCACGCCGGCAGCCTGCTGGTGTTCCTGCCGGGCCAGGGGGAGATCGAGCGGCTGGCGCAGTGGCTGGAAGGACGGCTGCCGGACGAGGTGACCCTCGCCCCCCTCTACGGCCGCCTCGACATGGCGGCCCAGCAGGCGGCCATCGAGCCGGCGCCTGCTGGGCGTCGTAAGCTGGTGCTCACCACCAATGTGGCGGAGACCTCCCTCACCATCGAGGGGATCTCGGTGGTGGTCGACAGCGGGCTGGAGCGGCGCGCCTCCTTCGACATCAAGAGCGGCGTCACCCGGCTGGAGACCCGCCCCATCGCCAAAGCCTCCGCCACCCAGCGGGCGGGTCGTGCCGGGCGTCTCGGCCCCGGTGTCTGCTACCGGCTCTGGAGCAGCGAGGTGCAGGAGCGCCTCGCCGAGCAGAGCCCGCCCGACATCCTCACCCAGGAGCTGACCGGCCTGCTGCTGGACGCCGCCCAGTGGGGGGCCAAGGTCGAAGATCTGCCGCTGCTGGACATGCCGCCGGCCGCCGCCGTGGCCAGCGCCCAGCGGCTGCTGGTGAGCCTCGGCGCCATGAAGCCGGAGGGTGAGCAACAACTTACCCCGGCCGGCCGCGCCATGGCGGCCTTCGGTACCCATCCCCGGCTTGCCCGCATGCTGCTGCGCGCGCGCGAGCTGGAGGCCGAGGGTCTGACAGGGATTGTCGCCGATGCGGCTTTCCTGGTGGCGCTGCTGGAAGAAGATCTGCGAGGATCGGAGCGCCTCTCTGTGCTGTTCCACCGCCGCCAGGGGGCCCTGCGCCAGAGTGCGGCCCGCTGGTTCGAGCGGCTCGGCACTCGCCCCGCCAATGCCCAGGGGCAATGGCTGGGGCTGCTGTGCGCCCTCGCCTGGCCCGATCGCATCGGCAAGCTGCGCAGCGGCAGCCGTTATCAGCTCAGTGGCGGGGTGAGCTGCGATCTGGTAGAAGGTCACCCCTGTCAGGGGCAGGGGGCGCTCATTGCCATCGAGATGGGCCAGAACGAGCGTGGCAGTCGCATCTTCATCGCCGAGCCAGTGGAGCTGGATGAGCTGGTGCGCCAGCTGCCTGAGCTGGTCGGCGAGCGCCAGTGGTTCGACTGGGACGAGCGCGAGGAGCGGGTGCGGGCCGAACGCCAGCAGGTGCTCGGCGAACTGGTGCTGAGCCAGCGGCCGCTGACGGATCTTTCCGATGAACAGAAGGGGCGCTGCCTGCTGCAGGGGATCCGGCGCAAGGGGCTGCATGTGCTGCCTTGGGATGACACCAGCGAGGGGCTGCTGGCCCGCTTGCGTTGCGCCGCCGACTGGCTGCCCGACGAAGGGTGGCCAGCCATGGATGAGGCGAGCCTGCTTGCCACGCTCGAACAGTGGCTGCTGCCGGCGGTGAGCGGCATGACCCGGCTGGAGCAGTTGAAAAAGCTCGACCTTGCCGACATCCTGCGCCAGTCTCTGCCCTGGCCCCTGCCAAGACGGCTGGACGAGGCGCTGCCTGGCCACTTCACCGCGCCGACCGGTAGCCGGGTGCGGATCCGCTATCAGCCGGGTCAGGCGCCGGTGATCCCGGTGCGCATTCAGGAGATGTTCGGCCAGGCCACGACCCCGTGCGTGGCCGACGGCCGGGTGGCGCTGGTGGTGGAGCTGCTCTCCCCGGCCCAGCGGCCGCTGCAGATCACCGCCGATCTGGCCGCCTTCTGGGCCGGCTCCTACGAGCTGGTCAAGAAAGAGATGAAGGGACGTTATCCCCGCCACTACTGGCCGGACAATCCGCTGGAGGCGATGCCGACCAGGGTCACCAAGAAGAAGATGGGGTTGTAGGTTGGTGCAGGGAATAACGTAGCCCTACTCCAGCAGATGACCCTCACCCTGGCCCTCTCCCAGAGGGAGAGGGAACTGATCGAGGTTGGTGTTTGCTCCCTTCTCCCCTTGTGGGAGAAGGGCCGGGGATGAGGGGGAGACATCCATCTGTCTGGCGGAGCGAACCCGGAATCCAGATCCAATTGGTTAAGCCCGATCGGACGTTCGCTAATGCGACATAACAAGTAGAAAGGAAAGCAAAGAGGATTTATGGCAACGCAACGACGCAAGCGCACTCCCAAGAAGGTGGCGCCCAAACGCACCATCTGGCGCACGCTGTTCTGGCTGGGCTTCAAGCTCTCCCTGGTGGGAGCGGCCTTCATGGTGGTGTTTGGCATCTACCTGGATACCAAGGTGCGTGAACGCTTCGACGGCGAGAAGTGGCAGTTGCCAGTGATGGTCTACAGCCGGCCGCTGGAGCTCTATCCCAGCCAGCGCCTCTCCCAGACCCAGATGCTGCGCGAGCTCAACATGCTGAGCTACAAGCAGGTGCGCCAGCCCCACTCCCCGGGCGAGTATGCGGTGAGCGGCAATCGCATCGAGCTTGTTCGCCGGCCGTTTGCCTTCCATGACGGGGCCGACGGCGCCCGCGGCCTGCGCCTCACCTTCAACGGTGCGCGGCTGGAGGGGATCCAGTCGCTGGAGAACCAGCGTCAGCTCGGTTACGCCCAGATGGACCCGGTGCTGCTCGATCGCCTCAACACCGAGGATCGGGAGGATCGCCTGCTGGTGCGCCTCGCCGAGGTGCCGGACAGCCTGCTGGTGACCTTGCTCACCACCGAGGATCGGGACTTCTACCAGCATGGCGGCGTCTCGCCGGTGGCCATC
This sequence comes from Aeromonas sp. FDAARGOS 1403, assembly GCF_019047325.1. Lineage (NCBI taxonomy): Bacteria > Pseudomonadati > Pseudomonadota > Gammaproteobacteria > Aeromonadales > Aeromonadaceae > Aeromonas > Aeromonas sp. FDAARGOS 1403. Next base: position 58,209 of record NZ_CP077249.1, on the reverse strand, counting down.
ATGCGTGCCATGGCGGCCAACCTGCTGGCGGGGCGCACCGTGCAGGGGGGCAGTACCCTGACCCAGCAGCTGGCCAAGAACTTCTTCCTGACCCGGGAACGTAGCCTGTGGCGCAAGGCCCAGGAAGCCTACATGGCGGTGCTGATCGACTATCGCTATAGCAAGGACGAGATCCTGGAGGCCTACCTCAACGAGGTCTATCTGGGGCAGAACTTCTCCCAGGGGGTCTATGGCTTCGGGCTCGCCTCCTACTTCTACTTCGGCATCCCGGTCAACGAGCTGGACATCGATCAGGTGGCCCTGCTGGTGGGTATGGTGAAGGGGCCCTCCTATTACGATCCCTGGCGCTTCCCGGAGCGGGCCAAGGCGCGCCGTGATCTGGTGCTCAAGCTGCTGATGGATCACGGTAGTCTGACCCAGGCTGAATACACCCTGGCCAGCAAGCAGCCGCTCGGCATCATTACCCGCGGCCAGATGAGCTATGGCCGCACCCCGGCCTTCATGGGACTGCTCAAGCGGGAGATCCAGAGCCGCTTCGGCCCGGATCTGCTCAAGCAGTCCGGCCTCAAGATCTTCACCAGCCTGGATCCCATCGCCCAGCACGCCGCCGAGCAGGCAGTGGAGTCGGGTCTGGCCACCATCGAGAAGCAGCGTGGCAAGAAGAAGCTGGAGGCGGCCATGGTGGTCTCCGACTGGCACAAGGGCGAGGTAGTGGCCATGGTGGGGGGGCGGGATCCACGCTACGCCGGCTTCAACCGGGCGCTGGATGCCCGCCGTCAGATAGGCTCGCTGGTCAAGCCGGCGGTCTACCTGACCGGCCTCTCCAACGGCCTGACTCTGGGCACGCCGCTCAAGGATCAGCCGATCCGCATTCGCGGCAAGGATGGCCAGATCTGGACCCCGCAAAACTACGACCGCAAGTTCCGTCAGAGCGTGCCGCTGATGGATGCGCTGGCCAGCTCCCTCAACGTGCCGACCGTCAATCTGGGTCTGCAGGTGGGGCTGGACAAGGTGGTGGACACTCTGCACAAGCTGGGGGTAGAGCAGGAGATCCAGCCCTATCCCTCGTTGGTGCTGGGGGCGGTAGCGCTCTCGCCGATGGAGGTGAACCAGATGTACCTGCCCATCGCCAACCAGGGGCTGACCCAGCCGCTGTCGGCGATCCGGGCTGTGGTCAACAGCGACGGCAGCAAGCTCTATCAGCATGACGAAGCGGCCAAGCGGGTGACCGACGAACAGGCCAGCTGGCTGACCCTGTTCGCCATGACCAAGACGGTGAGCCAGGGCACGGCGCGAGCGCTCGGTGCCAAGTTCCCCGGCGCCACCATGGCGGCCAAGACCGGCACCACCAACGAGCTGCGCGACTCCTGGTTCACCGGCCTCGACAACAACGAGCTGGTCAGCATCTGGGTCGGTCGCGACGACAACACCCCGGCCGGCCTGACCGGTGCCAGCGGCGCCCTGCAGCTGTTCAGCGGCTACATGAGCCAGCGCGGGGTCAACAGCCTGGCCATGAACATGCCGCAGGGGGTGAGCTGGGCCAGTTTCTCCCGCGCGAGCGGTGCCCGGGTTGCCAGCGACTGCCCCGGCAGTCTGCAGGTGCCGGCCAAGCTGGCCGGGTTGGCCGAGCCCATGAGCTGTGCCACTCCGGTGTCCAGCCCGGTCAATGCGCTGGACAACTGGTTCAACGGTTTCTTCAACTGACCGCGGCGGGCAGCCCTGGCTGCCCGCCTGCCTGGAGTGCTCATGTCACATCCCCTGTTCGATGCCATCCACCACGTGGCTATCATTGCCAGCGACTATGCGCGCTCGCGCCACTTCTACCACCAGGTGCTGGGGCTGCCCATCATTGCCGAGACCCTGCGGGCCGAGCGCCAGTCGTGGAAGCTGGATCTGGCGCTGCCGGACGGCAGCCAGCTGGAGCTGTTCAGCTTCCCTGCGCCGCCGCCGCGCCCCTCCCGACCGGAGACGTGCGGCTTGCGCCACCTGGCCTTTCGGGTCTCGGATCTCGACCGGGTCATCGCCCATCTGCAGGGCCATGGCGTCGAGGTGGAGCCGGTGCGGGTGGACGAGCTGACCGGCCGCCGCTTTACCTTCTTCGCCGACCCCGACGGCCTGCCGCTGGAGCTCTACGAAGCCTGGTGACGAGGCGCTCGCCGTCATGAAATCATGCCCCAAAACAAGCAGCCGCCCGGTGAGCCGGGCGGCTGCTTTTCATGGATGCATTCTCGGGATCAGGCGGTGGTGAGCAGGGTGACCGCGACGGCCATCACCAGCATGCCGACCCAGCCGATGGGCTTGAGCCGCTCGCCAAACAGCAGCAGGCCGCCGAGGGCGGTGCCCAGAATGCCGATGGCACCCCAGGTGGCATAGGCCACGGCCAGATCGATCTTGCCGGTGCTGACCGCTTCCGACAGCAGGGTGAAGGCACACAGCACCAGCAGGATGCCGAGGAATCCCCACCCCTTGTGACGAAAACCGACCGAACGGTTGATCGCCATGTTGGCGCCGATATCCAGCAAGGCCGCGCCCAGCACTATCATCAGCGGGTGCATACGGCCTCCTCGTTGGCACGGAGTGTGCGAGCGGTCGGTTCATCGTGGCGCTCGCCCATCGTCACCAGAACAATCCCCACTATGGCCAGCGCCAGTCCGATCAACTCCTGAGCATTCAGCTGGTAGTCGAGGAACAGCACGGAGACGACGGTGATCAGCGCGATCCCCAGCCCCTCCCAGAGCGCGAAGGCAATGCCAATGGAGATTGTTTTGGCGGCTTTGGCCAACAACAGGTAGGAGAAGGAGATGAGCAGCCACATGGGCAGGTAGTTGAGCCAGCCGGCTTCGTTCTCCGGGATCATGGCCATGCTGGAGGTGCCGGCTACCTCGGTCAGGATGGCGCCCGTCAGGAAGATGCGGGCCAGGAGCATGCGATTGAATAACATAAAATGTCCTTTTGTTGCTGCGACGGGGGCCATGATAGCCGCCACCCAGCGGGAGGCTGGAATCGCTGAGCGTCGGCAATTCAGACGCTGACGGTTTGCCTTGGCAGAAGCGTGCGAGGTAAGGTGAATATCGGATACCCAGCTCTAGACCCGGATCATGAAGCTCTACCAGATACAACTCTTTGTGGAATCAGCCAGTAGCGGCTCCATTGCCAACACGGCGCGCCGGCTTGGCAAGAGTCGCAGCGCGGTCAGCACTGCGATAGCGGCACTGGAGGTGGAGCTTGGCGTCGAACTTTTTGAACGAGGGGCCAACCAGAGTCGGTTGACCGAGATCGGCGAGCAGGTGCTGGACGACTGCAAGCGGCTGCTGCAGGCGGCCAACAGCCTCAAGCTCAAGTGCGAGCACTACGCCTCCGGCGCCGAGGTGGCGCTGCGGGTGGCGCGGGACGACGCCATTCCCGAGGCGGTATGGCGGGAGATGCTGGGCCAGTTGCGTCACCGCTTTCCCGGCACCAGCATCTCGCTGGTGCTGGCCTCGCCGCCCGAGCTGCCCGCCCTGGTGGAGGAGGGGTTTGTCGACGCCGCTTTCGGCCTCATCACCGAGGAGCAGGAGCGCAGCGGCCTCAACATCGAGGTGCTCAACCCGATCCGCACCCTGATGGTGGTGGCGCCGAGCCATCCGCTGGCCAGCCTGAAGCGGGTACTGCAGCAGGATCTGACCGGCCACACCCAGGTCACCCTCTCCTACGTGGATGAATTCTCGGTCAAGAGCCTGCTGCCCATCGGCGGCCACCACATCGGGCTGTCGAGTTTCGAGCTGATGCGCGATGCGGTGCTCGACGGCCTCGGCTGGGCCGTGCTGCCGTCGCCGCTGATCCAGAGTCAGCTGCGCCAAGGCTCCCTGCTCACCCTCAAGCACAAGTTCAGCCTGCAGTGGCGGGACTACGGCGTCTATCTGTCGGAAAATGCCTATCACGGCAGGGTGTTGGCCTGGCTGCGCAAGGCGATCCAGGCCTATCTCGAACCGTTCGAGTGAGTCATCTGTTCATGGATGGTGGCAGGCGGATCGCGCGGGGCTTGTGATCCATCGCGGCCTGATGGTACATACTGTCTGTACCCTCATGCAGCGCCTGGAGGCGTGAACGATATGAGCAGTGCCCAAGACAAGGACGAGATCTGGCTGGATGACGACATCATCGAGCTGGATGACGATGATGCCGTGGTGACCAGGATGGCCAACCCCTGGCAGGTGCTGATCGTCGATGACGAACCGGACATTCATCATGCCACCCGGCTGGCACTCTCCAACATTCAGTACAAATCCCGCCCGCTAGCCCTGCTCAACGCCTACAGCGGTGCCGAGGCTGCCCGCATGCTGCAAGCCAACCCGCGCATCGCCCTGATCCTGCTCGACGTGGTAATGGAGACCGAGGACGCCGGCCTGCGGCTGGTGCACCAGATCCGCAACGAGATGAAGAACGGCCTGGTCCGCATCGTGCTGCGCACCGGCCAGCCCGGGCAGGCCCCCGAGCAGCGGGTGATCCTCGACTACGACATCAACGACTACAAGACCAAGACCGAGCTGACGGTGCAGAAGCTCTACACCACCGTCATCGCCTCCTTGCGCTCCTACGAGACCCTCTGCGCCATCGACAAGAGCCGGCAGGGGCTCGGCAAGATACTGGAGGGGGCGGGGGATCTCTATCACCTGCATTCGCTGCGGGAGTTTGCCTCCGGCGTGCTCAAGCAGATCAGCGCCATTCTCGATGTGGGTACCGAGGGGGCCATCTGCGCCGAGCGCCGGCCCGGCTCGCAGGAGCTGGAGATCCTGGCCGCTACCGGCGACTATGAATCCCTGCTGAGCGACGTGCCGCTCACTGCCTTCCCGGCCCTGCACGACTCTGTGATGAGTGCGCTGGCCAATCGCTGCAACCGCTTCGAGCATCCCCAGGATGCGCTCTACATCGCCGCCCAGAACGGGCGCGAGTTCGTGCTCAACTTCACCCCCACCCAGCCGCTCGACCCGCTTGAGTGCGATCTGCTGGACGTGTTCTGTCAGAGGATCTCGGCGGCATACGACAACCTCTATCTCTACAACCAGCTGCTGCGCGCCCAGGAGGCAACCGTGGTGGCGCTGGCGGCGCTGGCGGAGTTTCGCGATTCGGATACCGGCGATCACGTGCTGCGGGTGCAGAAGCTCTCCGACGCCATCGTGGCCGAGCTGCAACAGGCGGGAGCCTATCCCGACGAGCTGACCCCCGGCTTCGTCGACATGATCGGCATGGCCAGCATACTGCACGACGTGGGCAAGGTGGGCACGCCGGACCACATCCTGCACAAGCCGGGGCGGTTCGAGCCGGACGAGCGGGCCATCATGGAGCAGCATGCGGACATCGGGGCCAGCATATTGCACAAGGCGGGGGAGATGGTGGAGGGGACCAGCTATCTGTCGCTGGGGGCCGAGATCGCCCGCGGCCACCATGAGCACTTCGATGGCAAGGGTTATCCGGAGCAGCTGGCCGGTGAGCAGATCCCGCTGTCGGCCCGTATCGTGGCGGTGGTCGACGTGTTCGACGCCCTGCTCAGCAAACGCCCCTACAAGGAGCCCTGGTCGCTGGCCCAGACCATGGAGTACATCATGTCGCGCTCAGGCAGCCAATTCGATCCCGAGGTGGTGAAGGCGCTCAACCGGCTGGTCAGCGAATCGCGCTTGCCCTACGAGCTGTAGGGGAGAGCAAGAGACAACAAGGGGGCCGCGGGCCCCCTTGTTGTTGGCGGGGACTGGCTGAGGGATCAGCGCTGGCCGTAGCGTACCCTGGGCTGGCGCTGGCGAAACGGCAGCAGCAGAAGGCCGAGCAGCAGATCGCCGACCAGGGCCGAGAGCAAGCCTGCAGCCATGCCGCAGACAATGGCGGCCTGCTTGAGCGGTACCACGTAGCTGTAGTTTTGCAGGGTATCCTGCCAGAGCTGGGGCTCGGCGCGCAGCAGCAGGTGGGAGAGCTGCCGGTACCAGGGGGCGTCCTTGTAGACGCTTTCCTGCTGCAGGGTCTGACGCTGGCTGACCAGCAGTTGCAGGCTGGCCGCATCCTTGGCGAAGACCGGATCCGGGTTGGTGCGGTAGTGGTTGACCAGGGCCGTCAGATCGCCGTCGAAGTGCTGGTCTGCCGTCTCCTGAAAGGGGGCAAGGCTGAGGCTGGCCTGTTGCAGCCGGGCATCCAGCCGCTGGTAGTAGAGGTCGATCAGACCCGGGATCTGCACACCGGCCAGCAGGCCAAGGGCAAACAGCATCATCCTGAGGTAGCTGCGCATATTGCTGTTCATCTCGCGAATGGGAAGAGCTCCATACTAGCCGCAAGGTCGGGGACGGCCAAGTCCGCCATCAGGATCGGAACATTCCAGTGAGGGCTCAAACGGAGTCTGTTTTGCCGCGCTGTTTTCCCCATGAACTTTGCTTCCCCCCTCATTTGTGTGATTCACGTCACGCTTATTATGTTCTAAAATACGGCCCCATTTTTCGGGGAGGAGAGTCCGTATGCGCAAATTTATACCCTGTTATCTGTTGGGTGGTCTCATCGCCGTCAGCTGGGCCGCTCTGCCCGATCACGGCCCCTGGGATCAGTGGGATCTCGTCGTCTTCCATCTGGTCAATGGCTGGCTGGGTCAGGCCCAATGGTGGGCCGATCTGGTGGCGGTGACCAACAACCGGTTGTTCGATCTGGCGGTGCTCTCCTGCATGGGGCTTATCCTCTCCCGCTGCTTCTGGCGTGCGGACGAGCAGGGGCGTCGCCGGTTGGTGGCCATGGGGTGTGTCATGTTGCTGGGGGCCCTGGTGATCAACCAGTTTGGTCATCTGCTGCCGGTCAGCCGGCCCAGCCCGACCCTGATGGTGGCGGATGCACTGCGGGTCACCCAGCTCAGCGGGATCCCGACCAAGGATTCGTCCAGCGATAGCTTCCCCGGCGATCACGCCCTGTTCCTGATGATCTTCGCCGGTTTTGCCCTGCGCTATCTGCCGCGCTGGGCCGGGGTGACGGCGCTGCTGATGGTGCCGCTGTTCTCGGCGCCCCGCATCCTCTCCGGCGCCCACTGGCTGACGGATGTCTATGTCGGCGCCCTCTCCTTGACCCTGCTCTGCCTGCCGCTGCTGCTGTCGACCGGGCTGTCGGATGCGCTGATCGGCTGGATCGCCCAGCGGCTGCCCCGCCTGCCGGGCTGGCAGTGGCTGGCGAGCAAAACGCCGGCGAGTCAGCAATAAAAAAGAAGGTCGGTGCATACCGGCCTTCTTTTTGTCTACTTCCCGCCGGTGACTGTGGTCGTCGCGAAATGACCATGACTACCACCGGCGGCCCCAGGCCTGCTGGCCCTCATAGAGAAGTATTAGCAGATTCGTTCGGGCGTGCCTAACAAGAGTTTCTCCAAGGAATCGTTTGCAAGGGATGAATGCTTGATCAGGGCCAAGATTTTTTATTTTTGCTGCCTTAGAATCGCCGCCCGTTGCTGGAGAACTCTGTATGTTAATTAATCTTTTGCGCCTGATATTCATCATCTGTGCGCTGACGTTCATCTTCATGCTGGTACGGGCCTGGTGGCACAAGCGGCAACAGGGGGCGCTGGAGTCGACCCCCTTCTGGCCGGTGGCGGCTATCGGTTTTGTCGCCAATTTTCTCGATACTCTGGGGGTCGGCAGCTTCGCGGTGAAGACCGCCTGCTACAAGCAATTCAAGCTGATCGACGATCGGCTGCTGCCGGGCACCCTCAACGGCCAGTGCGTGTTGCCGACGGTCACCCAGTCGCTGATTTTCATCGGTGCCGTGCAGGTGGATCCGCTTACCCTCATCGGCATGATGGTGGCCGCCGCTGCCGGTGCGGCCTGGGGGGCGCGCCACGTCGCCTCGTTCGATCGCCAGACCATCCGGCTGGTGATGGCGGTCTCCCTGCTGGTGGTGGCTGGCCTCATCTTCGCGGGCCTGCTGGGGCTGTTCCCCCTCGGTGGCGATGCCATGGGGCTGACCGGTTACAAGCTCGGGATAGCGCTCGCCGGCAACTTCCTCTTCGGCGTGCTGATGAACGTGGGTATAGGCCTGTTCGCCCCCTGCATGACCCTGGTCTATCTGCTCGGCATGAATCCGCTGGCGGCCTTCCCCATCATGATGGGCTCCACCGCAGTGCTCAGCGTCTTCTCGGCGGGTACCTTCATCCGCAAGGGGGCCTTCAACGCCAAGGCGGTGCTGGCGGTGGCCATCTTCGGCCCGGTCGGCGTGGTGCTGGCCGCCATGCTGGTCAAATCCATGGACATGGCGATGCTCAAATGGCTGGTGGCCTTCATCGTCATCTATACCTCCTGGACCATGTACGCCTCTTGGCGGGCGGCGCGGCGGGCGCCACAACCCCGGCTGGCAGGCGTCACTGGTTAGCGAGTGCGGCGCGTGCCGGTGCTGGCCGCGGAGTATTGAAGTGGTTGCAGGCCTTTGGCGCTATCTATACCTCCTGAACCATGCCCGCTTCTTGGCGGGCGGCGCGACGGGCGCCACAACCCCCGGCTGGCAGGCGTCACTGGTTAGCCAGTACGGCGCGTGCCGGTGCTGGCCGTGGAGTATTGATGTGATTGCAGGCCTTTAGCGTTATCTATACCTCTTGGGCCAGGTACGCTTCCTGGCGGGCTGTGAGGCGGGCACTGCAACCCCGGCAGGCAACGGTCGCAGGCTAGCCTGCACCAGTGCCGCTTCGGCCCTGGCCCCCAGAAACACATAGAGCCCGAGGGCCAGCAGCAGCCCCACGGCGCACCCCATCACCCCCACCGCCGGCCAGAGCAGTTCGCTCTGGCCTAATGATCCCTTGAACAGCAACAAGAGCCCCTCGATGGAGACCGCGATCAGGATGGCGGCGATGAAACGGGTAATGGTGCGGCGAATGGCGCTGTGGCGAAAGATGTCCTTATGCAGCAGCACCTCCTCTTCCAGAATGGTCTTGCCCAGATCGAATACCGCCAGCGCCAGGGTCAGAAAGATGATGGCGCTGAAGGCCCCCAGCCGGTTCTGCTGCTCCCCGCACAGCAGCAGGTAGAGCTGCTCCAGCCCGTGCCAGATAAGCGTCGCGACGATCAGAAACAGCGCCAGACTCAGCACCACATAAACCCCCTTGAACCAGGGCATGGCCCGGCGCCGCTCCCTGTCCCCCATCAACCAGGCGATAAGCTGGTTCAGGCAGAGGGTCAACTCACGGCCATGACCTCTCACTATCAGATGCAAACGGGCTTGCGGCGCCGGTACTGGCGGCAGGATCCCGAGTGGTTCCCGGCTGGGCACCTGATGCAGGATAAAGGGGTAATCCTTGAGTGAATCGAGTGGCGCCGTCAGCAGCCCCAGCAGCAGGGGGGCCAGTTCGGCTTCGTACTCCTGATAGCGTCGCAGCACATCGATGGGGCTCATTTCCGCCATACCTACCTCGCTCACAAAGGGTGGGTCTTGTTGACGGTTGCAAATTGTGGGCCTGCTTTATGACAACGACTGTGGTGGGGGTTGCACCGTTTGGTGACAAATCACGGTTGCCGACGGGCAGATTGCACCGGCAGCGGGCATGGCGAGGGGAGAATGAAAAAGGGCCCGCGAAGGGCCCTTGTGCGACAGATGGCGACGGCTTAGCCGGCCAGCTTGGCGAAGCTGCGCTCGGCGGCGGCCAGGGTGTGTTCGATCTCCTTGTCGCCGTGGGCCAGCGACAAGAAGCCTGCCTCGTAGGCGCTCGGCGCCAGATAGACACCCTCTTCCAGCATCAGATGGTAGAAGCGCTTGAAGCGCTCCATGTCGCAGCGGGTCACCTGCTCATAGCGGGTGATCTCTGGCTCTTCGGTAAAGAAGAAGCCGAACATGCCGCCCACGTAGTTGATGGCGAGCGGGATGCCGTGCTTGGCGGCAGCGGCTTTGAGCCCTTCTGCAACCCGGGCGGTCTTGGCGCTCAGCTGTTCATAGAGGCCCGGCTCCAGCAGCAGATCCAGCATGGTGAGGCCGGCGGCCATGGCCACCGGGTTGCCGGAGAGAGTGCCGGCCTGATAGACGGGGCCGGTCGGGGCGATATGCTGCATCACCTTCTTCTTGCCGCCGAAGGCACCGACCGGCATGCCGGCACCGATGATCTTGCCGAGGGTAGTGAGATCCGGGTCGATGTTGTAGTGGCCCTGAGCGCCACGCAGGGAGACGCGAAAACCCGTCATCACCTCGTCCAGGATCAGCAGGGCGCCGAATTCGTCACAGATGGCGCGCAGCCCTTCCAGGAAACCGGGCACCGGCGGGATGCAGTTCATGTTGCCGGCCACCGGCTCGACGATGATGCAGGCGATCTCGCTGCCGTACTGGCTGAAGGCCTCGCGCACCGAGTCCAGATCGTTGAACACGCAGGTGAGGGTGTGCTTGGCAAAGTCGGCCGGCACGCCCGGGCTGTTGGGTTGACCCAGGGTCAGCGCGCCGGAGCCGGCCTTGACCAGCAGGGAGTCGGCGTGGCCGTGGTAGCAGCCTTCGAATTTGACGATCTTGTCGCGGCCGGTGTAGCCGCGGGCCAGCCGGATGGCGCTCATGGTCGCCTCGGTGCCGGAGTTAACCATCCGCACCTGCTCCATGGAGGGGACGATCTGGCGTACCTTCTCGGCCATCAGCACTTCGATCTCGGTGGGGGCGCCGTAGCTCAGCCCTTTCTCGACGGCCTTGATGACGGCGGCCTTGATGGCCGGGTGGTTGTGACCCAGCAGCATGGGGCCCCAGGAACCGATGTAATCCACGTAGGCCTGGCCGTCCACGTCATAGAGGTAGGCGCCATCGGCGTGATCGATGAAGCGGGGTGTGCCGCCGACCCCATTGAAGGCGCGGACCGGTGAGTTGACGCCGCCCGGAATGGTCTGGCGGGCCTGTTCAAACAGCTGATCTGATTTTGACATGGATCATCCTTAATGGGATTTTGGTCGTCACACAGGTGCAGGTGGCCGATTGCGGCTCGGCAGTCGGGGGGAGCTGGAGTATGCTTGCGCTCTTGACTCCCTGGCCAAGGACTGCCCCGTGTTAAATGAAACGGGCCGACTATAGCAGAAAGGCCCGGTGCTGGGCAGCCGGGCAGCAGGCTGGATGTCGTCACCTCCGTCAGCAAACGAATGTGGTTTTTTTCATGTCGCAACAAGCTTTCTCCTCTGCCGAACCGCTCTCGCCTCCCCGTGGCCCTGTCCTGCGGCGGATCATTCATCAAGACAAGATGCCTCTGCTGGTGCTGCTGTTGGCGGCACTGGTCGGTACCCTGGCCGGGCTGGTCTGTGGACTGTTCGAGTCCGGCGTCCACTGGCTGGCGCAGCAGCGCATTGATCTGCTGGCCGATCGCCCCTGGTGGCTGCTCGGTCTGCTCGGCTTCGGTTTCAGCGCCCTGCTGGGGATGATCGGCTATTTCCTGACCCACACCTTTGCGCCGGAGGCGGGGGGCTCCGGCATTCCCGAGATCGAGGGCGCCATGGACGAGCTGCGGCCGGTGCGCTGGTGGCGGGTGTTGCCGGTCAAGTTCTTCGGCGGTATCTGCACCCTGAGCTCCGGCATGGTGCTGGGGCGGGAGGGGCCCTCGGTGCAGATCGGCGGCAACCTCGGCAAGATGGTGGCGGATATCTTTCGGCTGCCCAAGGAGCATGGCCACGCCCTGCTGGCGGCCGGTGCGGCTGGCGGTCTGGCCGCCGCCTTCAATGCGCCGCTGGCGGGGATCCTGTTCGTGATGGAGGAGATGCGACCGCAGTTTCGCTACTCCTTTCTGGCCATCAAGGCGGTGGGTATCTCCGCCATCATGGCGACCCTGATGCTGCAGAACATGAAGGGGCAGGGGGCCGTGATCAGCTTGCCTCACTACGACGCCCCGGCCCTCAAGGCGCTCTGGCTGTTCCTCTTCATGGGGGCCGCTTTCGGCGTGCTGGGGTTCGTCTTCAACAAGCTGGTGCTGGCCTGTCAGGATGGTTATCTGGCTCTGCATCAAAACAAGCGCCATCGCTTCGTGGCCATCGGCATGCTGGTGGCAGGCACCTTCGGCGTGCTGTCGCTGTTCGCCCCGGCGGTGACCGGCGGTGGCACCGAACTTATCCCTCACCTGATGGGCGGGGAGTATGCGATGGCCACCCTGTTCCTCATCTTTTCCATCCGGTTGGTGGCCACTCTGGTCTGTTTCTGCTCCGGCGCGCCGGGTGGGGTATTTGCGCCGACCCTGGCCCTTGGCACCCTGTTCGGGGTGGTGTTCGGTCACCTGTTCCACTCGGCCTTCCCCGAACTTGGCATCGAACCGGGCGCCTTTGCCATCGCCGGTATGGGGGCGCTGTTTGCCGCCACCGTACGTGCACCCATCACCGGCATAGTGCTGGTGACCGAGATGACCGACAACTATCAGCTGATCCTGCCCATGATGATCACCACGGTCGGTGCGACCCTGGTGGCCCAGTGGTTGGGAGGCCGCCCCATCTATTCCCAGATCCTGGAGCGAACTTTACGGCTCGCGGCGCGTCAAAAGCGGGGAGAAAGCGGCGCCAGTGCCGGTTAACTCTTTGTCTGCCGGCCTGAGTCTGCTTGTGTCGCGTATAGTGAAGGGAGCGTGGCCGCAGTATGCGCAGTAACAAAAGAGGCCTTATGTCCCAGATAATGAAGTGGTTGGCAGTGCTGATGGTGGGGGCGCTCATCGGCTATTTCGTCGGTAATCGCCAGGAGCTGGCTCAGAGCAGTCTGTTGACGGTTCAGCAGGAGACGCTGGAGCGCCAGGCCAAGGCCATTGGCCAGCTCAAGAGCGAGCTCGGTATCAAGGAGACCCTGCTGGCTACCCAGAAGGCGGCGTTCGAGCAGTTGCAGCAGGCGCTCAAGGATCAGGAAGCCCAGGTGCAGGAGCAGAAGCGCCAGCTGGCTTTCTTCGAGCGGATCATGCGTCCCACCGGCGAGCAGGTGGGGGTGGTGATCGACAACCTCACCCTGCAGGAGACCAGTATCCCTGGCCGTTATCACTATCGGCTGGCGCTGACCCAGCCCGCCAAGAAGCGCGAGCTGTTCCGCGGTCAGGTACAGATAAAGGTGGAAGGAAGCCAGGGTGACAAGCCCAGAACCCTCGGCAGCCGTGAGCTGGGCATGAAGGTAGGAGAGGGGCGCTATGCACTGCGTTACTTCCAGCTGCTGGAAGGTAACTGGCAGTTGCCGGAAGGCTTTGTACCAGACCGGGTACGGATCACCATCGGCAAGGATGGCCGGCAACCGGCCCAGGAGCTGCTGGCCGAATGG
>NZ_CP077249.1:0-40000 GCF_019047325.1 Aeromonas sp. FDAARGOS 1403 | reverse complement strand
CGAATGGTGTAACCATGGCCATGCTGTCTCCACCCGAGACTCAGTGAAATCGAATTCGCCGTGAAGATGCGGTGTACCCGCGGCTAGACGGAAAGACCCCGTGAACCTTTACTACAGCTTGGCACTGAACATTGAACCTACATGTGTAGGATAGGTGGGAGGCTTTGAAGGCGTGACGCCAGTTGCGCTGGAGCCGTCCTTGAAATACCACCCTTGTATGTTTGATGTTCTAACGCAGGGCCCTGAATCGGGCTCGCGGACAGTGCCTGGTGGGTAGTTTGACTGGGGCGGTCTCCTCCCAAAGAGTAACGGAGGAGCACGAAGGTTGGCTAATCCTGGTCGGACATCAGGAGGTTAGTGCAATGGCATAAGCCAGCTTAACTGCGAGACGGACAGGTCGAGCAGGTACGAAAGTAGGTCATAGTGATCCGGTGGTTCTGAATGGAAGGGCCATCGCTCAACGGATAAAAGGTACTCCGGGGATAACAGGCTGATACCGCCCAAGAGTTCATATCGACGGCGGTGTTTGGCACCTCGATGTCGGCTCATCACATCCTGGGGCTGAAGTCGGTCCCAAGGGTATGGCTGTTCGCCATTTAAAGTGGTACGCGAGCTGGGTTCAGAACGTCGTGAGACAGTTCGGTCCCTATCTGCCGTGGGCGTTGGATGATTGAAGGGAGTTGCTCCTAGTACGAGAGGACCGGAGTGAACGAACCTCTGGTGTTCGGGTTGTCACGCCAGTGGCACTGCCCGGTAGCTAAGTTCGGAATCGATAACCGCTGAAAGCATCTAAGCGGGAAGCGAGCCCTGAGATGAGTCATCCCTGACCCCTTGAGGGTCCTAAAGGGCCGTTGGAGACCACAACGTTGATAGGTGGGGTGTGTAAGCGCGGCGACGTGTTGAGCTAACCCATACTAATTACCCGTGAGGCTTAACCATACAACACCCAAGAAGTGTTCGAAGGCTTGTAGCAGATACCGAGAACGAAGAATTAAATCAGCTTTTTCAGATTGAAGATTTTTGCCTGGCGGCAATAGCGCAGTGGAACCACCTGACCCCATGCCGAACTCAGAAGTGAAACGCTGTAGCGCCGATGGTAGTGTGGCATTCGCCATGCGAGAGTAGGACACTGCCAGGCACCCAATTTAAGAAGCCCGCTCATCTGAGCGGGCTTTTTTATTACCTGAAATTCAGCCATTTCTGCACAGTTTCCCGTGCTATTCCCCTTTTGCTTGCTCCGCAACGGCAGTGCCATGTTGATTCTGCCTACTTCCATTTGAGCCCTTTTGAGACATCTCTCCAGCCCTCGGTCAGCATTTCTCCCCCTCCGCTGCTAGCCAATTTCCTGATGGTGCAACAATATGGGCATTCTTTTTGTTGATGATCACTATTGCCCCGGCTGGGGATGACAAGGGCTGCGGGATCCTTAGACTGTGAACTTCATCGACAAGGGAGCTGTGTATGTTGGGGATCCACGATCTGGCGTTGTTTATCCTGTCAGGCCTGCTGTTGAACATGATGCCGGGGCCCGATTCCCTGCTCATCATGCTGCGCAGCGGCTCCCAGGGCTGGCGGGCAGGCTCCATGGCGGCACTGGGGATAGGAACTGGCACCATGGTGCATGTGCTGGCTGCTGCGTTGGGGTTGTCCGCTCTGCTGAGCGCCTCGGCCGAGCTGTTTGCCGTCATCAAGTTGATGGGCGCGCTTTATCTGGTCTATCTCGGTTTATCCATGTTCAGGCAAGGGGGAGGAGGCCGGGTATCGGCTGAAGAGGCTGTGTCCCTGCCTGTGCTCTCCTATGGCCGGATCTTCCGGCAAGGGTTACTGACCAATGTGCTCAACCCCAAGGTGGCCCTGTTCTTCCTCGCCTTTGTGCCCCAGTTCATTGCGCCAGATGCACCGCAAAAAGCGCTGGCATTCATCGTGCTGGGCTGCATCTTCAATTTCAACGGCATGATCTGGTGTCATCTGCTGGCTTTCTCGACCGCCTATGCGAGTCGCAAGGTGAGGCTGCCTGCAAGACTGATTACCTGGCTCAACCGTGTGATGGGAGGCTTGTTCGTGGGGCTTGGCATCAAGCTGGCGGTGGAGTGAGAAGATAAACGTCGTCCATAGAAAAAGGCGTATCCCATCGCTGGGATACGCCTTCGTCTGCACTGCAGCAGGATGACTGAAATCAGTTCATGCCGTAGCGCTTGAGTTTCTTGCGCAGAGTACCGCGGTTGATCCCCATCATCACGGCAGCGCGAGTCTGGTTGCCACGGGTGTACTGCATGATCACGTCCAGCATGGGAGCTTCGACTTCGGAGAGAACCATATCGTACAGATCAATCACTTCCTGACCGTTCAACTGGGCCAGGTAGTTACGCAGGGCCTGTTGCACAGAGTCACGCAGGGGGCGCTGGGTCGGCTCGGCAGCGTGATTGTGAGTAGTTGTTACCAATGCATCAGAAGTCAGGGTTTGTTCGAACATATTCGGTCGGCTCTTTAGTTATGCGTTAACCTAATCCATCGAAATACGCTTCGAGTGCCTCGAGTTGTGCGTCTGCACAATCCAGGGCATTGAAGTGCTTACGGAATTCTCGGCCCGTCTCTTCTTCATCCAGATACCAGCCCACGTGTTTACGGGCAATGCGCGCTCCCAGATATGCACCATAAAACTGGTGCAGGTTGGTTACATGCTCGTTCATCAGGGTGCGAACCTCTTCCCTCTCGGGAGGTGGCAGCTTGGTGCCTGTCTCAAGAAAATGACGGATTTCCCGGAAAATCCAGGGTCGTCCTTGCGCAGCACGGCCGATCATCACGGCATCAACACCGGTATAGTCGAGGACATACCGGGCCTTCTCCGGGCTGTCTATGTCGCCATTGGCGACAACAGGAATCGATACGGCCTGCTTAATCGCCCTGATAGTGTCGTACTCCGCTTCGCCCTTGTAGAGACAGGCACGGGTACGACCATGCACGGCGAGGGCCGCGATACCGCAATCTTCGGCGATTCGGGCGATCTCCTCGCCATTGCGGTTATCCGGATCCCATCCTGTGCGGATCTTCAAGGTGACAGGCACGTCCACTGCGTTCACCACGGCCCGGCAGATGGATCTGACCAGGTCTGGTTGGCGCAGCAGGGCAGAACCTGCCAGCTTCTTATTCACTTTTTTTGCCGGACATCCCATGTTGATGTCGACGATCTGAGCGCCCTGCTCCACGTTGTAGCGGGCGGCAAACGCCATCATCTCGGGGTCGGCTCCGGCAATCTGGACCGATCGCAAGCCCCCTTCAGCAGAGTGATCCATTCTCATCCGGGTTTTCTGGGTATCCCAGACATCCGGGTTGGCCAGCAGCATCTCGGAAACGGCCATGCCGGCACCCAGCCGCAAACAAAGTTCACGGAATGGTCGGTCTGTTACACCGGCCATGGGAGCCACGATCAGGGGAGTTTCAAGCGTGTGGGGACCTATCTGCATTCCACGGTTACCATCGGCTTAGGGCGGCGTATATTACGCATTTTTTAGTCAGGAGAAAAGGTTAGTATTTGAGCGTCAGCCATTTTTTTCTGAAAAAAACGTCGCGCCAAGGCTTGCAAAATCAGGAGTGCTTGAAAATCGGACAGATTGTCGAAGCGAAGCGGCGGGGCCAATTGGATGAGGGGGACCATGATTTGCCTGTCCCCATCCCGGACGGGTTTGCGTTATGATAGCGAGCTTGTATCGAGCAAAGACTCCAAACAAATTCATTACAAATAGATTGGGGACGTATGACGGCAAGGTTCATCAAATCTCTCTACCCGTGTCTGCTTGGCGCCATGCTGGGCCCGGCCCAGGCTCAGACGGTCAGTTTCAGCGAAGCCTGGAGCCGGGTCATTCAACAGGATGACGGGCTGGCGGCGGAACAGGCCGGGGTGGAGCGGGCGCAACAGCTGCGCGAAGCCGCCAAGGCCATGTATTTGCCCAAGGTGGACGTGGGGGCCAGCTACACCCATCTCGATCAGCCGGTGGAGCTGGACATGATGGACCTCAACCCCATCGCCAGTCATCCTGAGTTCGGCAAGGTACTGGCGCCCATCATGCAGGCGCTCAAGCTGACGCCCAATGACTTCGTTACCCCCCTCACCAAACAGAACGTGGTGACCAGCTCGGTCAAGATGCTCTGGCCGCTGTTCACCGGTGGTCGCATCGATGCGGCACAGGACATTCGCCAGGCCCAGGTGAGCGAGGCGCAGCAGTTGCTGGTGCTCAAGCAGCAGTCCACCTTCGAGAGCCTCTCCCAGACCTATTTCGGGGTGGTGCTGGCGGCCCAGGTGGTGCAGACCAAGCAGGAGATCGAGCAGGGGCTGGCTCACCACCTGGAGCATGCCAAGAAGCTGGAGGCTCAGGGCCAGATCGCCCGGGTTGAGCGTCTCTCCGCCCAATCGGCCTATGACCGGGCCCGCATCGATACCCAGAAGGCGCGTCGCAGCCTGGAGATTGCCCAGCTGGCCCTTGGCCACATGCTCAAGCTCAAGCAGGCGGAGCCCGATACCCAGCTCTTCATCAATCCGCAGATGCCTGAACTCGCAGCCTTCGTGCAGGAGACGCTGGCGGTGCACCCCGGCCTCAAGTTGCTGACGGCCAAGAAGGAGCAGGCGCAAGGGATGATCAAGCTGGAGAAGGGCAAGTACGCCCCCGAGCTGTTCCTGTATGGCAACTACAACCTCTATGAGGATGACTCGCTGGCCTCCAAGACCACCCCGGACTGGCTGGTCGGGGTGGGCGTCAGCATGCCACTGGTGAGCCGTGACGGCCGCTCCGAGACGGTACAGGCGGCCAAGAGCGCCGAGCTGCAGGTCAATCTGCTGCAGGCCAAGACCCGCCAGGATCTGGAGTTGCTGGTCGAGAAGACCTGGCGCGAGGCGGCGCAGGGGCTGGAAGAGTTCCAGTCGCTCTCTTCCACCCAGGCGCTGGCCGAGGAGAACGTGCTGCTTAGGGACAAGGCATTCGGGCAGGGGCTCTCCACCTCCCTCGATGTGGTGGATGCCCGCAACCAGCTGGCCGGGGTCAAGACCCAGCGCGCCGCTGCCGCTTATCAATACGTCATTTCGCTGGCGCGTCTGCTGGCCCTCTCCGGGCAGATGAACAGCTTCAACCAGTATCAGCACGGGCAGGCGATCGAGGTGAACTCATGATCGCGGCCTGCCTTGCTCCCATTTTCATGTCTGTTTCGACCGCCAAGGGTCGCCCGTTTGCCGAGGTGAATTCATGAGTCATCCCCCCATCAAGAAGAAGATGAGCCAGGGCAAGCCGCTGCTGCTGCCATTGGCGCTGGTGTTGCTGGTCATCTGGCTGGGCTGGCGTTTCTGGCTGGCCTATCAACCCGAGCCGGTGCGTCTGCAGGGGCAGATCGAGGCGCAGCAGTACTCCGTCTCCTCCAAGGTGGCGGGCCGCATCGAGGAGGTGCTGGTGAAGAAGGGGGATCAACTGGCCAAGGACCAGCTGGTGTTCACCCTGGCGAGCCCCGAGATTGAAGCCAAACTGAGCCAGGCCAAGGCGGGCCAGGCCGCGGCAGGCGCCATGGCGCAAGAGGCCGAGAAGGGGGCGCGCGCGCAGCAGATCGCCGCCGCCAAGGATCAGTGGCAAAAGGCCAAGGCGGCCGCCTTGCTGCGCGGCAAGACCTACGAACGTATCGCGAGCCTGCACCGGGATGGCGTGATGCCGCTGCAAAAACGCGATGAGGCCTGGACGGCCTGGCAGGCGGCCAGGTACAGCGAAGGCATGGCCTGGCAGCAGTATCAGATGACCCTGGAAGGGGCACGGGAAGAGACCAAGATCGCGGCCCGTGAGCAAGCCAAGATGGCGGCAGGTTCGGTGGCTGAAGTGGAGGCCTACCTGGCCGACACCCGCATCAATAGCCCGCATGCGGGTGAAGTATCCCAGGTGCTGCTGCGCAGCGGCGAGCTGGCCCCGCAGGGCTTCCCGGTGGTGACCCTGCTCGACATGAGCGATGCCTGGGCCCAGTTCCACGTGCGCGAAGATCTGCTGCCCCGCTTCGCGCTGGGCACCGAGTTCGATGCTCGCATCCCCGGTCTTGGCGAGCAGACGGTGCGCTTCAAGGTGACCCATGTGGCCGTGATGGGGGACTTTGCCACCTGGCGTGCCACCGACACCCGCCAGGGCTTTGACATGAAGAGCTTCCAGGTGGAGGCGCGCCCGCTGCAACCGGTCGAGGGGCTGCGGGTCGGCATGAGCGTGCTGGTTGAGCTCTGATGGGACGCGAATGGCGGTTGTTGTGGCAGGATCCGTTTGGCCTGGCGCTGGCAAGCTGGCTGCCCCTGCTGCTGATGGGGATCCTCTGCTGGGTCTTCTCTGCCGGGCTGGCGCGGGATCTCAAGATAGGTCTGGTGGATCTGGACCAGAGCGTGCTGTCGCGCCAGCTGGCCTATTCGTTGGATGCCTCCGCCGGGCTCAAGGTCGCGCGACAGTTCGACTCCATCGCTGAAGGGGCCAACGCCCTGCGGGGAGGCGACATCTACGCCCTGGTCGTGCTGCCCGACCATCTCGAGCGGGATGCCAGGCAGGGTACCCAGCCGCGGGTGACCGTGTTCAACAACGGCCAGTTCATCCTGATCGCCAAGCTGGTCAACTCGGCGCTGGCCCAGGTGGTGGGAACCCTCAACGGCCAGGTTGGCGTGCTGACGGCGATGGCCGATGGCAAGGCGCTGCCCGGCGCGCTCGGCCAGGCGGTGCCCATCAACAGTCAGGTGACGGCGCTCTACAACCTCAATGCCAGTTACGCCCAGTTTCTGCTGAGCGCCATCCTGCCTGCGGTGTGGCAGATCCTGGTGGTGCTCTACGGACTCAATGCGCTGGCCCGCACCGACCGGCTGGGACTGGACTGGACCACCAAAGGGGTCTGGTTCGGGCTCTGGCGAACCCTGCTGCCCCACGTGCTGATCGGCTGGGGCTGGGGGCTGCTCTGGACGCTGTTGCTGTTCAAGGGCTTTGCCTATCCCATGCACGGCAGCTGGCTGATGCTGACGGTGGGGTTGGGGCTGGCCTCGGCCGCCTGCGTCAGCATGGGAGCCTTCTTCTACGCCGTCATCCGGGATCCGGCCCGGGCTCTGTCGCTGGCGGGGGCCTACACGGCGCCGGGGTTCGCCTTCATGGGCGTCACCTTTCCGGTCAGCGCCATGGGGGATTTCGCCCAGTTCTGGCGCAGCCTGCTGCCCATCTCTCACTATGTCGAGCTGCAGATCGGCCAGACCAACTACGGTCAACCGCTGGCGGCAGCGCTGCCGCAGTTCGGCGCCCTGCTGCTGTTTCTGCTGCCCCTGCTGCTGGTCGTGCGCCGCTACCGGGCACAGGCGAGCGCGACCCAGTCACAAGAGGAGCTCAAGCCATGATGGGATTCCGGGATCTGCTGCGCCTCGAGCTGCGTACCCTGCTGGCGGACAGGGCCATCATGCTGACCCTGTTTGGCGGCGTCTTCTTCTACTCCTTCCTCTATCCGCAGCCCTATCTGCACCAGTTACCGCGGGAAGAGGCGGTGGTGGTGGTCAACGAGGATGGCAGCCAGCTCTCCCGTCAGCTGGAGTTCATGGCCGATGCGACGCCGCAGGTAAAACTGGTGGCTCGGGCCAGCTCGCTGGATGAGGCTCGCCAGCGGATGATGGCTGGCGAGGCGAGCGGGATCCTGCACATCCCCAATCACTTCTATCGGGATCTGATGCTGGGCAAGAGCGTGACCCTGAGCTATGCCGGCGATGCTTCCTACTTCCTGGTTTACGGCACCATCGCCGAGGGGCTGGCCCAGGCGGGCGGCACCCTGGCCGCCCAGGTGAAGGTGGCCAGGCTGCTGAGTCACGGCGAGGCGCTGCCGCAGGCGGCCATGGGCTGGAATGCGGTGGCGCTCAACGTGTTGCCGGTGTTCAATCCGACCATGGGCTATGTGAACTACGTGGTGCCGGCGGTGTTCGTGCTGATCCTGCATCAGGTGCTGCTGATGGGCACCGGCATTCTGGGGGCGACCCAGAACCAGCGCAGCCAGCGCGGCGAGTCAGGCTATTGGCAGGATGCGCCCGTCCTGCCACTGCTGCTGGCCCGAACTCTGGTGGTGGGGGGGCTGTTCGTGCTGCCGGTGAGCTACTTCTTCGGCTTCTGCTTCGATCACTACGATATCGCGCGCACCGCCGAGCCGGCTGCACTCTGGTTGTTCACCCTGCCGTTCCTGCTGGCCACGACCTGGTTTGGCGTCGCGCTGGGGGCCCTCTTTACCCGGCGCGATCTACCGACCCAGGTGGTGCTTGTCTCCTCCCTGCCGCTGGTCTTCCTGGCCGGCTTCATCTGGCCGCTGGAACTCATTCCGGCGCAGCTCAACTGGCTGGCCCAGTGGGTACCGAGCACCCCGGCCATCGAGGGTTTTTTGCGTCTCAACCAGATGGGAGCGGGGTTCGAACAGGTTGCCCGTTACTGGTGGCAGTTGTGGGGGCTGGCGCTGCTGTATGGCGCCATGGCCTGCCTGCTGCTGGGCTGGCGTCAATCCCAGGGGCGAAAGGTTCGCCCGGCCGCGCTGGCGCGGGATGCTGTGAGCGAGCCCTCCGCCGGTTAGGTGTTTCCCGAAAGCAAAACGGTCAGCCCCAGGGCTGACCGTTTTGCTATGGTGATGGCTTATGCCCGGCTGAGGCTTGGGTCGCCGATGGCGTAGATCTGGCCTGCTGCCGCCTCGTCGGTCAGCAGATGCAGCCCGCAGGCGGCGACGTCGGCCCGGCGCACCAGACCGTGCATCTCCTTGCCCTGACTCAGCACGGCCGCACCGGTAGCTATGCCATCATGCAGACCGGCCGGGCGCAGTATGGTCCACGCCAGCGTGCTGGTCTGCAACCAGCTCTCCGCCAGACTCTTGAGCCGCACCTCGTGGCCGAAGGCGGCCCGCGCCCGCTCGGGCAGATATTGCCAGCTGTCGCCGCAACCGAGGGAGGTGACCAGCAGCAGACGCTTGAGTCCGGCCCGCTCCATCTCGTCGATCACCTGGCGGTTGCCAAGATAGTCGACGGGCTCAACCTGGCGAAAACTGCCGAGGGTGGAGACCACGTGGGCATCGCGACCGGCGTGCCGGCAGGCGGCTGCTACCGCCTGCGGGTCCAGGGCATCCCCGCTGATGACGTCGACGCCTAGCGATTGCAGCTCGGTGGCCATGTTGGCATGGCGCACCAGGGCGACGACCCTGTGGCCAAGTTGCAGTGCCTGCTCGGTGAAGGCGCGGCCCAGCCCGCGGCTGGCTCCGAAGATGAGTGTGGTTGGCATGGTGCGGCTCCCTTGAGTGAAAGGGCTAGCCTAGAGGGCGGGAGAGATGTTGTAAATGAGAGTTGTTTTTATTTGCCTGACAGGAGAGAAAACGGTGAGCCGTAGACACCCGGCTCACGCAGCATCAGCCGTTGTAGTGGCCGATATTGGGACGACGGCTGGGGCCGCTCAGGTGGATATCCACCGGGTTGAACGCCTTGATCGCCTCGAAGCTGAAGTCGCCGATGGCCTGATGCAGGCTCTGGGGGCTGTGGTTGGTGATGAGGATGACGCTTTTTGATAGGTTGCGGCGACGGCGCAGCAGGTGGCCGAGGAAGCTGGACTGGCTCTCCGCCATCTTGGCACGATTGGCCGCCACCTCGTCGATGATCAGCAGGTCAACCTCTTCCAGGGCGCGCCGGTACTGGTTGCGCTCCTCCTGATCCTGGATGACGTTGAAGAACAGCCGATCAACGATGGAGGCCCACTGCTGGAAGATCACCGACTTCTGGTGGCGTTCGATCAGCTCGTGTGCCACCGCGCCGGCCAGGGTCGACTTGCCGGTACCGTAGTCGCCATAGATCAGCATGCAGCCACCGCCGCTCTTCTCCCAGTGTTCGAAACCGCTGATGAAATAACGGGCCGTCTCGATGGGGTATTGCAGCGCGGGGTCGCCGGCATCCATGCGCTCGAACACCCAGTCCGGGTTGAGGTCGGCCTGGGCGATCAGTTTCTGGATCCGCTCCTGGCGCGCCACCTTCTGCAGTTCGCGCACCTCGGCGTTGGCCTTGGCGTCGTACTCCTTGCGCAGGGTTTCATAGTCGTACTGGCTGCCACCGGTCTGGGCCTGCAGGCGACGAATGCGCTCGAGCAGACCGCTGACGTGGCGGCTTAATTCGGGGTCGTGCATCCGTTGCTCCTGCTTGGCCTTGGCGATCTTCCGGCGTTTGGCCTCGATCTCTTCCAGCTCCTGGCGCAGGGGATCGTGCGGGTCAGTCATGGAGTGCTCCTTCTGCTCGGTCTGGGTGGGGACTGGGGTCTGATTTTGCCTGCTGGCAGGGGCCTTCTTCAATCATTATCCGGCTCCTGGCGCTGCGCGGCCAGCCGCTTGGCCTCTTCGATCATCTCCTGCGCCCGCTTGCTCGGGCCAGCCTCCACCGGCTCCGGGGTGACTTGCTGATAGCCGGTCACGCTCATCGGCTGGCGGCGGGCGTAACGGCGGGTCTTGAGGGCGCGAATGAACTTGAGCATCCACTGGTGCTGGGAGTCGAACACCTCGGGCCGCCCCAGCCAGTAGGCGATGAACTCGCCGAGATCCTCTTCGCTGTAGCTGGCATCGATCACGCCGCACAGGCGGGCGAGGGCGGGCAACTCTTCATCCGGGCGCCACTGCAGGTGCATCTGGAAGGGGCGCTCCGGCAGGGGGCTGCGCACCCGCTGGGTCAGCAGCGGCAGCTGGAACGGACACTGATGGTAGTGCTCACTCTCGGTCTGGCTCTCTACCTGCAGCAGGCCGGCTTCCATCAGCTCATCAAACAGTTCGGTCAGCTGGCGGGCATTGACCTGAAAGGAGAAGCCGCTGGGATCGCCCGGGTCGACCACCGCCAGCGCCCGCCCAAGCTCCGGGTAGTTGAGCCTGGCCAGCTGATTTTCCAGCACCAGCCGACGCAGCTGCAGGGTATAGAGGCTGCGGGCAGGATGGGACAATCTGGGGTGGGCGAGGGCGCTGTATTCGGCTGGGGTCATGGCATGCTTCATCGACGAAATTGAGGGGCATTATCCCCCATGGCGGGGCTGCATACAATTGATGGTGGCTGGGGTGAGATGCAGCAGGGCGGGGGCGCCGCCGCTCTCTGCCCGCGTGCGTCAAGGGAGTGATTGTCTGCCGTATGACTCCCTTGCTAGGCCGAAGCGATGCCAGCAGCACAAGGCAGATTTTCGAGCAACCTCATTACCTGCTTTATTTCAAACAGTTGACGGTCTAAATAGCTATCTGGCATAGCTTTAATGGAGATTATTCTATCATCCGATTGGTCAGTGCAGTCGGTTATGGTCTAGGCTTGAAGCTAAATAACTGGTTGACTAATAAGAGCTTTATCAAGATGTCAAAAGCCGGATTACGGATCCTAGTGGTGGAAGACGAGGTCGTTTTTCGCCACTCCTTGGTAAATTATCTCGAGCACGATGGCGCCTGCGTCTTCCAGGCTGAAGACGGTATCGAAGGTCTCTCCGCCGCCGCGCTTTACCACCCCGATGTTGTCTTGTGTGACCTGAACATGCCCAACATGGATGGCCATGAGGTGATCGCCTGTCTCTCTGCCCGTTATCCTCATACCCCTGTCATCGTTATCTCGGCCCAGAGCAAGATGGAGGCGGTCGAACGGGCGCTGCGTGCCGGCGCCCGCGACTTTCTGCTCAAGCCCATCTCGGACTTCGGTCAGGTGCGCCGTAGCATAGAGCAGTGTCTGGCGGCCAACCACGGCTATGGGCAGCAGCTGGAGTTGATGGATCACATGGATTTTTTCCGCGAGCACGACAAGGCGGCCACCCGGTTGCTGGCCTGGTTGAAGCCACCCGGTCTGCAGGAGTGGGGCCCCTGGCAGGTGACCTTCAAGGGGATGGGCAACCTGTTCATTCCCGATACCTTCAAGGTGGATGACAAGCTGCTGGTGCTGGTGATGGAGCTGCCGGTGCTCGGGGTGGATGCGGCGTTTTGCGGGGCCCTAGTGCGCTCCCTGATGAACGGGCCCTATCGCCAGTTTCAGCGCGGCGAGAGCCTGTTGCTGACTCAACCCCATCGGCTGCTCGACTACCTCAATCTGCAGCTGATCGAATCCGGCCTGCGCCACTCGTTTGCCATGGCCGCACTGCTGTTTGATCAGGAGGACGGGCTGGTCTTTGCCAATGCCGGGCTGACCTCGCCCCACTGGCTGGTGCGCTCCGGCGGCCTGCCGCTCGGCCTGCTGCATACCAGCCACTACGCCTTGCACAGGCGCAGCTGGCATGAACCCTTTGACCTGCAGTTTCGCAGTGACAGCGGCAGTGCCCTGCATGTGCAGGTTCGACATCATTGAGGCTTTGTCAGACGGCCACAAACAAAGAGGGCGCCCATGGGCGCCCTCTTTGTTGCTTACAATCTTGACCGCTTAGACGGTGGCAGATTGCAGCTTCTTGTCGTGTTCCTGCGGCTCTTTGGCCGGACCTTCGGCACCGTGCATCCAGTAGACCAGGCGATTGGCCATGGTCAGCAGGATCAGGGCACTGATGACAGCTGCCAGTGCGATGCCACCGAAGATGGCCATGGCACCGGACTCGCCGACGAAGGAGCCGATGAAGCCGGCAGCATAGTTGGCGAGAGCCACGAAGCCGAACCAGGCGCCCATCATCAGGGAGGCCAGGCGCAGCGGGGCCAGCTTGGTCACCATGGAGAGGCCGATCGGGGAGAGGCAGAGCTCGCCCAGGGTGTGGAACAGGTAGGCACCGACCAGCCAGAACATGGAGGTCTTGACGGCCTGATCACCACCTTGCTCCAGCACGGCACCGATCATGAACAGGAAGCCCACGGCCAGGAACAGCAGACCCATGGCGAACTTCACCGGGGAGTTCGGCTCTTTCTTGCCGAGCTTGATCCAGATGGCGGCCACGATGGGAGCCAGGGTGATGATGAAGAAGGGGTTCAGGGACTGGAACCAGGCGGTCGGTACTTCGAAGCTGCCGATCATGCGGTCGGTATACTCCTGTGCGTACAGGTTCATCAGACCGCCAGCCTGCTCGAAGCCGGCCCAGAAGATGATGGTGAACAGACCCAGCACCAGGATGACCTTGATGCGATCCACTTCCTGCTTGGTCAGCGGGGCTTTCTGCTCTTTGGAGCGCTGCTCGGCGGCGCGCTGGGCGGCCGGCACGCGGCCTATATCACCCAGGAAACGCTGGGCCATGGTGGCCTGTACTACCAGAGAGAGCAGCATGCCGATACCGGCGCTGACGAAGGCGGCTTGCCAGCCGTAGGCGGTGGCGGCTGCGCCGCAGATCACGCCGGCCAGCAGGGAGCCCAGGTTGATGCCCATGTAGAAGATGGTGAAGGCACCGTCACGACGGTGGTCACCTTCCTGATACAGATCACCCACCATGGTGGAGATGTTCGGTTTGAACAGACCGTTACCCACGATCAGCAAACCAAGACCTGAATAGAACACCGTGTTGACCATGTCCGGGAACATGGCGTGAGGCAGGGCCAGCGTGAACTGGCCGGCGGCCATCAAGACAGCACCGAACAGGATGGCGCGGCGTTGGCCGAGGAAGGTATCAGCCAACCAGCCGCCGATGATCGGGGTGATGTAGACCAGACCGGTATAGATGCCGTACAGCTTGAGGGCATCGGCCTGAGTCCAGCCCATCCCGCCGTTGGCAGTCATGTCAGTCAGATAGAGCACGAGCACGGCACGCATGCCGTAGTAGGAGAATCTCTCCCACAGTTCGGTACTAAAGAGCAAAAAAAGCCCTTTAGGGTGACCTAAAAAGGTCCCTTTGGACGGATTATTCATTGGAACTTCCACCTGTGTCTTATATTTTTTTAGAAATTTTATGCAAGGGCTAGGAACAAGCCTTAATCCTTATAGAACAAGCGTGATTAAATTACAATATTATGATTTAGCGATATTTTATCTATCAATGGTTGAATATTTGTTTATAAAATGAAAAAGGGCATCGAATGATGCCCAGTATAATATTCTTTCGTTTGGTTAAATATTCAGCGATTACAGCTGCTTGGCAAACTGTTTCAGCCAATTGATAAATTCGCCGTTCAGCTCCGGATGGCGTGCGGCATATTCCACGTTGGCTTTCATGTAACCCAGCTTGCTGCCACAGTCGTGGCTGCGCCCTTTCATGAAGTAGGCGTTGACCTGCTCCTGCTCCATCAGCATGGCGATGGCGTCGGTCAGCTGTATCTCGTCACCGGCACCGGCGGGGGTGCGTTCCAGCAGCGGCCAGATGTTGGAAGAGAGCACGTAACGGCCGACCACCGCCAGATTGGAGGGGGCTTCATCGCGAGGCGGCTTCTCGACGATGGCCTGCATCGGCAGGGACATGCCCTCGCTCAGTGCCTCCCCCTTGATGTCGGCGATGCCGTATTTGTCCACTTCGCTCTCGGGGACGGCTTCCACCATGATCTGGCTGATGTGGTTCTCTTCGAACATGTGCACCATCTCGGCCAGATTGTCCTGCTTGAGATCGCTGGCCACCTCGTCGATCAGCACGTCCGGCAGCAGCACCGCAAAGGGGTTGTCGCCGATCAGCGGGCGGGCGCAGAGCACCGCGTGACCCAGCCCTTTGGCTTCACCCTGACGCACGTGCATGATGGTGACGTCTTTCGGGCAGATGTGTTGCACCTCTTCCAGCAGCTGACGCTTGACCCGCTTCTCGAGGGTTGCTTCCAGCTCGAAACTCTTGTCGAAGTGGTTCTCGATGGAGTTCTTGCTTGAGTGGGTGACCAGCACTATCTCCTTGATGCCGGCCGCGATGGCTTCGCGCACCACATACTGGATCAGCGGCTTGTCGACGACGGGCAGCATCTCCTTGGGGATGGCCTTGGTGGCTGGCAGCATGCGGGTACCCAGACCGGCGACGGGAAGAACGGCTTTGCGTACAACGAGCGGTGTCTTTTTCATGGAGAGAGTCCAGAGATACAAAGTGGGCCCATGATACCCGAAGAAAAATAGGGCAGCCACAGGCTGCCCTCAGGATGGAAGTGGCGGAAACCGGTTACTTGACGATGATCATGTCCCGATTTGCTTCCAGCGTGGCCGGCCCGATACCGCTGACATTGGCAAGCTGGTCAACAGTGGTGAACTTGCCCTGTTTCTCGCGATAATCGACGATGGCCTGTGCCTTCTTCTCGCCGATGCCCTTGAGCGCGGTCAACTCGTTGATACTGGCGGTATTCAGGTTCACCTTGCCACTCTCCTTGGCGGTGGCAACCGTGGTGGCCGGTGTGGCGGCGGGCTTGTCGGCGGCCAGCAGGGGCTGGCTGAGCAGCGGCAGGCAGCTCAGCAGCAGGGTGGCGGTCAGGGTCTTGTAGTTCATGGCGTCACGTCCTTGTGTTGTGGGATTCGCTATTGAGGATTAGTCGAGCCGCGCCACTTTTTGTCTGTCATATCTGACACTGTATAAGTCAGAGCAAACGGCTATAAGCCTCCTCTATCCAAAATGGGTACACTGCTCCAACCATTTGACCAGGATGTCTTTTTCCATGTTTTTTCCCGCAATCTCCGAGCTGGAGCCCATCGCCCGTGCCGCTGGCGAGGTCATCATGGCCATCTACAGTCAGCCCTTTACGGTGGAGTACAAGGGGGACGAGAGTCCGCTGACTGCCGCCGACAAGGGAGCACACGAGCTGATTGTCGCGGCGCTGGCCCGGCTCACCCCCGACATTCCCGTGCTGTCGGAAGAGTCCTCCCCCGAGGTGATGGCGGCGCGACTCGGCTGGTCCCGCTATTGGCTGGTGGATCCGCTCGATGGCACCAAGGAGTTCGTCTCCCGCAACGGCGAGTTCACCGTCAATATCGCGCTGATCGAGCATGGCCAGCCACTGTGGGGTCTGGTCTATGCACCCGTGCTGGACAGGCTCTGGTATGGCGGCAAGGGGGTGGGGGCCTCGCGCATTGCCGATGGCAAGCATGAGGCTATCCAGACCCGACCTCATCAGGAAGGCACACCCTGGCGCGTGGTGGGCAGCCGCAATCACCTGTCACAGGAGACCCTCGATTACCTGGCGCGCTTTGGTGACATGGCTCGGGGGGAAATTGAGCTGGTCTCCATGGGCAGTTCGCTCAAGTTCTGCATCATCGCCGAGGGGGGCGCCGAACTCTATCCGCGCCTCGCACCGACCTGCGAGTGGGATACGGGGGCGGCGCAGGCGGTGCTGGAGGGGGCTGGCGGCAGCGTCACCCAGCTCGATGGCTCGCCGCTGCGCTACAACAAGCCCGACATCCTCAACCCCTGGTTCGTGGCCAAGGCATAACGGGACGGTGGAATGCAAAAAGGTCGGACTGGAGTGAGTCTCCAGTCCGGCCTTTTTATTTCTCTACTGCCTTGGGTTAGAAGACCTTCTTGAACGGCTTGATGGTCACCTTGGCATAGACACCTGCCGCCACATAGGGGTCGGCATCGGCCCAGGCCTTGGCATCCGCCTGTGAAGCAAATTCGGCGATGACGGTGCTGCCGGTAAAGCCGGCATCGGCCGGATCCTCGGCATCGATGGCCGGGTTGGGGCCGGCGGTGAGCAGCCGTCCCTCATCCTGCAGGGCTTGCAGCCTGGCCAGATGGGCCGGGCGTGCCTGCTTGCGCAGCGGCAGGCTGCCCTGAACATCTTCGGAGTAGATGAGATACCACATGAGAGGATCCTTTTCTGATGGCGGTTATTTTTTCAGTTCGTCTTCTTGCTTGGTCAGTTGCTCGGCAGGCAGGTGGCGGTAGAGATAGACACCGCTCAGCAGGGTGAACACCAGGGTCATGCCGAGCAGGCCAAACACCTTGAAGTTGACCCACGCCTCTTGCGGCAGGTTGAAGGCCACGTAGAGGTTGAGCAGGCCGCAGACGGTGAAGAAGCCGACCCAGCCGAGATTGACCCGATCCCAGACGGGATCCGGCGCCTGCAGCTCCTTGCCCAGCATCTGCTTGATGAGGTTCTTGCCAAAGCCGTAGCGGCTGATGAGCAGGCCCAGCGCGAACAGTACGTTGATGACGGTCACTTTCCATTTGATGAAGGTGTCGTCGTGGAAGATGACGGTGAGGCCGCCAAAGAAGCCGACCAGCAGGAAGGTGAACAGCTGCATCTTCTCGACCTTGCGATAGCGAACCCAGCTGTAGGCGAGCTGCAGACCGGTCACCACCACCAGGGCGCCGGTGGCCATGTAGATGTCGTAGAACTTGTAGACCGCAAAGAAAACGATAAGGGGAATAAATTCAATAAATTGCTTCATGTCTGGCTCGTCGCCCTCAAGAGTGGAACGCAAAATTTCATCCAGTGTACCTGCCCGATGGGCAACGGCAAATGAATAAGACCGCTCATTCGCCAGCCAGTTCCTCAGCCAAATAGCTGCCCTGCGATCTCATCGCCCAACCGTTTCTGATCTGCCAGCAGATCGCGAATATGACGCTCTTCGATGAGGGGGTTGAGCAGCACGGCCCGCAGCAGGGTGAGCGGTTGGGCACCGTAGCGACCCACGGCCCGCTGGGTGCGGGAGACAAAACTGTGCCCCTCGGCGCGTTGGGCTTTTTGCAGCGCGACGTTGAAGGCATTGACCTGCTCGTTGGCGGCTTCGTCCAGCACCTTGCCCTGCAGATGAGGGGGGATGCAGCGATAGGAGAGCAGGTTCATCACCGGGGCCGACATCAGCTCGAAGGCCGGATCCTGGTCGATGAGGCTGGCCATCAGGCGGGCCCGGTCGTAGTTGGCCTCGATGAGCTCGGCATAGCCCTGCTGGCCGAACAGCTGGAAGGCGGCATCCAGATAGAGGGCGTTGGCCGGGCGGGTTCCCTCCAGGGTGAAGCGCCCCTGATCAAAGGAGCTGGCGCGGATGGCGTAGGGGGCCTCTCGCTTGACTGCCATCATCAGGTCCGGCTGGCGGCAGAGCAGCATGCCGGTACCGAGCGGTACCAGCAGTTGCTTGTGGCCATCCAGGGTGACGGTGTCGGCGTGCTCGATCCCCGCCAGCAGCCCCTGATAACGGGGCGAGAAGAGGGTCGGGCCACCCCAGGCGGCATCCACGTGGAAGTGGATCTGCTCGCGAGCGGCGATGGCTGCCAGCTCAGGCAGCGGGTCGATGGAGCCGAAGTCGGTGCTGCCGGCCACACCGACCAGGGCCAGCACTTTGAGCTTCTGCTCCTTGCACTGGGCCAGCGCCTGCTCCAGCGCGGCCAGACTGAGCCGGTTATGCTGGTCGGTCTCGAGGCGCCAGACGCTACGCGCCCCCAACCCCAGCAGATCCATCCCCTTGTCGAAGGAGTAGTGCATCAGCCGCGAGCCCAGGATGACGGCGCCGCGATACCCCTGCTCATAGAGGGCGAACAGGTTGTCGCCGCAGGCGCGGTTGCGGGCCAGCCAGAGGGCGGTGACGTTGGCGATGGTGCCGCCGCTGGTCATGACGCCGAGCGCCGCATCCTTGGCATGCATATGGGTGCCGTAGAAGGGCTCGTCGGCGCGATAGACGAGGCGGTGCAGCTTGGCCAGCACCTCCCGCTCCAGAAAGCTGAGCAGACGGGAGGATTCCATCTTCATCGGGTTCTGGTTGAGCATCACCACCAGACGGGAGAGCTCGGCGGTGAAGGCCGGCAATGGTGCCGTCATATGGCCCATGTAGCGTGGCGAGGTCAGGTGGGAGGCGCCGGGCACCAGGGTTGCCAGCCTGGTCAGGTAGTCCGCCATGGCGAGCCCCGCTTCCGGCATGCCCGATTGTTCAAGCTGGTGGGTGAACTGGTCGCGCTGATAGGGAGCCTGACTGTCATCCGAGTGGTGGAAGGTCTCCAGCAGATCCGTCATGGCCTGGCCAAAGGCCGGATCCGGTTGTGCAAACAGCTCAGTCAACTTCATCAGGTTCTCCAGACCGGGTTGCCGGGGAGTCGGGGGTGAACAAGGGGCGGCAACAGCAAGTGGGCATCGGCCGCAGAGCATACACCAAAGGTCAACGGCTGACAGCCATGCGCGCGGCGAGGAAACATCGCAAATGGGGACGGCTCATCTTTAAGCTAACACTTGTACTCTGAAATGACGGCAGCTAGAGTGAGCGCAGTTTGGGCAGGAGTATGCAATGAGCAGTGTGACGGATTATTCGCCCCGCGAGGAGCTGGCCAACCGCCTCAGCCATGGGCTGGGGCTGGTGCTGGGGATCCTGGGGTTGGTGTTGTTGTTGAACAAGGGCTGGGCGCAGGGCACCCAGGCACTGATCAGTTACAGCCTGTATGGTGGCAGCCTGGTGCTGCTCTATCTGGCCTCGACCCTCTATCACAGCATGGCGGAGGGGCCGGCCAGGCGCTGGTGCAAGGTGTTTGATCACTGTGCCATCTATCTGCTGATCGCCGGTACCTATACCCCTTTTCTGCTGGTGGCGCTCGACACGCCGCTGGCACAGGGGCTGATGGTGGTGATCTGGGGGCTGGCGCTGGCGGGGGTGGTGTTCAAGCTGCTGTTCATCAACCGCTTCAAGAAGCTGTCGCTGTTTACCTACCTGATGCTGGGCTGGTTGTCGTTGCTGGTGGTCTATCAGCTTTATATCCATCTGGAGGGGGAAGGCTTGCTGCTGCTCGGGTTGGGTGGTCTCATCTACAGCCTGGGGGTGATCTTCTATGTGGCCAAGCGCATCCCCTACAACCACGCCATC
The DNA here is from genome assembly GCF_019047325.1 of Aeromonas sp. FDAARGOS 1403. Classification (NCBI taxonomy): domain Bacteria; kingdom Pseudomonadati; phylum Pseudomonadota; class Gammaproteobacteria; order Aeromonadales; family Aeromonadaceae; genus Aeromonas; species Aeromonas sp. FDAARGOS 1403. The sequence goes on along the minus strand of NZ_CP077249.1, from coordinate 20,367 downwards.
TGGCATCTGTTCGTGCTGGGGGGCAGTGTTTGTCACTTTATGGCCATTTATGGTTACGTCGCATAACTAGCCCTTAATTGGTATTTTTTGCCGCTCGAAAGGATAAATTCGTGCGGTATCACACAGTTGACCGCGGCGTTTGCTGACAAGCTAGGGACAGTTCAATTCGCAAAGGATGCACGAAATGAGTGATATCGCGCTTTCCATCAGCATGTTGTCGCTGGTGGCAGTGCTGGGGCTCTGGCTGGGGAACTGGCGAGTCTATGGCGTTGGTCTCGGGATCGGAGGGGTGCTGTTCGGCGGCATCATAGTGGGCCACTTCGCCGGCCTCTCGGGGCTGGCGCTGGATGAGCAGACCCTGCACTTCATTCAGGAGTTCGGCCTGATCCTGTTTGTCTACACCATAGGCATTCAGGTCGGTCCCGGCTTCTTCTCCTCCCTGCGCAGCTCCGGTCTCAAGCTCAACGGGTTTGCCGCCCTGCTGGTACTGCTCGGCTGTGCCGTGGCGGCAGCCCTGCATCAGCTGTTTGACGTGCCGCTGCCGGTGATCCTGGGGGTCTTCTCCGGCGCCGTGACCAATACCCCTTCCCTCGGTGCCGGTCAGCAGATCCTGGCTGAGCTGGGGGCTGCCCCCGGTTCCACCGGCCTGATGGGGATGGGCTATGCGGTCGCCTATCCGTTTGGCATCTGCGGCATCTTGTTGACCATGTGGCTGATCCGCATGTTCTTTCGCATCAAGATCGACGAAGAAGCCGCCCAGTTTGAACAACAGGCCGGCAAGACCAAGGAGAGTCTGCAGACCATCAACATCGCGGTGCGCAACCCCAACATCCACGGTCTGATGCTGAGCGAGATCCCGAGTCTCGACGAGGCCGATGTCATCTGCTCGCGCCTCAAGCGCGGCGATGAGCTGATGGTGCCCAAGCCTGAATCGCGCATCGAGCTGGGCGACCTGCTGCACCTGGTAGGTGAGCGACACGCCCTGCGCAAGGTGCTGCTGGTGCTGGGGGAGGAGGTGGAGACCTCGCTCTCCACCCGCGGCACCGACTTGCGGGTCGAGCGGGTGGTGGTGACCAACGAGCAGGTGCTCGGCAAGAAGATCCGCGATCTCGACATCAAGCAGAAGTACGACGTGGTGATCTCGCGCCTCAACCGGGCTGGCATCGAGCTGGTGCCGACCAGCCAGACCAGCCTGCAGTTCGGCGACATCCTCAATCTGGTAGGACGACTCGACGCCATCGAAGCGGTCACCAATGTGGTGGGCAACGTGCAGCAGAAACTGCAGCAGGTGCAGATGCTGCCGGTGTTTATCGGCATCGGTCTCGGCGTGTTGCTCGGCTCCATCCCCTTCTACCTGCCGGGCTTCCCGGCCGCGCTCAAGCTGGGTCTTGCGGGCGGGCCGCTGGTGGTGGCGCTGATCCTGTCGCGCATCGGCAGCATCGGCAAGCTCTACTGGTTCATGCCCCCCAGTGCCAACCTGGCGCTGCGGGAGATCGGCATAGTGCTGTTTCTGGCGGTGGTGGGCTTCAAGTCCGGCGCCGGCTTCATCGATACCCTGATCAACGGTGACGGCCCGGCCTGGATGATGTACGGGGTGGCGATCACCTTGATCCCGCTGCTGGTGGTCGGGGTGCTGGCCCGTCTGTACGGCAAGATGAACTACCTCACCCTGTGCGGTCTGCTGGCCGGCTCCATGACGGATCCTCCCGCCCTGGCGTTTGCCAACGGCATGCATCCCACCAGTGGTGCCAGCGCGCTCTCGTACGCGACCGTCTATCCGCTGGTGATGTTTCTGCGGATCATCTCGCCCCAGTTGCTCGCCATCCTGCTGTGGGCTGGCAGCTGAACATAACCCCGAATGGGAGCACTGGAGGTGCTCCCTTCATATTTTTGCAACACATTGATCATCTTGATTTTATTTTTTATTCCCACCGCTATTGACCCTTCTGTTTAACCGACCGTTCCGGCCTCGAATCAGTCTATCCATTCGAATTTTCTAACTGGTTTCTGGTGCCGTTCACGGGCACATTAGACGGTGGAATATTGCATGCCAATAGAGATTCAGGAGAGAACATGAGCAACCACGAAATTGCATTGGATCAGGACGTTGTCGTTACCCAGTTGAAAGGCAAGGTTTACCTGGTCGCCGCAGATGGCAGCCAGCAACCGCTCGCCGAAGGCGATATCCTGCCCAAGAATGCCGTGTTGATCACTCCTGAGGGCGCCAGCTTCAAAGGTGGCAACCAGACTTTCACCCTGAGCCCGACCAACGAGCAGCAGGCTGAGGATGAAACGTCTCAAGAGCCGCTGCTTGCCCAGAACGTGCCGAGCGACAATCCCAATGACATTGCTGCCCTGCAGCAAGCCATTCTGGGTGGCGCCGACCCGACCAAGACGTTTGAAGCCTCTGCTGCCGGTGGGGCTCCTGCCGCCGGTGGTGGTATTGGCGGCGTAGCCGGCGCCAGCGGCAATGGTGGTTTCGTCACCATCGACCGTACCGGCGATGCCACCATAGCTGCGGCGGGTTTTGATACTACCTATCAAACCGATGCCGGCGTGACCGCGGATGCACTGCCGGGTGAAGAGAACCGCCTGATCGATCTGGTGCCGCCGGTGATCACCGTCTCTGCGCCTGACAATACCAACGACACTACCCCGACCATCACGGGTACCACGGATGCCGCCGCCGGCAGTACCGTGACCCTGCTGGTGACCGATGCCAATGGCAACCAGCAAACCCTGATCACCACCGTCAATCCGGATGGCACTTTCAGCGTGGATGTCACCACGCCGCTGCCGGATGGTTCCTACACCGTCACGGGCAGCGTCACCGATCCGGCCGGCAACACCGGCACCGCGACCGATGACGGCAGCGTGGACAGTACCGCGCCCTCTGCACCGCAAGTGGACATCCAGGACGGGGCGGACAATGTCATCTCCGCCAATGAGCGCGAGAACGGGGTGGATGTCATCATCCGGCTGCCGGGCGATGCCAAGGCCGGCGATCGCCTCGATGTGGACTGGAATGGTGATGGCGTACCCGACTCCAGCAGAATTCTGACGGCCGACGATATCGGCCGCACCCAGGTCACCCTGACCATCCCCACCTCGGATCTGCCGGTCAACGGTCCCATCACGGTGGATGCCACCCTGACCGACCCGGTGGGCAACACCTCGCCCAAGGGAACCGACAACAGCGTGGTGAATGCCGCACCCCAGCCGGGCGACGACCAGTTCACCGTGGCAGAAGATGGCACCGTCACCATCAATGTGCTTGGCAACGACACGGATGCGGATGGTGATCCTCTCACCATCACCGCCATCAACGGCCAGACAATTTCCGAAGGCGGCACGGTTGCGATCAGCAACGGCTCCGTTACCCTGAACAATGGCCAGCTGATCTTTACACCGGCTCCGGATTTCAACGGCAACATCGCATTTGAATACACAGTTACCGATGGCCTGAACAGCGCCACTGGCGGCGTGACCGGGACTGTTACGCCGCTCAACGATGCCGCGGTGATCACCGGTACCGATACCGGTGGCGTGATCGAAGACGAAAGCAACCCGACCCTGACCGAGACCGGCACCCTGAGCGTGTCCGACGTGGACGGCGCTGACGAAGCCAAGTTTGTGGCCGGTAACGGCACTCCGAGCTCCGGTGCACTGGGCAGCCTCTCCATCACCGAAGGCGGTGCCTGGACCTACAACGTCGACAACAGCAAGGTACAGTACCTGGGCGAGGGCGAGACCAAGGTCGAGACCTTTGTGGTCGAGTCCGTGGATGGCACCACCCACACCGTCACCATCACCATCACCGGCGTGAACGACAGCGCCGTTATTGGTGGTGTCGACAGCGGCAACGTGGTGGAAGACGAGACCAACCCGACTCTGACCGAGACCGGTACCCTGACCGTGACCGATGTGGACGGCGCGGACGAAGCCAAGTTCCTGGCCGGCAACGGCACTCCGAGCGCGGGGGCGCTGGGCAGCCTCTCCATCACCGAAGGCGGCGCCTGGACCTACAACGTCGACAACAGCAAGGTGCAGTACCTGGGCGAAGGCGAGACCAAGGTCGAGAGCTTTGTGGTCGAGTCTGTCGATGGCACTACCCATACCGTCACCATCACCATCACCGGGGTGAACGACAGCGCCGTTATCGGCGGCACTGATTCCGGCAACGTGGTGGAAGACGAGACCAACCCGACCCTGACCGAGACCGGCACCCTGAGCGTGACCGACGTGGACGGCGCGGATGAAGCCAAGTTTGTGGCCGGTAACGGCACCCCGAGCGCCGGTGCACTGGGCAGCCTCTCCATCACCGAAGGCGGCACCTGGACCTACAACGTCGACAACAGCAAGGTGCAGTACCTGGGCGAGGGCGAGACCAAGGTCGAGACCTTTGTGGTCGAGTCCGTGGATGGCACTACCCACACCGTCACCATCACCATCACCGGCGTCAACGATGCCGCGGTGATCACCGGTACCGACACCGGTGGCGTGACCGAAGATGAGACCACCCCGACTCTGACCGAGACCGGTACCCTGAGCGTGACCGACGTGGACGGGGCGGATGAAGCCAAGTTTGTGGCCGGCAACGGCGTGGCCAGCACTGGCGCACTGGGCAGCCTGACCATCGATGCCGATGGCAACTGGACTTACAACGTCGACAACAGCAAAGTGCAGTACCTGGGCGAAGGCGAGACCAAGGTCGAGACCTTTGTGGTCAAGTCCGTGGATGGCACTACCCACACCGTCACCATCACCATCACCGGCGTCAACGATGCCGCGGTGATCACCGGTACCGACACCGGTGGCGTGACCGAAGATGAGACCACCCCGACTCTGACCGAGACCGGTACCCTGAGCGTGACCGACGTGGACGGGGCGGATGAAGCCAAGTTTGTGGCCGGCAACGGCGTGGCCAGCACTGGCGCACTGGGCAGCCTGACCATCGATGCCGATGGCAACTGGACTTACAACGTCGACAACAGCAAAGTGCAGTACCTGGGCGAAGGCGAGACCAAGGTCGAGACCTTTGTGGTCGAGTCTGTCGATGGCACTACCCACACCGTCACCATCACCATCACCGGCGTCAACGATGCCGCGGTGATCACCGGTACCGACACCGGTGGCGTGACCGAAGATGAGACCACCCCGACTCTGACCGAGACCGGTACCCTGACCGTGACCGACGTGGACGGCGCGGATGAAGCCAAGTTTGTGACCGGTAACGGCACCCCGAGCGCCGGTGCACTGGGCAGCCTCTCCATCACCGAAGGCGGCACCTGGACCTACAACGTCGACAACAGCAAGGTGCAGTACCTGGGCGAGGGCGAGACCAAGGTCGAGACCTTTGTGGTCGAGTCTGTCGATGGCACTACCCACACCGTCACCATCACCATTACTGGCGTCAACGACAGCGCCGTCATTGGTGGTGTCGACAGCGGCAACGTGGTGGAAGACGAAAGCAACCCGACTCTGACCGAGACCGGCACCCTGACCGTGTCCGACGTGGACGGGGCGGATGAAGCCAAGTTCCTGGCCGGCAATGGCACCCCGAGTGCGGGCGCGCTGGGCAGCCTGACCATCACCGAAGGCGGCGCCTGGACCTATAACGTCGACAACAGCAAAGTGCAGTACCTGGGCGAAGGCGAGACCAAGGTCGAGACCTTTGTGGTCAAGTCCGTGGATGGCACTACCCATACCGTCACCATCACCATCACCGGCGTCAACGATGCCGCGGTGATCACCGGTACCGACACCGGTGGCGTGACCGAAGATGAGACCACCCCGACTCTGACCGAGACCGGTACCCTGACCGTGACCGACGTGGACGGCGCGGATGAAGCCAAGTTTGTGACCGGTAACGGCACCCCGAGCGCCGGTGCACTGGGCAGCCTCTCCATCACCGAAGGCGGCACCTGGACCTACAACGTCGACAACAGCAAGGTGCAGTACCTGGGCGAGGGCGAGACCAAGGTCGAGACCTTTGTGGTCGAGTCTGTTGATGGCACTACCCACACCGTCACCATCACCATCACCGGCGTCAACGATGCCGCGGTGATCACCGGTACCGACACCGGTGGCGTGACCGAAGATGAGACCACCCCGACTCTGACCGAGACCGGTACCCTGACCGTGACCGACGTGGACGGCGCGGATGAAGCCAAGTTTGTGGCCGGTAACGGCACCCCGAGCGCCGGTGCACTGGGCAGCCTCTCCATCACCGAAGGCGGCACCTGGACCTACAACGTCGACAACAGCAAGGTGCAGTACCTGGGCGAGGGCGAGACCAAGGTCGAGACCTTTGTGGTCGAGTCCGTGGATGGCACTACCCATACCGTCACCATCACCATCACCGGCGTCAACGATGCCGCGGTGATCACCGGTACCGACACCGGTGGCGTGACCGAAGATGAGACCACCCCGACTCTGACCGAGACCGGTACCCTGACCGTGACCGACGTGGACGGCGCGGATGAAGCCAAGTTTGTGACCGGTAACGGCACCCCGAGCGCCGGTGCACTGGGCAGCCTCTCCATCACCGAAGGCGGCACCTGGACCTACAACGTCGACAACAGCAAGGTGCAGTACCTGGGCGAGGGCGAGACCAAGGTCGAGACCTTTGTGGTCAAGTCCGTGGATGGCACCGAGCACACCGTCACCATCACCATTACTGGCGTCAACGACAGCGCCGTCATTGGTGGTGTCGACAGCGGCAACGTGGTGGAAGACGAAAGCAACCCGACTCTGACCGAGACCGGCACCCTGACCGTGTCCGACGTGGACGGGGCGGATGAAGCCAAGTTCCTGGCCGGCAATGGCACCCCGAGTGCGGGCGCGCTGGGCAGCCTGACCATCACCGAAGGCGGCGCCTGGACCTATAACGTCGACAACAGCAAGGTGCAGTACCTGGGCGAGGGCGAGACCAAGGTCGAGACCTTTGTGGTCGAGTCCGTGGATGGCACTACCCATACCGTCACCATCACCATCACCGGCGTCAACGATGCCGCGGTGATCACCGGTACCGACACCGGTGGCGTGACCGAAGATGAGACCACCCCGACTCTGACCGAGACCGGTACCCTGACCGTGACCGATGTGGACGGCGCCGACGAGGCCAAGTTTGTGGCGGGCAACGGCACTCCGAGCGCGGGTGCACTGGGCAGCCTCTCCATCACCGAAGGCGGTGCCTGGACCTACAACGTCGACAACAGCAAGGTGCAGTACCTGGGCGAGGGCGAGACCAAGGTCGAGACCTTTGTGGTCGAGTCCGTGGATGGCACTACCCACACCGTCACCATCACCATCACCGGCGTCAACGATGCCGCGGTGATCACCGGTACCGACACCGGTGGCGTGACCGAAGATGAGACCACCCCGACTCTGACCGAGACCGGTACCCTGACCGTGACCGACGTGGACGGGGCGGATGAAGCCAAGTTTGTGGCCGGCAATGGCGTGGCCAGCACTGGTGCACTGGGCAGCCTCTCCATCACCGAAGGCGGTGCCTGGACCTACAACGTCGACAACAGCAAGGTGCAGTACCTGGGTGAAGGCGAGACCAAGGTCGAGACCTTTGTGGTCGAGTCCGTGGATGGCACCACCCATACCGTCACCATCACCATCACCGGTGTCAACGATGCCGCGGTGATCACCGGTACCGACTCCGGCAACGTGGTGGAAGATGAAAGCAACCCGACCCTGACCGAGACCGGTACCCTGACCGTGACCGACGTGGATGGGGCGGACGAAGCCAAGTTTGTGGCCGGCAATGGCGTGGCCAGCACTGGTGCACTGGGCAGCCTCTCCATCACCGAAGGCGGCACCTGGACCTACAACGTCGACAACAGCAAGGTGCAGTACCTGGGCGAGGGCGAGACCAAGGTCGAGACCTTTGTGGTCAAGTCCGTGGATGGCACTACCCACACCGTCACCATCACCATCACCGGCGTCAACGATGCCGCGGTGATCACCGGTACCGACACCGGTGGCGTGACCGAAGATGAGACCACCCCGACTCTGACCGAGACCGGTACCCTGAGCGTGACCGACGTGGACGGGGCGGATGAAGCCAAGTTTGTGGCCGGCAACGGCGTGGCCAGCACTGGCGCACTGGGCAGCCTGACCATCGATGCCGATGGCAACTGGACTTACAACGTCGACAACAGCAAAGTGCAGTACCTGGGCGAAGGCGAGACCAAGGTCGAGACCTTTGTGGTCGAGTCTGTCGATGGCACTACCCACACCGTCACCATCACCATCACCGGCGTCAACGATGCCGCGGTGATCACCGGTACCGACACCGGTGGCGTGACCGAAGATGAGACCACCCCGACTCTGACCGAGACCGGTACCCTGAGCGTGACCGACGTGGACGGGGCGGATGAAGCCAAGTTTGTGGCCGGCAATGGCACCCCGAGTGCCGGTGCACTGGGTAGCCTCTCCATCACCGAAGGCGGTGCCTGGACCTACAACGTCGACAACAGCAAGGTGCAGTACCTGGGTGAAGGCGAGACCAAGGTCGAGACCTTTGTGGTCGAGTCCGTGGATGGCACCACCCATACCGTCACCATCACCATCACCGGTGTCAACGATGCCGCGGTGATCACCGGTACCGACTCCGGCAACGTGGTGGAAGATGAAAGCAACCCGACCCTGACCGAGACCGGTACCCTGACCGTGACCGACGTGGATGGGGCGGACGAAGCCAAGTTTGTGGCCGGCAATGGCGTGGCCAGCACTGGTGCACTGGGCAGCCTCTCCATCACCGAAGGCGGCACCTGGACCTACAACGTCGACAACAGCAAGGTGCAGTACCTGGGCGAGGGCGAGACCAAGGTCGAGACCTTTGTGGTCGAGTCTGTTGATGGCACTACCCACACCGTCACCATCACCATCACCGGCGTCAACGATGCCGCGGTGATCACCGGTACCGACACCGGTGGCGTGACCGAAGATGAGACCACCCCGACTCTGACCGAGACCGGTACCCTGACCGTGACCGACGTGGACGGGGCGGATGAAGCCAAGTTTGTGGCCGGCAACGGCGTGGCCAGCACTGGCGCACTGGGCAGCCTGACCATCGATGCCGATGGCAACTGGACTTACAACGTCGACAACAGCAAAGTGCAGTACCTGGGCGAAGGCGAGACCAAGGTCGAGACCTTTGTGGTCAAGTCCGTGGATGGCACCGAGCACACCGTCACCATCACCATCACCGGCGTCAACGATGCCGCGGTGATCACCGGTACCGATACCGGTGGTGTGACCGAAGACGAAACCAACCCCACTCTGACCGAGACCGGCACCCTGAGCGTGACCGACGTGGATGGCGCGGACGAAGCCAAGTTTGTGACCGGTAACGGCACCCCGAGCGCCGGTGCACTGGGCAGCCTCTCCATCACCGAAGGCGGCACCTGGACCTACAACGTCGACAACAGCAAGGTGCAGTACCTGGGCGAGGGCGAGACCAAGGTCGAGACCTTTGTGGTCGAGTCCGTGGATGGCACTACCCACACCGTCACCATCACCATCACCGGCGTCAACGATGCCGCGGTGATCACCGGTACCGACACCGGTGGCGTGACCGAAGATGAGACCACCCCGACTCTGACCGAGACCGGTACCCTGAGCGTGACCGACGTGGACGGGGCGGATGAAGCCAAGTTTGTGGCCGGCAACGGCGTGGCCAGCACTGGCGCACTGGGCAGCCTGACCATCGATGCCGATGGCAACTGGACTTACAACGTCGACAACAGCAAGGTGCAGTACCTGGGCGAAGGCGAGACCAAGGTCGAGACCTTTGTGGTCAAGTCCGTGGATGGCACTACCCACACCGTCACCATCACCATCACCGGCGTCAACGATGCCGCGGTGATCACCGGTACCGACACCGGTGGCGTGACCGAAGATGAGACCACCCCGACTCTGACCGAGACCGGTACCCTGAGCGTGACCGACGTGGACGGGGCGGATGAAGCCAAGTTTGTGGCCGGCAACGGCGTGGCCAGCACTGGCGCACTGGGCAGCCTGACCATCGATGCCGATGGCAACTGGACTTACAACGTCGACAACAGCAAAGTGCAGTACCTGGGCGAAGGCGAGACCAAGGTCGAGACCTTTGTGGTCAAGTCCGTGGATGGCACCGAGCACACCGTCACCATCACCATCACCGGCGTCAACGATGCCGCGGTGATCACCGGTACCGATACCGGTGGTGTGACCGAAGACGAAACCAACCCCACTCTGACCGAGACCGGCACCCTGAGCGTGACCGACGTGGACGGGGCGGATGAAGCCAAGTTTGTGGCCGGTAACGGCACCCCGAGCGCCGGTGCACTGGGCAGCCTCTCCATCACCGAAGGCGGCACCTGGACCTACAACGTCGACAACAGCAAGGTGCAGTACCTGGGCGAGGGCGAGACCAAGGTCGAGACCTTTGTGGTCGAGTCCGTGGATGGCACTACCCATACCGTCACCATCACCATCACCGGCGTCAACGATGCCGCGGTGATCACCGGTACCGACACCGGTGGCGTGACCGAAGATGAGACCACCCCGACTCTGACCGAGACCGGTACCCTGACCGTGACCGACGTGGACGGCGCGGATGAAGCCAAGTTTGTGACCGGTAACGGCACCCCGAGCGCCGGTGCACTGGGCAGCCTCTCCATCACCGAAGGCGGCACCTGGACCTACAACGTCGACAACAGCAAGGTGCAGTACCTGGGCGAGGGCGAGACCAAGGTCGAGACCTTTGTGGTCAAGTCCGTGGATGGCACCGAGCACACCGTCACCATCACCATCACCGGCGTCAACGATGCCGCGGTGATCACCGGTACCGACACCGGTGGTGTGACCGAAGACGAAACCAACCCCACTCTGACCGAGACCGGCACCCTGAGCGTGACCGACGTGGATGGCGCGGACGAAGCCAAGTTTGTGACCGGTAACGGCACCCCGAGCGCCGGTGCACTGGGCAGCCTCTCCATCACCGAAGGCGGCACCTGGAGCTACAACGTTGACAACAGCAAGGTGCAGTACCTGGGCGAGGGCGAGACCAAGGTCGAGACCTTTGTGGTCGAGTCTGTTGATGGCACCGAGCACACCGTCACCATCACCATCACCGGCGTCAACGATGCCGCGGTGATCACCGGTACCGACACCGGTGGCGTGACCGAAGATGAGACCACCCCGACTCTGACCGAGACCGGTACCCTGACCGTGACCGACGTGGACGGCGCGGATGAAGCCAAGTTTGTGGCCGGTAACGGCACCCCGAGCGCCGGTGCACTGGGCAGCCTCTCCATCACCGAAGGCGGCACCTGGACCTACAACGTCGACAACAGCAAGGTGCAGTACCTGGGCGAGGGCGAGACCAAGGTCGAGACCTTTGTGGTCGAGTCCGTGGATGGCACTACCCATACCGTCACCATCACCATCACCGGCGTCAACGATGCCGCGGTGATCACCGGTACCGACACCGGTGGCGTGACCGAAGATGAGACCACCCCGACTCTGACCGAGACCGGTACCCTGACCGTGACCGACGTGGACGGCGCGGATGAAGCCAAGTTTGTGACCGGTAACGGCACCCCGAGCGCCGGTGCACTGGGCAGCCTCTCCATCACCGAAGGCGGCACCTGGACCTACAACGTCGACAACAGCAAGGTGCAGTACCTGGGCGAGGGCGAGACCAAGGTCGAGACCTTTGTGGTCGAGTCCGTGGATGGCACTACCCACACCGTCACCATCACCATCACCGGCGTCAACGATGCCGCGGTGATCACCGGTACCGACACCGGTGGCGTGACCGAAGATGAGACCACCCCGACTCTGACCGAGACCGGTACCCTGAGCGTGACCGACGTGGACGGGGCGGATGAAGCCAAGTTTGTGGCGGGCAACGGCACTCCGAGTGCGGGCGCGCTGGGCAGCCTGACCATCACCGAAGGCGGCACCTGGACCTACAACGTCGACAACAGCAAGGTGCAGTACCTGGGCGAGGGCGAGACCAAGGTCGAGACCTTTGTGGTCGAGTCCGTGGATGGCACTACCCACACCGTCACCATCACCATCACCGGCGTCAACGATGCCGCGGTGATCACCGGTACCGATACCGGTGGTGTGACCGAAGACGAAACCAACCCCACTCTGACCGAGACCGGCACCCTGAGCGTGACCGACGTGGATGGCGCGGACGAAGCCAAGTTTGTGACCGGTAACGGCACCCCGAGCGCCGGTGCACTGGGCAGCCTCTCCATCACCGAAGGCGGCACCTGGACCTACAACGTCGACAACAGCAAGGTGCAGTACCTGGGCGAGGGCGAGACCAAGGTCGAGACCTTTGTGGTCGAGTCTGTTGATGGCACTACCCACACCGTCACCATCACCATCACCGGCGTCAACGATGCCGCGGTGATCACCGGTACCGACACCGGTGGCGTGACCGAAGATGAGACCACCCCGACTCTGACCGAGACCGGTACCCTGACCGTGACCGACGTGGACGGCGCGGATGAAGCCAAGTTTGTGGCCGGTAACGGCACCCCGAGCGCCGGTGCACTGGGCAGCCTCTCCATCACCGAAGGCGGCACCTGGACCTACAACGTCGACAACAGCAAGGTGCAGTACCTGGGCGAGGGCGAGACCAAGGTCGAGACCTTTGTGGTCGAGTCCGTGGATGGCACTACCCACACCGTCACCATCACCATCACCGGCGTCAACGATGCCGCGGTGATCACCGGTACCGACACCGGTGGCGTGACCGAAGATGAGACCACCCCGACTCTGACCGAGACCGGTACCCTGAGCGTGACCGACGTGGACGGGGCGGATGAAGCCAAGTTTGTGGCCGGCAACGGCGTGGCCAGCACTGGCGCACTGGGCAGCCTGACCATCGATGCCGATGGCAACTGGACTTACAACGTCGACAACAGCAAAGTGCAGTACCTGGGCGAAGGCGAGACCAAGGTCGAGACCTTTGTGGTCAAGTCCGTGGATGGCACTACCCACACCGTCACCATCACCATCACCGGCGTCAACGATGCCGCGGTGATCACCGGTACCGACACCGGTGGCGTGACCGAAGATGAGACCACCCCGACTCTGACCGAGACCGGTACCCTGAGCGTGACCGACGTGGACGGGGCGGATGAAGCCAAGTTTGTGGCCGGCAACGGCGTGGCCAGCACTGGCGCACTGGGCAGCCTGACCATCGATGCCGATGGCAACTGGACTTACAACGTCGACAACAGCAAAGTGCAGTACCTGGGCGAAGGCGAGACCAAGGTCGAGACCTTTGTGGTCGAGTCTGTCGATGGCACTACCCACACCGTCACCATCACCATCACCGGCGTCAACGATGCCGCGGTGATCACCGGTACCGACACCGGTGGCGTGACCGAAGATGAGACCACCCCGACTCTGACCGAGACCGGTACCCTGACCGTGACCGACGTGGACGGCGCGGATGAAGCCAAGTTTGTGACCGGTAACGGCACCCCGAGCGCCGGTGCACTGGGCAGCCTCTCCATCACCGAAGGCGGCACCTGGACCTACAACGTCGACAACAGCAAGGTGCAGTACCTGGGCGAGGGCGAGACCAAGGTCGAGACCTTTGTGGTCGAGTCTGTCGATGGCACTACCCACACCGTCACCATCACCATTACTGGCGTCAACGACAGCGCCGTCATTGGTGGTGTCGACAGCGGCAACGTGGTGGAAGACGAAAGCAACCCGACTCTGACCGAGACCGGCACCCTGACCGTGTCCGACGTGGACGGGGCGGATGAAGCCAAGTTCCTGGCCGGCAATGGCACCCCGAGTGCGGGCGCGCTGGGCAGCCTGACCATCACCGAAGGCGGCGCCTGGACCTATAACGTCGACAACAGCAAAGTGCAGTACCTGGGCGAAGGCGAGACCAAGGTCGAGACCTTTGTGGTCAAGTCCGTGGATGGCACTACCCATACCGTCACCATCACCATCACCGGCGTCAACGATGCCGCGGTGATCACCGGTACCGACACCGGTGGCGTGACCGAAGATGAGACCACCCCGACTCTGACCGAGACCGGTACCCTGACCGTGACCGACGTGGACGGCGCGGATGAAGCCAAGTTTGTGACCGGTAACGGCACCCCGAGCGCCGGTGCACTGGGCAGCCTCTCCATCACCGAAGGCGGCACCTGGACCTACAACGTCGACAACAGCAAGGTGCAGTACCTGGGCGAGGGCGAGACCAAGGTCGAGACCTTTGTGGTCGAGTCTGTTGATGGCACTACCCACACCGTCACCATCACCATCACCGGCGTCAACGATGCCGCGGTGATCACCGGTACCGACACCGGTGGCGTGACCGAAGATGAGACCACCCCGACTCTGACCGAGACCGGTACCCTGACCGTGACCGACGTGGACGGCGCGGATGAAGCCAAGTTTGTGGCCGGTAACGGCACCCCGAGCGCCGGTGCACTGGGCAGCCTCTCCATCACCGAAGGCGGCACCTGGACCTACAACGTCGACAACAGCAAGGTGCAGTACCTGGGCGAGGGCGAGACCAAGGTCGAGACCTTTGTGGTCGAGTCCGTGGATGGCACTACCCATACCGTCACCATCACCATCACCGGCGTCAACGATGCCGCGGTGATCACCGGTACCGACACCGGTGGCGTGACCGAAGATGAGACCACCCCGACTCTGACCGAGACCGGTACCCTGACCGTGACCGACGTGGACGGCGCGGATGAAGCCAAGTTTGTGACCGGTAACGGCACCCCGAGCGCCGGTGCACTGGGCAGCCTCTCCATCACCGAAGGCGGCACCTGGACCTACAACGTCGACAACAGCAAGGTGCAGTACCTGGGCGAGGGCGAGACCAAGGTCGAGACCTTTGTGGTCGAGTCTGTCGATGGCACTACCCACACCGTCACCATCACCATTACTGGCGTCAACGACAGCGCCGTCATTGGTGGTGTCGACAGCGGCAACGTGGTGGAAGACGAAAGCAACCCGACTCTGACCGAGACCGGCACCCTGACCGTGTCCGACGTGGACGGGGCGGATGAAGCCAAGTTCCTGGCCGGCAATGGCACCCCGAGTGCGGGCGCGCTGGGCAGCCTGACCATCACCGAAGGCGGCGCCTGGACCTATAACGTCGACAACAGCAAGGTGCAGTACCTGGGCGAGGGCGAGACCAAGGTCGAGACCTTTGTGGTCGAGTCTGTCGATGGCACCACCCATACCGTCACCATCACCATCACCGGCGTGAACGACAGCGCCGTGATTGGTGGCACTGACTCCGGCAACGTGGTGGAAGACGAGACCAACCCGACCCTGACCGAGACCGGCACCCTGACCGTGATCGACGTGGATGGCGCGGACGAGGCCAAGTTTGTGGCCGGCAACGGCACCCCGAGTGCGGGCGCGCTGGGCAGCCTCTCCATCACCGAAGGCGGTGCCTGGACCTACAACGTCGACAACAGCAAGGTGCAGTACCTGGGTGAAGGCGAGACCAAGGTCGAGACCTTTGTGGTCGAGTCTGTTGATGGCACTACCCACACCGTCACCATCACCATCACCGGCGTCAACGATGCCGCGGAGATCACCGGTACCGACACCGGTGGCGTGACCGAAGATGAGACCACCCCGACTCTGACCGAGACCGGCACCCTGACCGTGACCGACGTGGACGGGGCGGATGAAGCCAAGTTTGTGGCCGGCAACGGCACCCCGAGTGCCGGTGCACTGGGCAGCCTCTCCATCACCGAAGGCGGTGCCTGGACCTACAACGTCGACAACAGCAAGGTGCAGTACCTGGGCGAGGGCGAGACCAAGGTCGAGACCTTTGTGGTCGAGTCCGTGGATGGCACTACCCACACCGTCACCATCACCATCACCGGCGTCAACGATGCCGCGGTGATCACCGGTACCGACACCGGTGGCGTGACCGAAGATGAGACCACCCCGACTCTGACCGAGACCGGTACCCTGAGCGTGACCGACGTGGACGGGGCGGATGAAGCCAAGTTTGTGGCCGGCAACGGCGTGGCCAGCACTGGCGCACTGGGCAGCCTGACCATCGATGCCGATGGCAACTGGACTTACAACGTCGACAACAGCAAAGTGCAGTACCTGGGCGAAGGCGAGACCAAGGTCGAGACCTTTGTGGTCAAGTCCGTGGATGGCACCGAGCACACCGTCACCATCACCATCACCGGCGTCAACGATGCCGCGGTGATCACCGGTACCGACACCGGTGGTGTGACCGAAGACGAAACCAACCCCACTCTGACCGAGACCGGCACCCTGAGCGTGACCGACGTGGATGGCGCGGACGAAGCCAAGTTTGTGGCCGGCAACGGCGTGGCCAGCACTGGCGCACTGGGCAGCCTGACCATCGATGCCGATGGCAACTGGACTTACAACGTCGACAACAGCAAAGTGCAGTACCTGGGCGAAGGCGAGACCAAGGTCGAGACCTTTGTGGTCAAGTCCGTGGATGGCACCGAGCACACCGTCACCATCACCATCACCGGCGTCAACGATGCCGCGGTGATCACCGGTACCGACACCGGTGGTGTGACCGAAGACGAAACCAACCCCACTCTGACCGAGACCGGCACCCTGAGCGTGACCGACGTGGATGGCGCGGACGAAGCCAAGTTTGTGACCGGTAACGGCACCCCGAGCGCCGGTGCACTGGGCAGCCTCTCCATCACCGAAGGCGGCACCTGGACCTACAACGTCGACAACAGCAAGGTGCAGTACCTGGGCGAGGGCGAGACCAAGGTCGAGACCTTTGTGGTCGAGTCTGTTGATGGCACTACCCACACCGTCACCATCACCATCACCGGCGTCAACGATGCCGCGGTGATCACCGGTACCGACACCGGTGGCGTGACCGAAGATGAGACCACCCCGACTCTGACCGAGACCGGTACCCTGACCGTGACCGACGTGGACGGGGCGGATGAAGCCAAGTTTGTGGCCGGCAACGGCGTGGCCAGCACTGGCGCACTGGGCAGCCTGACCATCGATGCCGATGGCAACTGGACTTACAACGTCGACAACAGCAAAGTGCAGTACCTGGGCGAAGGCGAGACCAAGGTCGAGACCTTTGTGGTCAAGTCCGTGGATGGCACCGAGCACACCGTCACCATCACCATCACCGGCGTCAACGATGCCGCGGTGATCACCGGTACCGATACCGGTGGTGTGACCGAAGACGAAACCAACCCCACTCTGACCGAGACCGGCACCCTGAGCGTGACCGACGTGGATGGCGCGGACGAAGCCAAGTTTGTGACCGGTAACGGCACCCCGAGCGCCGGTGCACTGGGCAGCCTCTCCATCACCGAAGGCGGCACCTGGACCTACAACGTCGACAACAGCAAGGTGCAGTACCTGGGCGAGGGCGAGACCAAGGTCGAGACCTTTGTGGTCGAGTCCGTGGATGGCACTACCCACACCGTCACCATCACCATCACCGGCGTCAACGATGCCGCGGTGATCACCGGTACCGACACCGGTGGCGTGACCGAAGATGAGACCACCCCGACTCTGACCGAGACCGGTACCCTGAGCGTGACCGACGTGGACGGGGCGGATGAAGCCAAGTTTGTGGCCGGCAACGGCGTGGCCAGCACTGGCGCACTGGGCAGCCTGACCATCGATGCCGATGGCAACTGGACTTACAACGTCGACAACAGCAAGGTGCAGTACCTGGGCGAAGGCGAGACCAAGGTCGAGACCTTTGTGGTCAAGTCCGTGGATGGCACTACCCACACCGTCACCATCACCATCACCGGCGTCAACGATGCCGCGGTGATCACCGGTACCGACACCGGTGGCGTGACCGAAGATGAGACCACCCCGACTCTGACCGAGACCGGTACCCTGAGCGTGACCGACGTGGACGGGGCGGATGAAGCCAAGTTTGTGGCCGGCAACGGCGTGGCCAGCACTGGCGCACTGGGCAGCCTGACCATCGATGCCGATGGCAACTGGACTTACAACGTCGACAACAGCAAAGTGCAGTACCTGGGCGAAGGCGAGACCAAGGTCGAGACCTTTGTGGTCAAGTCCGTGGATGGCACCGAGCACACCGTCACCATCACCATCACCGGCGTCAACGATGCCGCGGTGATCACCGGTACCGATACCGGTGGTGTGACCGAAGACGAAACCAACCCCACTCTGACCGAGACCGGCACCCTGAGCGTGACCGACGTGGATGGCGCGGACGAAGCCAAGTTTGTGGCCGGTAACGGCACCCCGAGCGCCGGTGCACTGGGCAGCCTCTCCATCACCGAAGGCGGCACCTGGACCTACAACGTCGACAACAGCAAGGTGCAGTACCTGGGCGAGGGCGAGACCAAGGTCGAGACCTTTGTGGTCGAGTCCGTGGATGGCACTACCCATACCGTCACCATCACCATCACCGGCGTCAACGATGCCGCGGTGATCACCGGTACCGACACCGGTGGCGTGACCGAAGATGAGACCACCCCGACTCTGACCGAGACCGGTACCCTGACCGTGACCGACGTGGACGGCGCGGATGAAGCCAAGTTTGTGACCGGTAACGGCACCCCGAGCGCCGGTGCACTGGGCAGCCTCTCCATCACCGAAGGCGGCACCTGGACCTACAACGTCGACAACAGCAAGGTGCAGTACCTGGGCGAGGGCGAGACCAAGGTCGAGACCTTTGTGGTCAAGTCCGTGGATGGCACCGAGCACACCGTCACCATCACCATCACCGGCGTCAACGATGCCGCGGTGATCACCGGTACCGACACCGGTGGTGTGACCGAAGACGAAACCAACCCCACTCTGACCGAGACCGGCACCCTGAGCGTGACCGACGTGGATGGCGCGGACGAAGCCAAGTTTGTGACCGGTAACGGCACCCCGAGCGCCGGTGCACTGGGCAGCCTCTCCATCACCGAAGGCGGCACCTGGAGCTACAACGTTGACAACAGCAAGGTGCAGTACCTGGGCGAGGGCGAGACCAAGGTCGAGACCTTTGTGGTCGAGTCTGTTGATGGCACCGAGCACACCGTCACCATCACCATCACCGGCGTCAACGATGCCGCGGTGATCACCGGTACCGACACCGGTGGCGTGACCGAAGATGAGACCACCCCGACTCTGACCGAGACCGGTACCCTGACCGTGACCGACGTGGACGGCGCGGATGAAGCCAAGTTTGTGGCCGGTAACGGCACCCCGAGCGCCGGTGCACTGGGCAGCCTCTCCATCACCGAAGGCGGCACCTGGACCTACAACGTCGACAACAGCAAGGTGCAGTACCTGGGCGAGGGCGAGACCAAGGTCGAGACCTTTGTGGTCGAGTCCGTGGATGGCACTACCCATACCGTCACCATCACCATCACCGGCGTCAACGATGCCGCGGTGATCACCGGTACCGACACCGGTGGCGTGACCGAAGATGAGACCACCCCGACTCTGACCGAGACCGGTACCCTGACCGTGACCGACGTGGACGGCGCGGATGAAGCCAAGTTTGTGACCGGTAACGGCACCCCGAGCGCCGGTGCACTGGGCAGCCTCTCCATCACCGAAGGCGGCACCTGGACCTACAACGTCGACAACAGCAAGGTGCAGTACCTGGGCGAGGGCGAGACCAAGGTCGAGACCTTTGTGGTCGAGTCCGTGGATGGCACTACCCACACCGTCACCATCACCATCACCGGCGTCAACGATGCCGCGGTGATCACCGGTACCGACACCGGTGGCGTGACCGAAGATGAGACCACCCCGACTCTGACCGAGACCGGTACCCTGAGCGTGACCGACGTGGACGGGGCGGATGAAGCCAAGTTTGTGGCGGGCAACGGCACTCCGAGTGCGGGCGCGCTGGGCAGCCTGACCATCACCGAAGGCGGCACCTGGACCTACAACGTCGACAACAGCAAGGTGCAGTACCTGGGCGAGGGCGAGACCAAGGTCGAGACCTTTGTGGTCGAGTCCGTGGATGGCACTACCCACACCGTCACCATCACCATCACCGGCGTCAACGATGCCGCGGTGATCACCGGTACCGATACCGGTGGTGTGACCGAAGACGAAACCAACCCCACTCTGACCGAGACCGGCACCCTGAGCGTGACCGACGTGGATGGCGCGGACGAAGCCAAGTTTGTGACCGGTAACGGCACCCCGAGCGCCGGTGCACTGGGCAGCCTCTCCATCACCGAAGGCGGCACCTGGACCTACAACGTCGACAACAGCAAGGTGCAGTACCTGGGCGAGGGCGAGACCAAGGTCGAGACCTTTGTGGTCGAGTCTGTTGATGGCACTACCCACACCGTCACCATCACCATCACCGGCGTCAACGAT